>CAWDCE010000035.1:0-128078 GCA_963800725.1 uncultured Acidimicrobiaceae bacterium | reverse complement strand
CCAAACGCTTCCGTTCGGTATTCGACGAGCCGTTCGACATTGGTGGCACCACGGTTGCGGTCAGCGCCAGTTTCGGCATCGTGCTGGGCACGAGCACGGAAACCGCCGAGGAGTTGTTGGCCCGGGCCGACGAAGCCCTCTTCGCCGACAAGCACGATTCCCCCGACCCAAACTGAGCGGTCGACCGCCACCAGGAGTGCGGCGCGCTGTACTGGATCGTTATACCGGCCCGGAGCGCCCTGCACCCACTGTCACTCCATTGTGACGCACAATGTCGGGTGAAATGGGGGAGTCATCGAATGTCAGACAACCGACGCGCCCTGTCGCCGCGCCGGTTCCGACTCGGCCTGGCCGTCGCTGCGCTGTGCGTCGTCGCCAGTGGTTGCGGCGCAGATTGGGATCCAAGGCGCCCGGATCGGCGACCGCCGCGACGCAGCGGACCACCTCGACCACCACGACGACGACGACCACGCTGCCGCCAACGACCACGACGACGACCGAGGAACCCGGGTGGACCGTCGTCGGCACCGACGCCGCGGGCACAGCGGTCGATGAGCGGAGCTTCACGGGTCCCTCGGGTGGGGCGGTCACCGTGGTTCGGTTCCGTCGCACCGCGGTGCAATATCAGCTCCACGTAGGCAGCGAGGACCCGCCGATCGGGTCGGCCGTGGTGAACCCGAACGACAGATGACCATTGCTCCCCAAGAAGCCCCGGTACTGCTCGCGGCATTTAACGGTGGCTTCAAGATGAACGCCGATGCCGGCGGGTTCGAACTCGACGGCCAGGTGCTCAGTCCCTTGGTGCCCGGCGACGCCTCGTTCGTCATCGACACGAACGGAACAGGGCACATTGGAGTCTGGGGGCAGAGCGTCCCGGCGGCCGGTGAACAGGTGGCCAGTGTGCGCCAGAATCTCGTCCCGCTGGTGAGCGGGGGTGCGTCAGTCCATTGCCGGCAACGTCGAGGCATGGGGCGCAATGTTGGGTCCAGGCCCCGCCGTGCCACGCAGCGGATTGGGCGAGGATGCCCAGGGCAACATCCTCTACGCCGGTGGCATGTCACTGGTCCCGGGCGACCTGGCGACGGGGCTGGTCGACGCCGGAGCCGTCACCGCCATGGAACTCGATATCAACCCCGAATGGATCCAGGCCGTCGGGCTGGGACCCCTGGCGGAGCGCTCACCACCTTGATACCGGGCCAGAACCGCCCCGCCGACCAGTATCAGTCCGGATGGAACCGCGATTTCATCACGGTCTTGGCCCCGCCGTAGACGGGGGCCTCAACACGTCGAGGAAGGGGCGGAATAGCCGGCGCCGACCTCGGGGTCGAGCACGATCCCGCTGTCAGAATCACGCAGGATGGCCCCGAGGTGCACCACGTACCACTCCCCACGCCACGAGATCAGCGACGCGATGCCGAACGAGTGGGTCACCCCACCTTCGTCATAGACCACCCGGGCATTCGCCACTTCGAAATAGCCGATCTGATTGTCACAGACCCCGGGTGGGACCCAGTGGGCATACTGCTCTGGGACGTTGACCCCAACCAGTGTGGCGGTCGACGCCCCGGGCCCGAGCAGGCCGTTGGCGGCCACGATGTCGAGTGAGTAGTCGTACAAGAGGCGGTCCTCGTAATGGCTCGAGTCCGACGGCAAGGTCTTGAGCTGGAGGTAGGCGGCTTCGGGAACGAGCGCGGCATCGGGAGCGTTCTGGGTAATAGCCGACCACAGCGAGGCCATGTTGGCCCCGAACTGCGGTGAATCACTGCTGGGCAATGCGTCGGTCTGGGGGAGCGAACCCGCCGGATTGGTGGTTGAGGTGGTCGTCGTTGGGGGAGGGGGCGCGACGGTAGTCGAGGTGGTGCTCGGCACCGACGTGGCGATCGAAGAGGGGGTGATGGCGGCGCGCAGCGCCCCTGAGTCGCCATGGTGCCCCGATCCGACCGTCAAGACAATGGCGATGAGTGCCACCGCCACCACGATCACAGTGATGGTGGTGGCCAGGCGCCGTCGCCGCCGCGAGGTCGACGCCCGAGCCGGGCGCGCTGGCGACGTGGGGCCTCGGTTTTCAGGCATGGCAGCCGGGCGGGATCACAGCCAACAAGGTACGGCGGAGCGCATACCGGGGTGGGTCACCGACGTTGGAGGGTTCGTGGGGCCGCACCCGGCGACCGGACTGGACGCGGCGCGCGGTGAGGCCGGGCTACGACGGACAATGTGCACAGCCAGCTATTCTCGCCCGGCATGTGGCCGCCGCCGCCCGGGGGAACCTGGGTCATCGATCTCGACGGCGTGATCTGGCTCAGTGGAGAACCAATAGACGGCGTCGACTGGGCCGTGGCGACGCTCCGGCGCGCCGGGTGCCGTGTCCTGTTCGCCACGAACAATTCGGCACCGACCGCGAGGTGTTCCATGCTCGTCTCGCCAACTGCGGAATCAGCGCAACCGACGATGACCTCGTGTCGTCGGCCGACGTGGCCGCAGAAATGGTGGCTCCGGGTTCTCGGGCCTTCGTCCTGGCCGAAGACGGGGTACGCGAGGCGTTGCAGCGCCGTGGCGTCACGGTCGTCGACGATGCCCAGGCTGATGTCGTCATCGTCGGTTGGACACGGTCCTTCGACTTCGACTCGGTCACCAAAGCCGCCCAAGTCGTCCGCGCCGGCGCCCGGCTCATCGGCACCAATGAAGACCCGACCCACCCGACCCCTAGCGGCCTGACAATGGGGGGCGGCGCCATCCTCGCCGCGGTCGCCACCGCGGCCGAACGCCGGCCCGAGGTGGCCGGCAAGCCCCACCCCACGACGGCGACCGCGATTATCGGGCGGGCCGCTGATCTGCGGGTAATGGTGGGGGATCGTCCCGCCACCGATGGGGCCTTGGCCGCCCAACTCGCCATTCCCTTCGCCCTCGTCCTCTCGGGGGTCACCGCCCCCGATGCGGTACCGACCGATCCCGCCCCCGATGCGGTGGCGCCCGATCTGGCCACGTTGGTGCGCTCGACCCTCGATCTCGGCGCAAAATAGTGCTTGCTATTAGCTAGCAGATCAGATACTCTAGTTTCATGGCTACGAACGAACGAATCAAGAAATACGTCGAGGCAGGGACCGTGTTTGGGCAGGTCACTCGGGCCCGGGCCGAAGAGATCGTCAAGGAATTGGCCAACGCGGGCGACATCCAGCGTGGTCAGACCCAAGATTGGGTCGACAACCTCGTCGACCGCAGCCGCAAGACCACCGAGCAGGTCCTCGAACTGGTGCGACATGAGGTGTCGGTGCAGTTGAGCAAGGTCGACAACGCCACCATCGAGAATCTGGCCAACCAGGTCGCCGACATCTTGAAGCGCTCGGCCGACGCCGGACGCGCCGCCACGTCGGGGGCATCGACACGGGCCGCCAAGAGCGCCAAGGCGGCCAAGAAGACCGCGACGGACACGGCTCATTCGGCCAGGACGACCGCGACCAAAGGCGCCCACACGGCGCGCAAGACCGCAGCCAAAGGGGCCGATGTCGCGAAGAAGACCGCGAGCGGCACCACGACCACGGCCAAGTCGACCGCGGCCAAGGGTGCCAAGGCGGCCCGCCAGGCCACCAATCGGGTGACGCCGGCTGGCCGAAAGACCCAGGGTGCCTCGAAGAAGGCCACGACGAAGGCCACCCCGGCGGCCAAAAAGGCTCCAGCCAAGAAGGCCCCGGCGAAGAAGGCCCCAGCCAAGAAGGCCACCGCGGCCAAGACCGCATCGAAATCGTCGACGCCCAAATCCAACCCCGCGACGGGCGGAAGCAACTGAGCAACACCGCTCGCCGGCGTCTCGACACCGAGCTGGTCCGCAGAGGCCTCGTCGCCACACGCAGCGAGGCCCACGAGGCCATTGCAGCGGGCATCGTGGTGGTCTCGGGGACGACGGCCCACAAGGCGGCCCGCCTGGTCGCCCCCCATGAACCGGTGGTCCTGTTGGGACCCCCGGCACGCTTCGTCAGTCGCGGCGGCGAAAAACTCGATGCCGCCCTAGAGCGCTTCGGGGTCGAGGTGGCCGGTCGCCGGGCCATCGATGCCGGTGCGTCGACCGGGGGGTTCACCGATTGCCTGGTCCAACGCGGTGCCGCACACGTCTATGCCGTCGATGTCGGCCATGGCCAGTTCGACGATCGACTTCGCCACGATCCGCGAATTACGGTGCTCGAGCGGGTCAATGTACGCAATCTGACCAACGAGGTGCTCGAGGCGGCTGACCCGCACTTCGTGGCGTGCTCGCTGATCACCGCCGACCTGTCCTTCATCTCGCTGCTCAGCGTCCTCGAGGCCCTGACCGGTCCGATCAGCACCCCCGACTGCGACTATGTCCTCTTGGTCAAGCCGCAATTCGAAGCCGGCCGGGTCATTGTGGCCCACGGAAAGGGGGTGGTGCACGACCCGGCGGTGTGGCGCGATGTGCTGATCAAGGTGACGTCCGCACTTGTGGCGGCCCGAACCGGCATCATGGGGGTGATGGTTTCCCCACTGACCGGCCCTGCCGGCAATGTCGA
This sequence comes from uncultured Acidimicrobiaceae bacterium, assembly GCA_963800725.1. Lineage (GTDB taxonomy): Bacteria > Actinomycetota > Acidimicrobiia > Acidimicrobiales > RAAP-2 > Bog-473. The sequence continues at coordinate 123,558 of CAWDCE010000035.1, read as the reverse complement.
ATTCCTCGTGCACCCGCGGAACGCGGCGGTGCGCCCCGCGGTGCCCGAGGCGCTCATCGAGCAGGCGGTCGCCGCCGCGGTAAACCGGCGCGACGAGTCCGACGGCGCGAATTGAGGGCGTGACCTCTACGTGGTGACCGCCACCTTTCTCGTCCACCCCGAGCGTCCCGATGCGCTCGCCCTGACCCGTGACACCGCCCAATGGGTCGCCTCGCGCGGCGACACGGCCCGGATCTTGGAGTTCAGTGGTCCCGATCGGGTCACCGAAGGCGGCCGTGAGTTCGACATGGACGCCGTTGACCTGTCTGGGAGCGTCTGCATTGTTTCGATGGGTGGCGACGGCACGTTCCTTCGCGCCGTGCGGCTGGCCTGGGCCGAGGACGTCCCCGTCCTCGGGGTCAATTTCGGCCGGGTTGGCTACCTCCCCGACGTCGTACCCGAAAAGGTACGCGAGGCCCTGTGTGCCGTCTTCGAGGACCGCTCGGTCATCGAGGCTCGCTGCGCCCTCGAGGTGGCCATTGACGACCGTTCTCTCAGCGATGCGGCCTTCACCCATCTCGCCCTCAATGAGGTCGTCCTCGAAAAGATCATCTTCGGGCACACCGTCCGCTTGTCGACCTCGATCGACGGCGAAGAAGTGCTGACCTATTCGGCCGACGGGCTACTGATCGCCACCCCGACCGGTTCGACCGCCTACAACCTCTCGGCGGGGGGCCCGATCCTCTCGCCGGCCTTGCGCGCCATGGTGGTGACCCCGGTCGCGCCCCACCTGTCCCTCGACCGCAGCCTGGTGCTCACCGACCAACAACAAGTCGCCGTCACCATCGCCGCCGACCGTGCTGCGGTGCTCGTCATCGACGGAGAAGAGATCGCCCGACTCGAGCCCGACGCCACCATCACCTGCCGCGTCGCCGAGCGACCGGTGCGTGTGGTGCGCACCGACACGCACGGATTCGGCGGGATGCTGCGCGTCCGCCTGCTGGCGGACCGCGCCCGCTAGGCCGAGTCGATGCTGAGCGAGCTCCATGTCCGCGACCTCGGTGTCATTGAGGACCTCACCCTCACTTTTGGGCCCGGTCTCACCGCCTTGACGGGCGAGACCGGTGCGGGCAAGACCCTCGTCGTCGAGGCGCTCCATCTCGTGTTGGGTGGCAAGGCCAGTCCAAGCATCGTCCACGCCGGAGCGGCCGAGGCACTGGTCGAAGCGCGCTTCATCATCTTGGCCAAGGCAACGACGAACGTGAAGTGATCATTTCGCGCACTGTGGCCGCCCAAGGTCGCTCTCGGGCCTGGGTCGACGGTCGCATGACGCCCATCTCGGCGCTCTTCGAGGTGTCGGGCGAACTCGTGGAGATCCACGGCCAGCACGAACACCAGTCACTCGTGACACCCGCCGCCCAACGAGCGGTCCTCGACGCCTATGCCCGGACCGATGTCACCGAGGTGACCCGCCTGCGGGCAAAACTGCGTGAACTGGCCGCCTCGCTCGACGAACTGGGAGGCGACGAGCAACAGCGGGCCCGCGAAGCCGATGTCCTTCGTTACCAGATCGACGAGATCAAAGGTGCGGGATTGAGCGACCCCGACGAGGACGGCACCCTCTATCAAGAGGCGCTCCGCCTGGCCGACGCGGGCGACCTGCGCCACGCAGCGGCCCACGCCGTGCAGCTGTTGGATCCGGCCACGGGCGAAGACGGTGGGGTCCGGGGTTTCCTCGGTGAGGCAGAAAGCGCCCTCGGTGACTGGGAGGCATTTGGTGAATACCGGGGGCGCCTGGCCGCGGCCGCGGTTGAACTGGCCGACGTGGCCCAGGCCCTGCGAGACGTCGTGGAGGGCTGGGAGGACGATCCGGCCCGGTTGGCCGAGGTGCAAGAGCGCCGACGGCGCCTGGCCGAGCTGCGGCGCAAGTACGGCGAGGATCTGGCCGCGGTGATGGCCTTTGCCAGCGACGCGTCCGCACGCTTGAGCGAACTCGAGAACGCCGAGTCCCTGGCCGCAGGGCTGGCGGCCCAGATCGAGGCAACCACCGACGAACTGGGCCGCGCCGAGCGTGTGGTCCGCGAGACGAGAGCCGGTGCGGCACAGGGTTTCGCCTCTGCGGTACGCGACCGCCTGGCCTCCTTGGCCATGACCGGCGCCCGCATCGAGGTGCACGTCGGCACGGAGGGGCCGGGGACCCATCGCCCTCGCACTCGGGGCCAATGTCGGCGAGGCCGTATTGCCCTTGGCCAAGGCCGCATCGGGCGGTGAGCTGGCCCGGGCGATGCTGGCGATCCGCCTCGTGGCGATGCACGGGCCGACGACGATGGTCTTCGACGAGGTCGACGCCGGGGTCGGTGGTGCTTCTGCGCTCGCACTCGGCCAAGCACTGCGTGAAGCGTCGCTCGGTCGACAGGTCATTGTCGTGACCCATTGGCCCAGTGGCCGCATGTGCCGATCACCAGATCAGCGTCGAAAGAGGCCGCAGCGGGACGGGCGAACGGTCACGACGGCGGGGCCGGTCGATGGGAAAGTACCGGGTCATCGAGCTCTCCCGGATGCTCTCGGGTCACCCAGACTCCGAATCCGCCCGGGCGCACGCCGCTGAGCTGCTCGGGATCGCTCGCGCCGACGCGAACTGAGCAGCGTCCACCACGCCCTTTCCCGCGTCGATTATCGTGTGAGGGTGCACCGATCATCTGACGCAGGTTTCGGCGCCCAGCGGGCGGCGTGAGCAAGTTCATCTTTGTCACCGGGGGAGTGTCGAGTTCACTCGGCAAGGGCCTCACCGCCTCTTCGCTCGGACGACTCCTCAAGTGCCGTGGCCTTCGGGTCACCATGTGCAAGCTCGATCCGTACATCAACGTCGACCCCGGCACGATGAATCCCGGCGAGCACGGCGAGGTCTTCGTCACCGAGGACGGGGGCGAGACCGACCTCGATCTCGGCCACTACGAACGCTTTATCGACGAGAACTTGAACAAGCGGTCCAACACCACCACCGGCTGGATCTACCGCTCGGTGATCGAAAAGGAGCGTCGGGGAGACTTCCTCGGTCGCACCGTCCAGGTGATTCCCCATGTCACCGACGAGATCAAAGAACGGTCCGTCGCCTCGCCAGTGACGATGTCGACATTGTGATCATCGAGATCGGCGGCACCGTTGGTGACATCGAGATCGTCCCCTTCCTCGAGGCCATTCGCCAGATTCCGCCGCGACGTCGGCCGTGACAACGTCTGTTACATCCACCTCACTTGGTGCCGTATCTCGCCCGGGCGAGCAAAAGACCAAGCCAACCCAACACTCGGTGACCGAACTCCGCGCCGAGGAATCCAACCCGACGTGATCGTCTGCCGCTCGAACATCCGATCTCAGAGGGCCTGAAGCAGAAGATCTCCGCGCTGTGTGACGTATCCGATGGAAGCGGTGGTCTCGGCCGTCGATGCACCGAGCATCTATGAGATCCCCCTGGTCCTGCACGAACAAGGGCTCGACTCGTTCGTCTGTCGCACCCTGGCCATCGTTGAGTCGGCCTATCCAATGACGGGACTCGGCCAATGGGAGGAGCTGGTCCATCGGGTCGAATCGTTGTCGCGACGGTGCGGATCGGCATCGTCGGCAAGTACGTCAACATGCCCGACGCCTACATGTCGGTCGTCGAGGCACTGCGCTCGGGTGGCTTCTATCACGGGACCGAGATCGAACTCGATTGGATCGACGCCGAGTTGGTGCCCGACATCTTGGTCAACGGCGACGACCGGTTCCGGGGTCTCGATGCCATCGTGATTCCCGGCGGGTTTGGGGTGCGGGGCATCGAGGGCATGGTGGCCGCAGCCAGCTTCGCCCGGGACCACGAGATCCCCTGCCTCGGGCTGTGCCTCGGTCTCCAGGTGATGGTGATTTCAGTGGCCCGTGATCCGGCCGGACTGGATCGGGCCAACTTGCGCGAGTTCGATTCCCTGCAGCCCGCACCCGGTCATCGACTTGATGCCGACCAGGCCGACATCATCGACAAGGGCGGCACGATGCGCCTCGGGTCCTATCAAGCGACGCTCGTGCCGGGCACCAAGGTGGCCCAGGCCTACGCGACGCTCGGGATCACCGAACGCCATCGCCACCGTTTCGAGTTCAACAACCGCTACAAGGGCAAGCTCGAAGCCGCCGGCCTGGTGTGTTCGGGCAGTTCGCCCGACGGGCAATTGGTCAATTCGTCGAGCTGAGCGAGCACCCGTTCTGGGTCGGCACCCAGGCGCACCCCGAGTTCAAAAGCCGTCCCGACCGTCCCCACCCGCTCTTTCGAGACCTGCTCGGGGCCGCCCTCGAGCGGGCCGAGGGGCGCGAGCCCCATCTGCTCGACCTCGGCACCCTTCCTTAGGGGCACGTGCCCACATTCCGCAAGGTCGCCGAGCGAGAGGTCTTCGTGGGCTGGATCTTTACGGTCGGCCAGGTCGAGGTCCTCGATCCGAACGGCGCACCCTTCGAACGCTTCATCATCCACCATCCGGGCGCGGTGGCCGTCGTGGCGGTCGACGAGGACCGATCCGTGACACTGGTGCGCCAATATCGAGCCTCGGTCGATGCCATGGTCCTCGAGGCCCCCGCGGGCACCTGCGACGAGGACGGCGAGCTCAAAGAGGCGACCGCCCGGCGCGAGCTGGCAGAAGAGGCGGGACTCGTGGCCGATTCCATGGAGGTTCTGATGTCGACCTTCAACACACCGGGCATCTCGGACCAGCACACGACCATCTATCTGGCCACCGGCCTGACCCGGGTCGCGGCTTCCCCAAAAGGTGTCGAAGAGGGGTTCATGACCACCGAGGTGATCTCCCTCGACGACGTCGAGCGGCTGGTGGAGAACGGGACCCTGGTCGACGAGACCACTGTGCTCGGACTCCTTTTGGCCCGGGCCCGGCTCGACCGCTGACGTGGTGACGAGGGTCGCGCTCTGCGACGGGGCCGAGGAGTACCTCTCGTGGCTCGAAGTCGAGCGCGGCCGATCCCCCCGGACCCTCAGCTCCTACCGGCGCGACCTGGTCGCCTACGAGGCGTATCTGGCGCAGCGCTCCCCGCCGCAACGACCCGACAACGCCAGTGGAGCGGACGTGGCGGCCTACATCGCGACGCTGCGCTCCACCCACAGTGCCTCGTCGGTCGCCCGTGCCCTCTCGAGCATTCGGGGCCTGCATCGGTTCTTGGTCGAAGAGCACCTGGCCGCGGTGGACCCCGCCGCCGATCTGCCGGGCATTGGCCTGGCCGATCTGTTGCCCAAGGCCTTGAGTGAGGACGAGGTCGCCCGGCTCCTCGCCTCGGTGGTCGGCACCGGTCCCGCCGTTTTCCGCGACCGCGCCCTGCTCGAGATCCTCTACGGCACCGGCGCCCGGGTTTCCGAAGTCGTCGGCCTGAACCTCGGTGACGTGGCCGAGGCCATGGAAAGCGACACCACGGCGTTGATCCGTGTCCTCGGGAAGGGCTCCAAGGAGCGGGTGGTCCCGCTCGGATCAATGGCCAAGGCAGCGCTGGCCGAGTGGTTGAGCGGGGCCGGACGCCCGCGCTTTGCGCCCAAGGCGTGGAAGCGCCGTGACGACGCCGAGGCGGTCTTCCTCAACGTCCGAGGCGGCAGGCTCACCCGGGTCGGGGCCTTTGGGGTCGTCAAGAAGTACGCCGAGCGGGTGGGCCTGGCCGATCGGGTCAGCCCCCATGTCCTGCGCCATTCGTGTGCCACCCACATGCTGGCCCACGGCGCCGATATCCGGGTGGTCCAAGAACTCCTCGGGCACGCCTCGATCGCCACCACGCAGCGCTACACCAAGGTCTCCTCTGAGCACCTACGACGGGCCTATGAGAGCGCCCACCCCCGTGCGGGCACAAAGCGACGGTCCAAGGACGTAGCATGAAGCCATGCCAAATGAGGCCCCCACGGCCGCCAGCGAAGCCATCGACTACGCCGCCCTCTTAGCGGCCGAGCGAGCCAGCTTCCGCGCCCAGCTCGCGGAACTCGGATTCGCCAATGAGGGTGACACCGGCCTGAACTACGACTCGAATTTCGCCGATTCCTCCCAGGTCACCGCCGAACGCGGCGAGGCCGAACGATTGGCGACCGAGCTCCAAGACGCCCTCGAAGAGGTCGACGCCGCGCTGGTGCGCCTCGAGGCCGGTACCTATGGAACCTGCGAGGTGTGCGGCAAGCCAATCGGCGAGGCCCGGCTCGAAGCCATGCCGGCGGCGCGTTTTTGCATCGTCGACGCCGCCAAGCAGTAGGTGGCCCAAACGGGCGGTGCCCCATCGGGGCGCCGACCCATGAACCCTCAGACCAAGCGCAATCTGTGGATCCTCGCCGGGGCGGTCATCTTCATCGCGTTGGTCCTGCACCACAACATCACCCAGCAAGAGATCCTCTTGTTCTGCGTCGTGGTGCCCTCCATCGTCCTCCACGAGGTGTCCCACGGATGGGTGGCCAAGTTCTTCGGTGACCGAACCGCACAACGCGCCGGTCGCCTCACCTTGAATCCGCTCGTGCACATCGACCCGATCGGCACCTTGATCGTCCCGGCCCTCTTGGTGCTCGGGGGATTCGGGGCGTTCGGGTGGGCCAAGCCCGTCCCGGTCAATGTCGGACAACTGCGCAGCCCGCGCAACCAGGGCGTGTTGGTGTCCTTGGCCGGGCCCGCCACCAACGCCGTGCTGGCGGGCATCAGCGCCGTGGTCTTCATCGAATGGATACGCCCCACCTTGAGCGTCGGCACCCTGCCGCTGGTGGCCCAGATCATCTTCTTGTTCAGCCTGGCCAACATCGGACTGATGGCGTTCAACCTCGTGCCGATTCCACCCCTCGACGGCTCGGTGCTCTTCGAGCGCCTGCTGCCAGCCCGCTACTGGCCGACGTATTTGCGCATACGGCCCTACACGATGCCCCTCATCATGGGTCTCGTCGTGCTCAATTTCTATCTCGGGGCCCACGGCCCGATCACCGAAGCCTTCAACCACCTCTACTCATGGTGGGAAGGCGTGTTGTTCGCGACGAACTAGCGCCGCCCTCGTTTGGCGGGGCGCTCAAGTGGGGGCCAAGAGTCCAATGGCCGATGCCGCCTTGGCGTAAGTCTGCGACGCCACCTCGTGGGCCCGGGCGCACCGTCGGCCAATACCGCGTTGACGTACGCGGGGTCGTCCTGAGCTCGCGGCGGCGCTCTCGCACCGGGCGCAGCAACTCGTCGAGCGCCTCGGCGACGGCTGCCTTGAGGTCGCCGTAACGCTCGTAGTGCGTGGCCACCTCGGTCGGGGTGGAACCCGTGGCCGCGGCAAGCAGGTCCAACAAGTTGGCGAGCCCGGGCTTGGTCCCGCGGTCATAGCGCATCTCGCCGTCGGTGTCGGTGACGGCCTTTTTGATCTTCTTCGAGATGTCCTCGGGCGAATCCAACAGGCCAACGGTCCCAAGGGGTGAGTTCGCCGATTTGGACATCTTGCGCTCCGGATGCTGCAGGTCCATCACCCGGGCGGCCGTGCCCGCAATAGCGGCATCGGGAACGACGAACGTCTCGCCGTAGTGGTGGTTGAAGCGCAGCGCGACCTCACGGGTCAGCTCGAGATGCTGGCGCTGGTCGTCTCCGACGGGGACCACGTCGGCGTCGTAGAGCAAGATGTCGGCCGCCATGAGCACCGGGTAGGTGAACAGGCCGACCCGGACACTCTCTTGGCCCTGGCCCTTGTCCTTGAACTGGGTCATGCGGCGCAGCTCGCCCATCGTGGCGGTGCATTCGAGCAGCCATGAGAGCCGGGGGTGCTCGGGCACATGGCTCTCCGCGAACAGCGTGCAGCGCTTCGGGTCCAATCCGACGGCCAACAAGTTGAGGGCGGCATCCAAGGAATTGCGCAACGGCCGTCGGGTTCGATCTCCGTGGTGAGGGCGTGGAGGTCGACGAGGCAATAGAAGGCGTCGTGGGTGTCTTGGAAGGTGACCCAGTGGCGCAGCGCACCGAGGTAGTTGCCAAGTGTGAAGTCGCCCGACGGGGCGATGCCGGAGAGGACCCTGCTCATTGGCTCCATCGTAGGAGGTGCACGTCGGCCCGGGCGTCGTTCACTAGGGTCAAAGGATGACCTACGCGGTCTCCACTCCGGTATTCGAGGGTCCGATCGACCTGTTATTGCACCTGGTGTCGTCCCATGAGGTCGATGTCCTCGACATCGCGCTCTTGCCGCTGGTCGACGGGTTCTTGCGGGTGCTGAATGAACAACGCGAGCAGATCAAGTTGAACCAACTCTCAGAGTTCCTCCTGGTCGCCGCCATCTTGATCGAGCTCAAGTCCCAAAAGTTGCTGCCCGGCCGCGAAGTCGCGGACGAAGACGATGAGCTGATTGGCTGGGACGAGCGGGACTTGTTGCTGGCCCGCCTGCTCGAGTGCCGGGCCTACGCCGCCGCGGCGGATGTGTTTGTGGCCATGGGCGAACAGGCCGCCCGATCCGTGCCCCGCGATGTCGGGCTGGACCCGGACTTCGCGGTCCATGCCCCCGACCTCCTCGCCGGCGTCACCCCCGACGACCTGGCCCAGGCCTACTTCCGCGGGGCGGCCGAACGTCCTGTCGAGCGGGTCGACCTGTCCCACGTCACCGTCGACACGGTCTCGGTCGCCGAAGCCCTCGCCGAACTGGTCGCTGTGCCCAAAGAGCGCCGGGCGACTTCGTTTCGGCACCTGGTGGAGGGCTGCCGCACCAAGATGGAGGTCATCGTCCGATTCTTGGCGCTGCTCGAGCTGTGCAAGCTCGGTCGGGTCACCCTCGGCCAGGGCCACAGCTTCGGGGACTTGCGCATCGATTGGCTCGACGAAGGCGACCTGTTCGCCGGGGTCGGGAGCGGTCGGGGGCTGGGCGAAATGATCGGCATCGAGATCGAGGAGTACGAAGGATGAGCGAGGACCTCAATCGGGTCATCGAAGCGGTGCTGTTGGTGGCGGTCGAACCTGTCGCGCCCGGTCTGCTGGCCGAGCTGCTCGAGGTCCCCGTCGATCAGGTCGACAACGCCCTCGACGCCTTGGCCGAGGACTATGAGACCTCGGGGCGTGGATTCGTGCTGGCTCGCATCGCCGGGGGAGCACGGCTCCAGACGCACCCCGACCTCGCCCCCTACGTCGAGCGGTTCGCCAATCGCGACGTGTCGCCCCGTCTTTCGACCGCGGCGCTCGAGACCCTGGCCATCGTGGCCTACCGTCAACCCGTCTCGCGGGCCCAGATCTCCTCGCTCGCGGTGTGAACGTCGACGGGGTGACCCGCCTCCTCGAACAACGCGGTTACATCGAGGTCGTCGGTCACGCAGAAGGGCCCGGTCAACCCGCCCTCTATGGCACCACCGACCTGTTCTTGGAGCGCCTGGGGCTGAATTCGGTCGCCCAGCTGCCCGCAGTGGAGGACTTCTTGCCCGGTCCAGAAGTGGCGGCCCAGTTCGAAGAGGAGATGCAGGCCGGGTTGGGCCTCGAAGCGGGAATCGGGCCCGACGACGCTTGATCCTGAGGCATCGGCGGTGACCGGAGCACAAGGTGGCGCGGACCGCGCCCTTGGCCGAGGGGGAGCGACTCCAAAAGGTCCTGGCCCGTTGCGGGCAGGGGTCGCGCCGGGTCTGCGAGGACCTGATCGCGAGCGGTCGGGTCACCGTCGACGGCACGGTGGCGATCCTTGGTCGCCGGATCGACGTCAACGCAGCCCGGGTCGAAGTCGACGGCGTCCTGCTCCCGGTCGCCCCCGGGCTCGTGTACTACCTCATGAACAAGCCGGCCGACGTGATCACCACGGCGTCGGACACCCACGGCCGACGCACCGTGGTCGACCTGGTCCCGCCCGAGCCGCGTGTCTTTGCGGTCGGGCGCCTCGACCGGGACACCGAAGGTCTGTTGATCTTGACCAACGACGGGGCGCTGACCCAACTCGTCACCCACCCCTCCCACGGGGTCGAAAAGGAGTACGTGGCCCACGTGGCGGGAGGGACTCCCCGAGCCGGCGCGCTGCGGGCGCTGCGAGAAGGGGTCGAGCTCGACGACGGCATGACGGCTGCGGCAGGCGTTGGGGTACTGGCTCCCGGCGTGCTGCGCCTGGTCATCCATGAGGGCAAGAACCGCCAGGTCCGCCGCATGTGCGAGGCCATTGGCCATCCTGTCAAGCGGTTGGTGCGCACCCGGATCGGGCCCCTGCGCGACACCACGTTGGCGCCCGGACAGTGGCGCAAGCTCAGTGGCGCCGAGGTCCGAGCCCTCGCCGGTGCCGCGAGCGGTGCTCGGGGCGCCCGCGTACCCTCCCCGCCGCCCTGACGCGATGCGCACGCCGAGGCCGGGGTGCCCGATCCATCAACTGAGGCGGCCCGCTCACACCCATTAGCATGAGCGCCCATGTCCCAGACGGTGATGGTCAGAGGCCTACGCGGGGCCACCACGGTCGATGCCGACACGACCGAGCAGGTCACGCAGCGCTCCCAGGAGCTGATCCGCACGATCATGGAGCGCAACGACCTGAGCGAGGACGACATCGTGAGCGTGCTCTTTACCGCCACCCCCGACGTGCACAGCACCTTCCCCGCCACCGCCATCCGCGAAATCGGCTTCGGGGCCGTGCCATTGCTGTGTGCCGCCGAGATCGCCGTGCCCGGCGCCATGGCGCTGTGTATCCGGGTCCTGCTCCACGTCCACACCACCAAGACCAAGGAGCAGATCCACCACGTCTACCTCCACGGTGCCCAAGGGCTCCGCGATGACCTCCCTGACTGAGGACCCAAGCCCCCGGGCGCAGGTGGTTGGGACCGGATTGATTGGAGGTTCCATCGCCCTCGCGCTCCGTCGGCGGGGCTGGCATGTGAGCGGCACCGACGCCGACGCCGATCGACTGGCCGACGCGCTCGAGCGGGGGGTACTCGACCAGGCCGGCGACGACCTCGAGGCCCAGGTCGTCTTCATCGCCACCCCGGCGGCCGCGGTGGCGGCGATCGCTCACGACATCCTGGCCGACGAGCATCGGCGCCCCGACCTCGTGGTGACCGACGTGTCGGGGGTCAAGACCGCCATCGTCGGCGGCGTGGCCCATCCCCGCTTCATTGGCGGCCATCCAATGGCGGGCTCCGAGCAGGTCGGGCTGCGCGGGGCAGATCCCGATCTCTTCGAGGGCGCGGTCTGGGTGCTCACCCCGACCAGCGACACCGATCTGGCGGCTTTTAGGGCCCTCCAAGGGGTGGTGGTCGCGCTCGGGGCCGATGTCTTGGTCCTCTCCGCCCCCGATCACGACCGCCTGGTCGCCGTGGTCTCGCACGTCCCGCACCTCGTCGCTGCCACCTTGATGAACGCCGCCACGAGCGGCGCCGAACAGGACGGATCGCTCCTGCGCTTGGCCGCGGGAGGATTCCGTGACATGACCCGGGTGGCGGCCGGTCACCCGGGCATCTGGCCCGATATCTGCACCGAGAACGTGGGCCCCATCGTCGACGCCCTCGATTCGTTGGTGGCCGAACTCATCGTCATGCGCGACCGGGTGGCCCACAACGACCGTGGTGCCCTTTTCGACAGCCTGCAGCGGGCGAGCGTGGCCCGACGCAGCCTGCCCGCCCGCTTCGTGCGGCCCGACAACCTCTCCGAACTGCGGATCCCGGTACCCGACCGCCACGGTGAGCTGGCCGAGATCACCTCACTCGCCGCTAATGCCGGGATCAGCATTTATGACATCGAGATCGCCCACTCGGCCGAGGGTCCGCGCGGCGTGTTGATCTTGGTGGTCGACACCGCCGACGCCCAAGCGCTGCGCGAGGCCATTGAACGCCAGGGCTACCGATGCCGGGCCGAGCAGCTCTCATGAGCGCGCCACGCGCCCTCGTGGTGGACGGAGCCACGCCGGTTCGCGGGTCCGTGCGCACTCCTGGGGAGAAGTCCATCTCGCATCGCAGCATCCTCTTTGGCGCCCTCGCCGAAGGGACCTCGGTGATCCACGGGCTCTCCGACGGTGCCGATGTCGCCGCCACCCTCGCTGCCGTCGTCGCCATGGGGGTCGAGGCCGAGCGCCGCCACGACGGTGCATTGGTCCTCGTCGGGGGGCGCAGCCGTCTGCACGCGCCACCCGCACCGATCGACTGCGGCAATTCGGGCACGTCGATGCGGCTGCTCGCCGGCCTCCTCGCCGGGTGCGCGTGGGAAAGCGAACTCTTTGGCGACGAGTCATTGTCGAGTCGCCCCATGGACCGCGTCGCGATTCCCCTCAACGCGATGGGTGCGGCCGTGTCGGGACGCGGCGAACGGGTGCTGCCACCGTTGCGCATCGTCGGCGGCCCGCTGCGTGGCATCGAGTGGACCTCGCCCGTCGCTAGCGCACAGGTTAAGTCCGCCATCCTCTTGGCCGGCCTGACGGCGTCGGGATCGACCACGGTGCGCGAATCGGTCACCACCCGGACCCACACCGAAGAGATGCTCGTCGATGCCGGGGCCGATATCACGGTGCGCACCCAAGGTGAGGGGCGCTCGGTGACCGTGCGCCCCTCGACGCTGCGCCCGGTGGAGCGCACGGTGCCCGGCGACCCTTCGGCCGCCGCCTTCTTCGTGGTGGCGGGCTGTGTCGTGGCCGAGAGCGTGGTCGATGTCCGCGGCGTCTATCAAGGGCCGGCTCGGCTCGGGTTCGCCAACGTGCTGCGGCGCATGGGAGCCCAGGTGGTCTTCACCCTCGACGACGATGCTGCGGGGGCCAACACGACGTCGATCACCACCCAGGCCGGGCCGCTCGTCGGCACCGAGATACGCGCCGCGGAGATCCCCTCGCTCGATGAGGTGCCGATCCTCGCTGTCGCCGCCGCCGTGGCCCAAGGCGTCACCACCTTCTCCGACGTTGGCGAATTGCGGATCAAAGAAGTCGACCGCCTGGCTGCGGTGGTCGACATGGTGCGGGCCTTCGGTGCGTCGGCCGAGGCGGTGGGGGACACCTTGGTCATCACCGGCGTCGGCCCGAACGGTTCACTTCGCGGGGCGCGCTTCGACAGCCGGGGCGATCACCGCATGGCCATGGCCGCGGCGGTCGCCGCCTTGGCCGCGGCGCCGGGGGAGCGCAGCATCATCACCGGGTTCGAGGCCACCGCGACCAGCTACCCCGACTTCGCCCGGGACCTGCGGCGCCTCACCTCGAGAACCGATCACGCCGGAGGTGTCGGGGCGGGTTCGCCCCCCCGTCCTTTGCTGATCGCCATCGACGGTCCGGCGGGGGCCGGCAAATCCACCGTGTCGCGTGCGGTGGCCGAACGCCTCGGGCTCGAGCGCCTCGATACCGGCGCCATGTACCGCGCCGTCGCCGCGTTGGCACTGGCCACGAACATCGCGCCCGAAGCCGAAGGCGAGGTGGCCGACCTCGCCGCCCGCGCCTCGATCTCGGTCAGTGAAACGGTGGTGATCAACGGCGTCGACGTCACCAACGACATCCGCTCCGAAGGGGTCGGGCGGGCCGTGTCAGTAGTGGCGGCCAACGCCGGGGTCCGCCGCGCCCTGGTGCAGCGCCAACGGTCCTGGGCCGACGAGCACGGTGGCGGGGTGGTCGAAGGTCGCGACATTGGGAGCGTGGTCTTCCCAGACGCCACCCTCAAGGTCTACCTGACCGCGTCACCCGAAGAGCGAGCCCGCAGGCGCAACGACGAGTCGGCCGCAGGCGTGGCCCGGCGCGACCACCTCGATTCGACCCGGGCCGCCTCGCCGCTCAAGGTGGCGAGCGACGCCCGTGAGTTGGACACGACGGGTCGTAGCGTTGACGATGTGGTCGAGGAGGTCCTCTCATGGCTCTAAGTGCACCGGCGCCGGGGCGTCACCAGGACTTCGACTTCGACCCCAAACGTCCGCTCGGCTATCGCATCATGCGGCGCATCTTCACGTCGGTGATGTGGGTGCTCTTCCGCCCCAAAGTCACCGGGCGGTCCCACGTACCGACGAGTGGCCCGGTGATCCTCGCTCCGGTGCACCGCTCATTCGCCGATTTCAGCTTTGCCGCGTTCTGCACGGACCGCATGCTGTTCTTCATGACCAAGGACTCGATGTGGGAGCGCAAGTGGCTCGGTCGCCTCCTGCTCTATGTCGGCGCCTTTCCCGTGCACCGAGAATCGGCCGACCGCGAAGCGCTCCAGCGCGCCGAAGAGGTGCTCAAGCGCGGCGAGTGCCTGGTGTTGTTCCCCGAAGGCACCCGGCGTTCTGGGGCGGTCATCGAAGATCTCATGGAAGGGGCGGCCTTCTTGTCGGCGCGAACCGGCGCGCCCATCGTCCCCATCGGGATCGGCGGCTCGGACCTGGCGATGCCCAAGGGCAAACTGCTCCCAAAGCCACTGACTATCCAGATCGTCATCGGCCCGGCCATTGCTGCCCCAGAGCGCACCGGGGGAGGTCGCGTGTCGCGTTCGGCGGTGCACGCCGCCACCGAAGATCTCGTCGTCGCTCTCCAAAGTGTCTACGACCAGGCCCGAGAAAAGACCGGCCGCTACTAGTACCGCAGCGCGTCGGCCATCCGGCCGTCTCGGTTACCTCGGGGCGCACTGCGTAGTGCACTTCGCAGAGCACTACGCAGAGCACTACGTGGCCTCGCTGTAGCGCCAATTGCGCGGCCGGTGTGTCAGGAACCCCCATGAAGGGCGTCTCTTGAGGACCGTGCGCAAGCACAGGCGGGCCCGACCCAGGGCATCGCATCTCGGTCGACACCCTTTTGGGGAAGGAGCAATGCACCTGATGAAACTGCCGCGCCCACACCACCGTCACCACGCTCGATCGCGCACGATATTTGTCGTGGGAAGTGTCTTGTTCTTGGCGCTGGCGGTCATGATCGGCGTGCCTGCGAGCGGGATGATCGCGGGCCATCACACGCCGAACGATCCCACCAAAGCTCGACAAACCCTGCTTCCCGCCCGCAGTACCAAAGTCGCACCGAGCGCAACGAGCATCGACAAGGCGCCCACACCCGCACCGAACACCGCGGTGACAACCACGACCATTGCCCCGGCACCGGCCACCCCTCCGGCCGCCGCACCCAGCACCGCGGCGACACCGCCGGCGACGCAGAGCCTCGATGACTACGTGGGGGGAATCATCAACCAGATACCCGCCCAGTGGCGCGTCCCGGGCTGGACCTACAGCATTGTCGACGCCACCCCCAATGGCGCGATGGGTGACACCTGGGGACCCGCCGGTGGCGCTGCGAGCTATTCGCAGTACTCCCGGTCGCTCATGACGCCGTTGATGAGCACGTCGGGCGGACAATCGGCGATCGAGATGGTCGTGCTGCACGAGGCCATGAATGCCAAGGCCTACAGCGTGGTCGACGCCAACGACTGGTCGACCGTGGCGGGATGGCCCGCAACATTTGCCTCGGAGGTGAGCCTCGAGCCGGGCTACAACGACATTGATGCCGCTGCGAACTGCCTCGAACTCGGAGCGCTCGGATTCTCCCTTGACCAATCCTCGGGGTTCGCCGAGTCCGACATCGTCGGCGGCTGCAGTCAGGGGTTGGCCAGCTGGCTCACCGCCCAGATCGCCGCCGCCGGTTAGCCGGCATCACGGGCTTCCCTCCTCGAGCGACTGAGGCCGATGGTCACGCCGGGAAAGCGCAATCACCAGATGGCGGGCCTCGGTCAAGGTGGCGGGCAGCACGAAAGTCGAGACGTCGCCCCCCACTCCCGCAAAGAGCAGCGCTTCGCGGACATCTCTCGACTGGCGAGCGACTTGGCTCGTCGGTCCGACGAGGGCGAAGACCCCGGGTTGGACGTGAGCGAAGAGATCGACATCGCGAACCGCGTTGGTAATGACATGGCACGCCGTGAACTCGGTGATGACGGCCGTGGCCAGATCCTCGGCCCGCGACAGCTTGACGGCGATCATTGACCAGTCGCCGGGCTCGATGAGACTGCTTCCTTTGGCTCTGCGGTAATACTCGCCGAGCGCCGCGGAGAGGAACGGCCCCGATACACATCCGGTCAGCGGGTCGAAACCCCACCCCTGGGGATTGCCGCTAAACGGTTCGACGAGGCGAGGCACGAGGTCCCAATGCAGTTCGAGACTTGCCCCGACGTCGCGTTGGGCCCGAAGGACGTCGGTGAGCGCCCCGAGATGCGCACAGCACTCGGTGAGATGGGCACCGGTGTCGGCCACCGCTTCGGCGAACGCACCGAGCGCTTCAGCGAGCCCTTCTCCGCTGATCAACGAGCGAATGAGCAAGAGGTCGGTTCTGTCGTTCCAGAGCAGTGGGTGACTCGCACTCTTGTCCCGCCAGGCCGAGAGGATGGCCGCAAGGCGCGGCGCCGTTCGGCGATTTGTCGGTGTCAGCGTCTGGTCAGCCGTTGGAAGGAGCATCAGCCGTCGGCCCCACATAGATGTCGCCCATCGAACCGGTCAACGCCGTGGTTCCATCGTGGGCGATGCAAGGATCGCCGTTCGCCACCTGCCAGGTGGCGCCGTTCGAGATCGTCGTGTCCGCAGCAACCGAGCTACTCGCCTCTTGGACTCCGTCAACGCTGAGGGTCACCGAGGTGCCGCTTCTCGTAATCGAGACGTGGTGCCATGACCCGTCGGTGATCCCGTTGGCCGACCGCAGCACCGTGGCACCGGCAGACGTGTCGAACTCGACGAGGACACCGCCCGACGGCGCCGATGCACCGAGGCGCACGTCGAAGAAGTTCGACAACGAGCACGATGTGCGATAGCCGATGAGGTCAACGGGATGCGCAGCGTCAGCCGCCTCGGTCGTATTGAGGTCGAAACTGACGGTGAAATCATTGCCATTCAACTGGGCCAGGCCAGGAATGCTCAGGCCGTTGCTGCCATCGAATGCGAAGCTCTGCGTGCCGGCGTAGGGACCAGCGGCGTATTCGGGGGTCCCGTTCCATTGGGCATTGGCCCAACCACGAGCGTCATTGGGGCTGCCGCCTCCGGTGAGCAACGTGCCGGGCTCGGGAATGGTGGTTGTCGTTGCGGGGAGTACGGCGGGAGTCAGGGGAACCGCCGCAGCGCTCGGAGCCGTCGCACCGGGCTGCGTCGTCGAAGTGGTGGTCTTGGTTGGTTGGGCGAGTGGGGTGATGGCGCTGAGGGGACGCGGTGCGGCCGGTCCTGGATCGGTGCTCGGGTGAGTGCGGGTCGGACCAATGCGGTCCCCGCGGCGCGGTGAGTACCGTCCGGCTTTCGGTGTGACCAACGCGGTGGACACTGCGTGATGCGAACTCGGCGAGGTGTGGTGGAGGGCGCCCACCGCTCCGAGTGCGCCTGCGGCGACGGCCACCGACCCGACAGCACCGGCCATGACGAGGTGGGACGTCTTGGTCGGGGTGGCCCGTCGGATAAGCCCTTTGGCCGAAACCACCACGCCGAGTGGTGCAAACGAAAACAGCCCCTTGATGCGACTCGACTCGGCCAGCATTTCGGCCAATCTGGCCCGACAGGCCGAACACGTCTCGACATGGGCGTCGACTTTGGCCCGTACGCCCTGGAGCCCTCTTATGTAGTCGGGCGTCTTGGCTGCACACTTCTGACAGGCCGCTGGGGCATCGATAGGGATCGCCGGGGTGAGGTAGGCCCTCCTCGCCCTCTTTCGGGCTCGACTCAACACCTGATAGGCGGTGTTGACATCGATCATGAGTGCTGCCGCCACCTCGCTGACGGGGAGCCGCTCGTAGACGGAGAGCTCGAGCGCCTTGCGATCACGCACGGGCAGGCTCAACAACGCCGCCCGCGCCTTGGCCAGCCGTTCGTTGTCCTCGTCGGCGTCTTCGGGTTTGGGGTCGAGGTACTGCAGGTCGGGAAGTTCGGCCCGGGGAACTTCGCGCGACTGTTGGCGTTGAGCGCTGGCGGCGGAGTTGCGGACGATTGTCGCCATCCACGCACCAAAACGATCCGGGTCGCGCAGCGTGGCGAGTTTCTCGAACGCGAGTGCTCGCCCGGCGGCCACGGCCTCATTTGCGGCGTCGGGGGATGATGTGTAGAGAACCGCGATGCGGTGGGCATAGCTGTCATAGCGGGCGAAGAGGACGTCACCGGCGTGGCGATCCCCCGACAAGGTGGCCGACACCAGCTGGCCGTCATCCCACCGGTGACGCTCCAGTTGATTCACAGTCCACCTTCCGCACGAATAGATCCTGATGCCTACTGACGTTGTATGGATGCGCGGGCTGGGGTTTCCTTACAGCTCGGCCATGAAAATCCACAATTATTTTGGATCGCAACTCCAGGCGTGAGCGTTTGGTCATCTCAACGCCGGTTGAAGATTGTAAGGATCACGCGGCCCGTGCATCCCTGTTTCAAGCGGCCACGCAATGCGCGTGACCTCTCCGAGACAAGGGGTACCGGATGAGGACAGCATCGACTCGCACATGGGGGTGCAACGCCCCGGGATGCAACGGAGCGCCAAGCACCCGCACGACCCGAGAAAGCCGAAGGTCAAGCGGGCGTTCCTTCACCGCATTGGCCATCGCCCTCATCACGGCAACCGCTTCGCTCTGCGCATTGGCAATCGCCACCTTTCCCGCGGCCGATGCCACGTCGCCCGCCCCCATCGCGCTCACCGGGGCGGTGACCCACACGATCACGCTCAACGGAGGTGACACCAATGAGGTCGAGGGCAATTCGGATTCTTTGGGGGACCGGGCGATTCGGGGGATCTCACGGACCGAGACGACCGTGTCGATCGGCGTCACCTCGACGACCTACAAGACGCCGGTGTGGTACTCCGCCATGGTGACGAGCACCCATGGAGCGGTGAGCGGGCACCTGGTCTTTTCGACCGGAAACGTCACACTGTGTGCAACGGATTTTCTGGTGAACGGCGTCGGCTCGTGTCTGTCCACGAACGCTCCACGCGGTGTCGACGTGGTGGTGGCCAACTACTCAGGTACGGCGAGCACCATGGCGTCATCGGGAACCGCCGCCCTGGTGGTCAGTGGCGGACCCGGCGGCGTCACCATCGTGAGCGGGGGCTAGCTCGCCGCTCGCGCCGTGTCGTTGCGCTCACGCCACCAGGTGGCGAACACGACTCGACCGTAGCGAAAGCCGAACAGCGCGTTCTTGCCCTTCTTAGTAGTTCCCGATCCGCGAGGGAGCCACAGTGTGGGTCGTTCGGTGACCCGCCAGCCGCGTTTCATGCATACGATCAACAACTCGGCCGTTTGGTACTGCGACTGTCTGAGTCGGTGCATCACGTCAGCGAGCATGGTGACGCGAAGCGCCCGGTACCCGTTCGAGGTGTCGGTGAGCTTGGTACCGCCCATGGCGCTCATGATCGAAGAGAACACGCGCACACCGAGCTTGCGGAAGCGATCGGTCGTGGTGTCTTGGCCGAGACGTCGAGATGCCACGACAAAGTCGGCCTCGTCATCGAGCAGCGGTTGGAGCATGACGGGGATCTCGCCCGGGTCGTTCTGCCCATCGGCGTCGAGCGTGACCACATATTGCGCCCCGAGTTCGACGCACAGGGCATAGCCAACTCGCAGGGCGTAGCCGTGTCCGAGGTTCTCGCTCAGGACGAACGTGATCGCCCCGGCGTCGAGGGCCACTTGGTCGGTGTGGTCGCTCCCGCCATCGACGATGACCAAAGTGGACACTGCAAGATCGCCCACCGTCTTTGGCATGTCCGCCAATACGGCGCCGATGTTGCGCTCTTCTTCGAAGGCACAGATCAGTCCGACCACCGGAGCGAGCTTGAGGTCGGGATAAGTGTCGGCGAACTTTTGGCGCGAGTCAGCAATGACCCGGCGGGCCAGGGCGGGATCGGTCCGGACTCGGGCGGACGTTGCCGCCGACGTGGTCGCGCTCAAGGATTCGCGAAAGAACCAAACACCTTGCGCACCATGGGCTCGAAGTGCGACAAGGGCTTGGTTGGGTAGTCAGGATCGAAGCTGTTCTGGTCCCATTCGTCGGCGAACTGTTCTGCCAGTGCGTACCACGAGGCGCCAACGTGCTGGTCGCGGGCGTTGGGGTCTTGGCCAATGAACTCGTAGTAGTGGCGACCCTGGAAGTCCTGGTGGTTCAAGACCATCTCGAAGGTGTCGTGGCCGACATAGGGACGAAGGATCTCGGCTGCGATGCGCGGGTGATTGATGACGGAGACGGCTTTGCCGATGTCGTGGCAGAGGGAAGCGACGATGACCTCTTCCGAGGCACCTGCCTCCTCGGCTCGAGTGGCCGTCTGGAGGGAATGCACCAGCTGGTTCACGGCGAACTTGTCGGTGATCGACTCGAGCGAGGCCAGCATCTCAAGGACGCTTTGGGCCACCCGTGGCTGTTGTTCCATCGTCTCGACCACGATCGCCTGCCACTCTTCGGCGGTCGATTCGTCCATGCGGGTAAAGGTCACGCCTCCATCTTCGCACTCGGACGGCTCATGAGGCCAGCATGTCCAAGACATCGGCCGCGGAGATGGCCCGGTCTTCGACCGCCGGGTCCGAACGCTCAGCCGCCGGGCGCCCGTTCAAGATCCCGAGCGTGGCCCCAACGGCCCGGAGGAGCTCGCGCAGCTCGGGCGGGGGAGGGAAGTACTCGTCCTCGGTGGTGACCGTCACCTCGGTGACCCCATCACGTGGGTCCAACGCAGCGATGACCTCTTGGACCAGCGCCTCGGGCGCCGAAGCACCCGCCGTGACTCCGACCGTGCCCCGAAGATCATCTGGAAGCTCGTTCGCTTCGTTGATGCGCAACACCCGTGCACAACCCGACGCCCTGGCCACAGTCTCGAGGGCGACCGTATTGGACGAGTTGGCCGAGCCAATGACAACGACCGCATCGGCCTCACTGGCAATGGCTTTGAGGGCGGCCTGGCGGTTGGTGGTGGCGAAGCACAGGTCGCTGCGGTTGGGCATCCAGAGCTCGGGGAAGCGCCGACGGGCCGATTCCATGAGACCGCGCCATTCGTCGTGGCTGAGCGTCGTCTGGGCGAGCAGCGCCATCGGAGCGCTTGGTTGGCCTTGTGATTCGACGGCGTCGAGATCCGCCTCGTGCTCGACCAGTCGCACCGATTCAGGCGCAACCGCCATCGTGCCGACGGCCTCTTCGTGGCCGGCGTGACCCACATAGAGCACCGTGTACCCCTTGGCGCTGCGCACCTTGAGTTCGTGGTGGACCTTGGTCACCAGTGGGCACACCGCGTCGACCACCACGCCGCCTTGGGCCCGGGCGGCCCGCACCACCTCGGGTGCCGAACCGTGCGCACTGAGCATCAGGGGAGCGCCGGGGGGCACCTCTTCGACGTGGTCGACGAAGATCACCCCTTGGGCACGGAAACGGTCCACGACGTGCTGGTTATGGACGATCTCGTGGTAGCAGTAGACGGGAGGCTCAAAGACGCGGACCATCCAGGCCAGCGCCTTGATGGCCTTTTCCACCCCGGCACAAAATCCCCTTGGTTCGGCCAGCAAGACCCGTTCGACGTCGGACACCGACTCAACGCTACCGGCACCCGCGTCGATATCCTCCCCACCGCCGAAATCGCCCCTGGCGAGGCGGAGATCGACAGCCGCCCGATCCCGGGGCCGAAATTGGCCCGTGACAGAACGACTCGGGCCCCCTCGGCGCCCGAGTCGTTCGCTCTTCGCCGGGCGCACCTGAACCTGGGGTGGCCAATGCACTAGTAACCTGGAACGATGTCCGCTCCCACGGTGACTTCGGTCGCCGAGGCGTCGCCGGCAGCCCGGGCCGGCTTGGCTGTGGGTGATGAGGTCCTCTCCCTCAATGGGCGTGAGCCGCGCGACGTCATTGATTTCCAACAGCTCTGCGACGCTGACGACCTCAGCGTCATGGTGCGCCGCGCCGGGACGGAGCTCCCGCGCCTGGTCAAGGTCGACAAAGCGCCCGGGGAGCCGTTCGGGGTCGAGGTGAGTTCGGCCGTGTTTGACCGGATCCGCACGTGCGACAACCACTGCGCCTTCTGCTTCATTTACCAACTTCCCAAGGGAATGCGGCGCAGCCTGTATTTGAAGGACGACGACTACCGGCTGTCGTTCCTCTACGGGAACTTCACCACTTTGACCCGATTCACCGAACTCGACGCGGAGCGCATCCTCACCGAACGACTCGGGCCGCTGTTCGTCTCGATTCACAGCACGGATCCCGAGCTGCGGGCCCATATGTTGCGCAACCCCAAAGGCGCCACCAGCCTGCGCTGGCTCGAAGTCCTGCTCGACGGTGGCATCGAGGTCCACGGCCAGGTGGTGGTGTGTCCGGGCGTCAACGATGGGGCCCGGCTCGAAGACACCTTGGCCGGCATCTTGGATCGCTATTCGAAACTGGCCACGGTCGGGGTCGTCCCGCTCGGGATCAGCCAGTTCTCCCACGAGGCCGAGATGCGGGCCCACAGCACCGAGGAAGCTGCGTTCGTGGTCGAAACGGTGGCGCAGTGGCAAAAGATCTATCGCCGCACCCTCGGTCGTCGCCTGGTCTACGCCGCTGACGAGTACTACCTCTTGGCCAAGCAAGCGTTCCCGCCCACCGCGAGCTACGACGGGTTCGCTCAGCACGAGAACGGCATCGGCATGGCCCGGGCCTTCATGGACTCGTTTGCGCGCCCGACCCGGTCTGGCCCAGGTGGGGTCCGCCACGGATTCTTTGCGTCCGTCGATGCGGCCCCGGCCGAGGGCTACCGCGCCACGCGCCTGCCGCTGTTGGATCAGACCCAGACGTGCACCGATCCCGACGATCGCCCCGTCACCGTGCTCAGCGGCACCTACGGTGCGTCGGTACTGGCGCCATTGCTGGCGGCTCACCCCAGGGACGACGTGGTCGTGCGTGAGATCTCCAACGACTTTTTCGGGGGCAATATCGGGGTGGCCGGACTGCTGACCGGCGAGGACCTGGCGCGAGCGCTCGAATCCAGCCCGCCGCAGCGGCGCTACCTCATCCCCGACGCCTGCCTCAATGAAGGCCGATTCCTCGACGGCTTAACCCTGGCCGACCTTCCCCGCCCGGTCGAGGTCGTGCCGAGCGATGGCGCCTCCTTGCGCCGAGCACTCGACGGCACTTCTTTTCGCGTCGGCTGTGCGGCATGACGGAACCCGGCACCGCGTTGCCAATGGTCGTGGTCGCGGGCCGGCCCAATGTCGGCAAGTCCTCCTTGGTCAATCGCATCGTCGGCGAACGCGCCGCCGTCGTCGAAGAGGAGCCAGGCGTGACCCGGGACCGCAAAGTGCTGAGCGCCGAATGGACCGGCGTGCCGTTTTCCATCATGGACACCGGCGGCTGGTTGGCCAGCGGTAATGCGCTCGATTCGAAGGTCAGTCAACAGGCCGAAGCAGCCCTGCGGGAGGCCGACGTCATCCTCTTGGTCGTCGACGTCACGACCGGGGTGACCGACGAAGATCTGGCGGCGGCCAAACTGATCAGGAGGGTCGGGCCGCCCGTCCGCCTCGTGGTCAACAAGGTCGATGACACCAACCGGGAGTCTTCGGCGTGGGAGTTCGTCAGTCTCGGAGTCGGTGACCCCTACCCGGTCAGTGCGCTGCACGGTCGTGGCACCGGTGACCTCCTCGACGCGGTCGTTGATCAGTTGCCCCCGCCCGTCCCAGCGCAGGACCGCCCGAGTGCGCCTGCCCTCCACGGCCCAGGCTCGACCCCCCGCGTCGCCATCATCGGGCGACCCAATGTCGGCAAGTCGACCCTCTTCAACAAATTGCTGGGGGAAGAGCGCTCCATCGTGCACGACATGCCGGGAACGACGCGCGACGCCATCGACACGGTGGTCGAAACACCCGACGGCCCGGTGTGCTTCATCGATACCGCGGGCCTTCGGCGACCATCTCGCACCGAACGCGGC
The DNA here is from genome assembly GCA_963800725.1 of uncultured Acidimicrobiaceae bacterium. Classification (GTDB taxonomy): domain Bacteria; phylum Actinomycetota; class Acidimicrobiia; order Acidimicrobiales; family RAAP-2; genus Bog-473. Next base: position 99,825 of record CAWDCE010000035.1, on the reverse strand, counting down.
ACCGAGCACCACGCGGTGCTGCGCCGCGCTGCGCGCCCTTGAGCGGGCCGATATCGCGGTCTTGGTCATTGACGCCACCGTCGGCGCCTCCCACCAGGACCAACGCCTCGCAGAGCGCATCGGGGTCTCGGGATGTCCAGCCATTGTGGTGCTCAACAAATGGGACCTCGTGCCGACCGATGACCGCGACGACGTCTTGATTGGGGTCGGGGACAGGCTGGCCTTCCTCGGCGCCGCCCCCGTCCTCAAGCTCTCCGCCCTCTCGGGGCGCGGCGTCCATCGCATCCTGCCCGCGCTGCGCGATTCGGTCGAGGCCTATCACCAGCGCATCCCGACCGGTGCCCTCAATCGGGCCGTGACCGAGCTGCAGCTCCGCCAGTCGGCACCGCGGTCGAAGATCCGTTACATCGTCCAGGGGGCCATCGACCCACCGACCTTTACGCTCTTCACCAACGGACGCCTTCCCCAGACCTACCTGCGCTACATCGAGCGCGGCCTACGCGGAAATTCGACTTCGGCGCCACCCCAATGAAGTTGCGGGTGCGAATCGGCGGAAAATAGTGGCCTGGTGCGAGGAATGCGACACCTTGGTCGAGGACGACGAGCTCGGCGAGGAAGGCGAATGCCCGACCTGCGGCACGGTTCTGCGCGATCAGGTCCGGCCCCCGATCCCGTGGTACTTCAAAGCCATGTTGGTGGCTTCGGTGATCTATTTGGGCTATCGCGGCTATCAGGGCGTCACCTGGGTGCTCGGCCACGTCTGAGCGGGCCGCTCCGCCCTTTGGCGTCGCTCCGGTAGCGTCGCCGACATGGCGATCTACGAACTCGAAGGGGCCGCGCCCGATATTGACCCCGAGGCCTATGTCCATCCCGACGCCGTGGTCATCGGCCAGGTGCGCATCGGTGCGGAGGCCAGCATCTGGCCCGGGGCGGTGTTGCGGGGCGACTACGGGCGCATCACCATCGGGGCGAGGACTTCAGTCCAAGACGGCACGGTCATTCACGCGGGACCGAGTTTCCCGACCGTGGTCGGCGAGGGATGTGTCATTGGCCACCTGGCCCATCTCGAAGGCTGCCGGCTCGAGAATGATTCGTTGGTCGGATCGGGATCGGTGGTCCTGCACCACACGCTCATTGGTCGCGGGGCGACGGTGGGTGCGAACGCGGTGGTTCCCAACCACATGGTGGTGCCCCCCGGCGCCCTGGCTATTGGGGTCCCGGCCAAGATCCGGCCCGAGCGAAGCAGCCTCGAGATCATTGAACTGTCTGCGGCCGAGTACGTGGCCAATGCCAAGCGGTACCGAGCCTCGTTGCGGCGAATCGATTCGACGTGAACGCCTACGACGAGGTCGGTGGGTTCACCGGATGGAGCGGCGAGATAGCGGCATAGCCGTCGGTGAAGGCCGCCACGTCGTTTGGCGGATTCGTTGCCGTTGAAGTGCAGTTCACCGCATTGATGGTGTAGCCACTGAGCGACGTCGCCAACGACACGTTGATGGGGCCACGGATCGATCCGGTCGCGCACGTTGGGATGTTCAGGTTTCCGTTCAGCGTTGCGGCCGAGCCCTGCTTGGCACTGAGGAGTGCTTTGCGGTGGCTTTGCACCCATGCCGTGAGCTGCTTGGCACCTTGGGAGAAGTTCGGCGACAAGCTGTTGTCGATGCCCTGGCTGACCGCCAGTGCGGGGATCCCCCTGGCCATGGCCGTCTCAGCTGCGCCAACCGTGCCTGAATCACCGGCGAGCGGGCCGATGTTCTGGCCGAAATTGATGCCCGAGACGACCAGATTCGGCTTCACCGAGATCCCGTGATCGTCGATCGCCCAGATGATGGTGTCGGCCGGATAACCAGCCACTGCCTTGGCCGGGTAGCCGCTCGCCGTCTTCGTGGGCGTCACCGTAAGCGTGCCTGCAGTTACCTTCGGACCGGTGCCGCTCTCATTGGTCGCCGGGGCCACCACGGTCACCTTGGTATTGGGGAGCGCCTTGAGCGCGTTGACCGCAGCGTTGATCCCCGGTGCGGTCACGCCGTCGTCGTTGGTGACCAGGATCTGGAGGGTCGTCGACGACGACTTGGCCTGCGCCGCGCCGGCCGGCGCAAGGGCCGCTCCGCTTGAGGCCAGGGCGACAAAGGCCCCAAATAGGGCGCCCGCGCCCAGGTAGCGTTGCGTTCGAATCGACATGTGTCATCCCTTCGGTTCGACCGTTTGGGCCGTCGCGCACCCCTCGCGCAGGCCCGGAATGTAGCACCGGTCCCCGCCAAACGGTGCGCGGCTCGTGCCGCGATTCGCGCCGGCATCGGGGGCGGGGTCGGCGTTCCGTCAGCCCTGCGATCAGGGCCGTTTCCCCGAACGCTCAGGGCGTTTCGCCCGGTCGTTGAACCCAAATCATCCTGATCGGGTGAGGAAATAGGGGGAATGAATTCGGCATCGTTGCATTGCAGGATTGAGCACGCAGCTCCGTGTTGCTCCCGACTCGAGAGAGGTCCAATGAGCCCGACCGGCCAACCATCGGTGTTGTTCGTCTATTTCAGCTACACCGGCCAGACCCAAAAGATCGTCGACACGATGGCTGAAGTCTTCGAGAGCAACGGGTGCGCGGTCACCAAGGCCCAGATCGAATTCACCGATCCGCACTACGAGGCGCGATTCCATCATTTCCCGATGAAGCGGCCCTTCCTCGAGGTCGTCGCCATGATCCCCGCCGAACTGCGCCGCCGTCCAGCGACCATTGGCATCCCCGACGTGGTGAGCCAAGGCGACTATGACTTTGTCGTTGTCGGGGCCCCCACCTGGTGGCTCTCCACCGACGTCCCGATGCGCTCGTTCCTCGAATCCCCGGTCGCCGCCCAGCTCTTGAAAGACACCCCTTTCACCGCGGCGGTGGCTTGCCGGCGCTATTGGAAGCACAACATCAAGACGGTCCGTCGTCTCGGAACCAAGTTGGGCGGCAAGTACAGCGACGGTATCCACTTTCGCTACCAAGGTGGTCAGGTCCGGTCCTTGTTCTCCTTGCTCAGTTACCTCGGGTCGGGGGAGTACCGCGAGAAGTACCACGGGGTCAAGATTCCGCCGACCAACTTGCAGGACTACCACCTCGAAGAAGCTCGCCGTTTCGCCGGCGATATAGCCAAGCGCCTGAGCGTGTGAGCACACCGGCGCGCCCGGGATCGGGTCCCCGGGGTCTGCAGGTACGCGCCGCCATGGCTGTCGTGGCCATGACCGTCTTGACCACGATCGTCGTTGTGGCCGAACCGACTGGCGCACAAGGTGCTGTGTCGGCTGCCCCCCGGGGTGTGGTGACCATCACGATGGCCATGGTCGGGGATCCGGGGAATCCGTCGGTCGGCGTGGTGCAGACCTTCGGCGGCCCCAAGGGCAAATTCGTCGACCCGCCGAGCGGAACGGGAATCTACAAGAACTGCAGTGACGCCCCGGCCGCACCTCCACCGTGTCTGACGGTCGGGCAGGTCAACTACACCTACGGCATCGGCGAATTCGAAACCACCGTCAGCCAGTACGTGACCTTTCTCAATACGGTCGACCCTCGCGGCAAGAATCTCCACGATCTCTACAACGACGACATGAGCCCGACGGTGTGGCCCAAGTACGGCTCGGTCGCCTACAACCCAAGTGCCGCCTCAGGCCAGCACTACAGCGTCGGGTACCCCGAGTGGGCGGACAAGCCTTTCAACTTCGGTGACTTCCGGCGCGGGGCCCGCTTTGCCAACTCGCTCAGCAACGGAAAGGTGCTGGCAAAGACCCAGTCGATTTCGGGTGGATTCACCTACGTCACCTACAAGGTCCGCCTTTCCACGCGAACAGAGACCGGCATGTACACCCTGGCTGATCCGAATACCACGCGCCATCGTTCCAATGGATTTGTGCTCTCGTCGAACAACGAATGGGTCAAGGCGGCCTACTACGACCCCAAGGGCGGGGGCACCGACTCGTATTGGGCCTATCCCGAAGATCCTTTCAACCCCCCGAACCCGAGCGTGCTCGACCCCGCGACCGGTGACGTCACCAACTCGTCTGACCAACCATTGGCGACCTACAACCCGAACGACCCAAACAGCGACGTCGACACGCCCGGTTCGCCACCAGGGACCGCACCGACGTGGTGCCCTTCCCAGGCGGGTGCGAATTGCAACAAGATTTTCCCTCCCGACCTCCCGACCGGGCTGGACCTGCCCTCGCAATACATGGGCAACGTCAGCACGGTGGGCCAGACCAAGAGCCCTTCGCCGTGGGGTACCTACGATCAGGGGGGCAACGTCGTCGAGATCACCGATTCGTTGGCACCACAGCCTCCGGGCTACAACTTCTTGCGCGGGTGGCGCTACTACCACGGCGGTGTGGCGAATGCTCCCGCCTACCAGTTGGAGATCTCCGCATTCGGGTATTTCCCACCGGACCCGCTCCTGGCGCGTGCCTATCCCTGGCTGGGCTTTCGACTCGGAGTCATTGGCAATCTGAAATAGGGCCAACCCCGCGCCGAGCTACGAGGGTCGCTGAGCGCGGCATGCAATGATTGCCGCCGATGCGCCGTGCCGTCCGCTTTTGGAGCCGAGCGCGGTCAATGTGTCGATCCATCGGGTCGACGTGGCCGACCCCGGCTGCGTGCCGCGCTTGTTGAGCGAAAGCAAATGACCCTGACCTCGCCGGCACCCGCCCCCTCGTCGCTCAAGGCGCGCCGCACCAGTCCATGGCTCCTGGGCGGCGCCGTGGTGGCCTATGGCCTCTTGGCGGTTCTCGCCTATCTCCCCAGTTGGCCGGGCAACCCCAACCACCTCCCATTCTGCGAGTGCGGCGACACCGTCCAGGCCTCGTGGTTCCTGCGGTGGACCCCCTTCGCACTCTTCCACGGGTTGAACCCGTGGTTCACCAACTTCATCGACTTCCCGAGTGGCGTGAACTTGGCCGAGAACCCGACCATGCCATTGCTCGGCCTGATCACCGCCCCGATCTCACGGGTCTTCGGTCCCGTTTCGAGCTTCACACTCTTGTTGTGGCTGGGCTTCACGACGTCGGCGACATCGGCGTTCTTCGTGTTGCGGCACTGGGTCGACCGGACCGGCGCGGCATTCGTCGGAGGGCTGATCTACGGCTTCTCGCCCTACATGATCGTTCAAGGCGAGGGTCACGCCATTTTCCTCTTCGTCCCGATCCCGCCCCTCGTGTTGTATGTGCTCGATGAGCTCGTCGTTCGCCAACGCTCGAGCCCCCGGAAGTGGGGTCTGATTCTCGGCCTCTTGATGACCGCGCAGTTCTTCATCTCGAGCGAGATATTCATCACCACCGCAGTCGTCGCCGCATTCGGCATTGCGCTCCTTGCCATCGCCAATCCACACGAGGTGCGAGCCAAGGCCGGCCACGTCTGGCGCGGTCTTGCGTGGGCCCTGGTCGTGTGCGTGCCCCTGGTCATCGAGCCGACGATCTACGCCCTGAGCGGTCCCCAGAATTATCTGAGCACCACCGCGGATGGATCCTTTTCGTTCTCGGCTGACTTTTTGGGAAGCTTCGTGCCATCGCAGCTCCAGCGGCTGGCTCCTTTCGGTCTGGCCGGGGTCGGGAACCGCTTCGTGCACGGCGGGGAGAATGGGACGTATCTCGGACTGCCGGTGCTCGCCTTTGCGGGCTACATCACGGTCAAGTTTTGGCGACTCGGTGTTGTGCGATTGGCTGCTGCCTTGTCGGTCGTGGTCTGGATTCTCAGCCTCGGCCCCCGCCTGACGATCAACACCCACCAGACGTCGGTCCCACTTCCCTACGCGGTGCTCGAGCATTTCCCGTTCTTTGCGGGCCTGGTCATCGATCGGTTCGCGCTCTACATCGCTCTACTGGTGGCGCTCCTCGTTGCCATCGGCCTTGATCGCATCCGACGACCCATCCGCTCTTCAGTGCGCCATCAACGCCGCTATGCCCGCGGCACAGCCATCGTGATGGCCGCCGTGAGCGTGGCGTTGCTGATCCCGCTCATCCCGAGGTGGCCCTATCCCCAAGGACAGGCATCGGTCCCCGCATTCTTCGGTTCGCCCGCAGCGAATCGCATCCCCACGGGCAGCGTTGCACTGACCTATCCCTATCCACTCGAGCCGAACATCGATGCCATGTTGTGGCAAGCCAGTGACGACATGCGATTCCGCCTCATTGGCGGCTACGCCATTGTGCCGACCGCCCATCGCATTGCGTACTCGAGCAGCTATCCAACTCCGGCCATGGTCCCGGTCACCTTGGTCGGCGACTTCTTGGGGCACGTCAGCCGCCGGAGTGGTCCATGGTACGCCGACGGCGACGCCAAATGACGTGCGTTCATTTCTCCGCCAATATCACGTCCACACGGTTATCGCCCAGCGGATCGGGAAAGACCCCGGCCGGGCGTACGCACTCTTCACGGCGGCACTCGGGGAGAAGCCCGAGCACATTGGGGGAGTCGACGTCTGGTTCAACGTTCCCAATCTGCTTGCCCGGAACTGACATGGTCCGGCGCGCCTTGGTGGCTCAGCGCGAACCTCCTGAGCGTTTGACGGCGCCGTGGATGAAAGGGGTGAATCTCGACGTCTCGGCCTACGACCAGCCGGGCTACACTGCGTCCCCCACCGGGTGAGATGCATGTTGCCCGATTTGCAGTGACAGGGCAGATGTAGGCTCTGAGCAGGAAGCGGGCTGTGGCGCAGCTTGGTTAGCGCGCTTGACTGGGGGTCAAGAGGTCCCGGGTTCAAATCCCGGCAGCCCGACCACAAGCGGTTGACCCCATTGAGTGGACCGTGCTCGGGGAAACACCCCGGCGGCCTCAGATCAAGAGTCGTCGTTACGACTTGTGGCACCCGCCTGCCTTGGGTATCTGATTTGCATCGATATCCGCATCGGGATGCAGGTCCGGAAGGCGCGCCCTCCCCGCATCGTTGTCGTGGGAAGGAGGGAGGGTTGAGTGCGTTGAATCGGTGACCGGAGCGAGCGTCGGGGCCTTTGTGGCACAGATCGCCGTCGGCGAAGCCGAGCACCCACCCAGAACCAAGGCCCCACTCAATAACGCGAGCGTCAGGACGAAGATTGCGCACCCCTGTGAACGGCCGCTCCACCTAAGTCCGACGACCGAATCGCTCGACCGGCGAGGTTCCACTGTGCACGCCCCGCTATTGGGCACTTCGGCTTCTCCCATAGAGCATCTCTACCTCAGGAACACCGTACCGGCGATACGAATGTCCCGCATCGGCGACAATGGTCGCCCGTCTCCCTGCTGCGTCACTGACGTGCGCCACGTCCGCTCAGTCAACAACTTCATCGGAGACGGCAATGAGTCCCGGCACACCGCTTCGGGAAAGGGCGAAGTACGCAGCGATCAGCGCGTCAATGCCGAATGAGGCCAACGGGCTGACGAAGGCGATCGCGATCGCCACAAGGTAGGCCACCCCACCGATGAGCGCACGGCGTACTCCCGCCGGAAAGGCCGGTGTTGCCAGTGGCTCGAGGAGATTTGGATGCCGTTGCAGGTAATGCCAGCTCAGGGCGAAGGCGAGACCCATGCACATCATGGTGCCGGCATAGAGAATCGCGGCAGGTCGCGCTTGGCTCCCTTGCCTGGCGTATTCGGCAGCCAACGCGGTGGGCCAGGGCACGACCGAGACGACGAGAAGAAACACGAGCGAAATCTCGAGGAATCGCCGATCGATCCGCCGCACCGCGCTCATCATCCCGTGATGCTCGATCCAGATGATGCCGATGGTGGCGAACGACACCAGATATGCGACGTACGAGGGCCACTGGTGCAGCAGGTCGCGGGTCAGGTGCACCGAGAACGACGGCTTGGGGAGATCAAGCACGAGCAAGGTGAGCGCAATGGCGAACAGTCCATCGATGAGCGCCTTCAACCGTCCTGGACCCAATGCTCGTCCCCTGTATGCGACCGGAGCCGATACTGTCACACGACGAAGCGAACATCGCGCACTGCCACCCGCTCACGCTCGGAATGCCGTTCCGTTGGTGCATCGATCCAAACGATCCGCTCTTTTGCCCTGCAAAGCGTCCGTGTCGACCGGCGCACTCGTTTGTTTTGCTCGCTACGCTCGTCACGTATGGCGACCGAACATTGGAAGAATGAACCTGACGCTCAGGACTACCCGGCGGCCAAGTCGTATCTGTCGCTCCTCGTTGGATCGAAAGCGGCGGGAAAGCTGGTCAAAGCCCTGCGCAGACAAGAAGGTCTGTCCCACTTCGCAGCCAAAGACATCTTGCGGGCATCGGGGTTGCCGTTGCTCGGCACCGATGATTCGGAGGTGGCGGCTGATCTGGCAAAGGTGAAGCTCGGAGAAAAGCTCTCACCCGTTCTCCTCGTCCAGGGATCACCGTTGTGGGTGGCCGACGGGTACCACCGCGTCTGTGCCAGTTATCACCTGAACGAGAAGACCGAATTGCCCTGCCGCATCGTCGCCAACAACCAATAAGGAGCGACGGCACCCTTCAACCTGTGCGTCGTCGTCGTTGATCGGGCCGCCGCTCGATTCGTGGTCTCCTAGAAGGTGCGGCGCAGGAAAATGGCCACCGACGTGAAGTGGCGCCCGTCGAGTTCCAACACCACGTGTGGATACGTGGCCCGTCCCGCTTGGCCGTCGATCACGGCCTGGTGCAACGAGGTGACCGTGGCCAAGGTGCGTTCGCTCACCGAGAAATCGATCGGCTCGACGAGTTCGAGACCTTCGATCTGCCCACAGAGGGCCTCCATCTGCTCAGGTCGAAACAACGACAGATCATCATGATCGAGTGACGGTGCGTCATTGACGATCACCTCGGTGCTGAACGCAACGACACCGCCTCGTTTCACCACCCGACGCTGTTCGTTGAGCGCGTTGATCGCTCCTCGTTCGGCGCCGAAATGCTCGATGGAGCTGAGGCTGTAGACAACATCGAACGTCTCGTCTTCATAGTGCAGATCAAGCGCATCCATGTACTGGGCCACCAGCCGATTCGGATTGAACGGGCCCAGTGCGAATGCACCGGGATCCTTCAACATGTTGGCGCTCGCCTCATGCCCGACGAAGTCTCCAACCCCATAAATGTCGGTGGCGAAAACCCAACGGACCCTGTTGGTCAGTTCGTAGAGGACTTCTTCATGACCAGCCGCCACCCCGAGCACCAGGCCATCGGGAGTCAGCGCACCGAGTTGTTCGAGGCCATCGAGAATCTGTGCGTACTCCCAATGCTTGCGGTGCTCGAGCCCTCTGGGGAATTCAGGAAACGCGGCAACCGCATCCGGACGGAGGTGCCGCATGGTGGCGGCACGCGTGTCGAGATCCCAGTCTTCGAGATTGCACATCTTGTTCAGGCGCATTGCCTAGACGGTAGCGAAAGAAAGGGCCTGGACCGTGCCGCTTCGCACTAATCCGACCGCCTGGGCGGTGGGCACTCGAGCCGTGAGGAGCGCGACCTACTTCTTCTTTTTCTTGGAGAGTTTCTTTACCGTCTTGGTCATCTTGGCCAGCTGGGCATTGAGATCAGCGAGTTCCGAAGCAACATCAATGGCTTCGATGGCCACAAGATCGTCGATGCGCTGATTGAGTTGATCGACCTCATCGGCCAAGAGCTTGAGGCCAACCAGGGCGAACTCGGCAGTGTCCCTCACGGACTCGAGATTGTCAGGTGTACCCGCCGCAGCCACCGCCGACTCGATGATGGTGAGGATCTCGTGCTTCGAACTGAGGCGTTCTGCCATGCGTACAACCTACGTCAGATGCGGCGTTGACGACCACCGCGAAGCCGTGACGAGGTCCGAAACGACTGAATCTCCCGAGGACGAAGGCATCAAGCCAAGGGTGAACCGCATCGAATCGCCGGCGTTGCGCGGGCAGTGACCACCGAGATTCGCCGAACCGGGACGCTGAAGCTGCAGTGGTGATTGCTACCCGAACACGGCGAATTGGCCCACGGGCGCATTCGATGTCGTCCCCGAATCCGTGCAGTCCATTGCGTGAGTGACGCCTCGACGACATTGTCTTGTGTGGATCCGGCGGGGGCAAATCGACACCGAGCTGTAACGCAACTCCAACCGGGTGTTTACACCTCACCGCTAGCTTGATCATTGTGGCACTTCGGTGTCTGAGACCCGCCCGGGTCCGTGGGCTCCCAACTAGCCCCCCTGACCCACGGACCCCCGGGCGGGCCACTACTAAAGCATCTCGGCCTGCGGCATGGAGGTCGGGCGGCTGCGCTCAGTGAGCGGTCTGCGCATGACCCTTCGGTCGCCAGCGCAGGGCAACCGCGTGCCTCCAGCAGTTGCCGGCATAATCCCTGCTCTCCGAGTTGAACGAACGTTGGATGAGCGAGAGAGGGTGAAAGGCTGGACGTCCTGCGAATCAGACCTCAGCGCCGCGCTGCCCAACCCCGCTGAGGGGCGAACCGCATGGACTCACGCCGGAGTTAGCGCGCAACGTGCAGCGACACTCCGCAATGGCTCGCGAGTCCAACTGGCCCCGTCGATACCTTGCGTCACGACTGGGTCGTTGCACCAGTGCCGTGATGGTCAATCGCCACCGGGCACCGTCGCCGCCTGATTGCGCACTCCGTCGGAGGCACTTGGCATTGCGCGACCAAAGATCGCCCAGTGGTGGGTTCATGCTCGCAAAGTCGGACCTGGCGCGATCTGGCGCCAGACCTTGGGGGTTGTTGGCTGCCTCGGTGAGAGCGAAGAGGGCAGCGCTATCTCGGCGAAGACGCCAGATGATTCGAGTTCGACGAAATTCCCAAGGTGCCAAAGAGGACCCGCCTCGGGCGCTTGCCCTCAATGCTCTGAATTTGCTGAGATTCCCCTCAAGTCATCGTGATCGATTGGTAGGTTTTCCCCATGTCCACCCACGTTGTCATTCTTGGTGCGGGTTTCGGCGGTCTCGAACTGTCGACGAGGTTGTCCGACGAACTCGGCGATCACGTGCGGGTCACGTTGATCGACCAGAGTGACGCCTTTGTTTTTGGGTTCACAAAATTGGACGTGATGTTCGGTCGACGACCGCTCGATGACGTGCGAGTCGAATATCGGGCAATCTCCAAGAGGGGAGTGGAGTTCCGTCAAGAGACTGTGGTGGCGATCGATCCCTCCACGCGTTCGGTGACCACCGACGTCGGCAGCTACGACGCCGACATCTTGGTAATCGCTCTCGGCGCAGATCTCGATCCGCAAGCAACACCGGGCCTCCGAGACGGTGGTTACGAGTTCTATTCTCCCCTTGGCGCGCAACGGACGCATGACGCGCTGCGTGAGTTCTCCGGCGGAACGGTAGTAATCGGGGTGCTCGGAAACTTCTTCAAGTGCCCGCCGGCCCCCAACGAAGCCGCCTTCATGCTCCACGACTACCTCACGCAGCGGGGTATCCGTTCAGAGTGTTCCATCCACCTCCTGAGCCCGCTCGCCATGCCAATACCTATTTCGGCGGAGACCTCCGAAGCCATCGTGTCCCTCCTTCGTGAGCGAGACATCAACTACTGGCCGAGTTCCCAAGTCACCAGCCTCGACCCCGAGAACAACGTCGCCAATCTGGCCGACGGTCGGACGATCGCCTACGACCTCTTCTTGGGTATCCCGGTGCATTGCGCCCCGCCGGTGGTCGTTGCCTCCGGGCTCACCGAGGACGGGTGGATCCCGGTCGATCCGGCCACGTTCGCCACTCGGTTCGAAGATGTCTTTGCGGTCGGCGACATCACCAGCGCGCCCGTCCCTCGAGCCGGCATCATTGCCGAAGGCGAGGCCGGCTCGGTCGCAGACGTCTTGGTGGCCCGGCTCGCGGGTGGCGCCACCCCGAGCCCTACCAAGGCCGCGCCGTGTGCTTCATTGAGATGGGCGACGAAAAGGTCGGACGAGTTGACGTCAGTTTCCTCACCGGTGCCGGACCGACGGCGAAGTTCCACCCGCCCTCGCGCGAACTAGCCGAGGAGAAGCGGGCGTTCGGCGCTAGTCGTCGCAAGCGTTGGTTCGGGCTGGACTAGTCATCGTCGTGGGGGAGGGCCCCAACAGCCCCCACAAGACAAGCAACCACACCGAGAGCCGAACCATCACATTGCCTTCGATCATGTGTCGGGCGACTTCTTGGCCGTCGCCGAACCACGCCACGACCATCGCGAGGCATCCCAACGGAATGAGGGCGGCAACGAAGGCCACCTCTCGGCGGCGCCACAGGCGGCGCGCCACGAGCAAGACCGTGGCGAGGGCCGCGAGTGCGTACACGAAGATCCGTCGGGGGAAAAAGAGCGATACGCCGGCCAACGGCGGGTGCCCTTCAATGTCGTAGTACGCGAGCGTGCTGGGCGAGTTGAAGGCCAACGAGGGCTGGTGAAACGGTGCAGAGACCACGTAGCTCGGGTGTAACACCAAATAGCGCAGGTAGGCGGATTCCCCTCGAGTTTCAAACCAAGTGCGCAGCGGATGCCAATACGGGTTATCCAGGATCGGCCCAACCACGACTGCTATCGACGATGAGGGGACTGGCGACGCGTAAGCCAGCGACGTCGTTTTTTGCGCCGCGAGCAATTTGGCCACGGCGTCGATGGCGTGGCCCTGGGGCATCCCTTCGGCCGAGAAGGCCGCCACCTTGTCGGGATAGGGGAAGATCCTGACGAAGAGCGAGTTTTCGACGTTGAGGACGTTGCGGTGCGCCTGTTGGGCCGCCAGTGCGATCAAGGCACTCGACCCGAGCACGATCACGGCCACCAACCCCCATCGCCGGGCGGCGTCGGCGTGATGCTTGAGTCCCGCGACGATGGCCAACACGCCTATGGCGACGCCGACGACGGCGATGACCTCGATCCCCTCGTCTCGGGCCAGCTCGAAGACGACGCCCGATCCGACGAGGAGCACCACGCGAACCCAGGTGAACCGGCGGACCACCAGGATTCCCGACGCCACGAAGACCGCGATGGCCGACAGTGAGATCGACTCGGTCAACACCGAGGCATCCCACTGCAAAATGAACGGGGAGAGGGAGAACGCCAGCACCACCCAGGCCCCGATGCAACCCCGCGCACCCCGGCCCAACCAGTGCCACACGGTGGTGGCCAATGTGCCCCACGCCAATGCAGCGATGAGGCTTTGGACGACGCAAAAGGCGGTTGCTGATTGCGTGAACTTCCACAACAGCGGCACCAAGGGTGGCTGACTCCCGCTCCACAGCGCAGTACTGAAGATCGAGTGCTGTGCCACGTCGATGTACTGCTCGGAGTCGTACCAGAGGAAATCTGGGTGTTCGAGCACATAGAAGAGACGCAGACCCGTAGCTATGGCCACGCCAAGGAGGAGCCCACAGACGGCCAACATGTGGCCCCGCTGCTGGTTCAACGGGCCCAACCACCCATCGGCCTCACCCGCATTTGGGTCCTGCGCCGTTGGGTCTGGGGCATCGATATGCGTCATTGAAGGCTCAGCCCTGCCCGCACGAGCGACGAACATAGCCGCAGGCACGAGCGCTCCTTGGTGCGACCCGGTCCCTGGGCCCACCCCAGCACCACGTAGCCTGGGCGGATCAGCCGAGCCCGAAGGAGGGTCAATGGGCATCTTTCAACGTGCACACGACATCGCACAGGCCAAAGCCAACAAGGCACTCGACGCCGCCGAGAAGCCTGACGAGATGCTCGATCTCTCCTACGAAAAGATGCTCGAGCAGATCACCCAGGTCAGGCGGGCGTTGGTCGATATCGCGGCGTCCCGCAAGAGCATTGAATTGCAAGAGCAGCAGTTCCAAAGCTCGATCGACCACCTCCAGGACCAGGCCAAGGCCGCGCTCGGACAAGGCCGCGAGGACCTGGCCAAAGAGGCCCTTTCCCGCAAGGCAGCCGCCCAGCAGCAGATCGACGCCATGGAGCCGCAGCGGACCCAACTCGTCGAAGAAGAAGCCAAGCTGACCAAGACCCTCGATGTACTGCAAAAGCGGGTCAACGACTTCCGCACCCAAAAAGAGACCCTCAAGGCCCAGTACACCGCGGCCAAGGCGATCTCGACGGTCGACGAGAGCACTGCGGGGATCTCCAAGTCATTCAGTGATTCGGGGGCGACGCTGCAGCGGGCTCAGGACAAGATCGCCACCATGCAGGCCCGCTCGGGCGCGATGGATGAGCTCTTGGAGTCCGGAGTCCTCGAGGATGTCGGCGGTGGGGGAGACGACATCCAAAAAGAGCTCGACCAGGTCGGCAAGCAAGCCGCAGTCGACGACGAGCTGGCCGCACTCAAGGCCGAACTCGGCACAGCCGCGCCTCCGGCGCCCGAGGCCTTGGCGGCGACCACCGAATCCTCGGCCACAGACCAAAGCGCTCCGGCGGCCGGGTCCAGCTGAGGTCGTAGGTTCACCGGCCAAGAAGCCCAAGAAACTCCACGATCACCTTTCCAAGCGCTGGGCCCGCGTCCTCTTGGAGGAAGTGCCCCGCACCGGCGATCACCGAATGTGGCTGTCCCTGGGCTCCGGGCACCAGGTCGCGAAGGACCCCTTCCCAGCCGCGTGTTGACGGATCCGTGTCGCTGAACGCGGTGAGGAAGGGCTTGGTGAACCTCGCCAAGGTGGCGCCCGTCGCTCGATTGATCCGGGCGCACTCGCTGTTCGGCGTGAGCCCCATGAGGGTCGGGAGTTGGCGGACACCGGCGCAATAGCGTTCGTCGGGAAACGGGGCGTCGTAGGCCGCCAGCACCCCCGGCTCGAGTTCGCTCAAAGTGGCGCCCTGGACAAAGAGGCTCGGGCGCAACGGACTGACCTCTTGGGTCATCCGCTGGTAGTCGAGCAGCACGCTTTCGATCTCGACCCGACCGACAATGGTGCTATGGCACGCCCACGCCAGTTTCCCGGCCAACGAGGCGTCCGCTGTGTGCAAAACGGTATTCGCAGCCACCACGGCGGCGAAGCGTTGGGGCGAAGCGGCGAGGGCACCGAGGCCGATCGGCCCGCCCCAGTCCTGGGCCACCAAGGCAATGTCCTCGAGCGCCATTGCCTCGAGGAATTCGCCGAGCCACGAAATGTGATTGCGCACCGAGTAGTCGGTCCGCGCGACGGGCTTGTCGGATCGACCGAAACCGATCATGTCGGGCGCAACGGCTCGATACCCAGCGGCCGTGAGGGTGGGGATGACCGAGCGGTAGAGATAGGACCAGGTGGGTTGGCCGTGGAGCAAGAGGACGGGTCGACCCTGGCGCGGTCCCTCATCGACACAGTGCATCTGCAGACCCGACGAAAGGGCGATGTAGTGCGGCTCGAAGGGGTAGCCGACCAGATTGGTGAAGCACTCACTTGGGGTACGCACAAACTCCATCGCCCCATCCTGGCCCGCGCCCGCACCGCGCGCGGCCCGAGGTCATTGCGCCCGTGGCGTCGAAATGCTCAACTCGCCACCGTGGTCAGTGCGAAATGCGATGTGGCGGTGGTCGGGGCGGGATTGGTCGGACTCTCACTCGCCTTTGAACTCGCCGGGCGCGGGGCAGCGGTGACGGTGGTCGACGCCAACCTGCCTGGTCGTGCCACCAGTGCCGGTGCGGGCATCTTGTCGCCCGACACCTCGGCCGAAACCAGCGACGGGGCGTTTGCTTTCGGCCTCGGCGCCGGGGAGCACTATCGACGTCTGATCGACGCGCTTGCGGCCGAAGGCATCGACACGGCGGGTTCGGGCTACGCCACGTGCGGGTTGTTGTCGCTGTGCCTGCGTGCGCACGAGGAGCCATGGTTCGCACCCTTTGCCGAGCGGATCACCACCCGCTCCGCGCACGTGGTGTCGGAGATCTCGAGCGACGAGGCCCAGCGGATCTTCCCTCCGCTCGCCCCGGTGCACCGAGCCTTGCACTGCACGAGCACGGCGCGGGTCGACGGGCGGGGCATGGCCGACGCACTCCGCCTCGGTGCGGCCCGCCGCGGTGTGGTGTTCGTCGACGGCACTGTGGTCGGCATCACCGAACGAAGCGGCGCGGGTCGCTCCCGATCGGTGCAGAGCATCGCGGTGCAGGGCGCGTCTGGCATCGAGTGCGCCGCCATGGCGGTCTGCGGTGGGGCCTGGAGTGCGCCGATGGGGGAGTGGCTCGGTCAGTCATTGCCCATCTCGCCGACCAAGGGGCAGATCGTCCATCTCGGGGTCGACGGGGCGAGTGACCGCTGGCCCATCATTCAGCCCCTGCTCACCCATTACCTGGTGCCTTGGCCCGACCACCGGATCGCCTGCGGGGGCACCTTCGAGGTCGCAGCGGGCTTCGACTCGACGGTGACTGCCGCGGGAGTCCACGAACTCCTACGTGAATGCCTGAGCGTCGCCCCGGGGCTGGCCAACGCGTCGTACCTCGAGACACGGGTGGGCTTGCGGCCAATTTCGATCGATGACCGCCCGGTGGCCGGGGCCCTCCCCGCGTGGGACAACGTCTGGGTGGCCACTGGTCACGGGGCGAGCGGGCTGCTGCTCGGTCCCTACACCGCCAAACTCGTGGCCGAAGAGATCACCGGCACGGCCGTGAGCGCCGATGCGGACTATTGGCGATCGCTGCGAGCGCGGCACGGTTTTCCTGATCACCACCTCACGAGGTCAATCCCGCCCCGTGGGGCTGGTCGGGGTTGGTGAGCCAGGCCCGGGCTTCGGCCAGCTTGGCCACCCCTTCGGGGGTCGACTTGCCGCCAATGGCGTCGAGGAGTCGTTCGTCGAGGGCGTGGAGCAGTTCTTCGATGGAGGCCATGCGCCATGGTGGCACGACACGGAGGCACACGTGCACGATGCGCCCATGCCCATGTCGCACTGTCGGTGTACCGACCGCGACACGGCGTCGGGAGTCTCGACGACGAGGCCGGCGTGCCGTGGTGAAGGCGGTTCGGCCCGACGCCCAATGCGGTCCCCATCCCGCCCGCGCCCGGAGCACGCGTGAAACTGGAGCCATGCAAGGCACCTTGACCCAAAACGGCCAATCCGTCGCGGCGACCGCGCAGAACGTGGCCGCGGCCCTGTCGGGCACCGACTTCTTCTGGCTCGATCTCGACGACATCGCCACCGATGGCACAATCGGGGAGCTCTTGACCCAAGAGTTCAAATTCCATCCGCTCGCGGTCCAGGCCGCCGAGCGATTTTCCCAACGCCCCCGGATGGACGTCTACGACGATTTCACCTATCTCGTGAGTCGTGGGGCGGACCCCGACCGCACCGGCCGGGCCGAAGTGCACTGCTTTTGGAGCGAACACTTTGTGGTCACTGTGCACCGCGGGGACTGCGAGGCGATCGCCACGGTGCGCACCCGCATCGGACGCCACCGCGCCAGCGAGGTGGCGTCCCCCGAGATTGTTGTCGTCTATCTGGTGATCGATGCGTTGGTCGAAAGTTTCTTTCCGGTCCTCTCCGACTTCGACGACGCCATCGACGCCCTCGAAGACGACATCCTCAAGGCCCCGACCGAAGCCCAACTCGGGACCTTGTTCGACATGAAGCGGCGCTTGATGGACATGCGAAAGTCCATCACCCCTCGAACGAGACATGGTCGCCAGCATCAATACCTCGAACGACGACATCCCCGGCATGACCGACGAGGCAACCCATTATTTCCGAGACCTCTACGACCACCTCATCCGCCTTGCCGACCTGGTCGACAGTTACCGCGACCTCTTGAGTTCGGTGATGGACACGCACCTCTCGACGGTGTCGAACCGTTTGAATGTGGTCATGAAGCAGTTGGCCATCATCGCCACCGTGTTCTTACCCTTGAGCTTCCTCACCGGATTCTTCGGGCAGAACTTCAGCTATCTGGTCAACCACGCCTTGGTGCCGACGTGGACGTTCTGGGTGTTCGGGATCGGGATTGAACTCGTTGCCGTCGTGCTGCTCTACGCCCTCTTCAAACGTCGGGGCTGCTGGCGGACCCACCGTCTAGCTCCGCTGGCTGCACCGGGGCGATCAGCGGGTCGGTTCGGGGCAGTGGGGCAAGTGTGAAGGACGCTCCGCGCTGTGGACTTCGTAGTCGGACCACCACTCCTCAGCACCATCGGGGAGCACGAAGCCCAGCTGCTTGCGATGGTCGACCTTGCGTGCGATCTCGGTTTTGAGCTGGCGGAGCAGCGCGAGCGATCCCGCGTCAGGCTCGGCGTTCTTTGGGGTGGCGGTCCACAGCGTCTCTTCGAGGTGCCACGCTTGGAGGCGTGCCGCGATGATCTCGTGGGTGAGCTCGGCCACCTCGGCGACGATGGTGGGATCCCCCGTTGCCATGATGTCGGCCGCCCGGAGCCACCCGTAGTCCTGATTGATGTGCAAGAGTCCAGGCTGCACCTCGAAGAGGCCGACGACGTCGACGATGGGATCGATGGTGATGAGCGTGGTTCCCTCAGGCAGTGCGGTGGCGAGGTTCTCGCGCTCGGCGCTCGGCCATGCCGATCATGCCCATGGCGCGGATCCCGACGTTGGCCGCCTGGCTCTCGGTGAAGTTGCGATCGTCTCGGGGCAGGGCCAGCGGCATGGCGACCACCGCAATGATCCTGGTGGCGCCCAGGTGCACCGCGGCCCGCACCGGGATGATCTGGAGCACCCCGCCATCGACGTAGTCGTCGTCGGCGAGATGGCGTGGTGGAACACCAAGGGCACACTGGCCGAAGCCACCGCGCCTTCAATGAGATCAACCGGGCCGCAGGCGGCACCGGGGGCCGGGGTGCAAGCGTCCTCTTCGACGATGATTCCGTCCTCGGTCACGTAGCGCAACACCCCGGCGCGAAGCGCAACGACGGCCAGGCGCAGCTGCAGCCCTGGACGCATGATGAGCGAGAGGTCCACCGGTCGGACGCCGGTCTTGCCCCCTCGGCGCAACGCATCGGCGAGTGGTTCGAGCGTGACACCGAGATCCTGACGTCCCAGACCCTTTCGGCCCGGGGAGCCGGTGCACCGCCCCGGCGGCCAGCCGGAACATGCGGCGCTGGCGCTGGCGGCGCAGCTTGCGGGCCGCCCGGCGCTGTGCCCGCGGGGACGGTGAGCGACCCAGGGGAACCTCGAGCCGGTAACCGGGCATTGCTCGTTGAGGGTCGGTGGTGGTGGCGTCCCTTGGGTGAGCGCAAACTGCACGGAGCGGCCCAGGGCGGTGCCCTTTAGGGCTCGCAGCCAGGCTTGTTCCCCAAAGACGTGCTCGGTGCGGGTCATGGCCACCAGATCCTCTTTGGATCTTCGTGGACCCGCTGGGCGAATTCCTCGTGGGTGCGGGCCTGGGCCAACACGGTTGCCTCATTGCCCCCGCTGACGTGGCGGTGACGATGTCGGGGATGATGTGCTCCGCGCCGACCAAGTAGGCAGCGCACCGGCCTCAAGGGAACCCTTGGTTCCACCGCCGGCCAACACGAACGCGGTGCGGGTGCTCGCCTCGGGGCTCATGGCGTCGATTCTGACACCCCACCGGGACCATCAGCCACCAGCGGCCGCCGTCACGATTTCGACCTGGCTGCCCGCTCGCACCATCGTCGCCCGCCACTGCGAGCGTGGAATCACGCAGCGATCGAGGGCCACGGCGATCCCTTTGGGGTCGGGATCGTCAATGACCAGGGCGACCACGTCGGCCACCGTGCTCGACACTCGAAGCGCCAGCGGTTCGCCGTTGACCGTGATCTGCATCGAACTCAGACTTGATGAATCAGGTCGCACACGGCCGAGGCCGTGTAGGGGGCGAGGAGGATGCCGTTGCGAAATCGCCCCGGTGGCAACCGCGACGCCGGGCTGCTCGGTCCAACCAATCGTCGGTACGTTGTTAGGTGTTGCGGGACGTAGCCCGGCCCGGGCCTCGAGGAACTCGAGCCCCGTCGATGCCCGGAACCACTGACCGGGCGTCATCGAGCAATTTATGCACCGCGCCGGTCTGGACGACCATGTCCAAACCGCTCTTCAACCGTGGCCCCGACGACGCTGTGGTCGGCTCTCGGCACGAGGTAGACGGAACAGTCACCGCATGAGCGCGTGGGATGCCGTGCGGTCGAGCAGCGGCACCGGACCCTTGCCCCGGCTGAGCCGCACGATGTGCCCCTTGACCGCCCGAATGGGGAGACCGGCCCGCTCGAGGCCAGCGATTGCCCGGTGTGGCGACCCCGGCCGCCAGCACGACTGCGTCGCCGAGGTATCTGCGCCCATCGGACACGGTCACCGACGGCCCCTCACCCACGGCCGTGACCGCGGCCATGAAGTGACACCCCATGTGTGGCCTGCGGCCACCAGTGCGCCGAGGAGGGCGCGGTCGTCGACCTGATGGTCACCGGGAACCTCGATACCGCCACGAGCGCGGGACTGAGGGCCGGCACGAGTGCCCGACAGGCCGAGGCCGTGCGCCGCTCAGCCACGCAGCCAAGCGAGCGTTGGTAGGCGAGGAGGTCATCGAGGGCGGCCCGATCCAGGGGATCGAGCCCCACCGCCAACGTGCCCTTCGTGTCGTAGCCAATATCGTGGCCGGTCTCGTCCTCGAGGGTGGTGGCGAATTCCTTCTCAATATTCGACCCCCGTGAAGAGGAGCGTGGTCAGGGAGCTTCGCCGAATTGCACCTCGGTGACCGGGGCCAACATGCCGGCGGCGACCCAAGAAGCGCCATCACGGCCAGGATTGGGCGCCACCAGGGTAACTTCGAGCCTGTTTCTTGGGCCAGTTGCCAGGCGCACGACAGTCCAATGACCCCCCCGCCGACCACCAGGACCCGCTCCATCACATTTCGCAGCCTATGGCGCTGGTCGTGTATTCTTTTCTTTCCACTTCTGGGCCAGCGCCGTCCCGGTCGTACGTTCCGTTTCCCCCTTCTCTCATTTCCTAAGGACGACGATGGCAACCGGCCTCTACGACGCGGCATATGAACATGACGCCTGCGGTGTCGGGATGGTGGCGGACCTCATGGGCCGCGTCGACCACGACATAGTCGACAAGGGCCTGACCGTGCTCGAGCACCGCCTGGCGCACCGCGGGGCGTCGGGAGCCGAGGAATCCACCGGCTATGGGGCGGGAATCTTCTACCCAGATCCCGCACCGGTTCTTCCTCGAGGCCGCCCAGGCCGCAGGCGTCACCCTTCCTGAGCACGGGCGGTACGCGGCGGGTTCGGCCTTCTTGCCCGCCGACCCCGACGACGCCGCCAAGGCCAAGGCGATCATCGACACCTTGGCCGGGGAGAAGAAGGCCTGCGCACGCTGTGGTGGCGCGAGGTGCCCATTGACTCGACCGGGGTCGGGGACATCGCCCTGGGCGCCATGCCGGGCATCGTCCAGCTCTCCGTCGCACCCATCGACGGCACCGCCGACACGATGGACATCGAGCGGGCGGCTTTCGTTCTGCGCAAGCGCGCGGAACACGGGATCGAAGGGGTCTACTTCCCGTCGCTTTCGGCTCGCACCATTGTCTACAAGGGCATGCTGACCTCTGAGCAGTTGCACCTTTCTTCCCCGACTTGCGCGACCCGTCGGTTCGAGTCCGGCTCGGTTTTTGCGCACTCGCGTTTTGACGAATACGTTCCCCAGCTGGCCATTGGCCCATCCCTACCGCTATCTCGCACACAACGGGGAGATCAATACGGTGGCGGGAAACCGCAACTGGATGCGCGCCGCGAGGCGCTGCTCGAGACGTCGCTCATCAAGGGCGACCTGAGTCGCATTTATCCGGTCTGCACCCCAGGTGCGAGCGATTCGGCCAGCTTCGATGAAGTGCTCGAGCTCTTGCATCTCGGTGGTCGGTCCCTTCCGCACTCAGTACTGATGATGATCCCCGAAGCCTGGGAGAACCACGCGACGATGGACGAAGTGCGTCGGGCCTTCTACCGGTACCACGCTGTCCTCGATGGAGCCGTGGGACGGGCCGGCCGCCGTGTGCTTCACCGACGGCACCGTGGTCGGAGCGGTCCTCGACCGCAACGGCCTGCGCCCCGCGCGTGATTGGGTGAGTGACGACGGTTTAGTGGTGCTGGCCTCAGAAGTCGGTGTGCTCGATATCGCCCCCGAGCGCATCGTGCGCAAGGGTCGCCTACAGCCCGGTCGCATGTTCTTGGTCGATACCGCCAAGGGCCAGTTGGTTGACGATGACCAGATCAAGGCGGAGTTGGCGGCCGAGCACCCCTATGCCGAGTGGCTGGGCGACGACCAGATCCGCCTCGACGAGCTGCCGGCGCGGACCATGCTCACCCCCCAACATGGCCGGTGGTCAGCCAGCAACGGCTCTTCGGTTACACGACCGAGGAGCTGCGCGTCATCTCGGCGCCCATGGCCCGCACCGGCGGTGAGCCTCTCGGTTCCATGGGTTCAGACGCCTCGATTGCGGTGTTGTCGGATCGCTCGCGGATGCTCTACGACTATTTCACCCAGCTCTTCGCCCAGGTCACCAACCCGCCGCTCGATGCCATTCGCGAGGAGCTGGTGACCTCGCTCGGTGCGACCATTGGACCCGAGGGCAACCTCTTGCACGCCCGCCCGGGTTCATGTCGACAAATCCTCTTGCCCCGCCCGGTCATCGATCGGGACGACCTGGCCAAGTTGCTCTACGTGAACGAGCAGGGCGAGACGCCGGGATTCAAGGCCTTTGCGATCGACTGTCTGTTCCCGGTGAGCGAGGTCGGGGAACCCGGCGCCGCCACCGAGGCCGGGGAGCGGCGCTGGCCGCCGCCATCGAGGACGTCCGCCATCGCGTCGGCGGCGATCGCGGACGGGGCCAACCTCATCGTGCTCTCCGACCGAAACGCCACCGAACAACTCGCCCCGATCCCGTCGCTGTTGATGGTGGCGGCCGTGCACCACCATCTGGTGCGCGAAAAGACCCGGACCCAGGTCGGGCTGGTCGTCGAGACCGGCGACGCCCGTGAGGTCCATCACATGGCGCTGCTGATCGGCTACGGCGCCGCCGCAGTCAACCCGTACCTCGCGCTCGACAGCATCGACGACATGATCGTGGGCGGCCAACTCGAGGGCGTCTCGCCCCGCCAAGCCCGGCGCAACTACATGAAAGCCGCATGCAAGGGCGTCCTCAAAGTCATGTCCAAGATGGGGATCTCCACGGTCGCCTCCTACACCGGCGCCCAGGTCTTCGAGGCCATCGGCCTCGACGGGGCCATGGTCGACGAGTACTTCACCGGGACGGCGAGCCGCATCGGCGGCGTCGGTCTGTCGGTACTGGCGGCCGAAGTGGCCGCTCGACACCGGGCCGCCTATGAGCCCCGGCCGACAGAACGGGCCCATCGCGAGCTCGAAGTCGGTGGGGAGTACCAGTGGCGGCGCGAGGGCGAGTTTCACCTCTTCAACCCAAAGACCGTCTTCAAACTCCAACACGCCACACGATCGAAGCAGTACCGCATCTTCAAGGAATACACCGAGGCGGTCGACAAACAGGCCGAGCATCTCGCCACCTTGCGGGGGCTCTTGCGCCTCGGCGTGGCCGAAGGAGGCCCGATTCGCCTCGACGAGGTGGAGCCGGCGTCGGCCATCATGGCCCGCTTCTCGACTGGGGCGATGTCCTACGGGTCGATCTCAGCCGAAGCCCATCAGACGTTGGCGATCGCCATGAACCGGATTGGGGGCAAGTCCAACACCGGCGAGGGCGGCGAGGACGCCGATCGCTTCACCCCCGACGACAACGGCGATCTGCGCCGCAGCGCCATCAAGCAGGTGGCCTCGGGACGATTCGGCGTCACCAGCGAGTACCTGGTCAACGCCGACGATCTGCAGATCAAGATCTCCCAGGGCGCAAAACCCGGCGAAGGCGGGCAGCTCCCGGGCAAGAAGGTCCACCCGTGGATCGCCCGCACGAGAAAGTCGACGCCAGGGGTCGGGTTGATTTCGCCGCCGCCCCACCACGACATCTACTCCATCGAGGACATCGCCCAACTGATCCACGACCTCAAATCCGCCAACCCACTCGCCCGCGTCCACGTGAAGCTGGTGGCCGAGGTCGGGGTCGGCACCGTCGCAGCCGGCGTGGCCAAAGCCCATTCCGACGTCGTGCTCATCTCGGGACACGACGGCGGAACCGGAGCCGCGCCATTGACCTCGCTCAAGCATGCGGGGATTCCCTGGGAGATCGGCCTGGCCGAAACCCAACAGACCCTCTTGGCCAACGGCCTGCGCGACCGGATCGTCGTCCAGGTCGACGGGCAGCTCAAGACGGGCCGTGACGTCATCATCGGCGCGCTCCGGGGCCGAAGAATACGGGTTCGCCACTGCGCCGCTGGTCGTGTCGGGCTGCATCATGATGCGGGTCTGCCACCTCGACACCTGCCCGGTCGGGATTGCCACCCAGGACCCGGCGCTGCGGGCCAAGTACAGCGGCAAGCCCGAATTCGTCGAGACCTTCTTCGAGTACATCGCCGAAGAGGTGCGCGAACATCTCGCAGCCCTCGGGCTCCGTTCGCTCCAAGAGGCGATCGGGCGGGTGGACCTCCTCGAGAGCGAACAGGCCGTCGCCCACTGGAAGGCGTCGGGTCTCGACCTCGCTCCGGTGTTGTCGTTGCCCGATATCCCAGACGGCACGGCTCGTCACCAGACCCGCTGCCAAGAGCACGGGTTGGAAAAGGCGCTGGACCACCAGTTCCTCGACGCGTGTGCCCCAGCGCTCGAAGACGCCACCGCAGTGTCGATCTCGCTGCCGATCTCGAACGTCGATCGGACCGTCGGCACGCTGCTCGGTTCGCAAATCAGTCGGCGCTACGGCGCCGAGGGGCTGCCCGACGACACCATCTCGCTGACCTTCGTGGGCTCGGCCGGACAGAGTTTCGGAGCCTTCGTCCCCGCCGGCGTCACTATGCGGCTCTTCGGCGACGCCAATGACTATTTCGGAAAGGGTCTCTCGGGGGTCGCTTGATCGTGCGGCCCCCCGAGGCCGCCACCTTCGCGGCCGAAGAACAGATCATTGCGGGCAACGTCATCCTCTATGGGGCGACCGCCGGCGAGGTCTTCATCCGTGGCCAGGTGGGGGAGCGCTTCTGTGTGCGCAACTCCGGCGCCGTGGCCGTCGTCGAGGGGGTCGGCGACCACGGGTGTGAATACATGACGGGCGGTCGGGTCGTCGTCCTTGGTCCGACGGGCCGCAACTTCGGGGCCGGGATGTCGGGCGGGATCGCCTATGTCTATGACCCGACCCGCACCTTCGGCGAGCGGGTCAACCTCGAACTCGTCGACGTCGAAGAGCTGACGGGCGAGGACTACTTCTTCGTCAAATCCCTGATCGAGCGGCACGGCATCGAAACCGATTCGGCCATCGCCGCCAGGCTCCTCGACAACTGGGGCACCCAGATGCTCGAGTTCGTCAAGGTGATGCCGCGCGACTACCGCCGCATCCTCGAGGCCACCCGCCTCGGTGCAGACGTCATGGAGGCAGCCCATGGGTAAGCCCACCGGTTTCATGGAGTTCGACCGCCATTTGCCGTGTCGGCGCCCGGTCAAGGTACGCCTGCGCGACTGGCGCGAGGTCTACGAACCGTTCAGCACCGAAGACGCCCAAGACCAAGGCGCGCGTTGCATGGACTGCGGTATTCCTTTCTGCCACGACGGCTGCCCACTCGGGAATCTGATCCCCGAGTGGAACGACCTCGTCTACCGCGATGAGTGGTCCGGGGCCATTGAGCGCCTCCACGCCACCAATAATTTCCCCGAGTTCACCGGTCGCCTCTGCCCGCGCCCTGCGAGGCATCGTGTGTGCTCGGGATCAACAGCGACCCGGTCACCATCGAGCGCATCGAGTACGAAATCATTGAGCGGGCCTATGCCGAAGGCTGGGTGGACCCAATGGTGGCGCAAGAGCCGACCGGCAAGTCGGTGGCGGTCGTCGGGTCCGGACCCGCCGGATTGGCCGCCGCCCAACAACTGGCCCGGGCCGGTCATGCGGTCACCGTCTTCGAGCGGGCCGAGAAGCCCGGAGGTTTGCTGCGTTACGGCATCCCCGAGTTCAAGATGGAAAAAGCCGTCCTCGACCGACGCCTGGCCCAGTTGGAAGCCGAAGGCGTGACCTTCGTGTGCTCGACCGCTGTCGGGCTCGCCGACGCATCGGCGTCGTCTCGCACCACCACTATCGAACCGGGCGAAGAGCGTGGTCCGGGCACGGCCAGTGCTCCCGATGTCACCGTGCGCTCGGCCGAAGAGATCCGGTCGCAGTTCGACGCCGTGGTCCTCGCCGGCGGGGCCACGATGCCGCGCGACCTTCCCGTTCCCGGGCGCACCCTCGCGGGCATCCACCTGGCCCTCGAATATCTCAAGCCCTCGAACCTGGTCCAAGAGGGCGCGTTGACGGCGTCACCCATCAATGCGCGTGGCAAAGATGTGGTCATTATCGGTGGCGGCGACACCGGAGCCGACTGCCTCGGCACGGCACACCGCCAAGGGGCGGCCTCGGTGCACCAGCTCGAGATCATGCCCGAGCCACCGAGTTCCCGCTTGGCGGAGAACCCCTGGCCCGTGTGGCCCCTCATCCTTCGAACTTCGTCGGCCCACGAAGAAGGCGGCCAACGGCTCTTTGCGGTCACGACCACCGAATTTGTCGACGATGGAAGTGGCAATGTGCGGGCGCTTCGCGGCCATGAAGTCCAAACACGTACCGACGACGGGCGTCCGGTCTTCGAACCCGTGCCCGACACCGAATTCGAACTGCCGTGCCAACTGGTGCTCTTGGCCATGGGATTCGTCGGGACCGAGCGCCACGGCGTGGTCGGCGAGCTCGGGATCGAATGCAACGAGCGCTGGTGCGGTGGCTTCGGACGCCGATTGGGCCACCAACGTCGACGGTGTCTTCGTCTGCGGCGATCAGACCCGTGGCCAGAGCCTCATTGTCTGGGCCATCGCCGAAGGCCGCTCCGCGGCGGCTGCCGTCGACCGCTGGCTGATGGGCACCACATCCCTGCCGGCACCGATCGTGCCCGGACAGCTCTCCATGCGCTAGGTGGAGTGACCACGCACGCTTCGGCCACCGCTCCTCCAAGGTGACGAGACTGCCCCGGTCAAAAGAACCTCGGGATCGTGACCCGGTGAGAAGTTCAAGGGCATCCCCCGGCTCGTGTCCCCGACGGCGTCCAGTTGGCGGTGATGAACCACTGGTGCGAGTGCGCCGGTGTGGTGAACGCGAAGGCATTGGCCGGTGGCCGGCCGCGGAAGGCCAGCGTCCAGTGGGCGATCTTGCCCTGGTCTCGAGCAGTTGCCACATCGTGGCGCACCCAACCGTGTGCGGCCATCACCGCGGCGATGTGCGCGGTCACCTCGCCTGGTTCCTCGCCGTCGCTGAACGCCACCGCGTGCTGGCCTCGGTCCATCCGGCGTGCGCCCCTTGGATTCGCGGACACCCCGACGCCCATGTGGCATCGCTCGAGGGTTCGTCGGTGGCCGCCACGCCAGCGGGGACAGCGTGGCGGATCCACTGGAGTTGGCTGAGCACGACGCCGCCGGGATCCGCTGGCGCGTGATGGCCCGACAACCGCGTGCAGCCCTGCCACAATCACCCCGAGGACCAGCACCACCGAAACAATTTGGGTGATCATCGTGCGACGGCGGGTGGCCCGCGGCTGCTCGGGCGCGGACGTTGGGTCCTGCTCCAACGTGTCCATCTCGGGCAACGCTAGTTGAGCTTGACACAGGAACGGAAGGGACCCAGCCGCTTGCGAGCGTCATCAAACTGAAACGCAATGCCAAGCGATCTGACAGCAAACCCTCAGAGCACCACAAGGCGACCCTGACAAGGTGTCCCCATGGACGCAATCATTTTGGAATCGTGCAACAGCACCTGGATCATCGACACGCAGCGCCTGCGCTTTCGACGTGTGCTCAAAGACGTCGAGGTCGGGGCCCAGCGCGTCGCCACCGGATGGCGTCCCTATTGGCAAGTCCTCTTCGACGAGCACGGCGAATCCTTCACGATCATCTTGACCCCCGACGGTTCCCGGCGAATCCGCTCGTGGCGCCACAGGGCGGACTGTGCGCAATGCGGCGGCCACGTCACGGCCGAATTTCTCACTCGATGAACTCCGCCAGGCGGTCAACAGCTGAGTGCGCTGACGGCCCCTTGCCTCACCTAATGTGCCGGAATGGAACTGACCGAAACTCCTGAGTGGCAGGCACTCGAGACCCATTTCGCTGCGATAGGCACGACCCACCTCCGAGAACTCTTCGCCTCAGACCCACAAAGGGCGGATCGGCTGCATGCCTCGGCCGGCGACTTGTTCCTCGATTACTCAAAGCATCGGGTCAGCGACACCACGATGACCCTGTTGATGGCGCTCGCCCGAGCGGCCGACGTCGAGGCCCGCCGTGATGCCATGTTCGCCGGGCAACACATCAATGCCACCGAAGACCGCGCTGTCCTCCATGTCGCACTGCGCATGCCCGGAGACGACACATTGTTGGTCGATGGCCAAGACGTGGTCGCCGATGTCCATGCGGTATTGGACAAGATGTCCAACATCGCCAATCGCATTCGCAATGGCACATGGCGGGGGGCGACCGGCGAGCGCATCCGCGCCGTCGTCAACATCGGGATCGGGGGTTCGGATCTCGGTCCGGCCATGGCCACAGAGGCGCTGGCCGACTACGCGCATCCCGACATCGCCAGTCGCTTCGTGTCCAACGTCGACCCGGTCGACCTCTACGCCGCCACCCACGACCTCGACCCCGCCACCACGCTCTTTGTGATCAGCTCGAAGACCTTCACCACCCTCGAGACCCTCACCAACGCGGCCGCCGCCCGTGAGTGGCTCCTCGAGGGACTCGGGGCAGCGGGCAACGACAGTGCGGTGGCCAACCATTTCGTGGCCGTGTCGACCAATCACGACGGCGTCGAGGCGTTCGGGATCGATCCCGACAACATGCTCGGTTTTTGGGACTGGGTCGGCGGACGCTATTCGTATGATTCGGCCATTGGCTTCTCGCTCATGGTGGCGATCGGCCCGGAACATTTTGCCGAGATGCTCGACGGTTTCCATCGCGTTGACGTCCACTTCAAGACCGCCCCGATCGAATCGAACCTGCCCTTCATCGCCGGTCTCTTGAACGTCTGGTACAACAATTTCTTTGGGGCACAGACCCACGCCGTGTTGCCCTATAGCCATCGCCTGGCCCGCTTCCCCGCGTACCTCCAACAACTGACCATGGAGTCAAACGGCAAGTCCGTGCGGCTCGACGGTACCGCCGTGTCCGGCCAGAGCGGCGAGATCTTTTGGGGAGCGCCGGGCACCAACGGCCAACATGCGTTTTACCAACTCATCCATCAAGGCACCAAGCTCATCCCGGCCGATTTCATCGCCTTTGCGCAAAGCACCCACGACAACGGCAGCCAACAAGACCTCTTGATGGCCAACTGCTTGGCCCAGACGAAGGCCCTGGCGTTCGGCAAGACCGCCGAGGAGATCGCAGCAGAGGGGACCGCGGCGGACCTCGTGGCACACAAGGTCATGCCGGGTAATCGGCCCAGCTCGACGATTGTCGCACCCAAGTTGACCCCGTCGGTGCTCGGTCAGCTGGTCGCACTCTATGAGCACACGGTGTTCGTTGAGGGGGCCATTTGGGGGATTGACTCATTCGACCAGTGGGGCGTAGAGCTCGGCAAGGTCATGGCCAAGGAGTTGGCCCCGGTCCTCTCGGCTCCGGAGGCACCGGACCTGAGCGCACAAGATTCCTCGACCGCGGCCCTGGTACGCCGCTACCGCCAGCTCCGGGGGCGCCCCAACTGAGGGCCAAGCCCTCACCCCGGCCGGGTGGCACCGACGAAGACCTCGTCGCCAAAGCCCGCTCCTGGTTGCGCACTGAACGCGTCCCTCGCGAACGTCGGCCCCGCTGTGCGGCGCATCGACCATCACCGCGTCGGAGACAACCAGGCCGACATGGTCGACGCCACCGGGCCCCGTCCCGAAAAAGACGAGGTCGCCGGGGGCGAGTGGAGCACCAGGGGCCAATCTGGGCCCGGCATCGAATTGGTCCTGGGCGACCCGGGGGAGCGCGATGCCGACGGCGTTGTAGGCGGCCTGGACCAGGCCCGAACAGTCGAAGCCGACACCGGTCGTCTCGCCACCCCAGATGTACGGGGTGCCCACTTGCAAGAGCGCCCACTCGACCGCGGCCTGCCCGGCGGGCCCGGCGATGGCGACCGCAGGATCGGCGTAGGTGCGCGCCAAGTCGAGGACCTCAGTGACGTAGGACGAGCTGTGGTTGTAGTCAAAGAGCGCGGCGCTCAGAGAGCTCGGCGTACCCGCCCCATTCGCACACAGGTAGCGAGCCGCGGCATACACGGCGTCGGCGGGATCGTAGGGGCTCGGAGGGTCGGCTCCGCCCGGCGGAACCGGCAGGTCGTAGGCGGAAAAGGTCGCCGGCTCGAATTGCATCGGTCCTTGCGCCCCCGCCGCGTTGGCGCCCGAATGCACCCCGGGCAGATTTGACGTCCCGTTGCCCGACTCGACGGTCCCAATGGCGGCGAGCACCGCCCACGACAGACCCGGACAGGTGGCCGCGGCCTGCCGGTACAGCGCCAGCACCGAGGCGGGAATCCCCGCCGCGGCCGCCGACGGGAGCCCGGTGGTCTCGCCGATGCTCAAGAGGCCGACCGCACCTGCGAGCACGACCGCACCGGCCGCCAGCACACCAACGGCCAGCCCGGCGACAGCAACCACAGGCGACCCCATGCCAAGAAACGGTCGTCGGGCGGGCGCGAAGTGTCGACACTCGACATACTTGGGGGCGGATCGGTCGGCGAAAGGACCCCAGCATGCGCAGCACGATGCAAGATGCCCCACTCTTGATCAGCAACATCCTCGGTTATGGAAAGCACGTGCACGGGGACAGTTCTGTCATCACCATCGAAGCCGACGGCTTTCGCACGGCCACGTTCGTCGAGGTTGCAGAGCGGGCCGAGAAGCTGGCCCGGGCGCTCCAAGCACTCGGGATTGAGGACGGGGACCGGGTCGGGACCTTCATGTGGAACAACCAAGAGCACCTCGAGGCCTACCTCGCCGTGCCGTGCCTCGGCGCCGTGCTCCACACGTTGAATATCCGGCTCCCGGCCGAGCAGCTGGCCTACGTCATCAACCACGCCGAAGACCGAATCATCATGGTCGATGCCACCTTGATCCCACTGCTCGCGGCCATCAAAGACGAACTCAAGACCGTCGAGACCATCATTGTGGTGGGCCAAGGCGACACGTCCGCGCTCGGTGCGACGCTTTCTTACGAAGCGCTCCTGGGCGCACAAGAGGCCGGCTTCGAATGGCCCGAGCTCGACGAGCGGTCCGCCGCGGCGATGTGTTACACCAGCGGTACCACCGGAAGCCCCAAGGGCGTCGTGTACTCGCATCGGTCCACCTGGCTGCACACCATGGCGTTGCAGTCGGCCTCGTCGATCGGGGTCACCGAAAGTGACCGCATCCTCATCATTGTCCCGATGTTCCACGCCAGTGCCTGGGGCACCCCCTATGGGGCGTGGCTGGCCGGGTGCGACATCATCATGCCCCAGATGTTCTTGATGGGTGAGCAGTTGGGACAGATCTTCAACGAACATCACCCGACGCTGGCTTGTGGGGTGCCGACGATCTGGAACGGGCTGCTCCACCTCGAGTCCCCGGTCGATTTCTCGAGCGTGCGCGGCATTACCGCCGGTGGGGCCGCGGTGCCCCAATCCCTCATCGAGGCATTCGAGGAGCGCTTCGGCGCCACCATCATCCAAGGATGGGGCATGACCGAGACCAGCCCGCTTGCGGCATTCGGTCTGCCGCCCGCACGCCGCATCGACGGCCACGACGACATGTATTACAAGGTGAAGGCTGGCCGGATCGTGGCCGGTGTCGAAGTGCGCGTGGTCGATGAAGACGGAACCATCCTGCCCAGCGATGGTCACTCGGTGGGGGAGTTCGAGATTCGCGGTCCCTGGGTGACGGGCTCGTATTACAAGGACGAGGATCCGGCGAAATTCCACGATGGGTGGCTGTGCACCGGCGATGTCGGCACGCTCGACGAGCAGGGGTACATGACCATTTCCGATCGCACCAAAGACGTCATTAAGTCCGGCGGTGAGTGGATCTCCTCGGTTGAACTCGAAAACGAGGTGATTGGCCATCCCGACGTGTTCGAAGCCGCCGTCATCGCCGTTCCAGATGCCAAATGGTCCGAACGTCCCTTGGTCTGCGTGGTCCCAACGCCAGGTGCGTCGCCCACTGCAGACGAGCTGTTGGCGTATTTGCTCGACCGGGTACCGCGATGGTGGCTGCCCGAGAAGTGGGCGTTCGTCGATGAGATCCCCAAGACCAGTGTGGGCAAGTTCGACAAGAAGGTGATCCGGGCCAAATACGCACAAGGGGATTACACGGTCCAGACCGTGGCCTTGCCCGGGTGAGCGCCACCGACGACGCGCTCGCTGAGATGGTGGGGCGCCTCGAAGGTCTCGCAGAAGAACTAACCGACATGGCCATCGACGCGTTGCGTCGGGCGACGTCTGGGGACCCCGATTCGGCCGAAACAGGGGAAGCCATCGCCCTTGAACGGCGAATCGTCCGAGCGCGACGGGCCATCGAGAAGGCGGCATCGGTCTTGGCCCCGGCGGGGGAGAATTCGGCGTCTGAACCAAAGTCCCTCGCCAACGCATACATCGCGGCGAACGGGGCCTCCGGTTATCCACAGATATCCACCGATGGGAGGGATTGGGGGAGGGTTAGGGGGAGGTAGCTGACCCAAGGTTCGGGCATGCCACGTA
This sequence comes from uncultured Acidimicrobiaceae bacterium, assembly GCA_963800725.1. Classification (GTDB taxonomy): domain Bacteria; phylum Actinomycetota; class Acidimicrobiia; order Acidimicrobiales; family RAAP-2; genus Bog-473. The sequence continues at coordinate 67,214 of CAWDCE010000035.1, read as the reverse complement.
CCGCAAGGCCCAAAGACCCGCGTCTCAATCGCCCGACATCCCCGCAGCGCCACTTCACCCAGCGCAATGGGTAGGGCACTGCGGTACCTCTGCACGCTCGTCATCGCGCTCGGTGCACTCGGCGCCGGGATCGGCGGCGCCCTGTGGTTGGGTGCGCCAGGGTTGCCGGCATTCGCCGACGGGCCAATCGCCTGTGGTCCGCTCACCCAGCCGCCGGATCCGGGCACCGGGTTCTGTGCCGACTACAACGCGGAGAGCACCTGGTACGGCACCTACGGTCCGGGATTCCCGACGGCCACGGGCTTTGGCTTGTGCGCGGACCCACCGGCGAGCGGGGGAGCGTTCCCGGTGCCGGCCTACACCTATGTCGCGGGCGCCGCGCCACAAGGCGCCGCTGGTGACACCAACGTGCTCGGCTTCGCGTTCAGCCAAGGTCAGGCACTGGGTTGGTGGGGCGGGGTCCCCGGACTCTTCAGTGCCGACCAAGCGGGCGCAGCGGCCAAGCTTCTCTACGACGCGGTGGTGTGGGGGACGCCACTGCCGGCCATGGATCCCGGCGTCCTCGCCGCATTCGATGCTTTCAACAATTGGTATGTCCAAGCGCAGGGAACCGCCGATGCACCCGTGGTCATTTCCACCGCACTGAGCACCGGTGCGACCACGTTCACGGGGAACGCCATCGACAATCTGCACGTCCAGTTCGCCGGCAGCGCCAAGCCGGTCGCCGGGCTCACCATCGTGGTGTCGATCACCAACGGCGCATTCAATTCGGCGAGCGGCCCGACGACATTGAGCATCAGCACCGATGCGAACGGGAATGTCGCGCTGACGATCTTTGCGACCGTGTCGGCCCAAGCTTTGGTCACCGTTTCGGTGGCGACCGCGCTCGGGGTACCCGGTTTGACCTTCTCGCACCCGAGCACCGACTATCTGGCCGCCCAGATCCTGGCCAGTTTCGGTGCCCCGATCCCAGCCGGCGTCGATCAGGTGCTCACCTCGGCGGGCGTCGCCCAAATCCTGACGGGCACCGTGTCGGTTCTCAAATCCGGCGACGACCAGGCCTATTACCCGGTTGGCGGAGCGGTCTTTTCTGTCCTCAGCGGCCAAGTCGTGCTCTCGACCCTGACCACCAATGCTGGCGGCATCACCGCGGCGTCGACCCCGATACCGGTTGGCACCTACGTCGTTCACGAAGTCACCGCACCACCTGGCTACACGCTCGGGGCCGACCAATCAGTCACGGTCAACGCGAATGCCAACGCGGTGGTCTCATTCACCGGTACGGCCACCGAGCGCATCAGTGCTGCGACGCTCCTCATTACGAAGCACGACGCACAAGGTGGCGCACCGCTCGCCGGCGCGGTATTCGACGTGGCCTACTCACGCACCGCCAACTCGATCTTCGACGACGATCTCGGGACTTGCACCACCAATGGCGAGGGGACCTGCGCCCCGAACGGCAATGACGGCGCCGATCTGCTGCCGGGGCGTTACGCGGTCCAAGAGACCGCCGCACCACCGGGCTACTACCTCGACCCCACGACCGCTCGACAGGTCGTCACCCTCAGCCCGGGTCAGGCGGGGACCCTTGATTTCACCGATGCGTCACTGGGCAGTCTCAATCTCGACAAGACCGGAGATGACACCGCCTACACCTCGGTGAGCGGAGCAGTCTTTACGGTGGCCGGTCCGTCGTCCGCCGCCATCGTCGGCACCTTGACGGTGGGCCCGCAAGGGTCGTCGGGCACCTTGAGCGGATTGATCCCGGGCACCTACACCCTCACCGAGACCACGCCGCCTCCGGGCTATCAAGCCATCGCACCGCTCAGCGTCGCGGTCACCCCAGGCCATGTACCGACCACGATCGACGTGATGGACCATGTGGTGGCGGCCACCTTGTCGTTGCTCAAGGTGGATCGCACGACCAACACGCCGTTGGCGGGTGCGGTGCTCAAGGTCGTCTACGACTCCTCGCACCTCGGCACCTTCAGTGACGATCTCGGCACCTGCACGACCTCGAGCACCGGTACCTGTTCGCCGGGGGGTAACGACGGCGCCGCCTTGTTGCCGGGGGACTACCGAGTTTCGGAGGTCGCGGCGCCCCCCGGTTACGCGCTCGACCCGCAAGCACCCGGGGCAATTGTGCTCACGCCCGGGCAGGTCGGCGTGGTCACCTTCACTGACGCGGCGCTGGTCGCGGCGAGCTTCGAGAAGTCCGCCGTCGGGAACGTCAATCCCGCCTTGGTGACGCTCGGGGGCGCCGTGATCGACGTGCGGACGGGCTCGGTCAATGGCACGACCGTTGCGAGCTGCTCGACCAATGCCGCTGGTGCGTGCACGACCGGCACCAACCTCGCTTCGGGGAGCCAATACTGCTTCGTCGAGGTCGTGGCGCCGGCCGGTCTGGCCAATGGGGCGACCCGCTGCTTCGTGGCGACCAACGCGCAAGCCTCGACGCCGATCGACGTGAGTGACGCGGGGCTCTTCGTCGAGGTGGCCGCCCACAAAGTTGACGCCACGAACCCAGCGGTCGGGCTCGGTGGTGCGGTGCTCGATCTGTATCGAAACGATGGCGGGGACGGACCGGGGGCCATCCCCACCGCACCGGGTGACGCCGCCATGCGCACGGGCCAGACTTGGATGGCACGGGCCAGCACCGCAGCGGACGGGACGGCGAACTTCGGCTTTCAGTTCCCTGGCTACGCCTACTGCGTTGTCGAGCATCAGGCCCCGGTGAATTATCTGCTGACCGGGGCACCGCAGTGCACCTCGGTCCTGGCGGGAACCGCAGTCACCCCGGCCTCACTTTCCACGCTCACCGTGAGTGACACTGAGGCCACCGTGACCCTCAGCGCGCACAAGTTCAACTCGGCGCAACCCGACACCAATATCGTCGGCGCTGTCTATGACCTCTACGTCGAGGGCGATGGCCCACCGACCTCCCAGGCGCAGTCCGAGCCCAGCGACGTGGCTACAGAAGTTGGCGACACGTGGTTCGATCGAGCCACCACCGATGGTGGCGGCAATCTCCGCTTCACCGTGCCGGCGGGCTACGCATGGTGCCTGCGCGAGGTCGTCGCACCGTCGGACTACCTCGCGGACATGGCGCTGCATTGCACCGACGTCCTGACCGTTGGTGCTGCCCCCTCGGCTGCGATGGTCGCGCTTCCCGAGACCCAGGCCACCATTTCGGTGACCGCGCACAAGTACAACGCGCTCCAGCCCGACACGGTGATCGCCGGTGCCACCTATGCCATCGTCATCGTCGGTGCCCTCCCCGCTGCCACGACGCGGCCGCCGGCCCCGACGGGCGTCACCTTTCCGGCCGGGGATACCTACTGGGACCAGGCGACGACCACCGAGAGCGGATTAGCCAGCTTCACCGTCCCCGCAGGCCACGCCTGGTGCCTCCACGAGCTCGTGGCGCCGCCCGCGTACCGTGCTGATCCCGCCTATCACTGCACCGACGTGTTGACGACCCAGACCCCAGCCGAAGCGGCGACGATCGCGCTGCCCGAGGTGATGGTCGCAGATTCGACGCCGCTGGCCTTCACCGGGGGTCCGAGCCTGTGGTTCGCTCTTGGGGGGCTGGCACTCATCGCCGGGGGCGGCGGGCTGGTGGCGTTGCGCCGACGGCACCGCGCTCAGTGAGGTGCGCTCAGGTACCCGTGCATTCGTTGATGGCGTTGATCAGCAGGCGAAGCCGGGCGAAATGCCACTTGTCGAACCGCAGGGCGAGGCGGGGGAGTTCGGGGTGGTCGTTGCTGGAGCGTTCGGGTGGGAACGCCGACGTCACCCGGATGGTCCCCCGAGTGACGATGTCACCGAACCGGCGGTTGAGGTCGGCCAGTTCGGCCTTGCTTGGTGCGGTGTGCACCCGCAGCACCAACAGATCACCGACCCAACGACATGAATGGTAATTGCGGAAGAAACCACAGATCTCCTCCACCGCCTCTTCGACCGTGGTCGCCACCTTGAAGAGTGCGACGTCCTCGGCCGACACCCACCCGGACTTGATGGCCTCGCCTTCGACGAAGCGCTGCCACCCACCCCAGTACGAGCCGCCCGGGGTCTCGAGCATCACGACCGGGGCCGGCTCGGCCTTGCCGGTCTGCAAGAGGGTCAACAGTTCGAAGCATTCGTCTTGGGTACCAAATCCGCCAGGGAGGATGGCATAGGCGTGTGACTCTTTGATCAGCATCAGCTTGCGGGTGAAGAAGTAGCGCATCTCGACCAATTTCGGATCTTGGGCGATGAACGAATTGGCGGTCTCTTCATTGGGCAATCGGATATTGACCCCGAACGCATGGTCGCGTCCCGCCCCCTCGAGCCCCGCCGCCATGATGCCCGGGCCAGCACCGGTCACCGTCATCCAATGGTCTTCGGCCATCTTGGCCGCCAGGTCGCGGGCCAAGAGGTACACCGGGTCGTCGGGCTGGGTCCGGGCCGACCCGAACATGGTCATCTTGCGGATGTGGCGGTAGGGGCGGAACACCCGGAACGCCTCGGTCATCTCGGCCAGTGCGGCATTGGCAATCTTGAGATCGCCTACCGCGGTGCCCTCCTTGGCCAACTGGCCGAGTGATTCAACCATGGCCAACAGCTCGCGGGCCTGAGCGGGCGAGAGCGAATGTCCGTCGGCGATGGCGTCGAATGCGCCCTGAGAAGCGTCGTCCTCGAGGCCTGCGGTGGCGTCAGGGGTCATTACGTCACGCTGCCACAGATTCAGGTGCCCGAGGTGGTTCCCGCCATGGCGTAGAGCGTGGAGCGGCGCACGAGTGGTCGCCCCAATGGCTCGACCAGAGACTCGAGTTCGGCCACACCCATGCGTTGTCCGTGCTGAGCGCCCGCTGCTCGTGAGATGTTCTCGTCCATCAACGTGCCGCCGAGATCGTTGGCGCCGGCATTGAGCACCTGGCGGGAACCCTCGACGCCCATCTTGACCCAACTGACCTGGATGTTGTCGATGTCGCCGAAGTAGGCGATCCGAGCCACCGCGTGCATCAAGAGCACCTCGCGAAATGTCGGCCCGCGCCGTGCCTTGTGCTGGAGATAGATGGGCGTCGCCATGTGCACGAAGGGGAGCGGTACGAACTCGGTGAACCCACCGGTCTCACGTTGGAGATCCCGGGTGCGCACGATGTGGCGCGCCCAGTGCACTGGCTGTTCGACCGAACCGAACATGATGGTGATATTGGACCGCAAGCCGACCGAGTGGGCCGTGCGATGTGCCTCGAGCCATTCCTCGGTGTTGATCTTGTCCGGGCAGATCAACGCCCGGATGTCGTCGTCGAGAATCTCCGCAGCCGTGCCCGGAAGGGTCTTGAGCCCGGCTTCTTTCAAGCGGATCAGGTAGTCGGCGAGGGGAACCTCGGAGCGACGGGCACCTTCGGTGACTTCGAGGGCGGTGAAGCCGTGGATGTGAATCCGCTCGGAGGCGGCACGCACCGCACCGAGCACATGGACGTAGTAATCGCCGTCGAAGTCGGGGTGGATGCCACCTTGAAGGCAGACTTCGGTCGCACCTTCGGCCTCGGCCTCGGCGACGCGTCGGGTGATCTCATCGAGATCGAGGAGATAGGGGGCACCGCGCAGGTTCAAGGACAACGGACCCTTGGAGAACGCACAGAAGCGGCACTTGAAGGTGCAAACGTTGGTGTAGTTGATGTTGCGGTTTTGCACGAATGTGATGGCATCACCGACGACCTGACGACGAAGGTCGTCGGCCACCTCGGTCACCATTGCGACCTCTGAGCCCCTCGCGGAGAAAAGGGTCACGATCTCTTCGATGCCGACCTCTTGGCCGAGGGCCACCCCGTCGAGCACTTCGGCGACCGGGCCGCCTCGAGACCGTGCGGCGCCGCCCAGGCCGCGCAAGAGCATTGGTGGCTCGATCTCGCCCCCCGAACACCACGCAGCGTCTCGTCCCAATCCTTCGGCGTCGGAGACGTCGAGGACCGCGAAGTTGAGGTCGGGATCGAGCCACGTCGCTGGAGCCTGGGCGAACGACGGATAGATCGTCAGGCGCGGGGCGAGAACATGACCGGCATCCTCGGTGGCACGGCCCAAGACGTCGAGCGCCGGCCAGGCCCGCTCGGGGTTCACGTGGTCCGCAGTCACCGGCGAGATGCCACCCCAGTCGTCGATCCCCGCAGCCAGCAGCGGGGCCAGATCGTCAGAGAGGTTCGGGGGGGCTTGGAGGTGCACGTCGGGCGGCAGCACCAAACGGGCGGCGGCGATGGCCCAGAGGAGATCTTGTGGTGGGCACGGCTCGGCGCGCGCCATTGATGTGCCGGGCTTGGGCAAGAAGTTCTGCACAATCACTTCTTGGACGTGGCCGTGGCGGGCGTGGGAAGCCGCAATGGCCCGCAACCCCGCCAGTTGGGTGGCCCGGTCGTCACCGATGCCGATGAGGATGCCGGTGGTGAAGGGGATGTGGAGCTCGCCTGCAGCCTCGAGCGTGGCCAGGCGACGGGCCGGGTCCTTGTCCGGGGCGCTGCGGTGCGCGTCGAGCTGCGTGCTCAGCGACTCGATCATCATGCCTTGGCTGGCCGAGACCTTGCGGAGCATGGCGAGCTCGTCGCGGTGCAGCGCACCGGCATTGGCGTGGGGGAGCAGCGTCGTCTCTTCGAGCACCAGTCGACAGCAATGGGCGAGGTACTCGACGGTCGACGCGAATCCCTCGGACTCGAGCCAGGACTGCGCCTGGGGGTAACGCAGCTCAGGCCGCTCGCCCAGCGTAAAGAGGGCCTCATGGCATCCGGCGCTTTGGCCGGCTCGGGCGATTTGGAGGACCTCTTCGGGCAGGAGGTACGGGGAGGTGACGCGGGCCGGCGCCTTGGCGAAGGTGCAGTACCCGCAGCGATCCCGGCACAACATGGTGAGCGGGATAAAGACCTTGGGTGAATAGGTCACCCGGCGCCCGTAGGCGGCGTCTCGCACGTCGCGGGCCATCGACGTCAGCTCCGCGAGCGGCATGGTCAGCAATTCGGCGTCGGTGAACATGGAGGCCAATCTAGGGGTGATTGCCGAAGGCGAGGCCATCGACGAGCCAGATCACCTGCGCCGGAGTCACCAGGGCTGCCGGCAGGTCTGCCCCGGCCCGCAATTGGCTGACCGCGTCGAACTTGGACTCGCCCGCCACCGTAAAGACCGCCGTCCTGGCCGAGTTGATGGCCGGCAGCGTCAAGGTGAGGCGGGGGTGGGGATTTTTGCCATTGGGATCCTCGGTTGCCGCCACCAGCACGTCGGGCCCGAACTGCAACGATGGTGCACCTGGGAACAACGAGGCGGTGTGTCCGTCGGGTCCCATACCGAGGTGGATGAGATCGATGCCGTCACTCGCCATCACCCGGCGAATCACCCCTTGGTAGGTGGCCACACACGCTTCGACCGCCCCCTCGGTGGGCATCGGCGTAAATGACCCGATCGGTGCCACGGCATCGAGGAGGGACTCACGCACCAGGCGTTGGTTGGCATCGGGATCGTCGGAGGGCACCCAGCGTTCGTCGCCCATGTAGACGTCGACGTCGGACCAGGTGATCTTCGGATCAGCCAGCTCGGCCGCCGCGAGGTGCTCATAACATGCTCGTGCCGTCGGGCCCCCCGAAAGCACCAGGGAGAACCGGGGCCCGATGCGCGAAGCAAATGCGGCGCGGACCACATCGCTAAAGGCGGCGGGGACGTCGTCGACCCATTGGCTTGGAACCGTCATCCGACCTCTTCTCGTTGTCGCACCGCCGTCATCGGCCTGTTCCTTCGGACGCAGATCCGTTCATTCAGCCCGCGGCCGGGGTGCCCGTCTCCATGCCGAGCTGACCCGACTCAAGGGTCACTGCGTGCCCGCCGAACTGGTTGCGCAGCGCCGAGAGCATCTTGAGCTGGAACGAGTCCTTTTCCTGCGAGGCAAACCTGGTGAAGAGTGCCGCGGTGATCACCGGGGCCGGGACGCCGCGATCGATCGCCTCTTCGGCGGTCCAGCGGCCTTCACCCGAATCGACGACGACGCCCTTGATGTCGTCGAACCCGGCGTCGGGGCGCAACGCCCGCTCGGCGAGTTCCAAAAGCCAGCTGCGCACCACCGAGCCGTAACGCCAGATGCTCGAGATCTCGTGCAGGTCAAGATTGAATTCGCTCGCGGCGCCCATGATCTCGAAACCTTCGGCGTAGGCCTGCATGATGCCGTACTCGATGCCGTTGTGGACCATCTTGACGAAATGCCCCGCACCCACCGGGCCGCAGTGCGCATAACCGTCCTTGGGGGCGAGGGTGATGAATGCAGGCTCGACCACCGCCACGGCCTCTTTGGTGCCGCCGACCATCAGGCAGTACCCCTCGGTGAGACCCCACACGCCCCCAGATGTGCCGGCATCGACGAATCCAACTCCAGACTTCTCGAGGCGTGCGGCGATGACCTGGGCTTCTTTGTAGTTGGAGTTTCCTCCATCGACGATGACGTCGCCGAACTCGAAGAACCCTGAAAGCTCGTTGATGGTGTCATTTGTCGGGGCACCGGCGGGCACCATGACCCAGGCGGCACGTGGCGTGTCGAGCTTCGATGCGAGGTCCTGGAGCGAGACTGCCGGCTCGGCTCCCTTGGCCGCCACGGCGTCGCGGGCCGCTTTGTTCAGATCGAAGGCCACCACTTCGTGTCCGCCAGCCAACAGGCGCTCGGTCATATTTGCGCCCATCTTCCCGAGACCGATCATGCCGATCCTCATTGGTTATCCTTCCTTGTTGCGCTGGGGGCCCAAGCGGTGCCCATCATCTCTTTACTCAATCGAATGTGGCGGCTTTGTCGGTGAGCGACTGCATGAGCTCGTCGAACGACTTGGAAAATGAATGCACCCCTTCGTCCTCAAGGGTCTGCTCCACATCGGCCATGTCGATGCCCACCTCGGCCAACTTGGCCAAGGTGCTCGACCCCGCACTTGGATCGGCGTCGACGGTACGTCGCACCGTGCCGTGATCCGCAAAGGCCGCAATCGTTCCGTCGGGCATGGTGTTGACGGTCGCCGGTCCGATGAGTGAGTCCACGTACAACAGATCGGGGTAGGCCGGATTCTTGGTCGACGTCGATGCCCACAGCGGACGCTGCACCCGAGCACCGAGCGCGTCGAGGGCTTCCCAGCGTGGACCGGAAAATGCCGAACGGAAGTGCTGATAGGCCACCTGCGCCTGGGCAACGGCGGCCTGACCGCGCAGCGCGAGGATCGCCTCGTCGCCGTCGGTCCCTCCGGCCAGTGATTCGAGGCGACGGTCCACTTCGGTGTCGACGCGGCTGACGAAGAACGAGGCGACGCTGGCCACCCGCCCGAGCTCGGCCCCTCGTCCGGCGGCCACCATGGCCTCGAGACCCGAGATGTACGCCTCGACGACGTCGTCGTAGCGATCGATGCCGAAAATCAAGGTGACATTGATGCTGCGCCCTTCGCCGATGAGGGTCTGAATCGACGGCACGCACTCTTTGGTGGCGGGCACCTTCACCAATAAATTGGGCTGGTTGATGCGATCGTGGAGCATGCCCGCGTCGCGCACGGTCCGCTCGCCGTCGTGTGCGAGCGCCGGCGAGACCTCGAGCGAGACGAATCCGTCCTCCCCGTCGCTGGTGTCGTAGGTGAGCGCCAAGAGCGACAGGGCGCTCTCGATGTCGGAGATGGCGAGTTCCCAGTACGCACTCTCGACGCTGTGGTCTTTCATCAGCGCTTTGAACTGGTCGTCATAGGTGTCTTGGCCGCTGATGGCATTGGCCAAGATCGTCGGGTTCGACGTGATGCCACGCACGCCGTCGGCGATCATTTGGGCGAGCCGGCCATCTTGGAGCCAGTCCCGGCGCAAGTTGTCCAGCCACGGGCTCTGACCGGCTATGTCGTAGAGATCCTGGAGTCGGGTCATTGCACGCCCTCCTTGGTCGTGTCGAAGTCGGCCAGCAGGGACTTCGCCCGCTCGACCACATTGTCAACGCTAAAGCCGAACTTCTCCATCACCACCGCTACGGGCGCCGATGCGCCGAATCGGTCGATTCCCACCGACGCATCGGCGTAGCGGCTCCACCCAAAGGTGGACCCGGCTTCGACGCTCAGGGTCGGCACCCCCGGGAGCAGTACCTCGGCCCGGTAGTGCGCGCTTTGGTTCTCGAACCACGTCCAGCACGGAAGGGACACCACCCGAGTCGAGATTCCCTCGGCGGAGAGGACTGCGGCCGCGCCGACGCACCACTGGACCTCACTGCCGGTGCCGATGAGCACCAACTGGGCCCGAGACGCCCCCTCATGCACCAATACGTAGCCCCCGCGTTCCACGCCGGTGGGCGCGAGTTCGGCGGTGTGCTCGAGCACCGGGACGTCTTGGCGCGACAAGATGAGGCCGACCGGGCCGTCGTCTTCGACCGCCAAACGCCATGCTTGGGCCGTCTCGTTGGCGTCGGCCGGTCGCACCACGGTCAAACCAGGCATCGCCCGCAACGACGCCAGCTGCTCGATGGGCTCGTGGGTCGGGCCATCTTCACCGACCCCGATCGAATCGTGGGTCCATGAATAGATCACGTGAGCACGCGATATGGCAGCGAGTCGCACGGCTGGGCGCATGTAGTCGGAAAACACGAAGAAGGTGCCACCAATGGGCAGGACCCCACCGTGCAGCGCCATGCCGTTCATCGCCGCCCCCATGGCGTGTTCGCGGATGCCGTAGTGCAGCTGTGCGCCACCGGGAGTGGCGGCTGCTTGGATGTCGGCTCCCTTCAGCGCCACCCCGTTGTTCCCGGTCAGATCGGCCGAGCCGGCCAAGAGGCCGGGAAGGGCCTCGGCCGTGGCGTTGAGGCACTGATTTATCGCATGGCGCGTGGCCAGCTTTGCACCGGCTTCGAATGTCGGAAGGCGGTCGGCCCATCCGGGCAGTCCCCGGCCCGACTGGGCGGCGTCCCAGGCGCCCCGGTCACCGGTCCAGGCCTCGAGGCGCGACGCCCATTCGGCGCGCGCTGCCGCGCCCCGTTCCTTTTCCTTGGCATAGAACTCAGTGATCTCTCGGGGGACCCAGAACGATTCTTCAGGTGGGAGCCCGAGCAACTTCTTGGTGATTTTGATCTCTTCGGCGCCAAAAGGATTCCCGTGGGCCGCGGCGGAGTCGGTCAGTTTGGGGGAGGGCCAGCCAATGTGGCTGCGCAACACCAACAAGGTGGGCCGGGCGTCCGGGCCGTCGCCCGGGCGGTCCATGGCCTCGCGGATCGCCGCCTCGAGCCCGTCGACGTCGTTGGCCATCTCGCCGAGATTGCGCACATTCCAGCCGTACGCCTCGAATCGCTCGGGGACGTTGTCGTTGTAGGCCAGTTCGGTCGGTCCGTCGATGGTGATGTGGTTGTCGTCATAGAAGGCCATGAGCTTTCCGAGACGCAGGTGACCGGCGAGCGAGGCGGCTTCATGGGAGATCCCCTCCATGAAACAGCCGTCTCCGGCGATGACAAACGTCCGGTGATCACAGATCTCGGCCCCAAAGCGCGCTCGGACAAAGCGTTCGGCAATGGCCATACCGACCGCATTGGCGAAACCCTGGCCGAGTGGCCCGGTCGTCACCTCAACTCCGTCGGTGTGGCGCCGCTCGGGGTGTCCGGGGGTCGCACTGGCCCATTGGCGGAACTGGCGAAGATCCTCGAGCGACAGCTTGTAGCCGGTCAGATGCAGCAGCGAGTACAGCAGGATCGAGGCATGACCATTGGAGAGGACGAAGCGGTCCCGATCGGGCCACAGCGAGTCGTTCGGATCGTGGCGCATGATCCGGGTGAAGAGCACGTGGGCCAATGGGGCCAGCGCCATGGCGGTTCCCGAGTGTCCCGACTTGGCCTGCTCGGGTGCGTCCATGGCCAGGCCGCGGATCACATTGATGCCCAACTCGACCAGGGCGCGATCTTGCGCCACCAGCGCGCGGGGGGCTTCGTTGCTTGGGGCTTCGGGGGTCATAATCAAGCCAACCCTATCCATTCTCGGCGTACGCTCAAGAGCGATGACACCGGCTCGTCACCGTATGCAAGTACCCCCCAACAGCGATCTCACACTCGGGATGGTCTGCCTCGACAAGGCAACCCCGGGCCATTCGGTCTGGCAGATGACGGCTGACGAGCGCTTCGCCAATCCGGCCGGGATCACCCAAGGTGGCTTCATTAGCGCCTTTTGTGATTCGGCCATGGGCGCGGCGGCAGTCACCTACGTACGGGGTCGAAAAGTCTTTGCCGCCAACGCCGAAATGAAGATCAGCTTCTTGGCCCGGGTCCCCATCGGCGCCATCTTGATCTGCACCGCCGACGTCGTCTCTGGGGGCCCCAAAGTGGCCTTCGTCGAAGCCTCCGTCGAGGTCGCCGCGGCCCCCGAAAGCACCCCCGACCCCGAGCACCCCGTTCAGCGGCTGGTGGCCCGGGCCACCTCGACCTACCTGTTCAAAGAGCGCGAAGTACCGGCTCGGAGCTGAAGCCGGCACCCACCGGTGCTTGCACGATGGGGGCCGAGAGACCAGGATGACAAGCCACATGGCACACGGTCGATCAGACAGGGACAGTGGGATCAGCGGGGTGCGCAAGGCCGGTGGTGACGCGGTGCAGCTCACCATCGACTACCTCAAACAAGAGACCCTCGGCCCGCTCAAGGGGCTGGGTCGCTTTTTGGCCTGGGGGATTGGTGGGTCGGTCGCCATCGCCATTGGCCTGCTCTTGATCTTGATCGGCGTGCTTCGGGTCCTTCAAGATGAGACGGGTTCGCACCTCACCGGCGACTGGTCGTGGGTCCCGTACTTTGTCGTGAGCGCGCTCGGGATCGCCATCGTGGCCATTGCTGGATGGCGGATCACCTCGGGACCGGGCAAACGTCGGGTACCAAAGAGCACCAAACCCGCCGGATCGGTCGCCGCAACCGCCGTCGCACCAAGCCAGACCGCTGTGCCGGTCGGACCACCACCCGCCACTGAGGAAGGAACGAGCTGATGCCAAGCCAAGGGAACGACGGACGCCTCATTACCCGCGACGATCTGCGGGCTGTCTATTCCCAAGTAGTGGGCGAAGGAGAGGCCACGGCACGAGCCGAGGCACCCCGGGCGCTGGCGGTCATGGGCGCAATCGCGCTGACGTTGTTGACACTGGCCTTCATGGCCGGGCGTCGACGTGGTCGCTCCAAGTCGGCCGTGGTCGAGATCCGGCGCCTCTAGGTCGACGGGTGGACCTCTTACTCCGGCGCCTTTTGCGCGCCGCAATGCAGCGGGGCCTTGGCGAGCAGAGCTGGGCCTGGATCGTCATTGGCGCGTGCGCAATCGTCTTGCGTCGGGCATTGCGCGACAAGGGTGGCCTTGTCTCGTCGGTCAAAGTGGCGCCCGGGGAGCAAATCCTCATCTCGGTGCACGACTCCAAAGACGCCGCCAATGCCGCGGCGCCGGCCTACGACCAAGACTGACTCGGTGGCCCGCCTGCTTGCAGCAGGGGAGAGGGTGCTCCTCATCGATCCAAAAGATCGGCGGTATCTCCTGACGCTGGTGAATGCGGCCACCTTTCACACCCATGCCGGGATCATTTCGCACGACGACATCATCGGCGGAGAAGAGGGGAGCACCGTTGCCGGGTCGACCGGGCGGAAATTCCTGGTACTGCGTCCGACACTCAGCGACGTCGTGCTCAAGATGCCCCGCGGCGCGCAGGTCATCTACCCGAAGGATCTCGGCGCAATCTTGATCGCGGCCGACATCGGGCCGGGCCAGCGTGTCCTTGAAGCCGGCGTGGGCTCGGGGGCGTTGTCGATGACGGTGCTGCGCGCCGGGGCCGAGGTTGTCGGCTACGAGTTACGCGAGGACTTTGCCGAGCGGGCCATCGCCAACGTGACCGCCGCTCTCGGGCCAGACACCGCCTATCGGGTCGAGATCCGCGATGTCACCGAAGGGATCGACGAGACCGACCTCGATCGCATCCTCTTGGACATGCCCGAGCCCCACAAGGTGATTCCCGCCGCGTCGAGCGCGCTGCGGCCCGGGGGCATCTTGTTGGCCTATCTGCCGACAATCAACCAGACCGCATTGCTGCGCCAGGCGCTTGACGACGAAGATGCCCCGTTCGCCATGTCAGAGACCCAAGAGATCATGCGGCGCACGTGGCATGTCGAAGCGCGCTCGGTCCGGCCTGATCATCGGATGGTTGGCCACACGGGGTTTCTCACCACCGCCCGACGTATTGTGCGCTAAGCGGCCCGTCGGGCCGGTGCGAGAAGTCGCGAACTATTCCTGTTCGATGAAAATGCACTCGCCCGGGCACTCTTCAGAAGCTTCGACGACCGCCTCTTCGAGATCTGCGGGCACCGCCGCCATGCCGCCCGATCCGCCGGGCTCGTTCTTGACCGAGTCGCCTTCCTTCACGTAGGCCAGACCATCGTCGAGAAGGGTGAACACGGCCGGCGCGATCTCTTCGCACAGCCCATCGCCTGTGCAGAGATCCTGGTCGATCCAGACCTTCATGTCGTCGTCTCTCTCCTCTGTCGTCTCTGTCCGAGGGGCCTACGGACCGCCGGGACCGTACCGAGACGGCGCGACTTCGTCAACACGACGCTTCGGACCCGATCATGTTAGTCGTCTGCCCAGCCAGCCCCCGTCATGGCACCACCTCAGCGCAGCCGCAACGGGCCTGCGGAGCCCGGATCGCCAGCGGTGGTCGACCCTTGAGAGGCCCAGCGTGCGCCATGGCACCGACTCGTCGCGCGGCAGAGTGGGGCCAAGCTTGACGACACTGCAGTGACACCCCCTCTTCGTCGCTCCGAACGTGGCCGCCCTGACCGCCTCATGAAGTCCGGATTCGACCGAGCCGACCCGCTCTCGACCGGACGAGTCCGACCCGGGTGTCGGCCGAAGCGAACAACACGCATCGCCTTCGCCGCTTTCGGGGTTGATCTGCTGGCGCTCAGCGAAGACCAAGACCACGCCAGGGGCTGGGCCGGGGCCCGGCGCGGGCGGGTACCGTCCCAACTGGGATTCTTTGGTCCGTTCCCCGCGAGGGAGGGTCCATCTCGCGTGTCGTCTCGAGCGGTGCGGTCGCCGTTCACTTGCTCGCAAGCCAAGTGAGGGACCGTGAGCCAATTGAGCCACACAGAGGGTTAGGGTGAACAACGTGAGCATGACCCCAGACTCCGACGACCTGGCAGCCCAGGCCGAAGCGCTGCGGGCCGAGTTGGCCGATGCCGAAGACGAGATCCACGCGCTCCGACGGCGTCTCCAAGAAAGTCCCGGCCGTGTCCAGGCCCTCGAAGAGCGCCTCCTCGACAGCAAGGGGCAGCTGGCCCACGCCACGTCGCAGAACGAGAAGCTGACCTTCACCCTCCAGCAGGCCAAGGAGCAGTTGGCGGCCTTGCGCGAAGAAGTGGAGAAACTCACCCAACCCCCGGCCGCCTACGGCACATTCCTCGGAGTCAATGAGGACGGCACCGTCGACGTCTTCTCGAGTGGACGCAAGATGCGGGTCTCGCTGCACCCTGACATCGACCCGGGCATTATCCGCAAGGGCAATGAGGTCGTCCTCAATGAATCGCTCAACGTCGTGCTGGTCCGCGACGGCGAACTTTCCGGTGAGGTGGTGACGCTCAAAGAGCAACTCGAGGACCGTCGTCGCTGCGTCGTGTTTGCGCGAGCCGACGAGGAAAAGGTGGTCGAGCTGTCCGACGAGATGCTCGACGTGAAGCTACGACCGGGCGACTCGCTGCTCATGGACGTGCGTACCCAGCTTCTGATCGAAAAGCTGCCGAAGCTCGAGAGCGAGTCGCTCGTCCTCGAAGAGGTGCCCGACATCACCTACGCCGACGTCGGCGGTCTCGATGCCCAGATCGAGGCCATCACCGATGCCGTCGAGCTTCCCTATCTGCACCGCCAGCTTTTTGCCGAATACTCGCTGCCGGCCCCGAAGGGAATCTTGCTCTACGGCCCGCCGGGCTGCGGCAAGACCCTGATCGCCAAGGCGGTCGCCAACTCATTGGCGAAGAAGGTGGCCGAGTCCACTGGCAATACCAATGTGCGGAGTTACTTCTTGAACATCAAGGGACCTGAGCTCTTGAACAAGTACGTGGGCGAAACCGAACGCCAGATCCGTCAGGTCTTCCAGCGGGCCCGGGAAAAGGCCGACGAGGGCATGCCGGTGATCGTGTTCTTCGACGAGATGGAGTCGCTCTTTCGCACCAGAGGGACCGGGATCAGCTCGGACATGGAATCGACAATTGTGCCCCAGCTCCTCGCGGAGATCGACGGCGTGGAATCGCTTCGCGACGTGATCGTCATCGGGGCATCAAACCGCGAGGACCTGATTGACCCGGCCATCCTTCGTCCAGGTCGCCTCGACGTCAAGATCAAGATCGAGCGACCCAATGAGGAGGCCGCAGCCCAGATCTTCAGCCGCTACCTCTCGCCCGAACTCCCACTCGATGCCGACGAGGTGAGTCGCCTCGGCGGCGGCGACCTCGACAAGGCTGTCCAAGCCATCATCGAAAAGACCGTGGCCGAGATGTACCGCGAAGACGATGAGAACCGCTTCTTGGAAGTCACGTACCAAAATGGCGATAAGGAAATCCTCTACTACCGCGACTTCGCGTCGGGGGCGATGATCGAGAACATCGTTCGCCGAGCGAAGAAGCTCGCCATCAAGCGGGTCATCGCCGGGGACGCCGGGGGGATTCGCACGTCGGACCTCTTGGAGTCGATCCGCCAGGAGTACAAGGAGAACGAGGACCTCCCGAACACCACCAACCCCGACGACTGGGCCCGGATCTCGGGCAAGAAGGGTGAGCGCATCGTCTACGTGCGGACCCTATTGACCGAGGATCGCGAGGTGCACGGTGGCCGATCGATCGAACGGGTGGGCACCGGGCAGTACCTGTGAGGAACTAGCGGCGCGTGGCCATTATCAAGGTCTGCGGGATCGAGACCGAGTACGGGATTCATTCCCCCGGACCCGAGCAGAACCCGATTGCCGCCTCGTCGGTGCTGGTCAATGCCTACGCGGCGGACATCGAACAGAAGATCGGGTGGGACTTCGAGGACGAAACCCCGGGAAATGACGCCCGGGGATTTGCCCGGGAGGGCTCATTGGCCCCGATGGTCGAGACCCATCTGGCCAACACGGTGCTTACCAACGGAGCCCGCTTTTACGTGGATCACGCGCACCCTGAGTACTCGACCCCCGAGTGCTTGACCCCGCTCGAATGCTTGATCTACGACAAGGCCGGCGAAGAGGTCATGCGACGGGCGATGTCCGCGGCCGAGGCACGCCTGCCCGAAGTGCCCGCACCAATCGCCTACAAGAACAATTCGGATGGCAAGGGCAACTCTTACGGCTGCCACGAGAACTACATGATGGATCGGGCTATTCCCTTCGCCCGGGTGATCGACGGCGTCGTGCCCCATTTCGTGTCGCGCACCATCTTTACGGGTTCGGGCAAGGTCGGCGTCGAGACGGCGGCCCTCGAGGCCGACAAAGTGCCATTCCAGATCTCCCAGCGCGCCGAGTTCTTCGAGGAGATCGTCGGACTCGAGACCACGCTCAAGCGCCCCATTGTCGATCCGCGCGACGAGCCGCACGCCGACCCCAAGCGCTTCCGCCGGCTCCACGTGATCGTCGGCGACGCCAACCTCTCGGAGATCGCCACGCTGCTCAAGGTCGGGAGCACGGCCATTGTGTTGGCGATGGTCGAAGACGAGGTCGGACCGGCCCGCGACTTCACCCTGGCTGACCCGGTGCGCGCCATCCACCAGGTGTCGGCCGATCTCACCTTGGCCAAGCCGCTGTCCCTGGCCGACGGCACCACGGCCAGCGCGCTCGAGATCCAATGGGAACTCTTCGGGGCCGCCCGCAAGTACGCCGAAGAGTTCGGGCTCGGCGCACTCGGTGACGACGGCGAGGTCGGCACGTTGGTGATGACCCATTGGGAGGCGGTCCTCGGTGGCCTCGAATCCGACCCGACATCGCTGGGCGACACCTTGGACTGGGTGGCCAAACAACAGCTGCTCTTGGCCTATCAGGATCGCCACGGCTGCGGCTGGGGGGATCCCCGACTCGCCGCCTTGGCCTTGCAGTATCACGACCTCCGGCCCGGGCGATCGATCTATCAGCGCCTCGGACTCCGCCGCCTGGTCAGCGATGCGCAAGTCGCTCGGGCGGTCTCTGAACCTCCGGCTGGTACCCGGGCCTGGTTCCGTGGGAAATGCCTGGCTCGCTGGCCCGAGGCCGTCGTGACGGCCAACTGGGATTCCCTCGTTTTTGACGTCGGCACCGACCCACTGCGGCGCGTCCCTATGATGGATCCATTGAAGGGGACGGCCGAGCACACGGGCGCATTGTTGGCCCAGAGCACGGACCCAGCGGACCTGTTGGAACGGCTCAATTCATAAGTGACACAAGTGGACGGGAACTGATCGGACGATGGCAGAACAAGAACAGAAGAGGAAGAGCCCGAGTACCTCGGAGCCGGCCCAGACCGAGACCGAGGTCGACGGTGTCCCAGCGACATCGGAGCGCGGGGAGAAGATCAAGGCGGAACTCGACGACCTGCTCGACGAGATCGATGAGGTCCTCGAGGACAATGCCGAGGAGTTCGTGCGCAACTATGTCCAGAAAGGTGGGCAGTAGTCACCAGTGGCGCTTCCACTCTTTCCCCCGGAATCTGATCCGGGCCCAGACTTCATTGGACTCCAACGCCTCAGCGGTGGACCAGAGCGCCCCGAGACGCGTCACGCCGTGAGCGAGGCAGCGAACCAAGGCGCCCTGGCTGCCCATGCCACGACAGTGGTTGCACTGCGCTATGCGGGTGGTGTCGTCATGGCCGGCGACCGTCGGGCCACCGCAGGCAACATCATCGCCCACCGGGCCATGGAGAAGGTCTTTCCCGCTGATCGCTACTCGGCTGTGGCCATTGCCGGTTCGGCGGGGATGGCCGTCGAGATGGTCCGGCTCTTCCAGGTCCAGCTCGAACATTATGAAAAGGTCGAAGGATCCACCCTCTCGCTCGAGGGCAAGGCGAATCAGCTGGCCCAGATGGTCCGCCTCCACCTCCCGATGGCCATGCAGGGCTTCGTGGTGGTCCCGCTCTTTGCGGGATACGACACGGCTCGAGGGATCGGCCGCATTTTCAGCTATGACGCGACCGGTGGCCACTATGAGGACACCGACTTCCAGGCCAACGGCTCGGGAGGTCGAGATGCGCGATCGACCGTCAAGCTCGGTTGGCGTGAAGGCCTCAGCCAAGACGAGGCGGTCGACCTCGCCATTCAGTCCCTCTACGACGCCGCCGACGAGGACTCGGCCACCGGGGGCCCCGACTTGGTGCGCGGGATCTACCCCCTCGTCGCCGTGGTCGATGTCGAGGGGTATCGAGCCATTCCCGACTCAGAAGTAGCTGAGCGCTTCGGCGCACTGATTGCCCGCAAGCGACAAGAGGGTGCCACGCCATGAGCATGCCCTATTACGTCGCCCCAGAGCAGGTGATGAAGGATCGCGCCGAGTACGCCCAAAAGGGCATCGCCCGCGGCCGTTCTTTGGTGGCGACCACCTACGACGAGGGCATCGTGATCGTGGCCGAAAACCCCTCCCGCTCGCTCCACAAGATCAGCGAGATCTATGACCGCATCGCCTTTGGTGGTGTCGGGAAATATAACGAGTACGACCAGTTGCGGGTCGCCGGCGTGCGCCACGCGGACACCAAGGGCTACGCCTACAGCCGCGAAGACGTCGATGCGCGCTCCTTGGCCAACCTCTACGCCCAATACCTCGGCAACGTCTTCACTCACGAGATGAAGCCGCTCGAGGTCGAGATCCTCGTTGCCGAACTCGGGGACGCCAACCGGCCCGATCAGCTCTACCACATTGCCTATGAGGGAACCATCACCGACGAGGAGCGCTTCGCCGTCCTCGGGGGTGATGCCGAGACCATCACCGAACGCGTCGCCGCGGCGTGGCAGAGCGACTGGAATCTCACCGCCGCGCTCAAGGCCGCCACCAGCGCCCTCGCCGGGCCTGATCGCACCCTCGATCCCGGCGACCTCGAGGTGGCCGTACTCAACCGCGGCAACGGTCGCCGGGCCTTCCGTCGGGTCACCGACGAGGAGCTGGCACGGCTTTTGGCATAGCGAGCAGTACGGTGGCCTGATGGAGCGCCGTATTTTTGGCATCGAGAACGAGTACGGCGTCACGTTCACGCTCCGTGGTCAGCGCCGACTCAGCCCCGACGAGGTGGCCCGCTACCTCTTTCGTCGCGTCGTCAGTTGGGGGCGCTCGTCCAATGTCTTCTTGGAGAACGGCGCCCGGCTCTACCTCGACGTCGGCAGCCACCCCGAATACGCCACCCCCGAGTGCGACAAGATCAGCGACGTCGTGGTCCACGACAAGGCGGGGGAGTGGATACTCGCCCAACTGGTCAGTGGCGCCCAGTCGCGCTTGCGCGAGGAGGGGATCCGCGGCGAGGTGTACCTCTTTAAGAACAACACCGACTCGGTCGGCAATTCCTACGGGTGTCATGAGAATTACCTGACAGAGCGCAACGACGAGTTCAACCGCTACACCGAGGTACTCATCCCGTTTTTGGTGAGTCGTCAGATCTATTCTGGAGCCGGCAAGGTGCTCCAAACGGCCCGTGGCGCGGTGTTCTGCCTCAGCCAACGCGCCGAGCACATATGGGAGGGCGTGTCGTCGGCCACCACCCGAAGTCGCCCGATCATCAACACCCGAGACGAGCCTCATGCAGACGCCGAGAAGTTCCGCCGGCTCCACGTCATCGTCGGCGACTCGAACATGAGTGAATACGCCACCTTCCTCAAAGTCGGCACCACCTCGATCCTCTTGGCCATGCTCGAGGATTCGGCGACGGTGCTGCGGGACCTGACCCTCGAGAACCCGATCCGGGCCATTCGCGAGATCAGTCACGACATCACCTGCCAACGCCGGGTTCGCCTGGCTAACGGGCGTGAGATGCGGGCCCTCGACATCCAGACCGAGTATTTCGAGCGAGCCGTGAAATTCCGCGATCGCAAGGGCCTCTCACCCGAAGAGGACATCGCGCTCGGGATGTGGGAGCACTGCCTCAAGGGACTCGAAGCCGACCCGACGTCGCTGTGGCGCGAGTGCGACTGGGTGGCCAAGCACCGCCTGGTCGAAGAGATGCGCGCCCGCCACGATGTGGCGCTGTCGCACCCCAAGGTGGCGATGGTCGACCTCATGTACCACGACGTGGACCGCAGCCGGGGCCTCTATTACAAGCTGCAACATCGCGACCAGATCGACCGGACCTGCACCGACGAAGCCATCACCGATGCGATGACCAATCCACCCGAGACCACCCGGGCCCGCCTCCGCGGGGCCTTCGTCAAACGGGCCAAGGAGCGGCGCCGGGACTTCACGGTCGACTGGGTCCATCTCAAGCTCAATGACCAGGCCCAACGCACCGTCTTGCTCAAAGATCCCTTCAAATCACACGATGAGAGGGTCGAGCGCCTGATCGCCTCGCTCTAAGGGCAATAGGGTAGAGGCGCATGTTCAACCTCGATCCAGCGAAGCTCCTGATCATCGGTGTCGTGGCGATGCTTTTGCTCGGTCCGGACAAGCTGCCCCAGGTGGCCCGCCAAATCGGTGGCGCCTGGCGGTCATTCAACGAATTCCGCCACCGCATGGAGACCGAGGTCCGCGGCTCGATCCCCGACCTGCCGTCCACCAACGACATCGCCAAGCTGGCCCGGTCGCCCTCGGCCCTCTTGAACCACCTCTCGAACATGGACGCACACGGTGCCGACACCAACGGCTCGGGGGGCAATGGGGCGAGCACCAACGGCACCGATCCATCCGTTTCGGACACCGGCGTCGAATCCACTTCGACCACGCCGTCCGAATCGACCAGCCCGCCCATGCCCCGAACCTCTCGAGCACCCACCCCCGACGCCATTGTCACGGGCGATCCCGGTCTGAACTGACCAAGGGGCGCCACCACGATGTCCATCCCCCTCCTCGGCACGCGCAAGGACAAGCCTTCGCCGAACTCGATGACGCTCACCCAGCACCTGGGCGAGCTGCGTCACCGCCTCATGATCTGCGTGATCGCGTTGAGCCTCGGAGCCTTGGTGTGCGTGGTCGCCTACGAGCCAATCCTGCACTTCTTGCTCCGGCCGCTGTGCTCGGTCTACGCGACAACTTCGCATCACAGCAACAACGATGGGCAGCTCCTGCCCGGCCTCAACGGGTCATGCAACCTCTACGTGACATCACCCCTCGACGGATTGACGCTGCGGGTGAAGATCGCCGTATTTGGGGGACTGGTCCTGGCGTCACCGGTCATCTTGTACCAGCTCTGGCGCTTCATCACCCCGGGCCTCGAAGCTCGTGAGCGCAAGTGGGCCATCCCCTTCGTGGCGGCTGCGGTCACCTTGTTCCTGCTCGGTGCGGCCACGGCCTACTACACCCTGCCGCACGCCCTGGCCTTCTTGAAGTCCGTCGGGGGACCCCAGCTCCAGTCCATCTACGACCCAATTCCCTATCTCGGGCTGATCCTCTTGATGATGGGGCTCTTCGGGCTGACCTTCCAGTTCCCCGTGATCCTGGTCGCCTTGGAGTTGGCCCGGGTGGTGAGTTCGGCCAAGTTGCTGCACGCCTGGCGGTGGGCCGTCATCATCATCACCGTGGTCGCCGCCGTCTTCACCCCGAGTTCTGACCCCTTCTCGATGCTGGCCCTCGCCCTTCCTTTGGTGTTCTTTTATTTCGTCGCCATCGGTGTCGGCAAGCTGCTCGGCCGTTGACCGTGTTCCCCTGGCCCGCCTCGACGGCGGGTGAGGGATGGGACTTCGAAACCCAACTCCCTTTCCCGCCCGACGACTTCCAACGCCAAGCGTTCGGGTCCCTCGACGCCGGTCATTCGGTGCTCGTGTCCGCCCCGACCGGGTCGGGCAAGACCCTGGTCGCCGCGTACGCCGTCCACCGGGCCCTCTTGAGCGGTGCCAAAGCCTTCTACACCACGCCCCTCAAGGCCCTCTCCAACCAAAAGTACGGGGAATTGTGCGCCACCTACGGCGGTGACCATGTCGGTCTCTTGACCGGGGACACCGCCCTCAGGCCCGAGGCCCCGGTCGTGGTGATGACCACCGAGGTGCTCCGCAACATGCTCTTGGCCGGATCCGACCTGCTCGATGGGCTCCATACCGTGGTGCTCGACGAAGTCCACTTCATCCAAGACCCCTACCGCGGCGGGGTGTGGGAGGAGGTGCTGGTGCTCTCGCCCGCCCACATCCGTTTCGTCTGCCTCTCGGCCACCGTCAACAACGCAAGCGAGCTCGGCCAGTGGTTGCGCTCGGTGCGCGGGGACACCGACGTGATCGTCGAACGCCACCGCCCGATCGTGCTGCGTCACCTCTTCGCCGCCCAGCGCCGCGAAGATGACGAGACGCTTCTGCTCCCGTTGTTGACCAACGGCAAGCCCGGGGGAGAGGGTCAGCGCATCGATCAAGCGGTACGCCGGGCCATGGGCAGTCGGCCCCAGAACTGGCAGGCCCGTGGACGCGGGCCCCGCCTGCCGTACCGCTCGCCGCTGCGCACCGAACTCATCTCGGCCCTCGATGCCGAAGAGCTGCTCCCCGCCATTGTCTTCATCTTCAGCCGCGCCGCCTGCGACGACGCGGTACGCCAGGTGGTGCGTGACGGTGTCCGCCTGACCGAGCGCGACGAACGCACCACCATCCGTCGCATCGCCGAGCACCGCGTCGAGACTTTGAGCGACGAGGACCTGTCGGTCCTTGGCTACGACGAGTGGCTCGAGGGCCTCGAGGCCGGGGTCGCCGCCCACCACGCCGGGCTGGTGCCGGTCTTTCGAGAAACCGTCGAGGAGTGCTTTGCCGCCGGGCTGCTGCGGGTCGTCTTTGCCACCGAAACCCTCTCGCTCGGCATCAACATGCCGGCGCGCACCGTGGTCATCGAACGCTTCACCAAGTACGGGGGGGCCGGTCGGGCCAGTCTCACCTCGGGCGAGTATCTCCAACTCACCGGCCGCGCCGGGCGGCGCGGCCTCGATGAAGAGGGTCATGCCGTAGTGGTGTGGTCGAACGAAACCACCTTTGCCGAGGCGGCCCGGGTGGCTATGGCGCCCCCGCCCGATCTGCGTTCGAGCTTCCGCCCGACCTACAACCTGGCCGTCAATCTCGTCTCACGCTTCGACCAAGAGGCCGCCAACGAGGTCCTGCACCGCTCCTTTGCCCAGTGGCAGGCCCAACGGGCCGACCTCTTGTCGCTCCAGCTCACCCACCGCGTGGCCGTGCTCGATGAGCTCGGCTATATCGACAACTGGTCCCTCAGCACCTCGGGTCGCCGGCTGGCCCGGATCTACCATGAGTCCGACCTCTTGGTCGCCGAGGCCCTGCGGGCCGGGCTCTTCGACGGCACCGAGCCCGCCATCTTGGCCGGGGTGGTCTCGGCGGTGGTCTTCGAGCCACGCCGGGCGCGCCGCCTGGCCGGACAGCGCGGCCACCGCCCGCCGGCCCGCCGAGAACGTCGCCGGGCCACCTTGGCCGACCGCCTGGGCGAGAAGCGGCTGGCCGATCTGTCCGGACGCTGCCTCGCCCTCGAGTCCTTGGCCGAACACATCCGCAGTACCGAAGAGGTCCACCTGGTGCCCCGGACCCGCCAGCCCTCGGCCGGGCTCGCCACCGCAGTGGTGTCGTGGGCCCGGGGCACCACGTTCGAGACGACGCTCGCGGTGGCGGCCCGCGACATCGGCGATGTGGCGCCCGGCGACTTCGTACGGACCATCAAATCGGTGGCCGACCTGGTCCAACAGGTGGCCAACGTGGCGACCGACCCCGACACCGCCCGGTGCGCCCACGAGGCCGTCTCGTGCCTGATTCGCGGGGTGGTGGCGGTCGGACTGCCCGCGGCGGGCGGCTGAGACCCATCCGCCCGCAGCCCGCTTCTCAAACCTAGGGTTGATTCGGCATGTTCCCATACGTCGAAGAGACATTCACCGCTGACGAAGAGGCCATTCTCCGCCGCTACGTCACCAACTTGCACCTCCCGGTGTTCGCCCTCGTCAATCTGCCCGAGGTCGTCAAGGGTGCGTTGTTCGCCCGCTATTCGCGATCCCCCAAAAGCCTGCGTCGGCTCTTCTTGGACGAGTTCGTACGCGACCTCGACATCTCGGGTGACATCTCCCTTGACGCGACCGTCGGCCTGGCCCGGGCCGAACAGCTCTACGAGAAAGTCTTCGTCGAATACGGCGATGATTCGGTCGCGCAACTCGGCGGGGTACACCTCGCGTGCGAGCAGTCGTCCAACGTGCTCTCAAAGATCCTCGAGTGGGGGCGCCTCATGGCCTACCTCGAGCAGTCGACGCGTTACATCGCCTACAACAACCGGCTCGAGAGCGGTCACTACCGCTACTTTCGACCGAGCGAGGTTCTCGAATCCCCCTACGGCGCGCGCTACGTCGGTGACATGGACCGCGTCTTTGACACCTATGGCGAGTTGCTCCCGGTTCTCTCGGCCGCCGTCACCGCCCGCTACCCCCAGCAAAGCGGCGACAGCGATTTCGTGTACCGCCAAGCCGTCAAGGCCAAGTCGCTCGATGCGCTTCGCGGGCTGCTCCCTGCGGCCAGCCTGTCGAACATTGGCCTCTACGGGACCGGACAGTCCTACGAGCAGCTGTTGCTGCGGATGCGGTCGCACCCCCTGCCCGAGGCCCGCACTTACGCGGACATGATGCTCACCGAACTGCGCAAGGTGATCCCCTCGTTCCTCCAACGCGTCGATGTGGCAGCGCGGGGGAGAGTGGACCGCGTACCTGGCCGCGACCCGCGACGACACCGCCCGCGTGATCGAGCGGCTCTGGCCCGATGACCCGCCGGCGGATCTCCGCGACGACGACGCAGAAGTGACCTTGCTCAGTTTCGACCCCGAGGGCGAGGACAAAGTCCTGGCCGCAGCCTGTTTTAGCCATCTGCGCTGTTCGGAGACCGAGATCCTGCGCCGGGTACGCCTGCTCAATCACGAAGAACGCGTGGCGTTGTTGCGCGCCTATGTCGGTGAGCGGCGCAACCGACGACACCGGCCCGGGCGTGCCTTCGAACGCACCGACTACCGCTTCGAACTCGTCACCGACTACGGCGCCTTCCGTGACCTCCAACGCCATCGGATGCTGACCATCGAATGGCAACGACTCGGGATCTCCCTCGGCTACGACATGCCCGAGATGGTCGCCGAAGCCGGCGTCGCCGACCAATACGGCGCAACCATCGGACGCGCCGAAGACCTCTATCGCGACCTGCTCCCGAATTTCGCAGAGCAGGCCTCCTACGCCGTCGCCCTCGCGCATCGCATCCGCTACGTGATGCAGTTCAACGCGCGTGAGGCGATGCACCTGATCGAATTGCGCTCGGGCGCGCAAGGCCACCCGGCCTACCGGCGCGTGGCCCAACAGATGCACCGCGCCATTGAAGAAGTGGCCGGACATCGTGCGCTCGCGCAAGCAATGTCCTATGTCGACCACGACGAGAGCGAGCTTGAACGGCTCGAATCCGAACGTCGAGCAGAGAGAAAACGTTCGGAAAAATCTTCAACACACTGACCAGGAACGTTTCACATCGCGCCTGATGAGAGCGGGTCAGTTCTCCTTGGCGCCAACGGCCCGGCAGTGCGTAATGTACGGCGCAGTCCCAAACGCCCCTACAGCACATGAGGCTTCCCGGCCGGATGTAGCTGAGGGGGGGATGCTGTGAGAGGCGGAGGGCGGCCTGGGGGTCGAGTAGAGAACGTTTCATCCGCTCGGGGTATCCCGGGAGGATGAAATGGCGCCAAAGATCCCCGGGCCCAACCGCCTTGCCGCACCGGCCGCACCGCCGAGACGCCACCACCCCGCTCGGCCCCAAAAGTGATTGACCCGGTGCACTGACCGTCTATGCTCCGGCGGCAAATGGCAACCAAGAAGAAGGACATGCCCAAAGATCTCGGAAAAAAGGTGGTCAGCGTCGACGCTGATGATGACCTCGACGATGACGAACTCGAGGTCGATCTCGACGAGGACGCCCTCGAGGACATCGAAGAGGACGACCCCCTCGACGTCGACGTCGTGGCCGACGACGAAGACGAAATCGAAGAGATAGAGATCCTGACCCCCTCGCCCGCGGCAGTGGTCGAAAAGACCGGTGAGGCCGAGGACGAAGAGGAAGAAGAAGAGCCCGAGGACGAGGATGTCGAGGCCAGCCTGGACGTCATCTTGAAGGAGCGCCTCGTCGTCGAGGACGAGCCCGAAGACGAAGAGGCAACTGACGTCGAGGACAAGACCGAAGGCAACGAGCGGGTGCTCCCAAAGCAGCCCGACGAATTCGTCTGCCGGTCCTGTTTCTTGGTGAAGCACCCGAGCCAACTGGCTGACTCGAAGAAGATGCTCTGCCGGGACTGTGTCTGAGGGCCCCTTGAGCGACGAAGGGTTCGACCGCGGCGACCAGCCCGCGGCTCAAGACGCCCCTGGGGGCGCTGCAGCGCCGCCCAGCGCCAACGGGACCGAGAGCGCCGACGCCCACCCCACGCCCGCACCTATGCCCTTCGAGCGGGACGACACGACCGCACGCAGCCACACTGCGGCCGATCTCACTGCGGCCGATCTCACTGCGGCCGATCCCACGCCATCGTTCACTGCGGCCGATCATTCGAGGTCCGATCCGCCTGCGTCCGATGAGGACACAGGGGATGGTTGTGATGAGCCGGGCACCGGGCCGCTCGACGTTTTGTTGTTTGCTCCGATCGGGCTGTGCGTGACCGTCGCCGAAGACTGGCCACAGATCGTCACCAAGGGCCGGACCCGGGTCGAGAACCAGATCAGCAATGCGCGTGTACTGGGCCAGATGGTGGTGCACGCCGGGCAGCGGGCGCTGGGCGAGCGCATTGGCTCGCTCTTCGGCGGCGCCAGCCCTGATGCGCCGATACCCGAGTACGACGACACCACCCAAGGCCCCCCGACCGCACCGGCCGCCGCCGAGAAGCCAGCCGCTGACCCTCTCGACACCGCAGCCGTCGAGCGCGCCCTGGCCGGCTATGACACCTTGTCGGCCTCTCAGGTCGTGCGGCGGCTCGAGAGCCTCGAGGTCGCCCAGCTCGAAGCGGTCCACCGCTACGAGGCCTCGCACCGCAATCGGCGCACCATCTTGAACCGCACCCGCCAGCTGATCGACGGGGTTCCCCCGCTCGAACCCGACGGATCGCTCGGCTAGGCACAACGGTGGAACTGGCCCGACCAGCCACCGACGCTGACCGGGCCAGCGAGGCCGCCCTCTTGGGGCGGGCCCTCGAATCCGTGCGGGCCCAGCGTGGAGGCGCGATCCTCGCCGCCAACGCAACGTGGGACGGACTCTTGGCCGAGTGGACCTCGAGGGCAACCGCGGTGGGCCGATTCGTCGGTGAGTTCGACCAGGCCGTTGTCGGACTCGGCGTCGTGTCGCACTTCACCCGCCCGGGGGCGAACGAGCCGAGCGGGCGGATCGAGTGCTGCTACGTCGAAGTCGGGGCTCGCGGCGTCGGGGTCGGAACCGCACTCATGGAGGCCATGGTCGCTTGGTGCGTCGAACGTGGATGTTGCGACATCGATGCGCTCGCCCTGCCCGGGGACCGTGCGGCCAAACAGCGTCTCGAAGCAGCCGGCTTCAGCGCCCGGCTGCTCACGCTCAACCGCCGGCTGGACTGAGGCGCCGCTCGGTCACGACCCGCCGCGGTGGCGGAGGCGGGATGCGCAATCCCAAGAGCTTGGCCAGGGCCGGCACCATCCCTGCGGCGTGGCGAGCGGCCTGCTTGGCCACCTCGTCGTCGGGAATGCCAGCCGGCTTGACGGTGCGGCGGACCGGAGAGGCAACCACGGTGTCGAGAAGACGCATCCATTCTTCGGGCGCCAAGTCGGCGGTCATCGCCTCAGATGCGGCCTGGGCCAACTGCACCGCGAGGTCAGCGGGACAGCGTGTCCCTGGCTCGGGTGGGCGAATGGAGGCTTCGAGGGCTTGGAGGACCCGGCCCTCCTTGATGCCATTTTGAATCCGCGCCAGCCACTCGTCACGAAGCGCCGTGACGCGGGTGTCGAGCGATTCTTGAAGCGACTTGGCCAGGGCGCGGCCCTCGTCATCGAGGATGACGGTGCGCGAGGCGGCCACCACGGCGCGCAGCTCGCGCAAGCGGTAGTCCTTGCCGGCGGTCTGAGCCACCGACGCCCGGTCCTTCCATTCGGCCAGCTTGACCACCGGCAGCAATTCCTCGGCCATCGCCATCAGGGCGTCCGAGGAGGCCGGCGGCTTGCCCGACGTCTTGGCCGCGGCGTTCTGCGCATCGATCGCCTGGCGCACGGCAGGGATCCCACCGCGGAGCAACTGTTCGGCCACGGGGATCTGCTCGGGCCGAAGGGTGGCGAGCATGGCGTTGCGATGCACGGTCGAGGTCGGCACCACCGGACGTTCCCCGCGAGCGGCGCGACCCTCGCCGCGCTCAGTTGGACGTCGGCCTCCCGGGCGACGTGGGCCTGCGGCACCTCCGCCCCCTCCGGCCCCTCGGCCACCGCCGCTCGGGCGCTCACCGCCGGTGCCTTCGCTGCGGCGGCTGGACTTGCGATCCTTGCGGTCCTCGCCGTCGTCACCGTCACGGCGGCGAGAGCGCTTGGCCGATCCCGGCGCCAAGATGACCGAGACGTCGGGAGCTCGGCGAGGGGTCCCGACAACCTCGATGCGGCCGTCAGCGGCCTCTTTGGGGGCCTTGGCCTTGATGGGGGAGAGGGAGAGGACCTCGATGCCCTCGAGTCCGGTCTCGACGTCGGCGCGCAGCACGGACCCGACCCCGTCGCCGTCGGGCACCAACGCCGCGTCGAGCACCCCCTTGGGCTGACGAGCCCCTGCGGCGCGCCAGGTCCATGACCCGTCGCTGCTCTTGCTCGTTAACTCGATATCAATCCGGCGTGACATGCGGCGGACACGCTACCGCGCCCCGGGCCTCATGGAGCACACAGGGTCATTTCGGGCGCCGCCAACGGGGTTCGACGATCCCGTAACATGGCCGTGCGTCCCATCCGATGGCCAAAGGTTGCCTCCATTGGTGGCGGCATGGCGGATCTGTCCGTTCGAGAGGACCTATATGACCGATGACTTAGAACCACCATGGTCCCCACCTGGCCGAGAAGATTCAGATTCGTCGGACGGACCCCCTGAGCACGCCGTTCCCCCCGTTGGGGGCGACGACGCCGGCGCAGTGGGCGAGCGGAGCGATTCACCAGGCGAACAAGCGCCCCCCGCGCCGTTCGCCTGGGCGAGGCCCACCACCCCGGCGACCGCCGGCACCCCCGTTCCCCCCGTCGACGCCCCGCCCACCCATGGCCAAGGCGCCCACGACACTCCGGCCGCACCGGACGCTGCCGCCGGGGCGACGCCCGGTGATGGCACCTCGGAGGGCGGCATCGAAGTTCCTTCCTTTGCCTTGCCGCCGGTCGGGTCACCCACCCCGGGCGCGGCACCGCTGACCCCAATTCCGCCTCCCGGCTATGCCGGGTGGGCGCCACCGGGCGCACCGGTGGCCACGACGCCCGCCCAGGGCACCCCAGCGTGGCCATTTCCCGTCGCCACCGCCGGCACAGAGGTGGGCGGAGCGGCCCCGGCGAGTGGCTTGGCCCCGGTAACGCCTTACCCGCGCTGGCCGTCTGACCCCCAGAGCCCCCCACACAAGGGTCGCCGTTGGGTGGCCGTGGCCGTCATCGCTGCCGTCATTGGCGCCTTGGTCGGCTCGGGGGTCACCGCGCTCATCAACCACAACAACAATAACGGCGAGAGCGTGACCATCCACGAGAGCAATTCCGCCCCGGGCGCCGCCGTCCTGAGCGGCAACGTCACCATTCCCCAGCTGGTCAAAGAAGTCATACCCGCCGTTGTCTCCATCGACGTCAAGGCCGGCGGCGAAGAGGACGAGGGAACCGGCATGATCATCACCTCCAACGGTGAGGTGATCACCAACAACCACGTCATCGAGCTCTACACCGGCACCAGCGGCGGCTCGATCACGGTGACCGAGTCCGGGCAGACCAAAGCTCTCCCGGCCACCCTGGTTGGCTATGACGCCACCAAAGACGTAGCCCTGCTCAAGATCAACAACGTGTCCGGCCTGCCTACGGTGACGTTCGGGAGCTCGGCCAAAACCCAGGTCGGCGACGCCGTCGTGGCGATTGGCAACGCGCTCGGCCTGGCCGCAGGCACCCCGACCGTGACCCAGGGCATCGTGTCGGCCCTGGGCCGATCGGTGACCGCGGGAGGGACCGGGACGGCGTCGGAGAACCTGCAGAACCTGATCCAGACCGACGCCGCCATCAACCCGGGTAACTCGGGCGGCCCGCTCATCGACACCTCGGGTCAGGTCATTGGGATGAACACCGCGGTCGCCGGGACCTCAAACGATGGCACCAACGCCCAGAACATCGGCTTCGCCATCCCCATCGCCCAGGTCGAATCGCTCATCCCTGAGCTCGAAAAGGGTGGTCCGGCCAGCAACTCGGGCGGCTACCTCGGGGTCGACATCACGACCCTGACCCCCGCACTGCGCCAGCAGTACGGATTCACGCCGACCACTGGTGCCGTCATCCTCGACGTCATCGCGGGCTCACCCGCGGACAAGGCGGGTCTCGAGCAAGGTGACGTCATCGTCGACATCGACGGGACGGCCATCACCTCTTCTGAGTCGCTCCAAAGCGTCGTCCAGCAGGCCAAGGCCGGCCAGAGCATCCAGATCACCTATTACGTCGGCAACGAGAAGCACACGGTATCGGTGACGCTGGGGAGCCAGGCCCAGGCCCAGCAGCAGAACGCGTCCAGCGGGGGGAGTAGTGGCTCAAGCACGAATCCGTTCGGTGCCGGGGGATTCTCGGGTGGCTCGGGCAGCAGCGGCAGCAGCGGCAGCAGCGGTGGAGGTACTCAGCTCATTCCCTGAGTGGGCCTGCAACCGAGGCCCCGTTTCGAGGCCGCAAGCCAACCCCGCGGCGGGTACGCCTCGATCCGACCACGGGACCAACCCTCGGGCACCCGAGCGTGGCGAGGCTCCCGACCGGATCGACGCCATCACGTCCGATGCTTTGGGTGTGCGCGTGAACACGTGTGTTGTCCTTGTCCGCTCCCCACGCACCGAAGCGAACGCCGTCCCCATCGCCGCGGCATCGGGTGACGGGCCGGTCAGGTGATGGTCTCGGTCTGCGTGCCCATCAAGAGGCCCCCGTTCGACGGGGGGTTGGTCAGCGAGACGGTGATGGTCGGTGAGCCAGCGTTGGTGTCGGCGTAATAAAAGGTGACCGACGAGGCGCCGGCGGGCAGGATCACCGACGCCACCGCCGAGCCGGCGGCCGTCGCGCTGATGTGTTTGCCACTCGAACTGCCCGAGATGAAGATCCGGGTCGAAGTGGACGAGGTCGTGGGATTGCCGTAGGCATCCTCGAGCGTGACCGTCACCGCGTTGGTGGGTGACGTGCTCGGGGCCGCCGTCAAGGGGGCAGACGTGATCACCAGCGCGTAGGCGGGACCGGGATTCACGCTCACATTGACTGGGGCCGAGGTGGAACCGGCATAGTCAACCGAACTGGTGGTGGTGACCGCACTGAGTGCATTGGCACCGAGCGCCAGAGCGGTGGTCGAACAGGTGGCGGTGCCGGCGACCAAGGTGACGTCGATGCACAGGGCATTGCTTCCGTCGTAGAAGCTCACGGTGCCCGGGGCGGTGAGCTCGGTCGCACTCAGGGTGACCGAGTGTGCGAAGGTCACCGACGAAGCCGAGGTGCTGAGCGAGGTGGTCGTCGCAGCGGCCCCCACGGTCTCGATCACCGCGTTCGAGGACGCCGCCAGGTCGTCGGCCGTCGCCGGGGTCGCGGTGGCGGTGATGGTGTAACTCGCCGGATCGAGCTGAGGCAGTGTGCACTGCGCCGCCGAATCCGGTCCAAAGGCCACCGCGCCACAGCCCGGAACCGCGGAGCCGTTCTCGAAGAACGCCACCGAACCCGACGGGGCAGGACCCGACGCCGCGGTGACCAGCACCGATTCAACCGGTGAGCTGGGCCAGGTGCTCGAACCAGCATCGCTCGAGGACAGGGTCGCGGTGGTCGCCGACGGCGCCACCACCTGCGTCAGCGCCGGGCTGGCCGACGACGAGAAATTGGCCGACGAGCTGGTGTACGTGGCGACGATCGACGCGCTCGGCGCATCGAGATCCGACACCGTGCAGGTGGCGGTGCCCGAAGTCACGGGCACCGAGTCGCACACGGTGGTGGATCCAGCAACGAAGCTCACCGAGCCGACCGGTGTCGCACCCGCACTCGTCACCACGCTGGTGAAGGTGACCGGCGCACCGTAGGGGGCCGGGCTGAGCGAGCTGGTCACGACCGTGGTGGTCGAGGCCGCGGCGACGCTCAGGACAATGGGGCTCGAGGTGGAGGCAGCGAAATTCGCCGACGTCGGCGTGAAGGCGGCGGTCAAGGAATGGGTGGCCGCCGCCAGGGAGGACGTCGCGCACGACGCCACGCCCCCAGAAGTTGCGACCGAACTACAGACGACGCTCGATCCGTCACTAAAGGTCACTGTCCCGAGCGGGGTGCCCGCGGCCGACGTGGTGGTCGAGGTCAAGGTGTCGAGGAGACCGAATGACACGGGTACGGGGTTGGCGGTCAGCACCGTGGTGGTGGCCGCGGCCGTGATCGTCTCGGTCTGTGACCCCGACGCCAAAGCGGTGTTCGACGGCGGCGAGGTGAGCGACGCGGTGATCGTTGGGGTCCCCGCGTCGGCGTCGCCGTAGAAGAAGGTCACCGACGAGGTGCCAGCGGGCAGGGTGGTGAAGGTCTCACTCGACCCACCCGACGTGGCGGAGAACCGCCGGCCGGGCGAGGTCCCGCCCAAGAAGATCTTGGTGGACGAGCTGGACGTGGTCGGGTTGCCCAGGGCGTCCTCGAGCGTCACCGTCACCGCGTTGGTGGCCGCGAGCGAGGCCGAGGCACTGAACGGCGCCGACGTGATCACCAGCGCGGCACCCGGGCCCGCGGTGATGGTCTCGCTGAGGGAGCCACTCGAGTTGGTGTACGTCGATACCGGGCTGAGGTATGACGCCGTGAGGGCGTCGGTCCCGAGTGCGAGGGCACTCGTCGAGCAGGTGGCGGTGCCCGAAGCGAGGGCCACGCCACTGCACAGCACCGTGGCTCCCTCCTCGAAGACCACTGCGCCGCTCGGGACGCCAGCCAGGCTCGTCACGCTGGCGGTCAGCGTCACCGCCGACCCGACCACCGCCGGGTTGGCCGATGCGCTGAGGCTGGTCGTGGTCACGGCCGGGGTCACGCTCAGAGTGGCCGGGGCCGACGTGGAGCCGCCGAAGTTGCCCGAAGCTGAGGTAAAGACCCCAGACAGGGCGTCGGTGCCGAGCGTCAGGGCGCTCGTCGAGCAGGTGGCGGTGCCGGCCACGAGGGTGACCGAGGCGCAGACCACGGTCGAACCGACCTTAAAGGCGACGGTGCCGCTCGGGATGCCCCCCGCACTCGTCACCACGGCGCTGAGCACCACCGTCGAACCCAGTGCCGTCGGGTTCAGCGAACTCGACACGGTGGTCGAGGTGGATGCGGCCCCAATGTTGAGGGTGACGCTCTTCGACGTCGAGTTGGCGAAGTTGGCCGACGACGAGGTGAAGACCGCGGTGAGGGAGTGCTTGGCGACGGCCAGGGTGGAGACGGCGCAGGTGGCGGTGCCCCCAGACGTCGCGACCCCACTGCACAGCGTGGTCGAGCCATCGACGAACTTGACCGTGCCGAGCGGCGTTCCAGCGCCCGACGTGGTGGTCGACGTCAGCGTGGCCACGGACCCGAACGTGCCCGGTGACGGGTTCGCCACCAACGTCGTGGTGGTCGCCGCCGCGGTAATGGTCTCGGCCTGCGAGCCCGAGGCCAACCCGGCGCTCGAGGGCGGTGAGGTCAGCGATGCCGTAATCGTCGGCGTTCCCGCATCGGCGTCGCCGTAGAACACCTTGATCGACGAGGTGTTGGCGGCCAGCGTGGCTGAGGTCTCGGGCGACCCGCCCGAAGTAGCGGAGAAAATCCGCCCCGCCGACGTGCTCGAGAGGAAGATCTTGAGGGCGCTGGTGGCATTTACCGCAGCGCCGCGCTGGTTCTCCACCTTGATGGTGACCGCGTTGGTGGCCGAGGTGCTGGCCCGTGCACTGAAGGGGGCTGAGGTGATGACCAACTGGGTCGCACCCCCAGCCGTGGCCGCGCCCGCACCCGCACCGAGCGCCATTGGTGCGACCAAGGCGACGACGACGGCGCCGGCGGCCAGGCCGGCGGCCCCGGCTCGCCGGATCGCCCCCTTGGGCTCCCTCAGGGTGCGGCGAGCGGGGACACGAAGGTAAAGGCTGCGGAAGTTCATTGAAGTTTTCTCTCCTGGCAACGCGGTGCGTGGCGCACGCACCTCTTGGGTAAAGGGCGGAGCGGAAACCCCAGTTGTCAACAGGATACGAAAGCGCAACCAGTGAATCTATGAGTCAAATGGCCCATTTGACGTGGCCTTATCCAATAACGCGGCGATCCACGCCGGTGCGGGTGCCCTACTGGTCGAAATTGCGGTCAGGGTGTGCTGGCGGAAAATTCATCGGCTCGGTCGGCTGCCAGCCGCTCGCCTCGATGTCCTCGAGCACATGGACCATGTTGTACGCGTCCTCTTCGTAGGAGAACTTGCCGTCGCCCGCGTAGATGAGGCGCGAGTATCCCGACTGGCGGTACGGCGTCCCGTCGGGCCGGGTCCGGGGCATGATCTGGGTCCATTTGACGACCACGTCGTTGCCCTCGATCGCCGTGAACTCGACGGGGAACTTCCAGTCCTCCATCCCGACCATCGAGTCGACCAGCCAGCGCGCGATGACGTCACAGCCCTCGAGGCGCCCCCAGGCTCCGTCGATGTACACGGCGTCTTCGGTGTAGAAGTCCGCCAGCGCACCGAACGCGTCGGATTCGAGGCCGGCGTCGATCCGGTCTCGAAGCGCGTGGTAGCGATCGACCGTGGCTTTGACCTCTTCGTGTGGAAATGGCATCGCGTCCCCCTTTGGTGCTCAGTTGCTCTGGTTCTCGGCCGCATGGAGGCGAAACGCCTCTCGACACGCGTCGAGCTCGGCCAAGGCGGCATCTCGCCCCTCGAATCCCATGACCTGGGTCGACTTTTCGGGTTCGAGATCCTTGTAGATGCTGAAGAAGTGCTCGATCTCGTTGAGGAGATGGACCGGCAGGTCACCAATGTCAGTGGCGTTGTCCCACTGCGGATCGTGTTCGAGCACGGTCAGAAGTTTGGCGTCGAGGCCCGCTTCGTCGCGCATGAAGAAGACTCCGAGGATGCGCGAGCGCACCACGCAACCCGGAAAGGTGGGGTCGGCGACCAGGACCAGTGCGTCGAGCGGGTCGCCGTCCTTTGAGAGGGTGTCGGGCACGAAGCCGTAGTCGGCCGGATACGAGGTGGCCGTAAAGAGGCGCCGATCGAGACGGATGACGTGGTGCTCATGGTCGTACTCGTACTTGTTGCGGCTCCCGGTGGGGATCTCGATCACAACGTCGACCACCGGCTCGCTCGTCGTCATCGATCTGCCGCCTCGGTCTTGGCGGACACCGACCGCCCGAATCTCGAGGTCATAGGAGCCGTAGCGTACCGGGTGGCCCGAGGCACCGTCTCGACCACGTCGAACCCGCGTCCGCCGATCGACCTGGATCAGAAGTACGCGAGGATGGCGCCAACATGGGTGCCACACACGAACGACTCAAGGTGCACCGGCGAACGATCAAGCTCGATCACAAGACCACGACCGTGCTGGCGCTGCGACCTGACGCATCGATGCGGTATTCGACGTCGCAAGAAGGCGGTGCTTGGCAGATCCACGTCGATGCCACCTCGGCCCAACTCCTGGGTCGCCTGTGCTGGGCGATGGCGTTCCAGCGACACCCCCATACGGTGACGGTGATCGACCAGACGTGGGCCACGCGCCACGAGGGTGAATCAGTTCCGTCGCTTCCCCTCCTCATTACCAACGTGGACAACGGACCGTTCACCTCGGCCGCGGCGCTAGAGCTCGCATCGGCCCTGCCGCTTCAGACGCCCTCAGAGGGGACCGTGGTCCTCCAAACCCGGGGGCTCGATCTTGCATTGGAGGACCCGGTGGCCTTCGCCGCCCGGGACGAGCAAAGCGGCGTCAGCGGCCCAGATCTCGGGTGCGACGAGGTGGGGGGCCTGTTGGCCGTTCAGACCTCAGCCGCCGCCCTGCGATCCTTAGGCGTCGCCCTCAGCTCGACTCGTAATCTCAGCGAGGGCTTCGTGAGAGTTGACAACCTCGCAGAAGGCGCTCAGCGCCCGGAGCGCTGAAAGGTCAGCTCAACCGCCCCGAGCGCCGGGTGAGAATCCCGCGCCACCCAAACCGCCCGACGAGCCCAGACCGCTTCCGAATCCGCCACTGAATCCGCCACCCCCGAATCCTGAGGTTGAGGAGCTGCTCGACGTCGGCACGGGGGCGGACAGATTGGCGAGCACGACAGTGTCACCAAGGCTGAGGCCCGAGCGCACCTGGGTGTGCACACCGCCGACGATGCCGACCTTGACGGCCTTGCGGGTCACCGTGCCTCCATTGACGGTCTCGACGAAGGTCCTGGTACCGACCGTCGAGACGGCGGACGTCGGGACCGCCAGCACGCTGGTGGCGCTCTTGGTCAAGATCGAAACGTTGGCGGTCGAACCGGCGAAGAGACCGGTGGCCGAGCTCGGCAAGATAACGACGATCGGGTACGTGTACCCCGACGATGCCGCCTGGACGGGCCCCACCTGGGTCACCGAACCGAGCAGCGTTCCTGTCGTCCCGTCGACCGAGACGGAGGCCGGATAGCCGACCTTGACCGAGGCCACCTGCGTGCTGCTCAAGGTTGCGGTGACCTCATAGGAGTCGGTCCCGATGATGACGATGTCCTGCGTGCTCGAATGGGCCGTGACGCTATCGCCGGTGGCGAATCCAATAGACGCCACTGTGCCGTCGATCGGGCTGGTCAGCTGTGCCGCGCCCAGTGATTGTTGCGCTTCGATGAGATTCGATTGGGCCGTGTCGATGGCCGATTGATCACTGGCGATCTGTTGGGCACTGTTGGTCGCCGACGTCGAGCCCAGGGCACGTGAGCTCGAACCGGTACTGCTCGATGCACCGCTGGTGCTGTTGGGCGCGCTCGTCTGGGCCGACGACGATCCGGCGGTACCGCTCGGAGAGGTCGTCGGGGTCGATGACGACGATTGGGACTGTGCCTGTTCGGCGGTCAGGGCCTGGGCCAGGTTGGTCTCGTCGGTCGCCACGGTCTGTTGATCGTTGGCCACAGCCTGTTCGTCCGTCCCCACCTTGGCCAGGGCTGCTGCACAACTCGACGGATCAGCCGGTGTCGACGGGGGAGTGGTCGTGAGCCCACAGACGCCCTGCGCCTGTG
This sequence comes from uncultured Acidimicrobiaceae bacterium, assembly GCA_963800725.1. Taxonomy (GTDB): domain Bacteria; phylum Actinomycetota; class Acidimicrobiia; order Acidimicrobiales; family RAAP-2; genus Bog-473. The sequence goes on along the minus strand of CAWDCE010000035.1, from coordinate 28,737 downwards.
CCAGGTCGGCCGCCTCCTGCTGACTATCGGTCGATTCGACTTTTTGATCGGCCACCAGAGCCGCCTGGGCCTGAGTGATCCCGGTGGCACCGCTCGGGCTCGAGGACGCGCTCTTGGCCGGCGCAGCCGCACCCGCCGTCGGGTTCGACGTCGCGGTCGAAGTTGGCGCGCTGAGCGCTCGAACTGTTTGCGCCGGCCGAACTGCTCGCTGCACTCGAACCCGATGTCTCGCCCGCCTCATCTTCGGAGAGCTTGGCCTGGTCGGCATCCAACGTTGACTGATCGGATGAGACCGTCTGGGCCAGCGACGTCGGGTCGAGGGAGGCGAGGACCTCCCCGGCCGTCACGGTGGCCCCGACCGCCACATTCACGCTGGTGACCTTTCCGCTGACCTGGAAGGAGGGCGATGCGTCGGACACCGGTTCGACGGTACCGACCACGGCGAGACGCTCCGCGATGGAGGTCCGCACGACAGTCGCGGTCCGATAACCCGACGCACCCGAGCCACCCGCCGCCAAGGCCGTAGCCCCGCCAATCACGACGAGCGCGACGGCGACAGCTATGACGATGACGACGGGGCGTCGAGCTTGGTCCCGCCAGCCTGCGGTGACCGCATCAACCACCGAATCCACCTCCGCCGCCGAATCCTCCACCGAATCCCGAGCTGCAGGTCTTTCCTCCGGTCGAGGTGATACGCACCGTCTTGGCCGTCACAGCACCGTTGGTGGCGGTCTGGCCGAACGCACTGACACAGTCACCGACGGCCAGCGACGATGCTGTCGTGCTCTGTTCTTGGCTGTAAGTGGTGCTCGACGTCGTGGTCACCGTCAAGTTCTGGGCCTTCGGTGCGGTCGGCTTCTTGGTGCCCTTCGAGGACTTCGCGCCGTTGGTCGGGCGGGTGAACTGTCCCAAAAGGGTCCCCGAGACCGAAAGGGTCGATCCGCTATTCGCGGTGACCTTGCCGGTGGCGATGGCGACATTCGCCCCGCCGAACCGGTTCGCGCCGCCACCGGGTCCGCCGGGGTAGCCACCCGGACGGGCGCCCCCGCCCCCGCCTCCACCTTCAAATCCACCGGGAGGGGAAAATCCAGAGCCACCGGGACCGCCCGGGCGCCCCTGCGCGCCACCGCTCCCGCCAAATCCCGATGTGCAGGTGCCGGACGAGCTGGCGGTGCTGATCGAGACGGTCTTGGCCGCGATGGTGGTTTTCGAGGTCTTCGACGGCGTCCCGGTCACGGTGACGCAATCGCCCACGGTCACGGCGCCGAGTGTCTGGGCCACGGTCTGCGAGAAAGTGGTGGTACCGGTCCAGTTCACCGTGGTCTGTCCCGAGTTGGAGTTTTGGACCTCCATCGATGACCCTGAAAGAGCCGCCACATTTCCGCTGGTGGCGCCGCCACCGAATCCTTGGGGACCCGACGCCGCGCCGGCGCTGGCGGCCACGCCGAGCAGCACGGCTGCGCTCAGTAGCGCCGCGCCAATCGCCTCGGCGCGGTGACGCCGACGGTGTGCCGTGGTGCGTGCATTCATATCTCTCCATTGCCTTTCGTGTTGTGGTGTGGGCTCCAGCCGATGGGTGGGGCCATTTCGTCGATTCGATGTGTGCTCGAGCGGTCACGTGGTGCGCCTATTCGCTTCGCAACGCGTCGATTGGCGCCAGGTGGGCGGCCCGACTGGCCGGATAGACCCCGAAGATGATGCCAATGGCCAACGCGACCACCAGTGCGAGCAGCGTCGCCGGGGCGCTGATGGTGATGGGGTCGCCGACCACGCCCGGCAGCGTGAGCGCACCCACAATGCCCAAGAGTGCACCCAGGGCGCCGCCGGCGAGTCCAAGGACCGAGGCCTCGACCAGGAACTGGCGGCGGATAAGTCGCGGCGTGGCCCCGAGCGCCTTGCGCAGCCCGATCTCCCGGATTCGTTCGGTGACCGAGACCAACATGATGTTCATCACACCAATCCCCCCGACCAACAAGGAGATGGCCGCCACCCCGCCGAGGAGGACCGTAAGGGTCTTGTCCACCGAGGTCGCCGTTGAGAGGAGCGACTGCTCGGGGGTGATGGTGAAGTCGGCGTTCGCCGCGGTGCTGATGCCGTGGAGCGCGAGCAGATCCGCGTCGGCTTCTTGGTAGGCGGCGGTCACCAGCGCGCCCGACTTGGCCTGGACCAGGATCGAGGAGACCGAGTTGCGTGACGTGCCACCGAAGATGCGTTCGGCTGCCGTGGTGATGGGCACGATCACCTGATCGTCTTGATTCGAGGTGCTCGATGACGAGGACGAGGAGTTTCCCGTCGAAGTGAGGACACCAATGACGGTCATGGGTACGCCGTTGACGTTGACGGTTTGCCCGACCGGGTCAAGCCGACTGAACAACTCCGAGGCGGTAGTGGAGCCGAGCACGGCGACGGCCTCGTGGTCGCTGACGTCTTGGCGGTCCAAGAATCGGCCCTGCTCGACGGTGCGACCCCGCACCGTGAGCCACGCCGGGGTCGAACCGACCACCGAGGTGCTCCAGTTGGCCGTTCCCGCCGTCAAGGTCTCGCTGGACGAGGTCGTTGGTGCGACCGCCTTGATATCGGGGGCCACGGTCTTCGAAGACAGCGACGCCGCGTCGGCCAGCGTCAGCGTCGATGCGGTGCCGAAGCCGCCGCGGATGCCCGACGACGAGGTGGAACTGCCCGGCGAGATGGTGAGGAGGTTCGTCCCGAGCGAGGTGATCTCCGAGCTCACCTGGGCCTGGGCGCCTTCGCCGAGGCCGACCGTCAAGATGACGGCGGCGATCCCGATCAAGATTCCGAGCACGGTCAGGCCCGAGCGCAATCGATGCGAGCGCACGCCGGCGAGCCCGGTGCGAAGCGTTTCGAGCCAGCTCATCGGACGCTCTCGAGGTCGCGCTGATTGTTCTCGGTGATCAGGCCGTCGCGGATGTTGACGAGGCGGCCGGACGCTGAGGCCACCTCGCTGTCATGGGTGATGAGGATGAGGGTGCGGCCCGATTGATGCAGTTCGTCCATGAGATTCAAGACGTCACGGGCGGAAACAGAGTCAAGATTCCCAGTGGGTTCGTCGGCCAGAATCAGCGCCGGTTCAGTGACCAGGGCTCGGGCCACGGCGACGCGCTGCTGTTGGCCACCGGAAAGCTCTCCCGGACGATGTTGGACCCGCCCAGCCAATCCGACGCGTTCGAGGGCAGCCATGGCGCGCTCTTTACGCTCGGCGCGGGGCACGCCGGCATAGACGAGCGGGAGTTCAACGTTCTGCCAGGCGGACATCGAGGACAACAAGTTGAACTGCTGGAATACGAAGCCGATCCGACGGTTACGCACCTCGGCGAGGGCGGACTCGCTCATCGAGCTGACGTTCTCGCCGGCCAGCTCGAACGTCCCGGTCGTCGGCGTGTCGAGACAACCCAAGATGTGCATCAAAGTGGACTTGCCCGACCCCGAGGGACCAATGATGGCCAGGTACTCGCCTGGCGTGATGGTGAGACTGACTCCCCGCAGGGCCGCCACGGCGATCTCCCCGGTCCGGTAGACCTTGGTCACCGCTTCGAGCTCGATGACCGGTACGTCTTCGGATGCACCGCTTTGGTCCAAGAAGTGCTCGTCGGTGGCAGACAGGCTCGCTGATCGACTCTCTTGGGGATCGATGGGCGTGTCGTTCCCGCTCATCCGCCGGCTCCACCGAAGGTTGCGCCACCTGCACCGAAGCCGCTGCCGCCGCCGAAGCCACCGCCGCCGCCGAAGCCACCGCCGCCGCCGAAGGACCCCGCACCACCTCTGGTGAAGCCGCCACCGAGGCCACCGGCACCAGGCGCCCCGGCGCCGCCGGTGAACTTCACGACCCGGACCAGGACCTTGTCACCGGCGGCGACGCCGCTGACGATCTGGGTCTCCCCGGCCGAGGCCTGGCCGGTGGTCACCGATTTGGTGACGTGGTTGCCATTGACGACGGTCACGACAGAGGCCTGCCCACCCGTGTAGGAAATGGCTGCCGTGGGGACCTCGACCACGTTCGAGAGCTGTTTGACGATGATCGAGACGTTGGCGGTGGCGCCGGCGTAGAGCCCGCTCGGGCTCCCCGTGACGTCGATGACCACAGGGAAGGTCGCCACATCGGAGGTCTCGGTGGCAATCTGACCAATCGAGGCGACGGTCCCGTAGACCGCAGTGGTCGCACCCGTCGGGGTGATGGTGGCCTGGTCGCCCACCGCCACCTGGCCCACCTGGGTGTCGTCGACCGTCGTGTTCACGATGTATGAACCGGTACTGATGACCACGATCTGGGCTGACGAGGAGCTCGACGATGCGGTGCTCGATGAGCTGGCAGAAGTACTGGCCCCGCCACTTGCCCCGAGACCACCCGACGCGGACTCGCGCGCCCGAAGCGCCGCTGGCTGCTCCCCCCGCACTCGAGCCGCTCGCGTCGAGCTGGTGGTGCCCGAGCCACTGACCTGATCGCCGACGGCCAGACTCACCGAGGCCACCGTGCCCGCGATGGTCGACGTCAATGACGCGTCGGCGAGATTTGTCTGCGCCGTAGTGACCGATGACTGCGCGGAGGTGACCGAAGCCTCGTCCGAGTCGATCTGCGAGGTCGTCGCACCCGAACTCTCGTCACTCGACAGCTTGTCCTGGGCCGATTCGAGTTGCGCCTGGGCGGCATTGAGCTGGTCTTGGAGGGCGGAGGTGTCGACGGTGGCGAGGACCTGGCCTGCGGTGACCGTTTGACCCGTCGCGACATTGACCGCGGTCACGGTGCCCGACACCGCGAAGTTCAGGTTGGCCTGGCTCGCCGGCTCGATCGTCCCCGAACTCGCCACGGTTTGTTGAATGGTGCCTCGGGTGACGCTTTCCACCTGGGTGGTGACAACCAGACCGGTGGCTTGGGAGCCACCGGTCAGCCACAGCGACAGCCCGGTGGCGGCGCCGGCCACCACCACCGCTATGACGACGACCCAAACCTTGTGCCGGGCGATCCAGTGCTTACGTGGGGGACCTTGACCTTCCCCAACGATCGGAATCTCTTGGGTGAGATCGATGGGGTGATCCGGGGCAGTGACCGATCCCGTGTTCGACATGGGCATAGTTGAACCGCACCAATTCACGGCCAGCCGTTATTCCGCTGTGTGCCCGCTTGGGATTTTGTACGAATTCGATATGAAAACCCAGCCCATCACCGCTTCTTGGGATGAACGCCACCGGTCCCGAGGACCGGATCGACCCTGGTCGGGCACCGAGCTGGCGGCCCAAGGGGAGGGGAGTGGCGCCCCGTGCCGCACTTCGTCTATCCGCCTCCGCGGGGCGCTTCGAGCGGATCAGACGCGACGCCAGGCGGCCCCGCGGGCTGGGCGCCAGCTCGGTGCGGCCGCCATCAGGCACGCCAACGGGCGCGTGGCGGGGGTCCTGGTCGACAATGGCGCCATGGACACGCCGAGCGGCACGACAGGTGGACGGTCGTGAAGTTGCCGCTCGACCTGGCCTGGCCACCGACCTTCCCCGACCCGGGCCACCGATCGCTGCGCCACGGTCTTCGCACCGCCGTCGCCATGTCCGCGGCATTCTTCACCGGACACTTCGGCTTCAACAACGACCAGCTGACGATCTTGGCCACCTTTAGTGTCGCGGCGCTGCTCGGGATGGCCGACTTCACCGGCGATCGGCCCAAACGCATGATGGCCACGTCGATCACCTGGGCCGTTGGCTTCCCTCTGGTTGCCCTGGGGACCGTGGTCTCACTCCACATCGCACTGGCCACGATCGCCATGTTCGGCGTCGCCTTCGTGATCGCCTTCGGGGCGGTGTTCTCGGGCTACTTCTCGGCCGGGGCCAACGCGGCGATTGTCTTTTTCGTCGTGGCTGTCGGTGTGCCCGGCACATCGGCCGCCGTCCCTGCTCGACTGGCGGGCGTGGCGCTCGGTGGCGCCGTGTCGCTGCTCGCGTGCGGGTGGCTCTGGCCGTCGCGCTCGGTGCCTGACAGCCGACTCGCCTTGGCGAGGGTCTACGCCAGCCTGGCCGACACGGTCGACGAGGTGGCCGATGGACTCGCCGTCGATACCCCGGAGCGCCAACGGGCGGTCAAGGCAGCCATCTTGCGGGCCGAAGTGGCCATTGCCACCTCCGCGTGGCGTCCGGGGGGCCTCTCGAGGGCGCACAAGGCCCGCATGTATCTCCTCCACGGTTCCCGACGCATCGCCGCCCTCCTGGCCGAGATCCGACCGGTCGGGCCGGAGCGCTCGGCCACCTTTGTCAGCGGGCGTGCGGCGATGCTTCGGGTCCAGGCAACCACGATGCGCGCCTGCGCCGACTCGCTGTGGAGCAATGGAGCCTCGTTCCCCGACGTGGCGAGTGCCGAGGCGGCCAAGGTGGAATTCGACACTTGTGCCACTGAAGAGCTGCGCGAGCGGATCACCACCAGCACAGACGCCGGCGGTGATTCCGAGGCGCTCGATCGCGACGTGGCCGATTTGGCGGCCACCCTCGAACTCGCCCGCGCCGCCATCTTGGCCGCACTCCAGACCCGGATCGCCTTTGGCATTCGATCCGACCCCGCCGAGACGGTCCCCAACGCCGTATTGGTCTCAACCATGACGGTCGGCGTCCCGTCGTTGCGCAAATGGATCCGCCGCGCCCGGGCCAACTTCACGCTCGAATCGGTGCATATGCGCAACAGCCTGCGACTCGCCACGTCGCTCTCACTCGCGCTCGCCGCGGTGGGCATCTTCGATCTCAAGCACGGTTTTTGGGTCATGTTCGCCACCTTGGTGGTGGTCAAGACCAGCGCGGCCGGGACACGAAAAACCGCACTCGGCGCAGCGGTGGGGACCGCGCTGGGCTTCGTGGTGTCGTCCGCGCTGGTCGTGGCCTTCGGGGTCCACCCGGCGGTCTATTGCGTCGCCCTGCCCTTTTTCATGTTCGCTGCCTTCTACCTGCCGGGTACCGGCAATTTCTTGATCGGCCAGGCCAGCTTCACCATGGTCGTGGTCTTCTTGTTCAACGTCTTGGTGCCAACGGGGTGGAGTGTGGGCCTCTTGCGCGTCGAGGACGTGATCATCGGCTCGGCCATTGGGTTCGTGGTCGGCGCGGTGATGTGGCCCAAGGGCGCGGCGGGTGAACTGGCGCGGGCCATCGCCGATCTCATCGGTGCCGGGACCACGGTCGCAACCACCACCGCACAGGCGCTGCTCGATGGAGAACCGCTCGTCGAGGGCGCCCCGGAGCGCTGGCTGCCGGCGGTGCGGGCCGCCATGGCGGCCGAGGACGTCTTTTCCCAGTTCCTCGCCGAGCTCCACGTCCCACCCGCCCCGATCCTCGAGTGGTCGACGCTCCTCGGTGCGGGCCACCAGCTCTGGTACGGGGCGGCGATCATCGGCGGGCTCCCCGTTCCGTCCGACGCGGCGAGCCACGCCCCGGCTCTCGGGGTGATGGTCAAAGCCGAGGTCGATGCCATGTGCGCCGACTACCGCCATCTCGAAGGCTCACTGCGAGATGCCACACCGCTGACGCTCGTGCCAGCAGTGCATTCGACGTTGACCCTCTATCCCGACCACCCCGAGTCCACCTTTCGCCTTCTCGAGGTGCACGCCTGGGTCCAAGAACTCATGCTGCGCCTGGGCGAACTGGGTGCAGCACTCGAGACGACGGTCCTCGGGGCGAGCGCAGCACCGAGGACTCACAACGAGACGCCCGACCACTCCGCCGCGTAAGACACCCGCCTAGGGAGAGCCGGTCGCGGCCGCGGGGGAGCGCGGGCGACGTGGATACCGCCGGGCCAGGTCCGCACCGATGAACTGGGCCGGAAGCAGCAATAACCACCCGAAGGCGGCTACCTCGGGGAACGGCCAGGCCAAAGACGCCGTCAAGATCAATACGAGGTAGATCCACATCGTCCGAAAGAACGTGCTGCGCTGATCGAAGGCTTCGGGGGGTTCGGACTCGAGGCCGTGCTTGCGAGCAAAGAGCACCACACCCTGGGTGGTGAGGCTGGCCAACATGATGTTGAGGGCGAATAGATCGATCGCCACCGCATTGCGCCCGAAACGACCGAGCAGGTCGCTCGAGAACGGCATCAACGTGATGGTGAAGAGGAAGGCGAAGTTCCACCAGGCCAGGCCCTCGACATGGCCGTGGATCGAACGAAAGACCCGGTGGTGGGTCAACCAGAATTGGGCGATGACATAGAAGGACACCACATAGGCGATGAGCTGATCACCGCCGTTGACGGTCAGTTGATCCCACAGATACTTCGGCGAATGTGCCTGCGCACTCGAGACGCCTTCGATCGCCGGAACGCTGAGCTGGAGCACCAAGAGCGTCAGCGCAATGGCCACCACCCCGTCAGAAAGCGTCAAGAGTCGCTCGACACCGGGAATCCCATCGTCGAGTTCGGCGGCACCCGCCGGGTCAGCCAGCCCGGCCGCCTCCTCGTCGCTCATCGGCCGATTCTCGCAGAGCGTGCCCGCCGCCGGGTTCATCTCCGCCCCAAAGGCGAAACAACCGGCTTGGCTCATCGACGGCGCGAATCCCTACGAACACCTGTTCGTGGCCCACGACAATTGCAAAGAGCGCACCAACGATCCAACGCACAACCGTGTCGTGCCAAGCGTTCCCGGACAGACCCGACATCAAAAAGACCCGACACAGTCCCCGATACGACGTGCTGCGCCTATTCGACGGCGCAATCTGGTCAGCCCGAGGCACGAGAGGGGCACGAACGCCCAGGTCACAATGCCAGGCTCCTCCCCTGGTCCGCCGATAATGTTCATTATGTTAAGTGACGTACGAATTCGGCCAGGGTTCTGTAGGGATCCGCCAGATGGCGGTCCCCTACGATCGACCCCATGGACCTGAACGGCAAAGTCGCAATGATCACCGGCGCCAGCAACGGGATCGGCGAAGGCGTCGCCCGCCACCTGGCCGCACAGGGGGCCCACGTGGTTGTGGCCGATATCGACGACGAACGGGGTGTCGCCCTGGCTGGTGAACTTGGCGGGCGCTACATCCACACCGATGTGCGCGAGCCGGCCGACAGCCAGGCCGCCGTCGCCTGTGCGGTTCAAGAGTTCGGTGCCCTCCATTTTGCCCACCTCAACGCCGGCGTCACCACGACATGCGCAATGGGCGACGATTTCGACCCACAGGCCTACCGCCAGGCCATGAGCATCAATCTCGACGGTGTCGTCTACGGCATCGCGGCGGCCCGGCCGGCCATCATTGCGTCAGGGGGCGGCACCATCGTGGCCACAGCCAGCATGGCGGGTCTGGTGGCGGTTCCGATGGATCCGGTGTACGCCGCAAACAAACACGCCGTCGTCGGACTGATCCGCTCCCTGGGCGATCTCTACGCCGGCGAAGGCATCAAGATCCACGCGCTCTGCCCCTCGTTCGCCTACACCAACATCATCAAGGGCAACGAGCAGACGCTCCTCGACCTGGGCTTCCCCATCCTCGAAGTCAGCGATGTCGTCGCCGCGGTCCAGCGGATCCTCGAGGCCGATTCGTCGGGTGAGTGCTGGTATGTCATCGCGGGACGCGAGAGCGAACCGTTCCGTTTCCGCGGTGCCCCGGGGCCCCGGCTCACCTGAGAGGGGTCCCGCGCTCCCCCGCCGGGGCACCGCCGGGTTCGGCTCGCCGCGTCTATGTTGCCCCTCGTGATTGATGCAAGCGACGCACCCGCAGACAAAGGTTGGAAAGTCCTCGTCACCGGTGCGACCGGTCGCATTGGTTTTCCAATCGCCCGGGCATTGGCCTCGCACCACGAGGTCTTTGGATTGGCCCGCTGTCGCGGCGAACACGACGCTCAGCGGCTCCGCCAAGCCGGTGTCACACCCATCGTCGGCGACATGGCCACCTTCGATCCCACCACGTTGCCCGAGGGGATCACCCATGTCTTCCACGCCGCCGCCCTGGTCGGACCAGAGGCCCGCCAGGACTGGCAACGCTGCTTCGAGGTGAACGCGCAGGCCTCGGGACGCCTGATCGCCGCCCTCCCGGGTCTCGCGGGCTTCGTGTACTGCTCCACGGGCTCGGCCTATGAGTATCAAGGGCAACGACCCCTCAAAGAGGACGATCCACCCGGCGTCCATCTCGGCTATTACAGCCTCTCGAAAATCGCCGGCGAAGCCGTGGTGCGGTTCGCAGCGATCGAACACGGCGTGCCGCTGACCATCATCCGGATCTTTTCGACCTACGGCCCCGAAGGCGGCGCACCCGTTGACCGGTTGCGACGCATCCTGGCCGGCAAGGACGTTGTCTTGCACCCCGACGCCCCCAATAACTACAACCCCATCTACGAGGACGACTACGTCCGCCAGGGCATCCGGGCCATGGCGGTCGCCTCGTTGGATCCGGTGGTGGTCAACTGGGCCGGCAGTGAGACCGTCAGCGCCGAGGACTATTGCGCCTATCTCGGCGAGCTGGTGGGCAAGCCCGTCTCGATCCGCTACGACCCCGCCGCACCGTGGCCGATCTGGCCCGACGTCACCAAAATGCACGAGGTGCTCGGGCGGACCGAGATCCCGTGGCAAGAAGGAATGCGAAGGATCGCCACGACCATCACCGCGTGAGCGCCCCGTAGGGCCGCGGGGCACGAGCCGCTAGGACGCGAAGCTGATCGGGATCCGCACCGATGAGGACGATTCGGCGGAGCTGGCGTTGTTCACGACAATCTGACACCCGCCGTGCGCGGCGTCGCAGACGCCATTGCCGACCGGACCGGTGACGACCTGCATCTGCAACGTGCCGTGACCGGTCGGATCGGGGGTCAGCACTTTGGCGTCGGTGAAACTGCAGGCCGCCGAACTGTTCAGCTTGGCGTCTTCCGCGTTGCATTCGAGGACGTTGACGACCTTGCCGGCCGTGTAGCCGCTCCATGTCACCGTGACCGTCTGGCCGTTGGTGAGATTCTTGGTCGGCGTCGCCGTGGCCCGCAGGTGCAGGATCGGCGGCGGCACCGTGGTGATGGTGGCCGTGGAGCCAGGTTGCTTCGTGAATGTCACCTTGGTCACCCCGGGCTGTGCGTCGGCCGTGATGTTCGCCAGCGCGGACTTGTCCCCCAACAAGTAGGCAGAGAAAAAATCGGTCGTGGTGCGCTGCACGCTGGCGGCCGACGTCGCAGAGAAACCGGCCGCGGCCTGGTGGTCGCCTCCATTGACGGTGAGAAGGCCCTTGGGGCCGCGGGCGTTGTTGAAGATGGCCACGGCCCCGCTGTAGGGCAACAGCTCGTCAGCCGTGCCGTGGACCAAGAGCAGCGGCGGTGCCTTGGAGAAGTCGTAGTGCCCGCCAGGAAACGACACCTCGTCTCCGGCCATGACCACCGCAGCCTTCACCCGATGATCGAGGCAGCATGTATTCGTCGCCACCGCCAAGGTGGTCAAGGCACCGTTGGAATGCCCGGCGACCCCGACCTCGTCGTGATTGACCAGCCCGCTGAGTGCGCCGCCACCTTGCCGCGGATTGTGCCAGCACCGAGGTGATGACGAAGCTCACATCTCGGGGCTGATTGGCAATGTCGCCTTCGTCGGGCCCTCCCGGGGTGTGATCACTGCTCAATGGGAACTGCGGGGCGGCAACGACGAATCCGGCCGAGGCCCAGTAGCTCAGGAGTGACTGGTACATGAGGGGATCGGCCCCGAGGCCATGGGAAAAGACGATCAAGGGATAGCCGCCCGCTTTGGCCTGTGGTGTGGCGTTGGCTTGCGGAGCCGCTGAACTCGCCGCTCCGACGGCCGGGTAATAGATCGTGGTGATCAAGGTCCGACCCGAATGCATGGGCTCGTTGTCCCACGCCGGCGTCGTCCGATTCGGGTCGACCAAGGTTTCGGTGACCACGCCGACCGCGTGGGTGGCTTGGGCCTCGGTCACTGCAGCCCCTCCGAGCATTGGTGCCGCCAACAGACCCGCGACCACACCCAGGGTCGCCACCATGCACGCAGCGACAACTCTCCCCTCCCCCATCAACGCAGTATCAGCGACCCGCAATGCTCGGTCAAGCAACTCGTCCGAAAGACCCAGCACACACCGATCGATTCCGAGCGGCATTTGGTGGCATCGGGCAAATTCATCCCCATGCGGCGCGTGGCCGAGCGAGCACCATTCTCCCTCGGTTCTCGGTGAGTTCCACGGCGAACACAACTGCAGTTGACCTACCGTGGGGGCGTGCAGTCGGCGGACGGGTTCGAGTGACCATCGAGAACGTCTCGATCCTCTTCACGGATCTGGTGGGCTCCACCGAGCTCTCCCAAAGGTTCTCAGCTGAGGATGCTGACGAGGTACGTCGCCGACATTTCTCGGCTCTGCGTCAGGCGATCACCGAAACCGGTGGCACCGAGGTGAAGAACCTTGGCGACGGCTTGATGGTGGTATTTGAATCAGCCTCGGCTGCCCTCGCTTGCGGTGTGGCCATGCAGCAACGCGTGGACCGCTCCACCCGCGGCACAGAGTTTTCAGAGGGACTCCGGGTAGGCATGAGCGGTGGTGAGGTCAGCCGGGAGGATGGCGACTATTTCGGGGATCCGGTCGTCGAGGCGGCGCGGCTATGTGCGCTGTGCGAGAGCGGTCAAATTCTCGCTGCGGACATCGTGCGGCTCACCGCAGGCCGTCGAAGTCGTCACGAATGCCGCCCACTCGGTCCACGCATCCTGAAAGGCTTGGTGGACCCGGTCGAAACGGTAGAGGTGCAGTGGGAACCCCTCGACGCAGTGCTAAGCACCGGCGCGATTGGTTTGCCCGGCCGGCTGACTATTCGACCCGACGCCGGCATTGTGGGACGGACCGCCGAAGTCGGCGTGCTCAGCGACGCCTACGAGGCTGTCGCCGGCGGAACCGGCCGCGAGATGGTCCTTGTCTCAGGGGAGGCCGGTCTGGGGAAGACCACCCTGGTGGCTGAGGCGGCACGTTCAGCCTTCAATAAAGGGGCCTGCGTCTTATTTGGGCACTGCGAGGAGGACCTCGCCACCCCGTACCAACTCATCGCTGAGTCCTTGAACCATTACGTGACCCACGCCACTGAAACACAGCTCCTTGCCCACGTGGCCGCCCACGGATCCGAACTGGCCCGCCTGGTCCCGGCACTCGCCAACCGGGTCCCCGACCTGCCCGCGTCCAAGGCCACCGATTCGGACACCGAACGGTTTCTCTTATTTGGCGCAACGGTCGGGCTGCTCGCCTCGATCAGCGAACATCAGCCGGTGGTCCTTGTGCTCGACGATCTTCAGTGGGCCGACCGGGGAAGTTTGCAGCTCCTGCGGCACCTCGCCACGACCGATGTGCCGATGCGTCTGGTGGTGTTCGGCACCTATCGCGACAGCGAACTTGCCAATACCCACGTGCTTGTGGAGACCCTGGGCGCCCTGCGCCGGCTCGACGGCATCCGTCGCCTCGAGCTTGGCGGCCTCGATGACGCGGGGGTCATCGCCTTGATGGAAGCGACCGCGGGGCACCCGCTCGACCACCATGCAGTCGAGCTGGCCCATGCCATCTACCGAGAGACTGATGGCAACCCCTTCTTCGTCAGCGAGGTGCTCCGTCACCTGGTCGACACCGGAGCCTTCCGGCAGAACACCGAGAGTCAATGGGTGGCCGACGGCTCCCTCGGCGCCACGGCGTTACCTGATTCGGTGCGCGAGGTAATCGGCGCCCGGGTGCTCCGGCTCGGGACGGAGGCGGCCCGAATGCTCTCGGTAGCGGCCGTCATTGGTCGGGACTTCGATCTCGACCTCCTGGCGGTGGCGACGGACAGCATCGAGGACGACGTGCTCGATGTCCTCGAAGCGGCTGAAGCCGTGTCGTTGGTACGCGAACTAGGCGATGCTCCGGGTCGCTTCATCTTCTCCCATGCCCTCATCCAGCACACGCTCTACGAGGATCTGGGTCCCACCCGGCGGGCCAGAATCCACCGACGGGTTGCAGAATCCCTCGAAGCACTCTGTGGCGACTCCCCCGGGGGTCGCATTGGTGAGTTGGCCAGGCACTGGTTCCACGCCACTCAGCCCATCGACCTCGCCAAAGCCATCCGTTATTCGCACCAAGCCGGCGATGCCGCGCTGAGCGCCCTCGCACCGGCCGACGCGCTGGGCTACTTCGTCCAGGCGCTCGAGCTTTGCAAGCAGAGCAAGGAGCTCGCACCCGATCTCAAGATCGATCTGGCCATTGGGCTCGGGACGGCCCAACGCCAAACCGGAGACCCAACCTTTCGCGAGACCCTCCTCGATGCAGCCCAGGCGGCAGCAGCCATTGGCGACACTGAACGACTCGTGGCGGCCGCCCTGGCCAATGACCGGGGCTGGTACAGCTCCGTTGGCGTCATCGACGCCGAGAAGGTGGCCATATTGGAACTGACACTCGAGCGTCTGGCGGGCGATAACCGTGATCGGGCGCTCTTGCTCGCGAGTCTGTGTACTGAACTTACCTACGGGAGTCCGCTCGAACGCCGCGAGGAACTGGCCCATGAGGCGTTGGAGATCGCCGAGGCCTCGAGCGATGACGCCGTCGTGGTGCGCGTCCTCAATCACACGTGTTTTCCGCTCTTCGTACCCCAGCTGGTCGACCAGCTCTTGGTCCGCACCGCCGACGCTCTGCGGCGAGCCGAATCGACTGGAGACTCGGTGCTGCAGTTCTGGGCGACGTATTGGCGTGCTTGCGTCGTTCCCTTGGCGGGAGACATCGAAGAACTGGACCGTTGCTTAGCGATCATGAAGGTGCTGGTCGAAAAGCTCGACCAGCCAATGTTGCATTGGTCCCACCTCATATTGCGGACCCATCGCGCTTTGATTGCCGGTGAGACCGACGACGCCGAGCGGTTGGCTCACCAATGTTTCAAGGTCGGCACCGCCAGCGGACAACCCGATGCGAGCACGATTTTCGCCATGCACCTCTTGGGGGTCAACGAGCAACGCGGAACGACCGAGGTGCTCATTCCAGTCATTGAGGAGATCCGCCAAGCCATGCAGGACATCGACAAGGCGGCAGTCGAAAGTGCCCTGGCCTTCGCCTATGTACAAGGAGGTCGCCTTGAGGACGCACGCCACCTCCTCGACCAATTCGCCAAGGGGGGTTTCGAGCTCCCCGTCGACTCAGTTTGGCTCTGGGCGATGACGACGTATGCCGACGTGGCCATCGAATGCGGCGACCGACAGATCGCCGGGGCGCTGTTCGACCTGCTGGCACCGTGGGCCGACCGTCTGTCCACCAATGGTGGCGGCTCGACCAATGGACCAGTCAGTCACTTTCTCGGTGGACTTGCCTCCGTAGTCGAACGCCACGACGCGGCCGATTCGTATTTCGCCCGGTCCGCCACGTTCAACCGTCGTGCGGGCGCCACGTTCTTTGCCGCCCAGACAGATCTCCTCTGGGCCAAGATGCTGACCCAACGCGGCGCACCGGGCGATATCGATACGGCTCGTGCGCTTCTCGCCAAAGCCCTCTCAATCGCTGCGGCCAAGGGGTACGGGGCGATTGAGCGGCGTGCTTCGGCAGCCCTCGAAGCCGTGGGCTGAGAGTCGCTCGTTGCGTGATGTTTCCACGCAGAACAGGGCGCTGCGCCGATCAGGTTGGGCTGCGGCCCTTCGCCGCTCGCAGCTCGCGACGCCACACCAGCCTGAGTGCGCTCCACGTGGCGTCAATGGCACACACCTTGTTGTCGACCAATCCCAGGGCGAGCCCGGCGTCTCGCACCACGTGGTCAGTCAGATCGGTGGCCACACCCGACGCCTGCTTCGGCCAGGCGATCCACAGGCCACCGGTGGGATAGATCATCTCGGACAGCGCCCCCAAGCGTCGGTCCAAGTCGGCGCGGGCCCTGAAGAACGCAACGACGACGTTGGCTCGACCCACCGCCCGGCGCTTGAGGACGACACCGGGTGGCACCGCAAGATCGAAGTTCTCCGGGGCGCGAACCAGCGCGACTGACGCGCTTGCTTTGATACCGAGTTTGGTTGCCAAAGGCGTCCCCGAATAGCCGGCCACCGTGCTCGCTCCTCCTTTTCGGCCCCCGTCACCCTAGGGCGAACCCGCTTCGCGCCCCACTCCCCCGCTAGAGTATTGGCTGCGGATCACCCCGAGAGGTGGGTGAGAAGTCCGGCGATGGGTCCCGCCGGGGAGCGCGCAGCATCGCTTTGAACCGCCGGTCTTCCGGCTGATGGCTCCTGGGCATGTGATGTCGTGGCACGCCGTGTCACAGCGTTCGGGCACAGGAGGACCATGAGCCAACAAGATGCACTCACCTCGCCACTCGTTCCACCCCTCGGGCTGTCCGCGCGCGTCCTGGCGGCCATCTTCGTCGGCGGCGCCCTCGGAACCGTGGCGCGCTATCTGCTCGACGCGGCCTTCGCAGTTTCGGCCGGCCACTTTCCCTGGACGACCCTGTGCATCAACCTCAGCGGCTCGTTGGCGATCGGGCTGCTCATCCCTTGGACCGACTCGGTCAAGGACACCTGGCCCCTGGCCCGCCCCTTCTTTGTGGTCGGCCTCCTCGGTGGGTGGACGACATACTCCACCTTGGCTGTCGATGCGGTGCTCTTGGGCAAGACCCAACATCTCGGCCTCGCCGCGGGCTACCTGTTGGCCACCTTGTTCGGTGGCGTGGCGTTGGTGGCGCTCGGTGCCACGCTCGGACGGCGGGCGGTACGAAGGTGAGCGCCGCGGTGAACCAGCCGGTCACCTTGTCGGTGGCGCTCTTGGTCGCGCTCGGCGGAGGCCTCGGGGCCATGGCGCACGCGCTGGTGATTCATCACCTGGCCCTGCGGCGAAGTGACCCACTCCCCCTCGGCACCGTGGTGGTCAACGCCTCGGGATCCTTGGTGCTCGGTCTCCTCACCGGATTCTCGCTCTATCACGGCTTGGGCCCAAAGGAGATCAGCGTGTTGGGTGTCGGCGTGTGCGGCGGGTACACCACGTGGTCGACCGCCAGCTGGGAGTCGCTGCACCTGCTGCGATCGGGCCATCGCCGCGAAGCCGTGCTCTACAGCTTTGGTGGCCTCGTGGCCTGTCTCGCCGCCGCGGCCTTGGGCCTCGCCGTGGCTTTTGTGGTCTAAGTCACTCGCCCCGGGCGTCGAAGGTCGGCACCAAGGTGCGGGCCGCCCTGGCCTCGTCGACCCGGCGCACCGGTGTCGTCCGCGGCGCGTCGCTCAGCGCTTCACCGGCCGCGGCTCGCTCCGCGATGTCGTCGAGCGCTTCGGCGAGCGCCTCGAGGGTCTGGAGGCTCTCGGTTTCGGTGGGCTCGATCATGAGCGCCTCGTCGACGATCAGCGGGAAGTAGACCGTTGGCGAATGGAAGCCCGCCTCGAGGAGGGCTTTGGCCACATCGAGTGCCCGGGTCCCGTGCGCCTTCTTCAAGTTGGCCACCGAGAGGACCACCTCGTGCATGCACGGACGGTCGAAGGGAACCTCGAACGTGTCGCTCAATCGGCGCCGGATCCAGTTGGCGTTGAGGACGGCGCGCTCGGCCACGCGGCGCAACCCATCGCCGCCATGGACCTCGATGTAGGCGAGCGCCCGGGCCAGCACCAGCGCGTTGCCGTGCCAGCCGTGGACCCGCCCGATGGAGTGTTCGGGGGTCATGAAGTCGTAGCCCGACGCCGTGCGGACCGGTCGTGGCCCGGGCAAGAAGTCCTTCAATCGGGGCGAGACCGCGACAGGTCCCGCACCCGGGCCCCCACCGCCGTGGGGCGTGGCGAACGTCTTGTGCAGGTTCATGTGGACGATGTCGAACCCCATGTCGCCCGGGCGCACCACCCCGAGGATGGCATTGAGGTTGGCCCCGTCGTAGTAGAGGAGGCCACCAACCTTGTGGACGGCGGCGGCGATCGCCTCGATGTCCTCTTCGAAGAGACCGAGCGTGTTCGGATTGGTGAGCATGATCCCCGCCACATCGGTGTCGAGGACCCGAACGAGCGCATCGAGGTCGACGCAGCCCCGGTCGTCGCTCGGGACCGTGACGGTCTCGTAGCCGCCCAAGGTGACCGACGCCGGGTTGGTGCCGTGGGCCGAGTCGGGGATGATGATCCGGTGGCGCTCCTCGCCGCGTGCGGCGTGGTACGCCCGCATCAAGAGCAGGCCGGTGAGCTCACCGGCGGCCCCGGCGGCCGGCTGCAAAGTGGCGGCGGCCATGCCGGTGATCTCGCACAATGCCGCCTCGAGCTCGACGAAAATCTCCAACCACCCCTGCACGAGATGCGCTGGGGCACCGGGGTGGACACCGCTGAGTCCAGGCATCGCCGCCACCTGGTCGCACATCTTGGGGTTGTACTTCATGGTGCACGAGCCGAGCGGGTAGGCACCGAGGTCGACCGAAAACTGACGGTGGCTGAGGCGGGTGAAATGGCCGACGAGATCGCGTTCCGAGACCTCGGCCAGGGCCAACGGCTCGTCGCGGCAAATGTTCGGCGGGGATGAGTTCGTCGGCGCTCCATTCGGGCATCGCCGTCGTGCGCAACTGCCAAGCGCTCCGGCCCGGTTGGGACAGTTCGAAGAGCGTGGGTTCGGCGTCGTGGCCCATCAGCGGCACGCTCTTGGCCCGCCCACCGGGCTGGCCCGTCGCCGTACTGGTCGTCGTCATCGCACCACCTTTTCGAGGGTCCGCACGAATCCCTCCACCTCGGCGCGGGTGCGCCGCTCGGTCACCGCAATGAGCAGGCCGTGCTCGGCGTCGTGCGCGCTGAGTGATGTGTCCCCGTCGTCGCCGACCAGGTCGCACAGGGCCAGGCCGCCGAGGTACCCCTCATCGGCCAGGCGCGCCACCGAGAGGCGAGAGGCAATGGGGAGGCGCACCGCGAACTCTCGCACCGTCGGCGTCGCCGCGGTCACTGGCTCGATCCCGCTGAGGGCGAGCAGGGATTCACGACAGAACCGGGTACCCCGGGCGCACCGGAGGGCCACTTCACGCAATCCCGAGGTGCCGAGCCAGCCGAGTTGGACGGCGGCGTAGACGGCCATGAGAGTCTGGTTGGTACAGACGTTCGAGGTGGCCTTCTCCCGTCGGATGTCCTGTTCGTGTGCCCGCAGCGTCGTGACGTAGGCCCGAGTTCCCTCGAGGTCGACCGTCTCACCGACGAGTCGGCCCGGCAGGCGTCGCACGTGTCGCTGGGCGACGGCGAAGAGCCCGAGGTAGGGACCACCGAAGCTGAGGGCGGTCCCGAGGGCCTGGCCTTCGCCGACCACGACGTCGGCGCCGCACGCACCGGGCGACCGCAACAGGCCCGCCGACACGGGATCGGCCGCTACGACCAAGATCGCCCCGGTGGCGTCACAGATCGCCCGGGCGGCCCCGAGGTCTTCGAGACAGCCCAGGTAGTTCGGATAACCCACCACGACAACCCCGGGCGGGTCGTCGTCGCCCCCGAGCGCGGGCCACTCGGTGACCCCATCGTGCAGGGCGATTTCGCGCACCTGGTGACCGGTCCCGGCCGCAAAGGTCGCAAGCACGGCTCGCCAGTTGGGATGGATCCCTGCCGACAACCAGACCCGCTCGCGCCCCGAGGCGGCTACCCCGAGATTCACCGCTTCGACCAAGGCACTCGCCCCGTCATAGAGCGACGCGTTGGCGACCGGGAGGCCGGCGAGTCGGGCCACCATGGTCTGGAACTCGAAGACGGCCTGGAGCACGCCCTGGGCCACCTCGGGCTGATAGGGGGTGTAGCTCGTCACGAATTCGGAGCGGCCCGCCAATGCGCCGACCACCGGCGGGATCTCGTGGTCATAGGCCCCACCACCGGCGAAGCAGACCAACGAATCGCTGCGGGCGACGTTCGCCCGCCCAAAGCCCTCCATCTGGGCCAGCACGTCGGGTTCGGGCGCGCCGTGTGCCATGGACAGCTCGCGGTCGAGGCGCAGGGCGACCGGGACGGTGGCGAAGAGCTCATCGAGCGAGGAGAGTCCCAAGAAGGCCAGCATCTCGGCGAGCTCGTTGTCGGTATGGGGCAGGTAGTCGGGCAACTACTCCTCCTCCCTCGGGGGCCACAGCGGCGGACGAACCAGATTGGCGAGCAGGTCCTTGCGACGTTGGCGGATGGTGACGGCATCTCCGTCGAGCAGTTCAGCATCGGCGTCGACGAGTGCGAGTCCAATGCCCCGCTCGCGCATGGGCGAGAAGTTGCCACTGGTCAGGTGCCCAACGACGGTGCCACCCGCCACTACCTCGGCCCCGTCGCGCAAGGGCTGGCGACCGAGGGCGACGATGCCGCGGATGCGACGGGCCGGGCCGGTGGCCCGTTCTTCTTCGAGGGCGGCCCGACCGATGAAGTCCCCTTTGTCCCACCCAACGACCCAACCAAGTCCGGCCTGCAACGGCGTGATGCCTTGGCCGAGCTCGTGGCCGTGCAGCGGGAGCCCGGCCTCGAGGCGCAAGGTGTCACGGGCCCCGAGTCCGGCCGGCGTCACTCCGGCCGCAACCGTGGCGGACCAAAAGGCCTCGGCGGTCTCGGCCGGTATGGCGCATTCGACGCCGTCCTCACCGGTGTACCCGGTACCGGCCGCGATGCAGGTGGCGCCTTGCCACTCGAACGACGTGACATGGAAGCGCGCCACGGCGGCGGCCGCTTCACTGACGGCGCGCAGACGCGAACGCGGCGTCGGGGCCTTGGACGGCGATCACGGCGCGAGCCGCCGTGGTGTCTGTGCCACCAATGGCCGCCACCACCCGCGAAGTGTTCGAGGCGTTGGGCATGACGTCGAAGCGCTCATCGTCGAGCCACCACACGATGATGTCGTCAGCCACCGAACCCGACTCGTCCAAGAGGTGGGTGTACTGCGCCCGCCCCGGCGCGATGCGCCGCAGGTCATTGCTTAAAGATCCCTGGAGGTGAGCAAACGCCTCGCGCCCCTCGACGCGGACCGTCCCGAGGTGACTGACGTCGAAGGCCACCGCGCCCTCCCGGCAGGCCCGGTGCTCGGCCACCGTGCCCGACGGATAATTCAGCGGCATCTCCCAACCACCGAAGGCAACCATCTTGGCCCCGAGGGCGATGTGCGCGTCGTTGAGCGGAGAGACACGGTGGGCCTCGGCCGCGTGACTCGCTTGATCGGCCGCTGACACCTGGCCAGATTAGGCGGCGGATCGAAGGGGTGAATTCAGCCCGTGCGCGGCCAACAGCGCAAGGAAGTCGCGCTGGTAGACCACGTGGACCGGTACCTCAGGATAGATCTCGCGCATGCGGCGGACCTTGCCGTTCTTGCGCGTGACGAGCCGCTGGTCGGCCGTCGTGAGCTCAATGAACAGGCCGCGTTCGGGCAGCCAGAAGTCGGGGCGGAAGCCCGAGGTCGGCGTGCCTCGTTCATCCCAGCGAAGCGCGAACTCGACCGGTTCGTACTCCCAGCGCTCCTCGTAGAGATCCAAGAGGGCGGCAAAGACGCGTTCTGAGGGGTGGGCGAACCTGACTCGAGCTGCCGGCCCGACGGCTGGATGGTGGGACCGCCGTTCAGGCGTATCCCGACTCGCCCGCTGACTCACTCCCCAACAGCCCGGGTCTCCGACACTTCGCTCGTGCGTTCACCAGAAGGTCGAGACTGTCGGGCGGTCGGCTGGAGCCGGACAATGTCCGCTTCGAGTTCGTTGACGACCCCGGCCAAAGGCACAATGTTGAAGACGCCCTGGCCACCGGCCATCAAGTCGACCACCTCACCGTTGGATTGGGCCAAGACCGATCGTGTGCCGTTGAGGACCAGGTTCGACGATGCCACGTCGATGCCGAGGTCACCGCGCAGGCATTCGACCGCCTGGCGCGCCGACTGGAGTGAGATACCGGCATCGAGCAGCTTCTTGATGACCTTGAGTTCGAGGACGTCGGAGTAGGAATAGACCCTGCGGGTCCCACTCCCCCGGGCCGAACTCACCGAGGGTTGCAAGAGTCCGGTGCGGGCCCAGTAGTCCAACTGGCGATACGTGATACCGACCAGGTCACATACCTGTGGACCGTGAAATCCCCCGACATCAGGCGTGGACACCTCGGTCATCGCACCTCCCGTGCTCTCGCTTCGCTCCTCCATGCTAGCCGAGCGAGACCACACCCACGTAGTTACCGCAGCGTTATTCGGCCGCCAACGTGGGTTTATTCTCGTCGGGCCACGCCACCACCGCCCCGTGGACACTGATTGCGACCGGACTTCCGAGCAGCCAGGTCTCGCCGCCGGTGATGCGCACCACCAACTCGGGCAAACCCGTGTCCGCATCTGGTTGGACCCGCACCACGGCATCGTGGCCGAAGTACTCATAGCTGCGCACCACCGCGGGTACCCCTTCTTTGGCGTCAGCGCTGATGGTCAGCTGCTCGGGACGAATCAGGACCTGCGCCGGCTCGTGGCCATGTGAGGCGACAGCGGACCCCGACCACGACGCCACTTCGGAACGCCCGAAGGCCGTGGTGACCACCGAGCCGCTCACCGTGCCCTCGACGAAGTTGGCCTCACCCAAGAACCGGGCCAGCTCGGCGTCGTGTGGGAGCCCGTAGATCACGGTCGGGGTGTCGACCTGGCCAATGATCCCGTCTTGGAGCACAGCCACCTGGTCGGCCATGGAGAGGGCCTCATCTTGGTCGTGGGTGACCAGGACCGTTGTGGTGCGCGCCCGACGCAGCACCTCATGGACGTCCGCGCGCGTACCGACGCTGCGCAGGGATGCGTCAAGAGAACTGAACGGCTCGTCGAGGAGCACGATCTTTGGATCGGTGGCCAGGGCGCGGGCCAGGGCCACCCGTTGCTGTTGGCCACCCGAGAGTTCGTGGGGGTAGCGCCGGGCCATTCCGACCAGCCCCACCAGTTCGAGGAGCTCCTCGATCCGGTCGCGGCGGCGTTGGGCGCGCTCGAGCCCGAACGCGACATTGCGCCCGACGTTGAGGTGCGGGAACAGTGCACCTTCTTGGGGGACGTAGCCAATGCGGCGCTTCTCGGTTGCGACAAAGCGCGTTCGCGGCGTCGTCGACCACCTCTCCCCCGAGTCGGACCTCGCCGCTATCAGGACGCTCGAAGCCCGCGACAATGCGCAACAGCGTGGTCTTGCCGCTCCCCGATGGTCCCAAGATGGCGGTGAAGGAGCCTTCGGCGACATCGAGGTCGACGCCGCGCAGCACCGCTTGGGTACTGAAGCTCTTGGTCACCGCCCTGACGTGCAATCCCTTCATGGTCGCCACGCATTCATAACGACACCATGGTGCCAGGTGCCCCAACCGCCACCGATCCGCCCACGTCGCTGCCCGCCGTTCGAGACGGCAAACGGTCGAACCAGCGACCGAGGACCACGCTCGGGACTGCAGCGATCACCACCATCACCGCGGCATAGGGGGCGGCCTGGGCGTACGAGAGGTTCTCCTCGAAGGCCCAGAACTGGGTCGCCAGCGTCTGGGCGTTGGTCGGAATGAGGACCAGCGTCGCCGTGAGCTCGGTGGCCGATTCCAAGAACACCAAGCAGAAGGCCGCAACGAGGCCCGGGCCAATGAGGGGCAGTGTGACCCGCCAGAACACCTCGAGGCGCCGGACTCCGAGCGATGCCCCCACCTCTTCGAGGCCGACCGGTGAGCGGGCCACCGAGGCCCGCACCGCCACCACCGCCATCGGAAAGAACATGATGGCGTAGGCCACCACCAAAAGTACGGGTGTTTGATAGAGCGCACCGCCGAGGTAGTGCTCGGTGAAGAAGGTGAGACTCAACGCAATCACCAGACCCGGGATGGCCAGCACCAACAGGTTGGCACGTTCTAAGAATCGCACCTGGGGGCGGGGGTGGCGCACCGACAAGATGGCGATGGGCAGGGCCGCCAGGGTGGCTAACAGGCCGGCCGAGCCGGCGTAGAGGAACGTGTACCCCGCAGCTGACGCCAAGGAGGCCGCCGGAAGCGTGGACGAGCCGCCGCGTACCAAGAGGTAGATGATGGCGCCAACCGGTACGCCGAGGGCCAAGATGACCAAAGCGCCCACTCCCCCGAGCGCGAGTGGCATCCCCCGCCCGAGAGCCCGCATCCGATTGGTGCGGGCCACCCCGGCCCCGAGTCGCGAAGTTCGACCGCCGCCGCGAGCAGCCTGCTCGCCCAACAACATGATCCCGCCGAAGGCCACCAAGATCAGTGAGAAGGCACAGGCGGCCGGTTGATTGAACCCGACCGTGAACTCGGTATAGATCTCGGTGGTCAAGGTGGTGAAACCCAAGATCTCGAACGCACCGAATTCCGCCAGCACCACCAGGGCCACCAGGGCTGCGCCACCCAAGATGGCGAGGCGGGCCTGCCCGACGGTGACGCGCCAGAACGTGGCCAGCGGACCAAGCCCGAGGCTCCTCGCCACCTCTTCTTGGGCCGGATCGGCGTTGCGCAGACTGGCGGCGACCGGCAAGAAGACGAGCGGATAGACCGCGAGCGTCATGACCAACGTGGCGGCCCAAAAGCCCCCGATGCCCGGGAAGATCGCCCGCCACCCGAAACTGACCACGAAGTCGGGGATGCCGATTGGAATGACCACCAGCACCGCGAAGATCCGGCGTCCCGGGAGGTCGGTGCGCTCGATCAACCAGGCGGTGGCTGTCCCGATGAGCGCACAGAGCACGGTGACCACGACCATGAGGCTGACGGTGTCCCAGATCAGCTGCGCGGTGAGTCCCCGGAACAACAGGTCGCGCAACTCGGCCCAGCCGATCTGGACAGCCTCGATGACCAAGAAGCACAGCGGCAGGACCACCGCGACCGACACCAAGGCCGCGACCGTCAGCAGGACTCGGGGCAGGCGACGACGGCGCGCCCCGCCGACACCGCTTGGCGTCACACCTTGGCCCGCCGCACGCCCCTTTGGGGTTGGGGGCGCCGTGGTCGACGTCGACATCACCGGATCATCACCGGACCTTCACAAGAGTTGGGCCTCTAAGAGGAGATTGATGGCTTCGGCCCCGGTGCCGATTTCGGCGATGGAGATCGGGTTGGGCGCAAGCTGGTCGAACGGCGTTTCGGGCTTGGCCGTGGTCACGCCCGAGGCAATCGGGTATTCAAAGCTGTCCGAATGCGCAATGATCTCTTGGCCCTCGGTCGAGGTGAGGAAGGCCACGAAGCGCTGCGAGTCGACCTGATTCGACGACGCTTTGAGGACGGCGGCGCCCGAGACGTCGAGGACGTAACCGGCATCTTTCGGGGCGAAGTACGCAATGGCCGAATGCACGTTGGCCGACCCGACCTCGGCCTTCATGCGGTACCAGTAGTACTGATTGATGATCCCGAGGGCCACCTGGCCGCGGTTCACCTCGTCGACAACGGTCTCGTTGTCTGGATAGAGGTGGCCTTGCGCATTGAGCTTGACCCCCTTGAGCCACGTGAGCGCGGCCGCGGTGCCATAAGTGTGGGCGATCGAGGTCACGATGGGCTGAAAGTCGGTCTCACCACCGGCGAGGGCGAGCTTGCCCCGCCACCGGGGACCAGCCAACGCCATGACCGAGGAGGGCAGTTGGCTGCGTGCCAGTTGGTCGGTGTTGTAGACCATGACGCTCACCCGGGCCGAGACCCCGACCCACTTACCCTCGGGCGAGTTGAACCTGGCGGGGGTGTTGGCGAGGGTCGAGGGCGCAATCGACGAGAGCAGTCCTTTGGAGGCCAAGAACTGGAGCGGCGGCGAGTTCTCGGTGAACAAGACATCGGCCGGCGTCCGCCGCCCTTCGGTGACAATCTGCTGGCTGAGCACGTCCTCGTCATCGGAGCGCACGTTGACCTCAATGCCCGTTTTCTTCTCGAAGGCCGTCACCAGGGCGTCGGTGGTCTGGACGTGCTGGCCGCTGTAGAGGGTGATGGACCTCGCCGAATTCGACGAGCTCGAGCACGCCGCCAGCGTCACTGCCGCGAGCACGACGCCGAGCCCGGCGCCCACCACTCGGCGCATCAGGCGCTCGCCCCGGCCGCGACCGCGTCGTCGTCGACGCCACCTCGGTCGCAACCAAAGGTCGCAGACAGGCCGAGGAACAGCCGTCGCCCTGCTTCGGTCACCGAGCTCTCCTCGGGTGGGTGACACCAACGCTCATCAGCGGTTCTCCTCGATCCGACAATCTTAGGGTTACCTAAGATATGTACCAGGATCGGGCCCGTCAATACGACATCGCCACCAAAAGGCCCAGCTCGGGGACCGTTGTACTCCCCTCTCGGGGCTCCTCAGTCGATCCGGCGCTCGAAAGGACCGAGGTCGGCCCGGCCCTCGTTCGGGCTCGAGGGCTCGGCATAGAAGCGCACCGGGATACGCCCGGCCCTGCGAGCGCCATACCCGGCCTCGGTCGCGAGCCGCATGGCGGTGGCCATGGCGACCGGGTCGTGCGCCCGATTGATGGCGGTCGCCACCAAGACGCCATCGCAGCCCAACTCCATGGCCAATGCGGCGTCAGAGGCGGTCCCGATGCCTGCGTCGAGGATGATCGGCACCGTCACCATCTCGCGCATGAGCGAGATGGTGTGCGGGTTGCGAATCCCGAGCCCGCTGCCGATCGGCGAACCCAGCGGCATCACCGCGGCGCAGCCGACCTGGGCCAGTCGATGGGCGAGCACCGGGTCGTCGTTGGTATAGGGCAGCACCACAAACCCGTCGTCGGCCAACTGCTCAGCCGCCGCCAAGAGCTCGACCGCATCGGGCAGCAGCGTCCGATCATCACCAATGACCTCGAGTTTCACCCAGTCGGTGCCGAAGGCCTCGCGGGCCAGCTTGGCGGTGAGCACCGCTTCACTGGCCGTGGCACAGCCGGCCGTATTGGGCAGTACCCGCACCCCGAGTTCGGAAAACAGCTCGAGCAGCGCGCTCCGTCCGCTGTGCTCGACGCGCCGCACCGCGACCGTCGCCATGGCGGTCCGCGACGCCATCGAGCGCGGCGCGCAGCGCGGCCAGGCTGGTCATGCCTCCGGTCCCGACCAAAAGCCTCGACGCCAGAGATTCGCCGCCGATGACCAATCCGGGATCCGGGTCCGCTGTGTGTTCGGGGGCCACCCCGGCCACGATAGTTCGGACCCTGGCGTTCTCGACCGGGATCGGCCGCTGGCTAACGTGCAGCCGTGAGCCCCACCCCACCGGTCGCATTGAGCATTGCGGGCTCGGATTCGGGTGGCGGAGCCGGAGTCCAAGCCGATCTCTCGACCTTCGCCGCCCACCGGGTGCACGCCACGACGGCGTTGACCGCCATCACCGCCCAAAACACCACCGGCGTGCGCGCGGTGGTCGTCCTCGATCCCGACTTCGTGCGCCTCCAGATCGACACCGTGCTCGACGACTTTGCCGTCGTTGCGACCAAGACTGGGATGTTGGCCACCGCCGACATCGTCGGTACGGTCGGCGACCTGGCGGCTGTCGGTCGATTGCCCAACCTCGTGGTCGACCCGGTGCTGGTGTCCTCGAGCGGCCACGCGCTCATGGACCCCGGCGGCATCGAGGCGTATCTCTCTCGCCTCATCCCCCACGCTCTCGTGGTGACCCCGAACCTGCGCGAAGCAGCCGCACTGACCAAGTGCGACGTGACCGATCTCGACACGTTGGCTGCCATGACGCACGCCGCGGAGCAGATCCGTGGCTTCGGTGCCCCCTACGTGGTGGTCAAAGGGGGCCATTCGCGCCAGCGGGCCCACGATGTGGTGGCCGGCCCCGACGGCATCACCGTGCTGCGATCTGACCGGGTTGCCACCCGCAACGACCATGGAACGGGATGTTCCTTGTCGGCGGCCATTGCGGCCCGTCTCGCCCTCGGGAGCGATGTGCTCTCGGCAATCGCCGCGGCCAAGGAATACGTGACCGCTGGCCTCGAGGCGGCTTCAGGGTGGACACTCGGCACCGGGCACGGGCCCATCGACCATTTCGGGGGGTCACGAGCACCCTAGGCTGGTGAGGTGAGTGTCGCCCAACCAGTGCGTCCGGCGCCTTCGGCTGGCTACAGCATGCGCCCCGCCGCCATCGTGCTCGCCTTGGCTGTGCTCATCGTCGGCGGCTTCATCGCCATTGGCTTCGCCACCAACGGCCCGGCAACTCAGACCACCACCTCCAAGGCGACCCACGTGGTCGCCGGAACCACGCTGCGGGCCCTCCCCGGTGCCCCCGATCTCAGCGTCATCACCAAATCGGGCGAGCCGCCGGCCAACATCTTGAACTCGGTGTCGATTCCCCTCGGCGCAACCGCCCGCTCCCACCAAAACAACAGCGCAGCGGCCGACCAGTTCGATGCGCAGATCGGCTTGATGAGCACCGCCTCACAAGAAGCGCTCCACAGCTTCTACCTGGCCGACATGAAGGCACAGGGGTGGCAGATCTTCGAAGACGGCCCGGCCCAACACAATCGGGGCGCGATCGAGGTGCTCGGCAAGAAGGCCGGCTCGGATGGCTTTTATTGGGAGATGGGTGCGGTGATCTCGGCCACGACGTTCGGTCCCAAGGCGCCGCCGACCGGGCAAACCGCGTTCATGGTGCGGCTCTTCCAGATTCCCGACCCCGACTGACCCGACGCGCCACGGCTCAAGCGGGCACGCGTTCGGCGAGTTCGAACGGTTCGGTCTCTTCGACCCTTTCGATCTTGGCGAACAGATAGGTCCACACGAAAAAGTTGATCGGGTACAACAGGTAGCCGATCCGCGTGGCCGGTGCGAGAAGGAAGAGGACGGCCATCACCACGCCGCCCAAGGTGCAGATCTGCGCCGTCGTTTGGGGGGGCTTGCGCCACAGGTGCCAAGCCAAGATCGCGCCGCCAATCACCCCGACGGCCAACGGCAGCGCACGGTGCAAGAACGGGAACGCGGTAACCAAGAGATGCCCGGGCAACGG
>CAWDCE010000034.1:0-21191 GCA_963800725.1 uncultured Acidimicrobiaceae bacterium | reverse complement strand
TTCGAGTTTCGTGAGCGTCGCCTGTACGTCGGCCACCAAATGCTTATGCCGGTGGTCAAACCGCGGCTTCTACCGGCGTCATCCTGGCCACCACCGATGGTACCTGGGACTTCTTGAGACGGGCCCCGCCGGAAGTCCTCCAGCTCCCCCAGCACTCCCGTGTCCAACGTCGACATCGTGCTTTGCCGTCTCCCAAACATCCCGGCAATCCAGTCGTCATCACCAACCGCCTGTATGCTGGTCGAGTGAAAACTTGCGGCACAGGTGCAGGCCCACGGAATTGCCTGCCCCACGAGAGGACCAGCTGATGTCGTGGGCCTGGCAACTGGGAGCAACACTGCTGGCGTGATCGCTAGGTTACTACCGATGCCGGAGCCATGGTTGGGCCTACTGTGCCCTTTAAAGTGGTCCACTTTCGAGCGTGACCTGCACGTCGGTCACGTCATGTCTCGCCACCGTTGGCAGTACCGTTTTTGCCTGAGATGCCATGATCAACACCAAGGATGGAGGGGCGACTTGGAGTGTCCAAAATGTCCCCGTCTGCGGCTTCAGATTTGTTCAGTGGCATCACCTGTTCGACGGCTCTCGACCGCTAACGGGGCGAACCGGCATCAACACCGGTGTTATTGTCGCTTCCGCCGACGGAGGATCCACATGGACCAGTCAGTCGGTTCCCACAGGGAGTGCCGTGCAACTTTCTGCGGTGTCGTGCTCCGCCGCCACCGTCTGTATGGCGGTGGGTGCCTGTAGGTTTCAAGTGGAGTCATTCTTGCTTATGCCTACCTGACCGTATCGACTCCTTCGGTTCCCGTCGGTGCCGAAGGCACCCCGTACTCATTCGTGCTCCAAGCTGCTGGGACCACCGACCCCTACACCTGGTCGCTCGCGTTGGTTTCCTGCCCGATGGTCTCACGCTGTCGTTGGGCAGGTGTGATCTCGGGCACGCCGACTCAGGTGCAAGCGACAACCTTTGTGCTCCAGGTCGCTGACCCGGGCGGGAGGACGAGTCTGACGCCACTTTGTCGCTGCAGGTCGTATGGCACCCCGGGCCCCTACAGTCCGCTCCCTCCGGTACGAGCTTGCGACACCCGCGGGGTATCTTTGAGCCTCACTGAGCTGCCGTCGCCCGTGAGGTTCGAGGGATTACCCGCTGTGGGTGTCGCAAGCTCGTACCGGAGGGAGCGGACTGTAGGGGCCCGGGGTGCCGTCGACCTGCAGCGACAAAGTGGCGTCAGACGTCCTCCCGCCCGGGTCAGCGACCTGCACCACAAAGGTTGTCGCTTGCACCTGAGTCGGTGTGCCCGAGATCACACCTGCCGACGACAGCGTGAGACCATCGGGCAGGGACCCCGAACCGGCGACCAGGTGTAGGGGTCGGTACTCCCGGCGGCTTGGAGCGCGAATGAGTACGGGGTGCCTTCGGCACCGACGGGAACCGAAGGAGTCGATACGGTCGGGTCGGCATAAGCGAGAATGACTCCACTTGAATTGCCGCCGGCACCCACCGCCATACAGACGGTGGCGGCGGAGCACGACACCGCAGAAAGTTGCACGGCACTCCCTGTGGGAACCGACTGACTCGTCCATGTGGATCCTCCGTCGGCGGAAGCGACAATAACACCGGTGTTGATGCCGGTTCCCACCGCGTAGCAGTCGAGAGCCGTCGAACAGGTGATGCCACTGAACAAATCTGAAGCCGTTACGGGGACATTTTGGACACTCCAAGTCGCCCCTCCATCCTTGGTGCCGATAATGGCATCTGAGGCATTCCCGGTACTGCCAACGGTGGCGAGACATGACGTGACCGACGTGCAGGTCACGCTCGAAAGTGGACCGACGTTAAAGGGCGCGGTCTGGCCCGACCATGGCTCCGGCATTGGTGGTGACCGCGATCACGCCAGCAGTGTTGCTCCCAGTTGCCAGGCCCACGACATAGCAGGTGCTACTCGTGGGGCAGGCAATTCCGTGGGCCTGCACCTGTGCGGGCAAGTTTTCACTCGACCAGATTGCCCCGGCGTCGCTCGTGGTGATGACGACTGGATTGCCGGATGTTTGGGAGACGGCAAAGCACGATGTCGACGTTGGACACGCCATGCTGCCCACACTGAGGACTCCAGCAGGGACCGTCTCGGAGGTCCAGGTGGTGCCGCCATCGGTGGTGGCCAGGATGACGCCGGTAGAGCTCGCGGTTACCACCGGCATAACAGGTGGTGGCCGACGTACAGGCGACGCTCACGAAACTCGAAATACCCGAAGGAACGTTTTGGGCGTTCCACGTGGTCCCTCCGTCCATGGTGCCGACGAGGACCGGACCAAATCCACCACCGGTGGCGAAACATTCATTCGTGGTGGGACAAGCAATGCCGACAAGGGGACCGCCCCCGGCGCCGCCAAGGGCGCCGATCGCCCAGGTTGCCCCCCCATCGCTCGTGGCAAGATTCCCGGCGGCAGGGGAGCCGAGTCCGCCGACAAATCCAGCGGCTTGACACATGGTGTCAGAAGTACAGGCCACCCCACTAAGTCCTCTGACGGAGGCAGGGATCGCCTGGTCGGTCCAGATGGTCCCGCCATCGGTGGTCACGACGACGACGGCTGAAGTCGCACTTTCCCCCACCGCGAGGCAATGGGAGGCCGACGGGCATGAAATGCCGGACAGTTCTTCAGTCCCGGCGGGAAGTGTGGCCAATGTGGTCCATGGTGCGCCGCCATTGGTGGTGGCAATGACCGCGTCGTAGCTCGACGCGTAACACGTCAGAAGGGACGGGCAGGACACGGCGTAAAACACATCAGTAGTACCGGAGGGGATTGTCTGGGACGTCCAAGTTGTCCCGGCGTTTGTCGTTACGAGAAGTGCTCCTTCGCCGACTGCGTAACAAGTCGTCGGTCCCGGGCAGGTCACGGCATTGAGGGTCTGCGTGCCCGCAGGGATTGTCTGGGTGGTCCAGGTGGCGCCGCCGTTAGTGGTGGCCACAATGTCACCCGCCATGCCCTCATAGATTGATCCAACGGCGAAGCAATTGGTGGTAGATGTGCAGGCCACACCATTCAAAGCGCCTAGTCCACCAATATGCGAAGGCACGGTCTGGCTTGTCCAGGTCGTTCCCCCGTTGGTCGTAGCGACGATCACTGCGCCCCCGCCCTGACCTTCGGAGCCGGCGGCGAAACAGGTCGTGGCTGACGGACAGGCGACCCCCTGATACTGATTGGCGCCAGGGGGAACCGTCTGGGCGGTCCAGTTCAACCCGGCATTGGTGCTGACGCCTATCGTCCCGAGGTTGTCGCTTTCGCCAACCCCAACACACGTCGAATCATTGGGACATGCAACATTGATGAGTTCGCCAAGAGCGGCGGACGCTCCCGAAGTTGTGGTGCTCACCTGCCACTGGCCTCCGGTCGGTGGCGATGCCGACGCGGGCGGCGCCGCGAGAGCGAGGTTGACTACGGCCACCGAGAGACATCCTAAGAAGGCGCAGAGCATTCGAGCTGCAGACATGGCGGGAAACCATAAGCGAAGAAGGGGTATGAAATACGCGCATACCCGGGGTGGCCGCCGCGGGCATGGTGGAGACGATGTTGGTCGATGACCCCATTGCCAGTCGGGACACTCGTCAATAGGACTCGGATCGAGCTCCCACTCGAATACACCGTATTGACGGAGTAGCCGGGATGGCCAAATATCGGAATTCGAGGTCTGACTTTGACCACGTCGGGGCGCGCCTTCAGGTTTCGACCAGCACTTCGGTGTTGGGCCGTCGGTGCGGGTACTTGGCGTCAATGACCACGAACTGAGACTTCCGATGTCCGTGGCTGCGTGGGCACTTCGGCCCATGCCCCAACGTCTGGATCTAGTGGATACTCAGATTATGGTCAAGTGTCGACGCCGTCGGGGTGCCCGACTGACGACCTTGTGCTCCGCCGTGGTTGTCGTCGCTTTGTTCGCCCTGTCCGCTGGTGCCCAAGCTACCCAAGCACCCGTTCGCCAACTCACCGTCCCCCAGGCGCTCCAGGCATTCAACGCCATTTGGCCGAAATTCGATTCGGCCTTTGCGAAGGGCCAGTTGGACGAGCTGGCGAAATATGGCACCCCGGACATTTTGAAGACAGCCGGGGGTTCAGTGGGGTGTGGTTGCTCGTGGACCACTCCGCACTCATCGGTCAAGTTCAGCGTGCCCGTTCAAAGTCAGTACCCCCTCTCCTTCCTTGCTCAGATATCGACTCCGGCCCCCACGGACTCGGAGTACTCCCCCTTTGTCACCTTGGTCGTTCTGACCAAGGTGCAAGCCCGCGGCCAGTGGCGGGTCTCCTACATGATTCGCTACAGCGGCGACTCGACATACCTCAAAACATCAGCCGTCGAGGCTGCTCCCCCCATTGAGTTCAACATCAACGTGGTCGGCAGTCAGCTCGCCGACTTCTTCACCGCAATGGTCACCTCCGGGTCTCCCCCACCGAATGACGATTGGCCGCCGACCGGCTCAACGGGACAAGAGCTCCAGGACTACGTCGACACGAAGGCTGGAGTTGAAGCAAGCGGAGCGATTCAACAGACGACCTTCACCGCTCTCGATAACAGTCCGGCTTTTGCGTTTCCTGATGGTGACCTCATGTGTGGCACCTATGAATCTCAGTCGAACGTGACCTCGGCCACGGCATCACCGCTGGTCCAGCCGGCTGATCAAATCACCTGGGGCGGCGGGCTCGCTCCCGGTACGTACTCAAGTATCACGAAGTTCGGATTACACGACTTCTGTTTCATTGTGAATTCTCGGACCAATGTTGTGAACCCCATCAGCTTCTTTGGTGGCGTCTACGAGACCACCGGTATCTCGGTGTCCTAGCACCACACTTATGCCCAACTTTGAGTTGCACCGATTGGCGGGTGCGGCCGAGTGCCTCGGCGGTCTGGCCCAAGTCGGGCGAGGAGAGAACATCGCCCGATCGAGCAACCCCATGACGTAGGGACAGCGGCACAGCGGACCCGAAATATCGTTCATGGGGTCTGCATCAGGCTCTCGCTACAGTTCGATGGCTTGACTCAAATCAACTCGAACTCGCCCGGTCGCCAAGTCTGGTCAAACCATGGATCGAGCGGTCAGTAGAGGCGGAGCAGATTGAACCAGCCCTTGTTCGGCACGAGTTGTACTTAGTTCGACTCGAGACCTTCGGGTACGTCGGGGCCGACGCAGCGGTCGATCGGGCCGTCGGGGTTCTCGACGATCTCACCCGTCTGGCTGCTTTTGCTGGGGTAGGGCTGGCCCGGCTGCAGCTCAGAACGAGTCTGGGGGGTCATAGACCACAACGGACCAGAGGTTCGTGGCCAGCAACCCTGCTGGGAACTCCTTGCCACGATCACTCCCCGGGAGATCCGAAGCACTACCAAAGTGGACGGCAAGACCGTCAACAAGCGCCTCACTGAAGAAGAGCCGGCGCTCTACAACGTGTGGATCTCCAGCGATCGCCGGGTCCGTCCTCTCGTTGCCCAGATGCGAGAGGTCGCTGCCGAGGCGCAGGCGGTCATAGTCGAAGAGGCCGCCCAGCAGCCGGTCTTAGGTCTATAGGCAGGCGAAGTCAATGGCGCCGCAGATCAGAAAACATCAGCGAAACGTTCAAGTCGCTCGGGCTTGCGCCAAGCTTCGCACTATGGGAAAGAGGTGGATACCTGCCAATTCCCCAGCATCCTTCGTAAAGTGAATGCCATCCGAATTGCGTACCACGTAGCCGTCGATATTCGGCGAATAGACGTCCTTATTGACGGCGAACTCCTTATTCAAGTCATAGACCGTAACTTTGCCCGGATGTTGCGCGGCCACTTTTCGGACCAGGCGATTGTAGAGGTCCACGCGGCCGGGTGTGTCACCGACATATTTGATGCCTTGCGACATAGCAGTCGGTGAGACGTACGGCGTGGTCATAAGTATGACCGCCGCGCCGTGCGAGGTCAGAATATTTATGGCGAGGTTCATCGCGGAGATGAGATAGTTGTCCCAGACTGGCTCGCCAATATGTACCCAGTGGCCCTGGTAGTAGTGGTCGAACGTCGAGAGTCGGCCCATCAAAAGCCCGATAACTTCGGGGTGTTGCTCATCGACAAGCCTGGACCACGTCTTCTGCCAGTTGATGCAACCGCCCGTCAAATTGGTGACACCGTCGGACACGTTTGGGATCACGCGGAATCTGTCGAGTGTATTTGGCGGGTAACCCTCGCCCCAATCGCAAAGGTCCTTGCCTTGATTGTCAAACTTCACGTTCCAGTGTTTTGCGTCGGCTTGTAATCCGATGCCGATAGTGCGGGCTTGGGAATCACCAAGGAGCAAGAACGATTCCGGAGTCAACGAAGTTTCCGCTGCCGTAAGGGACACTTGGGCGGTGGTGGTCGTCGTCGTGGATTGACTCGTGGTCGTGGTTTGGGCATGGCCAATCGGTGGGAGCGGTACGGTTGCTGGCGCCGGTGTAATAGTCGTCAACATTACGAATCCCGCCGTGGCCAGCACGGCGGCCGGCGTCATGGTCCAGGTCCAGTTCTTCCACGGTCGGAAGGTGCCGAGACGAATGGGATTCTCGATCCAACGGGTCGATGCCGCCGCGATCACCCCGGCTACAAGCGACCTCACGCCAAAGAGCGGCCAACCCGTGAGTCCGGTCCGTGCCGTGTTGAGCCAGAGGTCAACCGGCCAGTGCCACAGGTAGAGGCTGTAGGAAATGGTGCCGATATAGACCAAAGGTCGCCAGCTGAGTACCTTTGCCACACCGGTCTGTGGGGCCTGGACCAGGCCCAGGAAGAGCATTGCAAACAACACATCGCAGATCAGGAATCCACCCTGGTAGATCAACCCCGGGTTCGACAGGAAGACGAACCACATCGCGGTAATGCCGGCGACGGCCAGAACTGCCAGCACCGCCACCAAGCGGCGACCCCAATCGGAGAACTTCTGCGGGCGCATGGCCAGCGCGACAGCCAACGCGGCCCCAATGAGCACGCCTTGGGCACGGGTATCGGTTCCGTAATAGAGCCGGCTTGGGTCAACGCCGGGCTGATAGAGGATGGCCATCCATACGGCCGACGCGACGGCCAGAACGAGGGCTATCACCAACAATGGGCGGAGGCGTCGGGTGAAATGCAATACGGCGAGGACAAGGATGGGCCAGACCAAATAGAACTGCTCCTCGATGGCCAGTGTCCACGTGTGCAGGAGTGGTGACGGCTGGGCCGTGAGCGCAAAATACGATTGACCCGAAGCAATCTGATGCCAGTTGCCGGCGTAGAACAGGGTGAATAGTGCGCTCGTACGGATGGACCCCCGCTGATCCGGCGCCGCAACCAGCCAGGCGAAGAGCCCGATACCCACCAGAAGAAGTAAGAGTGCCGGCAAGAGGCGGCGCGCCCTTCGGGCCCAGAATCTGCCCAATCTGATGGTGCCCGATCTTCCCCATTCCTTGACCAATAATCCGGTGATGAGAAATCCTGACAAGACGAAGAATGTTTCGATCATCATCAAGCCGCCGCTGGCCCAACCGAGCTGCGAGTGGTAGGCCATCACGAATAAAATTCCGACGCCCCTCACGCCGTCCAGGGCAACGTTGCGTTGCCCCGTGCCCGCGAGTGCACCCGCAGGCGCGTTCAAGCCAGTGCCCTTCGCATCGTGACTCGGTGAAGCCCCGTCGTCGGCCTTTCCCTCGCCTTGGGCACCCACTGATGGTCCGGTCTGCACCTCAGGTGGGCGAGCCTGTCCGATCTTCCCCACCGTCCTGTCGCCTCCCCCTGAGCCAGCACCCGCGGTGGGCAATCGTATCTCATGGTGTTTCCAGCGATGTAGGCGCCTGCCACGCATATTTAGGGGATTGAGGAGATCGCGATATGTGGCTCACCTCCCTCATCCGTGGGTGGTTCAGCCAGTCGCCCGACCAAGCAGGGGCGGGCAGGAGCCAGCGCGGTCGAGCAGGGCAAGCGCGATCAAGTGTTCGGGCTGCTTGAAGCCCAAGGTCATGCGGTGCAGCACCCGGAACCTCGTGTTCGTGCTCTCGGTGAGGGCGTTGGAAAGCTTGTGGACCATGGCAGCTTCGATGCCCGAGAAGTTCATGCGGATCTTGTGGCCCAGTTCGACAAAAGCCGAGACGCTCGAGCGAGCTGCCCAGAGCAAACACTCGTCGAGCGTGGTGAGCACCAGCACCCCTTTGGCACTGATGGCCAGGCGGAGATGCTCTTTCACAGATGGGCAGTTAGGGCCGATTCAACGTTCTAATTCATCCGGTGATCCCCGTCTTGTGTTGAGTTGTCTTGGTCGGAGCCCAGTTCCTACCGGGTGGCAGAACTCAGGCGGGGTGCCACCACTTCACTTCAATAACTTGGGGACACCGTCTTTCATGAATACGTTATCTACTCTTGGAATCCCTCGTGCGTAGCCTATTGCGGGAGAGGTCGAACTAGCTGCCGAGCAATTCGGACGACCTAGAACAAGAATGGCGCCTCGCCTTGTGGACGACTCCGGACAGGGATCACAGATGGCCAAGAAGAAGAAACAGAAAAGGACATCACCTCAGCGCCCTACGACGCCGACCACTTCCGGTGAAGATGCACGAGTAAGTACGACTACTTCCGCAGCGACACATGCGCCAGGTGCCAGTTCTGGTGGGACTTCCAGAGGTGACCATTCTGATGAGCAAGCGGGGTCGAGTGCTGGCGCCTCGCGTGGGTTCGTACGTCCTACCCGAGATTGGCGAACCATCATTGTCGGTGCCGCCGTGAGCTTGGCCGCGCTGCTCCTCTACTTGGCGACAGCGGCCCGTGACGTGATGACCTTAGATACTCCGGACTTCCTCATCGCAGCCAAGACATTGGGGATCGCCCACGCTCCAGGTTTTCCCCTACTCGACTTCCTTGGTTACTTGTTCACTTGGCTTCCAGTGGGTTCAACAGCGTTCCGCATCGACCTCCTGGCAGTCTTGTGTTCGACTGCAACAGTTGCGCTGGTGTACGCAACCGTCTGGCGCCTGGTGAATCTTCGAATACCAGCGGCCACTGCTGGATTGGCGTTGGCGTTCACTCCCTTGTTTTGGCGATGGTCACTTCAGGCAGAGATCTTCCCCCTCAATAATCTCCTCGTTGTTCTGACCATTTATCTATTGGTGAGATGGCACCAGAACCCTTCCAACCGTAGGTACATCGTGGGCGGAGCACTCGCCTATGGGCTCGCTGTGTCTAGCCAGGGGACGGCGGTACTGCTGATGCCCGCCATCGTTTGGATGCTGTGGTTGCATCGCAGGGAGCTCAATGAACAGCGCAAGATCATCGTGTATGCGGTTGTTGCATTTCTCTGCGGATTCCTCCCCTATCTCTACGTTCCCCTGGTTGCAGCCGGTCACTCGCCCATCAACTGGGACTACGTTCGCTCTGTCTCTTCGTTCATGCGGCTGGTTCTACGTGACGATTTCGGGGGTCCGCTTTCACAAGGTGCGAAGGGGCCAACCGGAAGTAATGCTGCGGTTCGGATGGTTTACATGATTCGCGCAATCGGCGTGGTCGTTGGAGTCTCTTCGGTCATAGGAATGGTTTACGCCTTTAGAAGGCTCCGGTGGTACTTCTGGTTCGTAGCGTTGGCCTTTGGAGTTACCGGAGTGGTTTACATGTTCGCTACTTGACCTTGATCCAACGGCTGCAATTGGGTACCTCATACTTGAGCGGTTCTTTCTCCTGCCTCTTGTGGTCATTGCCCCGCTTGTCGGACTCGGAATCACGTGGATATGCGAGAAGCTCTCTGAGTTGTCGCTCGTTTCTGATCCTAAGAAAGGTATTGCTGCAACAGCGGCCGTCGTTTTGACCATTTCGCTCGTGATTGTCGCGATCAACTATTCCACGGTCAATGTCAGCAACGACCACGTGGAGGGCAACTTTGCACGCGACGCTCTGAAAGAGCTTCCACCCCATGCCATTCTCTTCGCCACCGGCGACGAGACCACTACGTCCGAGATCTACATGACCTCAGCAGCCGGGGTCCGTCCAGACGTCACGGTCCTCTACTCCGGGCTCCTCGGGACGTCGTGGTATCCGGAGGTGCTGAGGCACAACGGTGAGATCCACGTACCAGCTCACGTGAGCGCCCTGAGCATCATCCGAGCCAATCCGGGCCGGCCGGTCGCATTCATGGGTCCTCCCCCCGATGAGAGCCTCGACGGGAAGTTCTACCTCTATCCGGACGGATTGGTCAGTTTCTTAGAGCGCGACGGGCATCCGATTCTGGTCACAAGGGATGAAGCGAACAATGAAGCGCAGTTAGCTCGACTCCATATTCCAAATTACACGTCCATTAAGTGGGATTCCCTTGAGCCCGTGATTCTGGCGCATTATGCCAACATTCCGTATCGCATTGGGCAGGCTTACGCATTGGCGAATCAGAATTCTCAGGCAATATCCTGGTATCGGAAGGCACTGGCGATTGACCCAAAAGTCACGCAGCCAGCCAAAGCGATAAGACAGCTCGGTGGTACGCCTTGAGTCGCAATGCGTGTTAGCACTGACTGTTCACTGAACCGCTTGAACTGAATCGTCCGCGTCCGCGTAGGTGCCCTCCGAGTA
The DNA here is from genome assembly GCA_963800725.1 of uncultured Acidimicrobiaceae bacterium. GTDB lineage: Bacteria > Actinomycetota > Acidimicrobiia > Acidimicrobiales > RAAP-2 > Bog-473. The sequence continues at coordinate 10,621 of CAWDCE010000034.1, read as the reverse complement.
GGGGAAACTGTTGGTGTCGAAGCCGCAGCAATCTGGGTCCTCGGACCTGAGCGGCGTGTAGGCACGAAGGACTGAGGGGATCAGCAGGGCGCGTAACGGGGGCTTGGAGAGCCAGCGGTGTCTTACGCCTGGCGAGTCGGAGAGCCCCTGTCGAGACCACACCTACGCGCATGTGTGAGCTGCCTGTCGGCCTCCCCGAGGTGGGCATTGAGGGACTCGAACCCCCGGCCTGCTGGGTGTAAACCAGCCGCTCTAACCAACTGAGCTAAATGCCCTCTGCAGTTGCGTCGCATCTGTGGCCTCGACCCGACCAGCGTAGGCCACCGAGATGAGCCCCTCTTCTCCGTCCGACACCAGCGAGTCTTGGACCGGCGGCGCGGCTCGGGGGCTCGTTGCGACGAGCATGAGTGCTGCGCTCAGCGAAACAGGACTTCAGACAGCGCCGTGCTCCATGGGCGACACAAGGTGCGCAACTCGACACATCCGTCGTCGCCCAGCACTTCATAGGGTGCGGCGGACAGAGCGTCGGTGGCCTCTTCGATAGTCTGGCGTCGCCTCGCCCCCTCTCCGCTCAAGTTGAGTCGCCCGTCGTCGCTCAGCCAGCCACGTCCTCGCAGAGAGGCGACCGCGCCATTCCACTCGGCCTCGGACCATCCCCGGGTGCCACGCAGCACCTCGGGTGCCACTTCTCCCGTGGCGGCGTGGGTGATCAACGACTCGAGGCCCGACAGACCGTGCGTCACCAAGAGGGCGACGTGGGCGTCGCCGCGGAACTCGCGCAAGATCGATTGCGCGTGCCAGAGGCGCAGATGCGGTTCTTCGGGCCAGACCAGCGCACAATGTGCGCCACACAATGCCCGGCCCTCGGTGTGGTGTGCTGCGACCCGAGCAGCCAGTACCGCGAGGTCGGCCGCCCGGGCCATTGCGGCGGATTCGATGACGTCGTCACCGATGATGCGCCGCAAGGCACCGTCGACGGCTGCCAGGCGTGCCGATACCACCGCGTCGGGGGTCGTGATGGACCACACGGAAGGAAGCGCATGGTGTACCAGTACCGGATTGAAATTGAAGAAGGTCGAGACAACGACCTCGGCCGAAACCTCCCCCATCGGTGCCGAACGAGAAGCAAAGTACCCGTCACGGCCGGTGATCCCGAGAGCGGCGTAGGCCGCGGTTGCCTCAGGGACGAAATAGATCATGCCGTGCAGCGGTTCGAGCGTGCGCCAGGTCTTGTGCGCCACCAGTGCGGCGCCCTCAGAACTCACAACGTGTCGTCGGCCAAGAGTTGCCCCGCCAGCGATGCGGTGGCGGCCACGATCGGTCGGCGTCGTAGGTCGTCGCGCACGATGGGATCCGCACCGTCTCGCTCGACAACGACCGCACCGGCCTCATTGCAGATGAGCAATCCCGCCAGGTAGTCCCAGCCGAACAACGTGGAGCGTCCGACCACCATGTACGCATCGAGCACCCCGTCCGCGACCGCGCAGAACTCGAGTGACGCCGCACCGAGTGCTCGGAATTGACCCCAGCCCGGGTGGTGACCGGGAAATCCCGAGATCCCGACGATCGCCGCAGACAATTCGCCACAATGCGAAGCCCCAATGTCCATGCCGTCGCGCTGGGCCCCCCCGCCGCGCACCGCCGCGTAACGCACACCGCTGGCCTGGTTCACCACCAGGCCGACCAGGGGCCCTTCGGCATCGAGCACGCAGATGCTCGTTGCATAGAAGGGGATCTTGCGGTGGGCGTTGGTCGAACCGTCCACCGGGTCGATGACCGCGAGGAGCCCCGACGTCGGGTCCCCGGTCACCCCTGATTCCTCTGAGAGCACCGCGAAACCCGCACCGTGGAGGATCGGCAGGGCCGCGGCGTCAGCGGCCAGATCGAGTCGGTATTGCCCCGGCCGGGTGCCCGCGGGGCCCCAATCTTCCAAGTGATCGAGGGCTTCTCGCACGGCCAGCACGCATTCGTCGAGTACGTCGAGTTGGCGGGCCTCATCCACGGCGCTGACCCTACCTTGGGTGGACCCTTCCCCCATTAGGCTGTACCGCCTGTGGCAGCCATAGACGTCGCCGGCTACGTAGCCGACCTCAAAGACCATTCCGTCGATCATGGATTCCATGTCCATGACGAACGACACTTCGTCGAGACCTACTCATTGCGCCAGGTCTGGGAGGTGGATCTGCATCCCGAAGAGGGATGCGGCGGTCCGCTCGACCTCCACTTGGCGCTCGATGTCGACCCCCGGGTCCTGCTCTCGTTCGAAGATGCCGTAGTGCTCCTCACCGACGAGGAGGAGCCGCCGGACGAATTCCACTTCCCCCTCACCTTCACCTGGGCCCTCCCCCCGTTGCCGAGCGGCCCCGATCTCTTGCGCCTCGCCATCGACCTGGCCGGCGTCGGTGGGATTGAACTGCCGCTCGAAGTCTCGGCCATCGATTCGTTCGCCAATGCCACCGACGGCTCGGAACGCCGGCTGTCCATCGTGGCCCGCCACCCAGTCTCCTTGGCCCGGGTCCTCGGGGGCGAAGAACTCCTCTGTGACGTCTTCGATCGCGTGCGCTCGGCGTCAGCCGCTATCTCCTCGAGTCTGCCGACGCCTGGCTCCGCTGAGGTGCGGCACCGCCGGCTGCTCTCCTTGAGTGCGGTCGCGGTGGGTCTCGCCCTCACCCTCAGTGCGTGTGATTCGAACAACGCGCAAGTGCTGGCCCGACAGGCCTGCGTGCACGTGGAGCGGTCCTTGGCCGAGTTTGCGGCGGCGGAGGTGCCCGGCACGTCGTCGTCACGCTCGGCCCAGTTGCTGAACCAGGCCGAATCCCAGCTGCGCGTCGCCCTGCCGATTGCCGCCCACGCCAACTCGGCCGACGGATCGTGGAATTCCTTGATGACCACCATCTCGGAAGAACCGCTCGTCGGCGAAGCTCATATCGTCCCGGCACTGCGGGCCCAATGCGTCGCCGCTGATGCCAACCCGAATGTGAACCCGAACCAGGGTCCATCGAACGGAGGGCCTGCAACGACGGTGCCCCAGAACGTCAACCCCAAGTCACCGAGTCCCTAAGGGGCGCCACATCGTCGGCCCGGTACGCGACGTGCGCGATTGCCGACGAATTGCACCAGGGCGGCAATACTGTGGAGGCTTCTGAGTCCTTCTCGCCCCCCACCGCCCCGCTCCAAGGGAGGACGGCTCCCAGTTCGCGCCGGGCCCAGGTCCGCCGGAGGCGCTTCGTCGCCGTGGTGATCCTGCTCGCCATCATTGCGGCCGCGGCCTACGGACTGACGAAGACGAAGAACTCGCCACCCCCGACCGCCCTCGACCTGATTCGCGCACGCGTGGTGAGCATTGCGACCACCCAGATCGGCTACCGCACCAACCCGTCGGATAGCTATTGCAACAAGTTCAGCGCCTACTGGCACGCCGGCGCCGACGTCTGCGGCAACGAGAATCGCTCAGAGGAGTGGTGCGCCGACTTCGCCGCGTGGGCGTGGCAGAAGGCCGGCGCCGACGTCGACTACGAGTTGGCCCCGAACTACCTCAACTCGGACTCCGCCAGCTTCTACGTCTGGGGCGTCGACCACGGGACATGGCATCCCGTCGGTGCGCACTACACGCCCGAGCCCGGCGATGTTGCGGTCTACGGGCTCAACGCCAAGGAGGTCACCGCCCAGCACGTGGCCATCGTCACCAGTGCGTCGGCCAAACCAAACGCACCCAACGTCATCAACGGCGACGGCGACCGCACCGGTTACAGCGTGGTGGAGGTCGGCCACGCCCAGGCGTTCGGCGACGTGGCGGGACACGGCGACGTCATCTCGGGCTACGTCTCGCCGTCCCTGCCACTCCACTCGAGCACGGGACTTTCCTGACCATTACCCAGGCGTCACCGAAGTGCCGGTGCGCCAGTCGGTGGCGTTGCCTTAGACGCCGGGGTCGTAGTCGGCGGGGATGGCGATCGACTTCATCTCCAAGAACGACTCGAGGCCCTCTGGTCCGAAATTCACGGCCGACACCGGACTCCTTGAAGCCACCGAACGGTGCGGTGAAGTCGATGGGCACCGGGGCATTGAGCATGTAGGTCCCGGTGCGGACCTGGCGGGCCACGCCGAGACCACGGTCATTGTCGCCCGTCCATACCGAACCGCAGAGCCCGTAGTTCGAATCGTTGGCGATCTCGACCGCCTGGTCGTCGCCGTCGTAGGGGATGACGACCAGCACCGGACCGAAGATCTCCTCTTGGGCGATCTTCATCTTGTTGTCGACCTGGGTGAACACCGTCGGCTCGACGAACCAGCCCTTGGATTGGCTGCTCGGGCGTCCACCGCCGAGGGCCACCGTCGCCCCCTCTTCGCGTCCGCTGTCGAGGTAGCCCTCGATGCGGGTCCGCTGGCGCTCGGCGACGACCGGGCCCACTTCGGTGGCCGGGTCCATGGGATCGCCAACGACCATGGCGGACACGCCCGCAACCACCGCGTCGACCACCTCGTCATAGCGCGAGCGGGGGGCAAGGATTCGGGTCTGGGCGATGCAGGCCTGGCCGTTGTTCATGATCGAGTTCGGGAGCAACGTCGGGATCGTGGTGGCCAGATCGGCGTCGTCGAGGATGATGGCGGCCGACTTGCCGCCGAGCTCGAGGGTGCAGCGCTTGAGTCGCTCGCCGCACAGCCCGCCGATGCGCTTGCCCCCAACCCCGGATCCGGTAAAGGAGATCTTGTCGACGCCCGGGTGGGTCACGAGGTGCTCGCTGACCTCGCGCCCGGCGGGGACGACCGAGAGCACGCCCTTGGGGAGGCCGGCCTCGCTGAAGATCTCGGCGAGGCGGAAGGCGTCGAAGGGGGTCTCTGGGGCCGGCTTGAAGACGACCGTGCAACCAGCGACCAGCGACGGGGCCAACTTCGCCGCAGCGATGAACAGCGGCACGTTCCACGGCGCGATGGCGCCGACCACGCCGACGGGCTGCTTGGTCACCAGGACCTGGGGATTCAACAGGCCGGCGCGCACCTCGTCGAACGCGTAGGTGGCGGCGAGATCCGCGTAGTAGTTGAAGATCATCGTCGGGGCCAGCACCTGGCCGAGAGTGGCGAAGGTGATAGGTGCGCCCATCTCCTCGGTGATGATGCTCGCCATGTCACCCATCTCGGCGGTGACCTGCTCGGCCACCTTGGTCAAGATCGCCACCGCGTTCTTGGGGGGTCATGCGGGGCCAAGGGCCTCGGTCGAAGGCTGTTCGGGCCGCGGCTACGGCCTTGTCGATGTCGGCCTCGGTCCCGTCGGGGACGTGACCGACGACTTCTTCGGTCATGGGCGAGATCACTTCGATGGTGTCGGTCCCTTCGGGAGCAATCCAGTCACCGCCAATGAACAAGCGGTCGTAGCTGTGAATCGCCATGCACCCTCCCTGGGTCCGGGGGCCACCCGTCTGCGGCCCCGCTCTTTTGCTCACTGAGCGCCTTGTACAGCGTTGCACAGGCTGGACCACAGGCTAGCCAATCGAGCCGGCGGGCCCCGCTCGCGGCGCTTCAAGGAGCCGAGAGCCGCCACTCCACGTGGGCCAAGATGGCGCCGTCGTCTTCGATCCAGCCCTTGGTGCGGGCGTAGGCGCACATGGCCTCGAATCCAGCCTCCCACGCCGCATCGACGCCATCTCGGGCCAGTCGGCGCAGTGCGGCGGGCAAAACCACGACGTGCGCCCCGTCGATCCCCATGCGGCCGAGTCCCGACGCCGCAACCGCCGCGGCCAGGTCCTTTTGTGTCCCCTCCCCGAGCACCGCCACCGAGAACCCGCTGAAGTCGTCGGGCCCCGTGAGTTCGGTGCGACCACCTGGGAGTTCCACCACCACCTGCATGGTCGCCGACGTTAGCGGCCCGCCTGGTCCACCCGGGGTCTGCGTAAACTCGCGCCCCATGCCCGATATCGCACAACGCGACCCCGAACACGTCGCCTCCGTCTTGTCCACCTGGTTGCGCACCAAACTCGGGGCCGACGCCAAGCCCGAGGTCTTCGACGTGCAGGCTCCGGGCTCCAACGGGTTCTCCAACGAGACCATCTTGTGCCGCACCCGCACCACGGCCGGTACCACGACCAGCGAGAAGCGCCTCGTGGTTCGGGTGGCCCCGACAAAGCATCTCTTGTTCATGGATGCACACTTCGACACCCAGTACCGCGTGATGCGGACCCTGGCCGACGGAAATACCGGTGTCCCACTCCCCACCCTCGGTTGGTACGAAGAGGACCCCCAATATCTCGGTGTCCCGTTCTTCACGATGGACCACGTCGAAGGTGACGTCCCGGCCGACAACCTGCCCTACACAATGGACGGCTGGGTCAAAGACGCCACCGAGGCACAGCAAGAGACGATGTGGTGGAGCGGCCTCGACGCCATGGCCCAGGTCCACCGGGCCGATTGGAAGGCCCTCGACCTCGGGTGGCTGGACCGGCCCGAGCACGGCCGACCCGGTATTGGCCAGCAGATGTCCTACTACCGGGCCTTCTTGGACTGGGCCGCCAAGGGCACTGCGCACCCCACCCTCGAAGCCACCTGGAAGTGGCTGGTCGAGCACCAACCGGACGAAACCGGCGAGGTCGTGCTCAACTGGGGCGACAGTCGCATCGGCAACATGATCTGGCGAGATTTCAAGTGCGCCGCGGTCATTGACTGGGAGATGGCCTCGCTCGGGCAACCCGAAATGGATCTGGGCTGGTGGCTGTACTTCAACCGCCAGTTCGCCGAGGGTCTCGGGGTGCCACGGCCCCCGGGTTTTGCGTCACATGAAGAGACGATCGCCCGCTACGAGGACCTCTTGGGGCGCGAAATGAAGGACGTCTTCTTCTACGAGATCTTCTCGGGATTCCGCTTCGCCGCCATCATGGTGCGCCTGGCCGAACTTTCGATGGACTCAGAGACCTTGCCCAGCGACTCGGACATGGCCACCAACAACCTGGCCACCCAGCTTCTGGCCACGCTCCTCGAACTGCCGCCCCCCGGCTGAGCCGGACTCAGCCCTCAGTCGTCTTCGAGCGGTTCGGGCACGATCAACACCCCGGCCGAGCGCAGGCGCTCGGCTAACCACTCAGCCCCGCCGTCGGCCGCCATCGCGGCGGGCCAACCGTCGAGGATCTGGTGCACGGTGTCGAGGTCGCCAATTTGGGCCACGACGTGGACGGTCATCTTCTGCTCTTGATCGTCGGTGATCGAGTAGCGCTGACCGCCGAATGGATCTTGGCTGATGTGAGGTACGGGCCCGCGCATGACGTAGAGCTCGCCGGTGTCCTCAATCCAGTTCAGCTCGTAACGAGTGTCGTGGACGTCCTTCCATTCGGTGCCGAATTCGACCTCGGCCGAAGGCCGTCGTCGGGGGTCGCCGTCGTAGAACTGCTCGATATCCATCGCGGGAGGTTATCTCCGGCGGGGACACGGGCGGATTTGCGGCACCAAGAGGTCCTGGCCCGGGGCGGTGGGAGCGATCGGGGGACCATCACCGGTCACCGTCTCGACCATGACACTCACCCGCCTGCGAATCGCCGCGATTGACCAAATGAACGCCGAATGGCACACCCTCGGGCGCAGCCGAAGAGCGATCGAGGTGTTGCACCTCGTCACAGAGCGCGACCCCTCGTTGGCGGACCTCGTCCACGGTGCCGCACCGGGCGGTGCGGATCGGTGCCCGACACCCTTCGACCTTCTCGTCGTGATGGCCGCTGCCCACGGCACCGCCGAACGCGAACAAGCAGCGGCCGTGGTGCGGGTCCTGCTGCGCGAAGCCGCGGCCGATCCGTTGGTCCCGCGCATCTTGTTACAGGCGTTGATTCCGGGCATGTTGCACATCGCTGCACGTCTGCGCTGGGGCCGAGGGCCGCTTGGCAGGACGCCAGCTCATTCTTCACCGAGCTGATCTCGGTGACCTTCGAGGTCATCTCGGACTGGGCCGGCCAAGACCGACCCTACGCGGTCCTCGACCTGCTGTCTGCGGCACGCTGTCGCATCCGGCGCCAACTTTTCAAGGAACGCGATGTGCGCCGACGCACCGTTGCGCTGACGCCCGAGATGCCTCAAGCCTCTTCGACCAGCTCGGAGTCCGCACTCGAGGAGCTCACCCGGTCTTTGGTCGCGCTCCATCGCAGCGGTGCCCATAGAGACGACGTGGCGGTGGTCTACGCCCAACACGTGTTGGGGTACTCCATCTCCGAATTTGGCGGCCGCGACCGGACGGGACCGTCGGGCCCTCTATGCCCGGCGCGACCGAGGGCAGCGCCAACTGTGCGTGTAGGGCCGCGTACCGGAGCGCGTCACCCCATGCCTATGGTCACCCGATGGATGTTCGCCATGGTGGTCACGGCGATCATCACACCAGCCGTCGTCGACGCGACTGGCCGCACTGGTGGATCGTCCTTGCCGTGTCACTCGCGTTGATGGCCCTCGTTGTCGCGACATCACCGCACTCGCAACCACGTGCAACCTCCTCGTCGGGCCGAGTCGTCTCGCGCCCGACCACCGCGCTCGCGCCGGCCGTCGCTCACTCCCCCTCGAGGTCGCCGGTGCCCATGGGCCGCTCGAACACCGTTTCCGAGACCACCACGACCGCGCTGGCGCCGCGGGTGTCGGCGATCACCCCGGGCGCCCCCGGCGCGCTGGCCAGCCGTCAACCACGAGTGACCCGGCGACCGCCGACCCCGTCACCACCTCGTCGGCGCCCGGTGCCGCCGAGGGCGCGATCGTCGATCTTGGCTACCTGCAGCCACCACAGAATGCCTCGGCGACCTACCCGGCCAGCTCGAGTGGCACCCTGGTGGTCACCGCCATCTGGTCGACGTCCACCACCTTGTCCCTGGTGCTCACCTGCGCGGGCACCACGACCACCAGTACCGGCCGCGGGAGCGTGGTGGTGACCTGGCCCGCACCTGCCGGCAACTGCGCAGCCACGTTCGCGAACCCCAAGACGAGAGCGACACTGTGGCCTATACCTTGACCATCAGTGCCCAAGACACCGGCGCGTCCGCGGTGAAGGTGCCCCCGTCGAACTCGACCGATCGTCTTCGGCGACCAAAGGCGTTGGCGCTTTTCGGTTCGCTCTTCAGCGCGTTGGTGATCTTTGCGGTCACCCCCGCAGTGTTGTGGCTGTCCATCGGTGAACCCTGGGCCGAGCGTTTCGGTTCGCACTGGGCGCCGGGCGTCACGACCACCGTCTCGGGTCTCGCGCTGGTGGCCTGGGTGGCTTGGGCGGCCTGTGGCCTCGGGCTCCTTCGTTCGGTCGTGGACCACCTGCGTGCGGGTCGTATCGATGAGCCCCACGGCGCCCCACTCACCGAGCGCCTCGGGGCCCGAATCGCCGCGGGCATCTTGACGCTGTGCGCACTGGGCGCCCCCTTCAGCGCACCGGCTCCCCCAGCCGACGCCACCTCGTCGGTCGGTCAGATGCCCGCCGTCGTCGCCCTCGACGAAATCGCCGCGCCGTTGGACCCGGGCAGGGCCGATTCGCCCAAGCGCGCCTCGCGCTTCCCGAGCTCGTGGTCCTCGGGCTCGGGGCTCTTGGCTGCGCGGCGCTGGCCCGTCGGTCCCGGCGGACCCGGTTGCTGCGCCAATTGTCGAACGATCCGCTTGCCTACACCCCGACTGCGGTTGCCATCGATACCGACATCGCGGTGACCAAGGCGGCGGATTCGATGCGTTGGCCGCATTCGAATCGGCCAATCGCCCTTGGCTTCAAGGCTCGGGGTCCCCGGGGCCGATAATCCTGCAACCCACCTCTCGGCCGTGCGCGTCGACACCTCTGGCATTGAGTTCTGGCTGGCCGAACCAACTTCGGTCGCCCCACTCGGATTTACCGCCGGTCACGGGGGACGCACATGGCACTCGTCCCTGGCCCAAAATTCGACCGATGCGGGGGGTCCGCCGCATCTCCCAATCGCACTGTGTGTCGGTGAAGGCGACGGCGCCACGTGGTTGGTGCCGCTCGTGCCCGGGGATTGCCTGACCCTGATTGGTGAGGCGGCCGACGCCTTGTGGCACGCGGCCCGGATTGTCCAAGAAGCCTGGGCGTGGTCCGAACTGGTCGTGGTCACCACAGACCCGACCGAAGTGGCGACCGAGCTCGAGCGCAGCGTCAACGCCGCTCAGCGCGTCGAGTGGATTCCCGAAGATCTTGTACTTCGGCGACCCGGGCGCATTGCCGTTGGCACAGCGCCGCCGGATCTCGATCGTCACCACTTCGATACAGCACTCCGCCGCTTCGTCGAGCGACGTCACGATCATGGTGGACCGCCGCTGCGTCACCATCCATCCGCTCGGCCAATCACTGAGGCCCCACCTCATCGATCATGCCAGCATCGGCGTCGTCGGCGACGTCGTCTCCGCCACCACCCCGGCCGGCCCGCCACCAAGGGTGGCATCGAACGACGACGTCACCCACGGCGGCGAAAAACCGCAGCGCACCCCGGCTCCCTCGGTCTCGAAACCCCGGGCGCCGTCGAGGTCAAGCTCCTCACCGCGACACCTCGAATCGACGGGTTACGCCAGCCGCTGGCCCAGAACCGGGCGCGTCGGGCCGTCGAACTAGTGGCCTACCTGGCGTTGCACCGGCCCGATGCGGTGACCAAAAATCGCCTCCGAACACGGGTCCTCGGCA
>CAWDCE010000033.1:0-57888 GCA_963800725.1 uncultured Acidimicrobiaceae bacterium | reverse complement strand
ACCCGATCACCGACATCGCACACCTGGCGGCGCAAAGGGGCATTTTGTGCCACGTCGACGCCTGCATGGGTGGATTCCTACTGCCCTTTTTGACCAGGCTGGGGCGATTCAGCGAGCCCTTCGACTTCACCGTGCCCGGGGTCACCTCCATGTCGGCCGACGTCCACAAGTACGGCTACGCCTCCAAGGGGGTCTCGGTCATCCTCTACCGCGATCATGACCTGGCCCGCCATCAGGTCTTCGCCACCAACGACTGGCTCGGCGGGTTCTACGCCTCGACCGCGATGGCCGGTACAAGACCCGCCGGCCCCATCGCCGCGGCCTGGGCGGCGCTCATGCACATTGGGGTGGAGGGCTACATGAACCTCACGCGCACCGCTCATGATGCAGCCGTGGCGTTACGGACCGGCATCGAGTCGATCGACGGGTTGGCCGTGCGCGGCGACCCGCCCGCGACCGTCTTGGCCTTTGGTGCCGAGGACCCCGACGCGCTCGACATCTTCGCCCTCGGCGAGCGGCTCAGTGCCAACGGCTGGTACCTCGACCGCCAGAAGCGGCCCGACTCGCTGCACGCGACGGTCCACGCCGGCAGCGCGGCAAAGCGTCCCCTCCTTGGTCAAGGACCTCGAACGATCGGTACGTGCCGTGGGTACGTCGCGCACCACCGACCGCTCGACCACCTATGGGCAGAGCGGCTGAGTCACAAGGATCCAAGCGCCTAGGACGGCTCCATTGCCACTTCGTCCACGAAGCACCAGATCCAGTCCTCGCCGGGTTCGAACGACTGGATCAAGGGATGGTGCACCTCATGGAAGTGCGCGGTGGCGTGGCGATTGGGTGAATCGTCGCAGCATCCGACGAACCCGCAACTCAGGCACAATCGAAGGTGCACCCACGTGCCCCCGATGGCCAGGCAGGCCGTGCAGCCCGTGGGCGTTTGGGGTTCGATGTCGCTGATCTGATCGAGGTGCGTGCACACTGCCATGTCAACCACTCCTTATGAGGTCGTGAAGCCACCGTCGACGAAAAGGGCGGCACCGGTGATCCCGCCCGACTCGCGCCCACACAGCCAGGCGATCAGCGCGGCCGGTTCGCTTGGTTCGAGTAGACGCTCGGCTAACTGTTGGTGCGCGAATTCTTCTCCAGAGTCCAGTCCATAGACGTCCGCCGACGCTTCGAGGATGGCGGTCCTGGTCGATCCCGGGCATACCGCGTTCGCGGTGACGCCGGTGCCGGCTAAGTCCGCCGCCAACGCCTTGGTCAAACCAATGGCCGCGTGCTTGGAGGCCGAGTACCCGCTCATCCGGCGCAACCCCCTGGTGCCCGCCACCGACGCCACCACCACCACGCGGCCCTGGCGCGGCGCCTCGTTGGCCAAGAGGACCGGCACGGCGGCGGCCGCCAGGTGGCGCACGCCGTTGACGTTGACGTCGAACTGGGTGTCCCATGAGTCGTCGGGCGTTTCCCACAGGGCGGGGCCACCAAAGAGCACGCCGGCATTGGCAACCACCGCGTCGAGTCCGCCGAAGGTCGTCACCGCGTCGCGCACCGCCTGCTCCATGTCGGCCCGGCTCCGGACATCGCCGATCACGGTGTGCACGCGATCCCCGTGACGCTCGCCGAGCGCATCGAGCTCTTTGGGGGTCGCCAGCGCGTAGCGCAGCACCGGATCGTCTGCGCAGACGTCGACGGCGACGACCCGCCAGTCCTCGGCGACCAGGCGGTCCACGGTTGCCGCACCGATGCCACGCGCCGCGCCGGTGATCACCGCCACTCGGCTCACGTGGTCAACTCCCCGCTGGGCCACCGCTCGGCGACGCAGGCGGCCAGGTCGGCGGTCATGGACTCGAGGAGGCCGCGGCCTTCGGCCGCGCTCGCTCCATTGGGATCGCCCAGCACTCCGTTGGACGATACCGGCCTCACGCCGTGGGTGCGCAACTGCGCCATCAGCTCCCGAAGCGCTTCGGTGCGACCGGCTTGCGCCCGCTCAATGTGCACCGTGGCCGGGTCGATGGCCAACATGAGGGACGTCTCGGTTCTTCCGGCGTGGGCGTCGCCCGAAGCCACCGACGGCTTCCAGATCAACAAGGGGTCGCCGTCGGCCGCACAGCGCTCTGCGGCGACGGCCAGACCCGGGCCGTTGCCCCCGTGGCCCGAGATCACGATGACCCCGCCGAAGGCACCGCGGGCGGAGCGGACCAGCTCGATCACGACGCTGGCCAGGACGTCGTGGTTGATCAGCAGCGTGCCCGGAAAGGCCGAGTGTTCGCCGCTGGCCCCGTAAGGGAGCGCCGGGGCCTGCACCACATCGCTGCGGACCCGGCAAAGGCGCTCGGCCAGCTCGGTGGCGATCCGGGTGTCGGTGTCGAGCGGGAGATGGGGACCGTGCTGTTCGGTCGAGCCCAAGGGCACCACCACCAGCGCGGTGCCGCCTTGGGCTTCGATCTCAGGCCAAGTGGCACTTTCGAGCAGCATGCCTGTCCACGTCCCTAGACCCGGGCCGAGGTGCGGAACCGGACCGGGGTGGGAACCGGGAGAGGCGTGCCAGTGCCATCGACCTTGGAGTGGCCGATCGAGCTGGCGGGGGCCGCGTCGCTCGACCGGGCGGCCAGAGCGGTCTCGCCGTGGCCGAGGACACACTCTGGATCCGGTCCGTCGAGGGGAATTCCGGTGAAGAACTTCGCCGCCATGCACCCGCCCTGGCAGGCATCGTAGGAACCGCACGAGGCACAGGCTCCCGCGCTGTGTGGTTCACGCAGCGACTCGAACAGATCGCTGTTGCGCCAGACCTCGGAGAATCCCCCCGCCGCGCGGACGTTGCCGGCCAGAAATTCCTTATCGATCACGAAGGGGCAGGCGTAGACGTCGCCGACCGGGTCGATCAGGCAGACCACACGTCCCGCCCCGCACAAGTTGAGTCCGTCGAGTGGATCACCGAGTGCCGAGAGGTGGAAGAACGAGTCGCCCGTCAACACCTCGGGGTGGTCACGCAGCCAGTAATACAGCGTCCGCTGCTGTGCGGCGGTCGGGTGGAGTGCCTCCCAGGTCTGCGCCCCGCGCCCCGAGGGGCGGAACCGGGTCAAGCGCAACTGTGCCCCGTAACCGGCGGCGATGTCGGCGAACTGGTCAAGCTGGCTCACGTTCTCCCGGGTCACCACGACACTGATCTTGAACTGCCCGAAATTGGCCGCGGCCAGATTCTCCATGGCGGCCCGGGCGGCGAGGAAGGAGCCGTCCCCGCGCACGGCGTCATTGGTCGACGCCAACGCCCCGTCGATGCTGATCTGGACATCGACGTAGTCCATGGCGGCGAGACGCAGGGCCCGCTCCTTGGTCAGGCGGGTTCCGTTGGTCGAGAACTTGACCCCCACTTTGTGCTCGACGGCGTAGGACACCAAATCGAAGAAATCGGGTCGGAGCATGGGCTCACCGCCCCCGATGTTCACGTAGAACACCTTCATGTCGGCCAACTCGTCGACGATGCGACGGGCCTCGGTCGGCGTGAGCTCTGCGGGGTCACGGCGACCAGACGAGCTCAGGCAGTGGACGCAGGCCAAGTTGCAGGCGTACGTCAACTCCCAGGTCAGACAGATCGGGGCATCGAGGCCGCGCGTGAATTGTTGGCGCAGCGGGAGGGACTCGGGAGCAGCGCCGGACACCAGATCAAGCGACATCGATCACCTCGGATCGGGCCAATCGAGCCAAGGCCCGGCGGTACTGAGCTTGCTCTTCTGGAGGGATCAGGGCAGCCACTGCGGCATCCGCACTGTCGTAGTGCTCGAGCTGCGCCACCAGATTGACGAGCGGGCGGGACTTGAGAAACAAGAGCCGCCGGGTGTCGAAGTGGTAGGCCAGCGCGCCGAACGATTCATCACGCAATGAGACCTTTGGGTGGAGCCGCCACGCCCGATCGGACGCGAAGGAATCAGGCGGCGGGGCCGACCGTTCCTCGGTCACGCTCAATAGACACCGCACATGCCGTCGATCGACACTTCTTCGACCAACAGATCATCGACATCCTCTTCGACCAGGTCATCGGTGTCGTCTACGTGTGTGTCCTCGGCCAAGGTCATGGGCTCCTCCAGGTCTGGCGCCAGCCTATCTCGGGCGTCGAGGCTGCCTTCTCCTGCCAAGATTGCCCGGTGAAGACTCGAAGCGGGCAGGAAGCCACGCAGCCGGCTCCGCTGCTCGTCGCGCCGGTCGCCGCGGCCACGCCCCTCCCGAGCACCTTTTCGGTCAAGCTCAATCCCGCCGCGAGGCGCTTGGACAATGGAAGAGTCCTCATGGGCGGGAGCCCACTTCGACTGCTTCGACTCTCAGCGCGAGCACAGGGCGTGGTGGCGCGATGGCACCGCGGCGCCACCGTCGGGTCCCGCCGGTCCGAACAGCTTCTGGCCCGACGTCTCGTTGCGGCGGGCGTCGCCAATGCCTCACCGACCGAAGCGACCTACGGGGTTGGCGACGTCACCGTCGTGATCCCGGTCAGGGACCGCCCCAACGAGCTCGGGGCCCTGCTCGAAGGCCTGGCCGGCCTGACCTGCATCGTGGTCGACGATGCCTCGGACGACCCGGCGGCGACCGAAGACATCGCCCGGGCGTTCAATGCACGCTGCATCACGCTTTCGAGCAATGTCGGACCGTCGGGTGCACGCAACGCCGGGTTCGACGAGGTGGCGACACCGCTGGTGGCCTTCATTGATTCGGACTGCTCGGTGCGCGGGGACTGGCTGGCCCCGCTCCTCGGGCACTTCGACGATCCGGTGGTTGCCGCCGTGGCCCCGCGTGTCGTGGCGGCGCCGGTGGACCGGCCGAATTGGCTGACTCGTTATGGCGATGGGCACGGCTCGCTCGATCGTGGGCCCGACGAAGGACTGGTGCGCCCGGGCAACGCCATCGGCTTCGTCCCGAGCGCGGCCCTCATTGTGCGCAGCGGCGTCGTGCGCGGCCCCCTCTTCGATCCGAGCCTGCGGGCCGGAGAGGACGTCGACCTGGTCTGGCGGCTCGTGGCCGCCGGGTGGGACGTGCGCTATGTCCCCTCGTCGACGGTGGCCCACAAAGGGCCAACGACACTTCGCTCGTGGCTGGGGCGGCGGGCCTACTACGGCACCACCGCCGGTCCCCTGGCCCGCCGGCACCCGGGCGACCTCGCCCCCTTGCGTACCTCAATATGGACCGCGGCGACCTGGGGACTCCTGGCGGCGCGGCGTCCCCTCTTCGCCACGGCCACCCTCGCCACGTCGATCGGTGTGCTGCGCCACCGGCTCGTCGGCCTGGTCGACCAACCGCTCAAGGTGGCCACCTCCATCGCCGGGGGTGGCACCATCGCCTCGGCGCCACCCGCCCTCAATGGCGTGGTGCGGGCCTGGGCACCTGCGCTCGCAGTCGGCCTGGCCCACCGGCGGACCCGCCGCATCGCCGCCCTGGCGCTGGTGGCACCCGCCCTGAGTGACTGGTGGCGCGAACCGCGGACACTCGATCCGGTGCGCTACAGCGCCCTCCATGTGGCCGATGACCTCGCGTACGGCTCAGGCGTCTGGTTCGGTTGTGCTGCGGCTCGCAACGTCGGGCCGCTCCTGCCGAGGATCGCGCTCGAGGTCCCGGGTGTGGTCGTCGTCAGCGCTGCGCCACCAACTCGCCCGAGCGCGCGCCGAGTGACGCGGCTCGGGTCTTGGCCAGCGCCATAGCCATGGCCACGCCGAGCACAGCGAGAATCACCAACATGATTACGGCCTCGGCCGCGTTCACGCCGATGTGGGCGGGGACCGTTGCGACGCACCCGAGTGCGGTGAGCACGTAGAGGAGCCGGCGCGCCCAGCGAGCGTCGACCAGGGCCAAAAAGACGATTCCCCATGTCTCGTACCACGGCCACACGATCGGTCCCAAAAAGACGACGGCCAGCAATGCGACGCCGAGCGATCGGGCCAATCCGTAGCGCTCGGAACGAACGAGCATCACCACGGCGATCACCGCCGCCGCCACGAGACAAAGGACGCGGGCGACGACGACGAAGGGATGCGCCGAGCCGGTCGCCCCGAGCCCATGGGCGAGGTGCGATGCGGCTAACCCGACGGCGGTGGCGGGGTCGAGCCACGACACCACGGTGCCCGGGTCGCTCAGGTTGGATAACCAGCCCCATCCGAGCCCCGACACCTCGCTGACCGCCACCATGACGACACCGCCGATCAGGACCGCGGTGGCGACGAACCGGGCGCGGCGAAGGACCGGGGCACCGGCGCCGGCCCAGGCCCAACCAATGAAGACCACGCCGATCAATCCGGGAATCTTGACCTCCGCCGCCAGCGCGCACGCCATGATCCCAAGGACCGGGTGTCCGCGCGTGGCCAGGGCGACCCCGGCCACCAAGAGGCCCAGCATCAAGGCGTCGTTGTGCGCGCCGGCCACGAGGGAGAGCAGAACCAGCGGGTTGAGGACGGCGAGGACGAACGCGACGCTCGGCGGCTGACCAAGCGCGCGCGCCAACGTCGGTATCGACACTGCGAGCAGCGCGATCCCGACGAGGGCGACGAGGCGGTATCCCTCTACGGCCGCAAAGATGCTGGGTCCGGCTCCCGCCGCCGTGGCCCGGCCGATGTCCATGAACAGCGGCCCGTAGGGCGCGTGGGCACTTTGCCAGAGCGGATCGACGAAGTGCAGGAATGACGGGTCGTGCAGCTGGGTCGGGCTCGACCGGTAGGGATTGGCCCCCCGCGAGGTCAGTTGCCCGAGGGCGGCGTAGGCGTAGACGTCTCGGCTGAAGAGTGGGGGCATGACGAACAAGGGCACCGTCCACGCGGCCAATACCGCACCGAGATGGCGCATCGGCCGCCCCGCACCCACAATGCTCAGCCCGTACCACGCGCCAACAAGGACCACCACGCCGGCGTAGACCAACAACAGGCCGACCCAGCGTTCGGGAAACCCCTCGGTTCGCAGTTCGAGAGGCCACGCACCCTCGATGTGCGAGGCAAAGGGCGAAGACCGCTGCATTGCGCCGACCCCGATCAGGGCAATGCCCACAAACCCGGCCAGCGCATAGCCGACAAAGGTGCGATTGGCGGGCGTCGGCACGCCACCATCATTGCGGTCAGCCGTCCGCGCCGGCGACCGCAGCAATTCCCCGCGACGCCCGGGCGGCGTTATGGTCACGCCATGAATTTCTGGGTCACCTATCCCCTCGTCGCACACCCGCACAATCCCGAGTTCTTGACCAAGTCGGCCGTCACCCGGTTCTGCGTCGCCGCCGAAGCGGCCGGGTTCAGCGGCGTTGGTTTCACCGACCACCCGGCGCCGACTGAGCGCTGGCTCAAAGCCGGGGGCCACGACGCACTCGATCCCTTCACGGCCTTGGCCTTTTGCGCGGCCGTGACCGATCGACTCCGACTGATCCCGAACATCTTGGTGTTGCCCTATCGCAACCCGTTCTTGGTGGCCAAGGCCGCGGCCACCCTTGATGCACTCTCGGGCGGGCGATTCACCCTCGCCGTCGCCACGGGGTACATGCGCGGCGAGTACAAGGCGCTCGGAGTGGACTTCGAACAACGCAACGCGCTCTTCGACGAAGCGATCGAAGTGATCCTCGGCGCATGGAGCCAGGACGACTTCGCCCACGAAGGACTCTCCTTTACGGCCAAGGGACAGACCGCCAACCCCAAGCCAGATCCCCATCCGCCCATCTGGATCGGCGGCAATAGCCGCTTGAGCCGGCGCCGGGTGGCCCGCTACGCCAACGGGTGGAGTCCATTCCCCGCCCCGCGCGTCTTGTCGCAGACGACCAAGTCACCCCCGCTCGAGACGATGGATGACCTGCGCTCGATGCTCGACGAGCTCTGGGGCTTCATCGAAGAAGCCGGCCGGGACCGCTCCGAGATCGACGTGGCGTTCGGCACCACCGCGGGCGGAAACCCGGCGTCGGACGCCTTCGATCCGGACGCCTATCTCGAGGCGTCAGGCGAACTGTCCGCTCTCGGGGTCACGTGGTCGGGGGTCGCCATCCCGGGCGACTCGCTCGACCATGCCGTCGAGACCATCGAGCGATTCGGCGAATTGGTCATCGCGGCGCGCTGATTCGACCTGCCGGGCAAGAGGGTTACTCATAGACCAGGCAGCCGTCGTCGAGGTCGGCACCCGGGAGGATGTCCCGCTCGACCCAGTAATTCTGGCTGTGCTGCCATTCGGGCTTCTCCCCCCGCTTGGGCATCAGGTGCTTGGAGCGCACGAAGTAGCCGGGGTTGAAGTCCTCGGGATCGACCCATTCGAGGAGCGCCATGGCGGCATCGGCCTCGCGCAGCGACGGGGTCACTTTCGTCGCGCCGAGTTCGGTGAGGTGATCGAGCAAGCGGATGGTAAAGGCACAGGCCAAATCGGCCCGCAGCGTCCACGATGCCCGGAAATAGCCGAACACCCAGAGCATGTTGGGCACCCCGGTGAACATCATTCCCCGATACGTCACGCATTGCGCGAAGTCCACCGCCTCGCCGTCGACACTGAAAGCAATGTCGCCGAGCATCGAGAGATTGAAGCCGGTCGCGGTGACCACGACATCGGCGCGCAGCGAGGGTCCCGACTTCAATTCGATCCCCGTCTCGGTGAACGACTCGATCTCGTCGGTCACCACGGTGACCTTGCCCGCGGAAATGGCGGCGAACAGGTCGCCGTTGGGGACCAAGGCGATGCGTTGGCGCCAAGGAAGATAGCGGGGGGTGAAATGGGTGGCGACGTCGTAGTCACGAGGCAAGAGGTCGCTGACCATCTTGATCAGTTCCCCCTTGATGAGATCGGGGTCGTCAAAGGACAAATTGTGGATCAGTTCTTGCTCAGCCAAGGTCTTGCGCCGCGCGATCTCATGGATCCATTCGTCGGGGATCTCGAGGCTGCGGAGGAGGTCGACCACTTCATCGGTGTTGGGTCGGGCGAAGAAATACGTCGGCGAGCGCTGGAGCATCGTGACGTGGGCACAGTCGTCCGCGATGGCCGGTATCAACGTGGCCGCGGTCGCCCCCGACCCAATGACCACGACCTCACGGTCAGCCAGCACGAGGTCGTCAGGCCACTGCTGAGGGTGGACCACCTGCCCACCGAATCGCTCGAGTCCGGGCCATTTTGGCGTATATCCCTCGGCGTGGCGGTAATAGCCCTGGCACATCCAGAGAAATTCGTGGTGAAGCGCCGGGGTGTGCCGGTGGCTTCGTCGGTCGCCAAGAGCGTCCAGGCGTTCTCGTCGCTCGACCACGACGCCGAGTGGATCGAGTGGCGGTAGCGGAAGTGGCCCGCCAGGTCATTGTCATCGATGACTTCGCCGAGATACGACAGGATCTGCTCCGCACTCGCGATGGGGGCGTTGGTCCAGGGTTTGAACCCGTACCCGAACGTGTAGAGGTCGCTGTCGGAGCGAACGCCGGGGTACTTGTGCGTGCGCCAGGTCCCGCCGAAACTCTCGAGGGCGTCGAGGACGACGAAGGACTTTTGCGGGCTGTGGGTCGTGAGGTGATAGGCGGCGTCGATGCCCGAAATGCCCGCGCCGACCACGACAACGTCGAAGTACTCGGGTGTCGTCGACGACTCGACGACCGTGTCGGCATTCTCCATCGCTTCGTGCTCCTCGGTCGCCGAGAATCAATACCTATTTCGGCTCAACCTATCGGCAATCATCTCCGCTCGGTGGCCCATGCCCACGCGGCTGAAGCGGGCGACGTCGGCCAGCGCACGCAACCCTGTCGAATCCCGCCCGGAGGCGCCAGGCCACGCGGGCAATTGCCGTTGACGCTCACCCGGGGGCGTGCCACGATGCGGCCACGATTGGAGAGGGGACGCAATGGGTCGTCTTGAGGGAAACCGTGCCGTCATCACCGGAGCGGCCAGCGGCATCGGCGAGGCCACGGCGCGTCTCTTCATCGCCGAAGGCGCATCGGTGGTCCTCGCCGACCTCGACGATACGCGAGGAAAGCGGATTGCCGCCGAGCTCGGCGATCGGGCCCGGTACCTCCACGCCGATGTCGCGCACGACGGTGACCTTGACGCAGCTGCAGCGGTGGCGGTGGAGGAATTCGGTGGCCTCGACACATTCTTCAACAACGCCGGGAATCCCGGATCGACCGGCGGGATCGAAGAGATCGACATGGAGGTCTTCGATCGCACCGTCGCCATCCACCTGCGCGGTGTGTTCCTCGGGATTCGGGCGGCGGCAAGGGTGATGCGCCCGCAGGGGCACGGCAGCATCATCAACACCTCGAGCATCGCCGCGCTCTCGGCCAACTACGCAGGTCATGACTACAGCGCATCCAAGGCCGCCATCGCCCACTTGACCAGGACGACAGCCAATGAGCTCGGTGAATCTGGCATCAGGGTCAATGCCATCTGCCCGGGCGCCATTGCGACATCGATTTTCGGCCGCGTGGCCGGGCTGGACAGCGAAGCGGCCCAGTCCACGGTCGAAGCCATGTCGGCCGCCCTGGCCGATCTGGCGCCGATCCGACGGGTCGGTCGGCCGCTCGACATCGCCGAGGCGGCCCTGTGGCTGGCGAGCGATGGTGCCTCCTTTGTCAACGGTCAGGCCATTGCCGTCGACGGTGGGCTGACGACCGGGCCGCTCTATCGGACATCGCACGCCGCGATCGAAGGGATCCTGGCCATGCTCTCGGCGCCACCGGCCTGATGCCGGTGAGTCGACGCTGAAGCAGCCGTTCTTCGGGTGCCGATGGGCCGGCTCCACGCCAACGAAGTCGCCATCGATATCGAACAGGTGCAGGGCCTCCTACGCGATCAGTTCGCAGCGTGGAGTCACCTGCCGGTGCGGGCGGTGGAGTCGAGCGGCACCGATCACGCCATTTTTCGCCTCGGGGTCGACATGGGAATCCGCCTTCCGCGAATCGAGGGCGCGGTCGCACAGATAGACAAAGAACACCGGTGGCTCAAGCGGATCGCGCCGCACGTCGGTGCCGCGATGCCCTTGCCGCTCGGTCGTGGTGCCCCCGGACGCGGCTATCCCTTCTCGTGGCTCATCTATCGATGGATCGACGGAGCGGACCTGTCGCAGACCACGGTCGGCGACCAGCGCGCGCCCTCGCTCACGCCCTCGCCACTTTCGTGCGCGAGTTGCAATCGAGTGGACCCGACCGGCGCACCGCTGGCGGGTGGCCGTGGTGCAGACCTCGCACCCTACGACGAGAGCATCCGGGCGTCCTTTGCCCGTGTCCGCCACCTGATCGACATCGAACGCGCCACGGTCGTGTGGCGACGCGCCCTCGATGCCGAGGCGTAGGGCGGGCCGGCGGTATGGCTGCACGGAGACCTGCTCCCGGGCAACATCTTGGTCCGAGACGGTCAGCTCGCCGGCATCATCGACTGGAGCCTCACGGGCATTGGCGACCCGGCCTGCGACGCCATGGTGGCCTGGTCGATGCCGCCCGACGCCCGCGAGGTCTTCATCGAAGGTCTCGGTGTCGACGCCGCCACGGTGGCCCGGGCCCGCGGCTGGGTCATCCAACAGGCCGTGCCCTTCATCCCCTATTACGCCCGCACCCTCCCCGAAACCGTGGCACTCACCACACAACGCTTGGTCGAAGCGTTGGCGGACGACATTCGCTAGCGCCCATTGAGTCCGTCGCCGAATCCGACGTGACCCCGCGCCAAGGAATCCAACCGTTACCATCAGCGTTGTGCTCGACACGACGGCGTCAGCGCGAAGTCAGGCAGCGAACTAGTGGGGCGGCGTATCCGCTGGTTGGGCGTGGTGTTCTTGCTCTGCTTCGGCCTGATCATCGTTCAACTGGTCAACGTGCAGTTCGTCAAGGCACGCCAACTCTCGTCGTCGCCGTACAACCCAAGGGTGGCTATTCACAAATACGACAACGCACGCGGGACCATCTACGCGTCCGATGGCACGGTCCTCGCCAAGTCGGTACCGGCCACGCCGGGTCCGACGAAATACCCGTATCACTACATCCGCCAGTATCCCGACGGTCCCCTTTACGCCGGCATCACCGGCTACGACTCACCGCTCTACTACGGCACCGCTGGAATTGAGGAGCAATACGACCAGCAGCTGAGTGCCCACAGTCAAGGTCCCCAGACCCTGAGCCAACTCATCTTCCGCCAAAGCGCTCCGTCCATCACCGACGACGTGACCTTGACGGTGCAACCGAGCCTGCAACAAGCGGCCGAAACCGCCCTTACCACCCTGCCGCCGGGTGCCAACAACGACGGTGCGGTCGTGGTGCTCAACCCGACCACCGGCGCCGTCGAGGCCATGGTCTCGAATCCGACGTACGATCCAAATACCCTGGTGGCGCCGAGCGTGTCGGCCGAGCAGTTGGCTCACTTCAGTTACGTGTCCAAGGACCATGAGGGCTTCTACCCGCTGTTGCCAATAGCGACGGGGGAACGCTTTGCGCCGGGGTCGACCTTCAAGGTCGTGACCAGCACGGCGGTCTACAACCTCATGCCCTCTCTGGCCAACTTCAACTACCCCGTGGCCCAGTGCCAAACCTTTTCGGACTCCAACGTGCCCCTGTGCGACCAGGGCGGTCCGTGTGGGGGGACCATGGAGGTCATGCTGCCCGAGTCGTGTGACCCTGGTTACGGCGAATTGGGGGTGCAGCTGGGCGTCTCGACCCTCCAAAAGCAGGCCGAGCTGTACGGGTACAACTCGGTGCCCCCCATCGATCTCCCCGACGTCGTCAAGTCGGTGTTCCCCGACTTGCCCACCAATTTCACAGGCCTACTTGGCCCAAAGTGCCATCGGGCAGTACGACGTCGCCGCCACCGCGCTCCAAAACGCCATGGTGGCCGCCGGCATCGCTGACGGCGGGGTGCTGATGACCCCGCACCTGATGCAACAGATCCGCGATTCGCAGGGCAACGTCGTGCAGACCTACACGCCCAAACCGCTGCGCACCGTGGCCACCCAACAGGCCGCGGCGCAGGTCACCACCTTGATGCAAGGTGTGGTGACAAGCGGGACCGCCTCGGGCGTCGGATTCCCGGCCTACCTGTGTGCCGCCGTCAAGACCGGTACCGCCCAGACGACTACTTCGCAGAATCAGAACGAGGACTGGATGATCGGCTTTGCGCCGGCCAACAATCCCAAGGTCGCCGTCGCCGTCGTCGTGCCCGAACAAGACATCAGTTCCGACGGTGCGTCAGTGGCAGGCCCGATCATGAAAGCGGTCCTCGAGGCTGCGGTACCGCCCGGTTCCACCAGCGGCAACTGCGGGTCATAGCGAGCAATCCCATCGGCCCAGCGCACCTCGTGGTGGGACGTAACGCTCAGGAGTAGCGCGGCGCTCTGGTGCCGGGAGGATGGAAGACCCCCGGAGCTGCGTCGGGATTCTCGACGCACACCTCGCCTTCGAGACCGTCGGGGTCTCGGAAGAAGAGGCTCAGCATGGGACCGAAATCAGTCACGAAGTCATCGGCGGCACCGAGCCCCATGAGTCGGTCCCGGATGGTCTCGAACGCCTCGAGCGACGCCGCCTGCAAGGCCAAATGATCGAGGCGCCCACGGCCGAACATCGGGGTTTGTTTGTCCGCTTCGTGATTGCCCTCGATCTCGAACACGTTGAGCTCGGCCCAGTCGCCGATCTTGATGATCGAAAGACGAGGGCCCTTTCCCCCTTCGAACTCCGACCCGTCACGGAGCACCTCGGCATCGAAGACGTCGCGGTAAAACGCGTTGAGCCGCGAGGCGTCGTTGGAGATCACGGCTACGTGGTTGAGGCCCTTCAGCAACATCACAACCTCCCGAGATTCGTCGGTGTGACGATGCTAATGCGGTCGGGGAAAAACCCTCGAGGCCACTGTCCGCCGGCCCATTGGGTGCCGACGCGTCACGAAGCGTTGGGCGAGGGGGCGAGCCTTTCGGATACGGAATCGAGATACCCGTGGGCCGCCAGGAACGACAAGAGCTCATCGGCGGCAGCTTCGGGCGAAGCGACCACGATCCGGGGCGGGTCGAACACCGTCAATGCCCCCGACAGGCGCAAGAGACGCTGACGCGTGGGCAGGTTTGGGTCCGGTCCTTCGAGGACACGTGGTCGGGGGCGCAGCGGCCGCACGCGCCCCACTTCGGGCTCGGCCGCCGATCGAGGGGTGGCGAGGGGGATCGCGTTGTCACGACTGCGCAGCACCCCGGGCAGCGGTGCCCGCCTGAGTGGAGCGAGTCCCCCATCGACTGAGACGACGCAGGGGCCCTCGACCCTGAGCAGTTCGCGCCGCCGCGGTCGAGCCGGCGCTCGATGTGCAGCACGCCGTCTCGATGCACGACCGATGCCGCGCCGAGGGCCTGGGCCACGTCGAGGTGTCCCGCGACAAACGCCGGGACCGAACCCGATCCCCGGTCCAGGCTGTAATCACCGCAGAAGATGAACCGGGCCGACGCCATGTGCGGGGCCACCGCTCTGGCCACATCGTCGCTCGGCACATCAGCGGGCACGTCCACCCGTAGCACTTCGCGGTGCGCCGACCCCGAAAGCGAGTCGCAGCACGTCGTCACTTCGCGCGCTCCCGCCGTCACGCAGCGCACCGGGAGGTCACTGGTTTCTCCAACCTGAAGTGCGAGTTCAAGCGCGGCCATGTCGCTGCGCGACAACCCGCCGTGGGGGTCACGGGTCACAAGGCCGGTGAGGGGGTCGACGGCTGGTCGCAGATCCACCCGCTTGATCAAAACGCCGACGAAGGGCGCCGTGGCGGCCACCTCAAGAACTCCGCAGCACGACGCCATGGCCGCCGAGCGGATAATTCCATGAGATGGCGCCCTCGTTGTTGCAGACCATGTAGCAGGTGCCGCATTCGAAGCACTCTTCGTAGTTGAACAAGATGCCGCCTTCGGCGGTCGGCACGAACAGCCGGGCCGGGCACGCCGAAACGCACGCCTTGGTGGTGCAGCTGGCGCAGATATCGCTGTCCACAACGATGTGGGCCTCGGCGGCCACTCGGAATTCGACCGTGGCCATGCGATCCTCGAACGAAGGAGTCGTCATCCGAAGGTCCGCCACGAGGTGATGCCGTCTCGCACCAAGGACCGAAATCCGACGCCGTGCCGCTTGCGTTCGCTTCGCAAGATCTTGCGCAGACCAGGTTTGGGACTTGGGTTCTTCACCGTGAACAGGTCCTGCGCGACGTCGCAGATGAGATCGGCATATTGGTTCTGCATCCGTTCGGACAAGATCAAGTCGGGGGCGCGGCGCATCTTCTTGTGATCGGCCATGACGAAGGTCGCATCGATCTTGCGCCGGTACGCCGCCAGACCCGAGCGCGACGTGTCACCTTTGGCGATGGCGGCGATGGCCGTCTCGGCGGCGGCGCGTCCGGACCCGATGGCGAAGTTGACCCCCTCGAGGAACAGCCCGGCCGCCAAACAGAACCCACCGGCATCGCCGGCCACCAGCATGCCGTCGGTCACCAATTCGGGCATGGCGTCGTAGCCGCCTTCGGGGATCAGGTGTGCGCTGTACTCATGGAGCTCGGCCCCACGCAGATACGGGGCGATGGCCGGATGTGCCTTAACCCCGGCGATCAGTTCTTCGGGCCGGACGCCTGACTTGGCCAGTGCGTCGACACCCACCACCACCCCGACCGCCACCGAGTCGAGGTTCGTGTAGAGGAATCCGCCCCCGGGAATGCCCTGGGTCACCCCGATCATCTCGATATCGAGGCCCTGGCGCTCCACCAGACCGAAGCGCCGGTCGATCTCGTCGCGGCCGAGGGTGAGCACCTCTTTGGCGCCGAGCGTGAAGTGGTCGCTCGAAAAGTCGGCATAGAGCCCCGCCTCTTTGGCCAAGAAGGAGTTCACGCCATCACAGGCCACGACCACCTTGGCCGCGATGTCGCCGTCGGGACGGTCGGTGCGCACCCCGACCACCGCTCCGTGCTCGTTGCGCATCAAACCAACGGCGGTCGTACTGGTGACGAGGACCGCCCCGGCCTCGACCGCCCGCTCGGCGAGCCATGCATCGAACTCGGAGCGAAATGTCGTGGCGCCATTGAACGGCGCCTTCGACCATGCGTCGGCGCGGACATCGACCGTGACCGCTTGGGTGGCGGTGGCGACCATGGTGGATCGCCGGGAGATCCAGCGCTGCACCGGAGCCTCCTCCCACCACCCCGGGATGAGGTCATCGAGGATGCGGGCGTAGGTCACCCCGCCGTACATGTTCTTCGAGCCCGGGAAGGGTCCCCGTTCGAGCAGGCAGACAGAAAGGCCGCCCCGGGCCGCCACCAAGGCGGCGGCCGAACCGGCCGGTCCCGCCCCGACCACCACGACATCGAATTGCTCAGCCATCGGCCGCCTCATTCCTTATGGCCTCGACACCGAGCCTTCGGGCCAGCACCTCGGTGAGGGCTGCGGCGTCGGTGACCAGGGCCAGGTCGGCCATCGCCATCATGGGCGCGCTCGGCGTCGAGGTTGACGGCAACCACATCTTTGGGTTGCCCGATGCCGCTCACGTGTTGGACCGCACCCGAGATGCCGAATGCGATATAGAGGTCCGGATCGACCACGGCGCCGGTGGTGCCGATCTGGCGAGAGAACGGCACCCAACCGGCGTCGGTGACCACTCTGGTGGCACCGGTGGCACAACCGAGCGCGGTCGCCACCGCACCTAAGAGCTCCATGTGCTGGCGCGTACCGAGTCCGGCACCGCCGGCGACGATCGCAGTGGCGTCGCGCAATTTCATCGTCGCCGGGTCCGCCGGTGCGAGCGCCACGAACTCGGCGTCGGCGACGGGACTGAGGTCAGGGGCGATGACCCGTCGCGCCGGTGTCGCATCTCGCCGAGGGTCGGTGCCTCGGCTCTGGGGTTCGAGGGTCGCCACCACCGGGCCCTCGAGGTCCACCTCGAGCAGGGATCGCCCACCGCCCCGGACGAGCTGGACCGAAGCGGGCGTGATCCGGATCGCCCCGGCCAAGAGCGGGCGACCGAGGCAAAGGGCCAGGCGGGGCGCGAGATCACGCCCATCGGCCGAAGCCGGGAGAATGACGACGTCGTGCGACGCGGAGCTCGTCGGCCAGCGCCACGGCCCACGCGGCGGGCCGGTAGTTCCCCGCCTCGAAGGACGTCACCTCAGAAGTGGCACCGACGAGTTCAGTATCGGCGGCCTGCGTACCGCTGCCCACCAAGAGCACCCGCCCCGCGGCCTCGTTGATCGCCTCTTCGGCCCCGAGCGGCAGGACCCCATCGCGCACCACGACCACCGCGATCACAACGACACCCCGACCCGTTCGCCTTCGATCACGGCCGAATGGGCGCGGCGCGGCGCCACGCAGTCACCGACCCGGTGCAGCGCCGCGACATCGAGGCCCGCGAGCTCGCCACAACGCGTCGTCGGGGCGTTGCGGCGTGGCACAGACGACCCAATCGACCACCCGCTCGGCGTTCGAACCCGTGGTGTGGCGCTGCAGCGATACCACGGCGCCCCCGTCGTCATTCTTGGCCACGGCCGTCACCATGGTGTCGGTGGTCTGGCTGATGTGCTTGGCCGTTGCCTTCATCCACCATGTCTCCATGTCGAGGGTGATCCCCAGATCCTGGCCCACCACCATGCCCGGTGTGACGATCTCGACCGAACACCCGCGGTCCGCCAGCAGTTCGGCCGTACTGGTCGCCTGGTGGAAGCCCAACTCGTCGACGACCAGCACCCGACCGCTCGGGGTGACGCGGCCCTCGAGTACGTCGCGTACGTCGACCACGCGTTCGTGGTCCCCAGCCCACCACGGCCGCTCGGGCACCGCCCCGGTCGCCACCACCACGACGTCGGGGGCCTGAGAACGGACCAGCTCCGCATCGACCCGAGTCTCGAAATGCAAGGTGACACCGAGGCGCTGCGCTTCGCTGACCTGATTGCGGATGAGGTCGGCGAACTCGGCCCGGCTGGGCACCGATGCGGCCACCGTGACCTGGCCCCCCGGCACGGTGTCGGCCTCGAAGACGTCCACGCGATGTCCGACGCGGGCCGCGGCGATGGCAGTTTGGAGCCCGGCGGCCCCGGCGCCGACCACGAGAACCGAACGCGGTGCGGGGGCCCGGCGCACCACCACCACGGCTTCGCGCCCGGTGTTCGGGCTCTCTATGCAACCAAGCCAGCGGTTGAGGCCCATGCGTCCGACGCATTCTTGATTGCACGACAAGCAGTTGCGGATGGCGGCCGAGTCGCCCGCTTGGGCCTTCTTGGCGAAGTCGGCATCGGCGATCTGGCCCCGCACCACCCCGATCAGATCGGCGTGGCCGTCGCTGAGCGCTCGGTCCGCCTGGAGCGGATCCTTGAAGCGGCCGACCCCGATCACCGGCAGGTCCACGGCCTTTCTGATGGCACTCGAAATCCACAGGGCATAACCCGGTGGCACCTGCATCGGCGCCTCGATCATGTACAGCGTGGCGGTGGCCACCCCGATCGAGGTGTTGATGTAGTCGACCTGGCCGGCACGTTCGACGGCCTGGGCGACCGCGACGGCATCGTCGATGGTCGTGCCGCCCTCGATCAGCTCGTCACCGCACAGGCGCACCCCGAGCACGAGATCCGGACCAATCGATTGGCGTACGGCGGCGACGATCTCATGGAGGATCCGGGCCCGGTTCTCGAGCGAGCCCCCGTAGTCGTCGGTGCGCTTGTTGGTGGCCGGCGATAAGAACCCGCGGACGATGGACGAGTGCGAGCACTGAAGTTCGATCCCGTCGAATCCGCCTTCGGCGCAGTGCGCGGCGACCCGGGCGTAGCCGTCGACAATTTCGCGTATCTCGTGGCGATCGACGGCCTTGGGCACTTCGCGAAAGAGCGGGTCGGCCACCGGTGACGGTGCCCAGACCGGCAGGCGGCTGTACATGCCCGACCCCTGCCCCCCGTTGTGGTTGATCTGCGCAAAGATCGGTGTGTCATAGCGGTGCACCGCGTCGGTGATCTGTCGATACCCCGCGATAACCGACCGATGGAAGCCGTGGATGAGCTTCTCATAGGGCCAGTCGGTCGGGTGGGTCGAGTGCTCTTCGGTGATGATGAGACCCGCACCACCGGCGGCGCGGGCACCGTAGTAAGCCGCGTGTTGGGCGGTGGGGAGACCGTCATTTGCGTAATTGGTGAGGTGGGCCGAGAAGACGATGCGGTTGCGCACCACCACCGGTCCCAATCGCAACGGGGTGAACAAGAACCGGAAGCTGCCGGTCGCGCTCATGTCGGGTCCTCGAGTGCGAGGGCGACCCGGCGTCCCTCGAGCACCGCTTCAGTACGCGGTGCGCGGTGCCACGGCGTCGCCGGCGCGCCAAAGGTTCGGGTGATCGCGCCACAGGGGATCGTTGGGCACGCCAAAGGTGACGTCGACCAACCACTGTGCCGGCACCGCTTCGGTTTCGCCCGTGTAGGTGTTCTCGAGCTGCACCTCGTGATCGCGAACGAGCGCACGACCGATCCTTTGGCCACGCGCACCCCAGCGCGGGCCAGTCGGCGTTGGCTGGCGCCAGGTCACCCGAGCGAGAAAGCTGAGAGCCGGCAATGAGGTCCCCGGTCACCAGTACGACCTCGCGACCGGTGGCGGCCAAGAGCTCGCTCACCGCCACGCCGACCGAATCCCCAATGGGGTCGCACACCACAACCCGTCCGTCGGGTAACTGACCGAGCGCCTCGGTCTCGGCGGCGCGCAACACGTTGGCCGCGGTCTCGATCCTGACCGTGCCATCCCCCGCACCGACCCCCGGCAGGTGGCGGGCGCCCGAGCAAAGGATGACACTGGTCCCATCCGCCAACCGCGCATCGAGCGCGTCCGCATCCATCGTGGTACCCAAGGTCAGCGTCACCCCGAGCCGACCGCACTCCTGAGTCAGCCACGACGTGAGGTTGACGAGATGGTGCCGGCCGGCCCCCGCCGACGAAGTGCGCAACATGCCACCGGGGCGAGAGTCGGCGTCGACCACTTCGACGGTGTGCCCACAGGTAGCCGCTACCCGGGCCGCTTCGAGTCCGGCGGGACCGGCACCGATCACGAGCACCCGGCGCGGTGATCCAAGCGGCGTGCGCGCGAATTCGTCTTCGGTCTCGTAGCCCGACGCAGGCTCCCCGATGCAACTGACCAAGGGATTCCGCGCGGTCGCGCACCTGGCAGCGCTGATTGCAGAGCACGCAGGGTCGGACCTGAGTGCTCCGACCGCTCGCACACTTGGCACCGAGATCCGGATCGGCGATCTGGGCCCGGGTCATCTCGATAAGGTCGGCTGACCCCGCCGCCACTATGGCCTCAGCCATGGCCGGATCGACGATCGATCCCTGCGCCATCACGGCGACCTGTGCCGGCAAGACCTCCCGCAACGAAGCGGCTAATGGCACGGCGAAACCGGGTTCGGTGTGCCCGTCGGGCCGGGTCCCCCCGACGTCGAACGCCGGGGCGCGCACCGCCGCGATGTAATCGAGCGGGCCCGCCAGCGCCCCGGCCATCTCGGGCGAGGCCTCAGGGGTGATCCCGGCCCACGGGGCCAGCTCGTCGCACCCGAGTCGAAGGCCAACCACCGGACCCGGACCGACCGCGTCGCGCACGGCGTCGATGACCTGGCGGGCGAAGCGGAGGCGGTCGGCCCCGAAGTCGTCGGACCGTTGGTTTGTCAGGCCCGAGAGGAATTGGCGGATCAGGCTGAGCTGTCCGGCATTGATCTCTACACCGTCCACACCGGTCGACATGGCCAAGCGGGCCGCCTCGGCGAAGGCGCCGACCACGTCGGCGATATCAACTGGTTCCATCTCCTGGGGCACTTCGCGCGTCGCTGGGTCGGGAAAGCGTGACGGGCCGAAGAGGGCGCGCCGGCTGTAGGCACTCGAGCCCTGGCCGCCGCTGTGCCCGAGCGAAGCCAGCACCACCGTGCCTGTGCCGACGGCCTTGACCCCTTCGACAATGGCGGCCCAACCCGCGACGCACTCAGTCGCCAGCGGTGCCCGCTCGTAGGGCCAGTCGCTCTCGTGCACTGACGCAGTCTCGGTGATCACGATCCCGCAGCCCCCTGCGGCACGGCGCGGTAGTACGCCACCGAGCGGTCCGAAAACGCCCGGGCCCGGCAGAGGTTCGTCTCATGGGGTCCAAAGACCAGCCGATTGGGCGCGACCACGTGCCCGAGGGCGACGGACTGAAGGAGGAGCTCGGTCAAATGGTCACAGCCAAAGGCGACGGGTGCGCCAACGCCACACCCGTCAGGTCATTGATCGAACTTGACGACACCACGAACGATCGTCCCGGCACCCTGGTCTTCATAGCCCTGCTGGACCTGGTCAATGGAGTACTCCTGGGTGATGATCTCGTCGATCTTCAGCTGCCCCGCCTCAAAGAGATTCAAGAGATTGGGCACCTGGACCCGTGGGCTCTGCGAACCGAACACGGTGCCGAGCAGCGCCTGGTTGAACATGGCGAAGTTAAAGAGGTTCAACTGGACGTCCATGGCGTGGAAGGGCGAGATGGACGTGACCACGATTCGGGCGTCCTTCGAGCCCAGCCCGCACGCAGCGGCGATCATGTCGCCGTGCAGTACGCCCGGCGTCAAGATCACGACATCGGCGTTACGCCCCATGGTCAGTTCGGGCAGCATGAACTGGGCGTCGAGGATCGAGGCAGCGGTGTGCGTCGCCCCGACTTCGGTCGCCTTCTCCAGTTTGAACGGAACGGGTCCACCGCGATGATTGTCCGGGCGCCGGCGATGCGCGCGCCTGGATCGCCCCTGATCCGACGCCGCCGCAGCCGATGACCACGACCGTCTCCCCGGGCTTGACCTTGGCGCGATCGACCGCTGAACCGAACCCCGTCGAGATCCCGCAACTGATGAGCGCGGCGGCCTTCATGTTCGACCATGGCTCGATCCGTACGACCGAGTTCTCGTGGCAGACCATCACGTCAGCGAACGTGCCGAGTTGGGCCATGCGGTTGAGGTTTTCGCCTTCGAGGTGGTAGCGGTAGGTGCCGTCACTGATCATGCCCCCGGCCAGTGTGGCCATACCGAGGTCGCAGAGGTTCTGGCGTCCCGATGCACACCAGTGGCAAGTCCCACACGACGGGATGAAGGACACCGCGACGTGATCGCCCACCGCCACCTGGGTGACGTTGCTGCCGATCTCGGTGACGACGCCCGAACCTTCGTGGCCGCCGACTACCGGGAACATCGACTTGACGCCGATCATCTCGAGGACCTCTGGCGGTGCGCTGATGTCGCCGGTCCGGAGGTGCTCGTCGGAGTGGCACATGCCCGAATACGCCATCTTGACCTTGATCTCGCGGTTACCCGGCTCGTCGATCTCGATCTCTTCGGTCTTCCAGGGCTCGTCGAGGCCCAGGCACACCGCGGCACGTATCTTCATCTCAATTTCCTTCCGCTGCATCGATTGCGGTTCTTCGCATGCTCAGTATCGTCCCCCCCAGGCGGCCAGACAACCGAGCCCATCCGAAAGCGCCCCCTGCCCGGCCAAGTTGGGCGAACTACAGTGCGCGCGTGGGCGATCGAACTCCCTTTACCGAGGTGGCAGGCCGAATTCCGCAATTCGGGGCCGATGGGGCCCCGACGACGAGATCGGCACCCTCAATTTCATCGATGACTCGGCTCGGGCACGGGCGGCGGCGACCGTGCGCAGCGGCAAGGCATTCACATTGGGCCTCCCCCTGTCCGAAGCTCAAGGCATCCAAGCGGGCTTTATCCCAGGTCGGGTCAACCCGACCCGCACCATGATCCAGATCAACGAGCCGCTGAGCGACGATCCGCAGTGGGTGTGCTCGAGCGAGGACACCGTGACCATGGCCTTGCAATGCGCCACGCACTGGGATGCCCTGGCCCACTGCAGCTATGGCGGAAAGCTCTACAACGGCTATCCGGCCAGCGAAGTCACGCACGACGGTGCGGCACGGTGCGGCATCCACCGGCTCGGCCGCGTGGTGGGGCGGGGAATCCTCCTCGATGTGGCCCGCGCGCTCGGCCGGACAACGCTCGAGCCCGGCCACGCCATCAGCCCCGACGACCTCACCGCGGCCGAGCGCCTGACCGGCATCAGCACCGAACCCGGTGACATTGTCTTGGTCCGAACCGGCCAGATGGCGTTGTTGGCCCCAGGGGCGCGTGACCTGGTCGCCTATACCTACCCGAGCCCGGGATTGAGTATCGAGACTGCCGAATGGTTCTTCGCCCGCGACATCGCCGCAGTGGCGACGGACAACCTGACCTTTGAGGTATTCCCGGGCCAATACGACGACATCTACCTTCCGGTGCACCTCTTGCATCTCGTCGAGATGGGGCTGACCCAGGGCCAGAACTGGGTCCTCGACGAACTGGCACTCGATTGCGCCGACGACGGCCAGTACGCCTTCTTGCTCGACGCCACCCCGCTCCCCTTTACCAACGGGCTCGGTTCCCCACTCAACCCGGTGGCGTTGAAATAGGCCGCCTACGTCGGCGCAACCGGTAACGCCACGCGGGGAAGACAGCGGGTGCAGAGCCAATACCAACCTCCGCTGAAGGGCATCTGGGTGACGACCTTGCCCGAGGGGGACGAGAAGTAATTGGTGCAACCCGCCGTCCACACCGTGCCGGCCATCCGCGCTTGAATCCGCCGGTTGTAACGCGCCATCACCGCTGGCCTCACCGAGATCGCTCCGATGCCGGCGCCGTCATCAGGGCCAGCGCGCCCATGATGTAGTGCACCTGGGCCTCGAGTAGGAACAAGATCGACGTCACCCCGTTGGTATTGGGGCCGTAGAGCATGAAGAAGTTCGGGTACCCGCTCACCGAGATCCCGAGGTACGCCTCGGCGCCATCGGACCAGTCGTCATGAAGGCGACGGCCCCCGTCACCAATGACCTCGATGGTCGAGAGGTAACGGTCCGCCGCGGAACCCGGTCCCATAGATGATGGTGTCGACCTCGTGAACCGCACCGTCCGCTGTGCGCGGCCCTTGCGGGGTGATCTCGACGATCGGTTCGGTCACCACGGTGACGTTTGGCCGCTGCAGGGCCGGGTACCACTGGCGCGAAATGAGTGGGCGCTTGCACCCGACCGGATAGTCCGGGGTCAGCGAGTCGCGCAGCGACGCATCCTCGACCTTGCGGGCGAGGTAGGACCGGGCCAGTTCGGTCATCATCTTGGTCTGCTCGGAGTCCGCCTCGAAGTTCGCACCCTGGTACGTCCGCCAGATCCCGAAGCGATGCCAGCGCTGGGTGAAACGAACCCGGGCAAATCGACGCTGCTGAGCCGAGGTGTACGGCTCGTCGAGTCGTGGGGTGATCCAAATCGGGGACCGCTGGAACACGCTGAGGTGGGCCACGTCATCGACGATGGCCGGCACATATTGGATGGCGCTCGCCCCGGTGCCGATCGAGGCCACCCGTTCACCGGCGAGGGACTTGGAATGGTCCCACTGCGAGGAATGAAAGGACCGCCCAACGAAGCGGTCGGCGCCGGGAAAGGGCGGGATCTTGGGCACGTTGAGCATCCCGAGTCCACTGACCACCACCTGCGCCGTGAACGTTTCGCCCAGCTTTGAGGTCAAGACCCACTCTTGGGCCTCTTCGATCCAGCGGGCCTGGGCAATGGTGGTGCCGAGCCTGAGGTGCGGGCGGATGCCGAATTGGTCGCAGCAGCGCTCGAGGTAGGCCAGGATCTCGCCCTGGCTGGCGTAGGTGCGCGACCACCATGGGTTGGGAGCAAACGAGAACGAGTACAGATGCGACGGCACGTCGCACGCCGCACCCGGATAGCTGTTGTCGCGCCAGGTCCCTCCGACCCCGTCGGACTTCTCGAAGATGGCGAAGTCATATCCGGCCCGCTTTAGCGCGATGCCCATCGCGATGCCCCCGGCCCCGGCGCCGAGAATGGCGACCGTCGGCCTCGTGGTCATGGAGCTTCGAGCGCACCCGACATGTTGGTGAGCCCAGCCATCAGCGCTCGACCGGCCTGCTCGTCGAGCACCGAGTACGCGGCGGCGACCACACGGTTGGTCAGTTCGTCGGCGTGGCGGAGCCCACGGCGATCGGCGTCGCTCACCGTTGGCACGTCGTTCGGCGAGTAGCCAAAGATCTCAAAGACGCCCGGTCGGCGGATGTAGTGCGCCACCTTGGGCGCGACCCCTGCTGCCACCACGCAGGCCAGATGGACACTGCCCCGGTACTCGCGCAGCACCGAGGCCAGGTGCATGGCCCGGGCCGGGGCATCGTCGGGTAACGGCTCGGCGGCCAACCCGGCGAAGAGCGCGAGCCCGGCTGGATGGATCCCCCCGACAATGGCTTCGGCGGCCTCGCAATAAGCATCGAGACCCGCGACCCCACTGAAGTTCGTGCGCCCGAACTCGTGGTTGCATTCCATGAAGGCTGCGGCGGTCGCGCGCGGCTCGGCGATCGCCCTCGAAGCGTCCCAGATCGCCGCAAGCGTCGCCGGGTGGAAATACCCGAATGCGCTGACGATGACCGGGGCCTCGACGTCGCCGAGGACTCCGCCGCGGCCAAGGGTGTAGAAACCGATCACATCGAGTCCGAGTTCGGCACCGCGGGCGATGGTGGCGGGCGTGAAATAGAACGCGGCACCGAGATCCACGATTACCGCGCTGGCCGCTGCTACCAGTTCGTCAACGTCCATGTGCCCTCCTTGGCTGCGGACCACACCCTTGCACGCGCCGTTCAGCGAGGCCGAAGGATCCGATGACCGGCGACCGCGCCACCGAGCACCGGTCCGGTGCGCGGCCGGGTCGCCTCGCGCGACCCGTGCGCGTCGCGAGCGTGTCGCGTCCGACGACGTCGGCCGGACCGGGGCGCCCGGTGATGGCCCAATGCAGCATCCGAGCCTGCGTATCGATCAGATTGCGGGTCCGGATGCCCCAGAACTCGAAGCCGTAGCGGTGCGCGGACACACTTGCGAACATGGCGACCAACGTCCCCGCCACCGCCATCGGGTCCGACCCGGCGGGTGAGGTCGTCGCGGTACCCGGTGGCCCGGTGGGCGCCGGTGACGCCTGGGCAATGACCTGAGCGAGCGAGATCGTCACCGCATTGAGCGCTCGAACCCGGATGCCCCGGAGCTGCGCGTCCCCCTCTTCGGTGGCAAGGTCCACGACCCGAAAGACCGCCCGGTTGTCCTCCCAAAAGGACAAGAACCCCTCGGTGACCCGAAGTGCAGTTTCCCAGCTCTGCGCTTCGGACCAGTCGCCTCCGACCAGCTCGGTCAGCGTGGTGGCCTGATCGACCATGCCCTCGGCCAGGACCCGAATGGCCTGTTCAACGTTGGTGAAGTACTGGTAGAAGGTGGCCGGGGACGTGTTGGCGGTCCGGGCGATGTCGGTCACCTTGACCGATCGCCACGACGTCGTGCTCAACAGCTCGACGGTGGCATCGAGGAGGCGTTGGCGTGTTTGGCGCCCGCGCTCACCAGGCACCCGACCATCGGTCGTCGACACCGGCTCGGCACTGTGGTCGAAGCGGACGATCTCGGCCTCGCCCTTGGCGGGATCCACTGACATCGCCGTCAGCGTAGCGGCGGCGCCGGGCGGCGCCCGGGTCTCGAAGTTCCTGGTGGCGTGCCGGATAGCATGGTCGGATGGAGCAGACGCTCACCCGCCCGCTCACCCGTGCCCAACAGGCCCGGCGCCAGCGCGTGATCGACGCAGCGATGGCGCTCGGACTCGAGGGCGGCTACGAAGCGGTCCAGATGCGCGACGTCGCGGCCCGGGCCGACGTCGCCATGGGCACCGTCTACCGCTACTTCACGAGCAAGGATCATCTGCTGGCCGCAACATTGGTGCACTGGGTCGAGATGCTCGACCAGCGCATCGGGCAGCACCCTCCCCGCGGGGAGTACCCCGGGGACCGTGTGCGCGACGTGCTCGACCGGGCCTTGCGCGCTATGGGCCGCCAACCTCGGCTGGTGGCCGCCGTGTTTACGTCACTCTCCTCACCGGACCCGGGCGCGGTCGGCTGCCAGCAGCAGATCACGCTGCTCATGGAGGGCATCATCGCCCGGGCGATGGGCGAGCCTGCGGTCCCTGACATGTCGGAGCGGGCTCGCATGATCGGCCATGTCTGGTACTCGGCGCTGGTCGGCTGGATCAACGGCTGGTCCACCATGGCCCGGGTCTACGACGAACTGGCCGTTTCGGTCCGCCTGCTGCTCCCCGATGACATCTCCATGGGCTAATCCCCCTTCCGAACAACGAGCAGCGCCACCAAAGGTGCCGGGCCAGGCGCTATCGTCGCTGCGGTGACGACTGCGGAGACTCCACGCCGCGGCCTGCCCGTCGAGTTCAAGGGGCTGTCGAAGCACTTCGGTTCCGTGGTCGCCGTCGACAATCTCGCCTTCACCGTCGAGCCCGGACGGGTCACCGGATTCTTGGGCCCGAACGGCTCGGGCAAGACCACCACGCTGCGGATGCTGTTGGGCTTGGTCCATCCTTCTGCGGGTGAAGCGACCATTGGGGGTCAGCACTACCGCGACATCCCCAACCCCTCGGGCCGGGTCGGCGCCGTGCTTGAGGCCACGAGCTTCCACCCGTCGCGCCGGGCCCGCACCCACCTGCGCATGGTGGCGCGGGCCGGCGGTCACGACGAGGCGCGCGCCGACACCGTGTTGGACCTGGTTGGCCTGACCGGCGACGCCAAGCGCAAGGTCGGGGGCTTTTCCATGGGCATGCGCCAACGCCTCGAACTGGCTAGCGCGCTCATTGGCGATCCCGACGTGCTGATCTTGGACGAGCCGTCCAATGGGCTCGACCCTCAGGGCATCGCCTGGCTGCGCGAGTTCATGCGGTATCTGGCCGGCGAGGGTCGCACGATCCTCGTCTCCTCGCACCTGCTCTCAGAAATGGCTCAGACCATCGACAACGCGGTGATCATCTCCCAAGGCCAACTGCGCGCGCAGGGTTCCCTCGATTCGATCATCGCCGGGGCGCAGTCGAGCATGCACGTCCGCTCGCCCGAGGCGAACCGGCTCTGCGACGTCTTGAGCGGGGCCGGCTTCAGTTTTCGACGCCTGGCCGATGACCTCGTCGCCGTGGACGCGGTGACGCCCGAGCAACTCGGTCCGTTGCTCGCTTCCCAACAAATCGTTCTCTACGAACTCACCAACCAAGGGGCAGACCTCGAAGCCATCTTCCTCGAGCTGACCTCGGGCCTCGGCTTCGGTGCGAGCGGTACTCCCTCATGATCAACGCCATTCGGGCCGAGATGCTCAAGATGCGCACCATGCCCGGCATCTGGGTCTGCTTCGGGCTCGTGTTCCCCTTGACCGTGCTCATTGTCTGGGCCGTGTTCGCCGCTGCCGGAGGATTTGCCGGCCACACCTATTCATTTGTCCACACACTCGATGAGAAGCGCACATTGCTCGGCGCCGGCTACATCGGCATCAGTTTCCTCGCACCCGTGGCCGGCGTCATCTGCATCACCAGCGAATATCGCCAAAAGACCATCACCAGCACCCTGATCGCGACGCCGGTGCGCAGCCGCGTGCTCGGGGCAAAGATCGTCGTCACGGCCTATTGGGCGATCCTGATGGCGGTGTTGGCCCTGGTAACCGCCACCATTGTCGGTGTGCCGTGGAACTCGGCCCTCGGCGGTTCCGCCGCGTCGATCACCGATCAGGCGGGGGCGGTGGTCCCCGGTCTCGTCGGGGCTTCCATCCTTCTTGCACTGTTCGGACTCGGATTCGGGGTGTTGGTCAAGAACCAGGTGGCCGGGATCCTCATCGTCATCGGCGGCACGTTCATCTTGGAGGGCATACTCGTCGCGCTGGCCCGCGCCGTGCTGCACTACAACTTGAACTGGCTTCCCTCGTCGGCCGCAGCGGCACTGGCTGGCGAAATCGCCAGAGGCGGAATCGGCGGCGGGAACGGCGAGCATGCGGCCAAGCTCTTGTTGTGGTGGCAGGGCGGCCTCGTGATGTTGGCGTGGGGATTGGTTCCCCTCACGATTGGTTACTTCACCACTTTCCGGCGCGACGTCACCTGAGCGTCCGCCTTGCGGGGACCCGGTGCCAACCGGACCCGGTGTGCCCTATTCGTCCTCGAGCGCGTCCTCGTCGGGATCGTCAAGCTTCACGCCGGCTTCCTCGAGCTCGCGCTCATCGAGTTGCAGGGCCGGGTCGAGCGACGGATCCTGCTCGAGTTCCTCGATGAAGTTCGGATCGAGCCGGGACTCCTCATCGAGGGCCTCGTCGCCTTGCTCGAAGTTTTCTGCTCCGAGGTCGCTGTCTGGTGAGTAATCGTCGTGAGGGCTCATGGTCTTTGCGCAATCCTACGGTCCTGGCGCCGGTGCTCGATCCGACGGCGCCGCACTGATCCCGTCGATCCCACGTCCAGGCACGATCTGCCGGCTGCCCACCCACATCGGCATACCGGACTCTGCGGCTTCGTATTGGTACTGCGGCCGGACGCCGCGGCCGGGAACCGTTTCGCGCTCCATGTATGGCTCGACCGGGCTGCAACCCCGGCTGGACCCGCTCGTCAGCCCCGGATCGATTTGCCCGGACGTTGCGCCAGGCCGTCCTCGTCGGGCGCGCCGTCGATACGGATCGGCACACCGTTGACCAAGACGTGGTCGACCCCGACCGGCGAATCAGCGGTGAGCCGCTCGCCGTCGGCGGGAAAGTCACGGATCCGGCGCAACGGCCCGGGCGCCACCGTGTCGGCGTCGAAGACGCAGATATCGGCGGCCTTGCCGACCGAAATGGTGCCGCGATCGTCGAGTCCGTAAACCCGGGCCGGCTCGCCGGTCAACTTGTAGATCGCCCGCTCCATTGGCATCACCGAGCGGTCCCTGACCCAGTTCCCCAAGAGGTCGGTCGAGAAGCAAGCGTCACAGAGCTGGGACACGTGGGCACCCGAGTCGGCCAACCCGAGCAAGACGTTGTCGCGCGGCAAGAGCCAGGCGATGGCGTCGGGATCATCGTTGGCCAGCACCGACCAGAAGCGCGACTCGAGATTGTCGTCAAGCGAGATATCGAGCATGACGTCGAGAGGCGAGCAGCCCCGCTCTTCGGCCAACACCATGACCGGACGATCGGCGAGGTCGGGATGCGAGGCCGATTCAGCCACCGAGATGTTGGCCCAGTTGAGCGGGAAGCCGCCCTTCGAACCGCTGACGTCCTCCCAGGCGTTCGCCCGCCACGACGGGTCCCGGTAAGCGGCCAGGCGCTCGTCCTTGGTCTTGCCCATCAGCGCCGCGAAAGTGGGCCGCATGTTGAGGGTGAAGGGTTCGGAGAGGTTCATCTGGAAGACCAGCGGCCGACACGACACCTGGGGCCACACCTCGACCCCATCGGCCCATGCCGCGTCATGTTCGGCCATTACCTTCTCGTGGTACGGATAGCCCTTGACGGTGAGCAACGCGGTCCAGGTGAACGGCCGGCCGATCTCACGCTGGAGTGCGAATACCTCTTGGTGGTCCATGACGCCTCCGGGCAACAGCGCAACGACGCCGCGGTTGGCTTCGCGCAAGGGTTGGAGGAGGGCACGCAGCTCTTCGGCGTCGGCGACCCACGAAGGGACCGGCCGACCGCTGTCGCCGTTGTGCGTCGGTGAGAAACTCGACGCGAATCCGGCCGCGCCGGCGGCCATTGCCTCGGCAACCACGGTCTGCATGCGGCTGATCTCGTCGCGGCTGGCCGGGCGCTCGTAGGCGTCTTCACCCATGACGTACAACCGCACGGCGGTGTGGCCGACATAACAGCTGAAGTTGAGCGGCGGTGCCGCGGCGCTCGACCGCGTCGAGATACTCGGGGAACGTCTCGAACTCGTCCCACGGCACTCCGACCGACAGCGTGTCGAAGCTCATGTCCTCGACGTGCTGGAGGGTGTGCGCCATCAACACGACGCCATCGCCGGTGATCGGTGCGATGGAAAATCCACAGTTCCCCGCCACCACCGTCGTCACGCCGTGAAAACACGACGGGGTCAGCTTGGCGTCCCAAAAGACCTGTGCGTCGTAGTGGGTGTGGATATCGATGAATCCCGGTGAGACAATTCGTCCGCGTGCATCGAGCACACGCGCTCCGCTCAGCCCAGTCCCGATCTCACTGATACGTCCGCCTCTCGATCGCCACGTCGGCCACCTGACCAGGCGAACCGGTTCCGTCAACGACCATTCCCCCCTGAATGACTATGTCGGCACTCATGAAATTGGAACCCTCCCTCGTTCAGCTGCACCCATCGTCGCAGCCTGGAGGCCATCGTGCACACTCAATGGTTGTCAAAGCGTCGACCGGGTCGGGTAGCGTGGCATGACCAGTTGCACGTTTGAGGGGTCCCAAATGGCGGTGAGTTTCCCAAGGCGCAAGAAAGTACCGGATGAACCCGTGGACTCGTTGCAGATCTCCGGTGCCATCGTGGCGGCGAGCGACGGTCCCTCCCCGGTCGAGTTGGTCGATGCCGGTCACCCCGCCCTCGGACTCGGCGTGGTGCGCGATCAGTACGTCCGCAAGATTCGCAAGACTCCGACGCTGCGCATGGTGCCGAGTTCGATCCGCGTCGACGGTCGCCGACTGCACTTTGCAGTCTCCGACAACGAATCGGCCTACGGTCCCGATGGCGTCGGCTCGCCCCCGGTGTGGGCCGTCAACATTCACGGCTACTTCGCGGGCGGCGGAATGTACTGGCGCGAGAGCGCCCGATTAGCCGAACAGCTCGGTTGGCGCGTCATCAACCCGAGTCTCCCCGGTTTCGGCGGCAGCGACCCGCTCGAATGGAAAGACGTCTCGATGGAGAGCCTGGCCAATCAGGTCATGGCCATCGTCCACCAGGTCGGCGCGGGACCAGTGGTGCTTCTCGGTCATTCGATGGGGGGAGCGGTCGCCGTGCAGTTCGCGCACGACCACCCGCGCCGCACACTCGGCCTGATCTATCGCGACGGGGTCGCCACCCCGGCGTGGAAGGAGCGCCACGGCATCGTCCAGGCGCTGCTCTCCCCCTTTGTGCCCGACGTCGCCCCCATGATCGACATGGTCACGGCGACCATCATGGATCTCCCCGATCTGTTTATCGGCCGCATGTACTCGACGGTGATCTCGGTCCTGCCAGACTTTCGCCAGAACATCCGCTCGGTCAGCCACACCATGCCGATCGGGTCCCTCTTGATGGGGATCGACCAGCGCTCCGAGGTGCGATCCCTGGTCGCTCAGCAGATCCCGATCCTCAACGAGTGGGGGTGTTTCGACCGCATCACCCCCGCTGCTGCGGCTGCGGAGTTCGCGAGCGTGGCCCGAGCCCCGGTCCAATGGGTGCCCGGCGGCCATAGTTGGATGTTGGCGCGGCCCCAAGGCCAGACCGACATCTTGTTGCACCTGGCCACGGGCCAAGCGTTCCGAGCGGCCATCGAAGATCGCTGGCGCCAGTTCACCGCTCGCGACCACCAACTCCGCGCGGTGAATTAGTCCCCTCGTCACCATGCGTCGAACGCGAGGGCGCGCCGCGTGATCTCCCACCTGCTTGAACCGATCTTGCACCTGCACGGCCTGGCCGCGTACACGTTGGTCGGGGTGCTGGTCTTCGCCGAAGCCTCGATCCTCGTGGGCTTCGTCTTCCCCGGAGAAATCGCCGTGATCCTCGGCGGCGTCTTGGCCAACGACGGCAAGATCAACATCGTTGAGCTCATCATCGTGGTGTGCCTGTGCGCCATCGTGGGCGACTCCATTGGCTACCTGGTCGGCGAGAAGTTCGGGACCCGCCTCCTCGACACCCGCCTCTTGCGGGGCCGCCGCGCCCTGATCGACCGGGTATTGATCCAGCTGAACCGACGGGGGGCGATCGCCGTCTTCTTGTCCCGATTCACCGCGTTTTTCGCGCGGTGACCCCGGGACTCTCAGGTATGTCCGCCATGCCCTATCGGGTCTTCCTCCCGGCCAACGTGGCCGGCGGCGTGGTCTGGGGAACCGCCTTCTGCCTCCTCGGCTACTTCGTGGGACAGGGCTATAAGCGGGTCGAAAGCATCTCGGGTATCGCGTCGGACATCTTGCTCGGGCTCTTGGTGATTCTGGTGGTGGGCCTCGTCATCCGCGGCCGCCGACGCGAGAAGCGAGAAGTCGCCGAGGCGGCCGCCGAGTCGGGGGGGACCGAGGGGCGAGGTGGCTCGAATGGCGTCAATGGCTAGGGCGGGTCGAGCACCGATCGATCGCCGGCGGTGAGTCCATTGACAATGTGGCTAAAGGCCCCGGCCGCGTCGTTACCCTGCGCGTCGGTGTCGCTCCAGTGCACCCCGGCCTGGTCACGCTCCGTGGCGAAGATCCCAAGGCGCGGCTCGTAGGTGCCCCACTCGTAATTGTCCATCAGTGACCAGTGCAGATAGCCGCTTACCGCGACGCCATCGTCGATGGCGTGCACCACGGCACCGAGGTGTTCGCGCAAATAGCGCGGTCGGTCCCAACCGTCGGCTCGCGGCGCACCGTCTCGGGTCGCCATTCCGTTCTCCACCACCCACAGCGGGAGGTCTCGGTGCAGGACCGACTCGGCATGGCACCATGAAGTCAGACCCTCGGCGTGCGGTGGCACGTCCCAGATGGCTCGTCCAAGCGACCAATCCCGACGCCCGTCCGCGCCGGGGCGTCCGGGAATGCGCAGGGCATGGCTGGCGACGGGGTCATACCAATCGAAACCCACGGCGCCGAGCGTCGAGGTATGGGGCGACGAGTAGACGGCTTCGAGCACCCGGCGCGGGGCGGGCCGGCGGGCGACCGTGCGGATGCGCTGCCACAGAGCACCCACGCCGATGCTCTTCGCGGTGCCGTAGGGGCTGAGGGAAGCGAAGAACCGCCGCAACATGAGCTCGCCGGAATGTTGAGCAGGGAAGACTGCGTCATGCAAGGCGCGTCGTTCATCGACGTAGAGGTCGACGTCGGACTCATCGACCCCCGATGCGCGCAACAAGAACAGGTCGTTCAGCAGACGGTCGTGCTCGTAGATCGACGAAGAGCTGGTATTGCAGGTGATCTCGGCGTCGGGCTGGATCGCTTTGATGGCATCGAAGGCCAAGACGTGGGCCGTGAGCAGATTGTCCAAGACGCAATAGGCGTCGGCGAAGGCGCGGGTGCGGCCAGGCGGCGTCGCCCCTTCAATCCAGCCCATCAGCATCTGGATGTTGGGCTCGTTGAGCGTGATCCACTTGGTTACGTGCGGCACCAAGGTGGGGAGGATCCGCGCCACGTGGGCTACGAATCGATCGGGTGAACCCGGGCGCAACCAGAATTCCTCGCCCAACCACCACGGGGAGGAGAAGTGGTGGAGGGTCACGACGGGTTCGAGGCCACGGGCTGCGCACATGGTCAAGATCTCGACGTAGCGGGCCAGTGCGTCGTCGTCGAACTGCCCCGCTTCGGGTTCGAGCCGAGCCCACTCCACCGACAGCCGGAATGCATTGCAGCCAATGGCCGCGGCCCGATCGAGTGCGGCTTCGGGATTGCGCCAGAAGTCAC
This sequence comes from uncultured Acidimicrobiaceae bacterium, assembly GCA_963800725.1. GTDB lineage: Bacteria > Actinomycetota > Acidimicrobiia > Acidimicrobiales > RAAP-2 > Bog-473. The sequence goes on along the minus strand of CAWDCE010000033.1, from coordinate 23,512 downwards.
ACGCCAACCCGCTGGGCTCGACCTGGCCCGTGCGTTCCCAGTTCAACCAGTTATTGGCGGGTTCCCCCACGCCGTTGTACCCGCCTTCGACCTGGTACCCAGCCGTCGCCACGCCAATCAAGAATCCGGGGCCGAGCAGGCTCTCGTGCTTTTTGTCGGCGCGACTCGCTTCGTCATCATCGAGTGACATGGCGGACAGCTTGACACCTCGCCCCCTGGGCCGCCCCGGCCCATCCCCGGGGCTGGCTCAGGTCGGCGAGATCGACCGCATGCGCGCCACGGCGGCCGTCACCAACTCGACTTCGTGACGGGCATCGCGCACCAGCGACGTGACCCGCGGCTGAGTGGCGTCGCTGCTCGCACCAAGGGCGGCGGACTGTACGTCTCGGGCCGCCGTGATGACGTCGGCCACCTGCGTGCGCAACGCGTCGGGTCGTGCGCCGCTCGCCAACGGGAGTCGACGTTCGAGCCGCAGCATCGTGTCGAGCTGGTCCGCAACCGAGCGCAGCGATCGGCAGACCGCCGGGAGTTCGGCCACCGGGGCGTGCGACGCATTGGCATGATCGACGGCGGCCTCGGCATCCTCTATTGCACACCACATACGGCGGCGGGTCCGCGTCGCCGTTCCGACACTGGCGGCGTGCGGGGTCAGCTTGGCGCCGTTGCGCTCGCGCCATCCGTCGACGACGGCCACGGTAGCGAGCACGCTCTTGGTCGCCACATGGTTGCGCACCCCGTGCCACCGGCGGCGCAGCATGCGGCGGCCGATGAAGAACGCAACGGCGGCCGCGCCCAACGCGACAACCGTGAACACCGCCATGATCACCAGGATCTGCTCGACGAAGGACACACGCAGAGTCTATGCCGAGGAATCGGTGATATTCCGGCGGTAGTTTGTGGTGGTGGATCCATCGGCGGCTGACCAAGAGCAGCCGGCGGCACCGGACACACCCGCCGCGTTGGAGCTGGGGTTGCCGAGCATCAAAAGCCTGATTCCGAGCGTCATCTTCGGTGCCGTCGTCCCGCTCAGCGTCTACTACCTGGTGCGCCAGCATGTGGGTTCGGACTCCACCGCGTTGATCATCGCCGGGATCGTCCCCGCCGTGTTCGTGGTCGTCGAAATTCGTGCGCCAGCGCACGATCGACCCGGTGGGCGCGGTGGTCCTCACCGGATTCGCCGTCGGGGTCCTCGCCTCGGAACTCCTCGGCGGCAATGCCTACGTCCTCAAGGTCAAAGACTCTGCTTTCACCGCCGTATTTGGATTGGCCTGCCTGATATCGATATTCGTCATGGAACGTCCGGTCATGTTCTACGTCGGTCGCTTCCTCGCGAGCGGAACCGATCCGGCCCGCACCGCCGACTACGACCTGCTCCACAACGACCCGCGCGGTCGACGCACCTTCAAGGTGTTGACAATCGTGTGGGGGACGGGTCTCGTCATCGAGGCCAGCACTCGTCTGATCCTGGCCGCCTACGTCCCGACCGCCACCTTCCTCGTGATCTCCCCGCTGATCACCGCCACCGTGGTCGGATCGATGTTCATCTTCACCATCCGCTACACGAAACGCTCCGGGCCGCTCCCCGAATCGACCAAGTAACCTTCGCCCCACTTCACCGGTGAAAGGAACTGCCATGGCTGAGGCCGTCCTGCGGGAGCGGAAGGGAAACGTCGAGATCCTGACCATCAACCGGCCAGAGGCGCGCAATGCCATCAACGGCGACGTGAGTCGTGCCATATCGAGCGCAATGGACGAGCTCGAGCACGATGACCAGTGCTGGGTGGTGGTGGTCACGGGAAGTGGTGACAAGGCGTTCAGCGCCGGCATGGACCTCAAGGCCTTCGCGACCGGCGAAAGCGCTGACATCATCGGGGCCAGCGGCGGCTTCGCCGGACTCACTCGACGCGACTTCCCCAAACCACTCATCGCTGCGGTGAATGGGTCAGCCCTGGCCGGGGGATTCGAAATCATGCTCTCGTGTGACCTGGTGGTTGCGGCCGACCACGCAACGTTTGGTATCCCCGAGGCCAAGCGCGGCCTGATCGCCGGCGCCGGTGGGTTGATCCGCATGCCCAAGCGCCTCCCCATGGCCATTGCCCTCGAGCTCGCGATGACTGGTGACCCGATCGATGCCGACCGGGCCCTCGCTCTCGGCCTGGTCAATGTCGTCGTCCCCTTCACCGACCTCATGTCCGCTGCCCTCGATCTGGCGGAGCGAATCGCCGCGAATGCACCGCTGGCGGTGCGGTACTCCAAGCGCGTCATGAAACAGGCCGCCGAGGTCAGCGAATCAGAAGGATGGAAGATCAACGAAGCAGCCGTCGGCGTCGTGTTCTCCTCGGCCGACGCCATGGAGGGGCCCGTCGCATTCGCCGAGAAGCGGGCGCCGAAGTGGCAGGGCAAGTAAGCAGGACATTCGGTCGTGCTCGCCCCCACCACCGAGGCCATCCGCCTCACGCTCCATGTCCTGGCCGCCTGCGTCTGGGTCGGTGGCCTGATCGTCATGATGGGTCTGGTCGGCCCGGCGCGTTCATTTGGTCCAGAGGTGGCTCCGGCCTTGGCGCGCGCCTTCGCCAAGATGGCCTGGCCCGCCTACGCCGTATTGGTGATCACCGGCTTTTGGAACATTTCGGCCGTCACCTGGTCACAGCAGACCAGCACCTGGAAGGCGGTGCTGATGGCCAAGGTCGTGGTGGTCGCTCTCGCCGGGCTCGGGGCGTTCCTCCATTCCCGGGCCAAAACACCCGCTGGCCTGGCCGCTTGGGGTTCCGTCGCCGGCCTGGCCAGCGTCGGCGCACTCGTGATGGGCATCCTCTTGGCCGGGTGACTCCGAATACCTCATGCACAAAGGTGCACCCTCAGCTCGTCCGCTGCAAGGAAGTGGTCGAATAGGTCTAACCTGAGGGGTGGCCCACCCTGACGTGGGCCGTTGCGAAGGAGATCCACATGCTGGCAGACATCTTTGGGCCTGACTTATTGATCGTGGCCATCGTCTTGGTCGTGCTCCTGTTCGGAGGGGCCGCAATCCCCAAGCTGGCCCGCAATCTCGGCTCCGCCAAGAACGAATTCGAAAAGGGACTCGGGGACGCCAAGAAGGAAGGTGCCCAGGCCTCAGCCAACGGCACCGTTGCCGCAAGCAACGGCACCGCTGCTGCAGCCGACACGCCCGCACCGTCGACCTCGTCGGGGGCCGACGACTCCACATCGACGAACTGATCTTTCCGGACCTCGGTCCGGTCGCCTTCTCGTGCCGCGGCGAACAGGGGGAATGTGGCGAACGATGTACTAACCCTGGCTGATCGCCTCTGGCGCGGTGAGGTCTCGACGGCGAAATTTCATCCGGTCGACCACATCGGCGGTTTCGTCGAGATCACTGACGGCGTCGGCTTCACCCCATCGTTCGCCAACGTCTCGTCGTTCGCCACGGACGACGGACTGGTCTTGGTCGATACCGGAAGCCTCCCGCTGGCCTCGGTGGTCCACGGCGACATCAGGCGCTGGAGCGATGCCCGCCTCAACACGGCCATCTATTCGCACGGGCACATCGACCACGTCTTTGGTGTCGCGGTGTGGGAGCAAGAGGCCAAGGAGCAGGGGTGGGAGGCCCCCCAGGTCATCGCCCATCACGCGTTGCCCGCCCGCTTCGACCGTTACATCTTGACGGCGGGCTACAACACCATCATCAATCGTCGCCAATTCGGGTTTGCCGATCTCAACTGGCCGACCGAGTACCGCTACCCCGATCGCACTTATCGCGATTCGCTCGATATCAGTGTCGGCGGCGTGGACTTCGCGCTGCGACATGAAAAGGGCGAGACAGACGACCACACGATCACCTTCCAACGCGACACCAAGGTCTTGTGTTGCGGCGACCTGTTCATCTGGGCCTCCCCCAATGCGGGCAATCCGCAAAAGGTGCAGCGCTACCCGCGAGTGGGCCGAGGCACTGCGCCGAATGCTCGAACTCGACGCCGAGTTCTTATTGCCCGGCCACGGGCTCCCGGTCATCGGAGCGGATCGGGTCCGCCAAGCTCTCGGCGACACCGCCGACCTGTTGACCTCCTTGGTCGACCAGACCCTGGCGATCATGAACGCCGGCGGCCGCCTCGACGACGCCATCCACTCGGTCCGACCCCCGCCGATCTTGAGCAACGACCGTATCTGCGACCCGTCTACGACGAGCCCGAGTTCGTTGTCCATACCGTCTGGCGTCAATACGGGGGGTGGTGGGACGGCAACCCCGCGACGCTCAAGCCCGCGCCTGAGCGGGCCCTGGCCAGCGAACTGGCTGCTCTTGCGGGTGGTCCTGGCGTCCTGGCCGACCGTGCCCTCGAGCTCTTGGAGCAAGCGGGCACCGAGGGGGCCGACGTCGTATTTGCAGATCAGGCCCTCCGATTGGCCGGCCATCTGGCCGAGCACGCCTGGCTGGCGGCCCCGTCGGACGAAGCGGTCCAAGCGGCCCGCCAACGGGTCTTCGCGCAGCGCGCCCAGCGGGCCAGCTCAACCATGGCCAAGGGTGTATTCAACTGGACCGCGAACGAGTCGGTCGCCGGCGGCGAAACAGGGTCGTCCCCCCACAGCCATTAGCCCGGCATTTTGCGCCTGCGCAGCCCTCTGAGCAGCCATTTCGTGTTTTTTTGTCGGGTTCGATAGTGTCAGCCTCGTGGACTCGTCGCTGACCAGCCCTTCTGCCGAAAATGACGGCGGTGCTCCTCCAAATTCTGCCCCCAAGCACGCGCCGGTGACCGCTCGCGCTCCTCGGGATCGTGGGCATTGCGCTCTTGTTCAGCGGATGCACCCTCCCGACGTTCGGGGCCTATCGGGGGGCGACCACCCAGGCCCGGACCACTTTCCATCTTTGGCAGGGATTCTTCATTGCTGGTCTGGTCGTCGGAGGATTCGTCCTCCTCTTGATCCTGTGGTCCATCTTCCGCTACCGCAGGCGCTCCGAGGAGATCCCCAAGCAGACCCAGTACCACACGCTGCTCGAAATCGTCTACACCGTCGTTCCGATCATCATCGTGCTGGTCCTGTTCGTTTTCACCGTTCTCGCCGAGAACAAGGTCGACGCCACGCCGGCGAATCCGGGGGCCCGGATCCACGTCAACGCGTTCCAATGGGGCTGGGAGTTCGACTACCCGGGCGGCGTCAAGGTCATTGGGCAAACGACGGATGCGCCGACCATGGTGGTGCCGGTCGGAACCGATGTCCAGATCTCACTCGACTCGCTCGACGTGCTGCACGGCTTCTACGTGCCCGAGTTCAACTTCAGCCGCTACGCCAGCCCCGGCTACACCACGACGTTCGACTTCAATGTGTTGCACACCGGTGTCTACCGGGGACAGTGCACGCAGCTGTGCGGGCTCTATCACTCGCTCATGTTCTTCAATGTGCGTGCGGTGACCCCGAGTCAGTACGCCGTGTGGCTGCGGGCCCAGCAAGCCCTCGTCCGGCTCCACCCCTCCTCGGTGCCACAATTGCCGAGCGGCGTGAGCGCCAACTCGAACAACGGCTCGAATCCCACCACCTCAGGGAGTGACGCGTACAGTGACTGACGTCCTCGATCCACCGGCTCAAGTCGTTCAGTCACCGAGCGATGTCGGCGGCACGCCGGCCGACGACGGCCACGGCCACTCGGGTGGCCACGAGCACCACGGGCCGAGCGGGCTGCTCAAGTGGTTGACCACCACTGACCACAAGGTGATCGGGCTCAGCTACATGATCACCTCGTTGGTGATGTTCTATTTGGCCGGCATCATGGCGCTGGTCATCCGACTCCAGTTGTCGTCGCCGCACTCGAGCTTGTTGTCGTTCAACCAGTACAACGAGCTGTTCACGATGCACGGCAGCTTGATGCTGTACCTGTTCGCCGGGCCGTTCGCATTCGGGGGCCTCGCCAACTACATCGTGCCGCTGCAGGTGGGTGCGCCCGACATGGCGTTCCCGCGCCTCAACGCGTTGAGCTACTGGCTCTACCTCACCGGTTCGATCACCATGCTGCTCGGCTTCTTCACCGCCGGCGGTGCGGCCAGCTTCGGTTGGGTGGCCTACGCCCCGCTCTCGAGCGCCACCAGCTCGCCGGGGATCGGTGGTGACGTATGGATCATGGCGCTCGCCCTGACCGGATTCTCCGCCATCTTCACCGGCGTCAATCTGGTGGCCACCATCTTTTATCTGCGTGCTCCGGGCATGACCATGTTCCGGATGCCGATCTTCACGTGGAACATGCTGGTCACCGGCATCTTGATCCTGATCGCCTTCCCGGTCCTCACCAGCGCCCTGATCATGTTGTTCTGCGACCGCCACTTCGGCACCCATATCTTCACGGTGCACGGGTGTCACCTGGTCAATGGAGCAGTGTCGCTCACGTGCGGTTCACCACTGTTGTGGCAGAACCTCTTCTGGTTCTTCGGCCATCCAGAGGTCTATATCCTCGCCCTGCCGTTCTTCGGGATCGTGACCGAGATCCTCCCCGTCTTCTCCCGCAAGCCGGTGTTCGGCTACAAGGGCATGGTCTTCGCCACCATGGCGATCGCCGCCCTCTCGACCGGGGTGTGGGCGCACCACATGTTCACCACCGGTGCGGTGCTGCTCCCATTCTTCTCGTTCTTGAGCCTGCTCATTGCGGTCCCGACCGGCATCAAGTTCTTCAACTGGATCGGGACGATGTGGCACGGGCAGCTGCAATTCACCACCGCCATGTTGTTCAGCATCGGGTTCTTGCTGGCCTTCTTGATGGGTGGCGTGACCGGGATCATGCTGGCTTCACCGCCGATCGACTTCGCCACCCACGACACCTATTTCGTGGTGGCGCACTTCCACCAGGTTCTGTTCGGGACCGCGGTGTTCGCGGGCTTCGGTGGCCTTTACTACTGGTACCCAAAGATGTTCGGCCGGATGCTCAGCGAGACGTTGGGCAAGTGGCATTTCTGGCTGATGTTCATCGGATTCTGGGTCACCTTCATGCCCCAGTACGTGGTCGGGCTCTTGGGCATGCCCCGGCGGGTGGCGAGCTACCCGTCCAACCTCGGGTGGCAGAGCTACAACATCATCTCGACCGTCGGTGCCTTCATCATCGCCGCCTCATTCTTCGTGCTGCTGGTGAACTTCTGGGTGTCGTGGCGCAAGCCGGTCCCGGCAGGCAACAACCCGTGGGACGCCCACACGCTCGAATGGTTCACCACTTCGCCTCCGCCGCACCACAACTACACCCACCTGCCGCCAATCCGTTCCGAGCGCCCGACGTGGGACTACAACCACCCAGACGATCTCACCGTCCATCACGGCCCCCCGAAGAACCTGCCCAAGGAGAAGGTGCCCGTCGCATGAAGATTGAATCGCTCTTTTTGCTCTTCCTCGGCTGTTTCTTTGGCGTTGTCGGCATCGTCTACTGGTTTTGGAGCTACGAGCAGAGCGGCACGATGATGCTGGTCGGCACGGCGGCGCTGGGCTTCTTGCCAGGGCTGTACTACTTCTTTTGGCACAAGCGCTTCGGCGGCAAGAATTCTTCTTCTGGGGCGAGGCGCACGGGGCGGGAGACCGGCCGTCGGATAACGAAGAGGCCACCATCGCCGAAGGCGCGGGCGAGGTCGACTCGTTCCCCAACTCATCGATCTGGCCATTCATCTTGGGCATGGGGGCGTTCGCCACTGCGCTCGGGCTGGTCTTCGGGAGTTGGCTCTTCTTCCTCGGGATCCCGCTCATCCTCACCGCACTCACGGGAGTGACGGCTGAGAGCCGACGCGGCGGGCACGTCTGAGCAACCGAGGGGCGCACCGCGTCCTTGACGTGGATAAAGCGAACTCCCGGTAACTTGTCGGGGTGACGAACCCCACCCCCCCATCGGCGCCCACGAGCGCCATGTCGCGGGGCCTGGTGGTCCTCATTGCGGTGGCCACCGGAGCGGTGGTGGCCAATCTCTACTACGCGCAGCCCGTCCTCCATGACGTCGGGCGCCAGTTCCACAGCGGTGCAGGCAGCACCTCGCTCGTCATCACGTTCGCCCAGGTCGGCTACGCCGCCGGGCTCTTGTTGGTCGTCCCGCTCGGTGATTTGTTCGCCCGGCGCAAGTTGGTGGTGCAGATCTTCTGTGTGGCCTTCGTCGCCCTCATTGGCTGTGCGCTGGCCCCGAACCTCGCCGTGTTCGCCCTGGCCTCGATGGCGGTTGGTGGCGCGTCGGTCGCCGGGCAGGTGATGATCCCCTTCGCCGCCGATCTGGCCCCGCCCGAACGCCGTGGTCGAGTCGTGGCGCGCATCATGACCGGCCTGCTGCTCGGCATCTTGATGGCACGCACCGTGTCGGGGCTGGTGGCGCAGTGGGCAGGATGGCGGGCCATCTATTGGCTGTCGGCCGTGCTCATGCTCTTCTTCGCCCTCGTGCTGTGGCGGGCCCTGCCCGATGAGCGGCCTCGACCTCATGCCACCTACGGCCACCTGGTCGGCTCGTCGCTGCGCTTGTTGGTCGATGAACCGACGCTGCGTCGGCGGGCCTTTCACGGCGCGTGCCGCGTTCGCCTGCTTCAGCGTCTTGTGGACCACCATTGCCTTCTTGCTCTCCGGCTCGCCCTATCACTACTCCAACGCGGTGATCGGGCTCTTCGGTCTGGTGGGCGCGGCCGGGGTCTTGGCCGCCAACCTGGCGGGAAAGCTGGCCGATGCCGACCGGGCCAAGGTCTCGACCGTCGTGGCGGGGTTGGCCCTGGTGGCGTCGTTTGGCGTCTTGTGGTTCGCCACTTCCTCGCTGGCCGCCTTGTTGATCGGCATCGTGATCCTCGACATTGGGACCCAGGGCATGCAGATCACCAACCAGAGCATCATCTATGCGCTCCGCCCCGATGCGCGCAGCCGCATCAACAGCGCCTACATGGTCTGCTACTTCATCGGCGGCGCCATCGGTTCACTCGCTGCGGGTTCCGTCTATGCAGCGGAGGGCTGGCGGGGTGTCTGCGTGCTCGGGGCCGGGCTCGGGCTCGGGACCTGTGCCCTCAGCGTGGTGGACCACGTCCGGCCGCCCCGGGCCAGCCACCACGAACTCGCAGTGGCGGCCCAGGCGGCCTGAGGGACCTTAGAGCTGGGCCTTGGTCCCCTTGACCAGGCTGAGCTTGCCGCCGGCCTTGGTGAAACAAGCCCGGATGGCCACCGTGTTCCCAGCCTTGGTGTAGGTGGAGGTGCCGCCGGTCACCGTGCCGTTGGCGTCTTCCTCGGTGCCGCCCTTCTTGCAGCTCCCCTGGCCCGGCGAATGCACCGTGAGGGTCATGACCGTGGTCTGCCCGCTCGACTTCCAGGTCACCGTCCCGCCCGAGACCAGGGATGTCGCAGCCCCAGAGGCCGACGTGTTCGACTTCTGCGACGGCGTGCAGCGGCTGATGGTCACGGTCCCCGTCGCCGTCCCACCGAGTGAGCTGCACGAGACGCTCGACGCCGCGAAGGCCGGGGTCGAGGTGGCGGCCAATCCGGCCAATGAGCCCAAGGAGGCGAGGGCGAATGTGATGGTTGCCACGGTGGCGATACGGCGCATGGTGTCCTTTGGTGTCGTGAGTGCCGGAGCTCTTCCGGCCGGTGCATTCTTCCCGCATCACGCCCCGTTGTCACGCATTTTGGACAAAATTCTCAGCTTCATCTCAGCGAGCACCGGCCGTCCGCGGCCCGACGGGCCGGGGGCATCGTGGGCAATGGGCGTGTGCATGACGGACGTCCCAAATGCGGCTCACCGCAACGCAACTGCGACAGTTTCGCCCCGAACATGCGACGTGCCTTCTTTAGCGTGCTGGCGTCCGCCGAATTGGTCGGACCACCGGGTTGCCAACGGCGATGCGACCGCCCGAGGCGTCCCGGCCGCTCGATGTGCGCACGGTCATGGGCCGGGCGTCGAAAGGGGTTGGCTCCATGGTCGAGACGCAGAATCACCTCGTCGGCCCACAGTTCGCTTCACCGGCCGAGTTGGCGGAGCACCCCGACCCCGGCCTCTACGCCACGCCGATCGGGTGCGAAGAACCGACGGCCTGGCCACCGGGCGCGACGGCTCGCATGGCACGCCACGTCAACGAGACGATGATCGAGGACGCTGCCGCAGTGCTCGAGAATGTGGCCGACGCACACCGAATCGCCCCGACCGACGTCATCGAGAGTGCGGTCATTGAGATCCTCGAAGAGCTGCGCCGCCAGATGCAAGGGACCTGACCCGAGTCGCGGTGCGGCTTGGTGGTGGCGCCGTCGTCGTCGCTGGGCGAAAGTGGAGGATGCCAACTCCCAAGGTCGAAGGTGCAGGACCCACGTTCTCGCACATCTCGGATCCCGACGTACCCTGGCAGCCCGTCAAGGCCCAGCGCAACGCCGACGGCACGGAGTCCTTCGTCTATGAAAAGTGGCTGGCCTTCTCGCCTGACCCGCCGTATCTGTCCCTCTACGCCCGCTACGACCCCCATATGGTGGTGCGGCGTCATGGTCATCTGAGCCCCCACGTGGTCTTCGTGATGGCCGGCGAGATCCGCTGCGGCGATCACCTCTGCTCCGAAGGAACCCACATTGAACTGCCGCTCGGGGCAGCCTTCGGCCCGATTGTGGCCGGCCCGCACGGAGCCACCCTTTTTGAGGTGATGCTGGGCGACCCACGCTCGTGGGGTGACGACCAAGCGGCCTTCGAGCGGGCCCTCGCTGAACGCGGCATCACCGCCTTGCCCGACCCCCCGCTCGAGTTCCCCCCGTGGCTCGAGGACCTACGCGCCCACTGGCACGAAGCACCCACCGGCGGCTGAGCGCAGCCTCACCCGACCAGTCCCGCGCTCTGGGTGAGTGCGGGCAGCCCCATGGGGTTGGGGAACGGGAGAAGGCCCGAGCGCTGGATCTGGTGCGCGACGCTCAGAGGGCACCATAGAGCGACCGACACGCCTCGTCGGTGAGCACCGAATATGCCGGCTCGGCCAGCGCATCGGTCAGCTCCTCGATGTCGGAGCGCAGGGCCCGACCCGGCGCGGTGGCGCCACCGTCGGCACCGATCAGCCCACGCCGTTGCAGCGCATCGAGTGCGGCTCCCCATTGGCGGGGGTTCCAGCCCCGGTTGTCCCGCAACACCTCGACCGGCACGCCGCTGGTCGCCGCGGCGAGCACGTGGGCCGCACAACCGTCGAGGCCAGCGGCAAGGAGGGCCGCCACATGCCCGTCACCGCGGTGCTCGCGAAGAACGGTGCTCGCTTGCCAGAGCTCAGCTGCGGCGCGGATTGCCGCGACGTCGCCTGACTGATCGACTCGCTCGGGCATCTCGGAGGAGATCTGCGACCACAGGGGCTGGTTGGCCGCCGCCAGGATCCGACCCTCGCACCTCGCTGCGCCCACGACGAGCCGCAGCGAGGCCAGCTCGCCCGCACACCGGGCGAGCGCGCTCGGCGAAGCGTGGGCCACCAATGCACGCGCGGCCGCCTCGGCCCGCACCACCACGAGCGTGGCCGGGCTCGTGACCGACCAGCACCCGGGCACGGCGGCCGCCACCATGACGGGTGCGAAGTTGTAGAAGGCGCCAGCCGTCATCTGCGCCCCCACGCGCCCGAGCGGCGCCGCCCGTGCCGCGAAATACCCCGACCAAAATCCCTTGAGGCGAAGGTCGCGCAGGGCCTGGCGGCACACGGGCGCGAAGTAGGTGACCGCGTGAATCGATTCGAGCGCGACCCAGAGCTGCCGGGCGCTCGGGCGCTGGTTCAGCGAGTGACCTCGCGCACGCCGGTCTCAGAGGGTCCGGCATTGGCGGCGGCGGCGACGGCCCCGCCGACCAGCGGCTCGATGTCGATGCGGCCGGGGACCGGCTCGGGGTGCATCTCGGTGTGCTCATCGTCGGGACGAGGGGCGGCCGGCGTGGTCGAGTAGGCCCCTTCTTTTGAGAGGTGGACGACGACGGCTCGCTTGCGCTTGCCGATGCCCCGAACGCCTTGCATTTCGATGCAGAGTTGGTAGGCCACCGCGGCACAGATGATCGGGACGACCACGGTGGCGATCCGGAAGAACCACAGCACCTCGTTGAGCGAGACGTGGAAGAAGTTGGCCAACACGTCGGTGGAGCTGGCCGCGAACAGCGTGAAGAGCAGTCCGAGCATGGCCGCCCCGGCGGCCGTGCGCTTGGGTCTGTCGCGGGGTCGGTCCAAGAGGTTGTGCAGTTCGTTGTCTCCGGTCATCTTGCGCTCCATGAGCGGCCAGATGAAGGCGATGTTGAAGATGATGCCCGGGAAGATGACCGCCGGCAGCAGGACCTCGAGCGGGATGGTGTGGCCCCAGGCGGCCCACTCCCACGACGGCATGATGCGCAAGGCGCCGTCGAGCCAGCCCATGTACCAGTCCGGCTGAACCGCATAGGAGATCTTGGACGCGTCATAGGAACCGAATTGCCAGATGGGGTTGATCTGGGCGAACGCCCCCAACAGGGCGCAGGCGGCGGCGACCATGAACAAGAATCCGGTGGTCTTGGCCATGAAGGTCGGGAACATTGGCGAACCGACCACGTTGTGCTCGGTGCGGCCCTCGCCGGCGAACTGCGTGTGCTTTTGGCGCACCAACAAGGTGAGGTGGGCGCCGATGAGGCCCAGCAATACCAACGGGATTATCAAGACATGGATGATGAAGAAGCGCGGGATGATGATCCCGGTGCCGGGGAACTGGCCGCCCCACAAGAACGTCACCAGGTAGGTGCCCACGAATGGGATGGACTCGGCGATGGAGTAGCCAATGCGCAACCCGGTCCCCGAGATGAGGTCGTCGGGCAGTGAGTAGCCGATGAACCCCTCGAAGATGGCCAGGATCAACATCAGCGTGCCGATGATCCAGTTGAGCTCGCGGGGCTTGCGGAAGGCACCGGTGAAGAAGATGCGGGCCATGTGCACGATGATCGAGCCGGTGAAGATATCGGCTGACCAGTGGTGCATCTGGCGGACCAAGAGGCCGCCACGGACCCCGAACGAGATGTTGACGGTGGAGTCGTAGGCCTCCGACACCCGCTGCCCGTCAACGGGTGGTAGAGTTCGTGATATTGAGCAGTGGTAGATGATCTGCGAGGCCGACGGCACGTAGTACAGCGACAAGAAGACGCCGGTCGCGAGCAGGACCACGAACGAATAGAGCGAGATCTCCCCGAGCATGAAGGACCAGTGGTCCGGGAAGATCTTGTCCAAAAAGACCCGGCCACCCTTGGCGATGCCGAGGCGGTCGTCGAGCTCGTTGACCGCGTTGCCGACGTGGCCGTAGGGGCCGAGTGCCGCCTTTGCTTCGCGCTTGGTCTTGGGCTTGGACTCGCTGCGCTCACGTCGTGTTCCTTGTCCAAAAGCCCGGCCCGACCGCCTGGTCATAGCCCGCCTGGGCCACCAGGTAGCCGTCCTCGTTGAAAGCGAGCGGGAGTTGGGGCAGCGGGCGCGGGGCCGGACCGAACTGGGGCACCGCCCCGTTGCGCACGTTGAACATCGACTGGTGGCACGGGCAGACCAGCAACTCGAGCTGTTGCTCGTAGAGGCCGACCGGGCAACCGAGGTGGGTGCAGACCTTGGAGTAGGCGACATAGCCCGCCGGCGTCCAGGTCTCCCGCCCCTCCATGGTGGTGAAGGGGTGTCTTGAACCCGGATCAGCACCGTCTGGTCGGTGGCTTGGCCCTGCTCGGTGGTGACCAGGCCCCTCGGGTAGACGGTCATGATCCCTCCGACCACCAAGGTCGAGCGGTGGACAGGCCGGCCGTTGGAGTCGACCAGGATCGACCCGCTGCGCCATTGCGTCACGTCGAGCGTGTCGCCGGGCACCGGCCCGAGCGAGCGGATGAGGGGGAAGAGGGCGACGATGCCGAAGATCCCGGCCCCGACCGCGAAGAGCCCACCGAGGAGTTGGCGACGCTTGACGACGACGGTGGAGCGCTCGACCAGGGCGGCCGACATCAGTTGGCGTTCCTCGTCGCTCGAGGCCAAGACATGGCGCTCTTCGACGAAGGGGCCCTGGGGCATCAGGTACTTGCCCCACGCCGTCAGGCCGAATCCGAGCAGCATGAGCCCGGCCCCGATGGTGCCGCCGAGGATCCAAGGGTCCCAGTTCTGCCAGTAGGCCACACCGAAGCCAATGATGAAGACGATCGCCACCAAGAAGATCCCGGCGACAATGGCTTCGACCCGGGCCGGGTTGCGTGCAGCATCGCCCAGGTGCGGGTCGCGCAAGCTGGCGATCGGCATGGGCACCTTGGTGCGTGTGGGCTCGTTCACCGGCTCGTGGCCGATTTCGGTCTCGGTCGTACTCATGAACGCTCACCAATCCAAAAACAGATCAATGCCAATCCGCCGACCCCGATGAGCAGGGCCACGAAGCCTTCGGCCACCGGTCCGACACCACCGAGGCCGGCCCCACCGGGGTTGACCGGGTGCTGGATGTTCTCGGTGACGTAGGCCACGACGTCGCGGACCTGCGCGTCGGTGAGGTTGCCCGAGAACCGGGGCATATTGGCCGGTCCGGTGCGCATTGCCTCGACGATCTGCTGGGCGCTCACGTTCTTCGAGTTCAACGTCGGGGCATTGGTCCCATAAGCCAACGCGTCACCCGCACCGGTGATGGTGTGGCAGGCGGCGCAGTTGAGCGAGAAGAGGTTGGCGCCGTCGGACACATCGGCGTCGGCGAGGTGCGGGGTCGGCACCGCGGGCACCGAGGGGTCCAACGAGTTGATGTAGGCCGCGACTTCAAGCGCCTCGGTCGGGGTCAATCTCGGTGCTTTGCGCTCGGCTTCGACCGACTTGACGTCGACGGCGGGCATGCGGCCGGTCGTGATCCAAAAGTTGACCGTGGCGGCCCCGACTCCCTGGAGGTTCGGCCCGATGGAGGCCTGGCCGTTCGGGGCCACGCCGTTGGCCTCGTTGCCATGGCAGCTCGAGCAGGTCTGGTCGTAGATGAGTTTTCCGGCCTCGGCCATCGACGGCGAGGGGTTCGTATAGGTGATGGCGCTGTTGCCATAACTCACGATGTGCCCGCCCCGGCAGACCCGGAAGGTACTGTATAGGGGTTGCCGGTGTTCGGAATCGGGCTGACGCCCCGCAGGTTGGTGGTGCCGCAGGCCTTGCTCGACACTTTGAGGGCCTTGGCCTTTGCGCCTGTGCTCACCGTGGCCTTCGCCTTGGCCGCGGCGCTCGCCTGGGCCACGGTGTTCGCCTGGGCTGCGGTGGTGGCGGCGATGGCGGCCGACGTGGGTGCCGTCGTCGTGGTCGTCGTCGGATCGGTCGAACCTTGCGCCGCGGTCAGCGGGAAGAACAAGGACAGGCCTCCCAAGAGGGCGACGGTGAGCACGGACGCGGGGAGGACCAGGGCCGTGCGCAATGCGTGCCGCTTGTCGTGGTGTTGAGCGGGTCGGATCATTTGAGGAAGAAGAGGCAGCTGAAGAGGCCGATCCAGACAATGTCGACGAAGTGCCAGTAGTAGCTCACACCCTGGACCGCCGCGAAGCTCGCCCGGGTCTCCCCCGACGTCACCTTTCATCCGACCGAGCAGGAACGCCATGGCGACCAGGCCGATAAAGACGTGGATGCCGTGGAGGCCCGTCATGATGAAGAACAGCGAGCCGTACGAGTTCGTGTACCAGCGCGTGGTCAAGAAGAGCCACTCGGTGACCTGGTTCCCGAGGAACGCCGCACCCAAGATGATGGTGAAGACAATCCAGCGACGGGCCGTCTTGCGCTTGCGCCACTCGACCTGTTGGACCGCGTATCGCATGGTGAAGCTGCTCGAAACGAGCACGAGGGTGAAGATCAGGCCACGGATCGTGTCGAGGTGGGTGCCCGGTGGGGGCCAGATGCCGTGGAACGCATTGGCCCTGATGGTGAAAAAGGCGGCGAACAGGCCGCTGAAGAACATCAGCTCGGAACCGAGCCAGATCATGACGCCAATGGCGAGCATGGGGGGTCGATCGTGGACGATCCTGCCCTGTGGCGCGGGGTGCTCGACCGAAACAGCCTGGGTCACAGGTGAATTTCTAGTCCACAAGCGCGGGTGAGCGCCAAAAGGCTGGTCGCGACCCTGCGGTGCCGGTGACTTTGGTGCGCAGAGTTCACTCCGGCCCGACGCTCAGGGGCACCGGGAGGGGCTCGGCGTGGACGATGGCCAGGCGTCTGGTGGGGCGGGTCAAGGCCACGTACAGGGTGCGCAATCCCCGTGTCGTGGCCACCGGGGGGCCTTCTTCGGCCCGCCGCTCGCCGACGGCGGCCACCAGGGCGGGCTCCACCACGACCACGGCGTCGAATTCGAGGCCGTTGGTCTCGTCGGCCGGCAAGAGGACCAACCCCGCCGCCAAGCCCTCGCCCCCGGGATCTCTCGGGTCCGTTGGGTCGAGTCCGGCTTCATAAAGGGCGCGCGAAAGTTCGGGCAACAACACCGCTGGCCCCAAGATGGCGACGCGACCAGGGGCGACGGCCGCCACCTCTTGGGCCGTGACGCGGGCGACGGTGGCGGCGAGGTCGGGCCGGCTCGACGAGATGATGCGCGGGGTGGCACCCGATTGGCGCACCGGGCGGGGCGGGGAGATGGCGGGGGCTGCGACGGCGAGCACCTGGGCCGCCACCTCGACCACTTCAGACGGGGTCCGGTAGCTGACGGTGAGTTCGACCAGGCGGGTCGGCTTGTCTCGGCTGAGATGGCGCGTCACGTCCTCCCAGCTGTTGGGGGCCCACGGGCCGGTGGCCTGGGCGATATCACCCACCACCGTCATCGAACCCGAGAGCGAGCGCCGGGCGAGCATGCGCAGCTGGAGCGGGGAGAGATCTTGGACCTCGTCGACCACGATGTGACCGAATGAGCGGATCTCATCGTCGGTGCCGAGCGGGTTGGCCTGCGTGGGCATTGGATTGGCCGCCAATCCCTGGGGCCAAAACCCCACTTCTTGTGCATTGCCCTCCTCGGCCTTGGCCCGCAGTGCCCGGCTGGACTTCGCACCGCCACGACGAGGTCCGAGCAAGGTGCGCGCCTCGTCGATGAGTGCGGCATCGGCCACGGTCCAGGGCACCTCGTCGAGCGTGCCCGAGCGGGGGCGGTAGAGGCTCATCGCGTCGTCCTCGCTGATGACGCCGCGGCCCGCCTCACGCAGTAGCGGCCGGGCCCCGAAGAGGTCGTGGAGAAATTCATGGGGGGACAGGCGCGGCCACATGCGGTCGAGGGCTTCGATCACGGCGGGGACCCGGCGCAATCGGGCGGCGAGATCGGCTTGTGCCTCGGCACCGTCACCCTCATCGATGAACGAGGTGTCCTCGGTGCCGCGGGTGAGTCGCGCCCGGTAATCATCCGAGAGGACGCGGATCACCTGTGCCTCGACGAACCGGCGCCGCACGTTGTGGGTCCCGGGTCGTCGTTTGGCCATGGCGACGATTTCTTCACACTGGCGGGCCCGCAGGCGCAACACCCCGGCCCCGAATGGCACCTCGACATCTCGGCGCAGCGCCCGCTGGCGGGTACGTAAGGCCCGCGTCAAGAACTCGACCATGCGCACGTCGCCCTTGAGCTTGGCCACCGCCGCCTCGTCGACGCCGCGGACCCGGATCTCCCCGACCAGCCCGGCCACCGTCGAGAGGCTGACGCCGGTCTCACCGAGCGAGGGCAGCACCTGTTCGATGTAGCGCAAGAACAGAGGGTTCGGCCCGACCACCAAGACGCCTTGGCGTTCGAGCGGGAAGCGGTGGGTATAGAGGAGATAGGCCGCTCGGTGCAGGGCCACGGCGGTCTTGCCGGTGCCCGGACCACCTTGGACGACCAGGATTCCGGTGAGGGGGGAACGGATGATCTCGTCCTGCTCACGCTGAATGGTGCCGATGATGTCGCCCATGTGCCCGGTGCGGGCCTGGCCGAGGGCCGACAGCAGGGCACCGGGACCGCCGAGCACCATGCCCTCCGTCAAGAGGCGTTCGCCCGGTCCATTGGGTGCGCTCCCTTCGTCGTCGACCGGGAGCATCGGGGCACCCGGGCGTGCGAGGGATCGGCGAAATACTCGTCTTCGAGCCCGAGGACGGCGCGACCGCGCACCGCCAGGTGCCGCCGACGGGCCAGGCCCTGGGGGTCGAGCCCCGTCGCCCGGTAGAAGGGCTCGGCGACCGGGGCCGCCAATCCACGACCAAGGGCTCGTGATCGGGACCCGACACGGCCAGGCGGCCGATGTGGAAGGACTCGCCCAGCAGGGAGCCGTCTTCACTCTCGGCATCTGGGAAACGATCGATGCGACCGAAATAGAGCGCCTGGTCGCCAATATCGAGTTGCTCGAGTCGGGCCAGGCTGGTGCGCACCACAATGTCGCGCTCGGTGCGGGACTGGAAGGTGCCGCCCTTGCCGAGATCCAAGACGCCCTGGAGCATGTGCCTTGCCTCGCTGCGCATTGCCTCGAGACCGTCGTGAGCACGGTTGAGAAACTCCTGCTCAGCCTCCAAATCTGGATGGTCCGGCACAACACTCCTCTCTCCCCTGGCGGCTCAGGGAAACGTAGAAGCTTAGGCGAGGCGCGCCGCCCGCTGATCGGGGGGCACGCCTGGGCACGCCTACGATGATCCGGCGGAGCCACCCGAAAGGACACGCCTTGCTTATTTCGACGATGAACGATGTGCCCGGACACAAAGTGACGTCGGTGCTCGGGGAGGTTTTCGGCCTCACCGTCCGCTCGCGCAACGTCGGATCGCAGCTCGGGGCGACCTTCAAGTCCTTTGGGGGCAGCGAGCTCAAGGGCATGACCAAGAACCTCCAAGCCAGCCGCGAAGAAGTGATCTCGCGAATGGTCGCCGAAGCTGAGGCACGCGGTGGCAACTGCGTGCTCGCCATGCGCTTTGACACGTCGGAAATGGGTGGCGACTGGACGGAGATCTGCGCCTACGCACGGCGGTCGTCATCGAGCCACTGGGTGACGTCGGAGGCAAAGAGCGAATCCACCACGTTGGTCCCGCCCTCCAGCGCCGACCAATTACGCACACCCCGGTGTGGTTCATGCGCCAAGCCGGCCCGTCGCTTCCCCGAGTACCGGGCCGCTCGGGGCGAGGGTTCGATCCTCAACGCCATCGCGGACGGGCCACTGGCCGCCGAGCTCACATTGCAACCCGTGCGCCGCTACGGCGTCGACGCCGCCATCTTGTTCTCCGACATCGTCGTCCCGATCCATGGCATTGGCTTCGGGGTCGACGTCGAACCCGGCCGTGGCCCGGTGATCGCCCAGCCCTTCCGATCTTCGGCCGACCTCGATCGCCTCCGCCCCCTCGAGCCGGCCACCGACCTGCCCTACGTGATCGAACGGCGCGAATCGTGGCCGATGAGTTGGCGGGAAGCGATGTGGCCCTCATTGGGTTCGCCGGCGCCCCGTTCACGGTGGCCAGCTATCTCATCGAGGGCGGACCCTCGCGCACCTTCACCAAGGTGAAGTCCTTGATGCATGCAGATCCTGCGCTTTTCGCCCAGCTTCTGTCGCGCCTCGCCGCGCACTCCGTTGCGTTCCTGCGGGCCCAGATCGAGGCCGGGGCCAACGCGGTGCAACTCTTCGACAGTTGGGCCGGTTCGCTCTCGCCCGAGGAGTACGCCACGTTCGTGCTCCCGACCACCCGCGAGGTCTTGGCGGGATCGCGGACCTCGCCGTGCCGTCCATCCTCTTTGGGGTGGGGACCGGCGAGCTCCTTGGCCTCATGGCGACCAGCGGCGCCGACGTGATCGGTGTCGATTGGCGCGTGCGGCTCGACGAGGCGCGCCGGCGGGTCGGGCCTGAACGCGCCGTGCAGGGAAACCTCGATCCCGCGCTGTGCGTCGGACCCTGGTCGATCGTCGAACCCGCGGCCCGCGCCGTGTCGAGCCCACGGCGCGGCGGATGGAAGTGGCACCGGTCACATCTTTAACCTCGGTCACGGCGTGCTGCCCGAATCCGACGTCGGGATACTCGCCGCCGTCGTCGACCTGGTGCACGAGGAGAGCCAACGTCGATGAACGAGAAGCACAACGGGGTTGGTGTGTTGGTGATGGCCCACGGCACGCCCGAGACCACAGATGAGATCGCGGCGTTCTACACGCGGATCCGGCGCGGCCGCCCGCCGAGCGACGAGCAGTTGGCTGAACTGGTCGGCCGCTACGAGGCCATTGGGGGCACCTCACCGCTCAACGAGCGCACGCAGGCCCAGGTGCGCGGGATCGACGACGGCTGGCCCAACGCTTCGGCGATCGCTTCACGGTGCGATTCGGGGCCAAGCACACCGCACCGTCCATCGAGGACGGTGCGCGCCGGCGCTCGGCGAACTTGGCTTGGATCCAGTGGTCGGCCTGGTCCTGACGCCGCATGCATCGACGCTCGGCAGCGGCGAATACTTCGAACGCGCCGAAGCTTGCGTCGCCGGTGGCGCCACCTTCGTGGCGATCCCCGCCTGGTACGCCCACCCCGACTTCGTCGCCCTGATGGCGCAACGCGTCACCGCGGCGTTCGCCCAGAGTGCACGGCGTCGCCGCGACCGCTACCGCTTGATCTTCACCGCACACTCCCTGCCCGAACGTGTCCGCGAGCTCGGCGACCCCTATCCCGACCAACTCGAGGATTCGGCGAAACTGGTGGCAGCTGCGGCGGGGATCGAGCGCTACGAGGTGTGCTGGCAGAGTGCCGGGCGCACCCCCGAACCGTGGCTCGGACCCGACATCCGCGACGTCGTGCGCGACCTCGGGCGGTCGGGCGACACTGATGGTGTGGTGATCTGTCCGGTCGGTTTCGTGTCCGACCATCTCGAGGTCCTCTTCGACCTCGACATCGAACTCGCCGCGGTGGCAGAGGCGGCCGGCATCACCTATGTCCGCACCGCGTCGTTGAACGACGACCCGCCTTCATGCGCGTCCTGGCCGACGTCATCGCCACGGCCGCGCCCGAAGCGGACTGAGGAAGCGGCCGTGTCGCACGTGGTGGTCATCGGCGGGGGCATCAGCGGACTGGCCGCGGCGTGGGAGCTCTCGGGTGGGGCGGACGGGCCGGTTCCTGACACGCCCGAGATCACCGTCCTTGAAGCCTCGAGTCGGCTCGGGGGCCCGCTGTTCAGCCAGGAGTTCGCCGGGCGGGTGATCGACCTCGGCCCCGATGGCTTCCTCGGTCGACGCCCCGAAGCCCTCGACCTGTGTACCGAGATCGGCATCGACGATCACCTGGTCCCCATTGGCGGACGCGGGGCGGGGGTCTATGCCCGGGGTCGCATTCGCCCGCTCCCCGCCTCGTTGGCCCTCGGGATCCCCGACCCGATTCTGGCCGGCGGCCCGATCGGGCATCTTGGGCCTGCGTGGGCAGGCCGGACTGGCCCGCGACGCCCTGTTCCCCCGTCCGGACCGCCGCGGGCCAATCGCCGACCGCTCCATTGGACCGCTGGTGGCCCGCAAGCTCGGACAACGAGTGGTCGACATGCTGGTCGACCCGCTGATTGGCGGGATCCACGCCGGATCGGTCGACAACATGTCGACTGCGGCCACCTTCCCACCGCTGCTCGATGCGGCCCAGTCCCGGGCAGCCTCATGCGGGCGTTGCGTGGCGTGGTCCCCCCACCGAGCGAGGATGCGCCCCCGCTGTTCTGGGCCCTTGACGGCGGTATGTCGTCGTTGATCGACCACCTGGCCCGTCGACTCAGCGAACGTGGCGTCACCATCGAATGCGACCACGCAGTTCGCGCACTGGAGCGAGGCGGGCGAGGTTGGTCCGTCCATGCCGCCGCGGCCACCACGACGGCGGACGCCGTCATCGTGGCGGTCCCCGCCCACGCAGCCGGCAAGCTTTTGGCGCCCCACGACGAGGAGGTGGCCCGGCTGCTCGGCGCCATCGACTACGCCTCGGTCGCCCTCGTCACCTTCGCCGCGGCGAACGACTCGGTGCCCGGTCCCCTCGTCGGGACCGGCTTCTTGGTCCCGCGACGCAGTCCGAAACGCGGCGGCGAGCCGTGGGCGGTGACCGCCTGCACCTATCTCTGTGAGAAATGGCCGAAGACGGCCCGGCCCGGCGGCAATTGCTGCGCGCATCGATGGGGCGCTTCGGCGACGAGCGATGGCAGGAGTGGAGCGACGACGAGATCATCGAACGCGCCTGGAGTGAACTCGCCGAACTGATTGCGCTCACCGGGCGACCGCTGGCGGCCCGGGTCACGCGATGGCCCATGGCGTTCCCGCAGTACCACGTCCATCATCTGACGCGCACCACAGGGATCGAAGCGGCCGCCGCTCGACTCGGTGGCCTCGCCGTCGCGGGCGCGGCCTACCGGGGCGTGGGCATTCCCGCCTGCATCGCCAGCGGGAGGGCCGCGGCCCGAGCGGTCCACGTCGCTGCCGCTCCGTGAAGGCGCGCCCCGTCGGGGCCACATTTGCTTGGCGTCCCTGGCCGCAGGTGTCCTCTTGGCGCTCTCGTTGCCGCCCTTTGGGTGGCGGCCCCTCGGTTTGATCGGTGCCGGACTCCTCTATTGGCGCCTCGGCGGGCTCTCGTGGCGTGCCCGCGCCTGGTCAGGCTGGTGGGCCGGTCTCGGCTGCTATGGCATCGGGCTCTTTTGGGCCCGGGCCTTCAACTGGTACGGCGCGCTGGTGCTCATTGTGCTCGAAGCCCTCTTCATGGCCGCCCCGGCCATGGCGACCCCGAGCACCCGCGGCCGGGGCCCGGCGTTTGTCGGTGCGTTCACCTTGGCTGAGGCGCTCCGGATGACGTGGCCCTTCGGTGGCCTGCCCATTGGCGGCGTCTTTTTGGGGCAGGCGGACGGCCCGTTGCTCCCCCTCGCCCGCCTCGGGGGTCCGCTCTTGTTGACGGCCGCGGTGTGGGCGGGCGGCGTCGGCCTCGCCACCTTTGTGCTCGGCATCGACACGGTGCGCCTGCGCGGCGCCCGGCTGCCGCGCCGTGACCCTCGCCGTCCTCGCCGCGGTCGCACCGAGCCGGGGGGCCCGCCGTGCGCACCTCGCACGTGGCGCTGGTGCAAGGGGGCGGGCGACGCGGGGTCGATCGTGCCGAGGTCCCACCCGCCCTGGTCTATCGGGCGCAGCTGGCGGCGACCCGAACGCTCACTCGTCATCGCGGCTCGATCTCACGTTGTGGCCCGAAGACGTGGTCGCGCTCACCGGGCCGTTGGCGGGGTCCGATGAGGCGCACCAACTGAGCCAGATCGCCCGTGCGCTGCACACCACGTTGGTGGCGGGCGTCACCCAGCCCGCCACCGCTTCGACCTTTCTCATTACCTCGTGGCGTTCGGCCCGAGCGGACGGGTGGTGGCGACGTTCGAAAAGGTCCACCGCGTCCCGTTCGGTGAATACGTGCCGTTGCGCTCTTTCGTGGCGCACCTGGCCAACCTGAACGAGGTGCCCCTCGACGCGGTCGCAGGCCACGCCAGCGGGTTGATGCGCACGCCGGCCGGGCCGCTCGGTGCCATGGTGTCCTTCGAAGTCTTCTACGCCGGCCGCAGCCGCACCTCGGTGCGCGCCGGTGCCCAGCTGCTCATCGTGCCGACCAACACGTCGTCGTACACGACGTCACAGATACCGACCCAAGAGGTGGCGGCCGACGCCGTCCAAGCCGTGC
>CAWDCE010000032.1:0-11336 GCA_963800725.1 uncultured Acidimicrobiaceae bacterium | reverse complement strand
ATCTCGGATAGGGCGGCGATGTCGCTCACATCCATGGTGGGATTCGCGGGAGTCTCGAGCGGAGAGGAGCTTGGTCTGGCCCGGCCGCACGGACGCGGCGACCAGTTCGGGGCGGGTCATGTCGACGGACTCCACCCTCAGGCCCCACGTCGTTGCCCATCCGTTAGCCAGGCCCGAAAGGCCCAGTAGATGACCTTTGGAACGAGCACGTGGTCGCCGGGCTTAAGTGACAAGAATACTGCAGTCGCAGCGCTCATGCCGGAACTGAATACTGCGGTCGCAGCGCCCCCCTCGAGCCGGGTCAGGAGCGCCTCGGCCGGGTCGTATGTGGGATTGTCGGCGCGCGAGTAAAGGCGCCCCGCAATCAGCCGGTTGTTCGAATCGCGCTCGTAGGTCGTCGCCGGGTGGATGGGCGGCACAACGGCCCCCGTTTGGGGGTCGACGAAACCCAGTGCCTGGGCGGCGGCAGTGGAGGGTTGTGTGGTGTCGGGAAAGCTCATGGGGCGGACGGGCTAGACCTGGATGAACGAGGCTATCCGGGGGTCTCCCCTAAGCAACTCAAGCTCGGCTGCGGTCGGCCGGCTTGGCTTGTTCGCGCTCGCGCTTTACAAGGCAGAGAAACCCGAGGCTCGTCGTAAGTTGCCCGGAATTGGTGCCAGGTCTGCGGTGCGACGTGCACGAGGTCGCGTGTGCCCAGCTCGTGAATGTCGGGCCCTGCAAGGGCCTGGCCCCGGCCCCGGATGACCATGACCGAATGGGCGTGATCGTGGCGCTCGAGCGTTGAGTGCCCGCCCGGGGCGATTTCAAGTACCGCAACTGGGTGTCGAGATGGCGACCGTCGTCGAACTCAGGGGCCCGTGGCACCACTTGGCCCATTGGCCCAGCTCAACGGCCCCTCGGGCCCCCCCGGCGCTCAGACCAGGTTGTCGCCGCCGAAGAGTTCGGAGACCGACGTGTCCTCGAACACCGCATCGATGGCGTCGGCGATGATCTTCGCCACCGAGAGCACCTCGAGCTTGTCGAAGTAGCGATCCTCGCCGAGCGGCAAGGTATCGGTGACCACGACCCGCGAAATCGGGGCGGCCTTGAGGCGGTCGACGGCCGGATCCGACAGTACGGCGTGCGTCGCCATCACCGAGATCTCCGATGCCCCGGCGTCGGCCAGCAGTTCCGCCGCGGCACAAATGGTGCCGGCGGTGTCGATCATGTCGTCGATCAGCACGCAGTGCCGCCCGACCACGTCTCCGACCACGTGACGGGCCTTGACCTCGTTGTGGGTGCCCCGGGGTCGGGTCTTGTGCACCAGGGCCAGGTCGAACCCGAGATGTTGGCTATAGCGCTCCGCCACCTTGACCCGACCGGCATCGGGAGCAACCACCACGACGTCGCCGGCGAATCGCTCGCGCATGTAGGCCTCGAGGACCGGGGTGGCCACCAGATGGTCGAAAGGGGTGTTGAAGAATCCTTGGATTTGCCCCGAGTGCAGGTCCACGCTGATCACCCGGTCGGCGCCGGCGGCGGAGAACATGTCGGCCACCAATTTCGCGGTGATGGGTTCACGGCCGGTGGACTTGCGGTCCTGTCGTGAGTAGCCGTAATACGGGCACACGGCGGTGATGCGTTTGGCCGACGCCCGCTTGGCGGCGTCGATCATGATCAGGTGCTCCATCAACGAGTCGTTCACCGGACCGCTGTGGGTCTGGATGATGAAGACGTCGCGGCCGCGGATCGACTTGTCGTACTTGCAGTAGATCTCGCCGTTGGCGAACTCGCGCAAGTTGGCCTCGCCGAGTTCGACTCCCAGGTGCTTGGCGATGTCTTCGGCCAGCTTTGGGTGCGATCGGCCCGATATCAGTTCTAGACGGCGACGCGGGATGAGCTCCACCCGCGCAACGCTAGTGCGCCCGGGCCGACGGCGTTTGCGGCCCCTCGCTCAGTCGAGCGTGACCACCGTGTGGGGCGGGACCACGGTGTCGGGGGGAACCTCGGCTCCGGGGCAAAGCACGCAAAACGGTCCGATCCGGGCCCCATCGCCGATCGTGCCGACCTCGCAAATGCTCTCGGTCACCACCGCCCGCTGCCCGACCGTGGTGTCGGTCAGCAAGCAGTTGGGCCCGATCTCGCTCCCTGCGCCAACCACGCAACGACCGCGCAAGATCACTCCGGGCAGGAGGGAGACGTCGGCGGCCAGCTGCACTTCGGCGTCGACGTAGGTCCTCTCTGGATCCCACATGGTCACACCCCGCCGCATCCAGCGCTCGTTGATGCGGTCACGCAGCTCGGCTTCGGCCACGGCCAGTTGGGCCCGGTCATTGACCCCGGCCGCCTCGATCGAATCATGCAACACGAGGGACTGCACCCGATAGCCGGCGTTGAACAACACGCTCACGGCATCGGTGAGGTAGTACTCGCCCTTGGCGTTGGCCGGGGAGAGCCGGCGCAGGGCGGGTGCCAAGATGCTCCGCCGAAAGCAGTAGATCGAGGTGTTCACCTCGGTGATGAACTTCTCGTCACCCGTGGCGTCGGCCTCTTCGACGACGCGGCAGACGACATCGTCTTTGCCGTGGACCACCCGCCCATAACCGGTGGGGTCTTCGACTTCGGCCGTCAACAACGTGGCGCCGGCGTCCTGGGCGCGGTGGTAGCGGACCAACGCGGCGAGGGTCTGGGGCCGCAAAAGCGGCGTGTCGCCCGGCAGGACCACGACGTCGGATTCCTCGTCGTCGTCGTGTGGCAGCCCGGTGAGCCCGACGGCCACGCGTCGCCCGTGCCTGATTGCGATTCCTGCTCGACGAACTCGATCTCCATCGACGGCGGCGCGTGTTGGACCAGGGTCTTGGTGACCCAGTCGGCTCGATGCCCGACGACGACGACGACCCGGGTGACATCGATCTCGGCCATGGCGTCGAGAACGTGGAGGATCATGGGGCGCCCACACAGCTGGTGGAGGGGCTTGGGACGTTCCGAATGCATCCGGGTTCCCTCACCTGCGGCGAGCACCACAGCGGACAGTTGGCGTTCGTGCATCGGTCATTCTTAGCTCCCCCGGCCGGCCCAGAGGGGATCATCTGGCCCGGTACTGTTTGTGGGGTGGAGCCCTACGACGAATTCGGGCTGTTTTCCGAAAATGCCGCCGAATACGGGATTGCCTACCCCGGCCCACCGGCGGTGCGCCGGGTCGAGGTCGAGGTCGCACCGGGGCGCCGGGTCTCGAGCCTGCTCTGGGGCACGACGCCGCCCGAGTTGGTGCTCGTGCACGGCGGGGCACAAAACGCCCACACGTGGGACACGGTCGCCCTGGCCCTGGATCGACCGCTCCTCGCCATCGATCTCCCGGGCCACGGTCACTCCGACGGTGGTCCCGACGGATCGCTTTCGATCGATTCGAACGGGGCGGATCTGGCCAAGGTCATCGCCCAACTCGCCCCGGATGCGGCCGGTGTGGTCGGGATGTCGCTCGGGGGGCTGAGTTCGATCGCCCTGGCGCAGCACGCGCCGAGAACTTGTCCGTGCCCTTGTCCTGGTCGACATCACTCCCGGCGTCAACGCCGAGAAGTCCGCACCGATCACCTCCTTCATCGACGGGCCGGCCAGTTTCGCCAGCTTTGATGAACTGTTGGCGCGCACGATCGAACACAACCCGACACGCAGCGAAGCGTCGTTGCGCCGGGGAATCTTGCACAACGCCGTCCAGCGCGAGGACGGCACGTGGGTGTGGCGCTACGCACGATTTCGCGACGGCGAATCCACCCGGCGACCCGAGTTCACGAACTGGTGGGACGCGATTTCGCAATTACGGATTCCCCTGATGCTGGTGCGCGGGCTCGCGTGGTCGGTGGTCGGTGACGAGGACGTCGAAGAGCTGCGACGGCGCCAACCCGAGTGCATGGTGGTCGGCGTCGAAGGGGCCGGGCACTCGATCCAGGGCGATCGGCCCATTGAGCTGGCGAACATCTTGTCCACGTTCCTCTTCGCCGACGCCGAGTAGCTCCTCGTGGCCCACAACACCTGGTTCTCGCGGCGGGCCATCGGCCTGCACGTGTTGATCCTCATCGTCGTGCCGACGTTCGCCGCCTTGTGCATATGGCAGGTCCACCGGGCGCTCGGTGGCAACGATCTGAGTTGGGCCTACGTCTTTGAGTGGCCGTTTTTCGCCGGCTACGCCATCTACATGTGGTGGCGTTTCGTGCACGAGGCCCCCGACGCCACGACCCCGGATCCCGCCATCAAAGCCGAGGTCTCGGCACCGCTCGAGGCCGCCCCGGCCGAACCGACGCCCGCGTCCCCAGATGACGATCCGCACGACCTCGAGGCGTACAACGCCTACCTGGCCGAGCTGGCCACGCAGGACCAGCGCCGCCAGCACCGCTGAGTATCGGCTCCGGGGGGAGGGCTCGAACCTCCAACATCCGGCTCCAAAGGCCGACGTTCTGCCGATTGAACTACCCCGGAAAGGTGGTGCGGACCCCCAGTTGGTGGGCCACGCGCCAGCTAGAGGTTAGACACCCCGACGGCACCCGTTTGGCGGTGTGCGCACAGTAGGCTCGGTTTCTCGTGCGCATCCTGGTAGTGGACGACGATCACGCGGTTCGGCGCTCAATCGATCGCGCCCTGCGCCTCGATGGGTACGACGTGGTCGCCGTCGCCACCGGCGGCGAAGCCCTCGAGGCCCTCGCCATCGGCCCGCTCGACGCCGTGATCTTGGATCTCGGGCTCCCCGACATTGACGGTCTGACGGTCTGCCGCAACATGCGCTCGGCCGGCGACGACACGCCGGTGCTGATGCTGACGGCCCGTGACGCCATTGACGATCGGGTCCAAGGCCTCGACGCCGGAGCCGACGACTACCTGGTCAAACCCTTCGCCCTGGCCGAGCTGTTGGCCCGCCTGCGGGCCCTGCTGCGCCGGCGGTTCGAGGGTGAAGGCGGGCTGTTGCGGGTCGGCGAGCTCACCTTGGACCTGTCCACCCGCGAGGCGCACCGCGGGGACCGGATGTTCACCTTGACCCGGATCGAGTTCGATCTCCTCGAGCTGTTCTTGCGCCATCCCCGCCAGGTCCTCACCCGTGAGGTCCTCTTGCACCGGGTATGGGGCTTCGACTTCGACTCGGGGACCAACTCGCTCGCGGTCTACGTCGGATACCTGCGCCGCAAGACCGAACTGGGCCATGAACCACGGTGCATCCACACCGTTCGCGGGGTGGGCTACATCTTCCGCGATCTGTGACCTTTCGCACCCGGCTGGTCCTCGCCTCGACCATCGCCGTCGTCATCGCCGTCTTAGCGGCGTCGACCGCGTCCTACCTGGCGGCCCGCAACACCTTGGTCAATGCCGCCGATAACTCGCTGTCGGCGGCCGCGGCCAAGATCACGTCGGGTTCGGAGATCACCACCACCAACGCCACCGAGGAACAGGTGGTCGACGCATCGGGTGCGGTGCTCTATGACGGAGGGCTCCCGGTCACCGACGACGTGCGGCAAGTGGCAGCGGGACTGGCCCCGCGCTTTTTCACCACCGTCACGATCAACGGCAACGAATTCCGCGAACTGGTCGAACCGCTGCCGGCCAACGCCCAGTTCAACGGCCAACCCCTCGAACAGACCAGTGCGCTCCAGATCAGCACCTTGCTCAACGCCACCCACCAGCTCAACCGCCTCGGCCTGGTGCTCGGTGGCGTGGCCTTCGGCGGCATCCTCTTGGCCATCTTTTTGGGCTGGCTGGTCGCCCGCACCGCGCTCGTCCCCCTCAACGACCTCACCGACACCGTCGAGGACCTGGCCGAGACCACCGACGTGTCGCGCCGCCTCTCGGCGGGGGACCCGATGAGTTGGGCCGCCTGCGACGCACCTTCAACCGCCTCCTCGAGGCGCTCGAGTCGTCGCGACGGGCCCAGAGCCAGTTGGTGCTCGACGCCTCCCACGAGCTGCGCACCCCCCTGACCAGCCTGCGTACCAACCTCGAGGTGATCCGCCGGGTCGACGAGCTCTCAGAAGCCGACCGATCGGTGCTGGTCGACGACGTCTTGGTGCAACTCCAAGAACTGACCGACCTGGTTGGCGACATGGCCGAGTTGGCCCGGGGCGAGAATGTCCCGGTCTCGACCGAGTCGCTGCGCCTCGACCTGCTCGTCCAAGATGCCGTGTCGGTGGCGGCCACCCACGGCCGCCAGCAAAACGTCACCTTCGACGTCGTCGCCGAACCTTCCTGGGTCAATGCCGATCCCGATCGGCTGTCGCCGCGCCATTGGGAACCTCTTGGACAACGCGCGCAAGTGGAGCCCCACCGGTGCGCACGTCGAGGTGACGACACGTGAGGGCCGGGTGGTGGTCCACGACCACGGACCGGGCATTGCAGCGAGCGATCTGCCCCACGTCTTCGACCGCTTCTACCGCGCCCCGGCCGCCCGCGGCCTCCCGGGTTCTGGCCTCGGTCTGGCCATCGTCGCCCAGGTGGTCAAGGTCGAGGGCGGCACGGATCGCGGCCGAGGCGGCGGAGGGTGGTGGTGCCCGCATGGTCATGACGCTGCCGACCGTGGCCCCGCCCAACGACGCGTGACTCTTACGTTCTTCTTATCGATTCCAAATGGGCTTCTTAGCTTGGTGGACCACACTGTGGGCAGGTTGATGTAACCGCCGGGGGTGGACGAGAGTCCATTCCCGGCGGCCCCTCCCTTCCCCTCCTCTTCAGCTGGCCACCTGGTCGGCGTCGATCAGCTCGATCCGGTTGCCGAACGGGTCCTCGACGTAGCAGCCCGCACCGGGGAGCCGGTCCGGATTCGCTCGCACTTCAATCCCATTGGCCCGAAGCGATTCCTCCAACGCGGCCAGATGGCGCACCACCAAGGCCGGGTGCGCCTTCTTGGCCGGCCGGAAATCTGGATCGACCCCGAGATGGACGACTGCGGCCCCGGCCACGAACCAACACCCGCCCCGGGCGGCCATCGGCTCAGGCTTGGGCACGGTGACGAATCCGAGGGCGGTGCCGTAGAAGGCCCGAGCGGCGGATTCGCCGCCGGCCGGCATGGCCAACTGGACGTGATCGAGACCGACGATTGCGAAATCCATGGTGCCTCTCTCCCGAATGTGACCAGGCCACCTGGCAGTCGACCCAACGGACCGCTAGCCTGCCGCACGACATGGGATCACTGATCAAGAAGCGCCGCAAGCGCATGCGCAAGAAGAAGCACAAGAAGATGCTCAAGGCCACCCGCTGGCAACGTCGGGCGGGCAAGTAGCGATTTTGTCGCCTTCAGTCCCCGTTCCAGCCCGCGGGAACGCTGTGGACCGAGAGCAACTGGGCCGACTCGTCGCCTGAGCCCACCCAGTGCATTGCACTGCCCCGCTGCGACTCGAGCCGGCCTTCGACGAACCAGGTCGACCCGCTTCCTGCCAGCACCGGGTCACGCCCCGTGAGATCGCCGAGCACGTCGCGCCAACGAGCCAACCGGGGTTCAACCGCCAATGCGGCATCGGTCAGATCGTTGCGCCGCGCCGACGCGCCACTCGAATGCCCCTTGTGGTTGGGGGTGTCGTAGGCGGCATAGACGAGGGCGGTTGCGACCCCAAAGGGTGGGAGCAACAAAACGAAGTCACGCCGCTCGTACTCAAGGGGCGTCACCACTTCGCCGACCCCTTCGACGAGGGCGCGTCCACCGACCACGCAAAAGGGCACATCTGATCCGAGCCCGAGCACGACAGCGGGATCGCTGCACCCGGCCCAGCGCAAGATGGCCGCGGCATCGCTCGACCCGCCTCCGAGCCCTCCCCCGATGGGAATCCGCTTGGTCAGGTGGACCAGGGCGGTCCGACCGACCACGTCCAATGCACGCGTGACCAGGTTTTCGGCCGGATCACCAATCCACTCCACCCCGGTGTCGGTCGCCGCGGTCACGTGAAAGCCGCGCCGCGCCTCGTCGATACCGAGTTCGTCGGCCAGATTCAACGTGACCATCTCGGCCCGCAACTCGTGCAACCCGTTGGGCCGCTTCCCGGTCACCTCGAGCGACACCGTCAGCTTGGCCGGAGCGAGGATCCGGGTCACCGGGCCAGTCTGCCCCAATCCTCGACGCTGAGCTCCTCCGCGCCGCGCCTCGGGCCGGATGCCCGCACGGGCGAACACGTCGGGCTCGACCACGCCGGCCAAGGAACGGCGCAGCATCTTTCGGCGTTGCCCGAACCCAGCCTTGACCACCTTGGCCAGGCGCTCGTAGGACACCGCTTCGGGGTCGACCGCCACCTGAGCCCGGCGCTCCATGCGCACGAGGACCGATTCGACCCCGGGGGCGCGGGATGAAGACCGCAGCGGGCACCTTGCCCGCCACGGTGGCCTCGGCGAAGTAGGCAACCCGCACCGACACCGACCCGTAGGCGGGATCGCCGACGTGGGCCGCCATGCGTTCGCCCACCTCACGCTGGACCATCACCAACAACCGCTCGACAGCTGGGACCTCGGTCAAGGTGCGCAGCACCAGCGGGGTCGCGAGGTTGTAGGGCAGATTCGCCACGAGGGACCACGATCCGCCGCCGTGGGTCGCCAAGAGCCCCGAGGTGTCGAGGGTCATGGCGTCGGCGTCGACCACCTCGGCGCCGACGGGTTCGACGACCGAGCGCAGCACCGGGAGCAGGTAGCGATCCACTTCGACCGCGATGACCTTGGCGCCGGTCTCGGCCAGGGCGAGGGTGAGCGAACCGAGGCCCGCCCCGATCTCAAGGACGTGGGACCCGGGTCCGACATCGGCGAGCCGGGCGATGCGGCGCACCGTGTTCGGATCGGCCACGAAGTTCTGACCGAGCGCCCGGCTCGGTCGCAATCCGTGGGCGTCGAGGAGCGTCGAGATGTCGGCGCCCGAATGTGTCACCAGCTAACGGTAACCTCGATCACTCCTTGGCTCAGCGGTGCCAACTCGGAAAACTCGGCCGGCGAGAGATCGACGACACGACCGGGGTTATCCGCCTCACGGTCGTCGACGGTGCAGACGACTTGTCCCCCACTCGCGGCCACAACGGTCAACACGGTGCCCGCGGGCAGTGACGGGCTCGCGCACCCGCTCGACGGGAACGAGGATGCGTAGTACGTCGCTCCGCCCGATTCGCTGTTGGCACTACTGGTCGCCACGGGCGCGGGCGGCGACGTGGTCGTGGTGGTCGGCGGCGCCGGTGGTGCGGTCGTGGTCGTGGCGGGCGTGGTGGTCGTCGTGGTCGGTGCCGTTGTCGGCGCAGTCGTGTGCAACGGCGCGACGAACTGGACCTGTTGGGTGTTGGGCAGGACAACCGCACCACGGTGCGACGCCGCCGAGGCGCGGTGCGCGACGGTCACGTTGGCCGAGATCCGTGCAGACGCAGCTTGGGCGTGTACCGGTCCGTTCTGTAGCAATAGGAGAGGTACGACGAACACGGCACCGCACAACAGTGCGACCACGCAGACGCGCCTCCCCGAAGTGCTCTGTTTCCGCAGGGCTCCACCCTTCTCCGGGGACAGTGCACCCGCGCCAGCACAAGGCCGGCGAGGGGGGTCTCGCACAACATAGGTACTGGCGGAGGTGCGGCGCAAATAGAAGATGGACGACGATCAATATCGGGTCCATTTCCCCAGGTCAGCGAGTTAATCGGGTGTTACATTTATGTAAACTCCCTGTACAGAGGTACTTTTTAGCGAATTTCACTGCGATATCCCCTGGTCAGATGGTTCTCGTTTTTCACACAGAAGCGCGTGAATTCGCCGGGCAATGAAAAAGCCGTGGTCGCGGCGGCTGCGGAGGCAACCGCTATATCGGCCACCGCGCAGCCCTTGACTTGTGCGACCACCGCACCGACCAAGGGGAGGTACGACGGCTCGTTGGTTCGGCCCCGATTGGGGACGGGCGCGAGAAACGGGCTGTCGGTTTCGATCAGCAGGCGATCGAGCGGGACCCGGGCCGCGGCCTCGCGAATCTCACCAGCGTTCTTGAACGTGATGATGCCGCTGAAGGACACGAACATCCCGGCCGCAAGACACCGCTGCACTTCGTCTGGGCCACCGGTGAAGCAATGCAGGACCGTGCGCTCTGGCACCCCTTCGGCCGCGAGC
Source organism: uncultured Acidimicrobiaceae bacterium (assembly GCA_963800725.1). GTDB lineage: Bacteria > Actinomycetota > Acidimicrobiia > Acidimicrobiales > RAAP-2 > Bog-473. Next base: position 1,271 of record CAWDCE010000032.1, on the reverse strand, counting down.
ACATCGAAGAGATCGTCCCAGGCGTCGCGCGCGTGGATGACCAACGCCAAGTCGTAGCGGTGCGCGAGTGCGATCTGCGCGGCGAAGGCGGCGCGCTGCGTGTCGCGTGGCGAGTGCTCGTAGAAGTAGTCCAGTCCGCACTCACCCACGGCGACGACTGTCCCGTCGCCAATGGACATCTCGGCTGCCAACGCGCCAGCCACGCCGTCGACCCCGGTGTCCGCCTCGTGGGGGTGCAGCCCGATCGTCGCCCAGGCGCGAAGCCGGCGCGCCTCGTCCAGGCCGCCCTGATTGACGAGCCTGGCCAAGGCCGCCGCCTGACGCGATGTCTCCTCGCCGGTCCCGACACAGACCAACGACGTCACCCCGGCCGCTCCGGCCCGCGCCAGGATCTCGGACAACGTGGAGCCGGCGGTCTCGCTGTCGTCGGGTCCCGCGTCGGCCCTCAGGTACTCCTCTTGGACGTGGCAGTGCGAGTCGAACCACCCGGTCATGACTTGCGCCGCGGGAAGAGCGGGTCCCCTTTTTGCACCGCGTGGCCGCCTTTGTACCCGCCCCACGAGCCTGCTTCGGGCAGGCGGACGGTGCTCAGGTCCTGAACCATCCCGATGCGACGCCAGATCTCCACTGCGGTCTCGGGCATGGCCGGCAGGATCAAGACGGCCACGATCCGCAGCACCTCGAGGGCGTTGCCGAGCACCACGTCGACGTCGGGTCCGGGTTCCATCTTCCACGGCTCGGCGGCCTCGAGCTCGGCGTTGGCCGATCCGATCAAGCGCCAGGTCGCCTCGAGGGCCTCGTGGGGCGCCCAGCGCTCCCAGGCCCCGGTGGCGGCCGCGAGCACGTCACCCGCCGTGGTGGCGAGCGACGCGTCAGCATCACAGGACGGTCCGATGCCCGCGCACTTAGAGCCGACGACTGTCGCCACCCGAGAGACCAGGTTGCCCAAATTGTTGGCGAGGTCCGAGTTGTAGCGACCGACGATCCCTTCGTAGGAGAAATCTCCGTCCCCACCGAGCGGGATGTCGCGCAACAAGTGATACCGGAGCGGATCGACCCCGAACTCATCGGCCAGGGCCAGGGGCGAGACCTCGGTGATCTTGAGCGACCGCTCGTCGTTGCCTTGTCCCACCCGTCCCGACGCGATCAAGGTCTTGCCGAGCTTCTCCCCGCCCATCAAGAGGTAGCCGTGCACGAAGATCTCCGCCGGCGGTTCGATGTCGGCCGCCATGCACATGGCGGGCCACCACACGCAATGGAACTTCAAGATG
>CAWDCE010000031.1:0-10704 GCA_963800725.1 uncultured Acidimicrobiaceae bacterium | reverse complement strand
GGAGTCGCCCCCATGACGAATGCCGCGCCCGCCAATGACGAGCATCAGCGTGGCACCACGCAACACGGTGACGATCACGACGCCAGCCAACTCACCCTAAAGGCGGTCGTCAAACGGGCGGTGCCGGTGCTGATTGCCGGCATCGCCCTGTACCTGGTCTATCCGAGCATCGCCAGCGTCCTTTCGTCATGGCCCAAGATCACCACGCTGAATCTGGGCTGGTTGGCGGTCGCGTTCGGGGCCCAGGCGGCCCACTTCTGCTGCACCTGGGCGTTGCAGCGGATCGCGCTGCGCACCAAGGACTGGTTCGCGGTCATCACGGGCCAGGTGGCGGGCAACGCCATCACGTTGATCGTGCCCGGTGGCGCCGCCGCCGGGGCCGCGGTGCAATTCCGGATGTCGACCCGCGCGGGTATGGATACCGACCGAACGGTCGGTGGCCTAACCGCCTTTTCCCTCCTCGGCATCGGGGGTCTGTTGGCTCTTCCGGTGCTGGCGCTGCCTGCCGTGCTGTTCGGATCCCCGGTCAACCGGGGTCTGGTGCAGGCGGCCATCATCGGGGCGATTGCCTTTGTCCTCTTTGCGGGGTTCGGCGCCATCTTGTTGATGGCCGACCAGCCGTTGGCGTGGGTAGGCCGTGTCATCGAGCGCACGGTGAACCGCATCCGCCGCAAGAAGCCCAAGATCAGTGGGCTCGACCACCGCCTCGTCACCGAACGCGATCAGATCCGCGTGGTGCTCGGCGAGAAATGGAAGGAGGCGGTCGGGCTGTCCGGCACGACTTGCCTTTGACTTCTTTACCCTCTTGGCGTCGGTGCGTGCCACCGGTGCACACCCGCGGCCCTCGCTCCTCCTCCTCGCCTTTGCCGTGGCCGGGGTGATCGGCATGATTCCAATCACCCCGGGAGGACTGGGCATCGTGGAAGCAGGTTTGACGGCGATGCTGGTGTTGGCCGGACTCGGGTCGGGCCAGGCCCTGCTCGCCACGTTGACCTACCGCCTCTTTTCCTATTGGATACCAATGGCGGCCGGGCCCTTCGCATACGGCGCATTCACCCTGCGTTATCGAAAGTCCTCGGGCTCAGTGTCGGCGACCCCGCTGTAGTGCCGCTTCCCGCGGGCGCGCCACGGCCGCCCGACTTCCCGACGCGGCGGTCGAACCAATGGATTCGAGGGTGCGGATTACCCCGGATTTCCCCACCATTGACACCTCGATGTGCTAGGAAAACAGCCAGATGAAAGGGGTCGCCGACACTATGACGATCGGTTCAGCTTCACCGCGTGCGACGAGGCTCCGGCGCCAAGAGATGTGGTCCTGCCCGCAGTTGTCGGCGGGGGCGTAGATGGCACCCGACGAAGCACCGGACAACGAGTCCTCGACCAACGAGGCTAACCGTGGCGCGGTCGCCGGGGCCGAGGCGGCACCCGTAGTCGTGGCCGAGTCGACGTCGCGGCGAAGCCGAAGGCCCCGCGGGCCAGATCGATCACGTCGTGGGTGCTCGTGGTCTTGGTGTCGATCCTGTTCCCACTCTCCGTGATGGCGGTGTGGATTACCAACACCTTGACCAACACTGATCGCTTCGTGACCACCATGGCGCCGATCGCCACCAACCCCGTCATCATCAACAACGCCTCGACCCGCATCACCAACGAGCTCTTCTCGTCGCTCGACGTGCAGAAGCGCATCGAAAATGTCCTGCCGAAGAAAGCCGCCCCGGTGGCCGCACCGCTCACGAGCACCTTGCACGATTTCGTCTACAAGCAGGTGCATCGGACCTTGAGCAGCCCGTATTTCGCGAAGCTGTGGAATAACGGCAACCGGCGGGCGTCGTCGACCCTGGTTGCCGTCTTGTCCGGCCAAGACACCAAGACGACCAAGTTCTTGCGCAACGGGCGTGCGGTGGTGATCAATATCACCCCGATCGCCACCAAGGCGATCAATACCCTCGACGGCAAGGGCATCACGTTCTTCGATCCGCTCAAAGCGGTGTTCAACTCCGCCGACAAACACGTGTCGATCACCTTGTTGACCCAACAGCAGGTCCACCAGGCCAGCGGGATCTTCAACCTGGTCAAGAAGCTCAAATGGGCGGTTCCGCTCATCACGTTGGTGCTCGCCGCTGCCGCCATCGCCATCTCGGTTCGGCGACGCAAGACCTTGCTGCGTGTTGCCCTCGGTGGATCCATCGGCATTGTCGTGTTCTTGATTGCGCTGCGCCTCGTGCGCCGGACCGCCGTCAACGCCTCGGCCAAGGAAGGCCTCAACCCCCAAAGCACAGGCATCATCTTCGACACGCTGCTGCGTTTCCTCAAAGATGGACTCTGGCTCGTGCTCGCCATTCTCTTGGTGATTGCAGTGATCACCTGGTTTGTCGGGCCGGCCCGTTATGCGGTCGCACTGCGCCGACAGATCGCCCGGGCCTGGAATTGGCTGGTCGCCAATGCGAAGAAACTGACCAGTACCGAGGCCACGCCGGGCGCCTCGCCGGCGACGCAGCGCAGCGCGAGGTGGATCGTCGAGCACCGTTCGGCCCTCCGGCTCCTCGGTGTCATTGTCGCCGCCTGTTACGTGGTGTTCAACGGCTCGCTGACGTTTTGGAGTGCGCTGATCACGCTGGTGATCCTCGCCATCTACCTCGGGATCATCCAATTGGTGGTCATCTGGGCCGAGCGTGTCGGTGGTGCACCGGGTACCGATTCGCCGGTCGACTCGGCGACCGACAAAGCGTCCGTCGGGTCAGGTCGCTCGACCTAAGCCGGGCGGGCCACGTTGACACCGTTGGCGGGTGTCAACGTCACCTTGCGGCCGATGAGTTCGTCGACCTCGATGGCCGCCAGGTCCCCGTCGTACTTGGCGTAGCAGCGCCCACCGCCCGCGACGTCACAGATCAGTACCGCCGATTCGGGCCCCCCGTCGCGCCCATGGAGGACCGAGTAGGTCGCGACGGTGCCTGAACCCTGCGGCGACTCGATGATCGAGGTGGCCGCACCCGGAGCACCTGGCCCGGTCGCGCCGGCCCGGGGTGCGGGGCCCGGGGCGCTCGACCACAGGCCATAGGCGTGCTTTTGCATGTGCATGCCGACGCCGCTGGTGAGACCGAAGGCACCGGGGTCACGGCGCAGCGTCTCGGTCATGGCCGCGATCGAGTGGGTCATGTAGTTCGAACCCGGACCCCCGTGGTAAGGGAGACCACCGGTCTGGGTCACGCTGCGGGGGTCGTTCTCTTTCATGCCGAGCGCGTCGAGCGCGAAGTTCACCGAGCTCGCGAAGCACGAGTAGAGGTCGAGGTGGGCGACGTCGTCGATGCTGATGCCGGCGCCGGCCAGTGCGGCGCTCGATGCGGCCGCCATCGCCGGTGAGCGGGCGAGGTCGGCGTGATCGGCGACGTGGGCGGGGTCCTCGGCGTAACCAAACCCCCGCAAGTAGACCCGCTTTTCTTCAGGGACACCGAGCGCGTCCGCTTTGGCGGCGCTGGCGATCACCAGACCTGCGGCCATGTCGACGTCCATGATGGCGGTCATGAGCTTGGTGTAGGGGTAGGCCACCATCCGGTTCTCTGCCGTCGGCGTGGCAATCTCTGGACCGCTGCGGGCAATGGGGAACCAGGCGTAGGGGCTTCTCGCCGCGACCTCGCTCAGGCGCGACAGCATCGTGCCGAGCAAAGCACGGTGATCGCCGAGCTCTCGACCGAGCGCAGCCCTTCGGGCGTTGTCAAAGAGCGCGAACGTCAAGTACGCCTCGAAGACGGCGTGAGAGATCTCGGAAGGATGGAAGTTCAAGTCCATCGGGAACGGTCGACGTTCCGCCGGCTTGAACGACCACTGCGGCTTCTCGCCCGCCTTCTTCAGTTTGCGCACCGTGGCAAGGGCCTCCGCCCCAACGAGTAGGGCCAGGTCGAGCTGTCCCGAGGCGATCGATGCCGCGACACCGGCTGCGAGGACCTGGGGTACCGAGCCGCCGATACCCGAATAGGCGCCCCGGGCCGGCGTCGCCCCGAGGCGCTCGGCGAGGCGTGCGGGCGGATCGTCGTATTGCCACGACTGCGAGTAGACGACGTCAATGCTCTCGAGGGCACGAAGTACCGCATCGGCCCCGCCCGCAGCGTCGGCGTCGGCGGCGGCACGGCGGGCCACTCTCTCCCACATCGAGAGGGGTTCGGGTGCTCCGTCGGGCACGTCGGCGGGGTGCCAGGTCTGGCGGGCGACCCCGATGATGCAGGCGGCGCGCGGGTCAGCGGCGTTGGACACTGGGGCGTTCCCTCAAGAGGTGCGTGATTGACCGGGCATCGAAATGGCCCGGTCCGCGATGATGTTCTTTTGAATCTCGGTGGACCCACCGCCAATGGTGCTGTAGCGCTGGAACGCATAGAGGCGAGTCCACTTGCCCCGATCGACGGCGTCGGGCCCACCGCGGGCGGCGAGACCGGCCGGTCCAAGGAGATCGACTGCCAGCTCGGCCAGGGTCTGCGCCAGGCTCGACCACGACAGCTTGGCAAAGGGGACCTCGGGCCAGTTCTTCTCGCCCTTCATGATTTTGCTCAGCGCACGCAGCGACAGCAACCGGGCGAATTCGATCTCGGTCCAGGCCTTGGCGATCCGGTCGCGAAGCGACGGATCCTGTAGTGCCGCCGGGTTGACCGAGCGTGCGGCCTCGACGACGGCACGCAGATCGGCCGAGAGGATAGCGATCTGGCTGGCAATGCCGACGCGCTCGTAGCCGAGCGTGCCCATCGCCACCATCCATCCCGCCCCCTCGTCGCCCAGCCGGCACGACGCGGGGATGCGGGCGTCGGTGAAGAAGATCTCGTTGAAGAGCTCCTCGCCGGCCATGTCCTTGATGGGCCGCACCTCGATGCCGGGGGTCTTGAGGTTGATGATGAAGGCCGTGATGCCTTCGTGCTTCTTCCCCCGCTCGATGGCGGTCGGGTCGGTGCGCAGCAAGAACAGGCCCCAGGTGGCGAGATGGGCCGAGGAGATCCAGATCTTCGAACCATTGACGACGTAGTCGTCACCGTCACGGATGGCCAAGGTGCGCAGGTTGGCCAGATCGTTTCCGGCATCGGGTTCACTGAAACCTTGGCACCAGTGCTCTTCGGCTTCGAGGATGGAGGGGAGCCACTGGGCCTTTTGCTCCTCGGTACCCCAGGCAATGATCATGGGCCCGATCTGCCAGATGCCGTTGGTGTTGAACATGCCCGGGGTGCGGTACTCGGCCATGACCTCCGAATAGATGAGGCGCTGCATGGCGTTGATGTCCTTGCGCCCGCCGTACTCCGCGCCCCAGTGGATGGCGGCCCAGCCGCCCTCGTTCAGCTTGCGCTGCCAGGCCTGTCGCCGGCGCTGCGACGCCTCCCCACTGAGACTGGCATCGTCGCCCAGGGCCTCAGCCTCGAGGAACGGGGGGAGCTCCTTGTCGAGCCACGCCCGCAGCTCGTCGCGGAATGCTTCGTCTTCTGGTGCCAGAGCAAAATCCACGAGGGAAGGGTAGCCGACACAACGTGTACTGTGACGCTGGCGTCAGGGAACGCACTGACGACGGACACCGCGAGGCAGGGGAACCGTGGACTTCACTTTTGACAACGAACAGCTGGCACTCCAAGAGGTGGCGCGTACCGCGCTCGAGCGCGAGTGCGACCCCCAGATGGTCAGGACCCTGGTGGACGAACCCTCGGGTATGACGCCGGCCCTGTGGAGCACCCTGGTCGATCTCGGATGGACCGGCCTGATTGTGCCCGAGGAATACGGCGGGACCGGGGCCGGACTGCTCGAGATGTGCATCGTCGCAGAACAGATGGGTCGACTTCCGCTACCCGGCCCCTTCTTCTCATCCGCCATCGCCGCCACCTTGGCCGCCAAGGCACTCGGCGCCCACGAGCTCTTGGGCGATCTGGCCGAAGGCACTCGGCGAGGCACCATCGCGCTCCAAGAGCAGGGTCACGGCGATCCGCTCGGCACGGTGCGGACCAGGGCCCGGCGCAAGGGTGCCGAGTGGGTGGTCAACGGGATCAAGCCCTTCGTCATCGACGGGCACACCGCCGATTGGGTCATCGTCGTGGCACGCAGCGAGGAAGGTGTGCATTCCTACCTCTTAGAGCATCCTGAGGCCGAGCCCATCCCCGCCCTCGACCCCACCCGCAAGCTCGCCCGCTTGGTGCTCGAAGACACCAAGGTGGTCCCACTGGGGCCAGCCGGCAGTCAGGCCCTCATCTGGCAGCGCATCCAAGACGACATCGCGGTCGCACTGGCCGCCGAGACAGTCGGCGCGGCGGACCGCGCCCTCGCCGAAGCAATTTCGTACACCTCGCAGCGCATCGTCTTTGACCGTCCGGTCGCCACCTACCAGACGGTGCGCCACCGCCTGGTCGAGATGTACCAACAGCTCGAGATGGCCCGAGCGGGAATGCAGTTCGCAGCCTGGGCGTCCGATACCGAGGCGACCGAACGTGCCCAAGCCGCCGCCATGGCCGCCAGCTACGGCGCGGAGGCCGGGGTGCGGGTGACCGGCGACGACATTCAGCTCCACGGTGGGGTCGGCTTCACGTGGGCCAACGACGCCCACTTCCTCTTCAAGCGGGTCAAGCAGAACGAAGTGCTGATCGGTGGCGCGAGTCACGAGCGCCACCGCCTGGCCCAGCTCTTCATCGAGTCGGCCTGAGCGATCAGCGGTGAGCGACGGCTTCGCGCTGCGTCCGATCACCGGCGAACTGGCGGAACGCTATCTCGCCGAGGGCGCGTGGGACGATCGGTCGTTGGGGCAGTTTCTCTCTGACTCGCTCTTGAGCGACCCATCGCGGCGCCTGCGCATCTGGTCGCCGACCAATCCCTATATCGGCACAGTCGGCGAGGTCTACCAAGAGGCACTCGCCGTGGCCGGTGGGCTCGAAGCGCTCGGCCTCGGACCCGGCGATGTCGTGGCCTTCCAACTCCCCAACTGGGTCGAGGCCGCCATCACCTTCTATGCCTGCGCCATGCTCGGCGTCACCCTTGTCCCCATCGTCCACTTCTACGGTCCCAAAGAGGTGGGATTCATCCTGCGCCAGAGTCGGGCCCGGGCCCTGGTCATCGTCGCTTCCATCGGCTCACGTAGCTACCTCTCCGAACTCGCCACCATCCGTGACGGATTGAGCGATCTCGAGAGCGTCATCGTGGTCGGCGATCAGGACCCCGCCGCTCCCGCCGGCTTGGCCTTCGACACGTTGCGCCAGGCGACCCCGATAGAGGGTCCCCGCGCCGTCGACCCGACCGGGGCTGCGCTCATTGGCTACACCTCGGGAACCACGGCCGACCCCAAGGGCGTCGTGCACACCCACCGCACCATTGGCTGTGAGGTCCGCCAACTTTCTGCCCATCAGGCCGAACGCGACCGGGCCAATCTCACCGGTGCTCCGGTCGGGCACTCCATTGGCATGTTGGCCGGCCTGCTCTGCCCGCTGGTCAGCGGCCGGCCGCTCTACCTCATCGACGGCTGGGACCCCCCGACCGTGTTGTCCGCCATGGTCGAAGAGGGCATCGGCGCAGGCAGCGGGTCGACATATTTCTTCACCAGCCTTCTCGACTGCCCCGGGTTCGGCCCCGAGCACGTCAAGTTGATGCACTACATCGGCCTCGGCGGCTCCCCAATCCCCAACGCCGTCGCCGATCGGGCCGATGAACTCGGCATCTCGCTGGTCCGCGCCTACGGCTGCACCGAACATCCGTCGGTGACCGGGTCGCGCCATTCTGACCCAAAGGAGAAGCGCATCCACACCGACGGACGTCCGCTCGACTGGGTCGAGGTGCGCACTGTCGATGAGGACAACAACGACACCCCGGTGGGGGTACCCGGGGAGATCTTGACGCGGGGTCCGGATCGATTCGCGGGCTACACCGACCCCGAACTCACGGCGGTCGCTGTCGACCCCGAGGGGTGGTTCCGCACCGGCGACGTCGGGGTCATCGACCCCGAGGGCTATCTCACGATCACCGACCGGGTGAAGGACATCATCATTCGCGGCGGCGAGAATGTCAGTGCGGCCGAAGTCGAGCAGGTCTTGGCCCACATTGACGGGGTGGCCGAGGTCGCGGTCGTCGCCGCGCCCGACGAGAAATTCGGTGAACACGGGTGTGCCTTCTTCCGCATGCAGGTCGGGGTGGCGGCTCCCGATATGGACGCAATGCGGGCCCATCTCGCGCAAGCGGGTCTCGCACGCCAGAAGTGGCCCGAGGAGATCCGTTCGGTCGATGAGCTGCCGAGGACACCCTCGGGCAAGGTGCAGAAGTTCGTCCTACGCGATCATTTGCGTAACGGCGGCTGATCGGCGTCGATTGCCGCGAGCGCATGTTCGATGGCCGTTCGGGCGTCTTGGATGCCACAGCGGTCGACCGCAGTGTCGTTGGAGATGAGCGAAAGGCTGTCGAGCGCTTCGTGAAGTTCGTCGGTCACCGAGCGCACGCCGGCGCGGGCCTGTTCCAAGCGACTCGTCCGGCACGGATCATCGTCGTCATCTTTGGCGACGGCAGCGGCGGTGGCCTGGTCAGCGGCAAGATAGATCGCCGGGGCGCGCAACAATCCCGGGCCACGCTCGTCGTTGCCCAAGATGGCGTAATACGCGGCCAGTGACCGGCGAATCGCCCGGTAGGCCAGCCAGTACATGAAGACGGCGAGCGGCACCTCGGCGAAGACTGCGGTGATGACGGTGATCCAGTGGTCGCTGTTGCCCCAGCTCGTGATGACGTCGAACCAGGCGTCGCAGAACAACAACGTGCCCGCGATGATCGCCATGACCAGCATCAACTGGCGACGCTTCCAGGTGAGCCAGGCGAATGCCGCCAACACCGCGCACACGATGATGTCGAAGCCGACCCACAGCAGTGACCAATGGTGGGCGTCGTAGCGGCGGGGGAGTGAATAGGCCAAGAAAGCGGTCCACGGAATCATCGCAATGGCCGCCAGCCCGACGGTGGCGGCGATGATCCGGCCGAGGCGAGCCGCGCTCGGCGAGCGCCGAAGGCCCGAGGGCGGTGTCAGATGCGAGCCGGCTGATGCCATTAGTCGGTGGCCGACCCGGCCCGCCTCCCGCACGGCCGGCTGCGCGTCGACACCCTGCCTTCATGGTGCCGCCACGCTGCCTCGCCTGCGGACGGTGCCGTTGCGTGCGAACCTCGAATCCAACTCTCGACGCCGGGCGACGCGGGCCGTCGGGCTCGCGTGCCCACAGCTTCGAACTCCATGGCGTTGTCCCTTTGTGTCAGATCGGGTTCGCCGGGCCCGTCGCCGGCCGCGTGTTCGTCTTGGACCAATGGACTCCGGCTGAGAATGACCACGCTGGCAACTACCGTAGCCACTGAAAGAATTTCCCCGCACAGCACCAGAGGGTTGTGATAGAGGCTCTCGCCGAACAAAACGACCCCGAGCGCGGCCGCGACCAAGGGGTCGACGATCGTCAGGCCCGGTTGCGAAGCCGCCAGAGATCCGGCGTGGAAGGCGTTCGAGGCCAAGAACATCGCGGCGGCGCCCGAGACCAACAAGACGTAGGGGGACCAGTTCAACAACACTCCGGCAGGGCCCTGCGAAAGGTGCGCGCTCAGCTCCTTGACCACGGCAGCGACGAAACCGAACCCGACGGCGGCGGCGATGCCCAACAAGGCGGCCTTTCGACCGCCGCGGGGCTTGCGACCGGTGCGACCCGGAAGGTAGGCCATTGCGGCGAGGACAGCGGCTACGACAAAGGTGACCATCCCGGCCACAATCCACATGCCCATGGACGCCTGGGAGTGCCCGCCATGGGGCCGAGCGAGCGCCAGAACGCGCCGAGGCCGATCACCACCCCGGCCGCCGCTACCCAGTCACACGCGTGGACTCGGGTGGGGTCGTGCAGCGCAATCACCCCGAACACGATCACCAGTTCGGTGGCGATGACTGGCTGCACCACACTCAAGCTGCCGACCCGGAGCGCCTCGACCTGGAACAAGAAACCAAGAATCATGCTCAAGATCCCGAGAAACCACACCGGGCGACGGATCAGATAACCAACGAGATGCAAGTTGAAGCTGAGTTCACCCGGCGCGGGTGCGGCGGCCTTGCGCTGGGCGATCGACGCCATAGCGGTGAAGCCGCTGGCTGCCAAGGCCAGAACAAAAACCTCAAGTGTCATACCTTCACCTCTGAGTGCCGAGCCGAGAGGGTCAGCGGCGCGACATTGCAAGAATTCCCAACTGACACATAGGTGAAACAACGCCGGCCCACAGATTCATTCCCTCGCAAATGTGTTGTTGCGTCCGGGGCCGGACGGCGCCAATGGCCGAGGCGTCGAGACGAGGCTGAAAATGTCCGGCGCTCAAGACAGCGGGGACCGTGTATCGGACCATGGCGACTGGGCGCTTCGTTCGCACGGCCGCTCCGAATCGACGTTGGGCAACGGGGAGCCCGTCGCGAGCGATGGGCGCGCCATCTCCCCTCACCGTAGCGGGCACTGTGCACAGCACGGGGCCCACGATCCGCCAACCCCTCCACTGCCATTGACCCGGCGCCGACTGACCCGGCGCTGACGCGGGCAAGGTCGGCGGGAGGGCGAACCTTCAGCTGGCCCGCATGCGGTTGTTGCGTGGATTGTGCTCCAGCTGGGCCAGACCGAGATGCTCGAGGAGCGGGGGGATGTACATGGCGAATCGACCCCGCAGGCCTTTCTTCAAGCCATACCAGCCGCCAATGGGATTCGACGGTGA
>CAWDCE010000030.1:0-54410 GCA_963800725.1 uncultured Acidimicrobiaceae bacterium | reverse complement strand
AGTATGGGGGACGTTCGGCGCGGTGGCGAGAGCTCCCGAGCGCGCCGCCATACACCAGCACCGGCCGCCTCCTCATGCCGGACAAGCCGAACATGCGGCGATAGCGTTCGATCTCCTCGGCGTTCCTGAACTCCTTGTTCGGAATCGTCGGAGAGTTTGACCGCCGGAGTCGCATCCGCCCCGACGACTACAGACCATCGAATCGCCCGCAATCCGCCGTCGACCCCGGCAAACGCGCAGCCTTCTGAAATCGTTGGTCAAATTGGTGCCTCAGCCGATCGAGACATTGATCTGCCCGCGCAGCGGCGCACCGCTGCCTCGATCGAATCGATGTCCATGCGCGTCGGAGAGCACGATCAGCTTTTCGCGCGGATCGCGTCCGCGCTCGTTTCCACCAGGCGATGAGCTCGCGCGCGCCGGCGATCGGCGGCTTGGAATCCGGGCGCGCGCCCTTCCAGTCGGCGACCCAGTCCGGCGCCTGTTCGAGGAAGGCGGTGGTGCCGAAGCAGTCGGGCAGGACGACGAGCAGGTTGCCGCCGTATATCTGCGACCAGTCGCGCAACACGTCATAGGGCGCGTCGCGCAGCGCGCGTCGTTGTCGGCCAGCGCGGCATAGACCATCGGCAATTCGTGGGCGTTGGTGCCGATCGCCTCGAGGCCGGTGTCCATCGCGTGCTTGACGTTGGACGTGCCGATGAAGCTCTCGCCGAGCCCCTCCTGCATCGCTTCGACGCACCAGCGCTGCCACAGAAAGCCGTGGCGCCGGCGGGTGCCGAAATCGGAGATGCGCAGAGGCCCCTCGCGGCGCGAGGACGCGCATCCGCTCGACCTTGCTCCACAGCTTGGCCTTGGCGCGGGCGTAGAGCACGTCGAGGTCGAAGCGACTCATGAAGCGCATCGCGGCGCGCGCGCGCAATTCGTTGATGATCGCGAGGGCGGGGATCTCCCACATCGTGGTTTCCGCCCACGGCCCCTCGAAGCGCAATTCATACTGGCCGTCGCGGCGCAGCAGCTCGTAATCGGGCAGCCGGAATTCGGCGAGCCATTCCATGAAGCCGGGCTCGAAAATCTGCTTGGCGCCGTAGAAAGTATTGCCGGCGAGCCAGATCAGTTCGTTCTTGGCGAGCCGAAGCGTGCGCGCGTGATCGAGCTGGTCGATCAGCTCGCGCTCGTCGATGACGTCGGCGAGCCGCACCGACGAGGTCCGGTTGATCAGCTGGAAGGTCGCCCGCCGGCGCCGGTGCAGCTTCCAGATCATCTGCTGCATCAACAGCTTGTAGAAATCGGTATCGAGCAGCGTGCGCACGATCGGATCGATGCGGAACGTGTGATTGTGCACGCGCGTGGCGATATCCGGGGTCATGGGGCGAGCTTAGGGTGGGGCGCGGCGAGCGACAAGGGCGCGCGCGGAGGCCGAGGCGGCGGTCGGGACAATTCGACGTCAAGGCTTCGCTTGAATGCCCTCGACCCGCCGGTCCAATGTCGCGCCGAAATGGGAAAAGAAGGACGCTGATCTTGACCGACGCCGCCGCCACGCCTCCCCCTCCTGCGCTCCGCGTCGGGCTTTTCGTCACCTGCCTCGTCGACCTCATGCGTCCGAGCGTCGGCTTCGCCGCGGTCAAGCTGCTGGAGGAGGCGGGCTGCAAAGTCGTCGTTCCCTCCGCAGACCTGCTGCGGCCAACCCGCCTACAACTCGGGCGACCGCGCCACGACCCCAGGCGATCGCCCGGCGGACGATCGAGGCCTTCGCCACCTGCGATTGCGTCTGTTGCGCCGAGCGGCTCCTGCGCCGGGGATGCTCCCGCCCGGCACTATCCCGAACTTTTCGCCGATGAGCCGGACATGGCGGTCAAGGCCAACGCCTTTGCCGCCAAATGCTACGAACTGGTGAGCTTCCTCGTCGACCGGCTCGGCGTCGCCAAGGTCGCCGCCCGTTTCGAGGGCGCCGTCGCCTATCACGAATTCGCGCTCCGGCCTGCGCGAGATGGGGGTTATGAGCCAACCGCGCAAACTGTTGGCGAGCGTCGAAGGGTTGCGTCTCGTTGCGCTGAACGACGCTGATGCTGTGCTGCGGCTTCGGCGGGATAGAAAATTGTCTGTTTCATTTCAACAGTCAATATTTTGCAATCCAAGACTGAGGAGATAGTTCCATGTTGGATTAGAACTCAGGATTACGAGTAGGATCATTAGGATCGCCCTCGGAACAACGATTACCATACCTTGGCGAGCACGTGTGAGGAGCACACGATAGGAGTTCAGGCGATAGACTTGATCTCTTTCTTTGTGTATTTTTTGCCAGCGAGTGCCGCGAAATTCTCGATAAAGCCAGCCTCTCTGATTGTGGATTAGATCACCATCCCAAACTACAATCGTCCAATCAAGTTCTAAACCCTGAACGTTAAATTCATCGCTTGCATCTTCCAGGTAAAAAGAAGAGCGGATATCTGTTTCATCGTTTAGAAACCAATGGCAAAAGTCGATTTCCACATCAATATTAATTCCGAGTGGTTTAAGACGTTTTGCTCCTGCAGACGCGAGAAGGCCATATCGTTCACTACCGCGCGCTCTTTACGAACCCATCGCTTGGCAGAGTCTATTGAGCGAGTAATTGCTATGGGAAATTGATGCAGGATACCATTTAATTCATCGCGAGCTCTATCTGGATTTCCACTCATAAGAGCTGCAACACCTGCAGATAGATGTTCAGCTCGGAATGACCTTAGTGAAACTCCCAAATGTAACGAGGGCTCAATCAACCGGCTATTCAATTTTTTTATGCTTCGTAACTCCATCCGTGCCGCGGCGGAACTGCTGGCCGACGCCGGGGCATCGGAGATCTCGGTGATGGCGACGCACGCCGTACTGTCGGATCCGGCCGTCGACCGCCTCAAGGCCGCCCCCATTTCGCGGGTCGTGGTCACCGATACCTTGCCGCTCGGCGAGGATCGCTACTTCGACAAGCTCGAGGTGCTCTCGGTGGCGAAGATCATCGCCGACGCCATCGATGCGGTGTTCGAGGACACGTCGGTCTCCGAACTCTTCGGCGGCGACAACCTGGTCTGAGCGCCGGGGGGGCCCGAGGGGCCGTTGAGCTGGGCCAATGGGCCAAGTGGTGCCACGGGCCCCTGAGTTGGAGCGGGATTTCTCCTCGGCTACGCTGGTATGCCGCTCGCCGGTGGCACCATCCCGGCTCGCCGCACCGTTCTGTCGCACTTTTAGGAGATTCGTTATGGCCGATGTCATCCTTGCCGCCGAGGTAGGGCGCACTCTCGGGTCGCGTGCCACTCGCCGGCTCCGTCGCGAGGGCAAGATCCCCGGCGTCATCTACGGCCACGGCACCGACCCGGTCTCGGTCGCCGTTTCGGGTCGCGAGCTGCGAGTGGCCCTCAATGGAGAGGCGGGGGCCAACCAGCTGTTGTCCCTCGACACCGGGGCGACCACGTACCTGGCCCTGGCCCGTGAAATGCAACGACACCCAATCGCCCAGACCGTGACCCACGTGGACTTCCAGATCGTGCGCCGTGACGAGGTCATCGCGGCCGACGTGCCGATCATCTTGGTCGGTGAAGCGCTCGAGGTGCATCACGGTGACGGGTTGGTCGACCAGCAGATGTTCACCCTCGCCATCAAGGCGCGCCCGGCCGACATCCCGACCTCGGTCGAGGTCGACATCAGCGAGCTCACCATCGGTGCGCAACTGCGGGTGTCAGACCTCAACCTGCCCGCCGGGGTCAGCACCGAGATCGATCCCGAGACCGCCATCGCCATCGGGCAGCCGCCCCGGGTCGTCACGCTCGAAGAAGAGGGCGAGGAGACCGAAGCGGTCGAAGAGGGGGCCGAGGCCACCGCTGCGGCCGAAGCGCCCAGCGAGGAGGGCTAAGCCCTGCGAGCCATGTTTCCCCGATCGCAGCGTCGGGGGACACCGGCCGATCTGTTGGTGGTCGGCCTCGGAAATCCAGGAGCGCAGTTCGCCGGAACCCTGCACAACGTCGGGGCCGATGCCGTGGTCGTCGTGGCGAATCGCCACGGCACCGCCTTTCGCTCCGAGAAGGGTCTGGCCGCCCGGACGTGCACGCTCACCATCGCTGACGCACGGGTCGCGCTCGCTTTGCCGACGACCTACATGAACGACTCGGGGCTCGCCGTCGGCGGGCTGGTGAAGCGCTATGGAATCGAGGATCCGGCGAAGCTGATCATCGTCCACGATGAGCTCGATCTCGCGCCCGGCACGGTGCGGGTCAAGGTGGGTGGCGGACTGGCGGGGCACAACGGGCTGCGCTCGTTGGAATCGCACCTCCACACCACCGACTTTGTCCGGATCCGGATCGGCGTCGGTAAACCACCGAGTGCGGCCCAAGGGGCGAACCACGTGCTGAAACGTCCGCCCAAGGCGGTCCGCGAACTCCTCGACACCTCAGTCGAGGTGGCGGCCGACGCGGTCGAGACAATGGCCCGCCTCGGTGTCGACGGGGCGATGCAGGCCACCAATTCCCTGCCCTGATGAACGCTGAAGTGGCGCCGGTAGTGTGGGCCGGGTGAGCTGGAAGAGCGACCGCATCCACCACCGCGCCTGGCGTTGACCCCGCCCACCGGCGGCGCGCTCGCCGCGGTCCCCCAACTCCTTCGTAGCGATCCGGCCCTGCCCAAGGTGCTGGGCGCGGCCGACGCGACCGTGGCGGTGGCGGCCTCGGCCCAGCCGGTCATGTTGGCCGCGCTTGCGAACTTCACCGAGCGCTCCCCGTTGCTCGTCGTCACCGCCACCGAGGTCGAGGCGGTCCGCATGGCCGACGACCTGGCCTGTTTCTTGGCGGCAAACGACCGCGGCGCGGCCGTGGCCGGCGCCGTCGGGGGCGCCGTCGTCGCATTGCCGGCGTGGGAGACCCTGCCCTTTGAGCGGGTCAGTCCCGAGGTCGAGACCATGGGGCGGCGCTTGGCCATCTTGTACGGCCTCACCCACGGCGACGACGAGGTCGCCCCGATGCCCAGGATCATCGTGGCCCCCATCCGCGCGCTGCTCCAACGACTCGGCCCCTACCGCGACGCCACGGCACCGGTGGTGGTTCGACCCGGACAAGACCTGGCCGCAGAGGACTTGCTCGGACGCCTCGTCGCCATGGGCTACCGACGCGAGCACCAGGTCGAGCACCGCGGTGAGATCGCGGTGCGCGGCGGCATCATCGACGTGTTTCCCTCGACCAGTGACGTACCGGTGCGCATCGACATGTTCGGCGACGAGGTCGACCGCCTCACCGCATTCGCGGTGGCCGATCAGCGCTCGGCCTACGACCTCGAGGCCGCCGTGTTGTTCGGTTGCCGTGAAGTGGTGACCACCAAAGCGGTGCGGGACCACGCGACGTCGTTGTTGGGTACCGAGCCGTGGGGCGCGACCCACTGGGAGCGTCTCGCCCATGGTGAGCTCTTCGACGGCATGGAGTCCTGGCTGCCCTATGTCCACCCCGAGGCCGAACTGCTCCCCGATCTCTTGGCGCCGGGCTCCCAGGTCGTCTTGGTCGAACCGCGCAAGATACCGCGATCGTGCCGTCCAGCTCCTCGACGAGGAGGCGGCGCTGGCCGACGCACTGGCCAAGACCTGGGGGGCGGGCGATGGCACGGGGGAGGGCTTTCCCCGCTTGCATCTGCCCTTCGAGCGGCTTTTGGCGCGCTGTGAGTCGGGTGTGCTCTCCATGCCCGCCACCCCCGAAGGGCCCGCAACCACCGCGATGAATGTCCGGGGATTCGCGCCGGTCACCGGTGATGCCGATCGACTGGTCGCCCAGGTGGGCGAGTTGGTCAGCCAGGGCTTCGTGGTCACCTTGTGTGCGGCCACCGAGCCCGGCGCCGCCCGGCTCTCAAGCGTGCTCGACGAGGGGGGGCTGCACGCTCCGACCTTGGAGGCAGCGACGGCCAAACCCGGAGTGGTGGTGGTCCCCGCCGCGCTGTCGGGAGGCTTCATCCTCCCCGACTGCGGCGTGGCGGTCCTGGCCGAATCCGACATCACCGGGCGGCGACTGCCGCACCGACGGGCGCGGCCACGGGCGCGGGCCACCGACGGCTTCTTCGACGACCTCGCCATCGGCAGTTTTGTGGTGCACCGCCAGCACGGTGTGGCCCGCTTCGAGGGAGTCACCTCGCGCACCATGGGGGGAACGACGCGCGACTACCTGATCCTGCAGTACCGCGGATCGGACCGCCTCTATCTGCCCGTGGACCAGATCGAGGCCATCACCGCCTATAGCGGGGGTGAGACGCCGACCCTGTCGAAGATGGGCGGATCGGATTGGCAGCGCACACGGGCCAAGGCCCGCGCCGCGGCCGGCGAGGTCGCGGACGAACTCGTCGAGCTCTATCGCAAGCGCCTGGCGGTCCAAGGCCACACGTTCGGACCCGATACGCCGTGGCAACGCGAGATGGAATCTTCGTTCGGATTCGTCGAGACCGAAGACCAGCTCAAGGCGATCGCCGACGTCAAAGCCGACATGGAACAGCCTCGACCGATGGATCGGCTGATTTGCGGCGATGTCGGTTTCGGGAAGACCGAGGTCTCGGTCCGTGCGGTCTTCAAGGCCATCCAAGACGGCAAGCAAGCCGCCGTGCTCGCCCCGACGACCCTGCTCGCGAGCCAGCACGCCCAGACCTTCGCCGACCGCTACGCGCCGTACCCGGTGCGAGTGGAGCTCCTCAGCCGCTTCTTGTCCCCGGCCCAACAGCGCAAGGTCATCGACGGCTTGGCCGATGGCAGCGTCGACGTCGTGATCGGGACCCACCGACTCTTGGGCCAAGACGTGACGTTCAAGTCACTCGGCGTCTTGGTGGTCGACGAGGAGCAACGTTTTGGGGTCACCCACAAAGAGGCGGTCAAACGCCTCGCCGAAGGCGTCGATGTCCTCACGCTGACCGCCAGTCCGATCCCGCGCACCCTCGAGATGGCCCTGACGGGCATCCGCGACCTCTCGATGGTCAATACCCCGCCGGCGGATCGTCGCCCGATCCTGACCTACGTCGGCGAGCACGACCCGGCTGCGGTGAGCGAGGCGCTCCGTCGAGAGCTCTTGCGTGAAGGACAGGCCTTTTACGTGCACAACCGGGTGGCCGACATCGAGGCCGTGGCCAAGCAGGTGGGCGACCTGGTCCCTGAAGCCCGGGTGGCCATCGCCCACGGCCAGATGGACGAGGGCAGCCTCGAGCAGGTGGTCCTCGACTTTTGGGAACGCCGCTACGACGTATTGGTGTGCACCACCATCATCGAGTCGGGCATCGACATGCCCTCGGTGAACACCTTGGTGGTCGATCGGGCCGATCTGTTGGGCCTCGGGCAGCTCCATCAAATTCGCGGCCGGGTGGGGCGGGGCGGTCAGCGGGCCTACGCCTACCTCTTCCATCCGGCCGACCGCGTGCTGTCAGAAACCGCCTACGAGCGGCTGCGCACCATTGGCGAGCACACCGAGCTCGGCTCGGGTTTCAAGATCGCCATGCGTGACCTCGAGATCCGCGGCGCGGGCAATCTCCTCGGGTCCGACCAATCCGGGCACATCGCAGCCGTCGGGTACGACCTCTACGTCCAGCTGGTCGCCGAAGCGGTCGCCGAAGCCCGGGGCGAGGCCCGCCCGACTCCGCCGAGCGTGGTCCTCGATGTACCCGGCGATGCCCATCTCCCAAAGGACTACGTGGCGGCCGAAGATGCCCGACTCGAGGCCTACCGCCGCCTGGCGGGGGCACAGGGCGATGCCGACGTGGCCGACATCGGGGCCGAGTGGGCCGACCGGTACGGGCCGCTCCCCCCGCCGGCGCTGGGGTTGCTCGCCCTCGCCCGGCTGCGGAGCGTGGCCTTGGGCGCGGGGATTCGCGAGATCACCCAGAGCACGGTCCGGCCCGGGGGCACGCGCCAAAGCGTGGTGCGCATCGCCCCGATCCACCTGGCGGCCAGTGCGCAGGTCCGCCTGCGGCGGGTGGCGCCGGGGGCGAACTACAAGGAGGACCTCGGGCAACTCTTGGTCCCCATCGCCCCGGGCGAACTGGCGGCCGATGCCCTGGCCCGCCTGCTCGTCGACCTCGTACCGGGTGCCGATTCCGAATCCGGCGACGGCACCTTGTAGCATGCGCCGCTCGTGAAGCGATTCATAATTGCCCTCATTGTCCTCGCCGGTGGCTTGGCCGCCGCCGCCTTTGCCATCCCGACCAACGCGGCGACGGTCAATGGCACGGCGATCACCCAGGACCAGGTGAACTCCGACGTCACGGCGATCGCCAACTCGAAGCCGTACCAGTGCTTCTTGAACGCCGAGGGGTACCTCCAAAGCGGGGGCCAGTCGCTGCCCGCACCGGTCGACGGGGCCGGGTCCACCCCCGCAGCGGCGCTGCACCCGACGGCCAGCACGGCCTTCGTGGCCCCCTACGTCGACACCGAGATCAGCCATGTCACGGTGATACAAATCGCCGCGAAGCGCGGGATCACGGTGAGTACAAAAGAGGTAAAGCAGGCCGAGACCGAGCTCAAGCGCGAGATCAGCCAGACGATGACCAGCGTCGCCCAAGACACCCAGGACCCTCGCGTCACGTGCGGGGCAAGCACCCCGCTCACCGGCGACGTGGTCCTCAAGTCCATGCCGACCTCGTTCGTGCACGAGCTGGCCACCTTCGACGCCACCGTCGGCGCGCTCGAAGACTCGCTGGCCGGCGCCAACGACCCCGCCACGATCAAGGCGTACTTCAACGCCAACCGGTCCAAGTTCGACACGGCGTGCTTCAGCGATGCGGAGTACTCGAGCCAGAGTGCGGCTCAAGCCGCGGCACAACAGGTGTCCACGGGGACGCCGTTCGCCCAGGTGGCCGCCGCGGCGTCGGGTGGACCACAGGGCTGCCAGATCCTCTATGGGATCGCCAACGAGCTCAGCTCGGTCATTGACTTGAACTCCCTTCCTCTCAACACCGTGTCCGAGCCGTTCGACTACGGGGGGACGTACCTCTTGTTGGAGATGACGTCGCGCACCGCGACCCCGTTCGCCCAGGCCAAGTCCTCGGTGGTGGCTGCCCTCAAGCAGTCCGGTGCGCAGGCGGCCGAGAAGCTGCTCGAAGCGGTGGAGAAGCGTGAGTCGATCCAGGTGAACCCGGCCTACGGCACTTGGGTCGCCACTGCGGGCCAGGTCGCGGTCCCGACGACGCCTCCGGTCTCCGACGTGCTCAATCCCGCCGCCAACCTGGCGACTTCGACGTCGAGTACCACCCGGTCCGGCTAACCCATGGATGAGTCGGCGTCGCGCCCCCGCATCACCGTGGTCGGGCTCGGTCCGGCGGACCTCACCTACCTGAGCCCGGTCGTGAGCGAGCTCATCGCCACCGCAGCGCGCACGTTGGTGCGCACGCGTCGCCATCCGAGCGCCGCCGGGCTCAGTGCGGCGGGATCGCTTGACCACCACTACCAGCGCGCCTCGACCTTTGACGAGGCCTATGGCGCGATGGTCGAAGAACTGGTCGCCGAAGCGACCACGTACGCACCCGACCCAATCATCTATGCGGTTCCCGGATCGCCCTTGATCGCGGAGCGCACCGTCGAGTTGCTGCGCTCTGATGCGAGGGTGGACGTCACCGTCGTCCCCGCGCTCTCGTTCTTGGATCTCGCCTGGGAACGACTCGGCATCGATCCGCTCACCGACGCCGTACGGCTCGTCGACGCCGAACGCTTCGTCGAGCGGACGGGCGGTATGGGAGGTCCGTTCCTCGTAGCCCAGTGCTGGAGCCAGACGTTGTTGTCCGACATCAAGCTGTCGGTGGCGGATCGAGACGACGACGCCCTGCCCGAGGTCGTCCTCTTGCACCACCTCGGGCTCGAAGACGAACAGGTCGTCTCGCTCGAGTGGTGGGAAATGGACCGTACCCTCACTCCCGACCACCTGACCTCACTCTTCATACCCGCCCTTCCCGACGCCGGCCGCGAGATGGCCCGCCTCGAACACCTGATGCGCACCTTGCGCGAGCAATGTCCGTGGGACCGCGCCCAGACCCACGCAACCTTGATGCCACACCTCCTCGAGGAGTCCTACGAGGTCCTCGATGCCCTCGAGGAGCTCGCTGGCGCCCCCGGCGCTCGAGAGGACGCATTCAGCCATCTTGAAGAAGAGCTGGGTGACCTGTTGTTTCAGATTGTCTTCCACGCCCGCTTGGGCGAAGAAGAGGGCCGGTTCACCTTGGACGACGTCGCCCGGGGCGTCCACGACAAGTTGGTACTCCGCCATCCTCATGTATTCGCCGATGTCGACGCCACCACCGCCGAGCAGGTGATGGAGAACTGGGAGGAGATCAAGCGACGTGAGAAGGGCCGGACAAGCGTGACCGACGGCATTCCCCACAGCCTCCCCGCCCTGCTGTTCGCCACCAAGCTCCAGCGCAAGGCGCTCTCGATAGACCTCGGTGCAAGCGGACCCCCCGATTCAACGCTTCTCGGATTACTCGAACGCGTCGGTCGGGCCGCGGCGACCGAATCAACGCGGGAAGACCCGGACGCACCGTTGGCCAAAGACGATGCGCACACCGCGGCGGACATCGGCGAGATTCTCTTCTTGGTGGCGGATCTGGCTCGGCGTCTCAAGATCGATCCCGAGCAGGCGCTCCGCTCGCGTTCGCTCGCGCTGCGAGACGAGATTGTGGCGCACGAAATTGCCGACGCCGCTGATTGACGTCAGGCCTCGCCCCCGACGGGTTCCTCGTGGTGGGCATCGCGCTGCTCGTGGTGGCGCCGCCCGGCACCGTTGAGCGCGCGTCGCATCCCGGGGAGCTTGGTTGCCCGCCCATACCAGCGATCGACCATCTGGTAGCGCCAGCGCCCGGCCAGTCCGGCGAATTCGGCCTCTCGCTCGGCGTCACGCTGGGAGAGCGAGGCGATCTGGGTACTCAGGTGCTCAATGGCGCGGCGGGCCGAGTTCAGTTCGTCGCGCACATGCGCCAGCTCCGATTCCATCGCAGCTCGCGACACGGCTCCCTCGGCCACCTCCTCTTCGAGGGTGGTGGCGTAGCCCTCCAAAATGCCCAGTTGCCGCTTCAGGTAGTCGCGGTCGTTCGTCCCGAGCTGGCGACGCGGATCACCACCGAGGGGGAGGGGCCCAGGGATAGGCACCGGCCGTGTCTCGGCCAGCTTGGCTGCTTTGATGACCGCGTCGGGATTGCCCGGGTCCGGCGCCTCTTGCAGCGACAGGGCCGGCGCCCAACGGGCGGCGAAACGTTGCTGGTTGGCCCGGGCCAGGTAGGTCCGGTAGGGGCGGGTCGTACTCGAGCTCTCCCGGTGCACCACCGTCGAACGCGGTTGGTAGAAGATTGTCTGGCCAATCGCCCGGATCCGCATGCAAAAGTCGACATCTTCGTAGTAGGCGGGGAAGTAATCGGTATCGATCCCGCCGAGGATCTCCCATGTGGCCCGCTTGACCAAGAACGAGGCGGCGCTGCAATAGTCCACGCGGCGTGGCTGGAGATCCGAAGAGGTCGGTATCTCGTTTTGATAGCCGATCAGCGTCGTTGAGCCGTCGGACCAGATCACCGCGCCCTCTTCTTGCACCCTGCCGTCGTTGAGCAAGATGCGACTGCCTACCGCTCCCGCCTGGTCGTGCTCGTCGGCTGCGTCGACCAGTGCCGCGAGCCAGCCGTCGCACACGACCACATCGTCGTTGAGCAACACCACCATCTCGCCTCGGGCCTCAGCACAGCCCCAGTTGCAGGCGCCTCCGAAGCCGCGATTGACCGGTGAGGACAGGATGCGGACGCCCGCGACGTTTCGCTCAAGCGAGTCGACCAAGGCGGGCGTGGGCTCGTTGAGCGACACGATCACCTCAAAGGGCACCGAACCCAGATACCGTTAGCGAGGGAGTCGAGGCACTCGAGGAGGAACGGGGCCGACCGCCAACCGGTGACGATGACCGAGACCCGGGGATGGGCCACTTCGGGGAATCGGCTGACACCGTCGCCTCGGGCCGCACCTGGGTTGTCGGCTTGGAGTGCAGACACGTCGCTCGCTTCTTGGTGCCATTTGGACAATGGTCCTGCCGCGGCAAGCCACGCGACTTCACGTTAGTGCACCGCCTCGCGTCTGGCCGTGCTCCAGCGGCACATTTTCGGGCGGTCACCATGAACCAACCAGGCACGGCGATGCCAGTAGTCTGGATCTCCGGTGTCCCGCCAGGGTGGACGCCGAGGGAGTGATGCTGTGAGCGCCATTGAGCACGTGTTCGGGCGAGAGGTACTCGATTCTCGCGGCAACCCAACAGTGGAGGCCGAAGTAATTCCTCACTTCCGGTGCACACGGGCGTGCCATCTCACCGTCCGGCACGTCGACCGGCATCCACGAGGCCGTCGAACTCCGCGACGGAGGGGAACGTTTCGGTGGCAAGGGTGTCACCGAGGCGATGACGAATGTGAACCGCGCCATCGCCGACACGCTGAGGGGGATCGACGCGCTCGATCAACGTGGTGTCGACTTCTCGATGATCGATCTGGACGGAACGGCCGAATAAAGGGAAACTGGGCGCCAACACGATGCTGTCGGTTTCCCTGGCCAATGCCAAGGCCGCCGCCGACGAGCTCGACCTGCCGCTCTACCGCAGCGTCGGCGGAGTCAACGCCCATGCACTGCCGCTGCCCATGTTCAACGTGCTCAACGGCGGCGCGCATCCGCGCAACTCGATCGACTTCCAAGAGTTCATGCTCATGCCGGTCGGCGCCGCGTCCTACAGCGAAGCGCTGCGGTGGGGTACCGAGACCTACCACGCACTGCGCAAGATCTTGGACGAGCGGCATCTGTCCACCGCCGTCGGGGACGAGGGCGGGTTCGCCCCTGACCTGGCGACCAACGAGGATGCGGTCAAGTTCCTCGTCGAGGCCATCACCGCGACAGGCCGCGAGCCCGGTCGTGACATCGCGCTGGCGATGGACCCGGCCACCAGCGAGCTTTGGAAGGACGGGGCCTATGTCCTGACCGGCGAGGGGCGCACGCTCAGCTCGGCCGAGATGGTGGAGTACTGGGTCGACTTGGTCGATCGGTACCCGATTGTGTCGATCGAAGACGGCATGGCCGAGGAGGACTGGGATGGGTGGGCCAAACTCACCACCGCCCTCGGACGCCAGGTGCAGCTCGTCGGCGACGACATCTTCGTTACCAACCCGACACTGCTCGGACGCGGGATCGCCGAAGGAGTGGCCAACGCGATCTTGATCAAGCTCAACCAGATCGGCACACTGACCGAGACGCTCGACACCGTCGCGCTGGCCAGCCAATCGGGCTATCGCTCCGTGATCTCGCACCGCTCAGGCGAGACGGAGGACACCACAATCGCCGACCTGGCCGTCGCCGTGAATGCCGGGCAGATCAAGGCCGGCGCTCCGGCTCGATCGGACCGGGTGGCCAAGTACAACCAACTGCTGCGGATCGAAGAGGATCTCGGCGAATCCGCCACGTTCCCCGGAGGTGCCGCCTTGGCGGGCAGTGCCGCGCAGGCCTATGGCTAAAGCGGCCAAGAAACCGCCGACACGCGCCGCGAACGGCGCGACCAACACGAGGCACGTCGCGCTCGCATGCTCTTGATCGGCGCCTTCGTGCTCTGCGCCGTCGTCCTGGCTGCGTGGTTTCCCGCCGAGCGCGCTGTACCACCAGCGGACCAACCTGGCCCAGGCCAACGCGCAGCTGAACCAGTTGCATGAACAAGATGCTGCGCTGAGTCAAGAGGCTAAGAACCTCAACAACACCGCAGAGGTCGGCCGCATTGCCCGCCAGCAGTACCAGCTGGTCAGTCCGGGCCAGGTGGCCTACGAGATTTTGCCGCCAGCGGTCGCCGCGCCCGCCAACTCCCCCTATGCCGGTGATCCCGGCAATTCCTCCCCGGTGGCTCCGTCGGCCTCGTCACAGCTTCCGGCCGGCTCGGTGACCTCGACCACCCAAGTCCCGCCCGCGCCGAGCGCCCACCAGCGCGCCGAGTACGGCCAAGGCGACGGCGGCGTCGACCGGCACGTTCGAGCGGATGGTGCGGGCCCTCGAATTCTGGCGGTGAGCGAGGGCGGGCTCGACCTCGACGCACGCCAGCCGTCGCCTCTGATCGCGAGGCGGTGGCCCGGCTTCTCGGGCGCGAGCCCCTCGGGAATTTCAGGGTCGTCGTGCGGCGACCCGATGGCGAGCCAATGGTCATTGCCAACGATCCGCTCCTGCTCGACGACACGCCGATGCCGACCCGTTATTGGCTGGTGGATCCCGATATCCGGACCCGGGTCGGCCACCTCGAGGCCAACGGTGGTGTCAAAGATGCCGAAGCAACGGTCGACAGCGCAGAACTGGCCGAGGCCCATGAGCGCTATGCGAACGAACGCGATGCGCTGGTTGCCCCGGAGTGGTCCGGACCACGTCCGAGCGGTGGCGTGGGCGGTACCCGTCAAGGCGTCAAGTGTCTCCACGCCCATGTGGCGTGGTGGCTGGCCGGCGGCGACGACCCGGTCGGGGCCTGGGCCGCGCATCGGATCGGGCTGACCAGGTCGAACTGATCGTCGCTGGGCCCGGTGGTCGCCGAGCGCCGGCGTGCCGGGGGCTGCGCCTTCGACGAGCGGTCAGGCGAGGAGGCTCATCGCGATGCCATCGAGGATGTCGGTTTCCGACACGATGCAGTCCTCGAGGTCGAAGAACGCCATCAGTTCGTTCAGCACGCTGGCTCCTCCGACGATGACATCGACGCGTCCTGGTGCGATGACGCCCCGATTGGCCCGATCCGCCGCCGACTCCGCGGCCAAGGTGGCGGACCAGTGCGCCACCGCCTCTTTGGTGAGGACCGAGTGGTGGACGGCATCGCGGTCGTAGGTCTCGAGACCGAGGGCGAGCGCGCCCAGCGTGGTGACACTGCCGGCGAGGCCCAAGAGCCGGGTCGGCCGGCGCAGGCTCGCCAAGTCCGCCAGTCCCGCGCGCGCTTGCTCGAGAGCGTCGACAATGGAGGCGCGCATGGCCCCCATCTCTGCGCTTGTCGGCGGGTCGTGGGCCAAGAAGCGCTCGGTGAGGCGGACGCAACCGATGTTCATCGAGTAGGCCTCAATGACCCCGTCGCGCTGGAGCACGATCTCGGTGGATCCGCCGCCGATATCGACCACCATGTCATCGGCGTCGCTTCGAGCCAATCCGGCCGTGGCCCCGGCATAGGCGAGCCGCCCCTCCTCCTCCCCCGAGATGAGTTCGGCGGCGAAGCCCACCGCATCGGCGGCGGCGCGCAGGAAGGTCTCCCCGTTGCGGGCGTCGCGCACGGCCGACGTGGTCACCAGTCGGCCCTTGGTCACCCCGGCGTCGTCCATCACGCTGCGGTATTCCTCGAGCACGGCCACGGTCCGCTCGATCGCCGCCTGCTCGAGCTCACCGGTGGCGTCGACCCCTTGGCCGAGTCGGGTGATGCGCATGAGGCGGACCCGGGTGGTGCCATCGGGGTCCGCCACCAAGAGCCTGGTCGAGTTGGTGCCGCAGTCGAGCGCGCCGACGGGTCCCTCGTGCGTCGGGGTCACCTGGGGTGGCGGTCCATCGGGGCCCTCGTCGAGCGTGGACGGCCCGCTCTGTCGACAACGACCCCGCTCGACCCATTCCACCGCTGCACGCAGGCAATCTAGCGGGCGGTGCGCCACCTACGCCGGGGTGCTCGTCGGAGTTGCGTTGGCGCCGGAGCGTGCGGACCTGCCACGATGCGCGGGTGCCGATTTCTGACCGCCTGCTCATGGGTCCGGGCCCGTCCAATCCTTACCCAGAGGTAATGCTGGCACTGGCCCGCCCGGTGCTTGGACACCTTGATCCGCAATTCCTCTCCCTGCTCGACGAGACCAACGAGCGCCTGCGGGTGGCGTTTGGCACGTCCAATGCGCTGACCCTCCCGATCAGCGGCACCGGCTCGGCCGGCATGGAGGCGGCGTTCGTCAACTTCGTGGCGCCCGGCGACCCCGTGGTCGTCGGGGTCAACGGCGTGTTCGGTGAACGAATGTGCGAAGTAGCCGCTCGCTGTGGCGCCGAGGTCGTCCGGGTCGACGCACCGTGGGGCGAGGCGATCGACCCCGACGCGCTGCTGGGTGCCCACCATGCCCCCGCCATCATCGCGGTGGTCCACGCGGAGACGTCGACCGGCGTGAGAAACGACGTCGCGACGTTGGCGACCCGCAAAGGCGACGCGCTCTTGGTGGTCGACATGGTCACCTCGCTTGCCGGTATTGAGGTGGCGGTCGATGCCTGGGGTGTCGATGTCGCCTACTCCGGCACGCAGAAGTGTCTCGGTGTCCCACCCGGGCTCGCCCCTTTGAGCGTGTCAGATGCGGCACGGGCACGATTACTTTCCCGGCCGAGCAGCTGGTACCTCGATCTCAACCTCTTGTCGCGCTACGTGCAGGGCGGCAGCGACGGCGGACGCGTCTATCACCACACCGCACCGGTATCGATGATCTATGCCCTTCACGCGGGGCTCGGGGTGGTCCTCGATGAGGGACTCGACGCCGTGGCCCAACGCCACGCCGAATGCGGTGAGTTGCTCCAAGACGGGCTCGAGTTGTTGGGACTTGAGTTGCTCGCCCCAAAGCACAACCGGCTACCCCAACTGACCACCGTCAAGGTGCCACAGACGCTGCCCCACGGGCTGGGAGAAGCCGACGTGCGACGACTCCTGCTCACCCGGTACGGCATCGAGATCGGAGCCGGGGCCGGGCAGTTGGCGGGCCAGATCTGGCGCATTGGCTGCATGGGGCACACGGCCCGCCGCCGCAACGTGGTGACGCTGCTCGCCGCGCTGGCCGAGGTGTTGGAACGATGAGCGCCGCCCGCGCTGTGCGCCACCCTCCCCTCGAACTGCGTGGACAGCGGGTGGTGCTGCGACCCCTCACCGAGAACGACTTCGACGAATGGCATGAGGTGCGGACCCGATGCGCCGACTGGCTTTTGCGCTGGGAGCCTCGGCCCAAGGGCGCACCCGTGCCGTCGGAGGATCGGCCGAGCTTCGCCGCGCGCTGTGGCATTCGCGAGCGGGAACGCCACCTCGGGAGCGGGTATGGGTTCGGGATCTTCGTCGGTGAGCGCTTTGCCGGAGAGGTGACGCTCTCGTCGATCCAGCGCGGCCCGTTCCAAAGTGCCTTCATTGGCTATTGGATCGACGAAGCCCTGGCCGGGCGGGGGTTCGTCCCCGAAGCCGTGGTGGTGACCCTGCGCTTCGCGTTCGAGGCCATCTCCTTGCACCGAGTGGAGATCTCGATCATCCCGCGGAACACGTCCAGTCGCCGGGTCGTCGAGAAGTTGGGCATCCGGGCCGAGGGGATCGCCGAGCGGTTCTTGGAGATCGACGGCGTGTGGGAGGACCACATCCGTTATGCCATTACCGCGGAGGAATGGAACCGGCGCGAGGCTGATCTCGTGGCGGAGTGGCTGGAGCGCTGAACCCTCAGTGGTCGCCGGCGCCCCGGACCGAAGGGGAGTGCCGGAAGAATTGCTCGACGTCGTGCTCGTAGGTGTAAGTCGACGACGGCCGCCCCACGCCCTTGCGCAGGCGCTGGTCCCGCACGAACGACTGCACGGCTCCCGCCGAAGTGGATTGGTATTCGAAGCCGGTGGCGCTGAAGCGCCGCGTGTCGACCCCGCGGCCGTAGCGCAAGAGGTCCTCCAGCTCGCCCGGGAGATCGAACATCCGTGACAATGGCCTGATCTTGAGCGGCGCGTACGGCGATAACGGCACCAGCTTGGTGCCGCAGATCTGGGCGACCTCGCTCCACGGGAGGCGGCCGTCACCAGCCACGTTGTAGAGCCCCGGAACGTCGCCCCGGGTCACGTGGAGCAGCGCACGCACCACGTCGTCTTCTTCGATGAACTGGACGAGCGGGTCGAAACCGAAGATCGAGGGGCACAGGCGCTGCGACAGGATGCGGCTGATTGGCGTGGCAAGGTGCGTGCCGAGCACATTGGCGAAGCGCAGCACCGTGACCAGGGTCGAGGGATTGTCCTCTGAGAAGTCACGCACGAGGTCCTCGGCCTCGATGAGGGCACGTTCGACGACGTTGGTGGCGGGGCCCGGCCGAGGGGTGTCCTCGGCGAACGTGCTCGGGTCCCGCGCACTCGAGCCATAGACAAGGGTGGAGGACTTCACGACGATGTGGCGCACCGACGATCCGGCGGCACCGGCGGCGGCGAGCAGATTCATGGTGCCGATCACGTTGATCTCATGGAGCGCCCGACTCGAGACGGTCCCCAGAATTCGTCACCATGAAGGTATGCAGGATCGTGTCGACCTGGGTGGCCTTTACGATCCGGTTGAGAATCGAGTAGTTCTGGTCCGCTCTCACGAATTCGGCACGTTCGAAGGGCACCTTCGGCTCGTGCGCGCCGAGCCCGAGGATCACGTCCATGCTGGTGTCCTCTTCGAGGGCTTGGATCATCCGGCCGCCCCAAAACGTGTCGGCCCCGGTGACCAGGATGCGACGGGCCACTTCGGTTAGCCGAACCAGACGCTGCGCCGGTCGCGCAGCATGTCGTAGACGGACTCTTGGAGCGCAGTTCTGATGCGCTCGGACTCTTCCATGATGCGGCTCTTCGAGTAGCGCTCCTGATCGGGAGGCACGTCGAAGACGACCGGGTCGAGGACCCGCAGCTTCATCTTGGCGGGGAACGGCATGACGATGCCGAGTGGACCCATCGTCAAGAGATTGGCGGTGATTGGAAAGTAAGGCAGCCCCAACGCCTTGGCGAGCGTCGGGAGTCGGAAGAGGATTGGCATCGCTTCTTCTGAGCCAACGACCACGATGGGTATGACCGGCACGCCCACACGCATGGCGATCTCAACGAACCCGCCGCGGCCGAAGCGGCGGAGCTGGTAGCGCTCCGTGAAGGCTTTGGACGGGCCCTTGGTCCCTTCGGGGAACACGAGGGCGAGTTGCTGTTGCTCTTTGAGGAGGCGATAGGCGTTGGCCGGTCGAGCCGACACGCCGCCCGAACACGCCCAGAGGGTGCCGACCACCGGGACGGTGCGGAAGAAGTAATCCGCCAGCCCGTAGACCGGACGCTCGAGCTCCTTTTCGATGCCGTGCATGATCACGGGGGCGTCAGAGGGGATCGCCCCGGCATGATTGGCGACGAGGAGTGCCCCGCCCTCGGTCGGGATCTTCTCCAGACCGTCCCATTCGACCCGGAACCACTTGGAGTAAAGGGGCTCGTAGATGGCACGAGCCAGCATCCGGGTCCGCTCTGAGCGTCCCCATTCATCAACATCGGAAATTCGCGGGTCCTCGAGGGTCTCGCTGTTGTCGGGCGGGATGCGGATGGGGACGATGGCCGTCGATCGTTCCTGATGAGTGGTGACGCTGCGCCCGTTGGTCACCGGGCCATGGTATCGACCCTTTGATGACTAGTTTCCGTCTCGGCGAAACGACAGTGGTGCGAGCGTCGCCAGTTGGGTCGACGTCATCATGGAGCGATTGCACGAGCTCTCTGGTACCGCCGAGGCGATCTGCGCCGCCGTGGCGTCGATTTGTGCCTGGTCCATCAACGGGCAGAGCACCAGCACCTCGCCATCGCTTCGATGCAGCACCGGTACGAAGGGCGAGAGATCGTCTTCGAGACCCTTGAGGGCGATGGTGAAATCAGGGCCGAGCGCCGCCGGTTGCGGGGCGGTGATGATGAGTATGGGTACCGGTGGCGCCGCCTTGGCGCTGCGGCCGGCCCGGATCACATCTCGAGTCATCGAGCCGGGATCGAGCCACGGCCGGATCCGGCTACCCCCGACCCGGGTCCACTGGACGGGCACCTCGGAAATGGTGAGGCCCAGGCGACGGGCGAGCGAGAGGATCTCGACGTCAAACGCGAAGCGCTCGGTGATCGAGCAACCGAACAGCAGCTTGGCCGCCGGTGACCGAAAGGCCTTGTACCCGCATTGCGTGTCGCTGAGCGCAACCTTGGTGACAAGGTTGACGAGTCCGTTGAAGGCGCGATTCATGGCGGAGCGTTGCAGGCTCGGACGGTCCACCGAGGCCCCGACGGCTGCGCGTGACCCAATCGCCACGTCGCTGCCCTCGAGCGCACGTAAGAAGTCCGGTGTCTGGGCCGGATCGATCGACATGTCGGCATCGGCGAACGCGATCATCGGCGCCGCAGCCGCCGCGACTCCGGCGCGCACCGCGGCCCCCTTGCCCTTGTTCACCCCGAGGCTGAGAAATGAGGTGTGGGGATAGATGCCGAAGAGGTCTTTTGCACACGACACGGTGGCATCGGTACTGCCGTCGTCGACCACGATGAACTCGGTGGCATCGGGATCGATGGCCCCGACTTCGACCGCATTGGCCAGCCGGGACACCCCGTCTTCGAGGCGCAGTTCCTCGTTGTACGCCGGGATGACCATCGACAGCTTGAGCGAGTGCGGCACTTCGCCGCCGACAGCCGCCTTGGGATCCGCCTCGCCCTCGGTCATCTCGTTATTCTCCCCGAGCGGCCCGTGCGCACATTCAGGCCCGCGGAGGAGAGCCTCAGGGTCGAGCCGCCCCGATCAGTCCGGCCGTCCAGATGGGCGAGTACGACACGGTCGAGCCGGTGTAGGGGGCCTGGATCACCGTTTGGGTGCCCCATGGTCCCGAACCGACGTACATCACCACGTGATCGACCTGGTTGTCGCCGTCGAGGTCGTAATAAAAGAGCAAGTCGCCGGGCTGGAGGGCGGCCAGGGAGACATGGGGGAGCGCGGCCCATTCCGTCTCGGTGGTTCGAGGAATCCACACGCCGGCCTGCGACCAGGCCCACTGCACCAGGCCCGAGCAGTCAAAACCTTGCCCGGGCGTCTCGCCGCCCCAGACGTAGGGAACGCCGAGTTGAGAGAGGGCGGAGTTTGCTGCGGCCTGTCCTTGACCCGTACCGGCCGTTGAACCGCTGACCGGGCCGCTCGGCGAGACGCCACCGCCGGCCTGATTTGCTGCCCCGGCGGCCGACGCAGCGCCGGCTGACCCTCCAACCGCGGCCGCCACTGCCCCGGCGGCCTGGGCCCCACCGGCGGCGCCCGGGGTGTTCGCCTGCGCCGCCGCCGCGGCTTTTTGCTGTGCTTGGATCACCGCGGCCTGGAGCACCTCTTGGGCCAGTTGCCCTTTGACGGTCGCGAGCGTCGCCTGCGTGTCCGCCGCCGCTTGTTGGTTCTGCTCGGCGAGGAGCCGGGCCTGGTTGGCTTGCGACTGGGCCTGCGCCGCCAGACCCTGTTCCGCGGCCAGCTGGCTCGAGAGCTCGGTTTGTGAGGCTTGAAGCGCCAGGCGGGCCGAGTTCAAGTCGCCGACGATCTGCTTGGTGTATTGGGTGCGGGCGTCCCCGAGGTCGGCCGATGAGGTGAACAACGAAGTGACCGATGACTGCGGGGTGCCGTAGACGTAGGCCTTGATGGCGTCGTTGGTCAAGCGCTGCTTGTCGACTTGCACCTGGGCCTTGGTCTGGACGAGCTTGGTCGTAATCACCGCCAGCTGCGCTTGGGCGTTCTGCTCGTTTTCGATGGCCGTGTCGTAGCGGTTGTCGAGCAGCGATGACTGCTGCTCTTCTTGGGCCAACGTCGCCTCGATCGAATCGACCCGGGCCTGGTCCGAACTGATCTGCGACGGAGAGGGAGCCACGGTGGTGGTCGTGGTGGACCCGACCGCTCCAGCTCCGGACAGCGCCAAGGCCGGCGAGCCCCGATACGCCAGCACCGACGAGCCCGACAATTACGGCGACGACGGTGCCTCGAGCCATAGCGTGCCCGGGGCGTCGGCCACCAGTGTCCCGACACTCCACTGTTGCCACTTAGGCAACAGTACCCCCTCGCCCCCCACTTTCCAATGGGCAATTTGGCCCTCTGAGCTGGACCTGTGAGTCCTCGACGGCCTGGGCGGCGCCACCACAGCCTGTTGCGGTTGACCCCCCAACCCCCACTCCATATGGTGCCTAGGTGGACAAGATCGTGGCGGTGTCGGGCGGACGGATTCGAGGTGTCCGCCGCGATGATCTCTGGACATTCTCCGCAATCCCCTATGCCAGGGCCCCGATCGGGCCATTGCGCTGGCGACCTCCCGAAGATCCAGAGCCCTGGGACGGAGTGAGGGATGCTTCGTCGTTCGGTCCCGTCGCCCCCCAGTCAGAGGGGATCCCAGGGTTTTCGGGCCTGTCGGATCCTGAGGGCGGCGAAGCGCAGAGCGAGGACTGCCTGACGCTGAACATCTGGACCCCTCAGGTTCCTGAGGGCCCGAGCGGGGTTGGCGAGAGGCCGGTGATGGTGTGGATCCACGGCGGGGGATTCACCGGCGGCAGCGGGTCAAACTTCCTCTACCGAGGGGCCAAGTTGGCCCGTCAGGGCGACCTGGTGGTGGTCACCATCAACTACCGGCTCGGTGCGCTTGGCTTCCTCGGACACCGGGCACTCGCCGACCCCGACGGCTACATAGGCAATTGGGGCCTCCACGATCAGGTTGCCGCCCTCAAGTGGGTCCGGGACCACATTGGGATATTTGGCGGAGATCGAGGGAACGTCACGGTCTTCGGCGAGTCGGCCGGCGGCTTCAGTGTCGCCACTTTGCTCGGCACGCCGGCGGCGGCCGGGCTGTTCCGTCGGGCCATTGTCCAAAGCGGTGGAATCCATGTGCACACGGTGGCCGAAGGCGAGCGGACGGCGCAACGGGTCACCGAGGTATTAGGTGTGTCGTCGATGGAGCGAGCGGTGCTCGAGTCGGTGCCCGCGCCAGACTGGGTGGCGGCGACCAAAGAGGTCTCGGAGCGACCGCCCGATCCCGGACTCGTGCCACTGCCACATCTGCCCATCGTCGATCAGTGTTTTCTGCCCGAACATCCAATGTCGGCGATCGAGCGAGGCAACGCACGCGAGGTCGACCTGTTGATCGGTACCAACAAAGACGAGCTGACCCTCTTTGGTTTGGGCAATCCAATGCTCGGATCCCTTGATGCGCAGACCCTCGAGTTGTTGGCCGGGTTTGCCGCGCCGGACATGCCCACCGCAGAGATGATCGAGACCTATCGGGCGGCCCGGGCCACGCGCAGCGAGGCCGTTGAACCATTGAACCTGTGGTGGGCCATGGGGGGCGACGACGTGTTCCGGTGGCGCAGCTTGCAGTTGGCCGCGGCGCAACGGGCGAATGGGGCTTCGACCTACGTCTATCTCTTCGACTGGGAGTCTCCCGCGCTCGGTGGGGTGCTCGGATCGTGTCACGCCCTCGAGATCCCCTTCGTTTTTGGGGCGGTCGACCTCCCACTGGTCCAGATGTTCACCGGGAACGGACCAGAGGTCGACGAGCTCTCAGCGCACATGCTCGAGTCGTGGATCGCATTCGCTCGAACCGGCGACCCGACGGCCAAGTTCACTTGGCCGATCTGGGAGCCTGAATCTCGCGCCACGATGGTGTTCGGGCGCCACAGTGGTCTCGCCGAACGGCCGCGTGACGCCGAGTTGGCGATATGGGAGAAGCACCGCCCGCTCTTTGCGGGAGTCACCACCTGAGCGGGTCGGTCGAGCGCGCCCTGGTGATCGCCAAGGGGAGGTGACGCAGTCCCGTGTGCCGGTTGCTGCGGGTCCACTCGGGTTCCCCGTCGAGCGAGAAGTCCGACCACGTCCGCAGTACCTCGGAGAGTGCGATGCGAATCTCAAGCCGGGCCAAGTGGGCGCCCAGGCAGAAGTGCGCACCGTGGCCGAACGAGAGGTGAGGATTCGGATCACGCGAGACAGCAAAGGTCCCCGGCGCTGCGAAGCGCCGCTCGTCACGGTTGGCCGAGCCCTCCCACACCAGCACCTTGTCCCCCGCATTGATGGTGTGGCCGCCGAGTTGAGTCGTGGTGGTGGCCGTTCGTCGTTTCGACGGCGAAGGCGTCGTCCAGCGCAAGATCTCTTCGGTAGCCCTGGCCATCACCGCTGCGTCGCCTCGGAGGAGGGCCAGTTGATCGGGGAATTGCCACAAAGCCAACATCGCACCCGCAATGGCATTGCGCGTCGTTTCTGCACCGGCTGCGAAGAGCAGAGAGAAGAAGGCCGAGAGTTCATCATCGGTCAATCTCGACGGCTCCTCGTCGGGCAGCTCGGCGTGAATGACCACCGAGAGCATGTCGGCGCCAGGCTGGCGGCGCTTTTGCGCGATCAGTGCCTGGCCGTAGTCGAACAGCTCGGTGACGGCTCGCTCGCGGGCGGGCGTCATGGACAAGAAGTCGGCCTCATTGGGCACGTCGAAGATGTGCTCGACGCACTCGAAGAGGCGATGTCGATCGCTCGGGGGAATCCCGAGCAGCAGACAGATGGCCTGGAGCGGTAGCTCGGCCGCCACGTCGACCAAGAAGTCACAGTGCATGGTGATGGGCTCGAGCAACCGGGCGGTCCGTTGGCGCAGTTGTGCTTCGAGCGACCGCACGGCGGCCGGGGTCAATCCCCTCGTCACGAGGCGTCGGATGCGGGCGTGACGAGGGTCATCCATCATGTTGAGGACGATCCCGGCCACGGGGAGGTCCTGTAAGATGGTGCCGCCGTAGGGACGGTCGCCCCCTGTTTCGGACGAGAAGGTCACCGGGTCACGCAACACCGCCAGGACGTGATCGTAGGTTGCGACCGACCAGAAGCCTTCGGCGTCGGGGGTATGTTCGGTCGATTCGTGCCACCACACCGGCGCTTGACGCCGATGGATTTCAAAGAGGTGGTGGGGAAATCCGTTCGAGAAGTTCTCTAGATCGCTCAGGTCGATCGTGCGCATCTCATCGACCACCGCGCCATCTTTTCCGCCCGACTCAAGGGGGTCAAGCGCCCATCCCATACCGAGTTGGCCGATTCGTCGCACGGGAGTGCGTGGGTGACCCACAATGGTGTCTTGCACGCAGGAGCTTGGGGGGCGTAGCCCAATTGGCAGAGGCAGGGCGCTTAAACCGCCTCCAGTGTGGGTTCGAATCCCACCGTCCCCACTAGCGGTGCCGGAGTGACAAGCCTGACCCTGGTCGGCTGCTCCGTGTTGTGTCGGATTGTTTCGGCCGTGAAGGGTGCTTCGGTCGAACCAAAAAGGGAGATTGAGTATCACTCGGCGCAACGGACGAGGCGGGGTCAGTCCTCCCAACCGGCGTCCAAGCCTGCGGTTGGTGGGCGGAGGTTGGATGGACCGTCCGCGTGGGACAGCCCTGAATCCGTTGGCGTTTCGTGGGATCCTTCGCCCAGAGAGATTCGAGACTGGAGGTCAAATGCGCAGCGACATACGTGAAGGTGGGACGTTCCCCGACTACGAGCTCACCGACCAGTCCGGCAAGCGACGTTCGCTGTCGGAACTTCAAGGGGCCAACGCGATGGTGCTCCATTTGTCCCGAGGCGGCTTCGATCCGAAGGAGCATCAATTGGTACGCCAACTTGGTGGACGTCTACCCCGTATTTCGAAACGCCTACACACGATTGGTTCTCATCTCCACCGACAATCAGTTGAACATCAATGAATTCCGCGACGCCCTAGGTGCCACGTGGCCATTCCTGTCAGACCCCGATCGAGTGATCCAGAAGGACCTGGACATCAAAGAATTCACTGATGAGCCTCACGACCCGATGATTCCCCACACGTTCGTTCTCGAACCGGGGCTCAAGATCTTCAAGGTCTACAACGGCTACTGGTATTGGGGCCGGCCGACGACGACAGAGTTGCACGTGGATCTTCGGGAACTCTTTCAGAAGATTCGCCCGGACTTCGACCTGGCCGCTCCAGGACTGAAGGAGGCGTGGGAACGGGGAGATCGCGATCAGTTCCTCGTCGACACCCTCGAGGAGCCGATTCGCTACACCGAAGGAAAGAGCATCGGTATCAAACGCTGACGTCTGCAGCGAGGATGACTACATCTCATGTGGACGGTTCTCCACCACGTGGAGTCCCTCGATCGTTTACGGACTGTGCGGGAGGGTTCAGCAACGGACCGGTGATCTGCTCTCAAAAGGGTCGCGTGCAGGGGTGCGGACTATCGCTGAGGGTCGCTAGTCCCCGGTGCAAAGCAACCGAAACGGCGCGAGAATATCGCCAGAGCCGACCAGAGGAAATCGCGATGAGCACCGTCGACGGACACGATGGCGAAACTGGTGAGATGGCAAACCGCGCAGCCCTCGTCCGGAACCTCGAGGGCTGCGCA
Source organism: uncultured Acidimicrobiaceae bacterium (assembly GCA_963800725.1). Lineage (GTDB taxonomy): Bacteria > Actinomycetota > Acidimicrobiia > Acidimicrobiales > RAAP-2 > Bog-473. The sequence goes on along the minus strand of CAWDCE010000030.1, from coordinate 28,309 downwards.
GACCGGTCAGGAGCTGCCTGCGTGACCGATTTCAGCGTGATCGTTCTGGGCGGCCGCCTACTGGGCGGAGGTAGCGGTAGCGCCGGCCCGACCGCAACACGGTCCGGTCTCGTCATGGCGCCGCTGCAGCCACATCGCTGGCGGAGGTGAACATCAACTAAGGAGGTAGCAGATGGCCCAGCTCCCAGAGCCCCCAGAGGGAATCGTGCTGGCACACTTCATCGTCTCGGACGATGTCGAACGTTCTCGGCGCTTCTACACCGACGTGCTGGGCGGCCGGTTAGCTTACTCGGGTCCCGGAGGGTTGACCTATGTCGCGCTCTCCAACAGCTGGATCATCATCAACGTTGGCGGAGGTCCGACCGACGACAAGCCGGGGATCACGCTCGAGGCACCTGGCGATCAGGATCGGGTCAGCAGCTTTCTCAATATCCGCGTCAAAGACATTCAGGCTGTGTACGCCGAATGGAGTGCCCGAGGTGCTCAGTTCCTGACGCCGCCCAAACAGCACCAGTACGAGATCCGTTGTTACATTCGTGACCCCGATGGGCATCTGATCGAGGTGGGGCAAACGACTGACCCAGAAGGGGACTGGACGCCCCACGAATGGCCCTCGACCAGGTCCGCCGAGGAGTCCAGGTGAGATCGGTGCTGGGGCCAAAGTGCGAAACGGTCGGGGTTTGGTGCTCCACGATGCTGCAGAGGTTTCGATGATGGCCACCGCGATTATCGGCACCGGCAGAATCGGATCGGCCATTGCGCGCCAGCTCGCATCTGGAGGCGAGGCGCTGCACCTCACGAGCGCCGACGAGCAGTCGGCACAAAGGCTGGCCGAGGCGATCGGCGATAGCGCGGTGGGCGCAGTCGACAATCGAAGCGCTTTGCAAGGTACCGACGCGGTCATCCTGGCGCTGCGGTTCCCCGTGCTGAAGGATGTCATCGACGAGATCGCCGACGCACTTGGTGACAAGCTCCTCGTCGTTGCGAGCAACCCGGTGGCCGTCGACGCACAAGGAAAGATCGTGCGGCTCCTGGCCGCGGGGCAATCATCGGGCGAAACGATTGCCCGATGGTTGCCGACAGGGGCACGATTGACCATCGCGTTCGGCACGATGTCGGCCGACCTGTTCGAGGCCTCGAGCAACCGGTCAACCGAGCCCGCCGTCTCGTTCTATGCCACCGACGATGACCGTGGTGACCACGAAATCGAGCGGCTGATCCGAACAGCAGGCTTCGAGCCGATGAGGATCGGGGGAGTCAATCAATCCAGCCGGCTCGAAGTCAGTGGCGACCTTCACGATCTTGTCGTTGGCCCCGCAGAGGCCCGCTCCCTGCTCGGTGCTGCCTGATGGCATTGTCGCCTCCGCCGAACCATCTTCTGGAGCAATTCGTCGCCCAAATGATTGCTCACGATGCGGCCGAGCGGACGATTGTGGTGCGCCGACACGGGGACCGCTACTCGACGTCGCCGCGATCGAGATGCAGCCGTGCATGAAGCGGTGAACTGTCGACTTTCCGATCCGTTCTTGAAACTGATCTGGCGCTCAGGGGTGAGCGTCGGCGAGCCCTCGGATGTCGGCGGCTTGTTTGCTGGTCACCACGGCATCTTGGCATTGACCGATGGGACTTTGAGCGGACTTGAGTCTTGCTGGACGCTTCATCGGGGAGTGAGGGACGAATGGCAAAACATTCGTGCAGATAGCACCGTATTTGGCGACGTTTGCTACATGTCGAAAGTCCAAGGAGGAAATTTGCTCAACGTCCAATCTCGAGGAATGCGGCATGAAATCCCGACCGTCTTCGAGCGATTCGGGCGCGGGGAGGATGTTGATGCCGGGCTCGGTGAATGCACCTTCGGGGGTGCTGTCAAAGGCGACGCCGAAGCGGGCTCCCTCGACTGGTTGGGCCAAGGAGTCCTTTTCAGCGTCGGATGCCTGAGCGGAGGTGCCGTTCACAAGGGCCAGCACGTCGAATGAACAGTCCATCTCACCCGAGAGACCCGTCTGGGATGCCTCGCGACGATATGGCGGATAGCACGCGCAAGGTCGTAATCGTCACCGGAGCCTCCCAAGGAATCGGTGCAGGCCTCGTAGCGGGCTTCCGAAGCCTTGGATATGCGGTCGTCGGCTCCTCGCGCTCGATCGAACCTTGCGACACTCCCGATTTCCTCGCGGTGCGGGGTGACATTTCAAGAGTCGAAACTGCTCGAATGATCGTCGAACAGACGGTCGATCGCTTTGGTCGCGTCGACAGTCTGATTAACAACGCGGGGATCTTCATCCGCAAGCCGTTCACCAACTACACATTCGAGGACTATCTGGCGATCACGGCCGTGAACCTGACCGGGTTCTTCCACATGACCCAAGCCGTCCTCGGGCAGATGCTCACTCAGGGTTCCGAAGGTCACGTCGTCAACATCACGTCAAGTCTGGTCGACCACGCCGACAGCAAGAATCCATCTGCACTTGTGGCGCTTACCAAAGGTGGCCTGGCGGCCGCGACACGCTCATTGGCTATCGAGTATGCGTCGCGGCGGTGCGCTTCAACGCAGTAGCCCTCGGAGTGATAGAGAACCCCGTCTACGATCCGGCCTCCTATCACGGTCTGGCAGAGCTCCATCCGCTGGGCCGAGTTGGTCAGATTGGCGACGTCGTCGAGGGGGTCCTTTATCTCGAGCAGGCCTCGTTTGTCACGGGAGTTGTCCTGCATATCGATGGCGGTCAATCAGCGGGGAGCTGAATTCGATAACCAATCTGGCATCGTGACTGACCGTGTCGCAGTGCGCTCCCAACGCAGAACCGAGTTGGTTCGTCAGCCTCAAGGGTTCGACTCGGTCACTGTTGATCCGCGATACGTCCGCGTCTGCCCTCAGGGGTGAAGCGATCGCGGACTTTGGTGAGCCCGTGGCCATCGGGTTCAGTCGTTCTGCCCGCCGGGGTTGATCGACGACCAGTTGGCGGGCCACCAGTCTCCCTGGGGGTCGGTGGTTTGCCCGACCTCGATGATGTAACCGTCGGGATCTCGGATGTAGCAACGGATCTCGTACTGGTGGTGCTTTGGTGGCGTCAGGAACTGCGCACCTCGGGCGCTCCATTCGGCGTACACGGCGTAGATGTCAGTGACTCGGATGTTGAGGAAGCTGCTGACTCGGTCGGGGTCGCTTGGCGCCTCAAGGGTGACCGTGGGCTTGTCGTCGGTGGGGCCTCCGCCGCCGTTGATGACGATGAAGCTGTTGGCGAGTGCGACGTTGGTTGGCTCCGGACCGAAGACGACCCTGCCACCGAGTACGTCGGTGTAGAAGTTTCGAGAGCGCTCGACGTCATCAGAAACGATGAAGTAGCACACCACCATGCGCTCTTCGGGCTGCGTGGGTTGGGCCATGGGCACCTCCACTCGCTGGGGCTCATGCCCCATTTACGTCGGGGGTCTGCATCCTTGAGCCAATCACGATGGTTCGTGATGTGGCCTCGATGACGTCGAATTCGGCACGCTCGGACACCTCGACTGGTTTAACCACCAGTCGTTTCTCCGGTGAAATCTCTCAGAACAATACTTCCGTCACCGAACAAAAATCGAGGTCATCTACTACCGCCAGCTTCAACCCGCCGCAGACGGGGTTACCCAGTGGCCCGAGCAGCTATGGAACCCAGGGCAGTGCTCCGGACCATTTGGCCGAGACGAGCCCAAGGCGAGCGGATCGAGGCGGACGAAGCGGCACCAGACGTCTCTGGGGTCTTGGGTCCCCTAGCCTGGGTTAGGCGAGGGTGCCCGAGCCGCAGAGAGGGGTTCGCCAGCTTCGAGGAAGGCTGTGGTGGTGAGTGAGATTCTGACCGGCCGGCGATGGGCAAATCGGTGAACTTGGCCTTCGGATTGTTGCTGGCCCTTGTGGCCGCCGGGGCGATCAACATCGGCTTCTTTGTGCAACACGGCGCCACCAATGCCATGGCCGCACTCTCCTTGCAGCATCCGCTGCGCTCGATCCGCCTCCTGATCACCGACCGGCAATGGATGCTGGGCTACGCCGCCGGGTGGATCGGCTGGGGCCTCTACATCGGGGCACTGAGCTTGGCACCGCTTTCCCTCGTGCAGGCCGTGTCCGCCGGTGGCGTCGGCGTCTTGGCCATCATCGTGCAGCGATTCGGTACTCCGCTGTCGACCCGGGAGCGCCGAGGGGCCGTCATTGCGGTGGCCGGCCTCGTGCTTCTCGGGCTGTCGCTGACGGCACACGCGTCAACTGGCGCGCCGGCGCACACAGCCACGTTGCTCATCGTGATCGGTGCTGGCTGCGTGATTGCCGCACTCCTCGCAGCCTGTGCGTATTTGCACCTGCGTCCGGCGGCCTGCCTCGGGGGTGCGGCCGGAATCATGTTCGGGGTTGGGGACCTTGCCACCAAAGGTGCGGTCGAAGGCAACGGCTGGGAGTTCATCCCGATCCTCGCCGTGTGTACTGCGGCCGGATTCATCGCACTGCAGTTGGCCTTTCAACGGGGCCGCTGTCCTCGAAACGGCCGGTCTGAGCACGCTCGTCAACAATTTGATCCCCATTGCGGGTGGCCTATTGGTGTTCCATGAAGCCTTGCCGAGCGGATGGGCGGGAGTGGCTCGGGTGGCCAGTTTCGTTGCGGTCGTGTGCGGGGCGGTTCTGCTGGCGCACGCGCCGCCGGAGCTTCACCACCACGGGGGTGACAAACCGAACGACGTGGTCGACGGCCTGGTGTCGGGCTAGGCAAGTGCCGTCGTCACCCCTGACGGACCGGGCGACCGTTGCCTTGGGTGACACGATGGAGGACCGAGAACAACGCGGCGTCTGGCATAGACGTCGAGGTGGCCGTCTTGGGGCCGATCGAGTTGCGGGGCGCCGCCGGACCCTTTGGCCGCCGGGCCGCCCGAGAACTGGTCGTCTACCTCGCCCTGCACCGAGGCGGCGCTCCAAATGACGTGTGGGGCGCAGCGTTGTGGCCCGACCGATGTGTGGCTTCCTCGACGTTGTATTCGACGGCGTCATTGGCCCGGCGGGCCCTCGGGCCGTCGGGTGCGGGTGGCCACCACCTGACCCGGGTCGGCGGCCGACTCTGCCTCGGACCACGTGTCGGGACCGACGTCGAACGCTTTGCCCGCCTGTGCGGCGCCAAGGGGCTCTCGAGCGTGCTTGATGCGCTATCGCTGGTGCGAGGTCGCGTGTTCGAAGGCCTGCACACGCTGGATTGGGCCGTGTTCGATGGCACCTTGGCCGAGCTCGAGTCGCTCGTCGTCACCGCCGCCTTGAGCGGGGCGGCCGACGCCCTGGCCCTTGGCTTGGGTGACCAGGCGGAATGGCTGATCCGCAAGGGACTCTTGGTCAGCCCCTACGACGAGCGGCTCTATCGGGGGCTGTTGCGGGCTACCGAGGCCCAAGGCAACCGCCTCGGACTGCGTGCAGCGATGACAGAGCTGGTGACCTTGGTGTCCGACGCTGGTGGGGCCACAATTCACCCTCAAACGGTGGCCCTTTATCGCAGACTCCAACGCCAGGAGGTCCCTGCAGCCGAGGGGGACCTCCTCAGGCTGTAGGGTTTCGTCCCGCCATGGCCAGAAGCTCAACCGGGAAGTCGGTCGCACGTGCCGCCGCCACAGGTGGCGGGACGACCTATCGCGGGCAGATGCCGGTCAACTGGTACGCCGCCCTGGTCATCATCGTGATTCTCGGGGTGGCTTCGGTCGCTTTCGCCCGGTACAACTACGCCAAGGGCGGTCCCCCACCGGTGGTCAATCAGACCTGGCACGGGGGTCTGGCCACCGATATCTGTGGAACGCTCCAGCCGGATCTGCCCGTGGCGACGGCGACGTCGACCAACGGATTGGTGGCCGCCGCCAACGGCGTCATGGTGGTCTCGCCCAAGACCACGAGCCAATCCGGCAACAACGCCACGCTCGGCAAGTTCGCCTCCGAGCAAAAAGGCATGAATCTCACCGACAGCTCGCTGACCTATCCGGGCAAGGTGGCAAAGACCTATACGAACGGAGAGAAGTGCCCATCGGGCACTCCTGACGCGGGCAAGAAGGGATTCATGCAAGTTCGTTCGTGGATCCTGTCGTCCTCGAAGGGCTCCAACGGCTCGTTCGTCAAGCTCGGCGGCAAGGTGGCACCCAGCCCGTCGGGGCTCAAGCTCTTGGACCGCCAGCTGGTGACCATTGGCTTCGTGCCATCGGGCACCACGTTGCCTGCGCCGGGGCCAAGCACCATCACCGCACTTACCCAGGCGCTCGAAGGCACCTCGCCGCCCGTGACCACCACAACTTCGGCTCCTTCGACCAGCACCACCGTGCCGGCGACCGCAACCACAGTCGCCCCGGTTACCACCACCACTGCACCTCCGTCGACGACGACGACCAAGCCGTCAGCGACAACCACGACCAAGCCGAAGAAGTAATGAAGGCGGTTGTCCTGGTTGGGGGCGAGGGCACCCGGCTTCGCCCTCTGACCCTCTCGGCGCCAAAGCAGATGCTGCCGATCGTCGGCATCCCAATGATCGAGCGGGTCCTGGGCCACTTGGTGGCGCATGGGATCGACGAGGCGATCTTGTCGCTCGGGTATCTCCCTAACGCGTTCATGAAGGCCTATCCCGACGGCACGGCTGCGGGCATCAAACTCACCTACGCGGTGGAACCGGTGCCACTTGACACGGCCGGAGCCGTCCGGTTTGCCGCCGAGTTCGGCCAGGTCGACTCGACCTTCGTGGTGGTCAACGGCGACGTTCTCACCGATCTCGATCTCTCTTCATTGATCGCGTTCCACCGGGAGCGTGGGGCGCAAGGCACCATCGCGCTGCATCCGGTGGCTGACCCGTCGGCCTTTGGCGTGGTGCCGACCGACTCGGACGGTCGGGTGATCGCGTTTGTGGAGAAGCCACCGCGCGACGAAGCGCCGACCAATCAGATCAACGCCGGCACCTACGTGCTTGAGGCATCGGTCCTGGACCGGATCCCCGCAGGTGGCCGGGTCTCCATCGAGCGCGAGACCTTTCCCGCAATGGTGCGTGCCGGTGTGCTCTTCGCCCGCTCCGACGACGGCTATTGGCTCGACACGGGAACGCCGGCGGCCTACCTCCAGGCGCACCAGGACCTGGTATCGGGAAAATGGGGCCGCCCGCTCGGATCCGGGCTGGTCGATCGCGGCGATGGTGTGTACCTCCAGGCGAGCAGCGCCATCGACGGCGAGGTGGTCGGGCCCTCGGTGGTTTTCGCCGGTTGCGAGATTGCCGCCGGTGCGAGAGTGGAGCGCAGTGTGATCGGTGCTGGCACAGTGATCGCGACGGGGGCCAGCGTCATCGATTCGGTGTTGATGGAAGGTGGGCTTGTCGCGGCCAACGCAAAGGTGGCAGGGTCGGTCATGGGGCCGCACGCAACCGTTGGCCAGCGAGGCGATGTTCGTCCGACGTCGGTGCTGGGTGCGCATGCCGTCGTGGCATCGGGGACATTGGTCGACGGTGAACGGGTCGCGGGTTAAGCGGGGCGGGTGATGCGCGCACTCGTCACCGGCGGTGCTGGATTCATTGGGTCGACCCTGGTGGACCGCCTCCTGGTCGAGGGCCACGAGGTCGACGTAATCGACGACCTCTCGACCGGTTCGTTGGTCAATCTTGCCGATCGCGCGGGCCAACGCCGGCCGGGCGCTGACGATTCACCAAGTCGACATCACGGCACCGGCCGTCATCGACCTCATCGAGCGTCGTCGTCCAGAACTGATCTTCCACCTGGCCGCTCAGGCCGACGTGCGGGTGTCGGTCGCCCGCCCGGCGTTCGACGCAGAGGTCAACATCGTCGGATCGCTCAATGTGCTCGAAGGTGCCCGCAAGGCCGAGAGTGAGCGGGTGGTCTTCGCGGCGAGTGGTGGCACCCTCTATGGGGAACCGACGGCGGAGGACCTGCCGGTGCGCGAAGCGCATCCGCACCAGCCGCTCTCCCCCTACGGGGTGTCAAAGAAGTCGGTGCTCGACTATTTGGTCGCCTATCGCGAACTGCATGCACTGGAGTTTTCCGCCCTCGCCCTCGCCAACGTCTACGGGCCCCGCCAGAACCCCCACGGCGAGGCCGGGGTCGTGGCTATCTTCGCCCAACGCCTGCTCGCAGGTGAGCCCGTGACCATCTTCGGCGACGGGGGACAAACGAGGGACTTCGTTTATGTCGACGACGTGGTCGACGCCTTTGTCCGAGCTGCGACGCGCGGGGGAGGGCTGGTCTGCAACATCGGCACCGGTATCGAGACATCCGTGCAGGAACTCTTTGCGACCATGTGTACGCAGGCGGGAGTCAACGTCGATCCGGTCATGGCGCCGCTGCGGCCCGGGGAACTTCTCCGCTCGAGCCTCGACATCGACCGTGCGGGCATCCAACTGGGTTGGCGCCCTTGGACCTCGCTGGCCGATGGCACCCGCGCTGTTCTCGAGTTCATCAACGAACAGGGCGGCTGAGCACCTCTAACGAAATAAGTCCTCGTCGGGCGGACGGATGATCTCCTCGCGCACCGAGGCCGGTCGCAACCAGTGGGCGGGTACTCCGCGCACAATGGCGGCGGGAATGCCCCGGTCCTTGCCCATCACCAGCTCAGCGGCGGACGCCAGTTCGTCGGCGACGCACACTTCGGTGGCCATCAGCTCCCGGCCGTTGGCGTCGAGGGTGCCCTTGAGGTCGATTACCGCGGCCACCCCGGCACACCCGATGGCCACGTCGGTCACGCCGCGACGCCACGTCCGACCGAAGGTGTCCGAGATGATGACGCCGACGTCAACGCCGAGGCGGTGGGAGAGGCCGGCGCGGATTCGCCGTGCTGTGCGATCCGAATCGACCGGCAGCAGTGCCGCCGTGCCGTCGTCCACGTTCGACAGGTCAATGCCCGCATTCGCACAGATGAAGCCGTGCGAGGTTTCACTGATGATCAGGTCACCGCGTCGGCGCAGGACACGCACCGATTCCTGCTCGACCAGTGCGACCTTGGCGGCGGGGTCCTCGGGGTCGATCGCCACGAGGCGACCTTCTGCCTTGGAAACCACTTTTTGGGTGATGACCACCACGTCGCCCGTCAACAGATGGGGCCCCGTGGAACTGGCGGGAGCCACGGCATCGACCACCATCTCGGCCAGGTCCAATCCTGGGGTGATCTCACCAATACCGGCGAGCGGGATCAGGGCGACGCCGTCAGACACGGTGCTCGATTACCCGTTGCGCGAGCGCACCCGAGCGTTCGGGCGAGTCCATGATGGTCGGGGCGACCACACAATGAAGCCCTTCGGCCTCGACCGCGTCGGCCTGGGCGCGGTCGGCCTCGTCGATCACGAGGGTGCCGACCCAGGTCGAGTAGAGGCGCGCCACCCCGAGCACCGAGGACTGCGATCCGAGTTCAGCCATGAGTCGATCGGCGGGACCCTTCAGGGCGCTTCCCGCCACGATGGGGGACACGGCCACCACGTCGTCGCGTCGCTTGGTCAGCGCGGCCTCGACGCCGGGTACGGCCAACAGGGGCCCGATGGACACGATCGGGTTCGAGGGGCACACCACGATGCGTTCGGCTTTCGCGATGGCGTCGAGCACGCCGGGAGCGGGTGTCGCTGCTTTGGATCCAGCAAAGCGCACCGACTGCACCGCCACCTCGTGGTGGAGGCGGACGAAGTAATCCTGAAAGCTCACCTCGCTCCCGGCCGCTCCGAGCTCTGTCGCCTCAGCCAAGGTGACCATGGTGCGGACCGGGTCGTTAGTGATTGGCACAAGTCGAACGGCGACGCCGCGCCGGGCGGCGATGGCCGCGGTGACCTCGCTTAGGGTAGCCCCTTCGCTCAATCGCTGTGTGCGGAAGAGGTGGGTGGCCAGGTCCCGGTCGCCGAGCCGGAACCAGCTCTCGCCACCGAGAGTTTCCAGCTCGTCCATGACCCGCCACGATTCGTCGGCCACCCCCCAGCCCGTCACGCGGTTGTCCATGCCCGCCAGGGTGTAGGTGATGGTGTCGAGATCAGGGCTGATGTGGAGCCCGTGGAGGATGGTGTCATCACCCGTGTTGACCAGTGCGGTGATCGAGGAAGGCTCGATGACGCGCACGAGGCCCGAGAGCATCCGGGCGGCCCCGACTCCGCCGCAGAGGGTGACCAGCACGCCGTGAGCTTAGAAGGCGACGGGTGGCCTTTCGGCCGGTTGCAGCACCTTTGCTACGATCCGCGCCCGCCATGGTGCACCAGATTCCCCTTGATCGCCACGAGACGGTGGTATCGGTGCTGCGCGAGGCGGCCGAGTGCAACGGCGATATCGAGGCATATGTCGAGCCAGCTCACTCGGGCGCACCTCGACGATCACTGACCTTTGGGCAGTGGGACGCCGCGGCCGACGGCGTGGCGGCCGCCCTGTCGGATCTCGGGGTCGAAAAGGGCGACGTGGTCTGCCTGCTGCTGCCGTCGTGCATCGACTATGCCGTGCTCTACGCCGCCTTACTCAGATTGGGTGCCATCACGTCGGGCATCAACCCGCGAATGGGCCCGAGCGAGGTTGCCTCAAATTGTCGAGCGGACCGCTCCGGTGCTGATGATCCTCGACGAAGCGTCACGGGACCTGGTAGGCGAGGGCACCCCACCGACGCTCGATCGGGCTCAGGTGATCGCGAGCGGTGCCGCCAGCTCGACCCTGGTGCGCTGGCCCGACCTCAGTGCGCACGACCCGGTCGCCGTCGTGTGGACCAGCGGGACCACCGGCGTGCCCAAAGGCGCCGTCTTCGATCACGCCAACCTGGCGGCGGTGGCCCGGGGCACCGATGTCTTGAGCCACCCGGGCGACCGCCGGCTCTCTCCGCTCCCGTTCGCCCACGTTGGCTACATGACCCGGGCCTGGGATGAGATCGCCCACGGCGTGACCACCGTCATCACCCCGACCCCGTGGCGTGCCGCCGAGGCCGTGCACATCATCGGGACCGAACGCATTACCGTGGCCCAAGGCGTGCCGACCCAATGGGCCTTGATGCTTGAAGTGCCCGAAATGGCCCACCTCGACGTCAGCTCGCTTCGCGTCGCGGGAACCGGGGCGGCCCGGATGCCGGCCACCCAGGTCGCCCAACTGCGCGAGCGTCTCGGAGTGCCCGTCGTCGTGCGTTACACATCGACCGAGACGTCGCTCGGGACCGGGACGACGCTGTCGTCGACCGACGAAGAGGTGGCGACCACGGTGGGGCGACCCGTTCCCGGCGTCGAAATCAAGATCGTCGATGATGAGGCACATGCGGTCGATACCGGAACGGTCGGGCGGGTGTTGCTGCGCTCTGACGCCGCCATGCGGGGGTACTGGGGCCGGGGGCCCGGTCGGGGACGGAGTTGCGCCGAATTGATTGATGCCGAGGCCACGGCGAGCGTCATCTCCGAGGACGCGTGGGTCAGCACCGGGGATTTCGGCTTCCTCGACGAGCGAGGCAACCTGTGCTTGTCCGGTCGAGCCCATGAGCGGTACATCAGGGGTGGCTACAACGTGTACCCGGCCGAGGTCGAAGAAGTGCTCTCGGGCCATCGGGCAATCGAGCGGGTGGCCGTGCTCGGCGCGCCCGACCCGGTGCTCGGAGAGATCGGGGTGGCCATTGTGGTCACCCGACCGGGGCACTCGGTTGCCCTCGACGAACTGCGTGCATATGCGAAGGACCGCCTGTCGGACTACAAGGCCCCCGATGCCGTCGTGGTGGTCGACGAAATTCCACTGACCCCAATGATGAAGGTCGACCCCCGGCAACTAGGACTTTTGGCCGGAAGGGCCGTGGCCGAGCGCGCCTCGCAACGCCGACGCGACCGCTCATGACGGCCAGGAGTGCTAGGCAGAGTCCGCACATCAATCCCATCGAGACCCATCAGGCGCACGCGCCGGGTGGACTCGCCCACACCAAGGAGCGCACGTGAGTCCCACGACCAGAGTCGGCGAGGCCGATCCCAATCGCGGCACGGCGCCGGTGGTCTTTGCCGCCGGTCGCTACGACGGAAAAGTGGCGCTGGTCACCGGGGCGGGCTCAGGGATCGGCCGGGCAACTGCCCGACGCTTGGCAGCGGAGGGAGCCGCGGTGGCCTGCCTCGATGTGGCCGAGGAAGCGGTGTCTTCAGTGGCCGACGAGATCAACGCAGACGGCGCCGCGGGACAGGCCATCGCGCTGCGCTGCGACGTGACCGACGAGGCCATGGTCGCAGACGTCGTGGCCCAGGCGAGCGATGCGCTCGGCCCGGTCACCAACCTGTGCAACATCGCGGGGATCGGTGGGTTCGCCCACACGACCGATCAGTCCTTTGCGGGTTGGAAGAAGATCCTCTCGGTCAACCTCGACGGCACCTTTTTGATGTGCCGCGCCGTCCTGCCGACGATGCTCGAGCACGGGGGAGCGATCGTCAATACGGTCTCGACGGCCGGCATCATTGGCCAGCCCTACTCGGCGGCGTACTCCGCGTCCAAAGGCGGCGTCAAGATGTTGACCAAGGCATTGGCCGTCGAGTACATGGCGCGGGGCGTCCGAGTCTGCGGTGTCGCACCCGGCGGCGTCGATACCCCAATCATCCATAACTTCGGTCCCCCCGACGACGCCGATTTCAAGTTGATCGAACGCCTCATGACGCCCGTCGGATTCGCGTTTCCGCACGAGATCGCCGGTGCATTCGCCTATCTCGGGTCTGACGAGGCGGCCTACGTCAGCGGGGCGATACTCTCCATCGACGGGGCCATCACCACCTGAGCGAGTAGCTAGCGGGTGATGAGGTAGGTCACGTTGCGCACGCCCGAGGGGTCGAGCAACGGTTCGGAGTTCCACGCCACCTCTCCACCGGCGCGGGTGACGAGAGCGTGCACCTCATCAGAGGTCAAGGCGCGCATGGTCATTTCAGGGGTCCACCCCAGGTGGTCGTAGAGCAGCTTGGGCCGGACTCCGGCGCGGTGCAGGACAGCGGCGAGGCGGGTGCGCGGCCGCAACGCGGCGCGCAGTCCCGGCTCGGGGATGACCGGCGGAACGTAGTCGGGGAGCTGAAGCATCACCACACCTCCGGGAGCGAGGACGCGAGTGAATTCCCTCGACATAGCGGCAAATCGCCGCGGTTGAGGGGAGGTGCTGGAGCACCAGCAGGCAGCAGACGACGTCAAAACTTGCGTCGGGGTACGCGGCCAAGCTGTCGTCGTCGTGCACACCGAAACGGATGTTCTCGACTCCCGCGTGGTGCTGACGGGCCAGCGCGATCATCGACGGAGAGATGTCGAGCCCGAGCACCTGATCGAGATGCGGCCCGAGTGCCCGGGTCAGTCGCCCGACCCCGCAACCAAAGTCCAGGCCCCGCTGGCGTTGACACGGAAGGTCGAGCTCCGCGGGCCGTGGCCCACAGGGCGTCGATGGTCTCTCGACCTGAGTCGAAGAACTCGTTGACGTCCCATCTCCCGGACTGCTTGCCCTCGGCGGTGTAGATAGCCCACAGCGGGTCGACCTGCCCCCACTCCTCCCAAGAGGATCCGCCGCCTTCGCCCATCTGGTGACACTAACTCGCACCGAATGCCCGGTGGCCGAGCGTGGGCTCCCTGTATCTCCAAGTCGCCAATTGCGATGAACGCAATGTGCAAGGCTACGCGCCAGTGGCGGACCAAGGCCGGCGAATCGGAACAAAGCGTGCGGGCGAAGGACTTCGCGTGGCCTATGACGTGGCCCCGGTCCTCGGCAGCCTGACCGGCGTCGGCACGTTCTGCCGCCATGCGCTCTTTGCACTCGCTGACCGAGACGATGTCGACATGGAGCCGTTTGCCATCACTTGGCGCCATCGAGAAGAGATCCGTTCACGGCTGCCCCGCGGCGTGACACTACGCCGGCGTCCGGTGCCGGCGCGGGCGTTGCGCACCGTGTGGGAGTGGGGCGCGATTCCACCGCTCGAATGGATCACCGGACCGGTCGCCGTTGCCCACGGGACGAACTTCGTGGTCCCACCGGCCGCCAACGCGGGCGAGGTCGTCACGGTGCATGACCTGACCCCGGTGCACCATCCCGAGCTCTCCAACGAAGCGACACTCGCGTTCCCACGGGCCATTCAGCGCGCGCTCGACCGAGGGGCGTGGATCCACGCGGTCTCAAAATTCGTGGCGAACGAAGTCGTCAATGCGTTCGACGTCGATGCAGATCGCGTGCGTGTCGTCGCCCACGGGGTACCACCCCTGCACGAGGTGGAAGTAGCTTCGGTGCGCCGGCTACTTGGGACCACCTTGCCGCCGGGTACCGAGGACTATGTGTTGGCGATCGGCACGGCCGAGCCCCGCAAGGATCTCCCGGGACTGGTGCACGCCTTCGATCAACTGGCCGCCGATCGGGCCGGCTTGGCCCTGGTGCTCGCCGGACCGCCGGGATGGGGCGAGTCGGCGTTGCAAGCGAGTATCGCCGGGGCCACGCACCGGGCGCGTATCGTTCGCACGGGGTGGGTCGATGACACCACGTTGGCGGGTCTGATCTCGCGAGCTGCAGTTCTGGCCTATCCGTCCATTTACGAGGGGTTCGGCTTCCCGCCCCTCCAAGCAATGGCAGCAGGTGTCCCTGTCGTCGCCACCAGCGCGGGCGCTCTCCCCGAAGTCCTCGGAGATGCGGCGTTGTTGGTGCCAGTCGGCGACGCGCAAGGCCTCGCGTCCGCACTCGATCGGGTCATGAGCGATGGAACGCTCCGTGAGCGATTGGTGGCGAGCGGCTCCGCCCGCGCCGCCTCGTACACATGGGAGAAATGTGCCGATGGCCTGGCCGAACTCTACCGAACGGTTGCTGAGGGGCGGGTCGGCTGAGCTCGCTCGGGGTGGCGGGGCGTGGCCACGACGCTGTGGTTGGTATGTAAGGCTCCCGGTGTGGTCGAGCGGTGCACACACAAGCAGGGCGCGCCGTGGTGACCCGGCTCCGCATTGCCCTCGACGCCACCCCGCTGCTCGGCAACCCGACGGGAATTGGTGTGTTCTGCTACGGGGCGCTGGCCGCCTTGGCGGAGCGCTCGGACCTGGCGCTGCAGGGCTACACCGTGAGCTGGCGCGGACGGGGACGGATCGATCCACTGCTGCCCAAGAACGTTCGCGTCGCCGCAGCGGCCGATGCCGGCCCGCCCCCTCAATTTTCTCTGGCGGTTCAGCAAGATCCCGCCGATTGAGTGGTTCATCGGCCGGGTCGATGTGGTGCACGGGACGAACTTCGTGGTCCCCCCGGCCCGTCGGGCGGGCACGGTCGTCTCGGTCCACGACCTCACGCAAATCCACTATCCCGAACTCGTCTTTGGGGGCTCGCCGCCCTTTCCCGAACTGGTGCGACGGGCCATCGGGCGCGGAGCGTGGGTGCACACCGATTCGGATTTCGTGCGCACCGAGGTCATTGCGTCCTTCGACGTGGATCCGACAAAAGTGCGCACGGTGATGCCCGGGGTCCCGCCACTGCCCGATGTTGCGCCCGAGGTCGCCCGCCAAGTGCTCCAGCGCATGCTGCCGGCGGGTCGGTCACACTATGTGCTCGCCATTGGGACCGCCGAACCGCGCAAGGATCTTCCCGGTTTGGTGCGCGCTTTCGACCAGATCGCAGCCCGGCATCGCGAGCTGCACCTGGTACTTGCCGGACCGCCCGGCTGGGGCGACGATGCGTTGCGCGACGCAATTGCGTCGGCCCGTTACGGCGATCGGGTGATCCGCACGGGATGGGTCGACGATCTGGTCCTCGCTGCGCTGGTGCGCCAAGCGTCGGTGCTGGCCTATCCGTCGATCTACGAAGGATTCGGCTTCCCGCCACTCCAGGCCATGTCGGCCGGTGTCCCAGTCGTCGCGAACGCGGGCGGGATCACTGCCCGAAGTCCTCGCGGACGCGGCCGTGCTGGTTGACGTCGGTGACAGTGACGCCCTGGCCGGGGCCATCGAGCAGAGTTTGGAGGATTCAGCACTGAGGGAGCGCATGCGTGAGGCCGGAGTGCAGCGAGCCGCGTCATTCAGTTGGCAAGCGTGCGGCGACGGCCTTGCCGACCTCTACGCAAGCGTGGCGAGCGAGCGCGGTGGCTGAGGTCGGCGGCCCGAGGGTGCTGATGACGGTCGAACAGCTGCGCCGACGCGTCCCCGGAGGTATCGGGGCGTACGCCCGCGGGCTGTTGTCGGGTCTGACGGAACTGGCCGAGGACGGCGACGAAGTCGACGTCACGCTCTTTGCCAGTCGTGCTCGAAGAAGCGGATCGAGCACGCAACGCGATCCTTTGTTGGACTTCGGTCGACCGGTCCTCTTGTCGCCTTGGCCCGGTCCGGCCATGACCCGGCTGTGGGACCACGGATGGCTGGGGGTGCCCAAGGGTTTTGACGTGGTGCACTCGGTGTCGCTGGCCTCACCGCCGCGGTCCGACAGCGGGAACGGTCATTCGGTGGTCACGGTGCACGATCTGGCCTGGCGCCGTTACCCCGACGCCACGACGGCTCGAGGCCGAAAGTGGCACGAAGCAGCGCTAAGGCGGGCCCGCGACTCGACCGCGAGCCTGGTGGTCACGTCGGGCTTCGTCGCCGCTGACCTCATCAATGACGGGGTGGCACCGGATCGCATCACCATCGTCCAAGGTGGCAGCGATCACCTGGCGGCACCCGACGACGACGCAGCCGCATCGGTGCTTCGCTCCCTCGGAGTTCAAGGCGAGTTCCTCATTAGTGTCGGGACCCTTGAGCCGCGCAAGAACGTGCAGCGACTGGTCCAGGCCTATGGGCGGGCGTGCGCCAGTTGGCCCGAGCCCTGGCCCCTCGTGGTGGTCGGCCCTGAAGGGTGGGGACCGGACTTGTCATCGACACTCCATCAAACGGGGGTCAAGTTCGCCGGTGCGGTCAGCGATGGTGCCCTCGCCGGGCTCTACCGCCAAGCCCGCGCCTTCGCCTACGTCCCCTTGACCGAAGGCTACGGCCTCCCGCCGCTCGAGGCCATGCGGTCCGGGACACCATCGGTGGTCGCATGCGAAGTGCCGAGCGTGCACGACCTGGGTCAAGTCGAGGCTCCAGCCGTCCTTTTGGTCGATCCGCTCGACATTGACGACATCGCGCGCGGACTGACCACCATTTTGACGGATGAGGCCGTGCGAGATGATCTGACAGCGGCGAGGCGAGGTCTACGCCCGTTCGCGCACGTGGCGCGACGTGGCGCGGGCCCACGTCACGCTGTGGCGGTCACTATGAGGGGTTCGGAGTCCCTGGCGGTTTCACTCGACGTGTCGGCCATTCCGATGCGTCCCGGTGGTGCCGGCTACTACGCGATCGAATTTGGCGCGCACGCTGAGTCAGCGCGATGACGTCGCACTGACAACGCTGACTCGACGCGATGACTCGGCGCGTTGGATGGACCTGACGGGCGGGCGTGCCGAAGTACGCGCCGTGGTTCCCGTTTCCCGGCCGGCGCGTCTGGCCTACGAGCAGGTACGTCTGCCTCACGTGGTCAACACCCTCGGTGTCGATGTCCATCACGGCCCGCACTACACGATGCCTGAACGCTCGAGCGTGCCGTGCGTGGTCACGATCCACGACTGCACGTTCTTCGACCATCCAGAATGGCATTTGCGTTCCAAGGCCTACGTGTTCCGACGGGCCATTCGTCGTGCCGCTCTCAAGGCCAGTGCGCTGGTATGCGTCAGCGAGGTCACCGCCACGGCACTGCGCAGCTCGTGTCAGGTGCGGGCACCGATTGTCGTCGCGCCCCACGGGGTCGACCACGAGCGCTTTTCGCCCATCGAACCGTCACTGGGTGCCGATCGAGCCTTGCTCGAGGCGGTCGGAGTGCCGATCGATCGTCCCCTTGTGGCGTTCGTGGGCACCCTCGAACCGCGCAAAGGCATCGTCCCTTTGGTGCGTGCATTCGACCGAATCGCCGATTCGAATCGCGATGTCGTCTTGGTGCTCGGAGGCCAAGTCGGGTGGGGTCTCGAAGAGGTCGAGGCGACGCTCGGCCGGGCACGCCATCCCGATCGGATCATTCGTACGGGCTACCTGCCCGACCCGGCCGTCCCCGCCCTCTTGCGCACGGCGAGTGTGGTGGCCTGCCCCGCCCTCGCCGAAGGCTTCGGCCTCCCCGCCCTCGAAGCCATGGCCTGTGGCGCGCCATTGGTCACCACCGAGGGCACGGCGATGGCCGAGATGGCGGGCGCAGCGGCATGGCAAGTGGTACCCAACGATGCCGCTTCGCTGGGAGAGGCCTTAGAAACCGTCCTCGAACATGGGCCGGCATCGATCGAGGTCGACGAGCGCCGTGCGCTCGGGCTCAAACTGGCCGCGACCCACACCTGGGACGCAAGCGCGGCGCTCCACCTCGAGGCGTATCGAATCGCGCGGACACGGTCGCACTAGTGTTCGTTCATGCGTGCGTTGATCACGGGGGGGAAGGGGTTTGTCGGTCATTGGCTGGCCGCACATCTCAAGGACCAGGGCGACGAAGTAGTGGTCATCGATGTCGAGACCGACGTCGCCGACGGTCCCGCCCTCAAAAAAGTCGTGACCGAGGCCGCACCCGAGGTGATTTATCACCTCGCCGCCCTCACCCATGTCGGGGAGAGCTGGGACAACCCGAGCCAGGTGCTCCGGGTCAATGTGATCGGTACCGCCGAACTTCTTGCCGCAGCCCGCTCGCTCAGCACCGCGCCCACCGTGCTGGTGGTCAGCTCGGCCGAGGTCTACGGCGTGGTCACGCCCGAACAGCTGCCCTTGAGCGAGGAGGCGCCGACCGCGCCGGCCACCCCGTATGCGGCCAGCAAGCTGGCGGCCGAAGCGGTGGCGCTCCAGGCATGGCGCGGCTACCGCCAACCGGTGATTGTCGTTCGCCCCTTCAACCACATCGGGCCGGGCCAGTCGCCGAACTTCGCCGTGCCGGCACTGGCTAAGCGGATCGTCGAGGCACGCAAGTCCGGTGCCCGCTCACTGCGGGTGGGCACGTTGACCACCCGGCGTGACTTCACCGACGTCCGCGACGTCGTCGAGGCGTACCGGCTGCTCATGCTCGGCGGGGTGCCTGGCACGATCTACAACGTGTGCTCGGGCCGCGACGTGGCCATCTCAGAAGTGGCCGAGAACCTCTTGTCCCTGGCCGGTGCCGACCTCGAACTGGTGACCGACCCCGATCTGGTCCGACCCGTTGATGTGCCCGTCTTGCGAGGCGATGCCGGTCGCCTACTCGCGGCGACTGGTTGGCGTCCGACGATCTCGCTCGCGACAACGCTCGCCGACGTCTTGACCTCGTGGGAGGCGGACTAGCGGCGAGCGTTGTCAGCGGGGCATTGGTGGTCAGCTGGTCATCGAGCTGAGGCCATGACGTTGCTCAGGCGGGTACAACCCGCTCACGGATCTGGCCGCGGACCTCGCGAGCCTGATCGAAGGCCTTGTTCGTCATCTTGGTGACCGACGGCGGCAGCTGCTCCTCGAACGGGGCGAGGCTGCTCTCGACGAACTGCACCGCTGACTCCAAGAGCTCATCGAGCTGCTTGACGCCCTTGGAAACTTCGTGGCGCACGCCGCTGAGGTGCTCGTCGATCGAGTGATTCTGGCTGAGTTTGTTCTTCAACTCGACCCGCTGCACCTGCACGCGCTGAAAGCCGAGCACGCCAAGCCCCACCGCGACATATGCGGCGTCACGGGCCAGGTTTCCGACGTCCTTCGAAAGGTTGTTGATATTGGTCACTTCGGGCATTTTTGCCTCCTGAATCCTTCGTTGACAATGAATGTGAACTCGCGTTCGGGGTTCCTTTTGTCGATCGCTGCGACTCCCGGGACTCCTTGCGTTCGCCTACAACAGTATCGCATTTGTTAAACAGTTGCAAGCACTCTAGGCGTAAATCTGTGTCCTCAGGCGTGGATCGGTGACGGTATAGCCTCAATGCCCTGATGGACACCCAAGTACCGGCAGTGGTCGCCGTCGTGGTTGCCACCGATCCGGGGCCTTGGTTCGAGGAGACCTTGGACTCGCTGGCCCGCCAGGAATACGAGGAGCTCTCGGTGCTGGTCCTTGCCACCGGGGACGGTCCGGATCCGACGGAACGAGTGGGCCGGATCCTGCCCAACGCATTTGTTCGCCAGCTCCCCGGTGACCTCGGGTATGGGGCCGCCTCCAACGTCGCCCTCGAGATGGTCGAAGGGGCCGCCTTCTTCTTGCTCTGCCACCACGACTGCGCCCTCGATCCCGACGTGGTGCACAACATGGTCGAGGAGTCCTACCGCTCCAACGCCGGCGTGGTGTCGCCGAAATTCGTGAACTGGGACGATCCGAACATCCTCTTGCACGTGGGCATGCACTGCGACAAGACCGGTGCGGTCGTCGACCGAATCCAAGACGGCGAGGTCGACCACGGCCAACACGATGCCGTTCGTGACATCTTCGTGGCCCCGGGCGGGTGCACGCTGATCAGGGCGGACCTCTGGCGTGAGTTGGGCGGATTCGACGCCGGCATCGTCGCCATGGGCGAGGATCTGGATCTGTCGTGGCGCAGCCAGGTCGCCGGATCCCGGGTCGTAGTCGCCCCCGATGCCCGGGTCCGCCACCTCGAGGTGGTCGCTGGGGGTGCCCAAGCATTGGCGCCCTCCCTGCTGCGCGGGGACGGCACCCGTCTTGGCACCCTCCAGTCGCTCCAACGGCGCCACGAGTTACGCGCCGTCCTCAAGTGCTACGGCTGGTTCAATTTGCTGCGAGTGTTGCCCCAAGCGGCCCTACTCGCCATCTGCGAGGTGGTGGTGGCACTGGTGGCCCGGGACCGGGCCAGGGCCCGCGCCGTGGCCGGCGCCTGGGGTTGGAACCTGCGCCGATGGGGTGAGTTGCGGGTGTTGCGCCGCCAGGTCAAAGCGCACCGGCTCTTCAGTGACGCCGAGGTTCGTCGCCTCCAGATCAGGGGCAGCGCGCGTCTGAGCCGCTACTTCTCGCGCCTTTCGCATCAGGGATTCGAAGCCGCCAACGCAGTGGCGGGGACCACAAACGGCGCGGGCGGCCAGCGTGACGATTCTGAGGTGGCGGTGCTCACCGGAAGCGTGGGGCTGGCTTTTAGTGAGGACTCGGACTTCGATGATCTCGACGACCTCGGTCATCGTTCGGGCCGTGACCGCTTTGGCCGCAAGATCCGGCGTTCCCCGCTCGCCAGCGGGCGATCGCGGGCGATTGCCGTCACGATTGCGGCACTTGTCATCCTCCTTGGCACCCGCGAGCTCCTTTTCGGCTCATTGCCAATCGTGGGCCAGCTCGCGCCCCTGCCCGACTGGGCCGGGAGCTGGCAGCATTTCTTCTCGGGCTGGCAGCCCGCAGGTGTGGGCACCACCGCCCCCGCCACCCCCGCCTTCGGTCTCGCCGGTTTGCTCGGAACCGTCCTGCTCGGGGGCATGGGGCTGACCCAACACGTCCTGCTGCTCGGGTGTATCCCCGTCGGCGCCCTTGGGCTGTCACAACTGATGCGTCCATTGGTTTCGCCGCGGGCCCGCGTGGTCGCCACCATCTGCTACCTGGGACTTCCGTTGCCCTATGCAGCACTGGGTGCTGGCCGATTCGACGGTCTGGTGGCCTACGCCGCCCTCCCGTTCATCGTGGCCCGACTGGCCCGAGCTGGCGACATCGCCCCCTTCGACGAAGTCACCGGCACCGGTTGGCGCTCGAGCAAGCTTGGCCAGATCGCGGTGTTGGGCGCCATCATCGCGGTGGCCAGCTCGTTCGCCCCGGCCGTGGCGATCATGACGTTGATGTGCGCGCTGGCGTTCGTGGTGGGCTCGGCCCTCACCGCAACCCGCGACCTGGCGCCACGGGTGCTCTTGGTGGCCGTCAAGGCCATCGCGTTCGCCATGGCGCTGTCGTTGCCCTGGGTCATCGGCACGCTGTGGGCAGGTTCGGACTCGGTGGCGATTTTCGGTCTCCCGATCTCCTCGACCACCGCACCGAGCTGGGCCGAGGTACTTCGCTTCGCCATCGGCCCGACCGCGCGCTCGCCCATTGTCTGGTTGCTCATTGCCGCCGCCGCGCTCCCCTTGGTGCTCGGCCGGGGACCACGCTTGGTCTGGGCCGCACGCTTGTGGTCGCTCGCGGTGATGTCGTGGGTGTTGGCCTACGCGGGTACCCACGGCTGGACTGGGAGTTTCGCCCCCTCCGAATCGGTAGTGCTGGCACCCGCGGCGGTGGCGATCGCGGCGTGTGTCGGGCTCGGGGTGGCGTCCTTCGAGATCGACGTGGCCGGCGACGTCTTCGGTTGGCGCCAGGTCGTCAGCGGGATCGCCATGGTCGCGGTCATCGTCGGCGTGCTCCCGGTTGCGGCCAGCGCGTTCAACGGTCGATGGGGCCTCCCAACGAGCGGGGTGGAACAACAGCTGTCCTTTTTGAACCAGTCGAAGGATGCGGCTCCGTATCGGGTGCTCTGGCTGGCTGATCCGCGTGCGCTCCCGCTGGGCGGGTGGTCGGTTGAGTCTGGCCTTTCGTACTCGCTGACCGGAGAGGACATGCCGAACACGACGGCGGTGTGGACGCCGGCCGGGCCGGGCCCGGCCTCGACGGCGGCTGAGGCCATGCGTCTGGTCCTCTCGGGCGAAACGGTCCACCTCGGTCGGCTGCTCGCCCCCCTCGGCGTGCGCTATGTGGTGGTGGTCGACGCCCTCAACTCATCGACGTCGCAGGTTGCATCGGTGGCCGGACCACCACCCGCTGGGCTCGATCGAGCACTCTTGGACCAAGACGACCTTCAGGTCGTCCCCGGCCAAGTCGGAGTGCAGGTATTCAAGAATGCCGTCGACGTGGCGGTGACCGCACAGCGTCGGAGGGCGCTGGCCGCCACGACTCTGTGGTCGTTTCCGTCATTGTCCGAGGTCGTGGGCTGGAAACCCGTCCTCACCCCGCTAGCGACCAACCACAGCGCCACGGGCCGCGTGGGCGCGGAACCGTCTACGCCGCCTACGCCCCTGCGGGTGACTTCTCCCTCGATGTTGGCGGCCGATCGGTCCCGCGCCAGCCGGCATTCGGTTGGGCCGGCCAGTATCGGGTGACGAAGGCGGGGTCGGCCACGCTGGCATTCGCCAACATCGCCTACGTTCCGTTCTTCGTCGCACTGGAGCTGGTTGGCTGGGTGGTACTTGCCCTGGTGGTGCTCGGTTGGCGTCCCCGGCGCCGTCGAGGAGCGAGCACGCAAGAACTGGGGGCGCAGTGAGTCCGGGCCGGCACGGCGAGCCCCGGAGGTGGCTGGTCTTGGTGTTGGTGGTCGTCGTTCTCGGTGGGGTGGCACTTATCGCGGACTCGACCGGCTCGCGGCCGCCCAGCGCCTCGCCGGCCAACCCCACTTCTTTGGTGGCGGCCGCCGACGCCGAATCGTCAGCTTGGTATTGCACGGGTCAGTCGACCCAGACGGAATCGACCGCGGTCGGGTCGGTCGACCTCACCAACACCACCGACCATGCGATCAGCGGCACGATGACCTCGATCACCGATACCGGTGTCACGGTCAACAGCGCGGTTTCGGTTCCGGCCCGGGCGCAGATCGTGGTCGCCGCGCCGGCGTCGAGCGGGTATTGGATCTCCGAATCAGTGGTCCTCTCGGGCGGCGGTGTGGCGGTGTCGCAGTTGCTCCACGGGCCGTCGGGTTGGGACGTGGCACCGTGCCAGAGCACCACTTCACAGCAGTGGTACTTCCCGAGCGGGACGACGAGCGGTTCGAGTGACCTGTTCATGGCGCTGTTCAATCCGACGTCGACCCCCGATGTGGTCGACCTGACGTTCGTGACTCCCGTGGGAATCGAGCACCCCATCAGCTTCCAGGGCATCGTGCTCGAGCCGGGTCAGACCCAGGTCGAAGACGTCGGCACCTACGTCCAGAATCAGCGCACGGTTGCCACCACCGTTGCTGCCCGCACCGGCCGGGTGGTGGCGAGCGAGACCCAGGTAATCGCCGGCGCGGTCAACGGTCTGGCCAATATCCCCGGATCGCCCAATGTGCAGCAGAAATGGGCGCTGCCACTGAGCCAGGAAGTGACCGGCGGATCCTCGTCCATCGACGTGTACAACCCCGGGTCGACGGTCGAGGATGTGACGGTGCGCGCCCGCCTCTCGTCGGGCCCGCTGCCGGTCTTCGAGCAGAAACTGCCACCCGGTTCGACCTGGACCCTGGTCACCAGCGCCCAGACGAGGATCCCGAAGACCTCGGCGAGCGGCGGCAGCTATACGACCACCATCACGGCCACCGGTGGTCCCGGCGTCGTGATCGGTCGCTCGGTCGCCGCGCCAAATGGGTCGGCGGCACCGCAGGCAGGGGCGGCCAACGCCATTGACGGGTTGAGCACGATGGCGCCGTCGCACCAATGGGTACTGCCATCACCGGGGACGTCGTCGGACCCCGCCGTGGCCGGTGCCGCGCCGGCGGCCGTCGCCTTGTCGAATCCGAGTGCCACTGATGAGACCTACGTCATCTCGGTCCTGACCCCGAGCGGGCTGCGGGTCATCACCAGGGGCCGGCTCCCGGTCGGGACCTTCATCGCGCTCGGGGGGGCGCCGTTGACCTCGGCCGGTCTCAATCCCCTCATCATCAGCGCCACCGGTTCGGTCGCCGTCAGCGAGAGTCTGGTCCCGAGCGGTGGTTACGGCGTGGTCACGATGCCGGGCATTGCAATCGATCAATAGATCGGTACGCGCTCGTCACAAGTTGTGGCGCTGCCAGCGACGCCAGCCGAACTTCACTGCGACGAAGAGCACACCACCCAAGAGCACGGCGAAGAGGATCGGACCGGCGGCGACGATAAGGCCGTTGACCGCGTCACCAAAGCCGTGCACGCTGGCGTCAAAAGCTCCTCGAATGCCCCCGCGGGCACTCTGTCGGGCGGCGCCGGGCCGGGCCGGTTCGTGGACCGTCACCGTCAAGGTGGCGTAGGTGGTCTGGTTGGTCAGGAGCGACAGCTGCCCTTGGAGCTGTTCGATCTGTGACTCGAGGGTATCGAGCTGGGCCTGCACCGCCAAGATGTCGCTGATCGACGTCGCCTTGGCCATGATCGTCAGGTACTGCTGACGGCTGGCTTCGAGCGACGTGATGCGCGACCCGAGATCGACGTAGTTTCCCGTGACGTCGGTCGCCCTGGTGGTGAGCTTGGTGTTGTGACCAAGCGCCTGGGCCTCTTTGAGGACCGAAGGGAAATCAGCCTGTGGAACCTCGAGGGTAATGCTGGCGTTGGGGGTGCTCGCGCCCGCCTCGGCGTTGGCATCGGACTTGGCCACCGTGCCGTCGGCTCTGGTGGCGAGAGCGGTCAAGGAGGTCAAGGTCGAGGACAGTGCGCCTTTTCGGACCACGAGGTCGAGCGCCCCGGTTTGGATAATGTCTCGGCCTGCGCTGGTGGCCGCCGGCACGTCGGCCGAGGCGGACAGGTGTCGATCAGCCGTGCCCGGTTGCGCCGTTCCCTGCACCGTCGAACCGCTCGCCGCCCCTGCTGAGGCGAAGGCGGGGGTCGGAGCCGCCGCCTTCGACGACGATGGGCTTCGCCCGCTGTTCCCCGGGCTTGCCGTGCCACCAACCGAAGTTGGGCCCGATGCGACCGAGGTGGGATGGGACGACGGCCCGGGCGATTGCGTCACGATCAGGCCGACGCCACCCAGTGCGATCACCACGATCATGCAGGCGGCGATGGCGAGGACGCGGTGTCGCGCCAGCGCGTCGCGCCGGCGGCGAGGTGCCCCGAGTTCGTCGGTGCCCTCACCCTCGTCGCTTGGCCCAGAAGGTCCGGTGCCGGATTCGGCACTGGCCATGATGTCGCGTGCCCCGTTGTCGGGGACCTCGAAGGTCACTGCCGTCTCGGTGAAGAGGGATTTGAGGACGTCGTCGGACAGCATCGTCATCTCTACGCCTCCTCGCACTGTTCGTGTTCGGCCTCGTCGACCATGGCGACCAGGGCGGCCAGGGCGGGATTCTCGCTGAGTCGTCGGCGCGCTTCGTGAAGACGGGACTTGACCGTCCCGGGCCGCCGTCCAATGGCGAGAGCGATGTCACGCTCGCTCAGGTCGGCGTAGTACCGCAACACCACCGGGATGCGCAGCGAGACGGGCAGCTGGGCGAGCGCGGCCAGCACGGTGCTCGCCACCTCCTTGTGCTCGGCGGCTGCGTCGGGGTCGTGGTCCGTCGATGCGAGCTCGGCGAGGGGGGCATCGCCAGCCCGATGGTCACGGTGGGGGATTTCACGCCGCAACTTGGAGTAACACGAGTTGACGACGACTCGGTAGAGCCACGGTTTGATACTCGGAACCGACGAGAGTGAGTCCCGGAAGCGCCAGGCGCGCAAGAACGCGTCCTGCACCGCCTCTTCGGCGTCCGCAGGATTGCCCATGATGAGGCACGCCGTGCGGAAGGAGGCGACGTAACTCTCACTCAGCCACGTCTCGAGTTCTTGGTTCACCATCCCCCTTAATGACGCAGCGACCGGCTATCGGGTTCGCGTCGGGCGCCTCAGGGTCGAGGGGCGGGGGGATCCTCACTGGCCGAGGCGCCGGTCTGGGGGTCGGGCGGGGGCCACTGCGGTGGGGCCCAGGTGCCGTCGGGCTGCGTGCTCGCCGTCGTCGGGGCCACCGGCACCACCGAAGGTTCGGGATCCCCGCCGTGACCGTTGTTGCCGTTGCCGTTCGTCGGGGCGCCGTGGAACTGGGGGACAGACTTCGCGCCTTCGGTGTGGACGGGCTGACCGTGGGCCTCGTCGACGAGGCGAGAGACCTCACGGCCGTCGATGATCTCGTTGTCGAGCAGGGCGTGGGCAATGGCATTGAGTCCGCTGCGGTGCTTGCTGAGCAGCTGCATTGCCCGATCCTCTTCGGCCCGAAGTATCCGCTCCACCTCGTCGTCGATGATCTTGGACGTATCTTCGGAGTAGTCGCGGGTGTGCATCAGGTCCTCGCCCAAGAAGACCTGGCCCTGCGAGCCCCAGGCCATTGGTCCAATGGCCTCACTCATGCCCCACTCGTGGACCATCTTGCGGGCCAGCTCGGTGTTGCCGACCAGGTCATTGGCCGCACCGGTCGAGAGGTCGCCATAGACGAGGAGTTCGGCCACGCGCCCGCCCATGCGGACACACAAGGAGTCCTCGATGTACTGGCGCGGGTGAATGTGACGTTCTTCCATCGGCAGTTGGTGGGTGACCCCGAGGGCCATCCCGGTCGGCAGGATTGTCACCTTGTGGACCGGGTCGGCGTGCTCGAGCACGTAGGCCAGCACCGCGTGACCACCTTCGTGATAGGCGATCCGCTCCTTCTCGGCGTCGGAGAGCACCATGGACTCGCGGCGTTGCCCGAGGAGCACACGATCACGGGCGGACTCGAAGTCCTCCATCGCGATATCAATGCTGCCGCGGCGCACCGCGTGGAGCGCGGCCTCGTTGACCAGGTTGGCCAGGTCGGCGCCGCTCATGCCCGGTGTGCCACGGGCCACCACACTCAGGTCGACGCTGTCATCCATCCGCTTGCCCTTGCAGTGCACCTGGAGAATCGGCAGGCGCTCTTCGAGATCAGGCAACGGGACCACGATCTGTCGGTCGAAGCGCCCCGGACGCAGCAGGGCCGGGTCCAAGATGTCGGGCCGGTTGGTGGCCGCAATCATGACCACGCCTTCTGACGTGTCGAAGCCGTCCATCTCCGAGAGCATCTGATTGAGCGTCTGCTCACGTTCGTCGTGCCCACCACCGAGTCCGGCACCGCGCTTGCGCCCGATGGAGTCGATCTCGTCGACGAATACGATGGCCGGCGCCTGCTTGCGGGCCGTTTGGAACAGGTCGCGCACACGGCTCGCGCCGACGCCGACGAACATCTCCATGAAGTCAGAGCCGCTGACCGACATGAACGGGACACCCGCTTCGCCGGCCACGGCACGGGCCAAGAGGGTCTTGCCGGTTCCCGGCGGGCCCACGAGCAGCACGCCCTTGGGAATTTTGGCGCCGATCTCCTTGAAGCGAGCCGGCGTCTTCAAGAAGTCGACCACTTCGCTGATTTCCTGTTTCACGCCGGCATAGCCAGCGACGTCGTCGAACGTTGTCGAGGGCCGGTCACTGCTGAATTGCTTGGCCTTGGATCGCCCGATGGACATGATCCCCGACATCTGTCCTTTGGTCTGGCGTCCAATGAAATAGATGAAGGCGGCGCCGATCAAGATGATGAAGAGATAGGGGGCGAAGGCCTCGAGCAGGCTTGTGGTTTGGACCGGGAAACTCACCTGCACCTTGTGGTCTCGCATGGTGGTGACGTCGTTGGGCAACGAGGGGCTCGGGCCCTGGGAGTTGTAGTGGGTCCCGT
This sequence comes from uncultured Acidimicrobiaceae bacterium, assembly GCA_963800725.1. Classification (GTDB taxonomy): domain Bacteria; phylum Actinomycetota; class Acidimicrobiia; order Acidimicrobiales; family RAAP-2; genus Bog-473. The sequence continues at coordinate 81 of CAWDCE010000030.1, read as the reverse complement.
TCGTCAGTTTCCCGGTGATCTCGCCCGTGCTGTTGCTGATCTGGGCGGTGTTGACCTGGTTGGACGTGACGTCCTGCATGT
>CAWDCE010000029.1:0-13789 GCA_963800725.1 uncultured Acidimicrobiaceae bacterium | reverse complement strand
AGCGCCATGATGAAGGCGTCGGACAATTTCAGCCATACGGCTCTTGCGTTCGTGCATGGTCGCCACGACGTCGAGGCGTGTGACCCGGCGATGGGCGATCTCGTGGTCGACGAGGGACTCGGTGATGACGCCGGTGACCCGGCCGCCGGCCGCCAAGGTGGCGTCCGCGAGTACTCCCATGAGGCCGACGGACGTGCCGCCGTAGACGAGTTCGATGTCGTGGGCGGCCAGCGTCGTGCCGAGTGCCGTCGCCGCTGCGCCGAAGGAAGGGTTGCGGCCCGGGCTTGACCCGCAAAAAACGCAGATTCGCTGCGGTCCGACATCTGTGGCCATCGCTACGCCACGCGTCCGGTGATCACCGTGGTGTCGTTCGATCGGCGGGGCTTGGCCCGGCGGCGCACCATGGTTTCTGCGGCATCGCTGTCGTGAATCATGAGGGAAAAGCCCACCGCGGCGAGCGCAAAGATGGCGGCCGTGGCGAACGCGGAGCTGGTACGCCCGAATGTTCGCCCCGGTGCCCGAAGCCGACGCGTGCGTGGCGCCGACGGTGATGAGGACGGTAGAGAGGATGGCGACGCCGAGCGCGCTCCCGAGCTGGCGCATGGTGTTGAAGAACGTCGAGGCCCGACCGGTACTGGCCGGGGAGATCTTGGCGAAGGCGGCGGCTTGGGTCGGCACGAAGACCTGTCCCATCATCACACCGAGAATGAACATCACGAGGCGGATCAACCACAAGTTGGTGGTGAGGGTGAGCTGGGTCAGGACAAGCATGGTTATGGTCAACCCGATCAAGCCGCCGGTGATGTGGCGGCGTGGTCCGAGCCTCGGGTAGATGAGACGGCTGGCCAGCTGCGCACCAGCCATGACCCCGAAGGCTTCAGGGAAGGTCGAAAGACCCGATTGCAGGGCACTGAGTCCCCGGGCGTCTTGGAAGTAGAGGGGGATGAGGTAGAGGGTCCCCAAGAACGCGGCGGAGGCCAAGAACATCACGCCGTTGGAAGAGCGGAACAGCCGTCCCTTCAAGAGTCGAAGATCGACCAGGGGGCGCGCAACCCGCAGTTCGACCAACACCATGACGACCAGGCAGATCGCACCGAGCGCGCACGCCAGGAGCACGTTGGTGGCATCCCACCCCGACAGCGGTCCTTCTGAGATGCCGTACATGACGAGGCCCAGGCCCGCGCCCCCCAAGATGAACCCCGGTCGGTCGAAGCGTCCGGCATCCATTGGCTCCGAACGCTCCAGGCACAACAGCCCGAAAGTGACGGCGGCGATGCCGAGGGGCAGGTTGACGTAGAAGACCCAGCGCCATGACAGGTCGGTCACCAACAGTCCTCCGAGCACCGGCCCAACTGCCGGTGCGATGGTCGTGGGAACCGTCAAGATGCTCGAGGCTCGGATGCGCTCGGCGGGCGGGAAGACTCGGAACAACATGGCGAGGCCGACCGGGGCGAGCATCCCGCCGCCCGCCCCCTGGACGACGCGGAAGAGGATCAGTTCGGTGATGTTTTGGGCCAGGCCACACAACACGGATCCGCACGTAAAGACGACGATGGCGATGAGTAGCACCCGTTTGCCGCCGAATCGATCGCCGAGCCAGCCCGAGGCGGGAATAAAGACCGCCAGGCTGACCAGGTAGGCAATGACGACCCCGTCGACCGCCGTCGGTGCGATGCCGAAGTCCCGGCCGATGGTCGGGAGCGCCACGTTGACGATGGTGATGTCCATGATGTTCATGAACATCGCCGAGACGAAGACGACGGCGACGGCTACCTTTTGATTCATCGAGACTGCGGGCACGGAGTGAACTTTCTGATGAGCGGCCGGGGAGGCCTTCATGGCGGCAATGACGTGACGAGGCCCGACACCCGTACGCAGACATTATGCGCCCCGCGGCGACTTGCGACGGTGGTGCGACCGCGTCGCTGCGCGGTCATGGGCGCCCTGGCCGGGCTGGTTGGCCTGGCCACCATGGCCGCGTCTACGTCGCCGTCGTGGGCGACACCGGCTCTGGTGGCCACGTCTGGTGCCCCGAGCGCCACCGTATGGCTGTGTCGGCCGGGGATGGCCAACGATCCCTGCGCAGCGAACCTGACCGCAACGTCGGTGACGGCAAGGGGCACCACCAGCATCGTGCCCAATGTGGTCACCACTTCATCGAAGTTCGACTGTTTCTACGTCTATCCGACCGTGTCGGCGCAGAAGTCGCCGAATGCCAACCTTCGTATCCAACCGGCCGAGATCGGCGCTGCGGTGTCACAGGCGTCGCAGTTTTCCCAGGTGTGCAACGTGTGGGCGCCGGTGTACCGACAGCGCACCAGCGCCGACCTGGCCAAGGGATTGGGCGCCGACCCGAGCGCGGATCAGGTGGCCTACGCCAGCCTCCTCGCGAGCTGGCGCGATTATCTGGCCAACGACAACGACGGTCGGCCAATCATCTTCATTGGGCATTCCCAAGGGGCGGCCATGTTGATCCGTTTGCTGCGCGCGAGATCGACCCGAGTGCGCAGCTGCGTCACCAGATGGTGTCCGCCATCATCTTGGGCGGCAATGTCCAGGTGGCGGCCAACGGCGCGAGTGGCGGGAGCTTCAGGCACCTTTCCACGTGCTCGTCGGCCAGCCAGGTCGGCTGCGTCATTGCCTATTCGACCTTTTCATCGCCCCCACCCAAGACGTCGTACTTCGGTCGGCCCGGCCAAGGGGTCAGCCTCCAGTCAGGGCAACGGCGCTCGGCGGGCCAACGGGTCGCCTGTGTGAATCCAGTGACGTTCAACTCGAAGGTCGGGGTGCTGACGCCGTATTTCTTGGCGGCAACGGCACCGACACCAGGCGTGGCGGTCTCGACGCCGTGGGTCACCTTCCCGAACCTCTACACCGCACAGTGCAAATCGACCGGAGGGGCGACGTGGCTTCAGATCAACACGCTGCGAAGTCCGAACGATCCTCGTGCGACGGTGAGTCCTTTGCTCGGGCCCAACTGGGGCCTGCACCAAAGCGATGTGAACCTCGCCCTCGGTGATCTGGTCCACGATGTGGGCCTCGAAGAAGCCGCCTACGCTTGAGGCCCCACGCTCTGCTGGAGCACGATGCCGTTGCCGTCGGGGTCGTCGAAGGTGACGAACCGCCCCCACGGTGCATGCTCGATCTCGCCCACCTCGACACCCTTGGCGGCGAGCGAGGCGATGTCGGCCTCGAGGTCGTCGGATTCGAAGACGGTGCCCTTTTGGTGACCGGCCGGCATCGAGGGGAACCAGGTGACCAGCGTCAAGGAAGTGGCCGAACCGGCGGGGCGGACCTGGACCCAGCGCATGGCGGGTCCCATCTCGGTATCGGCTACCAATTCAAGACCCAAGGTCTCCACGTAGAAATCCTTTGCCACGTCTTGATCCGACACCGGCACGGAGAACAACTGGACGTGCGAGATTGCCATGGGACCAGTGTTGGCCACGGCGCGGACCTCGTCAATGGCCGATCGAGCGAGCGGTCCTAGACTCGCTGAGTGATCAAAGTGGTGGCAGCCGCGAACCAAAAAGGCGGGGTGGCCAAGACGACCACGGTCCAGTCGCTCGGCGTGGCCATGGCCGAGCAGGGCAAGCGTGTCCTCGTCGTCGACCTCGACCCCCAAGCGTGCCTGACCTATTCATTGGGACTGGACCCCGATCACCTCGATGCCTCCCTCCACGACGTGTTGGTCCGTCGGGCCAAGTTAGATGAGGTCCGAGTCGAGATTGCCGAGGTGCCGGGCCTGAGCCTGATCCCCGCCACCATCGACCTGGCGGGCGCGGAGGTGCACCTGCTCAGCCGTACCGGGCGTGAGCATGTGTTGGCCCGCGCCCTCGAGTCGGTCCTCGCGGATCACGACGTCATCCTCATCGACTGCCCCCCTTCGCTCGGCGTGTTGACCATCAACGGGCTGACGGCGGCCGAAGCGGTTGTCGTGCCGCTGCAGTGCGAGGCCCTGAGTCACCGCGGTGTCGGCCAATTGCTCGAGACCATCGATGACGTGCGCCAGTTCGCCAACGAGCACCTGCGCGTCCTCGGAGTGATCGCCACCATGTTCGACGGTCGGACCAACCATGCCCGCAAGGTGCTGGCCGAGGTCGAAGCGCGGTACGGGCTCGCGGTCTTTGACCCGCCGGTCCCCAAGTCCGTGCGCTTCGCCGAAGCGCCGGGGCTCGGCATCTCGGTCCTTCAGCACGCCCCGTCGTCTCGGGGTGCCATGGCGTATCGGTTGTTGGCCACGGCGATCTCCGCCGCCATGGAAGAGGTTTGACGATGGCTCGTGACCCCGAGGTGACCCCTGACCCCTTGGGCAAGCGTGCCCTGTTCTGGGTGCCGACCAGCGGTGTGTCGACCGCCGACGCGGACCGATCGGGTCCAGCGACGGCCCTGCCGTTGGGCAAGCGTGCGCTGTACTCGGGGCGCGACCCGAGTCCGACTCCTTGCGCAGGGCGTCGGACAACCCCTTGGCGGACCGTGGGACCTTCACGGTCGAATGCCAGCGCTGTGCGCAGGTATCGCGCATTGGCTTCCTCGACCTGGTGATCTTTCAGTTTCCCATCGGTCTATGGCTGCCCCGTGGCAAATTCGACCGCCGCATGACCTGCCCTTCATGCCGCCGGCGCGCCTGGTGCAGCGTGACGCTTCGACACGACTGAGCAGCGAAGAAGGCACCCCGTAGACTTGGGCCATGTTCGGGGGTCCCGGTGGCGCGCATTCGACCCTTCGGTACCTGAGGATGGGCGCGCTCATCGCGCTGTTGGTGGGGACGGCGGTCTTCCACGTGCACGGGGCGGACTACCTCGTTATCCGCGGAATCTATTTCGCGGTCATTGCCGGGGTGCTGGTCGCGTCATACGCGCTGAGCCACCGTTCGGCCCCGGGCCCGGGGGGTCCAGGTTGGCGCGAGCCGGTGCCACCCGAGCAACGAGGCGAGGTCGGGGACGCCGCACCGCTTGAATCGGGTCCTTGGGGTAGTGACGACCCTGAATTCGAATCGGAATAGCTGGTTCAGTCCGCCAAGTAGAAACGCGCCGGCACGGCCGTCTCGCGGCGGACCCGCCCCGAGCGCTCCAACAGCACGAGGTGGGCCAGGGTTTCACCGTTGGCGGCTCGTTGCATGTAGTCGGGAATGCTTTCCCAAGGGCGTGACCACGTCAGGGCCAATGTGGCGTCCCAACACGAAATACCGGGTTGTGCCGCGATGAGCCCCTCGATCTCCCTGAGGCGATCAGCGTGGTGGGCCTCGAGGACGTCGAGTCGGTCATCGAGACCCGAGAACCGGTATTCGTGGGCCGGGAAGACCTCGTCGGGATGCAGCGCCCGCACCTTGGCTAGCGATTCGAGGTAATCCCCGAGCGGATTGGCGAATTGTCGCGAATGGAACGAGATGTTGGGGGTGATGCGGGGCAGGACATGGTCACCCGAGAGCAAGAGCTTGTGGTTCTCTGAGTGCAAGCAAATGTGACCGGGGGAGTGGCCCGGGGTCCACACCGCCCGAAAGTCCCATCCTGGGAGGTCGAGGAGCTCGTGGTCCTCGATGAGGCGGTCCGGGAGTGCAACGTTGAGCGTTGACTTGATCTCCATCGAGGCCATATTGAGGTCGGGCAATTTGCTCTTTGGGTACCCCCGACATCTCAAGGAGCTCACGCATCCGTTCGATCAACCCGTCGGTGTCGTGGTAGCGGGTATCGAGCAGGTTCGCATCGGCTTGATGGAGTCCGACCCACGCCCCCGACGCCTCGCGGACCCGTCCGGCCAGACCGTAGTGGTCGGGATGGAGGTGGGTCACGACCACCCCTTGGACATCACCGATCGATCCGCCCGCTTCTTGGAGTCCGGCGTTCAATGCCTCCCAGGCGTCGTCGGTGGGCCACCCGGCGTCGACGATGGCCACACCGCTGTCGAGTTCGAGGGCGTAGACCAGCACGTAGCGGAGGGGATTGTTGGGAATCGGCACCGGGATCGACCAGATGCCGGGGCGAACATTTTCGACCGGGGGCAGCACGTCGCGATCCCATGCCTCTTTTTGGGCGATGCCGGTGACGGTGAACACGGTGCGCACGGTATCGGATCGTCGGAGTATCGGACATTTGCGCTTTCCGGCGATCAGCGGCACCCCGAGCGTGTCACGACGGACGGCGCATCGACTCTGCGCACTCCTCCGCGTGCGGATTGGTCGGGATGCGGGGATTTGAACCCCGGACCTCCTGCTCCCAAAGCAGGCGCGCTGCCAAGCTGCGCCACATCCCGTGGTGGTGCGGTACATCCAAACTTTGTCGCGAACAGGTGGGTGTTGTACCTGCTTGCGTGCGGACTCCTCCCTTGCTCGGGGTCCCAAACGGCGAGAACGAGCGCGGTTCGCACATCAACGACGATCAGGCAACCCGGGAGGGCGGGAGCCAATGGTAGTGCGTGGCGCACTCACCTCTGGGGCGCTCGAGCCCGAGGGCGACGGGCACCGTTGCTCAGTCCGGCGGGTGGGCCGAGGGTTGGGGTTCGTCGGGCCTCGATGTGCCTTCTTGGGTGGAAAAGGAGACCGGCCGAAATGAGCGTTCTTCGAGGGTCAGAACCCCGCTGGTGTCAAAGACGGTCGCGACTTGCCCTGACATCAGCCGACGGATTGGTTCCCCGGCCAGGGTCGAGCGCCATCCGACATCGAGCCGACTCGGTTCGCCGCACAACAGGTCGGTGATGTCGGCTCGGCTGGCCAGCAGGCTCTGGTCAAAATGTAGATTCTCCGAGATCTGGCGCACGAGCCCGGTGGCGACGGCGACCGCCGCCGCCGGTGCCTGGTCGTCACGTCGTTCCGGCGCGAGGTGCAACTTCGCCGCAGGAAGCTCCAGCCCACGGTTGATCGCGGCGAGGATTTCGCGTCCGGCCCCCCTGGCCAGGTGACGCTCGTCGACGCCTCGCAGGGCCAAGGCTCTTCGCGGTTGGCCGGTGGACGCTGCGAGATGGTCAAGAGCGCGAGGTCCGACAATATGGTCCTGCGGGGCCGGTTGGATGCCGCGGCCCGCCGTTCCCGCCATGCCGCAAGCTCTTGGGCCACCCCCCGGGACTTGCCGCGCAGATTTCGCGGATACGCGTACCTTCCACCAGGCCTCCTCGGGAATCGCCGGGGCGCGGCGTCCCCGCAGCACCGCCGCACACTCTTCTTGCGCCCACTCCAAGCGACCTAGCTCGGCCAACTGCGTGGCCATGGTCGAGCGCAGTGCGAGGAGATAGGCCACATCGCCGGCTGCGTAGGTGATCTGGCGGTCGGTAATCGGGCGAGCGATCCAGTCGGAGAGCCGATCGGTCTTGGGCAACGAGATACCGAGCTGTTGGTCGACCAGTCGCGACAGCGATGGACTGGAGTGGCCGAGGAAGCCCGCGGCGATCTGCGTGTCAAACACCGTGGTCGGCACGACACCGCAGGCCGCCTCGAGGACGTCGAGGTCCTGTTCGGCGGCATGGACGACAGCCACACCGGGTCCTGAAAAGATATGGCCCAGCGGTTCGGGATCAACCGCAAGTGGATCGACGAGCGCCACCTGATCGGACCAGGCGACCTGAATGAGTGCCAACTGGGGGTAGTAGGTGCGCTCGAGATGGAACTCGGTGTCTATGGCGTAGTACTCCTCGCCTTCGAGCGCGCTGCAGAGGTCCTTCAGCGCGTCGGTGTCTTCGACCAATGTTGGCTCCACCCGCATCACCCTCCGATAGCGATCGTCAAAACACAGTGACCGACGTCGCGGAGTACGTGACCGGTCCCGCCCCACTCTTGCCGCCCTCCCGTATCTTTTCAGGTCACCCCGAGGTCTCGGGTCAACTACGAGATGCGACACGAAAATGAGACACAGGACGTAGGCTGTGCCGCGACCCTCATGACCTCAGCGACCATGCCAGCGTTCTTCATCGGGCACGGCTCTCCAATGAACGCACTCGAGCACAATCGCTACACCGACACGTGGCGAGTCATCGGCGAGCGGGTGCCCCGCCCGCGGGCCATCTTGGTGGTGTCGGCCCACTGGTATATCCAGGCGACCGCCCTCACGGCCATGGCGCAGCCTCGGACGATCCACGACTTTTACGGCTTTCCCGAAGAGTTGTTCGCCGTTCGCTACCCCGCACCTGGTGATCCCGCGCTCGCCGACGAGGTCGCGGCGGTGGCACTTCCCACGTGGGTCGGGATGGACCACGACGGTTGGGGAATCGACCACGGGACGTGGTCGGTGCTCGTCCACGCCTTTCCGAACGCCGACATCCCCGTGGTCCAACTCTCGATCGACGCCGGCAAGGCCTTCGGCTACCACTTCGAACTCGGTGCCAAGTTGGCCCCGTTACGCGAGCAGGGCGTGCTCATCATCGGGAGCGGCAATGTCGTCCATAATCTCGGTGCATTGGACGCGAGCCAGCCCGAGCAAGGGTTTCGCTGGGCCCATCGCTTCGACGAGGATGTTCGTGAACTCATGACCACTGACCCCGCTGGGGTGGTGCACCTGAGTGGCCACCACGATTACCCGAGCGCCGTGCCCACTCCCGACCACTTCATCCCCCTGCTGTACGTGGCCGGCCTGGCCAGCGCCGCGGATGCCGGCGCCGAGGTCGAAGTCGAGGGATACGCCTTTGGGTCGCTCTCGATGACCGCATACCGGGTCGGGGAGTATCGCGACCCCCCACCAATCCCTGGCGCAGGAGCCTGAGCTGGTCGTCGACTAAGTGGAGGACACCTTCCACTTAGTCGCTACGCTGTCGCGGTGGTCGACGCATTTCCGCCGGCGGGCAACTTCCCCGAGGTCATGAGCCAAGTCGCGAGCCACGCTGGATCGAGCGAGGAGCACCCCATGTCCGTGATTCGAAATGCACCAACGTCACCGACGGGTCCGTCGAGGTGAGCGCGGACGAGAATTTTCGCCGATGGTTTGAGGCCACCGAGGCGTCGCACAGCCGGCTGAGCGGTGTGGTCGGAGCATTGAGCGCAGACCAGGTGGCGGGTGCGTCCTATGACACCGAGTGGTCGATCGCCCAGGTGCTCTCGCATCTTGGCTCAGGAGCGGAGATTTTCTCGCTGTTTCTCGCCGCGGGCCTGTCCGCAGGGCCGCCCCCCGACCCCGACGCCTTCGCTCCGGTGTGGGAACGATGGAACGCCAAGACACCCGCCGGTCAGGCTGCCGACGCGTTGGTGGCCGATCGAGGATTCTTGGATCAGATCGCCGCGCTCGACGAGGCGGCGATCAGGAACTGGCGCCTCGATCTCTTCGGTGGTGAGCAGGACCTGAGCGGGTTGTTGCGATTTCGGTTGAGCGAACACGCCTTGCACACCTGGGACATCGCAGTAATGGCGGATCCTTCGGCGACGGTGTCGGCCGACGCCACGTCGTTGTTAATCGACACCGTGGACCAACTGGTGCCCTATGTTGCCAAAGCGAATGGCGACACGTTCGGCATCGTGGTCAAGACCTTCGACCCAGAACGGAATCTGGCGGTGGTATCGAGCGGTGATGCCGTCGCCTTGCGCGCCGAACACGAACTCGAAGGTGCACCGACCGACACGGTGTCGCTTGCGGCCGAGGCATTCATCCGCCTCCTTTATGGACGTCTCGACCCGGCGCATACGCCCGAGGTGAGCGCAGCTCAGGGCACGCTCGACGTGCTCCGTCGAACCTTTCCGGGTTTTTGACCACCTGGTCGCCCTAAGAATCAAAGGAGAAAAGCGGTGCGATTTCCCCTCAGCGCACGGGACATACCGGGACGGCTGGCGACCGGTGCCTTCATTTTGCACTCGGGCATCGACAAGTGGAACGGATCGGCCGAAGTGGCCGAGGGGGTCCACGCCATGGCCTCGGGTGCCTTCCCGATGCTCAAGTCCGTGCCCCCCGCCCGCTTCTTAAAGTTGCTGGCAGCAGGGGAGATGGCGACGGGTGCGCTGCTGCTCGCACCGGTCGTGCCGAGTGTCGTGGCCGGTGCCGCGCTGAGCGGGTTCGCAGGATCCTTGCTGGCCATGTACGGCCGGACCCCGGCACTGCACAAGGCGGGCAGCCCGTGGCCGAGTCAGGCCGGCATTGCGGTTTCCAAGGACGTCTGGATGCTCGGCATCGGGCTCGGTCTGATGCTTTCGCGAACCCGGACGAAGGAAACGGACTCCGGGCCCGAGGCGTAAGCGATGTCCGATGCAAAGAGCACCGCCGCCATAACCGATCCCGGCGGAGCCGCCGCGGCATCGTTGGATCCAGACGTGCCCACTCGAGCGCACTGGTGGATTCTCGTCATCATCGCCGGTGCGCAGTTGATGGTCGTGCTCGACACCACCATCATGATCATCGCCCTGCCCTCCGCGCAGCAGTCACTCGGCTTTTCCAACGCGGATCGCCAGTGGGTGGTCACCGCCTACACCCTCGGATTCGGCGGATTACTCCTCCTCGGCGGGCGCATCAGCGACATGATCGGGCCGAAGCGCACGCTGTTGATTGGTGTCATCGGCTTCGCGGTTGCGTCAGCGATCGGGGGAGCGTCGCAGACCACGGGAATGCTGATCGGTGCCCGCGGCCTCCAGGGCGCCTTCGGTGCCCTGCTCGCCCCGTCGGTCCTGTCGCTCTTGGCCACCACCTTCGTCAATCCACGCGAGCGGGGACGGGCATTCGGCGTCTATGCGTCGATCGCCATCGGTGGCGCCGCGTTCGGGCTGATCCTCGGCGGCCTCCTCACCGAGTACCTCGACTGGCGCTGGTGCCTCTACGTCAACCTCCCAATTGCGGTGGCGGTGGCGATTGGGGTGGTCACCATGATCCCGGACCGCAGTGGCCGAAGCGACGTCAAGCTCGATATCCCCGGCGCCGTCCTTGGTTGCAGCGGATTGGTTGCCTTGGTCTTCGGTCTTGGCGAGGCGGGCACCGTCGGCTGGCATTCGCCAAGAGTCGTCGGCCCCCTGATCCTCGCGGTCGTCCTCTTGGGAGCGTTCGTGTGGGTCCAGACGAGGGTGGCGAGCCCGCTCTTGCCGATGCGGATTCTGGCCAACCGCAACCGGGCCGGATCGTTCCTCGCCATCATCTTTGCGGTACTCGGCATGTACGGCACTTTCCTCTCGCTGACCTATCTCCTCCAAACCGTCGATGGGTTCTCGCCGCTCAAGACCGGAGTGGCCTTCCTCCCGCTCATGGTGGTCAACGGGCTGGCCGCGACCCAGTTGGCGAGCCGGCTCATGCCCCACATGCGGACCCGACTCTTGGTGGTGCCCGGGCTGCTGATCGCGGCCGTCGGGGTCGCGCTCTTGTCGGGTCTCACGACCCATTCGTCCTATGTCGCCAACATCTTGCCGACCGAGCTCCTGCTCGGGCTCGGACTCGGACTCGCCCTGGTGCCGTGTGTGAGCACGGCGACCAACAAGGCCGAACCGCGCGATGTCGGGATCACCTCGGCCACGACCAATACGTCCCAACAGATCGGCGCATCGGTCGGAACGGCGCTGCTCAATACCGTGGCCGCCACGGCGAGCGCGGCGTATCTGACCTCGCATGCCCATACGTCAAATGTCGTGGCGCAGGCGACCGTGCACGGTTTCGCGGTGGCCAGCGTGTGGGCCGCGGGATCCTTGACCCTTGGTGCGATCGTCGGCGGCATCTTCATTGACGCGCACCCCGGCCGTGACGCCCGGGGCGCCGCCGCTGAACGCGCCGCGGAGCCCGCCCACTAAGGGGGTTGGATCGGCATCTCGGCTACGGGACGCTCGGTTGCACCGCCAAGAGGTGCCACTGGTTCGGCATCCCTTTGAGGTCGTGGAACCCCCGGTCCGAAAACACGACGCCCGATCCGACCACCACGTCACGCACCGTCGAGGTGGTGAGCACCTCGTTGGGTGCCGCCAACACGTTGACCCGCGCCGCGATGTGCACCGCCAGCCCCCCGATGTCGTCGCGACGTAGCTCGATTTCTCCGACATGGAGGCCGCAACGGATCGCAATACCGAAGTTCTCGGCCACCTCGACCATGGCGGTGGCACAACGCACCGCTTGGGTCGGGCTGGCGAATCGGGCCAGCGTGCCGTCCCCGGTGTTCTTCACGTGCACACCGCGGTGGCGCTCCAAGAGCCGTGCCACATTGACGTCGTACTCGTCGAGGACGCCGCGCCACTGGCGGTCACCGGCGGCTGCGGCCCGACTGGTTGAATCGACCATGTCGGTGAACAAGATGGTGGCGAGCGCCCGCTCTGTCGCGTGGTCGCTGCGTGTCCCGGTTAAGAATTCCTCGATCTCGTCGACCACGCTGTCGAACTCGCCGGCCCACAAAAGCAGGTCGGCGCCGGGAACCTCGATGAAGCGCGCCCCGTCGATGTGTTCGGCCAGATAGCGGCCGTGCTCGACTAACCCCCCATACGCGTCGGTGCGCGAGATGACCAGTGTCGGGCAATCGATGTTGGCCAGCTCTGAACGCAGGTCGGCGCTGAAGGTACGACGATTGAACGCGATGGCGGTCGCCGGGCTGGCACCTCGGCGAGCCGCGCGACCCCACCACTCCCTGAACCCGACTCGGGGGGCGAGGCTGGGGGCGAAGACGGCCACGTCGTCTGGGATCAGCGCTGGGTCGAGTGGCGCCTCGACGTTCTCGCTCACCCCACCGATCAGGTCCGCATCGACACCGATGTCGTAGTCGTCGGCCCGGGCGACCCGGGCCGTGCCGTTGAGCAGCACCAACGCGTCCACGCGGTCGCGGTGATGGGCGGCCAGCCAAATGGCCGCCATCGATCCACCGGTTGGGCCAATGACCGCGGCATGGTCGCTTCTGAGATCGTCGAGGACGGCAACCGCGTCGTCGGCCCAGGCGCCAATGGTCGGGACCACCCCGCCCGGGAGGGGGTCCGAGAGCCCGAGGCCGAGGCCATCGAAGCGAATGAGCCGGCAGAACGAGGCCAGGCGCTCCTCGCAGCGCAACCAATTGGGCTCGTCGAACGTCTCGTCGATCGAGATCATCAGACCATGGTTGAACTCGAGGACGTCGATCGGTCCGCTGCCCCAAACCTGGTAGCCAATGTGATGCCCGTCGCGCCGGGCGTAGCGCGTCTCGGGCTGGTTCACCGTGGGGCCGAGATGATCAGCGGCTTCCTCTGAGCAAGCGACCCGGCAATTCGCCGGTCGCCTGTCCGCCCTCGAAGGTGACCGTGCCCGCCTTGATGGTGGCGACATAGCCATCGGCCTTTTGCAGGAGGCGGCTCCCGCCAGCCGGGAGGTCAGATTCGACGTACGGGCCGCGCAGCGCGAGGGCGTCGTAGTCGATGAGGTTCAAGTCGCCGAGCGCTCCGGGCTCGACGGTGCCCCGGTCGCGCAACCCAAAGAGGCGGGCTGTGTCATGAGTCTGCTTCTTGACCAAGAACGGCAGCGGGAGCGTGTCGCCGCGGCGGCGGTCGCGCGACCAGTGGGTGAGCATGAACGTCGGCATCGAGGCGTCACAGATGGTGCCGGTGTGCGCCCCACCGTCGGAGAGGCCGAGCGCACCACGAGGGTGGACCAACATCTCGCGCACGTGGTCGAGATCGCCCGTGGCGTAGTTGAGGATCGGGATGTACAAAAGGCCTTGTCCGTCATTTTCGGCCATGACGTCGTAGGCCACCTCGAGCGGGGTGCGGCCCGACGTTGCGGCCAACCCGGAGAGCGAGCGCTCTGGCCCCGGCTCGTAGTCGGGCGGGTCCCCGAGCACGAAGGTGCGGCCGTAGGCACGTTCCATGGCGGTCGCCTCTTCGGGCGAACTTGGCGTCCACGTCGTCACGGCGTGACGCACCAGTGGGTCACGCAGCGCAGCGGCGAATTCGAGCGTT
>CAWDCE010000028.1:0-8243 GCA_963800725.1 uncultured Acidimicrobiaceae bacterium | reverse complement strand
CGGGGTACTTCGCCTGGCAGACCTGGCTCCTCGTCGGCAGCTATGCCTTCTCGGGTCTTCGGCCCCGATTGGCATGGTCCAAGGACATGGCCCGCACCCTCACCCGCTACGGGTTCAGTTTTTCTATGACGTCGTGGATCCAGCGCCTCGGCGGCCTGGTCAACCCGTTGGTCGTCGGCGGCTTCTTCGGGGCCGCAGGCGTGGGCTATGTCGCCTTCGCCCAACGACTGGTCGACACCATTGGCTTCGCCAACCGCGGCGCGTACCGGCTCGGCCTCGTCGCCATGTCACGTGTCCCGCCCAGCCAACCGCACCGCATCGAGCGCGCCCTCGAGGAGGGCTCGGTCCTCCAACTGCTCGCACTCGGTGTCCCGCTCGCTGCATTTGGGGTCGTTGCCCCGCGGGTCATCCCCTGGCTTTTTGGTCGCGAGTGGGACGCTTCGATCCCGCTGTTCTCGCTCTTGGCACTGGCTTCGCTGCTGGGCGCGGCCGGCCTCATCCAGATCACCTATCTCTTGTCACGCGGCCGCAACGCCACGGTGGCCGTGGTGGCAACGGTCGGCGTCGTGGTCCTCGCTGCGTCCTCGATCCCTTTGGTGTGGCGCTACGGGATCAACGGGTTCGGTGACGCGTCGTTGCTGGCCCTGGTCGACCTCCTCGTCCTCGACCGGATCGTGCGACGCGACGTCGGCGTCAGTTACCACCGCTACCTGCCACTCATGGTGGTCCTCGGGCCGCTCGTCGCCTTCCCGCTGGTCGCCTTCCCGGTGTCCTTGTTGCTCTTGGTCCCCGCTGTCGTCTTTTGCATCGTGCCGTCGACCCGCCGACAGGGCCTCGAGGAATTCGCGGTCGTGCGCTCCGCCCTGTCGCGCCGCCCCGCCCCGGGGGTCGCGCCATGATCCGCACCGAGGACCTTCGGGTCGGGGTCGACCTCGCTGACGTGGCTGCGGTTGCGGCATCGATCGAGCGCTTCGGCGCCCGTTACCTCGAACGGATCTACACCCCGCACGAACTGGACTGCGCCCGCACCGGCGACGTGTTCGACCCGTCGTCCTTGGCGGCGCGCTTCGCCGCCAAGGAGGCAACGCTCAAGGTGCTGGCACCGAACGATGCCCGGCCATCGTGGCGGTCCATCGAGGTCCGGCGCGCGGCGTCGGGGGCCTGCACGATTGCCCTCCATGACCAGGCGGCGGAACTGGCGCAGCGCCAGGGCATCACCGCGTTGGCCGTGAGCATGACCCACGAGTCCCAGATGGCGGCATCGGTCGTCATTGCGACCACGCGACCGAGCCCGGGGTCAGCCAAGTGAGTGACCCGAATCTCGAGGACCGCACCGCCACGGTGCGCGCGATCCTGGACGAGGTGGCCCGCCTCGACGCCGACGTCGGTCGCCTCGATGCCGGGGCGGATCTCTTCGATGCCGGGATGACGTCGCACGCCAGTGTCAATGTGATGCTCGCCCTCGAAGAAGCCTTCGGGTTCGAGTACCCCGACTCCATGCTGCGCAAGTCCACGTTCGCCTCGATCGACGCGATCGTGGCGGGCATTTCGGTGTTGCTCGACACCGCCGGGTCGGGCCCATGAACCTCACCGCGACCCGACCCTGCCCCGTCCCGGCTCCACACAGTGTCGCGAGTCGCGCCACGCCGACGTGGTTCGGAGAACCCGATCGCGCGTTGTTCGGCTGGGTGCACGCGCCCACGAGCACGCCGGCCCGTGGCGCCGCCGTGCTGTGTGCGCCGCTGTTTCGAGAACAAGACGTCGCCGCCTACACGTTGCGTCGACTGGCCCTCGAACTGGCCGAACGAGGGGTGCTCGCCATCCGCTTCGACTATCACGGCACGGGGGACTCCTCGGGTGAGGATGACGAGCCCGGGCGGGTGGCCGCGTGGCAGGACAGCGTCGCCCAAGCCGTGACCTTGGCCAAGGACTGCGGCGCCACCTCGGTGACGCTGGTCGGGATGCGAGCCGGCGCACTCTTGGCCGCATCGATGGCCCAGCTGGCGGGGGTCGGCGCGCTGGTGGCGTGGGACCCATGCGAATCGGGTCGACAGTTCGTGCGGCAACAACGCGCGCTGCACCGCCTGTCCTTCGGTGAAAATGCGTCGGGATCGGACACCGTCGAGGTGCCCGGGTTCGTCGTGGCCAACGAGACAGCCGGCGCCCTGAATCACCTCGCACCAAAAGTCCGTGGTTCGGCGATCACCCATGCCCTCGTCTTGACCAGGCCCTCGACCCCGATACCGAGCGAGCTGGCCTCCGACCTCGAGGGCTGTGTCCTCGACCGCTGCGCCGCCATTGGCCAAGCCGACTTGCTCGAAGGCAACGGCGAGCGCCAACGGGTCCCGCTTTCGACCATCAGCCAGATCGCCCACTGGGTGCAACGACGATGCGGCGATGGGCAATTCGCCCCTTCGGTGCCGGCGACCCGGCCGCTCGTGCTCGAGCACCCAGACGCGAACCCCATCACCGAAACCGCGGTGCGCCTCGGCCCATCGCAGCTCTTTGCGATCGCTGACCGCGCCGGCGGGGGCCACCGCCGGGCCGGCCGTGGTCTTCATCAATAACGGATTCGGTTCGCACGTCGGGCCGAGTCGGCTCTGGGTCGACCTGGCCCGCGCGTGGGCCCGCCACGGCGTCGCCACTTGGCGGCTCGACCTCAGCGGGATCTGCGACAGCCCGGCGCGCCCGGGCCTCCCCGACCACGTGGTCTACTCCCCCGCCGCCTTCGATGATCTACGCGACGTGGCCCAGGCGCTTGATCCTGGCGATCCGTCCAATGTCGTGTGGGTCGGGCTGTGCTCGGGTGCCTATCAGGCCCTCGAAGCGACCGTCGCACTCAGAGCGCGGGGCGCCTGTGTCGTCAACCCGGTGCTGCGCTTCGCGCCACCCGAGGCCCTCGTCGGCCCGCTCGATCCGCGTCGCCGCATCGCTCGGCCGAAGACCAACGTGTCACGCCTGGCCCGCCGGCTCCCCGACCTGCCGCTGATCAGCCGCCAGCGCATGGAGGCGTTGCGCGAGCTGGGCCGGCCCAGCGCGGGGCGTTCTGCGGGTTCGTGGCTCGACGATCTGCGCGCCGCGGGTCGCGCGTGCGGTACATCTGCGGCGAGGACGAGGCGCGGGCGGTGCGCGTAGAGATGGCGGCCGCGCGCCAACACGATGGTGTCGACCTCCGGTTGTACCCCGGGCTCGACCACGCGCTCCTGCGCGGCTGCGCAACGTCAAGGCGTGGCACAAGAGATGACCCACTTCGTGCTCGGTGCCTTCGCCGCCGCCCCGGCGCCGCGACCGCAGACCCCGGACGCGGCGAGATGACCGTCCCCATCACGCGCCCATCGCCCGGGCTGGGCGGACACGACGACCGAACGGTGTCCTTCCGCGCCGTCGGCGCAGGCGCGCCGGCGCCGGATGCCCCGCACGGAACCGTCGCCCTGGTGCACGACTACCTGACCCAGCGCGGCGGCGCGGAGCGCGTGGCCCTCTTGCTCGCCGAAGCCCTCCACGGCGCCCCGTTCTTCACGTCTTTCTACGACCCCGCGGCCACCTTCCCCGAATTCGGCGACCTCGACATCCATGCTTTCTCGGCGAACCGGCTCGCCCTGCTTCGCCGACGCCATCGACTCGCCCTCCCACTCCTCGCGCCGCTGTTCTCCTCCCTTCGGGTCGACGCCGACGTCGTGGTGTGCTCATCGAGCGGATGGGCCCATGGGGTCGGCACCGAAGGGCGCAAGATCGTCTATTGCTACGCCCCGGCGCGTTGGCTGTACCAAAGCGACGTCTACCTCGGCGCACCACAGTCCTCGGCGTTGTGGGCCTCGGGTCTGGTCAAACGCCAATCGGGACTTTCGGCCGCCCTGCGCTGTGCCCGGCCATTCTTGGAACGTTGGGACCGACGGGCCGCCCGCACCGCCGATCGCTACCTCGCGGTGTCCCAGGAGACGGCCAAGCGGATCGAAGCGGTCTACGGCGTCGAGGCCGAGGTGGTCTCTCCCCCGCCGACGCTGCGCGCCGGCGGGCCCGAGTTCCCCGTCGAGGGCGTCACCCCCGGCTACGTGGTGTGCACCTCTCGCCTCTTGCCGTACAAGAACGTCGGCGTCTTGGTCGAGGCCATGCAGTACCTCAAGGACCTACGCCTCGTAGTGGTCGGCGACGGGCCCGTGCGCCCCTTCCTCGAGGCCTCCGCCGGTCCGAATGTCCAGTTCGTCGGTTCGGTCAGCGACGCCCAGATGCGCTGGCTCTACCGCAACAGCATCGGGCTCGTCGCCGCGTCCTACGAGGACTACGGGCTCACCCCCCTCGAGGCGGCCACCTTCGCCCGCCCGAGCGCGGTCCTTGGGTGTGGGGGCTATCTCGAGACCGTGGTCGACGGGACCACCGGTATTTACTTCGACAACCTCGCCCCCAACGTCGTGGCGAGGGGTATCGCCGACATGGCGCACACCACCTTTGACGAGCACGAGATCCGCGCCCACGCCGAGCGCTTCGACCGTGACACGTTCAAGGCGAGAATTCTGCAAATCGTCGACGAGGAATCCCGGCTCGCATAGCACCGCGTCCTTTCGCGCAACTCCTATGACGACGCGCCCTGCGCAGCCGGATCGCCCGCGATGTTGTCGTCCTGCGCCCCGCGGCGCCGCGATGCGACCACCCGATGTCACCGCTGTTTTTCACCAATAACAGCACCGCAATTGCCCGTGGTACCGCTTCGGCGCGGCAACGTGCGACATACGTTTCACGAATGGATTGATGGGTCTCAGATCACCTTGACGCGGTTCTAACTGCAGTAACTTTGGCCATGGTCTACCGAGAGCCGAATTCGGTTGATGGGGACGGATCTAGCAGGGGTGAGGCTCGCTGATGGGGAACTCGGTTGGTAGTCGCTACAGGTACGGGGCGAGCTTCGTCGAACACGCGCGTCGGGCGTGCGCTTCGAAGGACATCACCCGATCGAGCGGCCCGATCTATGGAAGCTCTACCTGAACGAGGCCGAGGGCCGCTACCGCAGTTTCAGTACCGAGGACGCGTTGCGTCGTCAGCACCTCGAAGATGGCGAGGGGATCCCGCTGTTCTTCCTCGGTTTCAATGAGGACGGCGAGGCGGTCGCTGGGGTCCGGGTCCATGGCCCCCTCGACTCGAGCCACCAGGCGATCTTGATGCAAGAGATGGGCGGTTCCTCCGAAATCGGTGAGATCGCCCGCCTCATCGACCGCGAGGTCCGGCTCGGGGCGCTCGAGATCAAGGGCGCCTGGTCGAAGGGCGAAGCGGTGGTCGGTTACGGGCTGGCCACGACGTTGTCGCGCTGTGTGACCCACGCCATGAACTGGCTGGGGGCCGAGTTCGCCATCGCCGCGGTGTCGGAGACCTGGTTGACCCTCGGCCGCGAGACCGGGGCGCGCATGGTGGGCACCGAGTCGGTGCCCTTCCCCGACGACCGCTACCGCACCATTGCCCTTGAGTGGCGCCGGTCGCGCAGCCAGGAACTGTGCACACCTGCGCACCAAAAGGCATTGCGCATCGAGGGTGAGGAGCTGTCCCGGGGGCCAGCCGAGGTCGGATCGGCCAACCTCGATGCCGCGTCGACCCGCACCCAGGCCTGGCGGCCTTTGATCCTCGACATGAAGACCCGGTCCCAACGTGAGGTGCTTCGGGTCTTCCGCGAAGATCCCTCGCTCCTCATCATCGACCGCCTCGCCGAACAACACGCAGAACTGGCCAAGACGCTCCCCCCGCCGACTCCCTCCCTCCTCGAGGACGGGCAGCGATGGGTGTACTACCCGTGGCGCCGGGCGGTGGTGCGGCTGTTGGCCCCACGTGCCTTTTCGACACTGCGCCTCGATCGCAACCGCAATAAGTTGACCCGGCCCGAACAGGCCCGCCAGCGGGCGCTGCGTATCGGCATCGTCGGCCTCAGCGCCGGCCATTCCATCGCCCATGTGCTCGCCATGGAAGGACTCGCAGGAGAGCTGCGACTCGCCGACTTCGACGCCTTGGAGTTGTCCAACCTCAACCGGGTGCCGGCCTCGGTCCTCGACCTCGGCATCAATAAGGCCATCGTCGCCGCCCGACGGATCAGCGAGATCGACCCGTATCTCCGGGTGGAGACCAACACCGAGGGGATCCGCCCCGAAAACCTCGGCGCCTTCCTCGACGGCCTCGACGTGGTGATCGAAGAGTGCGACTCGCTCGACATCAAGCTCTTGGTGCGAGAGATGGCCCGCGAACGGCGCATCCCGGTAGTGATGGAGACAAGCGACCGCGGGGTCCTCGACGTGGAGCGCTTCGATCTCGAGCCGCACCGTCCGATCTTCCATGGCTTGTTGGGATCGACCAAGTCATCGGAGTTGGCCAACCTCACCCTCGCCGAAAAGGCACCATACGTCCTGCGCATGCTCGGGGCCGAGGACGTCTCGGCCCGCGGGGCCGCCTCATTCTTGGAAGGGGCGGCCGGCGCGGTCACCGGCTGGCCCCAACTCGGCAGCGAAGTCACCCTCGGTGCCGCAACCGTAGCGACCGCGGTCCGCCGCATTGGCATGGCCGGTGAACTTCCCTCGGGCCGGGTCCGTTTCGACCTCGAAGATGGAATGTCCGAGATCGCCGCCGTCAAACTCGACACCGACGCCGAAGACGACTCGGTGGTCCAGCGTCCCGACGAGCCACTGCGCGAGGGCGACGACCCGGTCAACATCATCGTCGACGCCGCCCGCTGGGCTCCTTCTGGGGGGAACATCCAACCGTGGCGCTTCGAGGCCGACAGCGAGGAGATCCGCATCTATTTGGTGCCCGACCGCACCACCACGATGGACGTGCGTCATCGTGGCGCCTACGTGAGCATCGGCGCGGCGTTGTTCAACGCCCGGGTGGCCGCGGCCTCGCTCAAGAAGCTCGGACCGGTCCGGCTGTTCCCAGAAGGTGCGCCGTCGCATCTGGTGGCGACCATCGAGATCGGCGACGCCACGGACCACGAGATCAAGCCGCTGCAGTCGCACATCCGCACCCGATCGGCCAACCGCCAGATCGGTGACCCTTCACCAATAGACGACGAGGTGCTCGGACTCCTCGCCCGCGGCGTGGAGCGTGAAGGGGCGCGCCTGCGCGTCCTGACCGCCCGCGATGCCATGGGGACGTGTGCCGCGATCCTGGCCGAATCCGACCGGTTGCGCTTTTTGATCCCGAGGCTCCACCGAGAGATGTTCGGCGAGATGCGCTGGCCCGGCAAGGACTCGCTCGAAGAGGGCATCGACGTGCGCACCCTCGAGCTTTCCGCCCCCGAAGTGGCCGCCATCGAGGTCATGCGCCGCCCCGACGTCATGGCGCAGTTGGCCGACTGGCGGGCCGGCCAGGCGTTGGGCGGCCGGGCCCTCGCCACCGTTGGATCGAGTTCGGCGTTGGCCGTGATCACCGTGCCGCGGACCGAACCCGTGTGGTACGTGCGGGGCGGGGCGGCCGCCGAACGGTTCTGGCTGGGTGCAGAACTCAATGCCCTGGCCGTCCAACCGCTCTCGCCCGTCTTCCTCTACGCCACCGCGGAGAAGGACTTCTTGGGCCTCGGTGGCGAGCGCCATCTCGATGCATTCTTCACCCTCTCCAAGCGATTTCACCAGGTGTGGGACCTCGACGATGGCGAAAGCGTCGCGCTCATGTTCCGCATCACGCACACGCCGCCACCAATGGTGCACAGCGCCCGCCTTCCGCTGGCCCACCTCTTGACCCGCGAGCTGAATCCCAACTAGATGGATCCTTCCCAGGCGCAGATAAATTTCAATAGGGGTTCCCACCTGGGGTGTTCCGTGAGATATCATTGTCGGCCTGCACGTCGGAGGTCAGAGCAGCGAATGGTGCTCACCGCTCGATTCTCTCGATGAAGACAGGCGTAGCGTGACAAGTTCGGTAGTTCTCCCTGGTGGCCGGGCTCCAGACCCGCCTGGTGGTCGAGACGTTGGTCCAGGTCGTCTCGGGCACCGAGGTCGTGGCCATCGTGGCCCGAGCCGACGAGGCCATACCCGGCCTCGACCTCGAATCCTGGGCCGCTCCAGGAACCGAAGAAGGCCGGGCGCGCATCAAAGAGCCCCGTCCAGAGCCAGCTCAACGGCGATGCCACCTTGGGCTCGTTCTCGTGCGTGATCTCAGGCGTGGCCTGGGGCGTCCTGGTCGAACCGATCGAGGTCCGCGACGGTGCTGTCGCCGGCGCACTCATCGTGGCCCGCCAAGGGCGCGCCTGGTCGGGACGGGAACGCTCCTTGGCC
>CAWDCE010000027.1:0-155538 GCA_963800725.1 uncultured Acidimicrobiaceae bacterium | reverse complement strand
AACGGCACGATGCCGTCGAAGGTCAACGTGTCGATCCCGGCCACCTTGACCACCGATCCCTTGGGAGCCAGCGACCCGGTGAGGATGGCGATGCCCCCGTCTTTGTGAATGGGGTCGCTCAGTGGGTGGACCACCGTGCCGTCAGGTGCCGGCGGGTCCAGAGCAGCGAGATCTGCGCCATCGTGCGACCGGTGACCGTCAGCACGTCGCCGTGGAGGAGGCCGGCCTCCAACAGTTCACGAAGGACGACGGGGACTCCCCCGATCGGTCCACGTCGTACATGTGGAACCGGCCGTGTGGCTTGGTGTCGGCCAGATGGGGCACCCGTGCAGCCACCTTGTTGAAGTCGTCGAGCTCGAGATCCACCCGGGCCTCGTTGGCGATGGCCAAGAGGTGGAGCACGGCGTTGGTCGAACCCCCGAGGGCCATGACCACCGCAATGGCGTTCTCGAAGGCCGCCTTGGTGAGGATGTGACGGGGTCGGATCCCCGCCCCGCCAGGAGTTCCACCACCGCTTGTCCCGATTGAAACGCCAGATCGTCGAGGCGCCGACGACCGCCGGGACCGAGGCGCTCCCGGGCAGCGACATGCCGAGGGCTTCGGCGACCGAGGCCATGGTGTTGGCCGTGAACATCCCGGCGCACGAACCCACCGTGGGACAGGCATTTCGCTCGATGAGACCGAGTTCTTCGTCGCTGAGCTCACCGACGGCGTTCGCCCCGACCGCCTCGAACACACTGACCACGTCAAGGGCCCGGTCCCTCAGCCGACCCGGAAGGATGGAGCCACCGTAGAGAAAGACGCTCGGGAGATTGACCCGGGCCGCCGCCATGAGCATTCCCGGCAGCGATTTGTCGCACCCGGCAAAGGTGACCAGCCCGTCGAAGCGCTCGGCGTGCATCACCGTCTCGACGGAGTCAGCGATCACTTCGCGGCTGACCAACGAGGCCCGCATGCCTTCATGGCCCATCGAGATGCCGTCGGAAACGGCAATGGTCACGAACTCCAAGGGGAACCGCCGGCCGGTCACACGACGCCTTCTTTGGACCGCTTGGCCAACCGGTCGAGCGACATGTTGCAGGGCGTCACTTGTTCCAACTCGACGCCACGCCGATCTGCGGCTTGTCCCAATCGTCGTGGGTCATCCCGACCGCTCCGGAGCATCGCCCGGGCCGGGGCCCGCTCGGGCCCTTCGGTGACTTCGTAGCTACGGGGCTTCATCCCCGTCCGCTCGGATTGTTTTCGTCGCCGGATCCTCGTCGGTCATACCAAGAGCATACGGGTCCGGTCAGGGGGCGACGGCTGGCCCCGGTTCACCTCGGGTTCGGCGTCGACTTCGACGCCCAAGGTGGGGACGATGTCGGTCGAGCCAGGCCGGCATCCACCAGTTCGCCCGACCGAGAGTTCCATGACCGAAGGGACCAGGACCATGCGCACGATGGTGGCGTCGATGAGCACGGCGACCGCCAGTCCGAGGCCAACACCTTCAAGATGTGCAGCGGGTCGTTGATGACCGAAGAGCCGAAACGCAGAACATGATGGCGGCGGCCGCGGTGATGATCCGCCGGTGAGGGCCACGCCGTCGGCCACGGCCGTGGAGTTGTCGTCGGTGCGCCGCCACTCTTCTCTGATTCGCGAAAGAACCCTCGTAGTCCATCGACAGCCCGAAAAGATGGTGAACATGGTGAGCGGGATCCATGGGTCGATCGGCCCGGTGTGGCCGATGCCGATCGCCCACCCAGCGAACCCCATGAAAGACGGCCACCATCACGCCGTAGGCGGCGCCGACGACAGCAGGTTCATCACCGCCGCCTTGATGGGAATGGCGATCGATCGGAACACGGCCATCAGAAGAGAGCGACAGACAAGAAGCACCGCCCCGATCACCCAGACAGCCGGCGGAGAGAAAAGCCGCTGCGTCGATGCTCGCGGCGGTCTCTCCCCGACCTGAGCGTCGACCCCGGTGCCCGCCACTACCGGGGGAATCACCTCGTGCGCAGGGTGCGCACGAGTTTCTCGGTCTGGGCGGCTTGAGGCGAGGTCCGCGGAGTTGGCCACCACCACTGCACCGGTTCGCTCCGCGTTTGTCGAACTGTGCGGGGGCGACGAAGGCGACCCCCGGTGTCAGAAATGGCATTGGCCAGGTGCTCAACCATAGTGGTGGCCCCGGGTCCGGGCATCGCCACGGCTATGACCGAGGGCAGTTGAATCCCGGCCAAATCCCTTGGCCAAGAGGTCATAGGCCTGGCACGTTGGTCTGGTTGGGCGGGTAGTTCCCGCGTCGGTAAAGGCCAGGCGCATCAGAGAGGAACGGGACAGCCAAGGACAACGCCGAGACGGCCAGGGTGCCGGTGATCCGGGCGCGACGCTCGACAACCAGCTGCCGCGATACCAAAAGCCCGTCGGAGACGGTGGACCGCCGGCTTCGAGGTAGGCAGGGAATGTGCGCCTTGTCGATGGCTTTGCCGGCGAACCCGAGCAGGGCCGGGCAACAAGGTCAGCGCCGCCACCAGCACCATCAACGCGCGGCGATACAGGCCGTGGCCAGACCGATGATGTGCGGCTAGCCAATCGAGAACGAACCAAAGAGCGAGATCACCACGGTGCCGCCGGCGAACAACACCGAGCGACCCGAGGTCATCGGCGACCACACCACCCCACCCGCGGGTAGCGGCCCTCGAAGAGTCCTGGCAATCACGCGTCGCTATGAACGACCGCGTAGTCAATGCCGACCCGATGCCGATCATCGCCGCCATCTCGGCGGCGAACATGGGGCACCACCAAAAAATGGTGGGTCTGGTTCTTCGCCGCGACCCATGCCGACCAAGAGGGCGGTGACGATGGGAAGGCCCATGGCGACGACCAACCCGACGCCCCAGGCCTGATGATCATGGCGGCCACGATCCCAATGCCCTCACTCGGGCCCGTGCCACCGATAAGACGGCCAGATCGGCGTGCCCAAGCGACACGGAGAACCCAACGTGCTCAGCCGCTTCCGCCGTCGCCACCACTGCCTTGCATCCTTCAGGCGGAAGGGAGTTGGTCGGTCGTGGTGTCGAACTCGACCACCGCGTAGCCAATTGTGCCGTCGGGTCAATCTGGCACCCGTACCACGGCGAACGGGCTAGTAGTCCGCACGTGCGCCGGGGTTCGATCGACGCCCCACCCACCACGTTGACCGCCGCCGGTTGGCTCCGCTCGTGAGGGCCCCGGTGCTGTGGAACACCACGTGGGCGGTGTCGCCCGCCTTTTTTGGCCGGGAAGCGGGCCGCCAGGTGCTTGGCGGCTTGTTGGGGTGCGGGTATTGCCCAAGCGGGAACTTCTTCTGGAAGTGGGTCCCGAACACCTGGGCGATGACGGTTCGCACAATGAGGGCGAGGATC
The DNA here is from genome assembly GCA_963800725.1 of uncultured Acidimicrobiaceae bacterium. GTDB lineage: Bacteria > Actinomycetota > Acidimicrobiia > Acidimicrobiales > RAAP-2 > Bog-473. The sequence goes on along the minus strand of CAWDCE010000027.1, from coordinate 152,155 downwards.
CAGGACGCGGACCAACCGGCGGTGGTCGTAACGACCGCCGCCAGGCACCCGCACGGTGGTGGATCCTTCGTCGCCGACCTTGCCCGTCTCACTTCGCGTGGTGAGCACAATGCCAACCTCTCTCAGTGCACCCGATACCTTCGGTGAGTTGGACGCGACAGATCGGCTCTTCGTGCGGCCCAGATGAGCGTCCGCGACCACACGCACGCCCCAGCCCCGCCCGCACGTAGCCGCGCGCTGCGGTGCCGCTGAACCCAAGAGGCGCTGGAGTTGGCCACAGCTTCCTTGCCGTTGGCCTTGTTGTGGGTGGCGTCGAGCACGGCCTTGACGAAGAACCCTGGAGCTTGCGATCGCCTTCGGCCAGCGCGGCCCGCTCGTCCGGGTGGGCCGCGACCACCTCGGCGACGGCCCCGCTGAGGTTGCTCGGGCCCGCGAGCCGCCTCCAGTAGCCCATCTCCTTGGCGATCTGCGCCGGGTCACCGCCACCGGCCGCCAACAAGGCGGCGAGCGCCGAGCTTCGACTGGGTGGCAGAAAGCGCACCACCTGCCTCCATCGACGCGGTGGCCGCGAACGAATCGGGGTGCGACTTTGAAGCCTCGCCCTTCGCTCTCGGCCACCACTTCGTCCGACGCCCAGGGCGAGTGCAGGCCTGCCGATGCCGGAGCCGCGGATCACAGCAGTCACCAAGGCGTCGAGACCGAGGTCCACCACGGCCGACCGAGGGTACGTTACACCTCCGCTCTGGGGTCGCGGTACCGCCGAGCGACGCCACCACGCGGCCCGACGATCGGCCGGCATTGGCCCGAGGCTCTCGGCCACACGGGCGCGCCACGGTGCGTCGGGGGCCCAAGGCACCAGGTCGGCTCGGGGAAGTAGCGGTAGTCGTTGGCCTCTTCCTTCGAGCGCATCGCCGAGTGCGCCCCGCGCCCTCGTCCCAGTGTCGGGTCTCTTGGTCGACGTCCCCCGCCTCCTTCAATCACGCGACCTGCGGCCACCTCGTAATCGATGGCCCGACCGAGCGAGCGCAGCGAGTTCAGGTTCTTGATCTCACACGGGTCCGAACTCGGGGGTCCCGCGCGGCTGGACCGACACGTTGGCATCGACGCGCATCGAGCCCTCTTCCATCCGGCCATCCGCGCTCCCGTGGCGACCAGAGATGCCCCGCAACTCGGCGGCATAGGCCGCGCGCCTGGCTCGCCGTGGCCATGTCGGGCTCGCTGGACGATCTCGACCAGGGGCATGCCCCAGCGGTTGTAGTCAACCAGCCGTGACTTCGCCGCGTTGATCCGACCACTGCCGCCAACGTGGGTCGAGCTTGCCCGTGTCTTCTTCCATGTGGGCCCGGGTGATCCCGATCCGCATACCGTCGGGCAGGTCGAGCCAGCCAGCCGAGCATTGAGCGGTTCGTCGTATTGGCTGATCTGGTAGTCCTTGGGCTGGTCGGGATAGAAGTAGTTCTTGCGCGCAAAGGTGCTCGGGCGGATGTCCGAGTGCAGCGCGGTGCCGATGCGCATGGCCAACTCAACCACGTGGGCATCGAGGACCGGGAGCGAGCCGGGCAAGCCGAGGCAGACCGGGCACACATTGGTGTTGGGCTCGTCGCCAAACGCGTTGCGACACCCGCAGAACAGCTTGGTTTGGGTGGCCAACTCGCAGTGCACCTCGAGTCCGATCACCATTTCCCACGTCGTGTCGGGGCTCACGCAGCCACCGTCGTTTCGAGCGCGTGGGCGACGCGGAACAACAGGCCTTCGCCGAGCGCGGGGGCGAGCACTTGGACCCCGACCGGCAGGCCGTCGTCGCCGACCCCATAGGGCACCGAGATGGCCGGATGACCCGAGAGGTTCGAAGGAATGGTGCAGATGTCGTTCATGTACATGGCCATGGGGTCGTCCACCTTGGCCCCGAGCGCGAAGGCCGTGGTCGGCGCGGTAGCCCCGAGGAGCACGTCGACGGACAAGTAGGCCCGCTCGAAGGCATTCATGACCAGGGTGCGCACCCGCTGGGCCTGGGCGTAATAGGCGTCGTAGTACCCCGCCGAGAGGGCGTAGGTCCCGAGCATGATGCGCCGCTTGACCTCATCGCCGAAGCCCGCGGTGCGCGTGGCGGTGTTCATGTCGGCGACGTCGTCCGCGTCGACGCGCAGTCCGTAGCGCACGCCGTCATAGCGGGCCAGGTTCGACGAGGCTTCAGCCGGCGCAATCAAGTAATAGGCCGACAACCCGTAGGCGAATTTCTGGGACCCGGACCTCGTCGACCTTGGCCCCGAGCGCAACGAGCGCTTCGGCCACGGCATAGACACGGGCCGCCACGTCGGGCGCGCAGCCATCGATCAGGTCGGGACACAGCCCGACGCGCACCCCTTCGACCCCGTCGCGAATGGTGCGAAGGGTCGGGGCGGACTCGGCCGCGAGCGATGTGCTGTCGAGGGGATCGTGGCCGCTGATGGCATCGAAGAGGAGGGCGGCATCCTCGACGCTGCGGGCGAACGGGCCAATCTGGTCAAGCGAAGAGGCAAAGGCGACCAAGCCGTAGCGAGAGACGCTGCCGTAGGTCGGCTTCATGCCGACGACCCCGCACAATGCAGCGGGCTGGCGGATCGACCCGCCGGTGTCCGAACCGAGCGCGAGCGGTGAGAACCCCGCCGCTACCGCGGCGGCCGAACCGCCGCTGCTCCCGCCGGGCACCCGGTCGACTTGACGGGGGTTGCGAGTCGGCCCGAAGGCCGAGTTCTCCGTCGAACTGCCCATCGCGAACTCGTCCATGTTGGTCTTGCCGAGCGAGATGGCCCCAGCCGCGCACAGACGCTCGACCACCGTCGCGTCGTAGGGGGGGCGCCAGCCCTCGAGGATCCGAGAACCACAGGTGGTCGAGATGCCTTTGGTGCACAGGTTGTCCTTCAAGGCCACGGGCACGCCAGCGAGCGGCCCGGGGTCGCTTCCCCGAGCGACGGCCGCATCGACCGCGTCGGCCTGGGCCAAGGCCTCATCGCCCATCACCAACAAGAAGGCGTGCACGTCGTCGTCGCGAGCCGCAATGTCGGCCAGCGCAGCCTCGGTGACCTCGCGGGCCGAGCGTTCGCCGCCGCGCACCGAAGCCGCGATGACAGTCGCGCTGGTCATGGCGCTTCGCCCCCGATCCGCGGGACCCGGAAGCGGTCGTCTTCGACCGAAGGGGCGCAGGCCAGCACCTCGTCGCGCTCGAGGCTCGGCACCGGCTCGTCGGGGCGCAGCACGTTGACGATAGGGATCGGGCGCGACGACGGGGCAAGGTGGGACAGGTCGAGTGCACCGACATCGGCCGCATGGTCGAGCACGCTGCGCAATTGGGCGGTAAAGAGCGTCACTTCCGCATCGCTCAGGTCCAATCGGGCCAGGCGGGCGACGTGGATCACGTCGGCCGCGCTCAGCCCGCTGGTCGACGCTCCCTCGGTGGCCTCGCTCATTGGGTCCCGCCCGCCAAGGTGGCGGTCACGAACTCGACGGTCGCGCGCCTCGATTTCATCGCGATCAAAATCGAGCGTTGCCACATGGAAGCTGCGCTCCAAGATGATGCGCTCGACCGGACCGCTCACCCGAGCGGCCAGGCGCTCCCCCGACACCGGCGCCACCACATGGTCGTTGAGAGAGGAGAACAAGAGCACCGGGCACGTGACCAGGTCGAGGGCGGCCTCGACCTCGGCGACGCCGGCGAAGAGCGATTGGACGGCACGCAAGGGGAGCTGGTCGTAGGCCAGCTCGACCGAACCTTCGAGGGCGATGTCCGATCCGATTCCCGGCGCCAACTCATCGCCGCCTTCGATCATGGCGGCGATGAGGGCGACCGTGTCGTCATCGGGAGCAGCAATGAGCGGGTTGACCACGACGAGTGCGGCGATCTCGGGGTGATGTTCGGCCAGCCACACGCTCAAAGAGCCGCCCATCGAGAGCCCGACCACCACCACGGACTCACACCGGCTGGCCAACTCGAGATAGGCCGCGTCCACGGCGGCCGACCAGTCCTGCCAACGGGTGGGCACCAGGTCGTCCACCTCGGTGCCATGGCCCGGAAGCAGCGGGAGCTCGACGCTCAGCCCCGCATCGGCCAAGGCCAGCGCCAGGCCGCGCATCGACTGGGGGTTGCCGGTAAATCCGTGCAGGACCAGGGCACCCCTCGCGTCTCCGGTGGCCGAATAGGGTTCGGCTGCGGGCATGATGGGAGCACTCACGCTTCGGCATGCTAGTAGTGGGGCGAGTAGGGTTCCGGCGGTCCCAAGGTTCCCGGCGGGGAAGACGACAACCTTGGTTGCGCACGAAGCACGCCAGCAACGTCAGACAAGCGAGGAGCCATTCTCATGCCGTACCCGTTCTTGAGCGATGAGTGGTTGGACGAGGCCCGCAAACTGCGCGCCGAATACGCGGACCTCGCGCCGAATACCCCGCACAGCGTTCGGATGAATCTGGTGGTGACCGGTGTCCCATTCGGTGACAAAGAGATCGAGGCCCACCTCGACACCACGTCGGGGCAACTCGTGCTCGACACCGGTCACGTGGAGAACCACGACCTCAAAGTGACCGTCGACTACGCCACGGCCAAGGCCATTCTCATCGAAGGCAACCCCCAAGCCGGCATGCAGGCCTTCATGGCCGGCAAGGTCAAGGTCGAAGGCGACATGGGCAAGCTCATGGCCCTGACGGCCACCCCGGGCCCCGGTGCCGGTGACAGCGCCGGCGAGTTCGCCGAGCGACTGCGCGCCATCACCTCGTGAGCTGAACCACGCTCCTCATGGCGTCGCCTCGAGGAACGGCCGCACCAGGGCGAGCACCCGATCCGCATTTTTGGTCATCTCCATGTGCGTGGTGCCCGGCAGCACGGCCAACTCCGCGTTCGCCAGAGCCTCGAACATGGCCACCGCGTGATGCAGTGGCACCATGTCGGTGTCTCCAACGAGGACCAACGTCGGTGCCGTGATGGACGCGAGTCCTCTTCGCTCCACCCCTTCAGCGAGTGGACCATCGCCGTGGTTCGCTCGGCGAGTACGTCGAAGTCACCCGGGCGCGGGGCAATCTCGGCGTAAGACGTGCGAAGCCGCGCGAAATCGGCCTCCGTCGGCAGCCGCGCCATGATCGCGGGATCCTCGGGGCGCACGAACTGGTCGTGGTTCGGGGAATGATCGACCGAGGCGAGCACCAATTTGTTGACCACGCCCGGGTGCGAAAGGGCCAAGGTGAGCGCCACCATGGCACCGAGGCTGAACCCGAACACGTCGGCTTTTTCGATCGACAGGTACGCGAGCAGTGCCGCGACGTCGTCGGCGAAGCACTCGAGCGACATCGCGCGCCCGCTGTCGGCGGTGCGCCCATGGCCTTGCAACTCGATGGCGATGACCTCATGGTTCTCGGTCAGCGGCGGGAGCAACTGGGAAAAGTTGGCGGCGATGTTCAACAGGCCGCCGTGGAGGAGCACCAGGGCCGGGCCCTGGCCGTGGCGTTCGAAGTACAGCTCCAAACCGTTGATCGGCGCGTACGCACCGCGGTGCTGCGTTGGTTCACCGGCCGTTCCTCCTGCTTGCGTGCGGCATCAATGGGCCAAGACTGGCCCAGCCGAGGGCCGAGCGCCACCGACGCTTCGCATGAAGCACGCGCAGACGAGCCCAGCACCGGCCATCAGGGCGGCCACCCAGAACGCCACTTCGAAGCTGTGCAAGAGGGCGGGGCTGGCGTGGACGTTTTCAAGGCCGGCCCGTCGGGCCAGCGACTCTTGGAGGGTGAGCACCACCTGAATGCCGGCCACTTCGCCGACCTGGGTCGCCATCAACTGCGCGGCACTCATGACCCCGTATTCGGTGGCGACCACCTCGTTGGCCATCGTCGCGGACGTCGCCGGCAGCGCGATGCCCATGCCGAGGCCCGACAACGCCAGGGCCACCAAGATGATCCCGAGCCCGGGCGAAGCGCCGAGGGTGGCAAAGAGCACCATCGAGACCAGCACCGACGTCGCCCCCGCGATGGTGGCGAACCGCTCGCCGGTGCGCACGGTCATGTATCCCGCAATCGGCGCGCTCACCGCGAACAAGAGCGGGCGGGCCACCGAGATGAAGCCGACCTCGCTCACGCTGTAGCCGTAGACCTGCTCCATGAGGAGGGGGAAGAGGAAGAAGCCCCCGAAGTACGCGAAGTTCGAGAAGCCGCGCATGCCCATCGGGAACATGAAGTTGCGCCGCTTCCAATACTTGGTCGGGATGAGCGGGTTGGCAAAGGTCAGTTCACGCCAGACAAACAGGGCGCCAAAGACGATTGCACCGAGCCCCGAGAGGATCACCGCCGTCGAGGTCCACCCGACAATCGGCCCGATGCTGAGCACCAGCATGGCCGCGGTCACCGTGCCGGCGAGGCTCCAACTCCCCACCCAGTCCATCGCCGTGGCCTCGCCCGCCTCGTCGGGCTCACCCCTGGGCTCGACCGCCCGGACCGCGGTGGGCCCGGCGTCGCGACGGAAGGATCAGGGCCACCACGGCGGTGGCGATGATCAAGAGGAGCAGCTGACCCCAAAACAGGTCGCGCCATCCGAGGTACTGGATCACCGGTGACCCCAAGGTCACCCCGAGCACCGGTCCACCGGCCCCGACCAAGGCCCACCACCCGAGCGCCTTGACCCGCTCTTCGGGCGCAAAGAGCCGGAGGATCAAGGCCATCGAGGCGGTGCCGGTCGCCGCCCCTTGGACACCGTCGAGGGCCCGGGCGAAGAGGAGCATGCCAACGTTGGCCACGGTTGCGTCAGCACGGCGCTCACCATGGCGCCGAAGAGTCCGAACAAGTAGAGGCGTCGATGCCCGAAGAGGTCGCCCGCCTTCCCAAAGAACGGGGCGGCGATCCCAAAAGCCAAGAGCGGCCCGGTCGACGCCCAGGTGAGGACCGAGGAAATTTGTGTGGAACTCGGACTTGACCGATCGGCAACGCCACGACGAAGACGGTGAAAGTGATGTTGAGCGAAAGCAGACCGGCCAAGAGTGCGCTCAGCGCCCACCAGCGATACCGCGGACTGCGTTCGGCCCGGTCGGCCACCCGACGGCGCAGCAGCACCGGCCAACTTGGGTCGAATGATGCCTCCGCCCGCTCGCCCCGAGCCCGGCCGCGCCGGATCGGCCAGCGGATCGAGCAGGACGTCGGGCCGCTCGTAAACCGGAAGATCGTCCGATGCCTCGTTGTCGCGGCGGCTCACGCCCGGTGGCGGTGGCGTGGCGGGGGGCCCACCGCACTCGGAGTCCTCACCTGGGCCACCCTACCGCTGGGCTCTGGGGCGAAGTCCCCCGAACCCGCGGTGATCAGCTCGTCGAGAAGCGGTCGAACCACCAGTTCGGATTGCGACCGTGCGTGTGGAAATGGTCTGGGATCTGGCGCATCACCCGGTCGAGCGACCACTTCCCTTCGCCGAATCTGGCGTCGGCCACCGCGCACAGCTGGGCGATCATGTGGTCGACGTCTGCGTCGGGCGGGACCGCTCCGTGGTGCTTCCACACCACCATGGGCACACCGCACACCTCGCAGTCGGCCACCCAACAGATGTCATCTTCGTGGTGCCATGCCGAGAGCTTGGCCGCCTCGCACAGGTCGCAATTCGGGTCGAAGGCCGAGGACATGCACGCGCACGCCTACTGGTAGGATCTGTACCGATGAACCAATCGGCACGACTTGGTTAGTCAGCGGGGACGGTGCCCTTGACGGACGCAGACGGGCTGCCGGTCACCCCCGAGACGACCAGGCCGGCACCTTGGAGCCGGCGGTCGCCTGGGTCACGGTCTCACCGAGCACATTGGGCACCGCCACGGTCGGCGGCCCCGACGACACCGTGACGGTGACGGCTGAGCCGTAGGGGGCGACGGTCCCACTCGCCGGGCTGGTCGAGATCACCTGTCCGGCGGGAACCGTGGCGCTCGAGATGGTGACTTGGGTCGCGGTGAAGCCGACCGCCCCGAGGGCCGCCTGGGCTTGGGCGAAGGTATAGGCACCCGGGATGTTCGGGACCGTGACCGGTGCGTGGCCCTGGGAGGGGACCATGGTGATGGTCGCACCGTAAGGGGCGGTGGTCGGGTTGCCCTTGGTGCCAAGCATCCAGCCAATCAGCACGCCGCTCGGCACGCCGTCGGAGTACTGCGCCGCGCCGCACACACCCTTGAGGTGGGCCGCGGCCAAGGTCACGGCACCTTGGGCGCAGGTCTGGTTGGCCAAGGAGGGGACCGGCACCGGCGGTGGACCGATCGAGGGTACGACCTTGAGGGTCGAGCCTTCTTTGAGCACCGTGCCGGGCTTGGGTGACTGCGAGATGACCGATCCGGCCGCCACGGTGATCGAGGTGACGCCGTGCTCGAGATGCAAGGTGAAGTGATCCCGAGAGGCCGCCGCGTGGGCCTTGGCCAAAGTCAGGTGCACGAGCACCGGAGCGGGGTGTGACGCGGTAAAGACCTTGTTCTTGGCCGCCACGATCCCCCCGGCGACCAGTGCCAAGACCAGCACCACCGCAGCGAGGATCCAATAGAGCTTCTTGTGGCTTTTCTTCGGCTTCTTGATGATCGCGCCACCCGCCGCCGAACTCGCTCGCCCACCCTTCGCGTCCGACTCTGCGTCGAAGACCTCGCCCGGCCCCGCCTTGGTCCCAACAGGGGCTGCGGGAACGACGACCTGCGTGCGTTCGGACAAGGGCGTCGGTCGCTCCGCTCCAACCTGGGTGCTGGCATCGGGATGGGGGGTGCGCAATGGCAGGGGTTGGGGGTTGGGCGGCGCGGCTCGGCCAGTGCCGCGAGGCGCGCCGCGAATCCAGCCGCGTCGAGCCGATCCTCTTTGGCCGGTGCCGCGGCACGGGCAACACCTCGGCCAAAGGACCGAGGGCTGGGTTCGGCGGCAGGGGGGCACCCACACGCGCCATCAGCGTGCCCATGGTGGTGTCGGTGACAAAGGGCACCGTGCCGGTCACCGCCTCGTAGAGGACCAGGGCCAAGGAGTAGACGTCGGCCCGGCCGTCCACCTGCTTGCCCTCGGCCGACTCTGGTGAGGCGTAGCGGGCCGTGCCGACCATCGCCCCGGCAGGCTCGGTCCAGGCCGCCCTCGGCCAGTGCTCGGGCGACGCCGAAATCGGCGACACGCACACGACCTTCTTCGTCGAAAAGCAGGTTGGCGGGTTTGATGTCGCGGTGGACAAGGCCCCGTGAGTGGGCATGAGGCCAGACCCTGGCCACCTCGGCACCGAGGGTGGCCGCTTGGGAGTGGCTCAATCGAACCCCTTGGTCGAGCATGTCGCGCAGCGATCCCCCGCCGAGGTATTCGAGCACCAAATAGGGGCCGTCGGTGTCCTCACCCCAGTCGAAGACTCGAAGGACATGGGGGTGGTTGAGCGAGGCGACTGACCGCGCTCGGCCCCGAATCGCTTCAGGAATGCAGCGTCAGTTGCTAGACCGGGTTGGAGGACTTTTTACCACGAATGGCGCTGCAGGGACACGTCTTCGGCCAGGAAGACGTGCGCTGATGCGCCGGTGCCGAGAGCGGAAATGAGTCGATACCACGCGTCCGAGAGACACGGCCCGAATGGAATCCCAGAAATGGAGCCGCCGGGCACTACGTAGGCTAGTGATCAACAACCCGCCACCGCCCGGTGGAATCACTCCTTGGGTTCCAGTGGGCAACATCGCCCGGTGGACAACAACGACTCGAACTCAGCTCTCGGCACCGGCGCATCAGCGCACGTCTTCCTGGCTGAAGACGTGTCCCTGCAGCGCCATGTCGCGGTAAAAGTCCTCCAACCCGGTCTAGCAACTGACGCTGCATTCCTGAAGCGATTCGGGGCCAAGGGCGCGGTCAGTCGCCTCGCTCAACCACCCCCATGTCCTTCGAGTCTTCGACTGGGGTGAGGACACCGACGGCCCCTATTTTGGTGCTCGAATACCTCGGCGGGGGGATCGCTCCGCGACATGCTCGACCAAGGGGTTCGATTGTGCCACTCCCAAGCGGCCACCCTCGGTGCCGAGGTGGCCCAGGGTCTGGCCTATGCCCACTCACGGGGCCTTGTCCACCGCGACATCAAACCCGCCAACCTGCTTTTCGACGAAGAAGGTCGCGTGCGTGTCGCCGATTTCGGCGTCGCCCGAGCACTGGCCGAGGCGGCCTGGACCGAGCCTGCCGGGGCGATGGTCGGCACGGCCCGCTACGCCTCACCAGAGTCGGCCGAGGGCAAGCAGGTGGACGGCCGGGCCGACGTCTACTCCTTGGCCCTGGTCCTCTACGAGGCGGTGACCGGCACGGTGCCCTTTGTCACCGACACCACCATGGGCACGCTGATGGCGCGTGTCGGTGCCCCCCTGCCGCCGAACCCAGCCCTCGGTCCTTTGGCCGAGGTGTTGGCCCGTGCCACGGCACCGGCCAAAGAGGATCGGCTCGACGCGGCTCGATTCGCGGCACGCCCGCGGCACTGGCCGACGCGCTCCCCAACCCCCAACCCCTGCCATTGCGCACCCCCCATCCCGATGCCAGCACCCAGGTTGGAGCGGAGCGACCGACGCCCTTTCCGAACGCACGCAGGTCGTCGTTCCCGCAGCCCCTGTTGGGACCAAGGCGGGGCCGGGCGAGGTCTTCGACGCAGAGTCGGACACGAAGGGCGGGCGAGCGAGTTCGGCGGCGGGTGGCGCGATGATCAAGAAGCCGAAGAAAAGCCACAAGAAGCTCTATTGGATCCTCGCTGCGGTGGTGCTGGTCTTGGCACTGGTCGCCGGGGGGATCGTGGCGGCCAAGAACAAGGTCTTTACCGCGTCACACCCCGCTCCGGTGCTCGTGCACCTGACTTTGGCCAAGGCCCACGCGGCGGCCTCTCGGGATCACTTCACCTTGCATCTCGAGCACGGCGTCACCTCGATCACCGTGGCGGCCGGATCGGTCATCTCGCAGTCACCCAAGCCCGGCACGGTGCTCAAAGAAGGCTCGACCCTCAAGGTCGTACCCTCGATCGGTCCACCGCCGGTGCCGGTCCCCTCCTCGGCCAACCAGACCTGCGCCCAAGGTGCCGTGACCTTGGCCACGGCCCACCTCAAGGGTGTGTCCGGCGCGGCGCAGTGCTCCGACGGCGTGCCGAGCGGCGTGCTGATTGGCTGGATGCTTGGCACCAAGGCAACCCGACCACCGCCCCTTACGGTGCGACCATCACCATGGTCCCCTCCCAGGGCCACGCACCGGTCACGGTCCCGAACATCCCGGGTGCCTATACCTTCGCCCAAGCCCAGGCGGCCCTCGGGGCGGTCGGCTTCACCGCGACCCAAGTCACCATCTCGAGCGCCACGGTTCCCGCCGGACAGGTGATCTCGACCAGCCCGGCGAGTGGGACCGTCGCCCCCTACGGCTCAGCCGTCACCGTCACGGTGTCGTCGGGGCCGCCGACCGTGGCGGTGCCCAATGTGCTCGGTGAGACCGTGACCCAGGCGACCGCCGCGCTCCAAGGTGCGGGCCTGGTGGTCTCGGGGGTGACCGGCAGCCCGTCTGCGTCCGTCAAGGGCACCGTCCCCGCTACTAACCAAGTCGTGCCGATTGGTTCATCGGTACAGATCCTCACCAAGTATGCGCGCGCGGGTCATGTCCTCGGCCTTCAACCCGAATCCGACCTGTGCGAGGCGGCCAAGCTCTCGGCATGGCACCACGAAGATGACATCTGTGGGTGGCCGACTGCGAGGTGTGCGGTGTGCCCATGGTGGTGTGGAAGCACCACGGAGCGGTCCCGCCCGACGCAGACGTCGACCACATGATCGCCCAGCTGTCCGCGGTGGCCGACGCCAGATTCGGCGAAGGGAAGTGGTCGCTCGACCGGGTGATGCGCCAGATCCCAGACCATTTCCACGCGCACGGTCGCAATCCGAACTGGTGGTTCGACCGCTTCTCGACGAGCTGATCACCGCGGGTTCGGGGGACTTCGCCCCAGAGCCCAGCGGTAGGGTGGCCCAGGTGAGGACTCCGAGTGCGGTGGGCCCCCCGCCACGCCACCGCCACCGGGCGTGAGCCGCCGCGACAACGAGGCATCGGACGATCTTCCGGTTTACGAGCGGCCCGACGTCCTGCTCGATCCGCTGGCCGATCCCGGCACGGCCGGGCTCGGGGCGAGCGGGGCGGAGGCTTCGTTCGACCCGAGTTGGCCGGTGCTGCTGCGCCGTCGGGTGGCCGACCGGGCCGAACGCAGTCCGCGGTATCGCTGGTGGGCGCTGAGCGCACTCTTGGCCGGTCTGCTTTCGCTCAACATCACTTTCACCGTCTTCGTCGTGGCGTTGCCGACGGTCAAGTCCGAGTTCCACACAAAATTCTCGGTCCTCACCTGGGCGTCGACCGGGCCGCTCTTCACTTTTGGGATCGCCGCCCCGTTCTTTGGGAAGGCCGGCGACCTCTTCGGGCATCGACGCACTCTACTTGTTCGGACTCTTCGGCGCCATGGTGAGCGCCGTGCTGACCGCGACCGCGGCCAACGTTGGCATGCTCCTCTTCGCCCGGGCCCTCGACGGTGTCCAAGGGGCGGCGACCGGCACCGCCTGGATGGCCTTGATCCTCCCGCACTCTTTGCGCCCGAAGAGCGGGTCAAGGCGCTCGGGTGGTGGGCCTTGGTCGGGGCCGGTGGACCGGTGCTCGGGGTGACCTTGGGGTCACCGGTGATCCAGTACCTCGGATGCGCGACCTGTTTTGGGGTCAGCTGCTCCTCTTGATCATCGCCACCGCCGTGGTGGCCCTGATCCTTCCGTCGCGACGCCGGGCCCACCACGGTGCGGGACCGTCAAGCCCCCAGGTGATCCCGACGAGGCGGGCGAGGCCACGGCGATGGACTGGGTGGGGAGTTGGAGCCTCGCCGGCACGGTGGCCGGCGAGCCCCGCTGGTGCTCAGCATCGGGCCGATTGTCGGGTGGACCTCGACGGCGGTGATCCTCTCGGGGCTCGGTGCAATCGTCTTCGGCGCCCTGTTTGTCTGGCGTGAACTGACCTTTGCCAACCCGCTCATCCCGACCATCTCTAGGAAGCGGCGCAACTTCATGTTCCCGATCGGCATGCGCGGCTTCTCGAACTTCACGTACTGGGGGGGCTGCTTCCTCTTCCCCCTCCTCATGGAGCAGGTCTACGGCTACAGCGTGAGCGAGGTCGGCTTCATCTCGGTGGCCCGCCCGCTCTTGTTCCGGTGAGCACGCCGCTTTGGATACATGACCGTGCGCACCGGCGAGCGGTTCGCCACCATCGCGGGGGCGACGTCGGTGCTGGTCTCGATGGTGCTCTTTGCCGCCTTTTCAGCACTCCGCCCGGGCTCGGGATCATCTTGGTGGCCCTGGCGTTGTCGGGCCTCGGCATGGGCATCGCGCTGCCGGCGACGTCCGCGACGATGGCCAACGAGGTGGTCGCCACCGAATACGGGGTCATGAGTGCCGCGCAGTTGATGGCGACCCAGGTCGGCGAAGTGGCCGGCATTCAGGTGGTGCTCACCCTCCAAGAGTCGCTGGCCCGACGGGCCGGCCTGGAAAACGTCCACGCCGAGCCCCGCCCTCTTGCACAGCTTCGAAGTGGCGTTCTGGGTGGCTGACCCTGATGGCCGGTGCTGGGCTCGTCTCCGCGTGCTTCATGCGAAGGTGGCGCTCGGCCCTCGGCTGGGCCAGTCTTGGCCCATTGATGCCGCACGCAAGCAGGAGGAACGGCCGGTGAACCGACACAAGACACACACGGTGCGTACGCGCCGATCAACGGTTTGGAGCTGTACTTCGAACGCCACGGCCAGGGCCCGGCCCTGGTGCTCCTCCACAGCAGCCTGTTGAACATCGCCGCCAACTTTTCCCAGTTGCTCCCGCCGCTGACCGAGAACCATGAGGTCATCGCCATCGAGTTGCAAGGCCATGGGCGCACCGCCGACAGCGGGCACGCGATGTCGCTCGAGTGCTTCGCCGACGACATCGAGGCACTGCTCGCGTACCTGTCGATCGAAAAAGCCGACGTGTTCGGGTTCAGCCTCGGTGCCATGGTGGCGCTCGCCTTGGCCCTTTCGCACCCGGGCGTGGTCGACAAATTGGTGCTCGCCTTCGTCGAAAAATCGTCCGAACCACGACCAGTTCGTGCGCCCCGAGGTCCCGCGATCATGGCGCGGCTGCCGACGGGGGCCAATTTCACGCGGCTTCGCACGTCTTACGCCGAGATTGCCCCACGCCCGGGTGACTTCGACGTACTCGCCGAGAACCACGGCGATGGTCCACTCGCTGAAGGGGTGGAGCGAAGAGGGCCTCGCGTCCATCACGGCACCGACGTTGGTCCTCGTTGGAGACACCGACATGGTGCCACTGCATCACACGGTGGCCATGTTCGAGGCTCTGGCGAACGCGCAGTTGGCCGTGCTGCCGGGCACCACGCACATGGAGATGACCAAAAATGCGAGATAGGGTGCTCGCCCTGGTGCGGCCGTTCCTCGAGGCGACGCCATGAGGAGCGTGGTTCAGCTCACGAGGTGATGGCGCGCAGTCGCTCGGCGAACTCGCCGGCGCTGTCACCGGCACCGGGGCCCGGGGTTATCGTCAGGGCCATGAGCTTGCCCATGTCGCCTTCGACCTTGACCTTGCCGGCCATGAAGGCCTGCATGCCCGCTTGGGGGTTGCCTTCGATGAGAATGGCCTTGGCCGTGGCGTAGTCGACGGTCACTTTGAGGTCGTGGTTCTCCACGTGACCGGTGTCGAGCACGAGTTGCCCCGACGTGGTGTCGAGGTGGGCCTCGATCTCTTTGTCACCGAATGGGACACCGGGTCACCACCAGATTCATCCGAACGCTGTGCGGGGTATTCGGCGCGAGGTCCACGGTATTCGGCGCGCAGTTTGCGGGCCTCGTCCAACCACTCATCGCTCAAGAACGGGTACGGCATGAGAATGGCTCCTCGCTTGTCTGACGTTGCTGGCGTGCTTCGTGCGCAACCAAGGTTGTCGTCTTCCCCGCCGGGAACCTTCGGAGCCGCCGGAACCCTACTCGCCCCACTACTAGCATGCCGAAGCGTGAGTGCTCCCATGATGCCCGCAGCCGAACCCTATTCGGCCACCGGAGCCGCGAGGGGTGCCCTGGTCCTGCACGGATTTACCGGCAACCCCCATCGATGCGCGGCCTGGCGCTGGCCTTGGCCGATGCGGGGCTGAGCGTGGGAGACCCCGCTGCTTCCGGGCCATGGCACCGAGGTGGACGACCTGGTGCCCACCCGTTGGCAGGACTGGTCGGCCGCCGCGGACGCGGCCTATCTCGAGTTGGCCAGCCGGTGTGAGTCCGTGGTGGTGGTCGGGCCTCGATGGGCGGCTCTTTGAGCGTGTGGCTGGCCGAACATCACCCCGAGATCGCCGCACTCGTCGTGGTCAACCCGCTCATTGCTGCTCCCGATGACGACACGGTCGCCCTCATCGCCGCCATGATCGAAGGCGGCGATGAGTTGGCGCCGGAGATCGGATCGGACATCGCCCTCGAAGGTTCGGTCGAGCTGGCCTACGACCAGCTCCCCTCCGCGCGCCGTCCAATCGCTCTTCGCCGGCGTCGCCGAGGTCGAGGCCGCCCTCGACCTGGTCACGTGCCCGGTGCTCTTGTTCTCCTCTCTCAACGACCATGTGGTGGCGCCGGTGTCGGGGGAGCGCCTGGCCGCTCGGGTGAGCGGTCCGGTCGAGCGCATCATCTTGGAGCGCAGCTTCCATGTGGCAACGCTCGATTTTGATCGCGATGAAATCGAGGCGCGCACCGTCGAGTTCGTGACCGCCACCTTGGCGGGCGGGACCCAATCAGCGAGGCCACCGAGGGAGCGTCGACCAGCGGGCTGAGCACGGCCGACGTGATCCACGTCGCCCGCCTGGCCCGATTGGACCTGAGCGATGCGGAAGTGACACTCTTTGCGCCCAATTGCGCAGCGTGCTCGACCATGCGGCCGATGTCGGTGCACTCGACCTGTCCCACCTTGCCCCGTCGTCGCGCCCGATCCCTATCGTCAACGTGCTGCGCCCCGACGAGCCGGTGCCGAGCCTCGACCGCGACGAGGTGCTGGCCTGCGCCCCTTCGGTCGAAGACGACCGCTTCCGGGTCCCGCGCGAGTCGGGGGCGAAGCGCCATGACCAGCGCGACTGTCATCGCGGCTTCGCTCCTAGGCGGCGAACGCTCGGCCCGCGAGGTCACCGAGGCTGCGCTGGCCGACATTGCGGCTCACGACGACGACGTGCACGCCTTCTTGTTGGTGATGGGCGATGAGGCCTTGGCCCAGGCCGACGCGGTCGATGCGGCCGTCGCTCGGGGAAGCGACCCCGGGCCGCTCGCTGGCGTGCCCGTGGCCTTGAAGGACAACCTGTGCACCAAAGGCATCTCGACCACCTGTGGTTCTCGGATCCTCGAGGGCTGGCGCCCCCCCTTCAACGCGACGGTGATAGAAGGCGTCTCTGCACGGCTGGGGCCATCTGGCTCGGCAAGACCAACATGGACGAGTTCGAATGGCCTCCGACGGAGACACCCTTCAGGGCCGACTGGCCACCACCGTCGTCGCCGGGTGCCCGGCGGGAGCATCGGCGGTTTGGGCGACGGGGTAGCGGCGGGGTTCTCACCGGCCCCACACTGGGTTCGGGCACCGGCGGGTCGACCGCCAGCCGGCTCCCTTGTGCGGGGTGGTCGGGATGGAGCCCACCTACGGCAGGTCTCTCGCTCGGCTTGGTCCCTTGACTCTTCGCTTGACCAGATTGTCCCTTCGCCCGCCGCGTGGACGATGACGCCCTCCTCTTCGATCACTCAGCGGCCATGATCCCCTCGACAGCACCTCCCTCCCGGACCACTCGCCCCGGCCCTTCGCACCGTTCGCGTGGGGGTCGAAGGGGTGCGCGTCGGGCTGTGTCCCGACCTGGTGGATGGCTGCGCGCCCGTCATGGTGGCCCGTGCCGGTGCGGCGGCCGAGGCCCTGTTGCGCGGGGGCCTCGGTGGAGGAGGTGGGTCCCCGACTGCGCTACGGCCTGTCCGCCTACTACCTCATCGCCCCGGCCGAGGCCTCCTCCAACCTGGCCCGCTATGACGGCGTCCGCTACGGGCTCGGGTGACGCGCCCGACGTGGCGGCCATGAACACCGCCACGCGGACCGCGGGCTTCGGCGATGAGGTCAAGCGGCGCATCATGCTGGGCACCTACGCCCTCTCGGCGGGCTACTACGACGCCTACTACGGCCAGGCCCAGCGGGTCCGCACCGTGGTCATCGAGGCCTTCGCGCGCGCCTACGAGCGGGTCGACGTGCTGCTGGGGGCGACCACCCCCACCACGGCCTTCACGCTCGGCGAGAAGGTGGACGACCCGATGGCCATGTACGTCTAGGACATGTGCACCTTCCTCGAACCTGTCGGGCCACCCGGCGGTCTGCGTGCCCTCGGGGCCGGCGCCGACGGGCTGCCGGTCGGCGTGCAGGTCCTCGGCCCCGCGCTCGGAGAGGAGCTGCTCTTCCGGGTGGCGGCGGCGATCGAGGCGGCGGCACCGTGAGCGGGGACTGGGAGATGGTGGTGGGCCTCGAGGTCCACTGCGAGCTGCAGACGGCCACCAAGCTCTTCTGCGGCTGCCGCAACGCCTTCGGCGAGGAGCCCAACACCAACGTCTGCCCGGTATGCCTGGGCTGCCCGGGTCGCTGCCGGTCCTGAACGAGCAGGCGGTCGAGCTGGCCATGCGCATCGGCGCCGCGCTGGGGTTGCGAGGTGCGCCCCTCGGGGTTCCACCGCAAGAACTACTTCTACCCCGACATGCCCAAGGACTACCAGATCAGCCAGTACGACGAGCCGATCAACGTCGGCGGCCGGCCCGACCTGCCCGACGGCACCAGGGTGGGCGTCACCCGGGCCCACTTGGAGGAGGACACCGGCAAGACCACCCACGTCGGCGAGAGCGGCCGCATCCACTCCGCCGCCCACTCGCTGGTCGACTACAACCGCTCGGGCGTGCCGCTGGTGGAGATCGTGAGCGAGCCCGACATGCGCTCGGCCGCCCAGGCCCGCGCCTACGCCGCCGAGCTGCGGGCGGTGCTGGTGGCCACGGGGGCCTCCGACGGCCGCATGGAGGAGGGGTCGATGCGGGTCGACGCCAACGTGTCGGTCCGGCCCGACGCCGACTCGCCGTTCGGCACCCGCTGCGAGATCAAGAACCTCAACTCCCTGCGGTCGCTGGCCCGGGCCGTCGAGTACGAGGCGGCCCGACAGGTCGCCCTCTTGGAGGACGGCGGGACGGTGGTCCAAGAGACCCGTCACTGGGACGAGCAGGCCGGGCAGACGTCACCATGCGTTCCAAGGAAGAGGCCTACGACTACCGCTACTTCCCCGAGCCCGACCTGGTGCCCCTGGTGCCCGGGGCCGAGTGGCGCGACCGGGTGGCCGCCTCCCTGGGCCCGCTCCCGGCCGAGCGGCGGGCCCGACTCCTCGCCCTGGTCGGAGACGACCCCACCCCGGCCCAGTGCGACCAGGTGCTGGCCGTGGTGGACCAGGGTCTCGACGAGCTGGTGGGCGGGGCCATCGAGCGGGGGGCTCCCCCGACCCTGGCCCTGGCCCGGGCGGCCAACGACGTGGCCAACGACGTGGCCGCCGGCCGCCGGCTCGACCCCGGCGCGTTCGCCGCGGCTGGCGGCCCTGGAGTCGTCGGGGAGGCTCTCGGTGGCCCAGGTGCGAGAGGTGCTGGCCGACCTGCTGTCCGCCGGCTCCGGCGACCCCGAGGCCATCGCCCGAGACAAGGGGTTCGAGGCCCTCTCCGAGGACTCCCTGGCCGACGTCGTCGGGCAGGTGGTGGCGGCGCACCCCGACGAGTGGGCCCGTTACTGCCAGCGGGGCAGGAAGCTGACGGGCTCTTCACCGGTCAGGTCATGAAGGCCACCGGCGGGAAGGCCAACGGCCGCCGCCGTCGCCGCCGAGCTGGGCCGGCTCCGACCGTGACGCGGGCGGGGGCCACTCCCGAGTCGAGCCATCTCGGCCGGCTGGCCGGCTGGTCTTACGACCACCGGCGACTGGTGCTGTCACCTGGGTGCTGGCGCTGGCGCGGCCACCGGTTATGCCCAGGCGGTGGGGACCCGCTTCGAGAACAAGTTCTGTGCCGGCCACACCCTCCCAGCAGGCCCAGATATCTTGAAGGCGCGCTTCCCCTCCATGGCCGGCGACACGGCGAGGTGGTGTTCGACACGACCGCACCGATCGCCTCCCGCGGCCAACCGGGCGGCGGCAACGCCCTGGTGACGTCGATCGAACCCCTCCCGCACGTCGTGGCCGCGCGGCCCCCGCCGGGGGAGGCCGGGGCCCGCCGAGGTCGCCCCTGGCGGCACATCGCCTACGCCACGGTCAGTTCGACACCACCACCTACCTGCTTCCAAGGGCCCGCCAAGGGGGTGGTGGACACCGCCGAGGCGGCCCGCAGACCGGGCTCTCCGGGTGCAGCTCGGGGGCACGCCGATCGCCACGGTCGTCGACGGCGGCGCCCGGCCCGAGTGAGGGCATCGGGATCCTGGCCGCCATGCTCATCATGCTGATCGCCTTCGGGTCGGTGGTGGCCATGGGGCTGCCCATCGTGACCGCCCTCTTCGGCCTCCTGGTCGGGGTGGCCGTGCTTGAGATGCTCACCCATTTTTTCGTGGTGCCCACCTTCTCCCCCGAGATGGCCACCATGATCGGGCTGGGGGTCGGGATCGACTACGCGCTGTTCGTCGTCACCCGCTACCGCCAGGGGCTGGCCGAGGGCAGGCCGCCGCCATGCCACGGTCACGCCCTGGCCACCGTCGGGCCGGTCGGTGCTGCTCGCCGGCACCACCGTGGTGATCTCGCTGCTCGGTCTTACCTGATCGGACAGCCCTACATGATCGGGGTGGCCACCGCCTCGATCGTGGCCGTGCTGCTGGTCATGGTGGCGACCCTCACCTTCCTGCCGGCCCTCCTCGGCTACGCCGGACGGGCCATCGACCGGCGGCCGTGCCGGGGCTGTCCCGCACCCAGGCCCTCCGCCGTCACAAGGGGTTTTGGTATCGGTGGAGCCGGACCGTGCAGCGGCGGGCGTGGCTCACCGGTGGGGCCGCGGTGCTGGTCTTGGTGTTGCTCCTTTTGGCCGTCCCGTTCCTCTCGATGCGCCTGGCCTTTACCGACGCGGGGAACGACCCGCCCAACCAGACCACGCGCCAGGCCTATGACCTCTTGGCCAAGGGATTTGGCCCGGGATTCAACGGCCCCTTGGTCATAGCCGTGGCGATGCCCGGACCCGGGGCCACCACGACGGTCGAGCACCTGGCCAATGCCATTTCTGACACCTCGGGGGTCGCCTTCGTCGCCCCCGCACAGTTCAACGCGAAGCGAACCGGTGCAGTGGTGGTGGCCTATCCGCGCACCTGCCTCAAGCCGCCCAGACCGAAGAACTCGTGCGCACACTGCGCAACGACGTCATCCCCCCACAAGTTGCGGGCACCAAGGTCGACGCGCTGGTCGGGGGAGAGACCGCCGCGAGCATCGACGCCGCGGCCTTCCTCGGGAGCCGGCTCTTCGTCGTGATCGCGGCCGTGCTGATCTTGTCGTTCTTGCTCCTCTTGACGGTGTTTCGATCCGTGCTCCTCCCGCTCAAGGCGGTGATCATGAACCTGCTGAGCGTCGGTGCTGCCTACGGGGTCATGGTGGCGGTCTTTCAATGGGGCTGGCTGGGCGGACTGGTCGGCATCGGCCAGACCGGACCGATCGATCCATGGATCCCGGTGGTGATGTTCACCATTCTCTTCGGCCTGTCCATGGACTACGAGGTCTTCTTGCTCTCGCGCATCCGGGAGGAGTGGCTGCGCACCGGGGACAGTTCCGAGCGCGGTGGCTGATGGGTTGGCTGTGACCGGGCGCATCATCACCGCGGCCGCCGCCATCATGTTCTGCGTGTTCGGGTCGTTCATCATCAACGACCCGCTGCACATCCTCAAGGTGTTCGGGCTCGGTTTGGCCGTCGCGGTCGCCGTCGACGTCACGCTCGTGCGCATGGTGCTCGTGCCGTCGCTCATGGAGCTCTGGGTCCGGCCAACTGGTGGATGCCCCGCTGGCTCGATCATTCGGTGCCGAGCCTCGGGGTCGAGGTGGCCCCCCAGCCGGTCTAAGCCGGCCCCGCCCGGTCCTATGCTGGGCGGCCATGAGTGCTGACGAAGGCGAGCGAGAAGGACTGAAGCCCCGCAGCTTCGAGGTGACCGAGGGGCCGACGCGGGCCCCGGCCCGGGCCATGCTGCGAGCGGTCGGGATGACCGACGACGACTGGGACAAGCCCCAGATCGGTGTGGCCAGTAGTTGGAACGAGGTCACCCCGTGCAACATGCCGCTCGACCGACTGGCCAAGCGGTCCAAAGACGGCGTGCGCGACGCCGGCGGATTCCCCTTCGAGTTCGTCACCATCGCGGTCTCCGACGGCATCTCGATGGGCCATGAGGGCATGCGGGCCTCTTTGGTCAGCCGCGAGGTCATCGCGGACTCGGTCGAGACGGTCATGCACGCCGAGCGTTTCGACGGATTATTGACTTTCGCTGGATGTGACAAGTCCCTGCCCGGCATGTTGATGGCCGCGGCACGCATCAACCTGCCGAGTGTCTTCCTCTACGGCGGTTCCATCCTCCCGGGGCGCCTCGGCAACCGAGCCCTCGACGTCGTCAGCGTCTTCGAAGCGGTCGGGGCCAACGCCGTCGATGCCTTGAGCGACGAGGAGCTCAAGTTGATCGAAATGAACGCCTGCCCGACTATCGGGTCGTGTGCGGGCATGTTCACCGCCAACACCATGGCCTCGGTCGGCGAAGCCTTGGGCATGTCGCTGCCGGGCAGCGCATCGGCGGCCGCCGTCGATCGTCGCCGTGACGACTATGCCTACGAGAGTGGCCGAGCGGTGATCAAGTTGCTCGAGCTCGGCATCCGGCCCAGGCACATCATGACCAAAGAGGCCTTCGAGAACGCCATCGCTGTGGTCATGGCCCTTGGTGGTTCGACCAACGCGGTGCTGCACCTCTTGGCCATCGCCTACGAAGCCCAGGTCGACCTCGAACTCGATGACTTCAACAAGGTGGCGGCCCGGGTGCCGCACCTCGCTGACACCAAGCCCCACGGCAAGTACCACATGGTCGACGTCGACCGCATCGGGGGCGTGCCGGTGGTGATGGCCGAGTTGCTCGAGGCCGGCCTGCTCCATGGTGACTGCCTCACCGTGACCGGCAAGACCGTGGCACAGAACCTGGCCGAGCTCGACCCGCCCGCCCCTGACGGTGAGGTCATCCATCCGCTCGAGCGATCCCATCCACGTCGCCGGGGGCATCGCCATCTTGAAGGGCACACTGGCCCCGAAGGGTGCGGTGGTCAAAGTGGCCGGCATCGACACGTTGACCTTCGACGGCACGGCGCGCGTCTTTGACGGCGAACCGGCCGCGATGGAGGCCATCTTGGCCGACTCGATCGTGCCCAACACCGTCGTGGTCATCCGCTACGAGGGGCCCAAGGGTGGGCCCGGGATGCGAGAGATGCTGGCGGTGACCGGTGCGATGAAGGGGGCCGGCCGCGGGGCCGACTGCGCCTTGGTGACCGACGGTCGCTTTAGCGGCGGCACCCATGGATTTTGTATCGGCCACGTCGCCCCCGAGGCCGTCGAGGGCGGACCGATTGCCTTGGTGCGCGATGGCGACCGCATCGTCATCGACGTGGCGAACCACACCATCGACGTCATGGTGGGCCAGGCCGAACTTGATCGCCGGAGTGCAGAGCTCAAGGACTTCGAGCCGCGCTACACCTCGGGCGTATTGGCGAAATTCGCCCGACTGGTCAGCGGCGCCGAGCTGGGCGCGGTGACCCAAGCCTGAACACCGCCCCTCGGCATGCGAACATACGAGCATGCTCCTCGCCCTTGGTGACCGAGATGCCACGTCGCTCCTCGGCGCCGCCAAGGCGGTGGCCATCGGCGGTGCGACGAGCTCGGCCCAGCTTTCGGGCTCGGCCGCAGGGGCCATTTCCAGCCTGGCCACCGTCGGACTCGGGGTCGAAGCGCCCGACGTGGGCACCTTGGCGACAGTGGGTCCCGCACACTTGGCGTCGGCGCTCGACGACGCCGAGAGGATCACCACGGCCATCGAGCTCTTGGCGGTGATTGCCCTCGTCGACGGCTCGCTCGACCCGGCGCGTCTTGATTGCGTGCTCGACTTCGCGCAAGGCGCCAATTGCGAAGCCGACTGGCTCGAGGACCTCTCACTCAGCCTCGAACCCGACCTCGGTGCGGTGATTGCAGACATGGGAGCGAAGAACCTGGCCAGCGTGACCGACGGCCGGGTCGATCTCGGCCAGGTCGACGACATCAATCACTGGCTGATGCCCTACGACGGGAGCGGCCAAGACCCCGCCCTCGCCGCCCGTTACCGTTCCCTCGAGGCGGCACCGCCCGGTTCACTCGGTCACGCGTTCTGGTCCTTTTACGACCGCCATCACTTCGTCTTCCCGGGTGAACCCGGTGCGGTCAACGAGATCTTCGGCACCCCCCACGACTGCACCCACGTCTTGTCCTCCTATGACACGACCCCCCAAGGCGAGCTCTTGGTGTCGACGTTCACCTCACGTATGCACCCGATATTCCCCATGGCCGGCCACGTGCTGCCCGTCATCTACAGCTGGCACCTCGGCATCGAGTTCAACACGTTGGCCGGGAGCTATCGAGGCGCGCTCGATCCGGCCAAGTTCTGGGTGGCCTGGGATCGGGGACGCCAAGCCAGCGGTGATGCGTTCAGCGCCGACTTCGATTTTTGGGCGCACACCGAAGTTGGCGTGAGCGAGCTGCGGGGCGACTGGCGGATTGGTGATCTCGACCCGGCCCACGCCGCCAGCAGCCAGGGCGCCGTCGCCGGCGTCGACTATCACCCCATTGCCTAGCGACCTGACCCAACGGGTGGACGAAGACGAGGTTGTGGGCGAGCTTGGGGCGCTCGAGGTCGTGTGCGGAGCGGGGGAGAGGCCTTCGCGCGTGTGCGGCGAGAGGGGACGGCGTCGAGGAGATTCGCCGAGTGATCATCGCAGTTCCCGCCACATCCATGCGCCGCCGACCCGCGCGTTGCGTCAGGTTGGCCGAGTCGTTGCGAGATCGCCGAAGCGCTCGAGATAAAACCCGAACTCGTCGCTCACCTGTTCTTGGCTCAGGCCGAAGTCGGCCAGGGCGAACTCGTGGGTGCCGTCTTGACCACGGCGATGGGCCCTGGCCCAAGCGGCTACGGCGTGGCGGCTCGTGTCGTCAAAGGGCAGGCCGAGCTGCTCGAAGCTGGTGGCGATGCTCGCTACGGGGTCGGCGTTGAACGAGGAGAATCCAATGTCGGCGAATCGGTCTTCGCCGACGTGGTCGCGAAACGCCATGGCCCGGCGCAGGGCCTCGCTCCAGATGGCGCTCTGGCCCGCACCGATGTCGGGGTCCACCAAGTCACTGACCCAGCTGCGGGTGTAGGCCATCAGACTGCAGACCGAGCCCATCACCTCGCTCGGGTCGCGGTGGGTCCAGATCGAATTTGGCGTCGGGGTAGATGTGGTTCAGTGCGGGGAGTGCGAGCATGTGCACCGGGGTCTTGAGGTGCCATTGATTGGGACCGCAGTGCCACTGCAGGAGCTTGAGGGTCGAACGGTGCATCTCATAGGCCGGGGTCATGTCGCACCCGAGCACCCACTCGACGTAGCTCGGCACGATGGCCATTCCGTCGAAGTGCGACGTGCGCACGTCCATGCCCAAGAGGTCTTGGCACTCCGTCGGGCCGTCGGCCGCTTGGAAGTGGAGCTGGCGCATTTTCGGGAACGTCGCGTACATGGCGTCGAGGCCCGCTTGGGCCTCGGCGATGCGCGGATCGTTGGCTTCGGTGGCCGACTCGGGCGGGGGGACCGGGGACGACGATTCCCACAAGCGCAAGGATCGGATGGCCGGGTCCGCGTGCAAGAGGTTCGACAAGGCGGTGGTGCCGGTGCGCGGAAGCCCGATGATGAAGATGGGAGAGCGGATCACCTCATCGTTGATGTCGGGGTGCTCCTCGAAGGTCTTGGTGACCAAGAGGCGAGCTGAGAGGTGCCCGACCAGGCGCATCCCCAAGATCGTCTCACCGAGCTCGCTCAGCGCGGCCTCATTGGCCAGGGCGTCGCAGAGTCGCTCGAGCCCTTCGCTGAACGAGTTGCTGCCGTAGTCGCTGAGCCCGGTTTCGCGCTCGGCCTCGGCCATGAGCCCGCTCGGCGAGAGATTCATCGGAAATCCGATCCTCCGTCGACGTTCACGTCGGCCCCGGTGACGTAGCCGTTGGTCCGCGACGCCAAGAACGTGACCACCACCGCGATCTCGACCGGTAGGCCGGCGCGACCCAGATCGGCCGGTTGGTGGAAGTGCTTTTCGATCCAGGTCATGACGTCATAGGGGTCGGTCGGGTCGAGGTCCTCGGCGGCGAACATCGGTCGCAGACCTTCGCTGAAACTGGCAGTAACGATCGAGCCCGGGCTGACGGTGTTGACCAGGATCCCCTCGGGCGCCAAGGACTTGGCCAGGTTCTTCGACACGCTGGTCAGGGCCGACTTCGACGCGGTGTAGGCCACCAACAAGGGGCTCTGGCGCTGGGTCGAGTGGGCCGAGATATTGACAATGCGGGCCCATTCGGCCGCGCGCAGCAAGGGGAGCGCGGCCCGGGTGGCGCGCACGGCGGCCATGAGCCCCATCTCGAACACCGCCCCCCAGTCGTCGTCGCCGAGGTCCTCGAATTTCGCGGCGCCCGGACCGACGGTGTTGACGAGCGCGTTGAGCGAGCCCCAACGTTCGCCGATGGCGGCGAAGGCGGCGTTGACCTCTTCGGCCTTGGTGACGTCGGTGGCCACCCCCATGGCGTCGGGGGCGCCGGCCCGCTTGAGTGCTTCGACCGTCTCGTCGAGGTCGGCCTGATGACGGGCCAGCACGGCCACCTTGGCCCCCTCTCCGGCCAGGCATTCACCAATGGCGCGCCCCATGCCCTTGGTGCCGCCGGTGACTGCGGCGCTGGCGCCTTCGTACCCGAGATCCATCGGTATTCCTCCCTTGGTTGGTGTGGTGCGAGTGTGGTGACTAGCGCGGCGAAGCGCCGCCGAATGCCGGCCCGACGTCCCGCCATGACTGCGGTGCGCTCGGTTGGCGTCACGCGTGGCGTCGAGGGCGCGAGCTCTTTGTCGAGCTCGTCGAAGCGGACCAAGCGCGTCGTTGGTACCGGGGCGTCGTCGGCACGGACCCAGCGCACCATCGAGGGCCCCCGGCGGTTGCCGGCGGTATCGAGCCAGTTCGCCACACCCGGGTCGCGGTGCGAGATCACGCCGCGGAACACCCCGTCATCGAGCGTGGCCTGATGGCCGTTGAGCGAGGACTGGTGCTTCGCGTAGTCGATCGTCTCCCACCATTGGTTCCCGATCGACAGGCTCCAATAGAGCGCGGAAGGAGGGGTGAACTCGACGATGAGGGCCTCGTCGTCGGCGAGGTCCCACGACCCCCACACCGTGACGTTGTCGGTCGCCCCGCCAATGTCGGAGCGCACGACGGGCGGGCGGAACGCGTTCATGCCGTGCTGGCGACCCATCTCTTCGATGTCCCACCAAAATGTGGTGCTGTCGCGCACGAACCGGCCCAGCGCGTCGAGTTGGCGGGCCGTGCGTTCCTCCGCACTCGGTTGGGGAGCGGGCGTGGCCTTGGGCTTCGAGAGGCACTCGATCTCCAAAGCAGCCGGTTGCTCGGTGCTCCAGTCGTAGAAGAACTGGCGGATGACGAGGGACGATGCCCCATCTTTGAGCGGGAGCCAGTTCTCGCCTTGGCGCTCGGGCGACAAGAACAACTCGAAACTGCCGTCGTCGCCGAGCACGAGGTCTTCGGCGACGATGTCGCCGATGTTGGCGATCCCGGCCATGACCTGGAAGGCCAAGAAGCGCGCGCTGCCGCGCTGGCCCCAGACCCGATAGGTCGCGTCCGGGCGCAGCGAAGCGCCTGAATAGAGCGCGTCGGGGCAATCCATTCCCCATTTCAAGGTGTTGTCGACATTGCCCGGGCGGATGGCCGGCTCGTAGGGATCAGAGGACCGCAGCGCCTCGTCGACCCCGAGTGCGAGCAGGACCATCAGGTGGCGATAGCCCGCGGCGTCACCCTCGCCGCCCGCAGGAATGCGCTCGGAATGGAGGAATTCGCCCGCTTCTTCGAGGGCGCCAAGGAACAGCCGCCAGGCCTCCCCAGAATGGAGGGCATCGGCCCCGAGGGTGCCCTTGCGCCCGGCCGCACCGACGGCCGAGGGGATCCAGGCGAGGTCGGCTTCGTCGTGGTTGTCGCTTTGGGCGGTCATCGGGGCGACTCTATCTGTGGGTCGATCCCGGTGCCCAGGGGTTGTGGGACGGCGCTCGGCATGACACAATGTGCGGACCATGCGCATCACCCGCCGCACCCAAACTGAAATCCTGGTACTCGTAACGTAGGCGCGCTGGCCATCTTGTCTCGCGCGCCTTTCGACCTCCCAGACGGGGGGTCGTTTCAATTTCCAGACCATTTCGAGCGGCAGTACCAAGAGAAGAACAGGGGAAGCAACAATGCAACTCACCGGAGCACAGGCACTCATCAAGAGTCTTGAGATGCAGGGCGTCGACGTCATGTTCGGGCTGCCTGGTGGGGCCATCCTGCCGGTGTACGACCCAATCATCGACTCGTCGATCCGCCACATCTTGGTCCGCCACGAACAAGGGGCGGGCCACATGGCCGAGGGCTACGCCATGGTCACCGGCAAGCCCGGTGTGGCCATGGTGACCAGCGGCCCGGGCGCGACCAACATCGTGACTCCCTTGGCCAACGCCTACATGGACTCGACCCCCCTCGTCGTCGTGTCGGGCCAGGTTGCGACCGGTTCCATCGGGACCGATGCCTTCCAAGAGTGCGACATCACCGGGGTGACCAATGGCATCACCAAGCACAACTGGCTGATCAAAAACGTCAACGACATCCCCCGGGTCGTGGCCGCGGCATTTCATGTGGCGACGACCGGTCGCCCCGGGCCCGTGCTGATCGACCTGCCCAAGGATCTGGCCAACGCCACCATGGATTGGTATTGGCCGACCTCGATCGACGAGTTGGACCTTCCGGGCTATCACCCGGTCACCCTCGGCGACCCCGGGCTGGTGCGCGAGGCGGCCGACCTGATCCATGGCGCGCATCGACCGGTCTTCTATGTCGGCGGCGGCGTGCTCAAGGCCCGGGCGGCCGAAGCGCTGCGGGCCCTCGCCGAGCGCACCGGGATCCCGGTGGTCACCACGCTCATGGCGCGCGGTGCCTTCCCCGACTCGCACCCCCAATGCCTCGGGATGCCGGGCATGCACGGCCACTACACGGCGGTGACCGCGATGCAGCGCAGTGACTTGTTGATCAGTCTCGGTGCCCGCTTCGACGATCGGGTGACGGGCAAGATCGACGCCTTCGCGCCCGAGGCCAAGATCATCCACGTCGACATCGACCCGGCCGAACTGGGCAAGGTCCGCGCCGCCGACGTCGGTATCGCGGGCGACGCCCGACTGGTCATCGAAGAGCTGTTGGCGGCCTTGGCGGCCGACGGGGACACCTGGGCCGGCCAGGACCTGGCGCCGTGGTGGCACCAGATCCACCAATGGCAAGAACAGTTCCCGCTCTACTACCAAGACGCCGAGGGTGGCGCCATCAAGCCGCAAATGGTCGTCGAGCAATTGCGCGACGCTGCGCCCGACGACGCCATTGTCGTGGCCGGCGTGGGCCAACATCAGATGTGGGCCTCGCAATATTGGCAGTTCGACTACCCCTACACCTGGGTCAACTCGGGTGGGGCCGGGACCATGGGCTTCGCCGTCCCCGCGTCGGTCGGGGCCAAGGTCGGTCGGCCGGATCGAACGGTGTGGGCCATCGACGGCGACGGCTGCTTCCAGATGACGGCACAAGAGTTGGTGACCGCCGCCGCCGAGCAGATCCCGGTCAAGATCGCCATCTTGAACAACGCGTATCTCGGCATGGTGCGCCAGTGGCAAGAGATGTTCTACGAGGAGCGCTACTCAGAGGTCTATCTCTCGCCTGATCTCCCCGACTACGTGAAGTGGGCCGAGGCCATGGGCTGTGTCGGGATCCGGGCCGAGTCCCCCGAAGACGTCGGTCCGGCCATCGAAAAGGCCAACGCCATCGATGACCGTCCCGTCGTGGTCGACTTCCGCACCGATGCCTTCGAAAAGGTCTTCCCAATGGTGGCGGCCGGTCAATCCAACGACGACATCGTGGTCCACCCCGACCAGGCCGCAGCGGCCGCGGCGGCAAAGCGATGAGCGCCGCCAACCTCAGCGCCGTGCCCAACCACTCGCCGATCGGCGTGGGCGCACCGCCGCGCCATCACATCTTGTCGGTGCTGGTGGAGAACAAGGCCGGCGTCTTGTCCCGGGTGGCCGGGCTCTTCAGCCGGCGCGGTTTCAATATCTACTCACTCGCCGTCGCACCGGCCGACGAGAGCGAACAGTTCAGCCGCATCACCATCGTGGTCGACGTGGAATCGGCTCCGCTCGAGCAGATCATCATGCAGCTCGACAAGCTGATCAACGTCGTCTCCATTGGCGAGTTGTCGCCGGCCGAGGCGGTCGAGCGTGAGCTGGTGCTGGTCACCGTCGCCGTCGGGCCGACCGAGCGGTCCCAGGTCATCCAGCTGGTCGGGGTCTTCGGGGGCGAGGTGGTGAGCGTGGGGGCGGACCGCTTGACCGTCATGCTGGCCGGCAGGCCCGAGAAGCTCGACGACTTCGAGGGACTGCTCGAGCACTACACCGTCGTTGAACTCCAACGGACGGGGCGCGTCGCCTTGCCTAAGCTTGACCGCCGCTGATCTAGCGCTATCGAACGACCACCGAGCACACCAAGAGAAAGAGCAGACATCATGGCCACGCTGTACTACGAATCCGACGCCGACCCGAGTCTCATCGCGGGGCGCAAGGTCGCCATCTTGGGCTATGGATCCCAAGGCCACGCCCACGCCCTCAACTTGTTGGAGTCCGGCGTCGACGTGCGGGTGGCCTTGCGCGAGGGGTCCTCGTCGGTGCGCAAGGCCGAGGAAGCCGGCCTGCGGGTGACCTCACTGGCCGAGGCGTCCGCCGAAGCCGACGTCATCATGATCCTGCTGCCCGACACCGAGCAAAAGGCCGCCTACGACGAGCACGTCGCCCCGAACCTCAACGAGGGTGATGCCTTGATGTTCGCCCACGGGTTCAACATCCGCTTCGGGCAGATCGTCCCGCCCGCCGGGGTCGACGTGGCCATGGTGGCCCCAAAGGGCCCCGGGCACCTGGTGCGCCGCACCTACACCGAAGGCGGGGGCGTCCCCTCCTTGATTGCGGTCCACCAAGATGCGAGCGGCAAGGCCCGCGAGCTCGCCCTGTCCTATGCCCATGCCATCGGGGCCACCCGCGCCGGCGTGTTGGACACGACGTTCGACGAGGAAACCGAGACCGACCTGTTCGGTGAGCAGGTGGTGCTGTGCGGCGGGCTGACCGCACTGGTGACTGCCGGGTTCGAGACCTTGGTCAACGCGGGCTACCAGCCCGAGTCGGCCTACTTCGAGTGCCTCCACGAGCTCAAGCTGATTGTCGACCTCATGTACGAACAGGGCATCGCCGGCATGCGCTATTCGATTTCTGACACCGCCGAGTACGGCGACGTCACCCGTGGGCCACGCGTCATCAATCAGGCCGTGCGCGACGAAATGCAGACGATTCTCGACGAGATCCGCAGCGGCCAGTTCGCCGACGAGTGGATTGCGGAGAACAAGGCCGGGCGCCCGAACTTCGAAGCCCTGCGCAAGGCCGGCCAGGCCCACCAGATCGAAGAGATCGGCCAGGAGCTGCGGGCGATGATGCCGTTCATCTCGGCCGGCAAGTCCCGGGTCCAAGACGCCTCGGGGGGCTGAGCGACCCCACGGCGCCCGATACGCGCCCTTCGTGGCGCCGGGGATGCCACGTGCAACGACCGGGCGCGCTCTAGCCTGGAGTCCTCACTGCGACATCGCCCGGGGCGCGGCTTGCACCGCTCAGCGCGCCCCGGGCCGTGTCGCAGTGCGCACCTCGATGCGCTTCGCGTGCGCAAGACTCGCAGCATGGAGGTGCGGCCCCGCTCGAGCGGTGATGTTGGCGCCTGCGTGGCGCTCGGTGACCTCGTCCAGCGCCACGACGGCTACCCGGTCAATCTCTCCACCGACGTTGCCACGTTCTTGATCACCCCCGATGCGCTGGCGGCGTGGGTGGCCGAGGTCGACGGCGAGGTGGTGGGACACGTCGCGCTGCATTCGCACACCTTGCCCGACTTGATGGATCGCGCCACCACTGCCCTTGGTTGTGCGGCCGACGAGCTCGGTGTCGTGGCCCGACTGCTGGTCGACCCACGACCATCGACACGCAGGTGTCGGCCGGGCGTTGCTCGAGAGAGCCGCCCACGAGGCGCGCCAGCGCCAGCGCCATCCGATCCTCGACGTGTGCAAGCCGCTTCACCACCGCGATTGCCCTCTACGAGCGCTGCGGGTGGCGACGATGCGGGTCCATTTCCTTCGAGCACCAAGGGGTGACGCTCGACGAGATCCTCTACCTCGGCCCGACCGCATCTTCGGCGCCGGATTGACCCACGCCACCTCGTTGGGGGGCGCGGCGATCGTCAAAGAGAGGCCATCACCTCGTCGGCGACCCGGCGCAGGTAGGGACAGGCAACGTGCCGGCGGCAACCCGCCGACGAGGGGGTGCAGCGCCAAAACCTCTCCCGAGCGCACCATCGAGACCGCCTCTCTGACCGTCACGATCCGATGGCTCCGGTCCTCGGCGCGCAGCTCGTCGATCGAAGAAGCGAACGAGAAGCTGGTCGACCCCTCTTTCCCCGGATTCATGGCGGCGTAGCACCGCGCGTCATGGAGCAGGTAGGGACCAAGTTCGGCCCACGCGGCGTCCAGGTCGTCGGCGACGAACAGCGTGGTCGCCGCGTCGTTGGGCGGGAGGAAGCACGAGCGCGGTGCGTGACCGGCTGCTTGCGCTGCCGCCTCATAGACGGTGCGCAGCGATTCGTCGCCTGACTGGGCGAAGAAATCAAGGCCGAAGCGACCGGCCCGCTTGGCCGCGGCCTCGCTGCCACCGCCCCACGCGACATTGGGGCCGCCCTCGGTCAGCGGTGGGGGCGTCACGGTGACGGTGCGGCCGCCATAGTCGAAGGGCCGTCCGGTCTTGGCTGCCAAGAGGGCGGCCAGGGAGTCGTCGGCGATGCGGCCACGGCGCGAGAAGTCGACGCCCAACATCTCGTATTCGTCCCTTTGGTAACCGAGGGCCGCCACGTAGCTGAGGCGACCACCACTGATGATGTCGAGGACGACCATCTCTTCGGCCAACTGCACCGGGTCATGGAGCGGCAACACCACCGCGGCGACGACGATCTGGATCGAGGTGGTGCCGCGCCGCGAGGGCACTGGCGAGGATCATGGGTGCGGGGAGGTAGCCGTCGCCTTGCCCGTGGTGCTCGCAGACGATCGCCGCCACCGCCCCGCGTGACTCGGCCCACGCCGTCATCTCGAGGGCGGCGCCGTAGAGGTCGACCGAGCGCGCGCCGCTCGACGGGGCGCGCATGTCGAAGCGCAATGTGTACACCTGACCTCCCTTTCTTCCCGCTTCGCCGATCCGACCTCGTGGGGCGACGCTGCGTGGCGCAGAGTTGAGCAGACTCGCGCCCCGCCCCGCCACCGCCTTCGCGTCGTCATCTGGCGTTGTGGAGCCACGGGGGGATTCGACGCGGCGCCCAGGCGGCGAGTCGGACAAACTGGTGCTGTTCGAACACGGAAGGTCGCCATGCGCCAGAGCCGCCTGCACGAGTCACCCGAGCCGGGCTGGGGCGAGCGGTTCGCGGGCTCTCGACTCGTGAAGCGGCACGTCCATCGAGCACACAGGACGAGGCGCGCACCTTCGCGCTATCGCTGCCCGAGGTGACCCAAGAGCGAGCACCATGAGATGACTGCGTACCGGGTGCGCAACAAGATCTTCGCCACCGTTCCCGACCCCGGCCACCTTCGTGTCATGGTGGCCGAACCCGAGGTCACCGCCGCCGTGGCCGAGGACCCGGCGGCGTGCGCACCGTTGTATTGGGGAACCCGGCTCGCAGGCGTTGTCGTCGAGCTCAAGGCGGTGCGCACCGAGCTTGTCTATGAACTCCTCACCGAGGCCTGGGTGCGCAAGGCACCCCCCGCCCTCGCTCGGTCACCCGTGGGCGACGAGTAGTGCTTCGTGGTGGCGGCGCGCTCAGGCGTTGGCCAGTGCGCCCACCACGTAATTGATGCAGGCACACAACGATGCGATGTCGTCGGGCTCGATGGCGGGGAACATGGCGATCCGGAGCTGATTGCGGCCGAGCTTGCGGTACGGCTCGGTGTCGACGATGCCATTGGCCCGAAGAGTGGCGGCAATCGCCGACGCGTCAATGGCGTCGACGAAGTCGATGGTCCCGACCACATGGCTGCGCTGATAGGGGTTCTCCACGAACGGTCGGGCGAATCCGGATTGCTCGGCCCAGGTGTAGAGGATCTCGGCCGAGCGGTCGCAGCGCGCCGTCGTCCATTCGAGCCCCCCGTGTGCGTTCATCCAGTCGAGTTGTTCGGCCAGCAGGTAGATGGTGGCGAGGGCCGGGGTGTTGTAGGTCTGGTCGAGCACCGAGTTGTCGACCGCGGTCTTTAGATCCAAGAACGTCGGGATCCAGCGGCCTGAGGCCGAGATCTGCTCGACCCGCTCGAGCGCGGCGGGGGACATGAGTGCGATCCACAGTCCACCGTCGCCCGCGAAGCACTTCTGCGGGGCCAGGTAGTACACGTCGAACTCGTGGGGATCGACGCGCAGCCCCCCGGCCCCCGACGTGGCATCGACGGCCACCAAGCCGCCCCCGTCAGCGGGGAGGGCCGCCCCCGTCGGGCGCAGTATCGGCATCGACACCCCCGTCGAGGTCTCGTTGTGGGTCAGTGCGTAGAGATCCACCGACTCGTCGGCGCGGGCGAGTGGGTGGGTGCCGACCTCGGACACGATGATCTCGGGGTCGCTCACGTGAGGTGCACTCTTCGCACAGGCGGCGAACTTCGAAGAGAACTCGCCGAAGCTCAGGTGCTGGCTGTGCTCGCGGATCAGCCCGAAGGTGGCGGCGTCCCAAAAACACGTGGTCCCACCGTTGCCGAGCACGACCTCGTAGCCGTCGGGGAGCGAGAAGAGGTCCGCCATGCCCTGGCGGAGGCGACCCACCTGGGACTTGACGGTCTTTTGGCGGTGACTGGTCCCCATGTAGGTCGTTGCAACCTCGGTGAGTGCAGCAATCTGCTCGGGGCGGACCTTCGAAGGGCCGGATCCGAAGCGGCCGTCTTGGGGCAACAGCTCGGTCGGGATGGTGATGTTGGGGGTATCGGGCACGTATGAGATCATTGCACCCGTGACGAACGCCTCAGCCACCGAGACCGAACATCGCCGGATTTCCCGCCGCGCCGCCGCGGTGTCCCCATCGGCCACCCTGGCCGTCGATGCCAAAGCCAAGGCGCTCAAGGCGGCCGGCGAGCACGTCATTGGCTTCGGTGCCGGTGAGCCGGACTTCCCGACCCCGGCCCACATCGTCGAGGCCGCGGTCGAGGCCTGCGGTGATCCGGCCAACCACCACTACACCCCGACCGCAGGCATCCCCGCGCTCAAAGAGGCGATCGCGGCCAAGACGCGGCGCGACTCGGGCCTGGCGGTGACCTCCTCCCAGGTGCTGGTCACCAACGGGGGCAAGCAGGCCGTGGCCAACGCCTTCGCGGTGCTGTGCGACCCGGGCGACGAAGTCATCGTCATGGCCCCGTTTTGGACCACCTACCCCGAATCGATCATGTTGGCCGGCGGGGTGCCGGTGTTTGTGAACTCCGACGAGACCACGGGGTTCCGCAGCTCGGTCGAAGACCTCGAGGCGGCCCGCACGCCGCGGACCAAGGCGCTGCTCTTCGTATCTCCTTCGAACCCAACCGGTGCGGTCTACCCGCGCCAAGAGATCGAGGCGATCGGTCGCTGGGCGGTCGAGCACGGTTTGTGGGTGCTCACCGACGAGATCTACGAGCACCTCGTCTACGCCGGTGCGGAGCACCACTCGATGCCCGTGGTGGTGCCCGAGTTGGCCGAGCGGTGCCTGGTGGCGAACGGGGTGGCCAAGACCTACGCCATGACCGGGTGGCGGGTCGGATGGTTGATCGGCCCGAACGACGCCATCACGGCGGCGACCAACATCCAGAGCCACGAGACGTCCAACGTCGCCAACGTCTCCCAACGCGCCGCCCTCGCCGCGGTGTCGGGCGGGCTTCGAGGACGTGGCCATGATGCGTGCCGCCTTCGACCGCCGGCGCCAGAGCATCTTTCGCATGCTCAACGAGATCGAGGGCGTCGTCTGCGTCGAGCCACAAGGGGCGTTCTACGCCTATCCGTCGGTCAAGGGGCTCTTGGGCAAGGAGCTGCGGGGGCAGCGCCCGAGTACCAGCGCCGAGCTGGCCGAGGTGTGCATCAACGAGGCCAAGGTGGCGGTGGTCCCCGGTGAGGCGTTCGGCGCCCCCGGGTACTTCCGCATGTCCTACGCCTTGGGTGACGAGGATCTCGAGGTCGGGGTGACCCGGCTGGCCGAGCTCTTCGCCGAAGCGCAAGACTGACCGGCAACGTTCGTTGAGCGGGGGAGCAAGGAGACCACTGCGGTGGCACGTGTACTAGTTACCGAAAAAATCGCCCAGAGCGGCCTGGACCTGTTGGCCCGGGCCGGACACGAGGTCGATGTCCAAGAAGGCCTGAGCCCCGACGCACTGTTGTCGGCGATCGTCGGCGCGCACGCCCTCATCATCCGAAGTTCCACCCAAGTCACCGCCGACGTGTTGGCGGAAGGGACCTCCCTCCAGGTGGTGGGCCGGGCCGGGGTCGGGCTCGACAACGTCGATGTCACCGCGGCGACCGAACGCGGGGTGATGGTGGTCAACGCCCCGACGTCGAACATCTTGTCGGTGGCCGAACAGGCCATGGCCCTGCTGCTGGCCCAGGCCCGCAACGTGCCCCAGGCCCACTCCGCCCTGGTGGCAGGGCGGTGGGAACGCTCCAAGTGGGAGGGCGTCGAACTGCACGGCAAGGTGCTCGGGGTCGTCGGCCTCGGTCGAGCCGGGTCCCTCGTCGCCCAGCGCGCCCTCGCCTTTGGCATGGAGCTGATTGGATTCGACCCCTTTGTCGCCCCCGAGCGGGCCAAGGCCATGGGCGTGCGCCTGGTCAGCATCGAAGAACTGGTGGGCGAGGCGGACTTCGTCTCGATCCACACCCCGAAGACCCCCGAGACCCTCGGCCTCTTCGGACGCGACCTGTTGGCCAAGGCCAAGCCGGGCATCCGGATCATCAACACGGCCCGCGGCGGCATCGTCGACGAGGAGGCCCTCGCCGAGGCGATCACCAACGGGATCGTGGCCGGGGCGGGTATCGATGTGTGGGCCAAAGAACCCTGCACCGAATCGCCGCTGTTCGCCTTGCCCGGCGTCGTGGTCTCCCCCCACCTCGGTGCGTCGACCGAAGAGGCCCAGGACAAGGCCGGGGTCACCATCGCCGAGCAGGTCCTGCTCTCCTTGGCCGGAGATTTCGTGCCCTACGCGGTCAATGTCGCGGCCAGAGACGTGTCCGACGTGGTGCGCCCCTTCATGTCGCTGGCCGAGCAGCTGGGCCGGTTCTTCGCCAGCCTGCACGACGGGCTGCCCGACGGGCTCGAGATCGAATGCCAGGGCGAGCTGGCCTCGGTGAGCACCGGGATCTTGACCCTCTCCGCGCTCAAGGGCATCTTCGCCGGATCGACCGAGGAGCCGGTCTCCTATGTCAATGCGCCCCAACTGGCCGAGCAGCGTGGACTGGTTGTCCGCGAGACCTCGACCGCCACCTCGGCCGACTACAAATCCCTCATCACGCTGCGCTCTGCGTCACACTCGGTCTCGGGCACCCTCAGCACGGCCGGACTGCGCACCGAGCCGCGCGTGACCATGGTCGACGACCACATCGTCGAGGTGGCACCGGCCCACCACATGCTGGTGGTGCGCAACGACGACCGGCCCGGCATGATCGGCATCGTTGGCACCGACCTCGGCGCGGCGGGCATCTCGATCTCGTCGATGGCGGTCGGGCCGAGTCCGACGGAGAACACCGCCATGATGGTGATCTCGACGACCTCGCCGGCCTCAGATGCGGTGGTCGATCAGCTCCGTGGCGACGACGGCATCCTCGACGTCCACCGCGTCAGTCTCTAACGCGACGCGGCACACTCGGCCAGGTGTCGAGGCTGCCGAGCACCGGCTCGCCACTCACCCCGTGTTCGGGGGCGCGTTCGAGGAGGAGGTGGCGCACGGCGGCGAAGACGCCGACCACAAGCGCGACGCGGATGAACAGGAATGAGAGCTCGGCGCATGCACCCAGGCTAGTGGGGAAGCAATGTCGTATCGTGAGCGCCCATGGCCCGACTCGTCAGCCTCGCCCCCATCCTTTCAGTGCGCGACATCGAGCGGACGGCCGCCCATTACCCGCGCTCGGCTTCGGCGTGTCGGTGCACGCGTCGGGCTACGCCACCGCATCGCGTGACGGATTCAATCTCCATTTTCACGAGGTCGGGGACGCCATGACGCCTGCGGCGGCCGCCGCGGTGTATTTCGGGGTCGACGACGCCGAGGCCCTGCACGCCGAGTGGGTGGGCACTGGCGTGGGCGAGACCGGCGATCTATTCGATCCGGGCTTTGGGGTCATTGAAGCCGCCCACCGCGACCCAGACGACAACATCATCCGCTTCGGTGCCAAGAAGGGCTGAGCGCCGCCCTTGACGAGTACGACCGGCGGTGGGACAATCGAGATCACGATGACACGGTCCATCTCGACCAACCTGCTGCTTACCTGACGGCGAACGCCACATAGCGTTCGCTCGCAACCTCCTGCGCCACTTCGGCCAGGGGGTTTTTTGTTGCACCGACACCGGACCCGCCATCGCAGCCCAAACAACCAGACAAGGAGAACCCAAATGGCCATCGAACACGAAGGGAGCGGAGACGACATGCAGCGGGGTCGCCTGGCCCTGCCGTGTGACCCGATGCCCTTTGACAAGTACCGCTCGCACGTCCCGCTCGTCCTGTCTGACCGCACCTGGGCCGACCGCCAGTTCACCAAGGCGCCCCGGTGGGCGAGCGTTGATTTGCGAGACGGCAATCAGGCGCTCATCGATCCAATGGATTCGGAGCGCAAGCTGGCCCTCTTCGAGACCCTGTTGGCGGTCGGGTTCAAAGAGATCGAGGTCGGTTTCCCCTCCGCGTCGCAGACCGACTTCGACTTCCAGCGGCTCATCATCGAAGAGGACCTCATCCCAGACGATGTCGAGATCCAGGTCCTCGTCCAGTGCCGCGAGGAGTTGATCGAGCGCACCTTCGAGTCCCTGGTCGGTGCCCACAGCGCGGTGGTGCACTTCTACAATTCGGTCTCAGAACTCCAACGCCGGGTCGTCTTCGGCCTTGACAAGGCCGGCATCATCGACATCGCCGTCAACGCGGCGAGGTTGTGCAAGAAGTTCGAGCAGTCGGTCCCCGACACCGCCATCCGCTACGAGTACTCGCCCGAGAGCTTCACCGGCACCGAGCCCGATTTCGCAGTGGAGATCTGCGAAGCGGTGATGGACGTCATCGAACCGACCCCCGAGCGGCCGATGATCTTGAATCTTCCCGCCACCGTCGAGATGTACACCCCCAACGTCTACGCCGACGTCATCGAATGGTTCAGCCGGACCATCAAGCACCGTGACGCGGTGGTGCTCAGCTTGCACCCGCACAACGACCGCGGGACGGCGGTGGCCGCGGCCGAGTTGGCCGTGCTGGCCGGGGCGGACCGCGTCGAGGGCACCTTGTTCGGCAACGGGGAGCGAACCGGCAACGTCGACATCGTGACGCTGGCCATGAACCTCTTCTCCCAGGGCATCGACCCGACCCTGGATTTCTCAGACATCGAGAAGGTCCGACG
Organism: uncultured Acidimicrobiaceae bacterium; assembly: GCA_963800725.1. Taxonomy (GTDB): domain Bacteria; phylum Actinomycetota; class Acidimicrobiia; order Acidimicrobiales; family RAAP-2; genus Bog-473. Next base: position 113,119 of record CAWDCE010000027.1, on the reverse strand, counting down.
GGTCGCGGAATACGCCACCCGGCTCCCCATCCACCCGAGGCACCCCTATGCCGGCGACCTCGTCTACACGGCGTTCTCGGGGTCGCACCAAGACGCCATCAAAAAGGGCATGGCGGCCATTGGCGACGAGTACCCCGAGTGGGAGGTGCCCTACCTCCCGATCGACCCCAAGCACACGGGGCGCACCTACGAGGCGATCATCCAGGTCAACAGCCAGTCGGGCAAGGGCGGGGTGGCCTATCTGATGGACACCGAGCACGGCTTGGATCTGCCCCGGCGCCTCCAGGTCGAGTTCTCCAAGACCGTCCAGGCCATCACCGAGGAGAGCGGCACCGTCATTGGTCCAGGCGCCATGTGGGACGCCTTCACGCAGAGTTACCTCGCCGAGGACGCCGGTCTCCGGCTGGTCTCGAGCGAAGTTGCGACCGGGCAGGGGCACACCTCGGTCACCGCCCAACTGCTCGTCGACGGGGCGCACCGCACTGTCCGCGGGGAGGGCAATGGTCCGATCGATGCGCTGGTGTCGGCGCTGCGCGCCGAGTTCGGCCTCGACTTCGAGGTCAAGGATTATTCCGAGCACGCCCTGACGCAAGGGTCGGGAGCGTCCGCGGTGGCCTACGTCGAATGTGCCGACACAGAGGGGAACACGTGGTGGGGTGTCGGTCGTGACTCCTCCATCCTCGACGCGTCGCTCAGCGCAGTGGTCTCGGCGGTGAATCGGGCCCGCACGAGGTGATCAGGGAGGCCCGCCCGAACGATGTGCCCGAGCTGTTCGCCATGATCGCCGAGCTGGCATCCTTCGAGCACCTCGAAGATCAGCTGGTCGCGACCGAAAGCGGACTGGCGGACGCATTGTTCGGGCCCGGTGCCGTCGTCTTCGCCACCGTGGCGGTCAATGACGCCCAGGGCGACGACACGGCGATCGTCGGGCACGCGCTTTGGTTCCGCACCTATTCGACCTTCCTCGGCCGCACCGGCATCTGGCTCGAAGACCTCTACATCCGACCGGCGCACCGGCGCCGGGGCCACGCCAGCGCGCTGTTGGCCGACCTGCGTGCCCGCACCGACGGCCGTCTCGAATGGGAGGTGCTCGACTGGAACCGCGACGCCATCGCGCTCTACGAGGGCCTCGGGGCCCAAGCGCCGCGCGGGTGGACCAAGTACCGCTGGTCCGCACCCAATCCGACGCGCTAAGTCCCCGGGCAGATGAATACGAAACCCGACTGGCGGCTTAATCGTTGGCCCAGCGCAAATTAGGCGTAGTGGGTCACGGGGCCCCAATCTGACGAACGATTACCGCCAGACCAAAAGTGAATCATTATTGAATGCGCCGACGACAACGAATCCGGCAGATCCTAGATGGCCACGGCTGGGACGTCGGTCAAGTTGCATGGGCGAACTTTCCCATCTCACAGTCGTAGACACGGACTGGAACAGTTGGTCCATGGCATTCATCAGCCGATGCCTCCTCCGCTCTGAGTAGCTCACAGATCGCTCGTCCCGTCGTCCCATCGTGCCCCGAAGTGAGCCGAGACGACATTCCTACGGGACCCCAGGGATGGCTGCTGGATACTCACTTGATCCTTTGCTCCGATGATTGGTCCGAAGTCTGCACGGGGCGACAGCGTGGTTTCGCCAATCGGGCGAAGCTCAAGGGTTACCCCCCAGATACGGATTCGTGCCATCGAAACCACGTACCACTGATGTGTTGATCAGCCACGCACAAGCCCGACGGTACGGAGCGGCCGGTAGGGTTCTGATTAATTGATCGGAATGGGGATGCAGTGCGCAGAAGATCGGGACGACAGCTTCTGCTCGGATTGGTCTGGCTTCCCATCCTGATCGCAGCGTGTGGTGGCACATCGGCAGCGTCCACCACTACCACGAACCCCCTCGTTGGCAAGCGAGTTGCCGGGACACCATCTACGTGGAGTCCAATCCAAAGGATCGGACACCACGTCATCTCGGGAGTATCCACAATGCCTCTACTGACCGGTGTGACGGGTCCCGATGATTCTCTCGAAGGGATCTCGTTCTACGAATTTCCCACTTCGAGAGCAGCGACTGCCTTTTACCTTCACCCGCCCCCTGCCTTGGTAGCCCTGGTTGGGGGTCGGCCCGTGGCGCTGAAGGGCAACGGGCCAGTGAGTACGCCATCACGGTGGTTGGATCTGGAGTTGTGCATATTCGAAGGGAACGGCCCTAATCCCAATCACGCACCCAAAGGTGCCCCAGCTGCCATGCCGACGGCCCATGGAAAATGCGCTGTTGGTGATCCGAGATCTGGTGGCATCGCCTCGATCACCCAACGGGGCAACATCGTGTTCGTCGTCAGCCCCTACGGCGTTACCCAGCCAGGTGAAGGTGTTCCGCCTAATGTGAGCGCCGCCCCCTCGACGAGTCAGATCGCCAAGACCGTGACACTGACCGGGAACACGCTGAACCTCATGCACCAGGTGGGCATCAATTAGGGCACCTTGGACCGATGGGTCACGCCCAGTCCCGGCGTACTGGGGCACTCACGACTACCTTGGGTGTCCGTGAGCAATGACGGTCCGACCGAGGGCACTTGGGGTGTCATTTGTCCCACTACCGGCGAGATGGTGGAACTTCCCTGGCCGCCTGAGATGACCCGAGTGGCGGACGACGAGGAGAGTTTTGCTTGCACCTGCGGTCTTCGTCACAGCGTGATCGTCGGGCCTCGGGCGAGGGATGCTTTAGATGAAAAGTACGGTCACCCGTAGGTCGGATTGACTCTCACCCGGCGTATGGGGGCAGGTGCGCGACAGTAGTGAAGTGGAATACCTCTCCAAGAAATGGGACGGAAGGCGCCATAGGTTCGGCCATGTTGACCTCTTGGGCAGTGACCAATTTCGGGACCTGGCTGTGGGGTCGAGCAGGACGCACCATCCTCCTGGGGGAGAATTCGTCCGTCGTCACCGAACAGGATGCGGTCTACTTGGTCTCACCTGATGCATGGTGGGTGCCTGGATGGTGGATCGGGCATCCCGAGGTGAGCATTTACGTGGACATCTGCACCCCTGTCGACCTCGATGTGGATCACGTTGAGTACGTCGATCTGGATTTGGACGTGGTTCGCTACAGAGACGGGCGAGCCGAAATCGTTGATCGGGATGAGTTCGCAGCCCACCAGGTTGCACTCGATTACCCCACTGAGGTGATTGTGGGCGCTGAGGACGCCGCCAGAACCGTTCTCGAACTGATTGAGCGAAACGAGCCGCCTTTCGACGGTCGAGTCGCCCAGGACTGGATCGAAAGAGCCCGCACGATCGCCCCTGGCTAGGTCAAGTCGAATTCACTCGTTCGTGTCGCTCAGCCGTGACCCACGGCCCAGTTGAGATGCACCGCGGCGCCTCTGTCCCGGCGATGTGGGGCACCTAGGGTCATGAACGAAGTGCTCCGTGGAATCAGGTCACCTTGAATCGGACCTGAGTCCGAACACATCACACGGCCGGAGCCTGGTCGTTCTTGGAAGAAGGCATCCAGACTTCCCGCCATGAGACCAACAGTGAGCAGCACTTCGGTGGTGACGCCAATGTCCGGCTCAATGAGGATTAGCGCGTTTTGGATCCAGGGTCGGGAGTCGGACATACTGGCTTGCAACCTGAACCGAATCCAGGTCTTAGATTCAGCATCAATCGCCGACATCTCAGAGCGCCATCGACTCATCCCCCGTACGGGAAACGTGAGGGTGCGATCCTCCGAGAGGTACACCTGAGTCGATTGAACGTGATCGTAGTGCCTCCCCGTCGTCCTGATTGCCGTCCGACCAGTCCGCGAATCAATTACCTCGGCGTGAGGTTTCCATCCCCAGCGCTGGCGCTTCACCAAGTAGGACGCACCGCCGATGGTGATCTTTGTCGGCTGCCAGTAGTCAAAGCGGTTGTACGCGGTCACGATTGGAGCGGCGGTAGCCACTCTGTAGAACTCAAACGTATGCTTGGAATCAGCAGATCGTCGACACCGAATGTGAGTTCCGGGCAACGTTGGGAATGCCGCTAGCTTCTCCAGTTCTTCCTTCTCACGCCTCTCCTTTGCCGCCCGGTCACGCTTCCTCTGCTCACGGCGCTTACTTCATGAGGGACACGCCGGGCTTACGAGAGTTGGTATTTCGAATGATGGAACTTTGCGGTGGGACCGACCCCTCCGCGAGGCCAACGAGATCCTTCGATGTCCGGAGGAGCTCCATGAAGTCGTCCACATCGCCCCGGTAATAGCCCTTCCATCGGGCGGATCGCGAAACTGGATGTAGATCGTCTACGTCGTCTCGGTTGTAGCCCCCAAGCGATTGTCGAAATTCGACATAGCGAATCTGCCTGCCATCCACACAGCAACCTTAGATTGCCCTTGTTTGGGGGGCAGCCTGCGAGCGGTCCTGACTATCAGTTGAAGCATCGGTCAGGCTGACCCCGACGTGCCGGTCGGCACCGCTCGATCACCCGTATAACCGGCGTTCGGGGGCAGGGGTGATGTACATCGACCCGTGAGCAACGCGGATCTAGCATGACAAGCGTGGCAACTAATTCCGCAGTCAGGAAGCACGCGAGGGTCGAGGCCGAACGCGAATGGTTGGTATTTCCGGATCTCCCGGGGACCCACCTTTCGTGGCGCAAGATCGGCTGGGGGAAGTGGGAACTTGTTGCGCAGAATGAGCGAGTCTGGGTAACCATGACCCATCGCATCTTCAAGCCATCTTCGATCGCAGACACTTCACTGACATATGAGGAGAGGCCGATGCAGCCTCCGAAGGAGGGATCCCACCAGTGGGTAGATGCGAGGGGAGAGAGTATCTGCACGGTTACGGGCAGTCACTGGGACCGCAATGAGGGCTGCTCGATGACATTTGGGACGCTCGGCACTCTCTCATTTCCCGTGAAGGGCAAATGGAACAGGGCCGTGATGTCAGCGATCAACGAGGAAGGTGATGTGCCTATCCGGTATCGATTGAACCCCATCGCCGGAAACTTGCCGATCGGAAACCCACCCTTCAGTTGCAATCTGAAGCGGGTAGAAGCTGTGGTTGCTCCGGGCGCTGCAACGCTTCCACACCTTGTTTTGCTGATCGCATCATCGTGCCCACTTCTCTTGGCCTACTTTCAGCACAGCGGAGGAGGGTGATCACGACGTCCGAGCCACATTCGCAACTAGCCCGAATGTGCCGTATGGGGACAGGGACAGTGGGGGGCGACGGCGACGGCCACGGCCAGGCGGCCCGTAGCCGCCGCTCAGCCGTAGCCGCCGCTCGGGATGTACGGGCTCGGTGGGCCGTCCATCCCGCGCACCATCACCGGGCCGTAGGGCTGGAGCTCGATGCCGGCCGCGATGAGTTCACGGATGGCCCATTGTTGGCGTGACGTGAGCCAGTTGACCTCGATGGTCTCGCCGGGCGGCGATTCGGCCAACATCGTGCGCAGCACCAGCGCGGCCGAGGACTCGTTGGTGGCCCCGAGGGTCACGATGCGCTCGTCCTTGGCCACGGCGTAGGCCTGGTCTTCGTGTAACAACAGCCGGCTGCCTTCCTCGGCCAGCATCACTGGCAGGTCAATGGCCCGGGCCGAGCCGCGCACGGAGCGGTCGATGGCATTGACCAGATCGAGCTCACGGCTCGTGACCTGGTCAGGCTCGAGCCGGGTGACGTCGCTTGGTCGGGTCACCGTGTTCGGCCGCACGTGTCCCCACCCGGCCACCACCGGGTGCATGGTGAAACCGAACGTGAAGTACAGCGCCATGGCCTTGGGGTCGCGCGGAGCACTGGATGGTGCCCGGGCCCTCGGGATCCCCGTGGGAGAGGGCGAGGCGCAAAAGCTCGCGTCCGAGTCCGCGACCCTGGCGGCCGGGGATAGTACCGAGCTGGGACAACAGCCAGTAGCCCTCGCGCACTGTCGCTTGGGACATCCCGACGATCTTGCCCTCGTCGTCGGCCACCCATGAGCCTTCGGGGTCGGTGACGAGGAAATGGCGGGTGCGAATCTGGCGCCGGCGCTCGTTCTGCAAGGAGTTCGCCGTCACCGGCAGCCCGTAGCGGGCGCGCATGGCTAAGAAGCCGCTGTCGAACGCCTCGACGGCACCTTCGACGTCGGCGTCGGTCATGGGTCGAAGCGTCAACATGCCCCGATCCTGACATGCCGCGGTTGATGAATCGCACATGTCGTTCGGTTTACGCTGCACCATGGCCCGCGCCCCGTCCTCGCCCCACGTCCTCGCCGTCGCCCGCGGCGATGCTCCGGCCGACCTGTTGCTGCGCGGTGGGCGGGTCTTGTCCCCTTCCACGCGCGAATGGGTGCGCACCGACCTGGCCATCGCCGACGGCGTCATCGCCGGTTGGGGTGAGCGCGAAGCCAAAGAGACCATCGATCTCGACGGCGCCGCGGTCACCGCCGGCCTGATCGACGCACACATGCATCTCGAATCGACCAAGTTGTGGGTCGACGAGTTCGTGCGCACCGTGCTCCCGCTCGGGACGACCACGGTCGCGGCCGACCCGCACGAGATTGCCAATGTGTTCGGTATCCGAGGAGTCGCCGCCCTCATCGAAGCGGCGAGCGAACTGCCCTTTACGTTCGGGGTCTGCGCGAGCAGTTGCGTGCCGGCGTCGAAGTTCGAGAGCCCCGGTGCCGAACTCTTCGCCGCCGACGTGGCTGCGTTGCAGCACGAGCACGCGGCCATCGGGGTCGCCGAAGTCATGAACTTCCCCGGCGTCATCGCCGGTGATCCCGAGATGCTGGCCCGCATCGCCACGGCTGGCAGTCGCCGGGTCGACGGCCACGCACCCGGGGTGCTCGGCCGGGACCTCGACGCCTACCTGGCTGCGGGCGTTGAGTCCGACCATGAGTGCACCGAGCTCGCAGAAGCCGAAGAGAAGCGGCGCAAGGGGATGTGGATCTTCATCCGACAGGGCTCCGCCAGCCAGAACCTGGCCGACCTCATTCCCACGGTCCTCGCTCACGGCACGGACCACGTGGCGCTGTGCAGCGACGACCGTGAACCCGACACCCTGGTCGACGTCGGTCACCTCAACGACTGCTTGAATCTCGCGGTTCGGGCCGGAGTCAGCGAGATCGATGCCCTGATCATGGCCACCCTCAACCCGGCCGAGTACCACGGCTTCAGCGAACTGGGTGCGCTCGGCCCGGGCTACCAGGCCGACATCTTGTGTTTCGACACCCTGGCGGGGTTCCTGCCGGACCGGGTTTTCCAGCGCGGCCGCCTGGTCGCTGCCGACGGACGGATCCGAGACGGGGCCGTGCCCTCCACCCCGGCTCCTGCCTTCATGCGTCGATCCGTCCATCTGGCGGTGCCGCCCCCGCCCTCCTCGTTCGACATTGGCCACCGTGCCGGTTCACGGGCCCGCACCATCGGCATTCGCGACGGCTCGCTCAACACGGCGTCGCTGATCACCGACCCGTCGGATCCCGCGGCCGAAGTGGCCCGGCTGGCCGTGGTCGAGCGTCACCGCAACACCGGACGGATCGGCCTTGGGTGGGTGCACGGTTTCGGTCTTCGCCGCGGTGCGCTGGCCTCGACGGTCGGGCACGACGCCCACAACGCCATGGCGGTCGGCGCCGCCGGTGCGCACGGGCCGGTGGCGATGGCGGCGGCGGTGGCCCGGCTGGCCGAACTCGGGGGCGGGCAGGTGGCCGTCGACGACGACGGCACCGTGCTGGCCGAACTGGCCCTGCCCATTGGCGGGTTGATGAGCGACCTGGCCGCGCCCGACGTGGCCATTGGGCTCCATCATCTCGTCGACGCCGCCCGCACGCTCGGGACGACCATTGGCGCCCCATTCATGCACATGAGTTTTCTCGGGCTCTCGGTGATCCCCGAGCTGCGGCTGACCGACCAGGGGCTGGTCGATGTCGGCGCCTTCGAGCTGGTGCCCGTCGCCGTCGACTAGGTCGTCGACTGGGCCGACGGCAGGTGGCTCGGTCGCCGCTCCTCGTGGGCCGAGATGGCGTCGCTGTGGCGCAAGGAGAGCCCAATGTCGTCCCAACCGTTGAGCAGGCGTTGGCGGGTGAACTCGTCGAGCGGGAACTCGGCCGCCAGGCCGGCGGCCGGTGCCTCGATGGTGCCCCGGGCCACGTCGATGGTGATCTCGAGCGCGGGGTCGGCTTCGACCGCCTTCATCAGGTCGTGGCGAATTCGGGTGTGACCTGGACCGGGACGAGCCCCTGCTTGATGGCAGTTGTTGCGGAAAATGTCGGCGAAGCGCGACGAGACGACGGCCTCGAAGCCGTAATCCATGAGGGCCCATACCGCGTGCTCGCGCGACGAGCCGGTGCCGAAGTTGTGGCCGGCCACCAGCACCGTCGCCCCGACGAACTCGGGATGGTTGAGGACGAAGTCGCGGTCGTCGCGCCACTCGGAGAACAACCCGGCACCGAACCCGGTCCGTTCGACCCGCTTGAGCCAGTCGGAGGGAATGATCTGGTCGGTGTCGACGTCGGTGCGATCGAGGGGGACGGCCCGGCCGGTGATGACGGTGACCGCTTCCATCAGCTCAGGTCCTCGGGGCTGGCGAAGGTACCGGCCACCGCGGTGGCGGCGGCGACGACGGGGGAGACCAGATGGGTCCGCCCACCTCGGCCTTGGCGGCCTTCGAAATTTCGATTCGAGGTGGACGCGCAGCGCTCGCCCACGGCGAGCTTGTCGGGGTTCATGGCCAGACACATCGAGCACCCCGGCTCGCGCCACTCGAAGCCCGCCGCCAAGAAGATCTTGTCGAGGCCCTCTGATTCGGCCTGTTGTTTGACCCGGTGCGAGCCGGGCACCACCAGGGCGCGCACCCCGTCGTGGACCGACCGGCCCCGCAGCACGTCGGCCGCAGCCCGCAGGTCCTCGATGCGCGAGTTGGTGCACGAACCGAGGAACACGGTGTCGACGGGGATGTCGCGGATGGGGGTCCCGGCCTTGAGTCCCATGTACTCGAGCGCCCGCTCGGCCGAATCACGCTCGCCGGGGTCCTCCATGGTGGCTGGGTCGGGGACATTGGCGCTGAGCGCGACGACCTGGGCGGGATTGGTGCCCCAGGTCACGTGCGGGGTGATGGTCGACGCGTCGAGCGTGACCTCCTTGTCGAAGGTCGCGCCCTCGTCGGTGACCAACGTGCGCCAATACGCCTCGGCCGCGTCCCACTCGTCGCCCGTGGGTGCGTGATCGCGACCCTTGAGGTACTCGATGGTGGTGTCGTCGGGGGCGACCAATCCGGCCCGCGCCCCGCCTTCGATGCTCATGTTGCACAAAGTGAGGCGGCCCTCCATCGAGAGCGAGCGGATGGCCGAGCCCCGGTACTCGATTACGTGGCCGATCCCCCCGCCGGTGCCGATGGCCCCGATGATGGCGAGGGCGACGTCTTTGGCGCTGACCCCCTCGGCCAACGTGCCCTCCACATTGACGGCCATGGTGGCCGGGCGGACCTGGCCGAGGGTCTGGGTGGCGAGCACGTGCTCGACCTCGCTGGTCCCGATCCCAAACGCCAAGGCACCGAACGCCCCGTGGGTCGACGTGTGGCTGTCGCCGCACACGATGGTCATACCCGGTTGGGTCCAACCCTGTTCGGGCCCGATCACGTGGACGATCCCCTGATTGGGATTGCCCATTGGGTAACAGGTGATCCCGAACTCATCGCAGTTGTCGGTCAGGACCTGGAGTTGTTGGGCCGAGATCGGGTCGGCGACCGGCTTGTCGATGTCGGTGGTCGGCACGTTGTGATCAGCGGTGGCGACGGTGAGGTCGGGTCGGCGGACAGTCCGGCCGGCCAGGCGCAATCCGTCGAAGGCCTGCGGCGAGGTGACCTCGTGGACCAGGTGCAGGTCGATGAACAAGAGGTCGGGCTCGCCCGGTGCGGCATGGACCACATGGGCGTCCCAGATCTTCTCGGACAAGGTCGCGCGGGAGTCGCCATCAGTGGGTCACCTCGACGATTTGCACCTTGAGCATGCCGCCGGGAGCGGTGTACTCGACGGTGTCGCCCGCGCTCTTGCCCATGAGGACCTGCCCGAGCGGCGCGCTCGGGGAGAGCACCGGCAGATCGCCCTGGCGCTCTTCGATCGAGCCTACAAAGAACTGCTGGGTATCGTCCTCGTCATCGCCCTCGTAGCGCAGCGTCACCGTGCTGCCCATGGTGACACTGCCGTCGCCGGCGTCGGACTCGTCGACAAGCTTGACGTCTTTGAGCATCGCCTGGAGCTGGCGGATGCGCGACTCCATCTTGCCCTGTGCGTCTTTGGCGGCGTGATAGTCACCGTTCTCCTTGAGGTCGCCGAGGGCGCGGGCGGCTTCGATCTGCTCGGCGATCTCGACCCGGCCCCTCGTGGTCAGGTCGGCCAACTCCGCGTGCAGGCGGTCGTAGGTCCCTTGGGTGAGCTGGGTCGCTTCTGTGTCATTCGAAGATGCGTTGGTCACTGCGTTTCCTTCGGTGGAGGTGGCCCGGGGTGCCCTGCACCGCCGCGGCGCGATACAGGCTAATCGCCCCCGCGCAGCGACGGAATCCGCCCGCTTCGGGTCGAACCGGGGGCGCCGCTGTGTTGACGAGGGCGCTTGGCTGCGAGAGACTATTGGCGCATGTACCTCTCCGAGCACGTTGTAGGCATTATTCACTAGGCGCGCTGCATCCCCGCGCGCCGTTGAACCGTCCACTCGGTGGGCGGTTTTTCAATTCCCGGCCCATTCATCGCAGATCGAGAAACAGGAGCACCACGAAGTGACCAGCACGACCACTCCAACCAGTTGGCGTATCGCCGTCATCGGCGGGGACGGGATCGGGCCCGAGGTCTGTGCGGAGGCGCTCAAGGTGATCCGGGCGGCCGGGGTGGAGTTCACCACGACGCACTTCGACCTCGGGGCGGCCCGGTACCTGCGTGACCGCACGGTGCTGAGCGACGAGACCCTCGCCGAGCTCTCCACGTTCGACGCCATCTTGCTCGGGGCCATTGGACCGCCAGTCGGGGACACCTCGGTGCCCCCCGGCACGCTGGAGCGGGGACTCCTCCTCAAGCTGCGCTTCTCGTTGGATCTCTACATCAACTTGCGCCCCTTCACCGGCGTACCCGGTTCAATCGCCGAGGGGGCCGATTTCGTCGTCATTCGCGAGAACACCGAGGGTACCTACGCCGGAGAAGGCGGCTTCTTGCGCCACAACACGCCGCACGAGGTGGCGACCCAAGGCTCGGTCAACACTCGCTTCGGGGTCGAGCGCTGCGTGCGGTACGCCTTCGAACTCGCCAACAGCCGACCCGAGCACAAGCTCACCTTGGTGCACAAGACCAATGTGCTGACCTTCGCCGGCGACCTGTGGCAACGAACCGTCAGCGACGTGGCCGCCGAGTTCCCCGACGTGACTTGGGACTACAACCACGTCGACGCGGCCTGCATCTACCTGGTCGAGCAGCCCAAGCGCTACGACGTGATCGTGACTGACAACCTCTTCGGCGACATCTTGACCGATCTGGCCGGAGCGGTGAGTGGGGGGATTGGCTTCGCGGCATCGGCCAACCTCAATCCCACCCGAAGCGGGCCCTCGGTGTTCGAGCCTGTCCACGGAGCGGCGCACGATATCGCCGGGCGGGGTGTGGCCAACCCGCTCGCCGCCATCCACTCGGCCGCCCTCATGCTGGCCCACCTGGGCGAGTTTGCGGCAGCCGAACGGGTGCAAAAGGCCCTACGCGAACAGACCAACGCCATGTCCGACCCGACCGCGACGTCCTTGTCCTTGTCCACGAACGCCGTGGGCGACGCCATTGCAGAAAGGCTTTGAGGAGAACCATGCCCATCACCCCGACGGAGAAGATCTGGATGGACGGCGAGCTCGTTGACTGGGCTGACGCGACCGTGCACGTGCTCACCCACACGATGCACTACGGGTCCGGCGTGTTCGAAGGCATCCGCGCCTACCCGACCTCGCGTGGCGTCGCCATCTTCCGGCTCGGCGACCACATCCGCCGCCTCTTCGCCTCGGCGAAGGTCTTCATGATCGAGATCCCCTTCACCGTCGACGAGATCATCGACGCCACCCGTGACGTCGTGCGGGTCAACGGTCTGACCGACGGGTGCTACCTGCGCCCGCTGGTCTTCTTGGGGTACGGCGAGATGGGACTCAACCCCCTGCCGAGCCCGACCAACGTCTCGATCGCGGCCTGGCCGTGGGGGACCTACCTCGGCGACGACGGCGTGGCCAACGGTGTGTCGGTGAAGATCAGCTCGTGGCGCCGGCACGATCCCAACGCCGTCCCGACGGCGGCCAAGGGCACTGGCATGTACGTGAACTCGTCGCTGGCCAAGGTCGAGGCCATCAAGGGCGGTTACGACGAGGCGATCTTGTTGGCTCCCAACGGCACGGTGAGCGAATGCACCGGGGAGAACATCTTCATCGTCCGCGACGGCGTCATCATCACCCCACCGACCTCTGATGCCGGTGCGTTGGCCGGCATCACCCAGCACTCCATCGAAACAATTGCGCATGACCTCGGGATCGAGGTGCGCCACGAATCCATCATCCGCACCGATCTCTACCTGGCGGACGAGGCCTTCTTGTCGGGGACCGCGGCCGAGGTGGTCCCGATCCGCTCGGTCGACGACCGCGAGGTCGGGCTCGGACGGCCCGGACCGATCACCACCAAGATCCAAGAGATCTACTTCGCCACCGTCCGCGGTGAGGTCGATCAGTACAAGGACTGGCTCGATCATGTCGAGTGAGGGCACCGCACATCAGCACGGCGCGACCCGCCACACCCACGCCAACGGCCAGACGCACCACGCCCACGACTACGAGCTGCCCGACCTCCCGACCTCGGTCGACATCTTCGACACGATCTTGCGCGACGGCAGTCAACAAGAGGGGTTGTCGCTCTCGGTCGATGACAAGCTGCGCGTGGCCGAGCAACTCGACCACCTCGGCGTCACCTTCATCGAGGGCGGTTGGCCCGGGGCGAATCCGAAAGACGTGGAGTTCTTCGCCCGGGCGCAAAAGGAGCTGAAGCTGGCCACGGCCACGCTCGTCGCGTTCGGATCGACGCGCCGCGCCGGCGTCGCCCCCCACGAGGATGCGGTGCTGGCCAACTTGATTGGGGCCGGGGCGCCGGTCGCCTGCATCGTGGCCAAGACCTGGGATCGCCACGTCGCCGAGGCGCTGCGCACCTCGCTCGACGAAGGCGTGGCCATGGTCAGCGACTCGATCGAGTACCTGATCAAGCACGACCTGCGGGTCTTTCTCGACGCCGAGCACTTCTTCGACGGTTACCGGCGCAACCGCGACTTCGCGCTTCGGGTGCTCAGCGCGGCCGAAGAGGCGGGCGCCGAGGCGCTGGTGCTGTGTGACACCAATGGCGGTTCGCTCCCCGACGACATCGGCGCGGCGGTGGCCGATGTGCGCGAACACACCAGCGCACAACTCGGGATCCACTGCCACAACGATGCGGGGTGTGCGGTGGCGAACTCGTTGGTCGCGGTCCAAGCCGGGGCAACCCAGGTCCAGGGCTGCATCAACGGCTATGGCGAGCGGGCCGGGAACACCGACCTGTCGGCCGCCATCCCGAACCTGTCGTTGAAACTCAACATCCGCACCATCCCGAACGACCGCCTCGAGCTGTTAACCCCGGTGGCCCATCACATCGCCGAGCTCGTCAACATCTCGCCCAATCCCCAGCAGCCCTACGTCGGGAACTCGGTCTTCGCACACAAGGGTGGCTTGCACGCAAGCGCGGTCGCCCGCAGCGCCGACCTCTACGAGCACATCGAGCCCAACGCCGTTGGGAACGGGACGCGCGTGGTGGTCTCGGAGATGGCAGGGCGCTCCACCTTGGCCATGAAGGCGGCCGAACTCGGCCTCGAGATCGATGGCGACCTGCTCGGTGGCGTGCTCGAAGAGCTCAAGCGCCTCGAGCACGAGGGCTACCACTTCGAAGTGGCCGACGGGTCGCTCGAACTGTTGTTGCGTCGGGCGACGGGCTGGAAGCCCGGCTACTTCAGCGTCGAGTCATTCCGGGTCATCACCGACCACACGGACCCGGCCGACTCGGTCACGTCAACCGCCAGTGCGCTCGGGGTCACCACCGAAGCGACCGTCAAGGTCCATGTCGGCGACGAACGCATTGTGGCCACCGCCGAAGGCAACGGTCCGGTCAACGCGCTCGATGCGGCGCTTCGAGCGGCGATCGAGCCCAAGTTCCCGGTCCTCGGATCAATCCATCTCACCGACTACCGGGTGCGCGTGCTGAGTGCGGGCCAAGGAACTGGGGCCGTGACCCGGGTCCTCGTCGATACCACCGACGGCCTGGTCACGTGGACCACCATTGGGGTGTCGGAGAACATCATCGAGGCCAGCTGGCAGGCACTCTACGATTCGGTGGTCATTGGGCTGCTGCACGGGAGCTGAACATGACATTGGCGAGCCGCCTGGTCGCGAAGTTGGCCAAGCTTTCCGCCCCCGACACCACCGTGGTCAGCGTCGATCGTGACCGCTCCACCGCGATGCCCGACGGGGCGGTGCTGCTGGCGGATCATTGGTACCCGAACACAGTGCGAGTCGGACGGGCCCCGACGGTGCTGTTGCGATCGCCCTATGGGCGTCGCCAGCTCGGCATCGCGGGACGTCTTTTCGCCGAGCGCGGCTACCAGACCGTCATTCAGAGTTGCCGCGGGACGTTCGGTTCGGGTGGGGAGTGGGATCCCATGCGCAACGAGGCGGCCGACGGCCAGGCCACGCTGGCGTGGATCGCCGACCAGCCGTGGTTCGATGGCCAGCTCTTCACCTTTGGTCCGAGCTATCTGGGGCTGACCCAGTGGGCGGTCGCGCAAGATCCGCCCGATTTCGTACGGGCTATGGCCCTGACGGTGACCTCTTCGAGCTTCCGCGACGCCGTGGTGTACCCGGGGGGCAGCTTCGCCCTCGAAACCGGCCTGGCCTGGCTCCATCAACTCGCCCATCAAGAGCGCGGCCACCTCCAGGTGCTCCGGGCCCAGCGCTCGGGGCCCAAGGCCATCGCGGCCGCGGCCGCGGTGCTGCCGCTGTGCGATGGGGACACCGCAGTCACCGGGACACGCGGCGGGCTTCTACCAGGACTGGCTCACCCACGACGAACCCGACGACGCGTGGTGGGACCCGGTCGATTTCGGCCGCCACCTCGATCGTGTCCCGCCCGCCACGATGGTGGGCGGGTGGTACGACGTGTTCTTGCCCGCGCAGGTGGCCGACTACGAGGCCCTGGTCGCCGCCGGGCGCGAGGCGCGCCTGACCGTCGGACCGTGGACCCATGCCAGCCCGGCGGGCATGGGCACGGCGTTGCGCGACGCGTTGGAGTTTTTCGACCGCCACGTCGCGCCGTTCCCGACCGAGCGACTCCGCCCCCGCGGTGCGGCTCTTTGTGATGGGTGAGGACCGCTGGCGCGAGTTTCCCTCCTGGCCCCCGCCAGCCGAGCACCAGTCGTGGTATCTCGGACCCGACGGGACCCTCGGGCCAAATCTCGACCTCGAAGGCGGCGGAGCGCCCGATCGGTACCACTACGACCCGTCCGACCCGACACCGGCCTGCGGCGGGGCGGCCCTGATGGCCAAGAGTGCGGGACGCAAGGACCAAGCGCCGCGAGAAACCCGAGCCGATGTCGTGACCTACACGAGTGCGGCGTTGGCGCGCCCACTGACCGTCATCGGTCCGCTCTCGCTCGCGGTGTACCTGACCACCAGCCAGCCACACACCGACATCTTCGTGCGGGTCTGCGACGTGTCACCCCAGGGCAAGTCCGCCAACATCGCCGACGGGATCGTGCGCCTTGGCCCAAGCGACGTGCAGGCATCGAAAGACGGCCTCGTCGCGCTCACCGTGGCGATGTGGCCCACCGCCACCACCTTCGCCGAAGGTCACCGGATTCGCCTCCAGGTGTCGAGTGGGGCCTACCCGCTCTTCGCCCGCAATCCCGGAACGGGCGAACCGCTGGCCACAGCCACGCACCTGTGCGGGACCGATGTGGCGATCTTCCATGACGGCGCCCATCCTTCGGCGCTGATCCTGCCGGTGGTGACCTGAGGGGGCGCTGAAGCGCTGGAGTAGTCTGCCCGCGTATGACGCAGCCGACCTTTGTCCCCATTACCGACGCTGACCAGGTCCGCCCGGCCCGCCATCTTCACGTCCCCGCCGCCTGGACGACCGATCGCCCGGCCGAACTGGCCACCCCGAGCGCACCCAAGGGAAGAAGTGTGGGGACCCCGGGCCCCGACGCGGGGTTCGCCCTGCGCCTCGCTCACCGCTACGAGTCCGAACTCAAGCTCGGCGACGGGGAGTCGACCCACGACGCCCTCATTGGATGCGCGCTCATCGCCGCCCGCCGCGCTGCCTTGGTCGGACGGGCCCCGTGCATCTACGACGTCCAAGTTGCCCTTGCACTTTGGGGCTTCCTCATCGACGCACCGCTCGAGGTACGCCAGCTGCGCCAAAAGGCGTTCTCCTCGGTGTCAGAGGACTATGTCGCCCAGCGCGCCCTGGTCGACTCGGTGAATGCGCAGACCCTGCGCCTCGCCCCGGCCGCAGCTCATGCCCACATCACGGCGGGCGGCACGGCACTGACACCGCCAATTCCCGACACCACCCCCTAGGCGGCTCGCCCGCGGCTCCATGATCGAGCACCACGACGTCTCGGCGAACGGCCTCACCTTTTCCGCCCGCATTGCCGGTCCCGCCCACGGGCGCCCTGTGTTGTTATTGCACGGGTTCCCCCAGACCTCATGGTGTTGGAGCGCGGCAGCTCGAGGCGCTCGGTGACGCCGGGTACCGGGCGGTCGCGCCCGACCAACGGGGCTATTCACCCGGGGCCCGACCGAGCGAGGTGGCGGCGTACGGCACCCAGCAACTCGTCGCCGATGTGATCGCCATGGCGGACTCGCTGTCTTGGTCGACGTTCGATCTTGTCGGCCACGACTGGGGGGCGATGGTCGGATGGTTGACCACGGCCCGCCACGCGGACCGGATCCGTTCGTTCACCTCGGTGTCGACGCCCCATCCGCTGGCCCTGCGGCTTTCGCAATTCTCCGAGGACGATGCCGACGAATCTGAGGGATCCGATCGCCCCGAGGGCACAGCGGCCTTCCTCACCGTCGGTGTCGCCGAAGCCAAGCTCTTGGGTCCCGACGGAACCGCGCAGGGCCTGGCCAAGCTCTTGGCGGGCAGCGGACTGCGCCGCGAGGCCATCGACGTCTATGTGGCGGCGATGCGCGAGCACGGTGCGATGACGGCGGCGCTCAACTGGTACCGGGCCATGACCGGCGACGAGGTGGCCAAGCTGCCGCCCATCACCACCCCGACCCTTTACGTGTGGTCGACCGGCGACACCGAGCTCGGGCGCACGGCGGCCGAGGCGACGGCCGTCTATGTGAGCGGGCCCTACTCCTACGTCGAGCTCGAAGGTGTGTCGCACTGGATCCCCGAATCCGTGCCCGACTGCCTCAGCGACCCGCTCTCGGCCCACCTGGCCAGGAATTAGCGCCCTCGGCCGACGGCGATCGGCGCCCTGATCGCTCAAATGGGCGACATCGAACAGCTCTGCGAGAATACTCGGGTGCACAACTCGACTTTCGCCCTGTCCGACGTCCAACACCAGTTCCGCGATTCCATGCGCCAGTTCGCAGAGGATCGCGTCCTCCCGCACGCGGCCGAGATCGACCGCACGGCCGAGTTCCCTTGGGAGTCCTTCAAGGCCTGTGTCGAGATGGAACTGCCCGCCCTCGGAATCCCCGAGGCCTACGGCGGGGCCGGGGCCGACATGGTGACCCAAGCCATCATGGCCGAAGAGCTGGCCCGGGTCTGTGCGTCGACGTCGCTGACCATGCTCATCTCCAAGCTCGGCATGCTCCCGGTCATGAACTGGGGGAGCGAGGAGCTCAAGGAGCGCTACCTCCCACGAGTTGCGGCCGGTGAGATCCAGGCCAGCTACTGCCTGTCGGAGGCCGACGCCGGCAGCGACGTGGCGGCCATGAAGAGCCGGGCGGTGCGTGACGGTGACGATTACATCTTGACCGGGTCGAAGTATTGGATCACCAACGCCGGGATCTCCGACGTCTACATCGTGTTCGCGAAGACCGACCCCACGGCCCGAGGGCGGGGCATCAGCTGTTTCGTGGTTGAACGCGATTGGGGCATCACCATCGCCAAGCACGAGGACAAGCTGGGACTGCGGGGCAGTCCGACCGGCGAAGTCGTGCTCGACGAGGTCCGGGTCCCCGCTTCACACCGCATTGGCGAAGAGGGCCAGGGCTTCACCATTGCCATGCACACCTTGGACCGCAGCCGACCGACCATCGGGGCCCAGGCCGTCGGCATCGCTCAAGGGGCCATCGACTACGCCGCGACCTACATGAAGCAGCGCCACGCCTTCGGCGCCCCGATCGCCGACCTCCAGGGTCTGCGGTTCATGTTGGCGGAAATGGCCATGCGTACCGAAGCAGCGCGCGCCCTGATCTATCGAGCATGTGCCATGGTCGATGACGACCCGACCGAAGAGCTGACACTTTTCGGTGCCATGGCCAAGGCCTTCGCCTCGGACACCGCCATGTCGGTCACCGTCGATGCCGTGCAACTCCTCGGCGGCTACGGCTACACCAAAGACTTCCCGGTCGAGCGGTTCTTGCGCGACGCCAAGGTCACCCAGATCTACGAGGGGACCAACCAGGTGCAAAAGGTGGTCATCGCCCGCGAGATCCTGAAGAACGCTTAGAGGGAGTCACCGAGTCAGGGCGACGTCGCTGACCGAAACCCGGTCTCCTCATCCACACGTACGACACGACGAAGACCACGGTGAAGAACACCACGAGCGAGATGAGGAAGACCAGTCGCGCCGGGGACATGGCGTGCGATTGGGACAGGACCCGAGCAGAAAATGAAATCTGTCGCAATGAGGCGGGCACCGAAGCCAGCGCGGAGACATCAAGTCCAACCATCGCAACTCCTCAGTTGTACATTTGGCACGATTAGATCGTACACGATCTAATCGTGCGTCGTGTACTCTGCGTGCGTGACGAAACCAGGCTTGACAAAGAGGTCGCGCGAAATTCGGCCCGCCGAGGTCCAGCGAGAGAGGGAGTCTGTGAGCGCTGCCCGTGATCGCAAGCAGGTCAACGTGGCAACCTCGGAGTTTGGGCCCGACCCTGATCCACTGTCGTTGGAGCGCCAGGTCTGCTTTGCACTCGTCGTCGCCTCGCGCAGCGTGCTGGCGATCTATCGGCCCCTCCTCGAGCCGTTAGGGCTGACGCATCCTCAGTACCTCGTCATGCTGGCGCTGTGGGGCAAGGCGCCGCTCTCGGTGAGTGAGATCGGTGCCCTTCTTGTGCTCGACTCGCCCACCCTGTCCCCGTTATTGAAACGCCTCGAATCGGCCGGGCTGATCACCAGGACCCGCAGCGACGCCGACGAACGCCAGGTGCTGGTCGATCTCACCGAAGAAGGACATGCGTTACGCCACGAGGCCTTGGCCATTCCACCGGCGGTGGTCGAGAAACTCGGCATGCAGATCTCCGAACTCGAGGCGCTTCATGGCGCGTTGACCAAGGTCATCGCCGCCGCCCGCGGCTCGGAATTCGGCGAGGACTGACTGGTCCACTCGGATCAAAAGAACCGGGTGCATCCACGGGGGGACTACCAGATGCAAGGGGTGGTCATCGCCCGCGAGATCTTGAAGGGCGCCCGGAGCGATTCGTCATGAACACCGACCGTGCCATCGTGGCACGAGGTTCCGAAAGCGCAGGCTGATCGCTTAGAGCGGCACCAAGGTGATTGGACAGCGCACACCGGGCGCTCGGGCCAATCGACCATCGGAGGTCACGAGGCTGCAGCCCAAGTGTTCGGCCAACGCCACATAGGTCGCGTCGTCGGCGGACACGACGTTGCGCAGCTCCCACACTCGTTCAAAGGGCGCAAATGTTGGATAACGCGTCATCCCAATGTCATCGAAGACGTCTGGCGCGGTCCATCCGGATTGAGCATCGAGACGCTGCACAGCGAAACTGCGGCGCATGCCGTTGGCTACCTCGGCCAGTTCCCTCACCGCTCCTGCTCCCACCGAAGTCGAATCGCGCGGTGCGAGCATTTCGAGGCGTTGTGCGACCGCATTTGGAACGTTGCGTAGATAGAGAGTCAGCGTGGTGCAAAATGCTCGCAAATCGCTTGCATATCGGCGAAGATTTTCGCCGCCCGGCCATCGGCAGAGACGGCCTCGGATCGAAGTGGATCTTCGGTGGTTCCGCCAGCGCAGCACCGTCATCGGACGATCCGCACTCCTTGGTTCATCCGCCTGGTTTGGTGTTTCGAGATGCCACCTCGGTACGATCAGGCGGGCCAGATCGGGCCCCAGGCTGGAATGTTATTCTTAGAACAGGTTCTATATTTCGCCCATTGTGGGTGGCCAACCCTGGTAGTGGGGTTGCACGAGAAGGGACATGCGTCATGGCGCAACCGGTAATTGTCGAGGCAGTTCGTACACCGATTGGCAAACGAAACGGCTGGCTCTCGGGACTGCGTCCGGCGGACGTCCTGGGTGCGGCCCAGGTCGAAGTGGTCAAGCGATCGGGCATCGACCCGAGCATCGTGGAGCAGGCGGTCGGTGGGTGCGTGACCCAGGCCGGCGAGCAGGGGTTCAACGTGACCCGCACGGCCTGGCTGCTCGCAGGCTTGCCTTACGAGGTCGCGGCGACGACCGTCGACTGCCAGTGTGGCTCGTCCCAGCAGGCCAACCACATGGTCAACAACCTGATCGCGGCCGGAGCCATCGATGTCGGGGTCGCCTGTGGCGTTGAGGTCATGAGCCGGATTCCGCTCGGGGCCAATGCCGGCGCTGGTGTGGGCCGGGCCATCCCCGAAGACCTGCCCTATGACATGCCCGACCAGTTCACTGCAGCGGAGCGCATCGCCACCAAGTACGGCATCAGCCGGGCCGACGTCGATTGGCTGGGACTCGAGTCCCAGAAGAAGGCGGCCACTGCGGTGGCCGAGGATCGCTTCGCCCGCGAAATCGTGGCGATCGAAGCACCCGTGGTCGGAGAGGAGGGCCCCCGCGGCGAGCACGGTGACGAGCGCCGGGTCATCAGCAAGGACCAGGGCCCCCGCGAGACCACGGCCGAGGGCCTGGCCAAACTCAAGCCGGTGCTGCCCGACGGCATGCACCACACGGGCAACTCGTCGCAGATCTCCGACGGCGCGGCCGCGGTGCTGTGGATGTCCGAAGAGCGGGCCAAGGCCGAAGGCCTCAAGCCCCGGGCTCGTCTCGTCGCTCAGGTCCTGGTGGGTTCGGATCCCTACTACCACCTCGACGGTCCAATCGCTGCCACCACCAAGGTGTTGGACAAGGCCGGCATGACGATGTCGGACATCGACCTGTTCGAGGTGAATGAAGCGTTCGCGTCGGTGGTCATGAGTTGGGCCAAAGAGCACAACGCCGACATGGACAAGGTGAACGTCAACGGCGGAGCGATCGCACTCGGGCACCCTGTTGGAGCCACCGGGAGCCGTTTGATCACGACCATCTTGCACGAGCTCGAGCGCCGCGACGCCACCTACGGGTTGGTGTCGATGTGTTGCGGCGGTGCGCTGGCCACCGGCACCATCATCGAGCGGCTCTGAGCGATCCGTGGAATCAACTGAGCATCTGACGTTCGAGCGCGATGGCGCCACCGCCATCGTGACTATGAACCGGCCCGAAGCAAAGAACGCATTGAGCCTGCCCATGTTGGTCGGCATGGCCGACGCCTGGGAGGAAATCGACAACAACGACGACATTCGTTGTGCCATCCTCACCGGCGCCGGCGGCACCTTTTGCGCCGGCATGGACCTCAAGTCCATGGGCGGCGACCAGCCCGAGAAATACCGCGAGCGCCAGGCGGCCGATCCCGACCTGCACTGGAAGGCCCTCCTCCGTCATTACGACGTGAAAAAGCCCCTCATCGCCGCTGTCGAAGGGTGGGCGGTGGCGGGGGGCACCGAAATTCTCCAGGCCACCGACATCCGGGTGGCCGCCGAGGGTGCGATCTTCGGTGTCTTCGAAGCCAAGCGTGGCCTGTTCCCGCTCGGGGGCTCCACGGTGCGGCTGCGCCGCCAGATTCCTTACACCGTGGCGATGGAACTGCTCTTGACCGCCCGGGAAGTCCCGGCCGAAGAGGCATTGCGGATCGGGCTCATCGGCCACGTGGTGCCGAACGGCCAGGCGTTGGACAAGGCGCTCGAGATCGCCGCGGTCATCGGCGCGAACGGACCGCTCGCCGTCGAGGCCATCAAGCGCTCGGTCCGCGAGACCGAAGGGATGTCCGAAGTCGACGGGCTGGCCCGCGAACTCGAGTTGGGCTGGCCGGTCTTTGCGTCCAAGGATGCGGCCGAGGGACAAAAGGCCTTCGCCGAGAAGCGCACGCCGAACTACACCCGCCAGTGAGCGACGAGGCATCGATCGACCCCACTGCGACCTCGACCGGTGATTCACCGATAAATCGAGTGGCCGCCGCCGTGCGGCGCATCAGCGCCACGGTCGTCGGGCGTCCAGTCAGCGACGATGACCTACGCGTCGCGGCCGAAAAGCTCGGGGCCATTGCCGACACGCTCGAGGCCCAGTCGGCCTCGCTCAAGCGCCCGCGTAGCCAGCCCGACCGTACGGGCCACCCGTCAGACTTCTTCCCGACCAGCCCGATGATTGGTTACGCCAACCCGTTGGCACCGCCGGTCGAGCTGTGGACGGTCCTCGGTGAGGATGGCCAGCGCGAGCTGCGAGGACGGGTCACCTTCGATTACCAGTACGAAGGACCCCCCACCTGCGTCCATGGCGGAGTGATCGCCGAGCTCTTCGACGAATTGTCGGGCTCGGCCAATCTGATCACCGAGCGGGCCGGGATGACCGGCACCTTGACCGTGCGCTACCGCCGACCGACCCCCCTGCTCGTCCCGCTCGACGTCTCCGCCCGGGTCACCGGTGCGGAAGGGCGCAAGCTCTTCGTCTGGGGCGGGCTCTACAACAGCGGGGAGCTGACCGCAGAGGCCGAGGGGATCTTCATCGAAGTCAAGCCGAGCCGCATGCTCGACATTGTCACCGCGAATGCGAAGGATTCGTCGGCGCCGGTGATTGACGCCGATTTCGCCGAGATGATCAAGCAGAGCGTTCGCGATTAGCACGACGGCCAGTCAGGGGCGCCGCAGTCAGCGACGCTGCCGACCGGAGCGCTGTCGTGAGTTCTTGCGCTCGATGTTGGTGAGCCGCCGGTCATTTTCGTGGGCGGCATCGTCGGCTTCACCAATGAGTTTGCGGTAGCTGGCCAGTCGCTCGGCCGGCAAGGTGCCCGCAGCGATGGCGGCCAGCACGGCGCATCCGGGCTCATTGCCGTGGGCGCAGTCGTTGAACTTGCAGAGCTCGGCCAGATCGGTGATGTCGGAAAAGACGGTGTCGATGCCCTCCTCGTCGACCCACATGCCCAGCTCGCGCAAACCGGGGGTGTCGATCAAGGTGCCGCCGCTCGGGACCACGACGAGCTCGCGCCAGGTGGTGGTGTGGCGGCCCTTGCTGTCGGCCTCGCGGACTGCGCCGGTCTGCACCGCGTGCGAGCCCATCAGGGCGTTGACCAGGGATGACTTGCCGGCTCCGGACGTACCGAGCAGGGCGAGGGTGCGCCCGGCGGAGACCAGGGCGGCGATGTCGGTCATGCCCTCGCCGGTCACGACCGAGGCCATGATCACCGTCACCTCGGTGCTCACCGCCTCGACGAGGGACCGGGCTTCGTCGGCCACGGGGGACTGAACCAGGTCGCGTTGGTCAGGACCAAGACCGCCAGGGCGCCGCTGTTGAGGGCCAGGGCCAAGAAGCGTTCGATTTGGCGGGGTGAGATTTCGCGGTCGAGCGGGACCAGGACCAACACCACATCGATGTTGGCGGCGAGGGCCTGGGGTTCGGTGCGCGACCCCGAGGCCTGGCGGATCAGCGCGGTCGTGCGGGGCAGGACCTCAAGCAGTTCGTAGGTGTCACCGGGTGCGGGTGCCACCTTGGCGGCGCCGACGATCACCCAGTCTCCAACGCAGACCTTCGAGATGCCGGTGGTGGCGACGGCGAGGGGGCCTTGCGCCGTCAGCAACGAGAAGCGGCCGCGGTCGATGCGCGAGACACGGCCGGCCACGGCGCCGGGGGGCGAGGTCTCGAGGGCCGAGTCAATGGTGCGGATCAGTTCGGTGCTCGCACCGAGGACATCGAGAGTGGTGACCACCGCCTCGCTCATGAGCTCGGGTGTCCTAGGAGCTGCTCGACGACGTGGTTCGTGGCGCTGGCGCGGTGGCCCACTGAAACTTTGAGGGAATTCGCGTGCGTGGTGGGGAGGAGAACAATCAGACGAGTGTCATCGGCCCAGGGCGCTCCGTCAACCGCGAAAGCGTCCAAGGCGCCTCGTGCGGCACCTAGACGGCGCGTTGGACCCCTTCCCAGTACGGGTCGCGCAACTTGCGCTTGTAGAGCTTCCCGTTGGGATCGCGGGGCATCTCGTTGGTGAAGTCGATGGATTTGGGTGTCTTGAACTTCGCCAATTTGTCGGCGCAGTAGGCCAGGATCTCGGCGGCCAGCGCGTCGTCACCGACCACACCGTCTGCGGGCTCGATCACCGCTTTGACCTCTTCACCCCAGTCTTCGTGGGGAATACCGAAGACGGCGGCATCGCCGACCTTTGGGTGTGAGAGCAGGACGTTCTCGATCTCCGCCGGGTAGATGTTGGCGCCGCCCGAGATGATCATGTCGATCTTGCGGTCACGCAGGAACAGGTAGCCGTCCTCGTCGATGAGGCCGACGTCGCCGACAGTGAAGAAGGCGCCGATCCGGTTCTTCTTGGTCTTGTCCTTGTCGCCGTGGTACTCGAAATCGGCCGATTGCATGGCCATGTACACCGTCCCGATCACGTTGGGTTCGGTGATCCTGTTCCGGTCGTCGTCGAAGATGGCGATCTCAGAAATCGGCCACGGCTTGCCGACGGTGCCGGGCTTTTCCAGCCACTCTTGTGCAGTCACCAGCGTTCCGCCGCCTTCGCTGGCGGCGTAGTACTCGTCCACCGCGTTGCCCCACCACGCAATCATCTTGTGCTTGACGTCGACCGGGCACGGGGCGGCGGCGTGGATCATGTGGCGAAGAGACGACACGTCGTACTTGTCGCGCACGTCCTCGGGGAGGGCGAGCAAGCGATGGAATTGCGTCGGCACCATGTGCGACGTGGTGACGCGGCGTTCCTCGATGAGCCGCAGCATCTCCTCGGGGTCCACTTGTCCATCAACACCACGGTGTGGCCCAGGTGCAGCGACGCACTCCCGAAGCGCAACACCGCGGTGTGGTAGAGCGGCGAGCCAATGATGTGGACGTTGTTGTCTTGGGGCTGGATCGAGAACAAGAACAAGATGCCGCACAGGCCGAGCGCACCTTGTTCAGGGGTGACCCCGGGCAATTTCCGGAAAATGCCCTTGGGGTTGCCAGTGGTCCCCGAGGTGTAGTTCATGACGTCGCCCAGGGTGCGGTCTCGGGGAGCGTGGTCGGCTCGGCGTCGCGCACGTTGGCGTAACTGCGAAAGCCCGCGATGTCGCCCACGGCCAGGCGTCCGGATTCGGGGAGGTCGACCTCGTCGGCGGCGGCCACCGCGGCGTCGGCGAAGCGGTCGTGGGCCACGAAGGCCTTGGCGCCTGAGTCCTTCAAGATGTAGGCGATCTCTGGGGCCACGAGGTGGTGGTTGATCGGGACGAGGTACCAGCCCGCCTGGAGTGCCGCCAGATAGGTCTCAATGGCTTCTTGGCCATTGGGCAGCAATGTGGCCACCACGTCGCCGACACCGACGCCGAGACCCCGTAGGGCATGGACCAGCTGGTTCGCGGCCCAAGGAGCTCGCCAGCCCGCACCTCGGTCCCTTCGGGGGTCACGAGAGCCAAGTAGTCAGGATCTTCTTGGGCCAAGGCCCAGAACCCGAGGTCACCCATTGCGCTGCACTCCTTTTCGATTCGCACCGCTCCGGTGGCACCGCCAACCGGCCCGTCGCTAGAACATGTTCTAAGTTACAGCACCGACACGACGACAGTTCCGGGACGCCGGGGCGGAAAAATCAGGAGATTGATGATGGCTGGGTTCCTCGAAGGCAAGGTGGTCGCCGTCACCGGCGGCGGGGGCGGTATCGGCCGGGCGGTGGCACTCGCCGTGGCAGCCGAGGGCGCCAAGGTGATCGTGGCCGACTTCGGGGTCTCGATGGCCGGGGAAGACCCGAGTTCGGAAGTCGCCGACGCCGTGGTGGCCGAAATCACCGCGGCGGGGGGAGAAGCCATCGCGGTGGCCGACGACATCTCGAAGATGGAGTCGGGCGAACGCCTGATCGCCACCGCGATCGATCGCTGGGGACGCATCGACGGGGTCGTCGCGGTGGCGGGGATCTTGCGCGAGCGGATGCTCTTCAACATGTCCGAAGACGAATGGGACGCGGTGATCTCGACGCACCTCAAAGGTCACTTCACCGTGTTCCGTGCCGCGGCTGCGGTGATGCGCAAGCAAGAAGGTGGCGGTGCACTGATTGGATTCACCTCGGGCGCCTTCTCGGGCAGTGTGGCCCAGGCCAACTACGCCGCCGCCAAGGGCGGCATCGTCTCGCTGGTGCGCTCTGCGGCTGCAGGACTCCACCGCTACGGCATCACCGCCAACGCCATCGCCCCGGTGGCCCGCACCCGCATGTCGGCCAATGTCCCGATGGAGTTGGCCGAGATGGGTGACGCCGAGGACATCGCGCCGATGGTCGTCTACCTCTTGAGCGATCAGGCCAAGCATGTGACCGGGCAGATCTACACGGTGGTTGGCTCGAAAATCGCGGTGTGGAACCAACCGGCCGAGGTGCGGGCCATGTTCGCGGACGGTCGCTGGACCCCAGAACAGATCGCCGCCCGCCTCGATTCGAGCATCGGTCAAGAAAAGATGGGGCTCATCGAGCGGCTGGACCAGATGCGCGCCGCTGCCGCCTCGGGCGAGAAACCGAACGCCTAAGGCGTGTTTCGGCCCACCTAGACGTCTGGGGTGCCGACGCCGACGTCGTGGCGTATGGCGGCCGGATCAAGCGGGTCGGGAGGGGAGTGGCTGGCCAGCCACTCCTTCCAGCGCCGCCGGGTACGCCACAAGATGACGGCGCCGCCGATGACCAGAGCGATGCCGGCCAACTGCACCAGGAGTGATCCGAGGTGGCCGTCCTCGCCGAGCCACAGGTGCTCGTCGAGGGTGCGCTCGATACCCCAGAGCACCATTGCGACCCCGAGCACCGTGCCGCTTGGGTAGCCCGAGCGCGGCGCACCGTTGGGCCACTTGTTCAAATAGTGCTCGATGGCGATCAGGATGAGGTAGACGCTGAAGTCCTCGAGCGCCTGGAAGATGGGGACGGGAAGTCGTCGACCCGTCTGGCCCGCGTAGTACATGCCGAACCACTGATGCGTCGGGTGCCCGCCGCCGTTGATCATGAGCTGGGGCCCGAGGAGTCGTCCCATGGCCCAGGCCGCCATGAGGACGGGGGCCACCAGATCGAGAGCGCGCCCGATCGGGAGTTCGCGACAGCGCCTCTTGGTCAAGATGATGCCGGTCGGCACCGCGAAGAGCAGTCCACCGAATGACGAGAGGCCGCCTTGCCAGATGGCGAGGATCTGGCCCGGGTGATCGTTGTAGTACCCGAGCATCGACACCACGTGCATGAAGCGCGCGCCGACGACGGCGGCGAGGACGATCCACAAGAACACCGACACCAGCCAGTCGGTCGGGTAGCCGTTGCGCCGCAGCCGTCGTTCGAAATAGAAGAAGGCGAACGCAAAGGTGATGGCCAAACCAATGCCGTAGGTGTGGACCTCGAGGGGTCCGATATGGAAGGCGACGGGGATCGGTTTCATGGCGCGCTAGACGCCAGGATACGACGAAGGCAGGGAAAGGAGCGGCGCGGGGTTATGGCCGGCCGGCGCCGACGAACCCGTCGCCGAGGCGTAGGGCGGTGATCCAGACCACCGCACCGGTGTAGGGCGCCTCGATCATCGAGCCGCCACCGATGTACATGGCCACGTGGTCGCTGCCACCGGGACCATAGAAGAGAAGGTCGCCGGGCTCGAGGTCGCTGACCGGTACGGGAGTCGAATCGCCCATCTGCGCACCCGAGTAATGGGGGAGGGATACCCCGGCCTGGCCCCAGGCCCACGCGGTGAGCCCCGAGCAGTCGAATCCAACACCTGGCGTCTCGCCGCCCCAGACGTAGGGCACGCCGAGCTGACTCTCCGCCGCGCGCTCACCGCTCCCGAGCCACCGGCCGCGACCGGCGGGGGATTCGACGCCGCAGAAGGTGCGCCACCGCCGCCCGATGACCCCGAACCGCTATTGGTCGGAGCTGCGGCGACCTGTTGGGCCGCGGCGAGCTTGGCTTGGGTCTGCTGCGCGGCGGCTGCTGCCTCTTGTTGTTGCTGCTGGGCGACCAGGGTCGCCACTTCACCGTTCTCTTGGGCCAGGGCCGCTGCCTGCTCCGAAACCACCTGCTGGTTCTGTTGGACCGCGGCCTGCTCGGTGTTGACCGCACTCTGTGCTTGACCCTGTTGGACGCTGAGCTGCGCCTCTTGGTTCGAGAGCTTGTTCTCGGCGGTGTGGAGGTTGGCCACGGCCTGGTTGATGTCACCCGAAGCGATCTGGTTGTACTCGCTGGCGGCACCGAGCGACTGCTCGTTATTGGAGAAGATCGGATTCTGGGTCTCGGCCGCACCGTCGGAGACGTAGTTCGCAATAGCGGCCTTCTCGAGGGTGGTCTTGTCCTTGGCTACCTCGGCCTTGTTGGCCGTAATCGCCGCCTTGGTGGTGTTGATCGCCTGATCGACCTGGCTCAGTTGCTGCTGGGCCTGGTCATACTTCTGGCTCAGGGCCGACATCTGGGCCTGGGCGGCGGTGAGCTCGGACTCGATGGCGGCCGCCTTGGCCTTGGCGCTGGCGACGGTGTCAGCGAACACCGGGCGCGACACGAGGACCACAGTGCTGGAGCACACTGTGACAACGGTCATAACGGGTATGAGCACCCGCCGGAGCAGCCGACCGCTCCGATCTGACCGCGGCGCGGAGTGGCTTTGAGGCCGCTCTACGTCAGTCACGATGGGGGACATTCTTATAGGTTTGGGCCACCCGTTTCAAACACCCTCGGTGCTACACCCGTATTTGTGGTCGTACTATCGGTAGGAATTCCCAGGTCAAGGCATTTATCGAGAAATCGACGTTTTTCGTGAACATTTGCACGAGGTCTGGGCCATCGTGCCTAGGCCCCTCCGGCGTCCAACGGCTACGGTCGGACCACATGGGCGAAAACATCGAATTTCCGAGCAACGGATCCACCGCCGTGGGCTATCTGGCGACCCCGAAGGGCGGCCAAGGCCCCGGGGTCATCGTCATCCAGGAGTGGTGGGGCCTGGTCGATCACATCCGCGACGTGTGCGACCGCTTCGCGGCGGCCGGATTCGTGGCGCTCGCGCCGGACCTCTACCACGGAGCGACGATCGCGGAACCCGACGAAGCGGGCAAGGCCATGATGGCGCTTCGGATGGACCAAGCCGCCCGGGACATGAGCGGGGCGGTCGACGAGTTGGTCCGGCGCAGCGGCCGAGCGCGCGTCGGGGTGATCGGCTTTTGCATGGGGGGCGGGTTGGCACTGGTGCTCGCCACGCAACGGCCCGATGCCGTCGCCGCCGTCGTGCCGTGTTACGGCGTGATTCCCTGGCCCGACGCGCAGCCCGACTACTCGGCCATGACGGCGTCGATGCTCGGTCACTATGCGGCCAACGACGACTTCTTTACGCCACAAGCGGCCGAGGCGCTGGCGACACAGTTGCGCGAGATGGGTAAAGACGTCGAGATCGTTGTCTACCCGAACACCGATCACGCGTTCTTCAACGACACCCGCCCCGAGGTCTACGACGCCGAGGCGTCGAAAGCGTTGTGGGAACGATCAATCGAGTTCTTCTCGAACAAATTGTCCTAAGGCCCCCAGGGTTTGGGCGCAAAAGGGGTTTGTTAGCATCGGGGCATGTCTGAACGCTCTCGTGATCTGCCCCGTCGCTCCTGCCTCTCGACTCCTGGATCAAACGAGAAGTTCCTCGCCAAGGCGCCGACCGTGCCGGCCGACATGACGTTTTTGGATCTCGAAGACGCGGTGGCCCCGCTCGAGAAGGAAAGCGCTCGTCCCAAAGTGGTCGACGCCATCAAGAACCTGCAATGGGATGACCGGGTGCTGTGCGTGCGGGTCAACGTGTGGGATACCGAATGGACCTACGCCGATGTGATCGAGGTCGTGGGCGGAGCGGGGGAGCGACTCGACGAGATCATGTTGCCCAAGGTCCAATCGGCCGCCGAAGTGATCGCGCTCGACCTGTTGTTGACCCAGGTCGAAAAGACCTCGGGCCTGCCCATTGGTCACATCGGGATCGAGGCGCAGATCGAAACCGCCCGTGGACTCATCAATGTCGACGAGATCTGTGCGGCGTCCCCTCGGCTCGAGACCATCATCTTTGGTCCGGCCGACTTTGCGGCCAGTGTCGAGATGCCGGTGTTAACCGGTGGTATCGAGATCCCCGAGTACCCCGGCGACCACTTCCACTACGTCTTCAGCCGTATCCTGATGGCCGGGCGGGCGAACGGGCTTCAGGTCATTGACGGCCCGTTCCTCAAAGTGCGCGAGCTCGACGCATTGCGCGAGTACTCGTTACGCACCCGCATGCTGGGCTACGACGGAAAATGGGCGCTCACCCCGGACCAGGCGGTCGTCCTCAACGAGGTGTACTCGCCGACCCAGGAGCAATTCGACCGGGCCTTCGACATTCTCGACGCCTACGAGCAGGCGACCGTCGGCGATCGCAAAGGTGCAGTCATGTTCGGCGATGAGATGATCGACGAGGCGAGCCGCAAGATCGCCATCAAGTTCGTGAGTCGCGGCGAACGCCTGCCGGCTTGACGTGCAGCGCCAAATAAGCGGGCCCGCGTTCAGCCGATCAGGCGGCGGGCGATCACTTTGAGGGCGAGTGTCTCGTCGGCGCCCTCGAAGATCGAGAGCACTCGCGCGCGTCGACGAAGTAGCGGCTGACCGCGAACTCCTCGGCGTAGCCCATCCCGCCGTGAATCTGCATGGCCTCGCGCGTGACCCATTCGGCGGCGCGGCAGACGTAGGCCTTGAGCATCGAGGCCTCGAGCGCCCCTTCGCCCTGGGCCATGAGTCGGGCCACGTGATAGGAGGACTGGCGGGTGGCCTGGATGATGACGGCCATGCGGCCGAGCTTGGCCTGGGTCAGTTGGTACTGACTGATGGGCGAGCCGAACACGACCCGATCGGCCGCGTAGGCCGAGGCGGCCTCGAAGGCGGCCTGCATGATCCCAAGCGCCCGCGCCGCGGTCTGGAGGCGCCCGTTCTCGAAACCTTGCATCTGGAGGTAAAAGCCCTTGCCCAGCCCGTCCTCGCCCCCAATCAGGTTGGCGTCGGGAACGAACCAGTTCTCGAGGGCCACCTCGTAGGAGTGCATGCCGCGGTAGCCGAGCGTGTCGATGGGGCGACCCTCCAACTTGCCCGATCCGTGCGCTCCCGACTGGGTCTGGGTGAAACCGTGGCCGTCGCCGCGTTCTTTTTCGAGAATGAACATCGAGATGCCCCGATGGGTCAAGGACCGGTCGGGGTCGCTGCGGGCCAAGAGCATCAGGACATCGGCCCGGGCTGCAAAGGTGCACCACGTCTTGACGCCGTTGATCAACCAACCGCCCTGGGTGCGGGTGGCCGACGTCACGATGTTGGCAACGTCGGATCCATAGTCGGGCTCGGTCACCGCCACGGCGGCGAGGACTTCGGCCGACGCCAGCTTCGGGAGCCACTCCTTCTTTTGAGCCTCGGTGCCCCCGTAGACGAGCGCCCTGGTAAGGATCTCTGGCCGGGTGATCAACGACCCGCCGAGCCCGAGCGATCCCCAGCTCAGTTCCTCGGTTGCGACGACCATGCCCATGTAGTCACTCTCGCCACCGGTGGCAAAGCCGCCGTATTCCTCTGGGACCGAGAGTCCGAACCCACCCAACTCGGCCAGTCCCGCGATGATTTCCTCGGGAACATCGCCATTGGTGCGGTGGACGTGCTCTGCGTGGGGACGGACCTTGTCCTCGGCGAAGCGGTGGAAGGTTTCGCGTACCAGCTCGAAGTCCTCGCCCAGGTGGCGGGGTCCTTGGGTCGCCGCGAGCGACGCCAAGAAGGCCGGGTCGCGGTAGGTGGCCAAAAACGCGCTGACGGGTGCACTCCATCCGGGTGCGACCCCCCAGGCGACCTCACGTCCGGCCACTCGGCCGACCAGATCCGCCACCACGTCGGCCACGAACGCGAGAGCCAGCGAGGCTTCGGTCGCACCGAATGCCCCGTAGTCGAGACACGCGGGCGGTGGCCACCGCGGCGGCCGCGTGCGCCACGTCGTAGGCCACCACCTGATTGGCGTCGATGCCGCCGCCGTCGCGCACCACCGCGCTGGCGGCTTCGACGAGGTGTTGGGCCAGTTCGACCGCGTCGTGGCCCGCGGGGAGATCAGCTGTCGGATTCGACGTGGAGGTCATCGACCTCGAATCTACCGGCTCGACGCCGGTCTCCCTCAAAGGTGACGTCGACCGATCACGGTGACGAGCGGGGGGAGCACGACGGGCTCATCGCCGGGGTCCACGCCGGTGAGCGAGGCCAGGTAGTCGCACACCGGTCCCGGCCCGATGCCGGCCGGCGACTCGCCCCAGGCGTCGATCACCTCGAGCCCGGCGTCACGGAACAACGCGGGCAACAGAGCCCCGATGTCCTCATGGCGGGCGTCGGGCATGGAGAGGGGGGTGCCCCCGACCCGACCGCCCGAGGTGATCGGCTCTTGGGCCACCACCCACGACCCGGGCTTGACGACAGAGGTCATGCGGCGCACGACGATGGCGGGATCATGGACGTGGAGCAAGAGGAACCGACAAAAAGCCAGGTCCACCTGTTCAGGCAACAAGAGGTCCTCGCCGGCCTGGGTGAGGGCGACCACCTGGGCCTGGGCGTGGGCGGCGGCGGCCCGAGCGACCTCGTCGCGCCGGAGGGGATCGCTGTCGACCGCATAGATGCGCCCGTCCTTGCCCACCATCTCGGCCAATGCCACCGTCACGTCGCCGCCACCGGCGCCGACGTCGACACAACACCAGCCCGCTTCGAGCCCGAGTCGTTCGAGGGCGGTGGCCAGGGGGCGACGATAGACGTCGTCGCGCAGCCCGATCAGTTCACTCACGATGGTTTGCGCTCTGCACTGCGGCTTGCTCGGACGAATCCATCGATGTCGACTCTATGTGCGCTCCGTCGGTCGCACCGAATGACCCGGGCGTCGGGGGCTCGGCCCCCCGCCATCCATCGCGGGGAACGGCGGTGAGAAGGACCACCAATGTGGTGGCCATGATGGCCGGCCACCACACGCCGATCTGGTGGACCCGGTGGTTGCCGAGCACGATGGTGGCGAGCGTGGCGGCCGTGCAGATGACGAAGCGGGCCCACCCGGCGCGCATCGCGAGAAGGAGACACAGCCCAATGACCGGCCAGAAGTAGTACCCGTTGAGTTCGGTTTCCAAGAGGAGGCGGATATAGAAGGCCACGGCGATGATGAAGAGCACAATGCCGAGCGAGTATCGGCGCCGGCACACGACGAAGCCGAGTGCGATGCCAATCACGGTGGACAACGCTCGGGTCGGTCCACCCCCGCGCACGCCGGGTGAGAGCGTCGGGGCCAGGTGGGTCAACGGGGTCTTCGAGACGTATCTCGGTTGGAAGGGTTCGTGAATCTGGACGAACCAGGTGTGTGACGTCGACGCAACAAAGGGTGCGATCAAGAGCACGACACTGGGCAGGACAATGCGCCACGACAGTGCGAGCCACGTTCGCCACGGGTAGCACGCGCGAGTACCGGGGCAACCCCGAGCACGGCCAGGGGTTGAAAGGCAATGGCGAATCCGAGCAACCACCCGGCCCGGGTCAGCGACGCCTCGTCGCCGCGATTGACCACCAGGGCCGCCCAGATGACCAGGGCCAAGGAGATGCAGACTTCTGGATGTCCCCAAAAGATGGCCACATCGGCCACGCCCACGCCACTCATCAGCGCCAGCACGATTCGATTGGATTCGCTGATGGCGAAGATCCGGGCGACGGCGTCGACCGCGAAGATCGCCACCGATGCCACCAAGAGGGCGGCCGGGCCGACGATCAACCACAAGCTGAGCGCCTGGCCACCGCCGTGAAGGTGCGGGGAGAGCCCGAGCGCTTCGCCCAGCCCGACCACCGGGCTGATCGCCAGCTCGAAGGCGGGGGGAGAGGTGAGGGCGGAGTTCTTGTAATAGATCGCCGAGAAGTGGCCGTGGAGGATGGCTTTGGCACTGGTGGTGAAACTCCAAAGATCGGGTCCAACCGATAGTCGCAGCGGGCCGCCGTCCACCGTGGACAACCACAGCAGGCTGTACGCCATGCCGAGGACCACGAGGGCCACCGTGGCGATCACCGCGGCGGAGCGCACCTCCAGCCAGGCGGTGAGCCGGTCCCTCACCGAATCAGCGATCGCCCGCCCCGAGCAGGCGGTTCCCCGAGAGACATTCGAGAACCATACGCGACCTATAGCCTGCTCAGCGTGAAGGTAACCATGTTGCTCTGCGACGCTGCACAAGTCTCTGACGGAAAGCTCTACATCCTCGGCGGGGGGTGGAGCATGACGGGGCCCGATCCCGTGCCATCGGCCGTTGCTCTCAAGATCGACGTCGACTGGCATGAGGCCGAGGCCTCGCACCATTGGGAGCTCTTCCTCGAAGACGCGGACGGGCAGCCGGTCATGAT
This sequence comes from uncultured Acidimicrobiaceae bacterium, assembly GCA_963800725.1. Taxonomy (GTDB): domain Bacteria; phylum Actinomycetota; class Acidimicrobiia; order Acidimicrobiales; family RAAP-2; genus Bog-473. Next base: position 78,249 of record CAWDCE010000027.1, on the reverse strand, counting down.
GGAGACCCCCGACGGCACCCAGCCCGTCGAGGTGCGCGGTGAGTTCACGGTCAGCCAGCCCCAGGGCATTCCCGAGGGCTCCCCAATCGATGTGGCCCTGGCCGTCAACCTCGGTCCCATCCCCCTCGCTCCGGGTACACGCTTCGCCTGGCGCATGACCATCGACGGTGAGTCGCTGCCGGGGGCCTCGCTCGGGTTCACGACCCGTCCACGACCCGAAGCGTGACGATCTACGACCGACCCTTTGGTCGCTACCTCGAGGACTTCGTACCCGGTGACATCTACCGGCACTGGCCCGGCAAGACCATCACCGAAGCCGATGACCATCTCTTCTGCATGATCACCATGAATCATCATCCGTTGCACACCAACGCGTGGTTTGCGGAGAACGAGACGGTGCAGGGCAAGAACGTGGTCGTCGGGAACCTCGTGTACTCACTCGTGCTCGGGATGAGTGTGCCCGACGTCAGTGGGTCGTGCATCGCCAATCTCGAGGTGGAATCGCTGCTGCACCGCTCACCCACCTTCCACGGCGACACCATCTACGCCGAGACCCGGGTCCTTGCGGCCACGCCGTCGAAGTCCAAGGACGACCGGGGCATCGTGACGGTCGAGACCAAGGCGTTCAATCAGCGCGGCGAGGAGGTCTGCTACTTCCGCCGCAAGCTGATGGTGTGGAAGGCGGCCGCCGCCCCGGCCGTAGGCGCCCCTACGCCGACGACGTCTGGGACTCAGGCCCTCTCGGCATCGAGGGCCCGCCGATTACACTCGCGGATCCTCGAGTGGGGTGACGCCAACCGCCGCGCCCTGCCGTGGCGCACCACGACCGACCCATGGGCCATATTGGTCAGCGAAGTCATGCTGGCCCAGACCCAGGTCGACCGGGTCATCCCCTATTACCTGAGATTCTTGGAGCGCTTTGGTGACCCCGCCACCTGTGCCCGGGCACGCCCACGACGGTGGTGCGGCTGTGGTCGGGCCTCGGCTACAACCGCCGCGCCCTCAACCTGCATGCGGCCGCGGCGGCCATCGTGGTCGAGCACGCGGATCGGTCCCGAGCGACGAGGGCGCGCTCTTGGCACTGCCGGGCATTGGTCCCTACACCGCGAAGGCCATTCGCGCCTTCGCGTTCAAGGCCGATGTCGCACCGGTCGATACCAATGTGCGCCGGGTCTTGTTCGCGTTGCGTCGCGGGGGCGGGGCTGTCGGACCACGCTGCTCAAGCACTGGGTGATCGCCTGGTGCCCCCGGGGCGATCATGGGAGTTCAATCAGACGAGTTCGACATCGGGGCGACCATCTGTCGGGCCAAACCGGCCTGCGAGCGTTGCCCATTGGCGGCGCTGTGTCGCTGGAAGCGCGCCGGGTGCGGCGGAATCGACCCGTGGCGGGCCGGGGGATCGGTGCGCACCCAGGGACGTTTCGAGGGGTCCGACCGCCAGGGTCGCGGGCGTCTCGTTCAAGCCTTGGGGGACCGGGCGCAAGAGGACGAACTTGGTGCCGCCTGCGGGTGGCCCAATGACCCCGAACGAACGACGCGGATCGTGGCGGACCTGGCGGCCGAAGGCTTCGTGCGATGGACCGCGCGCCCCCCGCCAACTGCACTCTTCGTAGTTGCGGCCCACCGCTGCGCATCGCGTCAGCGGGCGAGGAACTCGAGGATCAGGCGGTTGACTTCTTCGGGTTGTTCGACGTGGAGGAAGTGACCCCGCTCTCGATCACGATCATTTCGGACCCGTCGGCCAGGTAGGCCAATGGGTCGTCAATGGCGTCGAGGGCGAACACCCATTGTCGCGGCCGTGGAGATAGAGCGTCGGTATTGGGGTCGGCAACCCCGAGGCCGCCTGTTCCTCGGCGTAGGCGGGGTCATGCAGTCCGGCGTCATCAGCGCGCGGTAGTAGCCGATGGCGGCCGCGATGTGGGCCTCGTCGCCGATGGCCTCTTTGACCCGGGTGACGTCATAGCGTTGTCGTAGCCCGGTGACCAATCGGCCCACAGGCGGTCGAGGAAGACGAAGTCATCCATCGGTACCGCCATCTCGGCCAGGGGCGACTGGAAGAAGAAGGTGTACCAGCTGCGTTGGAGTTGGGGGTAGGTGAAGAAGTTCGCCGCAACAGCTGCGGGTGGCGCGACGGCGGCGGTCACCGCCCGGCGCCAGCGCTCGGGCTGATGGGCGACCGCTGCGTAGGCGGCCAGGGCGCCCCAGTCGTGGCCGATGATGATGGCGTCGCCATCCCCGCCGAGGGCGCCTGGAGGCTGTTGGCGTCTTTGGCCAAGGCGCCCACCTGGTAGATGCCGTCGGCGGGGATCTGTGTGGGGGCGTAGCCGCGCATGAAGGGAGCGACGGCGCGGTAGCCCGCTTCGGCGAGGTCGGGAAGGAGGTGGCGCCACGTGTGGGCCGAGTCGGGGAATCCGTGGAGGCACAAGGCGAGCGGCCCGTTCGACGGTCCGTCGATCAAGTAGGTGAATTCGAGGCCGTTGGCGCTGATCGTGCGTTGATCCATGGGGGAGAACGTATCTCCCTCGTGCCGGAGGTAACGTCGTGGTCAATGAATGTGACGTTCTACGGCGTCCGGGGGTCATGTCCGTGTTCGGGGGATCGCTACCGGCGATATGGGGGCAATACCTCCTGCCTCATGGTCAGCGTGGAGGGCGATGCGCCCCTGATCATCGACCTCGGGACCGGATTGCGAGCGCTCGGCGATGAATTGCTCAAAGTGGTGCGCGCCCTCGGCACCCCATTGCACGCGACCGCGTTGTTGACCCATCTCCACTTCGATCACATCTTGGGTCTGCCGTTCTTCGGTCCCCTCCACGACCCTGGAGCCCGCCTGACCGTCCATGGTCCGGCCCAACCCGACGGCACCTTGAAGGACGCGCTCCACCAGGCGGTGCAACCTCCGGTGTTTCCGATTCACATGGATCAATTCCGCGGTGAGCTGTGCATGATCGATACTCGCGATGAGGATTTCTCCATTGGTTCGGTCAAGGTGATGGCCCGCGCCATTCCCCATAGCGGCACCACGCTCGGCTACCGCATCGAAGCCGAGGGGCGCACGTTGGCCTATCTTCCCGACCACCAGGCGCCACTCGATCGGCGGACCATCACCGATGCCGTCCTCGAACTCTGCCAAGGCGCCGACCTGTTGGTGCACGACGGCCAGTACACCGACGAGGAGTTCGCGGCCAAGTCCGACTGGGGCCACTCGACTGCGGCATTCGCCGTGCGGGTAGCGGCCGAAGCCAACGTGAAGCGACTGGTGCTCTCGCACCATGACCCCTCCCACAACGACCGCGACGTGGACCGCATCGTGTCCGCGGCCCGTCGCCTCCCCGAGGCCAAATTGATCGACGACGTCGGCGCCGCCCACGAATCGCAGTCGATCGATCTCGGACAGGCCTGAGGTGTCGGGCCTCGACCAGGCCCGGTTCCGCGAGGCACTGGGACACTTCGCCACCGGCATCACCATCGTCACCGCCAACGAGCAGGGCGTGCCGGTGGGATTTTCCTGCCAGTCGTTCTCCGCCCTGTCCCTCGACCCGCCCATGGTCTTGTTGGCACCGGCCAAGAGTTCGACCAGCTGGCCGAAGATCGCCCAGGCCGGTGCCTTTTGCGTCAACATCCTCTCGCAGGACCAAGAGGCGTTGTGCCGGAACTTCGCCATCTCGGGCGGGGACAAGTTCGACGGCGTGGCCTGGACGCCCGGTCTCACCGGCGCGCCGGTCCTCAAAGGTTCGCTCGCCGTCATTGAGTGCACGCTCGGTGCCATCTACGAAGGCGGGGACCACGAACTGGTCACCGGCCACGTGGTGGCCATGGAGGTCGGCACCGGGATGCCGCTGATCTTTTATCGGTCCGGCTTCGGGGGCTTTACGTCGTAATGGCGGAACTGATCCCCTCCGCGCTGATCGACGACGTGGTCCTGGTGCGTCCCGACGTCCATGGCGACGAGCGGGGCCGCTTCGTCGAGACCTACCGACGCAGCTGGTTCCCCCTCGGGCGCGAGATGGTCCAAGCCAACCGGTCCGAAAAGGCGGCCGGCGCATTGGTCGGGCTGCACTACCACCTTCACCAGGCCGACTACTGGTACTTGCTGCGTGGCAGCGCCCGGGTGGTCCTCCATGACTTGCGGGTTGGCTCGAAAACTGACGGGGTCACCGAGTTGATCGACCTCGATGCCGAGCGCGATGAGGGAGTGTTCATCCCGCCCGGGGTGGCCCACGGATTCGCGGCCCACACCGACATCCTTCTCGTGTACCAGGTCGACAGCTATTACAACGCCGACGACGAGCTGGGACTGGCCTTCGACGACCCGGCGGTCGGGGCGCAGTGGCGAGTGAGCGACCCCATCATCTCGGCCCGGGACCGCTCCAACCCCCGCCGCGACGAGATCCCCGACCACCTTCGACCACACGCTGGTCTGCGGACCTAGTCCACCGGGCGCGGCCCCGCTCGCCCCACGCCCGGGGTGGCGAATTCGGGGCCGAGCGGGGAATGACCTAGTGGGACCACCATTCAGAATCTGAGTGCGCAGCCACCCGTGGTGGTCGCGGCCCCACGGGCCCGCCGCGTCCTGTTGAATAGAAGGCAGTGCTAGTGGATGGAATCATCATTGTGGTGGTTGCCGGGTCACTCTTGGGCGCCATCCTGCTTCGCCGTCGCTCGCACAATGACGTCCACTCCGTCGAGGTCTATCACCGCCAGATCCACACGCTCGAAGTGATCAACGAGCACCCCGTGGCGGCGGGAGCGCCTGAGGCACCGGCGGACGAGGTGAGCGAAGGGGTGACGACGGCCGCGCACCCGCACAAACACTCCTACCCCGAACCCACAGTGCGCATCACCAATGCGACCGAGCCGAGCATCGGCGGACCGGTGACCACCGACGTGCCCCCCATCGCCCCGTTCGAGGTGGTTGAGCGCATCGGCGCCATCACCTTCGACGATGCGCTGGCACACAAATCCGTTGACGAGGGCGGCCCCGGGGATGATCCGGCCATTGGTGCGATGAACCACCGCCCGCGCCGTCTCTTGGCGCCGGGTCTCGCGGTCGTCGCCGTGTTGGCGTTCGTCGCCATCCTCTTGATTCTCGGCGCCCACTCCTCGACACCGCAGCACCATCGGGGCGCCCACGCGTCGATCGGTGCGCCCAAAGGTGCGACGACGACCGCACCACCAAAGACGACGACCACCACCACTGCGCCACTGCCGATCGTCTCGGCTCCACAGGCCACCACCCCGAGCGATGCCTCCTATGAGGTCGGGGTGAGTCACTACACCTTGGTCCTCTCGGCGACGACGTCGCCGTGTTGGGTCTCGGTGTTGGGGCCCGCGGGCGCCAACATCTTTACCGGGGTGATCACGCCCGGACAGAATCAGACCGAGGCGGCGACCGGATTGGTCAGCGTCGAGGTCGGGGCTCCGGGGAACTTCGCAGCGACGATCAACGGGGCACCGGTGACGTTGCCCGGTTCGTACCAGAGCCCGCTGACCCTGCACTTCACCCCGGCAGCCTCGGTCCCCGCCTAGCTCGGGGTGATCACGCCCAGGGCGTCGAGCACAAAGGCCTGGACCAGGGCCTCTTCCTTCCACGAGTCATAGCGGCCAGAAGGTCCACCGTGGCCGGCACCGAGCTCGGTGCGCAACACCACCTGGGTGCTCGGGCTGAGATTGCGGATCTTGGCCACCCACTTGGCCGGTTCCCAGTAACTCACCCGGGGGTCGTTGAGGCCGGCGGTGACCAAGAGGTCGGGGTACGTGCGCACTGACCCGTCGTCGTTGGTCCCCGAGACGTTGTCGTAGGGCGAGTACGACATCATGCGCAGGTACGCCGCTTCGTCGTCGAGCGGATTTCCCCACTCTTCCCATTCGCCGACGGTGAGGGGGAGTTCGGGGTCGAGCATGGTCGAGACGCAGTCGACAAAGGGGACCTCCGCGACCATGGCCGCGAAGAGGTCGGGGGCCAGGTTGGCCACGGCGCCGACAAGCAGGCCCCCGGCCGACGCACCCCGGGCGGCCACCTTGTCCGCAGCGGCGATTCCTTCTCGCACCAGATGGCGCACGCTGGCGACGAAGTCACCAAAGGTGTTGGCCTTGTGTTCCATCCTTCCGCCCTCGTACCACGACCGGCCCATCTCACCGCCGCCGCGCACATGGGCGACGGCGTAGACGACACCGCGGTCCAACATCGACAGGCGGTGGTGCGAGAAGGTCGGATCGATCGACATTTCATAGGCGCCGTAGCCGTAGAGGAGGCACGGAGCGGGCAGTGCGATGTCGCGCCGATGAACCACCGAGACGGGGACCTTGGTGCCGTCGTCGGCCTGCGCCCAGGTCAAGAACGTCACGTAGTCGTTCGAGTCGAAGGGCCCGAGGACCGGTTGGCGCTTGAGCAAGGTCTCCCGCCGCGTGGCCAGATCGATCTGCAACACGCTGCCTCGGTGTCACCATCGAGGTGCGGCCAAAGCGCAGCGACGTGGCCTCGGGCTCGAGATTGGCCCCGAGCCAGATGGACGACGGCCGTTCGGTCGACGGGATCACCCAACTCGAGGCCATCAGGTCGGCCGCGCTGAGCGGGCCGGCGGCATCGAGGGGGAGGATGCGCACCGCGGTCTCGGCGTCGGTGCGCTCGCTGAGCACGAGGACCGGGCGAACGCGTCGACATCCTCGATGCGCACGCCGGGGCGCTCGGCCACGATCTCGGTCCACCCCGACGCGGTGCCGAGATGATCGTCTGCAGCACAGAGCACCCGGAAGTCAAGAGCGTCGTCGTTGGTGAGGGCGACGAACCAACCGCCGCCCGAACCCCCGACGTGGTCGAGGCCGTATTCGACGCCCTCGCGTCGCGCCATGACCACCGCGGGCGGGGCGGTTGGGTCGTCGGCGGGGATGGCGAGCCACTCGGTGGTGTTGGTGCTGTGGAGCGAAACCATGATGAAGGCGTCGTCGCGGGTGCGGGCGGTGCCGAGCGAGAACCTCCGGTCGCCCTCTTCGAGCACCAGCGTGTCGGCGGCCGGGTCGCCCCCGAGCGTGTGACGCCAGAGTTGGTAGGGCCGCTGGGCCTCATCGAATCGCACGTAGAAGATCACGGTGGCGTCGTTGCTCCACGCCAACCCATAGCTGACGTTCGGGACGATCTCGGGGGCGACGTCGTCACCGCCGAGGGTCCTGAAGTGCAGCTGGTATTGCTCATTGCCTTCGGTGTCGGTGGCGTAGGCCAGTTGGCGATGGTCGGGGCTGACCGAGGCCGAGCCGACCGCGAAGTAGTCGTGGCCTTCGGCCAGCACGTTCTCGTCGAGCAGGATCTCTTCGGCGTCACCGGCTTCACCGGCCGGGGGCAGTTCTTCGGGGGCGCCCGCGGGTCGGCGGCAGTGGATGGCGTAGTTCTTCCCCTCTTCGGTACGCCCGTAGTACCACCAGGGCCCCCGCCGCGACGGCACCGACATGTCGGTTTCCAAGATCCGCGCCTTCATCTCCTCGAAGAGCGATTGGCGCAGGTCAGCGAGGGGAGCGAGAGCCGAATCGGTGAATTCGTTCTCGGCTTGGAGATAGGCCAGCACGGCTGGATCCTCGCGATCGCGCAGCCAGAAATACGGGTCGATGCGCTCGTGGCCGTGGGCGACGAGGGTTTTTGGGCGTTGGGTGGCCCGGGGGGGAGATGCCATGGAGCGAGCCTGCCACGGAGGGAACAGCGCCACCAGATGGGTCCGTTTCGCCTGGCCCAGGTAGTTGTTACTATCTGCGTAGGGATAATACGTTCCCGCAATCTCAGGAGCCCAATGGCTACAACCGATCTCGATCTTGGTCGTTACCAGCTCGGCTGGAGCGACGCCGAGGACTACATCTTCAAGCCCAAGAAGGGCCTCAACGAGGCCATTGTGCGCGAAATGTCCGAAATGAAGAACGAGCCCGAGTGGATGCGTGACTTCCGCCTCAAGTCGCTCAAGCACTTCGAGCGCAAGCCGATGGCGGCCTGGTTCGCCTCGCACATGCCCGACCTCGACTTCAACGACATCTACTACTACATCAAGCCGACCGGCGGTCAGGTCGACGACTGGGCCGACCTGCCCGATGCCATCAAGAACACCTACGAGAAGTTGGGCATCCCCGAAGCCGAGCGCAAGTACCTCTCGGGAGTCACGGCGCAGTACGAATCCGAAGTGGTCTTCCACCGCAACCGGGCCGATCTCGAAGAGCAGGGCGTGCTGTTCTGCGACATGGACACCGCCGTGCGCGAGTACCCCGAGCTCGTCCGCCGTTGGTTCGGGACCCTCATCCCCCCCAACGACAACAAGTTCGCCGCGTTGAACTCGGCCGTGTGGTCGGGTGGCTCGTTCATCTACGTTCCCCCGGGCGTCAAGGTCGAGATGCCCCTGCAGGCTTACTTCCGCATCAACGCCGAAAACATGGGCCAGTTCGAACGCACGCTGATCATCGCCGACGAGGGATCCCAGGTGCACTACATCGAGGGCTGCTCGGCCCCGGTCTATTCCACCGATTCCCTACACTCGGCCGTGGTCGAGCTGGTCGCCCTCCAAGGAGCGCGGATCACCTACACGACCATCCAGAACTGGTCCACCAACGTCTACAACCTGGTGACCAAGCGGGCCCGTTGCGAGGCCGAAGCGCATGTGGAATGGATCGACGGCAACATTGGGTCTCGCCTCACCATCAAGTATCCGTCGGTCTACCTGATGGGTCCGAAGGCTTCGGGTGAAGTGCTCTCGGTCGCCTATGCCGGAGCGGGCCAGCACCAAGACGCCGGGGCCAAGATGTTCCACATCGCCCCCGAGACGACCTCGACCATCGTGTCGAAGTCGATTTCGAAGGACGGGGGCATCACCACCTACCGGGGCAAGGTCCACGTGGACGAGGGTGCCGTCGGGGCCAAGTCGTTCGTGCGCTGTGACGCCCTCTTGCTCGACGACGAGTCGACGTCGGAGACCAAGCCCTACATGGAGGTCGGTGAGCGAGATGCCCGCATCGGGCACGAGGCCACCGTGTCAAAGGTTGGCGAAGACCAGCTCTTCTACCTGATGAGCCGGGGTCTGTCGGAGAGTCAGGCCATGGGCATGATCGTCAACGGCTTCATCGAGCCGGTCACCCGAACCCTCCCGATGGAATACGCCGTGGAGTGGAGCCGCCTGATCGAGCTGCAGATGGAGGGCTCGGTCGGCTGATTCCGTGGCACCATGGTGTCGTGCCGATGCGCGAAGAATGCACCAACTTCCAAAGCCGGACCTACGCCTCGGGCGAGGCCGCCCGCTTCTGTCGGCTCGACCTCGCCCCTGAGGCACCTTGGCGCTGCCCGGAGAACTGCCCCTCGTATCATCGCCGCCTGGCCGATGTGGGCTGGTCGCACGGATCCCTGGTCGAGCCCGCGCTCGAAGAAGAGCCCGGTGCGGGGGGCCAAGACGTCGCCGAGCTCTTGGATTCGGCCGAAGACATCATCAACGAGGTGGCGCCGGACATGCTCGATGAGGTGCGCAAGGCCGATGCCAAACGCGAGCGGGCCGACAATCGCTGGTGGCGCCGCAAGCGCTGACGGGCTCAGCGTCCCGTGAACTTCGGCGGCCGCTTCTCCATAAAGGCGGTCATGGCTTCGACCAGATCGTCCGAGGCCAACATCGCGGCGTTCCAGGTGGCCACGTACTCGAGCCCGTCGCGCACCGTGCGTCCGTCGTTGGCGCAGAGCACGGCCTTGGTGCCTTGGACCGCAATGGGTGAGTTCGCCGCTATCTCTGCGGCGAGGGCATGGGCCGCCGCGTGCAGGGCGTCGGTACCTTCGACCACGTGATTGACCAGTCCGATGGCTCTGGCCCGCTCGGCGGTGATGTCCTTGCCGGTATAGGCCAACTCGGCCAGGTGCCCGGCCCCAATGATGGCGGGCAAGCGTTGGAGGCTGCCGAGGTCCGCCACGATGGCCACCTTGGCCTCGCGCACCGAAAAGGTGGCCCCGGCTTCGGCCAGACGGATGTCGCACGCCGCGATGAGGTCGACCCCGCCCCCGATGCAGTAGCCGTGGACGGCGGCGATGACGGGTTTGGGGCAGGTGGCGACCGAGGAGATGGCCTCTTGAAGTCGCACGATCTCGGCCCGGCCATGGCGGGCCCGGGCCGCCATCGACGCCTTGGCGCCGCCCGCGTCCCCGCCCAGCACGCTTCCCATGGCCTTGAGGTCGAGTCCGACCGAGAAATGGGGACCTTTGGCGGCGATGATCACGGCGCGCACCTCGTCGTCGCGGCCCAACGCGGCCATGGCGACGGGCAGGTCGCTCCAGAGTTCGGGCCCCATGGCGTTGCGAGCTTCCGCACGGTCGAGCCACAAGGTGGCCACGCCACCGTCGGCGTCGATGGAGAGGACCGGTGAGTCGAAAGCGCTGATGGGGGCCATTCCCAGAGGCTAACCGGGGCGCCAGGCGACCTCTCCGGGGCCATTAGAGTGAGGAGTCGGTCGGCTGAGGACCCTTTCGTTCACGAGGAACCGCTGACCACGCCCGACCCGATCTGAGAAAGGTTCACCCTGCAGACATTTCGCGCCGAGGATGCCGCCGCCCTGCCCGGGCCGCCGTGGCTCCAAGAACGACGGGTGGCCAGCCACGCGGCGTTCGTCGCGGCCGCGATGCCCTCGCAGAGCGAGGAGGTGTGGCGCTACACGCCCATCGACGACCTCGTGGTCGAGGACTTCGCCCCGGCCGCAGACATCAACGACCCCGACGGCGCCGCCGCCCTGGGCCATTCGGTCGTCGCCATGATGGGGTCGCTGTCGGGACAGGTGATGGTGCACAACGGCCGCCCGCAGCGCTTCGATCTGGTCTCGAGCAATCTGGGCATCGCCTTTGGGGGCGTAGAAGATGTGCCCGGGGCCGAAGAGATGGTGGGGCATCTCCAAGTCGGTGGTGATGCCACGGTGCGCCTCAATGACGCCTTCTTCAACGATGCGGTCCTCATCGATGTGCCCGACGGCGTGGTGGTGCCCGACCCGATCTTGATTCTGCACTGGTGCGACCACGACGAGCTCGCCGAGCGCGGCATCGGCCGTCTTCCCACGCACCGCGGTGCGGCTCGGGGCCAACGCGCAGGCGTCGGTGGTCGAGCTCTACGCCGGGCCCGAGAGTGCGGTCCGCTCGCTCGTGGTCCCGGTCACCGAACTCGAGGCCGGTGTCGGTGCACGGCTCTCCTATGTCGCCTTGCAGGTGCTCAACACCAAGACCTGGTCGCTGGCCCGCCTCACCGCCCAAGGGGCGACGGACTCGAATGTGTCCACCTTCACCGTCGGGCTCGGCGGGGACTACGACCGGGTGCGCACCGACGTCTCGGTGGTCGGCAAGGGGGCCCACAGCGAAATCCTCTCCGCGTACCTCGGCAACGGGTCCCAGGTGCACGACATCCGCACCCTCCAAGACCACGTCGCCCCCCGCACCACCAGCGAGCTGTTGTGCCAAGGGGCGGTGGCCGGTACGTCGCGCTCTGTGTATTCGGGCCTCATCCGGGTCCACCGCGGTGCGGTGCGCACCGACGCCCGCCAGACCAATCACAATTTGGTGCTCGACGAAGGGGCCCATGCCGACTCGGTGCCCAATCTCGACATCTTGGAGAATGACGTGAAGTGCTCACACGCCTCGACGGTCGGACCGATCGATGAGGATCAGCGTTACTACATCGAGTCGCGGGGCATCGCCCCAGACGTGGCCGAGGGCCTCATCGTCGGCGGGTTCTTCGACGCCATCATCGATCGCAGTCCCGTTCCCGCCGTGACGTCGCTGCTGCACCGCGAGGTCCACGAACGCCTCGGCGCCGCGTTGCGCGACCGACCACACGCAGCCGAGGTGGCCCATGCCTGAGCCGGTCGCACTGTGCCAGGTCGACGAGCTGGCGTCGGGTGAGGCCCGGCGCTTCGATGTCGGCGGGCAGCGCATCGCCTTGGTGCGCACCGGCGACGACTTCCACGCCGTCGGGGATCGCTGCAGCCACGAGAACTACTCGCTCTCCGACGGCGAGGTGTGGGTCGACGAGTGCGAGATCGAATGCCCGCGCCACGGCAGCACCTTCGATCTGTTGACGGGCCAGCCCTGCTCGTTGCCTGCGACCCACCCGGTCGCCGTCTACGAACTGGTCGTCGCCAATGGCACCGTGTCGGTGCTCCTCGACGAGAAGGGCGCATCGTGAGCGGGCCACCGATGGACTTCGAGGTGCGCGACCTGCACGCCTCGGTGGCCGGACGCGAGGTCCTCCACGGCATCGACTTGTCGGTGAAAAGCGGTGAGGTCCACGTCATCATGGGACCCAACGGTTCGGGCAAGTCCACGCTGACCCACGCCCTGATGGGCCGACCCGGCACGACGGTCACCAAGGGCAGCATCACCCTCAATGGTGAAGAGCTGGTGGGACAACCGTCGTGGCAACGGGCCCGGGCCGGCATGTTCTTGGCGCTCCAGCACCCGGTCGAAGTCCCCGGGGTCGGGCTGCGGGACCTCCTCAGTGCGGCCACCGGCGGCCTCGGTGCCGACACGCTCGACCAGCGCCTGTCCGACGAGGCGCAGGCGATCGGGCTCGAGGCGGGCTTATTGACCCGCCCGCTCAACGTGGACCTCTCGGGCGGGGAGAAGAAGCGCACCGAAATGGTGCAGCTCGGGGTGATCCGCCCGGCATTGTGCATCCTCGATGAGATCGATTCGGGACTCGACGTCGACGCGCTCGGCGCCGTGGCACGCCGCTTGCAGTTGGCCACCTCGGAGTGGGACGTGGGCATCGTGGCCGTGACGCACTTCCACCGTTTCTTGGTCGAACTCGAAGCCGACGTGGTCCATGTGCTGGTCGACGGTCGCCTGGTTGCAAGTGGGGATGCAGATCTGGCGCTCGAGCTGGAGCAAACCGGCTACGCCGCCTACACGGCCTGATGGTGCCCCCAAAACGAACGCCCGCCTTGGTACCGTAGGCAGCCATGGCGAACGGTCGTCCACCGGACGACGGATCCAGCCCCTCTTCTCGACGGTCGCGCTCTCGGGGAGCCAACGCGAGTGGGCTGGAATCCCTCGGACAACAAGTAGATGGCGGGAGTCGATCTGGTTCGGTGGCGAACGAGGCCGGCCTGACGTCGCTCGGCCAAAAGATCGACGAGTCGTCCAAAGGCGGGGGCCGGCGCACCAAATCGGGCAAGCCGCGCCGCAGCACGGGGCAGCGGGTGCTTCGCGTGGCTCTCGGGCTCTTGGCCTTCGTCGTCCTGGTGGCGGCGGTTGGCTACGGCTATTTCCGCTACGAGTGGGGTCACGTCAAGACAGCCGCCTGCGACTCGTGCGCCACCGTCGCCAGCGGCGCGCCCTACAACGTCTTGGTGATTGGGTCGGACACCCGCAGCGGTGAGACGGCCGCCGAGGCCGAACAGTTCGGCAACGCCTCGAACGCCGGCGGCCAGCGCAGTGACACCATCAAGATCATCCACGTCGACCCAGGGGCCGGCACCGCCAGTGTCTTGTCGTTGCCCCGCGACACCTTCGTGACCCTCTCGGGCGTCCCGGCGTCGTCGGGGGTGTCCACCCCCAACAAGTTGAATGCCCCGTTCGCGGCGGGACCGAACGATCCCAACCCCTCGGGCACGGGGGCCAATGGGTTGGTCCAGACGATCCAGAACACCTTCGGGATCCCGATCACCCACTGGATCGTGGTGAACTTCTTCGGCCTCATGGACGCGGTGAACGCCTTGAACGGCGTGTCACTCGATGTGCCCTACCCGGTCAAGGACTACGGCGACTGCAACGCCAACGGCGTCTATGAGAACTGCACCGGGTTGAACTTGACCACCACGGGGTGCCAGGTGGTGTCGGGCGCCCAGGCCCTCGCGCTCTGGCCCGCGTCACTTCGAGTGGTACCAAGACGGCGAGTGGCAGAGCGACGAGAGCGGCGACATCGGGCGCATCGAGCGCCAGGACCTCTTGATCGAGGCGGTGGTGAACAAGGCCAAATCCACCTACAACCCCATCACCGCGGCCGAGTTCATCTCATCGCTCACCCATGACGTGGTCCTCGACAACAAGCTCAGCGCGACCGCGCTGCTCTCCTTGGCCGAGCGCTACCACGCCTTTTCGGGTTCGTCGTTGAATACCTTCACCCTGCCGACAAGCCCGGGCTATTACAGCCCCTACGGCGAAGCGGTCCAGACCGTCAACGAACCGGCCGCCACCACGATGATCACCCAGTTCCTCGGCACCGCACCCAATACGCCCACAACCCCGCCGCTCGATCAAAACGGTGACCCGGTCTCGACGGCAGCCGCCGCGCCCACGACCCCGGCATCGACCGCAGCGCCCACAGCGACGTCGACCAAGCAGCCCGCCGCCACCACGACCACCAAGCCGTCGACCGCGACGTCGAAGATCCCGTCCTACGATCCGCGCCCTTGTTGAACCCACACACCGGCACCACCACGGCGCTCGCCCTCTCGGGCTAAGAGGCGGCGGCCACCTCGTCGAGCCCTTGCGCCAAGGCGTTCCAGCTCAAGGTGGCGCATTTGATGCGAACGGGGAACTTGACCACGCCCTGAAGCGCCGCCAGCTCGCCCAGGCTGTCGATGTCGATGGCTTCGGGTTCGCTGCCCTCGCCCTCGGCCCCGAGATGGGCCTCGTGGATCGACATCATTGCTTTGAAAGTGTGGATGAGGTCGAGGACCTCGTCGATGGACTTGCCCTTGACCGCAGCCGACATGAGCGAGGCGGACGACTGGCTGATCGAGCAGCCCGAGCCCCCGATCTTGAGGTCGGCCAGCTTGCCGTCCTCGACCAAGAGGCTGACCACGACCTCGTCACCGCACAACGGGTTGAAACCTTCAACGCGGTGGGCGGGTGGTGTTTCGAGCTCGCCCCGATTACGCGGCGAGCGGTAGTGGTCGAGGATGATTTCTCGGTAGAGATCGTCGAGGTCGTTCATCGGGCAACCTCGCTCAAGGGTGACATCACCCGAACAATCTACCGGCTTCCAGCAGTCCCTCAATCAGCACTTCGATGTCCTGCTCGTCGCTGAACAGGGACAACGAGGCCCGGGCGGTGGCTTGGACCCCGAGCTTGCGCATCAGGGGCTTGGCACAGTGATGACCGGGTCGCACACAGACGCCGAACTGGTCGAGCACCTGGGCCAGGTCGTGGGCGTGCACGTCGCGATAGCCAATCGAGATCACCCCACCGCGGTCCTCGCCGGCCGGTGGGCCATAGATGTGGCAGTCACTTCCGAGTTTCTCTTCGAGGCGCGCCAAGGCGTAGTTGGTCAGCGCGAGCTCATGGGCCCGGATGCGGTCCATGCCGATCTCGTTGAGATACGAGACGGCTGCGGCCAGGCCGACGGCCTCGGCGATGGGCGGCGTGCCGGCCTCGAAGCGGGTGGGGGCGGCGGCCGAGCGGAACGAGTCGAGCTTCACGTCGAGGATCATGCCGCCGCCGCCGAGGAAGGGCGGCATGGCGTCGAGCAGCTCGCCGCGGCCCCACAGCACCCCGATTCCGGTCGGACCCATCATCTTGTGGGCCGAGAAGGCCAAAAAGTCGGCGCCCGATTCGGTGACATTGATGGGGGCGTGGGGGACGAGTTGAGCTCCGTCGACCACCACGAGCGCCCCCGCGCTGTGGGCGGCGGCCGAGATCTCGCGCACCGCGTCGATGGTGCCGAGCACGTTGGACATGGCCGAGAGGCCGACAAGCTTCGCGCCGTCGAGCAACGTGGCGAGATTCTCGAGGTCGAGTCGGCCGTTTTCGTCGACCCCGATGTAGCGGATCTCGAGGCCGATCTCCTCGGACAACATGAGCCAGGGCACGATGTTGGCGTGGTGCTCCATCTCGGTCAACAAGATGGCATCGCCTGACTTGAGGTTCCTCCGAGCCCACGAGTGCGCAACCAAGTTGAGCGACTCGGTGGTGTTCTTGGTGAAGACCACTTCGTGGGCGGGGTCACTCGATCCAATGAAGCGGCCCGGGCGATCCGCGCCTGCTCGTAGAGGCGGGTCGCCTCTTCGGCGGTGGCATAGACGCCGCGGTGCACGTTGGCGTGCGTCGTCTCGTAGTAGCGCGCATGGCGGTGATCACCGACTGGGGCTGCAACGCCGAGGAGGCCGAGTCGAGGTAGACGATGGGGCGGTCGTGCACCGTGCGGGTCAAGAGGGGGAAATCCTTGCGCAGCGCTTCGACGTTGAGCGGCACCGTGGTCATCGAAAGTCCTCGTAACCGCTCGCCTCGACCTGCTTGGCCAGTTCGGCGCCACCGCTCTTGACGATGCGGCCGTCGACCAAGAGGTGGACGAAGTCGGGGACCAGTTCGTCCAAGAGCCGCTGGTAGTGGGTGATGGCGAGGACCCCGAGCTCGGGTCGTTCCTCGCGGACGGCGTGCACGCCACGGCCGACCACGCGCAACGCGTCGATGTCGAGTCCCGAATCCGTCTCGTCGAGGACGGCCACCCTGGGCTTGAGGAGCGCCATCTGGAGGATCTCGTTGCGCTTCTTCTCGCCACCGCTGAAGCCTTCGTTGAGGTGACGGCTGGCGAACGACTTGTCCATGCCGAGCCGCTCCATCCACTCGGTCATGAGGACCCGCACCTCGAGGACGGAAACCTCCACCTCGCTGCGGGCCGCCATGGCCTGGCGCAAGAACTGGGTGACCGAGACCCCTTCGATGGACTCGGGGTACTGGAAGGCCAAGAACAGGCCGGCTTTGGAGCGCACGTCTGGTCCCCACGCCGTCACGTCTTGGCCGTCGAGGAGGATCGAGCCCTTGGTCACGGTGTAGACGGGGTTGCCCATCAAGGCGCCCGCCAGAGTGGACTTGCCGGCCCCGTTGGGTCCCATCAACGCGTGGACCTCACCGGTATTCACCGTCAGATTCACCCCGCGAAGATCTCGGTGTCCTCGGTCGACACGAACAGATCGCGGATCTCGAGAAGTGGTGCCATTGCTAAAAGTCTACCGTTTTAGTCAGGTTTTGCGACAGGGGATTTTCGCTACCAGCCACGATCCACCCATTCTTGGAGGTGGGGCGCTTCCGTGCCGACGGTCGTCGCGACCCCGTGGCCCGGCAACACCACCGTGTCGGGGTCGAATTTGGCGAAGATGCGCCGATCCATGGACGCAATGACATCGTCGAAGTTCCCCCCTTCGAGCTTGGTGGTCCCGGGCCCGCCCGGGAAGAACGTGTCCCCGGTGAACAGGAGCGGGGTGCCTTCGACGGAAAAGCAGATCGAGCCCGGGGTGTGCCCGGGCGTGGCCAGGGTGTGAATGCGCAGGTCACCAACCCGAATCAGCTCCTCGTCCTCCAAGATCAGGTCATAGCTCGGGAGCATGGCGGCATCGGCCTGGGTCACCGCCACCGAGATGCCGGCCTCGCGCACCGCCGGCACCGCCTGGATGTGGTCCCAGTGCCCATGGGTTTCGACCACCTGACCGACGTTGAGCCGCTGGCAGATCTCGAGCAGGGCCTCGTGCTCGTTGGCGGCATCGATCAAGAGCGCCTCGCCGGATCGGCGGCAGCGCAGCACGTAGACGTTGTTGTCCATTGGCCCCACCACGATTTGATGGACCTCGAGGTTGGCATCGTCCCAAATCATCTCCAGATTTCCCATGGCACCAATGTCGCACACCTGATTGGCATGTGGTCGCAAGGGCCTAGGTTCTGGTAGACAGCGACGTGATGGAGCAGTACCTTTCCCCGGCCCCAGCCCCCGGGGTCCGGCCGGCCAGAGGAGTCACCACATGAATTTCGCCTTCAGTGACGAGCAGGAGGAACTCCGCAGCGCGGTCCGCCGCTTCTTGAGCGAGAAGTCCCCCGAATCCGAGGTCCGCCGGCTGATGGAGACCACCGAGGGCTACGACCCCGCCGTGTGGTCCCAGATGGCCGATCAGCTCGGCCTGCAGTCGCTCACCATCCCCGAGGAGTTCGGGGGATCGGGCTTCACCTACGTCGAGTTGATCGTCGTGCTCGAAGAGATGGGTGCCGCCTTGTTGTGCGCGCCCTTCTTCTCGACGGTCGTGCTCGGGGCCAACGCCGTGTTGACGTCGGGCGACGAGAGCGAAGAAGTACCTCTTGCCCGGGATTGCCTCGGGGGAGACGATTGCGACCTTGGCGCTGACCGAGGACAACGGTCGCTGGGACTTCGGTGGCATTGAATGCGCGGCCACGCCGGCCGAGGACGGATGGGCGCTCAACGGCCACAAGATGTTCGTGCTCGACGGTCACATCGCCGACCTCATCGTGGTCGCGGCCCGCACCGCGGCGGGCATCTCGCTGTTCGGGGTCAAGGGCGACGCCGCCGGGCTCACCCGCACCGCGCTACCCACCATGGACCAGACCCGCAAGCAGGCGCGCCTCGAATTCGCGCGACACCCCGGCCTGGCTGATCGGCACCGACGGGGGCGCAGAAGCCGGATTGTCCAAGACCCTCGACCTGGCCGCAGTGGCGCTGGCCGCCGAACAGGTCGGCGGCGCCCAGCACGTCCTCGACGCATCGGTCGAGTACGCGAAGACCCGTATCCAGTTCGGCCGCCCGATCGGGAGCTTCCAGGCCATCAAGCACAAGTGCGCCGACATGCTGCTCGAGGTGGAGTCGGCCAAGTCGGCGGCGTACTACGCCGCCTGGGCCGCGGCCGAGGATTCCGACGAGCTCCCGGTCGTCGCCAGCCTTTGTAAGTCGTACTGCTCGGAGGCCTACTTCCACGCCGCGGCCGAGAACATCCAGATCCACGGCGGCATCGGCTTCACCTGGGAGCACCCGGCCCACCTGTACTTCAAGCGGGCCAAGTCCTCCGAGTTGTTGTTCGGTGATCCCGCCTACCACCGCGAGCTGTTGGCCCAGCGCATCGGCATTTGACGATGCCGGGGCCCTTCCGGCTCCTTCCCGGCGAGACCGGCGACCTGTGGTCCTACGCCAGCGTCCCCCCACCGGGTCCCATCCACGGCCATGTCGTTGTCTGCCACGACCTGCCGCGCGCCAAGGGTTCGGCGGCCGACGTCGCACAGACCTATCCCGCCCTCGCCGACCGCCTCACCCGCGAGACGGCGTGGCGCGTCGTGGTCGGGACCTTGCGCGGCGTTGGGGAATCCAAAGGTGACTTCTCGCCGCAGGGCTGGTTGGACGACCTGGGCCGACTGGTCGACGCCGAGGTTCCCGAAGAAGCACCGCGGTGGTTGGTCGGATTCGGTTTCGGCGGCGTGCTCGCGCTGCACCTGGCGTCGCTCGACGAGCGGGTGGCCGGTGTGGCTTGCCTCGGGACCCCCGCCGACCTGTCGGCCATGACCGCAGAACCTGGCGCAGTCATCGAACGCTGTATCCGCACCGGGGTCATCTCGACCCCGGGCTACCCGTCCTCGCCCGATGCCTGGACCAAGGAATCTCGATCTTCCATCCGCTCGGTGACGCCCAACAGTTGAAAGGGCGACCCTTGTTGGTGGTCAACGGCGCCGACGATCCCGACACCCCTATCGCCGATGCGCGTGCGCTCGCCGAAGCAGCGACGGGACCGACGGACCTGCGGCTCATCTTCGGGGCTGGCCACTGGCTGCGAGCCGATCCACGGGTGATTGCCATCCTGCTCGGTTGGTTGGAGCGCCGGCGCTAACGCCGTCGTCGTTCTGGGCAGCTTGGTCGCCTCGGTGAAATGACGCAGTGTGGTGATCGTCGGGCCGGCGCGTCACCCTCGATCCGGCCGACCCGTCTCGCTTCGGCCGCCACGCCGACGACATGGCCTTGCGAACAGGTCCTTGCCGCAAGGTCGATCCCGGGGCCGACGGACGTTCAGTATTGAATGTCGAGGGCGTAGCGAAGTGCCGCGTCAAGCTCGGCACGCTTGTCGAGCCCCAAGTGGCCAACGACAGTTCCCCTCAACATTGTCGTCGGCAACGTCACGACGTTGTCACACGTGATCACGCTCGCGGTTGGGAGCCCTTCTTCCTGGCCGACCGAGATTTCGGACCGAATCCCACGAATCGTGGCGGTAACCGGGGCGCATGTGACGGCCGACAAGACGGTGATCGCCGCATCGCGAGTCAAGATGCAGACCGGTCGCCGCCCTGCGGGAGCGCCTAGGTCCGCCCAGACAATGTCGCCTCTGGCTACCACTCGGGCAGGGTGGCGGCGGCCAGCTGACCGGCCGCTTCGACAAGGTCGACATCTTGTGGAATTCGGCGGTACGCGGCCTGAAGAGCCTCGTCGGCGCTCCGCATATCGGCTGCGGTCAATACCGCAATGGCCCCTCGGCGAAGCAGTTCGGATCGATTCGTCCCCCGCTCGGACGCCAGCCGATCCAACCGTTCGACCAACTCGTCATCAAGTTGCACGAGGACCTGACGCCGACTCACGTTCTATATGATATCTCATATGACTAATCATATGAACTAGTCGGCGAACCTCAATCGAAGAGGGAGGACGCGCACCAGCCTGCGTGTGCTCATATTCGTCATGTCTTGCCTCCCCATCTTCGGGAGATCGGGCAGGAGTCGGGGTGAGCGCGCGGTCATCGCCGGGATTGGCTCCCCATCGCCAAGTCGGCGAATTCAAGCGGTATGGCGATGTTGAAAAGTGTGTCGGTAGGCCTGGGGGCTGGTGTGCACGATCCGGCTGAAGTGCTTACGCAGATTGGCGGCCGTACCGAATCCACTTTGTGCGGCGACGCCTTCGATTGAAAGGTCGCTCATCTCGAGAAGGCGTTGGGCCAACTGGACCCGTTGGCTCAGCAGCCACTGGTACGGGGTGGTACCGGTGGCGGCCGAGGAATTGTCGCGGAAAGGTGCGCGGGCTCAACGCCGAGCGCGCGGCGAGGTCCTCAACCCGCACCGGTTCGTCGAGGTGTGCTTGGACCCACTCGATGGTGTCGGCGAATAACGACGAACTCGTCGGTAACGCCAAGGGCCGCTCGATGTATTGGCCCTGGCCGCCGTCGCGCTGGGGGGAACGACCAACTGGCGGGCCAGTTGGGTCGCCACCTCGCTCCCGTAGTCGGCGCGAACCAAATGGAGACACAGATCGATGCTGGCGGCGCTGCCCGCCCCGGTCAAGATGTCGCCTTCGTCGACGAAGAGGACACTGGCGTCAACCAAGAGCGCGGGGAATTGGCGTGACAGTTCGTCGCACTCGGCCCAGTGGGTCGCAGCCCGTCGGCCATCGAGCAAACCGGACTTGGCCAACACGAACGCACCACCGCAGAGCGAGAGGATGCGACACCCCCTTGCGTGGGCGCGGCGCAACGTGTCGAACACGCACGGTGGTACCTCCTCAGGTCGATAGGTCGGCAACACGATCACCGTTTCGACGTCGTCCAACACACCGAGTCCGTAGGGGGCAATGATCTCAAATCCGGTGTCAGCGGTGACCGGTCCCGCGCTCGGTGCGGCGATGAACAGCTCGTACCACGGGTCGTCGTTTGGAACCCAGCGACGCTCGGCGAAGACCTCGCAGACCACCCCGAGCTCGAAGGGGGTGAACCCGTCGTAGACCAACACCGCGAACCTGGGCCGACCGAGGGGTGCCACCCTCGGGGCCGTCGGGCGATGCCCCGTTTCGTCCACGGGCGGGGTTGGCAGTTTTGTCGCGGACTGTGGCAATGATGCCACTTTCGCCCCGAGGCGTCATGGCGCAGCATGGAGCGATGCTGCCTCGCCGGAGCGAAAATGCCATTGCGCCCAAGCGCACTGCAGGCACCGGTGCGGGTGCCACGGCACGCGGGTCGTCTCCCTTGCTCGTCATCGACACCGCCTCGCCGGTGGCGCTCCGTGCGCATGCCAACCGACGCTGGCTGCGCACGGCCACAACAGTTGCGGGGGACTGGCTCGATCGCCAACTCGCCAATGGGCGTGCACCAGAATCAAGTCGCTGGCTGGCGGCGCGGGCCCAGGTCCTCGTGTCGCCGCGGTACCGCCACGAACTGGCCTCGTGCTGGCGCAACGTGCGCCACCAAGCGAATCGGGCGGCGCGTTGCGCGCAGCCCACGCGGACCGCTCAATCGCCGGGGGATCATCGTGTGCGCAGCCGAGATCGAGGCGCTGTGCGAGGCGCTGCGCGCCCCGCTGCCGGTGCCCCGCTCGTGGGTGTCGCCATGGCCGCGGTCTTGCCTTGCGTGACGGCGGCGGGCCCCTCTATGAGCTCGATCGGTCGAGTGCATTGCGCTCAGCCCTCCAAGACACCCTCGCCCAACTCGATCCAGCGGTCGCCTTGGTATCGACCCCGTAGTCGAGCCATAAGGTGGCGGCATGAAACTTGGAATCCACTTCGCCAACTTCACCCTGCCCGGTGGACCCGCAGCACTCGGGCCCACCTTGGCCAAGACGGCGAAGGCGGCCGAGGCGGGTGGCTGTTCGCTCTTTTCCCTGATGGACCACTGGTTCCAAATGGAAGAGTTCGCCACCTCGCAAGAACCGATGCTCGAGGGCTACACCTCACTCGGGTTCTTGGCCGGGCAGACCGAGACGATGACGCTGAGTCTCTTGGTGACCGGGGTCACTTACCGCCACCCCGGGCTCTTGGCCAAGATCGTCACGACGCTCGACATCCTCTCGGGTGGCCGGGCCCAGCTCGGCATCGGGGCCGCGTGGTACGACCGCGAGCACCGGGGGCTCGGGGTGCCGTTCCCCGACATCTCCGAGCGCTTCGAGCGGCTCGAAGAGACGTTGCAGATCTGCCATCAGATGTGGAGCGACGACGACGGCCCCTATAACGGGCGCCACTATCAGCTCGCCGAGACGATCTGCTCACCACCTCCCCTCCAGTCACCGGCACCCAGGATCCTGGTCGGAGGCAGTGGGGAGAAGAAGACGCTGCGACTCGTCGCCCGCTACGCCGACGCCTGCAACCTCTTCGCGCCAGAGCCCTCCGTGGTCGCCCACAAGCTCGAGGTATTGACCCGCCATTGCGAGGCCGAGGGCCGTGACCCCGCCACCATCGAAAAGACGATCCTCGGCTTCGCCGACCCGGTCGGCGACACCGATGGGTTCCTCTCCTCAATGGAGGAGTACGCCGCCCTCGGCATCGATCTGGTCGAGGTCATGCCGCTGGTGCCCGATCCGGCGGCCTGGGTCACCGAGATCGGCGAAAAGGTCATTCCCCGACTCAGCCAGATCTAACAGGTTCGCCAAGCCGGACGCGGCCGACCTGCGAATCGAGCGAAGCGATTATCTCGGGCCGCCGATCGACGCCGGCGACGCCGCAGCGGTCAGGTCCAGCACCATGGTGTGCGCACCGCCGACGACGCCGACGACCTCGAACCCCAGCCGCTCGTAGAGGCGTGCCGCAGGATTGTCGGGCTCGACGCTCAAGCTCAATGCCGGTACCGACTCGACCGCGGCGCGATCGATGAGGGACTTCATGAGGGAGGTCCCGACGGACCTGGCACGGCGCTTCTTCGCGCACACCGATCGACACCTCGGGAGTCTGCTCGTTCACGAAGCCGTAGCCCGGGTCACGAGCGCCGAAGAAGCGCCACCAGGCCGCACCGACTGGATTGGTCACCTCGCAAATGACGCCGTAGTCACGATCTGTGGGCCAGTCCTCGACGTAGTCCGCGATGGCGGGATCCGCCATGAGATCCTCTAGGGAGCGTTGCGGTCCGCCCGGGCGCCAGTTGACCGCAGCGCACAGCATGTCGCGCAAGAAGGTTCCATCTTGGGCGGTGGCCCGTCGCACGTGCACGATCCGCACCGTACTGCGGTGCACCCCTCAGTCGTACTGAACTTTCGGGACCGGCCGGGGTCGCCCCAGAGCCGGCAGGCACCAAGGCGGTGCCAGGGGTCAGCTCGTGACGCGGCGTTTGTTCTTGGTCCGCCGATGGCGGGCTCGCCCGCTGCGTTCGAACGTCGGGGCGATCTGGGGCTCGTTAGTGGCGGCGTCGCTCAGAGAGCTCGGCGATCCCGCCGTGGAGTGTTTTGACCGTGAAGTCGTCGAGCTCAATTGTGGCGACTTCGTCACCTTTGTTGTCGATGTGAATGACCTTGACCACCACGCGGTACCTCTCGAACTGTCAATCGCCACTTTGGCTTTCGTTGGCGACGGCCGTGCCGTCACCGGATCACCGGCCGATGTCGATCCCGCCGTTGCCACCAGGCGTCGGCACCCATGTCCGGGGTGGCGCTCTGCCTGTGCACTCAACGGGGGTCTGGCCTTAGTACAACCATGAACCCCCGTGGTCGCCGCTGTGGTGTGATTAGGTTGCAATTGGGGTGCGGTCGACCGGGCGAGGTGGCGGGCGCACCGCTTCCCTGCGTACCGCCTCGACGTGTGGCTCTGTGGTCCCCGGACGCGTCGCTCAGCCCAGGCGGTCGATCACCGAGCGCAGCGCCTGGGCTGAGCGCAGCGGGTCCTGCGCATCGCACAAGTAGCGCACCACGACGAAGTGGCGTGCCCCGGCGGCCCCGAGGGTCTCGATCCGCTCTGGTGTCACCCCGCCGGTGACGAACACCGGCAGCGCTGACCGCTCAACTGCGGTGCGCAGGTAGTCGAGCCCGGTCCCGGGGCGGCCCGGCTTGGTCGGCGTGGCTTCTACGGGGCCAGCCGAGATGTAGGACAGCTCTGACCAGGGTGCCGCGTCGAGGTCGCGGACCTCGTGGGTCGAGAGGCCGACGATGGCATCGTGGCCCAAGATGCGGCGCGCCAGATGCGGCGGCGCATCGTCTTGGCCGACATGAACGCCGTTGGCTGCGACCTCGAGGGCGAGGTCGGGGCGGTCGTTGAGGATGAAGGGGATTCCCGCCGTTGCGCAGATGTCGCGCACCACCGCGGCCCGTAAGACAATGGTGCGGGCATCAAGGTGCTTGTCGCGCAATTGCACGATGTCGACGCCGCCGCGGACGCACGCGGTGACGAACGCGGCGAGGTCCGGTCGATCAGGGGTGCACAGATAGAGGTGACAATCCGCGATGGTTCGCGTCGAGGTCACCCCTTGGCGTCCGTCTTGGCCTTTGCCTTGGCCTTCATCGCCTGTTTGTGTGCCCGCACCTTGGCCAGGCTCTCGGGGCCGGTGATGTCGGCCACCGAGAGATAGGTGTTCTCGTCACCGAATGGCTTGGTGGCCTCGCGCCACCCGTCTGGTTGCACCCCGAGCTGCTTGCCCAACAGCGCGGCGAAGATGGCAGCCTTTTGGGCGCCGAAACCGGGGAGTGCGGTGAGGCGCTTGATGAGTTCGTTCCCGTCGGCGGGGTTCTTCCAGACGTTGGCCGCCTTGCCCGCATACTCGTCGGCGACGATGGCACACACCGCTTGGACCCGGCCGGCCATGGCGCCGGGGAATCGGTGCAGGGCCGGCTTTTGCTTGAAGATCTCCGCGAACTGCTCGGGGTCCATGGCGGCGATCTCGGCTGCAACGAGGGGTCCACCCAAACGGCGGACAAGTTCGGCCGGACCCGAGAAGGCCTTTTCCATCGTCACCTGCTGGTCGAGGACCATGCCGAGGAGTAAGGCCAGAGGGTCCTTGCTCAACACCGCATCGGCGTCTTTATCCCCGGTGAGATGTATCGAAGCTTTGGCCATTTCTCGATCTTGGCACGACTTTTGCGGCCCCGGCGTGCTCGGACGTGCCCCGGCGGCCTCGGCAGGGCAGAATCAGCGCATGCACATCCCGGCCAAGGTCGACTACGGCATTCGTGCCCTCTTGGCCCTGGCCGCGGCGGGAGCCCCCCAGACCGCCGAGTTCTTAGCCGATGAGCAGGGGCTCCCCCGCGCTTCCTCGGGGCGATCCTGGCCGATCTGCGCCGTGCCGGCATCGTGGCCAGCCAGCGCGGGGCAGAGGGCGGTTACCGCCTGGCCCGCCCCGCCAAGGAGATCTCCTTGGCCGATGTCATTCGCGCCCTCGACGGCCCCTTGGCCGAGGTACGCGGTTACCGACCCGAGTTGACCTCGTACCAGGGCGCGGCCGAGAACCTCCAGCAGGTCTGGGTGGCGGTGCGGGCCAGCCTGCGCTCAGTCCTCGAGAAGGTGACTCTCGACGACGTGATCGGCGGCCACTTGCCCGCCCACGTGCGCAAGATGACCGACAACCCCGATTCTTGGGTGGCGCACTAAGCGCTGACCCGGCCTCGGTAAGGGTGCGGTGACTCAGACGAGGAATGGCGCGGCTCGCCCGGCGTCGATCCCGAGCGACGCAATGGCGCCGGTGACCACCGAGGGCTCGATCTGGCCGCGCCGGGCCAGTTCGCTCAGCACGCTCAGCACGAGATCCGCGGTGTCCACCTCGAAGTAACTGCGCAGGGCGTCGCGGGCATCGGAGCGACCGAAGCCGTCGGTGCCGAGTGAGGTGTAGGGGCGGTCGATGAAGCGGCCCACCTGATCGGGCACCGATCGGACGTAGTCGGTGATGGCGACGACTGGGGCATCGCTCGACCCGAGCGCCTCGGTGATCAGCGCGGTCTTCGGTGCCTCGCCCGGGTGGAGCCGGTTCCAGCGCTCCACGTCGATGGCGTCGGTGCGCAGGTTCGACCACGAGGTCACCGACCAGGTGTCGACCCCGACCCCGAACTCGGTGGCCAACAGCGCTTGGGCCTCTTGGGCCATACGCCACATCGGGCCCGAGAAACAGATGCTGGCCCGCAGGCCCCCCGAGCCGTCGGGTGCGCCATTGAAACGGTAGAGGCCGTTGACGATCCCGGCCTTGACCGCTTCGCCGTCCGCCCCCTCGGGCAGGGCCGGCATTGGGTAGTTCTCGTTGTACAAGGTGAGGTACCAGAAGCGGTCCTCGGGGTTCGGGCCGAGGATGCGGGCGATGGCGTCGCGCATGATCACCGCCACCTCGTACGCGAAGGAGGCGTCGTAGATCATGGCGGCCGGGTTCACCGATGCGAGCAGGGGCGATTGCCCGTCATCGTGTTGGAGCCCTTCACCTTGGAGCGTGGTGCGCCCGGCGGTACACCCCGCCAGAATGCCGCGGCCCCTGATGTCACCGAGCGCCCAGGTCAGGTCGCCGACGCGTTGGAACCCGAACATCGAATAGAACAAGAAGACCGGGAGCATTGGCTGGCCCCATGTGGCGTACGCGGTGGCGAGTGCGGTGAACGACGCCAATGCACCGGCTTCGGTGATGCCTTCTTGGAGCACCTGGCCCGATGTGCTCTCTGCATAGTGCAATGGGAGGTCGGCGTCGACGGGGACGTAGTGCTGCCCGTCGGGTGCGTAGATCTGGGCCTCGGCGATGATGGATTCGAGGCCGAAGGTGCGCGCTTCGTCAGAGACGATGGGGGCGACCAGTTGGCCCATGTGCGGGTCGCGCACCAGATTGCGCAGCAACCGGGCGAATGCCATGGTGGTCGAGACCGACTGGGTCCCCGTCCCGTGAAGAATTCCTCGAATACCTTGTCGTCGGGGAGGGCGGGATGGCGGTTTGGTCGGACCACGCGGGTCGGCACCGGTCCGGCGAGGACGCGGCCCCTGGCCTTGAGGTACTCCATGGCGTCGGAGCCATCGGCGGGTCGCACATAGGGCGGGTCGCCCTCGAGGGCGGCGTCGGGGATGTCGTCGGTCAGGTAGAGGCGGTCCCGCAGCGCCCGCAGCTGCGCCTTGTTCATCTTCTTGATCTGGTGGGTGGCGTTTCTCGACTCGATCAGCGGGCCGAGGGTCCACCCCTTGATGGTCTTGGCCAAGATGACCGTCGGCGCCCCGCGTTGCTCGGTGGCCATCTTGTAGGCGGCGTAGAGCTTGCGGTAGTCGTGCCCGCCGCGCGGGGAGCGAGACCAGTTCGTCGTCGCTCAGGTCGTCGACCAATTTCCGCAGCCGCGGGTCGGGGCCGAAGAAATGCTCACGGATGTAGGCCCCTGATTCGACGGCCAGCTTTTGATATTCACCGTCGACCGTCGTGTTCATGCGGTCCAACAAGACGCCGTCGACGTCGCGGGCCAAGAGCGCATCCCAGCGCGAGCCCCAGATGACCTTGATGACGTTCCACCCGGCCCCGCGGTAGACGGCTTCGAGCTCTTGGATGATTTTGCCGTTGCCGCGCACCGGGCCGTCGAGCCGCTGGAGGTTGCAGTTGACCACGAAGATCAGATTGTCGAGGTGCTCTCGTCCGGCGACCCCGAGGGCCCCGATCGATTCTGGTTCGTCCATCTCGCCGTCGCCGACGAAGCACCAGACCCGGCTGGCGCTGGTGTCGACCAGGTGGCGCAGATTCAAATAGCGATTGATATGAGCCTGATAGATGGCCGAGATCGGCCCGAGTCCCATCGAGACCGTCGGGAATTCCCAGAACTCGGGCAACGAACGCGGGTGGGGATAGCTCGGGAGCCCGTCGCCCCCGACCTCGTGGCGGAAGTTGTCGAGTTGGGCCTCGCTGAGGCGGCCCTCGAGGAAGGCACGGGCGTAGATCCCCGGCGACGCGTGGCCCTGGATGAAGACCTGGTCACCAAAGCCACCGTCGGCCTTGCCCCGGAAGAAGTGGTTGAACCCGACCTCGTAGAGCGCGGCCGAGCTGGCGTAGGTGGACAGATGGCCACCTATTCCCTCGGTGCGGGTGTTGGCGCGCACCACCATGGCGGCCGCGTTTCCAGCGGATGTAGGCCCGAATGCGACGCTCTTGGTATTCGTCGCCGGGGAACCACGGTTCGTCCTCGGCCGCGATGGTGTTGACATAGGGGGTCGAGACGGTGGCGGGAAACTCGACTTGTTTGGTCCGGGCCCGCTCCAAGAGCTTCATCAAGAGGAAGCGGGCCCGAGCGCGACCACGAGAGTCGACGATGGCGTCGAACGAGTCGAGCCACTCTTGGGTCTCGGTCGGATCGGTGTCGGGTACCTGGTGACCGATCCCATCGAACAACATGGCACCACCGTATATGGGGGAGCTGGCGTGTCGCGCCACGCACACGCGAGAGGTGTTATACACAATGGCTCATGAAACCCTGAACGAAGCGGAGAAACCGACGTGACCGTGTACACCGACGGGGCGTGCCGGGGCAATCCGGGTCCCGGCGGTTGGGCGTGGGCCGTGCCTGGGGGCCGCTTCGAGAGCGGCGCCGATCCGGCGACGACCAACCAGCGGATGGAGATCATGGCCGCCCTCGAGGCGCTGGGGTCCTTGACCAAAGAGGGTGTCCGACACCATTTTGGTGGTCAGCGACTCGACCTATGTCGTCAACTGCTTCAAGGACCGCTGGTGGCAAGGCTGGCAGCGCCGAACTGGCTCAACTCGCAAAAGAAGCCGGTGGCCAACCGCGACCTGTGGGAGCCGTTGATCGAGTTGGCCCTGAGCTCGGAGGCCGACGTCAGGTGGCGCTGGGTCAAGGGGCACTCGGGGGACCGGTGGAACGACCGGGTCGATGAACTGGCGACTCTGGCCGCCGACCGCGGCGGCGGTGAGCGCGTGGGCGAGCGACGGTCTTTGAGCTACAATTGTCAGTTGCATCAGGCCCACCGTGAGAAAGGGGTGAACCAACCTGGTGCGACCCGGCGTCATCCCGGTAGGATCGATCGTTGCTGGCATCACGATACGCCGGCTCCGCCGTTCGGGGTTGTTTGGGGAGGGACCACCGGTGTGGCGGGCGGACAGAAAGAAGGCACGACGGTGAGCGCTGAGGACGAGTTCGACATCGTCGTCATTGGGGGTGGGCCCGGTGGCTACGCCACCGCCCTCTACGGAGCTGCCGCCGGCCTTCCGTTGCCATCATCGAACGCGACAAGGTCGGTGGGACCTGCCTGCACCGTGGGTGTGTGCCGGCCAAGGAATTTCTCGAGACCGCCTCGGTGAACCGTGCGGTCGACCGGCGCGGACCGATTCGGGATCAACGTGGCCGAGTCCACTGCTCGACTTTTCGGTCAGCCAAGAGCGCAAGGGTGCGGTGGTCGACCAAGCTCTTCAAGGGGCTCTCGGGACTTCTTGAAGGGCCGCAAGGTCACCGTGTTTCGGGGACCGGGACCCTCGAAGCCGACCACCATGTGCGGGTGGTCGACGGGGAGGACGCCGGCAGGGTCGTCGTCGGCAAGATGTGGTGCTGGCCGCGGTTCGGTGCCGCGCACCTTGCGCGGTCTCGAGGTCGACGGACGATGGGTCCTGACCTCAGACGAATTCCTGGATCTCAAAGAGATCCCGGCCCCGTGGCGGTGGTCGGAGGCGGCGCGATTGGCTGCGAATTCGCCTCGTTGCTGTCGGACCTCGGGGTCAAGGTCACGGTGCTCGAGTTCCTGCCTTCGATCCTGAACGAGTGTGACGAGGACATCGTCGCGGCTGGTGACCCGGTCCTTCAAGAAGCGGGGCATCGAGGTCGTGACCGGGGTCGCCGTCGAGGGGCACACCCCGGGACCGGACGGTAGCGACGACCGTGGTGCGGGCCGGCGAACAGAGCTTCGAGGTCGAGATATCGTGGTCTCGGTCGGGCGCCGACCGCGCACCGAAGGATTGGTGGCGCCGGGCTCCGCGGTGCGGATCGACGAGCGGGGTTTCGTGGTGGCCGACGAGTACCAGCGGACCGCCGAAGCCGGCGTATGGGCCGTGGGCGACGTCGTCGCCGGTACCCCCCAGCTGGCTCATGTCGGCTTCGCCGAGGCCATCGTTGCGGTCAAGTCGATGTTGGGCGAGCCCGTCTCACCGGTCGACCATGCCAAGGTGCCCTGGGCCATCTACTGCCACCCCGAGGTCGCCTTCTGCGGATTGACCGAAGCACAGGCCAAGGCCAAGGGCATCGACGTCGTCACCAAGAAGGACCCCTTCGGCGGCAATAGCCGGGCCATCATCGTCGGCGACACCGAGGGCGTCGTGAAGATCGTGGCCGAACGCGGGCCGACGGATCGGCTGGGCGGATTCTCGGGGTCCACCTCGCCGGCCCCTGGGTCACCGAACAACTCGGCGCGGGGTACCTGGCGGTCAACTGGGAGGCCCTGCCCGAAGAAGTGGCGTATTTCATCCAGCCGCACCCGTCATTGTCGGAGAACTTCGGCGAGACGATGTTGGCTCTGACCGGTAGGGGGCTGCACCTTGGCTGACGTACTGATGCCGCAGTTGGGCGAGACGGTGACCGAAGGAACAGTCACCAAGTGGATGAAGGCCGTCGGCGACGAGGTCGCCCGCGACGAGCCGCTCTTCGAGGTGTCGACCGACAAGGTCGACTCCGAGGTGCCGTCGCCCGCCGCCGGCGTGCTGACCGAGATCCTGGTCGCCGAAGGCGATACGGTCGAAGTCGGGGTGGTCTTGGCCAAAATCGGCGACGACGGCCGCTGCGACAGTGGCCCCAGCCGAGCCGGCCGCGACCTCCGCAGCCGCGCCGCCCCCGAGCCGCCGCGCGCCCGCACCGCACGCCGCCGCCGCGCCACTCCGACGCCGGCACCGTCCGCCGCCACCTCCCCGGCGCCCGCACCGGCGTCAGCGCCGCTCTCGGACACCACGAGCAGCGGGAGTCGAGCCTCTGGTGCTCTCGCCCGTGGTGCGCAAGCTCTTGAGCGGAGAATGCGGATCAGCGCGTCCGACGTCACCGGCACCGGGGTCGGTGGCCGCATCACCCGCGAGGACGTGCTCAAGGTTGTCGACGCCCGCCACTCGGGTGCACCGATGCCCCGGCGCCCGTTGGGGCTCCTGCACGGACCCCCGCACCGGCTGCCCCGGCGCAGCGCGCGGCCGCGCCCCGGCTGGCCCGTGACCGCACCCGCACCCTCCGCCGGTCCTGGCGCAGTTCGCCGACGAGCACAGATCATTCCGTTTTCCAACATGCGCCGGCGCACTGCTGAGCACATGGTGCGCTCCAAGGCGACGTCGCCGCATGCCTTCATCGCCTACGAGACCGATTTCGAGAACGTCGAACGGGTGCGCAAGGCCTGGGGGGAACGCTTCAAGGCCGAAGAGGGCTTCTCGCTCACCTACCTGCCCTTCGTGGCCCGTGCCGCCGTCGAGGCGATGCGGGACTTCCCCTCCTCAACTCCTCGGTATCGACGACGTCGCTGGTCGTGCACCCAGAGGTCAATCTCGGCATCGCCGTCGACCTGTCCAACGAGGGCCTGATCGTGCCGGTCGTGCACCGGGCCGAGGAGATCACCTTGCGCGGTCTCGCCCGCCGCATCCGTGACCTGGCCGACCGGGCCCGAGGCCGAGCTCAACGCCGACGACATCGCGGGCGGGACCTTCTCGATCACCAACGATGGGCCGTTCGGCACCTACTTCACGGTGCCGATCATCAACCAGCCCCAGGTGGCCATCTTGGCCACCGACGGCATCGCCCGCCGCCCGGTGGTGGTGACCCAAGCCGACGGATCCGAGTCGATCGCCATCCATTCGGTCGGCATCCTCGGGGTCAGTTGGGATCACCGGGCCGTCGACGGCGCCTACGTCTCGGCCTTCTTGGCCAAGGTGGCCGAACTGTTGGCTGGTCGCGACTGGTCCGCCGAGCTCTAGGCCCAACCATGCTGCGTATCCGCTCGCTCGGGACCCTCGACTACGCCCAGGCGTTCGCGCTCCAAAGGGCCCTGGCTCGGGACCACCGACGACTATCTCTTGGTACTCGAGCACCCCACGTCTACACGCTCGGTGTCGGGGCGGATCCCGCCCACGTCCTGGTGGATCCCGCCAGCGTCGGTGCCACCTTGGAACAGACCAACCGCGGCGGTGACGTGACCTTCCACGGTCCGGGACAACTCGTTGCCTATCCGATTGTCTCGGTGCCTGGCCACCCTTCGGCCGGGCCAGCCCACGTCCATGCGCTCGAAGAGATGGTGATCGACACACTCTGCGACCTCGGTCTGGGTGGTGCAACGCGAGAGGCGGGCTACCCGGGAGTCTGGGTCGATGCCGAGGGCAAGAACCCGCGGAAAATCGCGGCGATCGGGGTGCGTACGATCAAAGGCGCGCCTGGGTACCGCCGGACCCTGCACGGAGTGGCCCTCAACGTTTCGTGCGATCTTTCGATGTTCACCCACATCGTGCCGTGCGGCATCGCTGACCGCGGCGTCACCTCGCTTCGTGGCCGAGGGGATCGACGTGACCATGGGCACCGTGGCCGACGCGCTGATCGCCAGGGCGACGGCGCTCTTCGCTCCCGACGCAGCCGTCGACCGCCGTGACATCGTCACCGGGCCGACCACCAGGTGTCGAGGCCGCCACAGTAGGCGCGGCCGACGGAGAGGTCCCGGTGAAGTTCGTGCCTGCACCGAGCGCGAGCGGCCACTGCTGCGCCGGTTGCGCCAGGCCGGGGTCGAGCCCGAAGCTGGATTGCGTATCGAAGACGCAAGCCCGAGTGGCTGCGCGTCCCGGTCAAGATGGGCAAGGACTACCTCTCGCTGGGCAAGACGGTGCACGACCTCGGGCTGGCGACGGTGTGCGAGGAGGCCGGGTGCCCGAACATCTTCGAGTGCTGGTCGGAAGGAACGGCCACCTTCATGATCAACGGGGAACGCTGCACCCGGGCGTGTGGCTTCTGCCAGGTCGACACCCGCCACCCGTTGCCCCTTGCGCCCGACGAGCCCGACCGGGTCGCGCGGGCGGTCGAGCGGATGGGACTCGGCCATGCCGTGGTGACCTGCGTGGCCAGAGACGATCTGTCCGACGGTGGGGCCGGGGCCATGGGCGCGACCATCTTGGCCATCCGGAGACGCAACCCCGCCACGACGGTCGAGGTGTTGATCTCGGACTGTCGTGGCGAGGCGTCCTCGCTGAACCTGATCTTCGAAGCGCGCCCCGACGTCTTGAACCACAACATCGAGACCGTGGCCCGGCTGCAGCGCGCCGTGCGGCCGTCGGCGGGGTACGCGAGAAGCCTCTCGGTCCTGGCGCGGGCCGCAGAAGCCGGTTTGGTCACCAAGTCGGGCCTCATGGTCGGGCTCGGCGAGGAAAGCGACGAGGTGGTCTCGACCATGGCCGACCTACGCGCCGTCGGGGTGTCGATCATCACCATTGGCCAGTACCTGCGGCCCAGCCGTGACCACCTCCCCGTGGCGCGTTATTGGACCCCGGACGAGTTCGAGCGGCTCAAGGAGATCGGGGCTTCGCTCGGGGTGCCCCACGTCGAGGCGTCGCCGCTGACCCGCTCGAGTTATCACGCCCGCACCGCCGCATCTGCGGTCAGCGTTTCGCTCTAATCCCACCCGGTTGGCCGAACGGGTGGCCGAGCTCAGGCGACGAAGTACTTGGCCTCGGGGTGGTGACAGATGATGGCGTCGGTGGTCTGCTCGGGGTTGAGTTGGAACCCCTCGGTGACGGTGACCCCGATGCGATCTCCGCCGAGCAGTTCGACGACCTTGGCGTTGTCGTCGAGGTCCGGGCAGGCGGGGTAGCCCCATGAGTAACGGCCGCCCCGATAGGTCTGGCGGAAGAGCCCGGCCAACGACGGCCCGTCCTCGCCCGCGAAACCGAGCTCCTCTCGGATGCGGTGGTGCCAGTACTCGGCGGTCGCTTCGGCCATCTCGACGCTCAGTCCGTGCAGGCGCAGGTAGCTGACGTACTGGTTCTCCGCGAAGAGGCGCGCCGTCTCTTCGGAGGCCCGGTGCCCGATGGTGCACAACATGAAGCTGGCGAAGTCCTCGTCACCGGTTGCCGACCCGGTCGGGCGGAAAAAGTCCGATATACACAGCCACGGCTCCTTGCGCTGCCTCGGGAAGGTGAAGCGCATCCACTCGCTCGAGCGTGATTCGTCTTTCCAGATGACCAGGTCGTTGCCCTCGGCGTTGGCGGCGAAGTGCCCGTAGGCGACCTGGGGGATGAGGAGGTCGCCCTCCCTGGCCTTGGCCAGCTCCTCGCGCAATGTGGCGCGGACGCGATCTTTGAACTCGGTGTCGGTCTCCCCGTCGACCGGCCGTTCGCCCCACTGGTTGCGGAAAAGGGCGGTCAGGTTCAAGTACTCGGCGATGTCATCGATCGGGATGCCTTTGGCGACGCGGCTCCCCGACGAAGGGGGGAGTGAACAGCTCGTTGTCCTGTGCCACATCGGCGCGGGCCGGTTGCCCGTCGACCGGCGTGGTGTCATGGGGTTCGAGGCGGCTGCGCTTGGGGACGTTCTTCTCCGAGATCTCACGACCGAAGTTCGGGTCCACCTCGCCCGCTTTCTTCATCTCGACGAGGCGGTCGAGGGTGCGCAGTCCCTCGAAGGCGTCTCGTCCGTAGAAGAGACGGCCGTCGTAGACCTCGCGCAAGTCACGCTCGACGTAGGTACGGGTCAAAGCCGCGCCGCCCAAGAGGATGGGATATTCGGCCAGATCGCGCTCGTTCAGCTCGACCAGGTTCTCGCGCATGATCAGGGTCGATTTCACCAACAGGCCGCTCATCCCAATGGCGTCGGCCCGGTGTTCTTCGGCCGCCGTGATGATCTCGTTGATCCCGATCTTGATGCCGAGGTTGACCACCTCATAGCCGTTGTTGGTCAAGATGATGTCGACCAGGTTCTTGCCGATGTCGTGGACGTCGCCCTTGACGGTGGCGAGGACCACGGTGCCCTTGCCGCCCTGGTCCGCCTTTTCCATGTGGGGTTCTAAGAACGCCACGGCCGCCTTCATTGTTTCGGCCGACTGCAAGACGAACGGCAGCTGCATCTCACCGGACGCGAAGCGCTCGCCGACCACCTTCATGCCCTCGAGCAGGATGTCGTTGACGATGCCGAGGGCGGGGATTCCCGAATCGAGGGCCTCGGTGAGGTCACCTTCGAGACCAGTGCGGTTGCCGTCGATGATGCGCTGGGAAAGCCTTCGATCCACCGGCCAATCGAGATGCTCGTCGCCCGCACCCGTCGTGAGTTTGACGCCGTCGAAGAGCGCCAAGAGTTCTTGGAGCGGGTCGTAGTCGCGGCTGCGCCGGTCGTAGATGAGGTCCAAGATGATTTCTTTGGTCCGCTCCTCGATGCGTGAGGGGCAGGATCTTGGACGTGTGCACGATGGCCGAGTCGAGGCCCGCTTCGACGCACTCGTGCAAGAAGACCGAGTTGAGCACCTGGCGTGCCGCGGGGTTCAGGCCGAAGGAGACATTGGAAAGGCCCAAGATGGTCGAGACCCCGGGCAACTCGGCCTTGATGGCCCGAATGCCCTCGATCGTCTCGATGCCGTCGCGGCGACTTTCCTCCATCCCGGTGGACAAGGGGAGCGCGAGAGCGTCGAAGAGCAGGTCTTCTGCGGCCAGCCCGTAGCGCTCGAGCGCGATCGCCGCGATGTTGCGTGCCGCGCGCAGCTTCCATTCCGCCGTCCTGGCCTGCCCCTCCTCATCGATGCACGTGCACACCACCGCGGCACCGAATTCGCGGGCCAGGCGCAAGAACGTGTCGAGGCGTGTCCCCGGCCCGTCGCCCTCTTCGAGGTTGACCGAGTTGAGGACCGGCCGTCCCCCGATCCATTCGAGGGCGGCACGAACGACCGGACCCTCGGTCGAGTCGACCATCAGCGGCACGCTGGCCTGGGTGGCGAAGCGGCTGGCCACTTCTGCCATGTCGGACACGCCGTCGGCACCGGTGTAGTCGACGCAGACGTCGATCAGGTGGGAGCCCTCGGCGACCTGGTCGCGCGCCATGGCCACGCAGGTGTCCCAATCGCCCTCGAGCATCGCTTCGCGGAACCGCTTGGAACCGTTGGCGTTGGTGCGCTCTCCAACGACCAGGAACGAGGTGTCCTGGTGGAAGGGCACCGAGGTGTAGATCGAGGCGGCGGCGGGCTCGTGGACCGGGTTGCGCACGAGCGGGGTCGCCCCCGCGCAGCGCTGCACCACCGCGGCGAGGTGGGCGGGCGTGGTGCCGCAACACCCGCCGACGACCCTGACCCCGAACTCGGTGATGAAGCGGAAGAGGTGCTCGGCCAACTGGTCGGGGGTCAGGTCGTAGTGCATGGCACCGTTGACCACCGAGGGGAGGCCGGCGTTGGGCACACAGGCAATGGGCATGCGGCTGGCCGCGGAGAGGTGGCGAAGCGCCTCGCTCATCTCGACCGGCCCAGTGGCACAGTTCAGCCCGACCACGTCGACCTGCATGGCATCGAGCACGGTCAGGGCGGCGGCGATCTCGGTGCCAGGGAGCATGCGGCCGGTCAGCTCGATGGTCACCTGGACCTGGATGGGGACGTGGTGCCCGAGTTCAACCATGGCCCGGCGCGCCCCGTTGATGGCCGCCTTGGCCGACAAGAGGTCGAACACCGTCTCGATCAAGAGGAAGTCGACACCGCCTTCGAGCAGGCCGAGGGCTTGTTCCTCATAGGCGTCACGCAGGTCGGCGTAGGGGATCTGCCCGAGGGTGGGGAACTTGGTGCCCGGTCCCATGCTGCCCGCCACCCATCGGGGGCGATCGGGCGTGGTGAACTCGGCCGCCACCGCCTTGGCGATCTCCGCCCCGCGCCGCGAGATCTCGCGGGCCTGGTCGGCCAGCCCGTATTCGGCCAGCACCACCGAGGAGGAACCGAACGTGCCCGACTCGACGATGTCGCAGCCGACCTCGAAGAAGGACCGGTGGACCTGGGCGATCAGGTCGGGGCGGGTGGTGATGAGGACCTCGTTGCAGCCCTCGAGCTCGGGACCACCGAAGTCCTCGGGTGAGAGACCGAGCATCTGGAGGTTGGTCCCCATGGCGCCGTCGAAGATCAAGACGCGCTCTCGGAGCGCGCTGAGGTAGGACGATTGGTCCGGATCAAGCCGGCCGAGGAGCTCGGGGGAGTCAATCATGATCGTCCCAGGATACCGGGGCCCATCTGCCCGCTCGTTGCGTGCCGTAGCATCCGCCCCATGGCACCGCGGATTTACACCAAAAGAGGAGATGACGGGACCACCGGGCTGCTCTATGGGGGGCGGGTGCCGAAGAATTCACGACGGATCGACCTCAACGGGGTCGTCGACGAGGCCCAGGCCGCCCTCGGACTCGCCCGAGCCGAATCCGCTCCGGGTTCAGAGCTCAACGACCGCCTCGTCACCCTGGCCCGCCACCTCTATGTGCTCATGGCCGAGGTGGCGACGTCGGAGGCCAACCGAGCCAAGCTGGTAGCCGGCACGACGTTGGTCACCGAAGAGATGGTGACCGAGCTCGAGCGTGACATCGACGCACTCCTCTTGCGCTTCGCAATGCCGAGCGACTTCACCATCCCGGGGGCCAACCGCCGTGCGGCGGCCCTGGATCTGGCCCGCACCATCGTGCGCCGAGCCGAGCGCCTCGCGGTCGCCGAACCGGTCGACGGGTCCTTTGTGGTCCCGTACCTCAACCGGCTTTCCGACCTCTTGTGGGCCATGGCCCGCTGGCAGGAAGGGCCCGAGCATCAACTCTCCAAGGAAGCCTGATCTGCACTGAGTGATCGAGTCGGGTGAGGCGCGCTGATCCGAACGCGAGGTTCAGCACCACGTCGCCCGACGGACTCAGGTCCGTGTCCTTCGATCGCCCACCTCGAGACACCCACACCGCTGCCACGTTGGGCGCACTCGCCCGGCGCGTCATCATCGACGCTGTCACTGCTGTCGAAGGGGGTCGTCGTCCCGAGCGAGCGCTGTCCAATCTCGAGGTGGCGACGGTCGTCGGCGTCAGCTTGCTCCCGCGGCAGCGCTCCACCTGAGATGTCGGATGGGGACACTCATTCAGCGGTTGCTTGACGGCACTTTCCCCCAAATCAAACGACCGTTTAATTGCGAACTGACGGCCAATCACCACAATTGTGGCCGTGGACACAGCGGGGACTCAAATTTCTTGGCCGTGCAGAAATGGTGTTTTAAGTGGGAGTATGGCGCTCGACGGTCGACCATTTTGCTCGTGATTTGAATCACATCGTCACAGCTTGTTCATTTACCTGTAACTTCCCAATGGGCAATGTGCCCGATCCAATTGGGGGATGGAAGTGTGAACGGGGGTTCAGTGTGAAACGCAATGGGAAGCGTGCATTTGCATCATCGATTCTGACAGGCGGACTGCTATTAGCGGCAACCGCTGTTGGGGGATCGGCGGGCGCCGCGTCATCGACGCCGTCGGTCTCGGCCACGTCATTTACCAACAATTTTCAGGCGATGGCGGCGTTGAAGAGTTTGGCCAAGTCGGGCAAGGGCAAGGTCGCAGTGATCCTGCCCGACACGGTGTCGTCGGCCCGCTACACCGAGTTCGACGCTCCCTACCTCAAGCGCGCCTTCCAGACCGCAGGATTGAGTTCCTCGGACTTCAGCATCCAAAACGCCCAGGGCAGTGACACCACACAGTTGACCGATGCACAATCGGCCATCTCGGGTGGAGCGACGGTCCTGGTGGTCGACCCGCTCGACTCGGGGGTCGGCACCCAGATCGAGTCCTATGCGTCGTCGCACGGCGTGCCGGTCATCGACTACGACCGCCTCGTCCTCGGCGGAAGCCGCAAGTACTACGTGAGCTTCAACAACGTGCAGGTCGGCAAGCTCATCGGTGCCGGCATGGTGTCGTGTGTGGCCAAGGAGAAGGTCGCCAAGCCCGTGCTCGCGGTCATGGTCGGATCCCCGACCGACAACAACGCCACGCTCTTCGCCCAGGGCTACAACGCGGTGCTCAAGCCCTACTTCAAGAGTGGCAAGTGGGTCGAGGCGGCGACGCCGGCGGGAACATGGGACCCACCGACCGCAGAGACCGAGTTCCAACAGGCCCTGACCGCTCACCCGAGCATCAACGGTGTGGTCGTGCCCAACGATGAGAACGCGGCGCCGATCATCACGTATCTCCAGACCAAGAACATCAAGGCGGACACCTTCCCGGTCACCGGGCAAGACGCCACCTTGGTTGGACTGCAGAACATCTTGTCGGGCTACCAGTGTGGGACGGTCTACAAGCCGATCTACGTCGAGGCCCAGGCCGCGGCCGCACTGGCCCTGTACCTGCGGGCCGGCAAGACCCCGCCGTCGAGTCTGGCCAACGGCACGACGCAAGACACGGTGACCAAGGCTCAGGTTGCTTCGGTGCTCCTCCACCCAGAGTGGGTGACCCCGACCAACATCCAGTCAACGGTGATCAAGGACGACTTCGTCACCGCAGCGCAGCTCTGCACCGGTGCGTATGCTGCCGAGTGCAAGACCTACGGCATCAGCTAACCGTTGAAGGGACGTGTCCCCATGTTCTGTGATTGCCGATGAGTTTGGCCGTCGGGGACAGCGCTGATGGGGCGCTAAAAGAAATCGAACGTCCGTTGTTGAGCCTGCGTGGCATCTCCAAGAACTTTGGGGCCACGCAGGCTCTCAACGGCGTCGACCTCGACATCCTGCCCGGCAAGATCACCGCGCTGGTCGGCGACAACGGCGCGGGCAAGTCGACCATGATCAAGACGATCTCGGGCATCTGGGCCCCGTCGTCAGGTGAGATGACCTGGAACGGCGAGCCGGCCCAGATTCACACGCCCCGCGATGCCGATGCGCTCGGGATCGCCACCGTCTACCAGGACCTTGCACTCTGCGACAACCTCGACATCGTCCAGAACATGTTCTTGGGTCACGAGGTGCTCTCGCATCGACTGCTCGACGAGACCAAGATGGAGATCCTGGCCAAAAAGACTTTGGCTGACCTGTCGGTGACGACCGTCCAATCGGTTCGTCAACTGGTCGGCTCGCTCTCGGGTGGTCAACGCCAGTCGGTGGCGGTGGCGAGAGCGGTGATGCGCGATGCGAAGTTGGTCATCATGGACGAGCCGACCGCCGCGCTTGGGGTGTCGCAGACCGCGCAGGTGCTCGATCTGATCCGTGAACTCGGGGCGCGGGGGATTGCGGTGCTCGTGATCTCGCACAACCTCGTCGACGTGTTCTCCGTCGCCGACCGCCTGGCCGTGCTCTATCTCGGCCGCCTGGTCAGCGAAGGCCCGGTGTCGGACTACGACACGCAGAGCGCGGTGGAACTGATCACCACCGGGACCCACTCGACGAACGCCACCGATCGGGGGGAATGACCCAATGGCCATCAAGGCTTCTGAAGACGACCAGGGCGTCGCACCCGAACCGGGCACGCTCGGGGGGATCGCCATGCCCGAGTCCACTGCGGACTCGACGTTCGGTCTCTATGTCCAGGCGTGGGCCAAGCGCATCCGCTACGGCGAGAGCGGCGTGCTTCCGGTCCTCCTCGGCCTCATCGTGCTGGTCATCATCTTCCAGGTCCAAGACTCGGTGTTCCTCTCGGCGGGGAACCTCACCAACCTGATTGTCCAGGGTTCGGTCTTCGTCCTGCTCGGGATGGCCGAGGTCTGGGTCCTCATCCTCGGCGAGATCGACCTGTCCATTGGTTTTGTGGCGGGCATCGGTGGCGTCGTGACCGCCATCTTGGCCGCTCCTCCGTATAACTACACCTGGTGGGTCGCCATCATTATCGGGATGCTCTGCACCGCCGGCATCGGGGTGTTGCAGGGCACCTTGGTCATCCGGTTGCGGTTGCCGTCGTTCGTGGTCACCTTGGCCGGGCTCTTGGGGTGGGAAGGGGTCCTGCTCTACCTCGTCAACGCGGACGGCACCGGTGGCACCATCCGCATCAGCGACCCGGTCCTGATCGATCTGGCCAATGGCAATCTGAGCCCGTTGGCCGGATGGATCATCGCCATTGTCTCGATCGCCCTCTTCGCCGCCGTCACGATCCTGCGCGACGTACGCCGCCGCAAGGGCGGGTTGGTCGCACCGCCGCTCTCGATCACCATCTTGAAGGTGGCCGTCGTCGCTGCGGCCGTGATCGGATTGGTGCTGATCTGCAACACCAATCGTGGCGCCCTCGTGCCGCTCGCGGCGTCCCCTACGTCGTCCTCATCATCGGCGGCTTCCTCGTTATCTACACCTTCATGTTGGGGCGGACCAGGTTCGGTCGCTACATGTACGCCATTGGCGGCAACGCCGAAGCCGCGCGCCGCGGCGGGGTCAGTCTCGGGTGGAACAAACTCTGGGCCTTCACCCTCACCGGCCTCACCGCCGGTGCCGCCGGCATCCTCTACGCCTCGAGACTCGGTTCGATCTCCAACAACATCGACGGGGGCGACCTGGTCCTCTATGCCGTGGCCGCAGCCGTCATTGGTGGCGCCAGCCTCTTCGGTGGGCGCGGCAAGATGATCCACGCCCTCTTGGGCGGAGTGGTCATCGCCACCATCTACAACGGCATGGGCCTGCTCGGATTGGCCGCCTCGTATCAATACATGGTCACCGCGTTGGTGTTGCTCGCAGCCGTGACCATCGACGCCCTGGCCCGTCGCGGTCGCGCCACCGAATAGCTCGTGCCGCCATTCGCTGGCTTGGCGGTGAGGCATAGCGTTCGAAGGCGTCTTGCGTGCTCCGAGGCTGGCATGGCGCGGCAAGGGCGCCCACGCGTGGTGCGCAGGCGCCCTTGGCCGTTCTCACTTTTCGACTACGCCGATGAGTCGGTCATTGCTCGTTCTTGAACAATGCGCTCATCGATGTGTCGGGTTACTTGTTGTTGCCACCGCTGAAGTGGCCCCAACCGTTGCCCCAACCGAATCCCCAAGGGAATCCGTGGTGGTGGCCATGGTGATGGTGGTGCTTGCCCTTGCAGCCGTCGAACCACTTCGAGTGCTGGCACGACGATGAGCTGACCACGATCGAGAGCGCCTGGTTGGCCGTCATGGCCGGCGAGCTCGAGTCGGTGGCGGTCACGGTGAAGTCCGTGGTCCCCGATGCGCTGGGTGTGCCGGTGATCGCGCCGGTGGCGGGATCAAGGGTGAGTCCAGCAGGCAGGGTCCCGGTGCTGATCGACCAGGTGTACGGCGTGGTCCCACCAGTTGCTGCCGGTGTGGCCGAGTAGGCCGAACCGACGGTGCCACCACTGAGCGACGTGGTGGTGATGGCCAGCGGGCTCACGGTGGCCGGTGCCACGTCGATCGAGAGCGCCTGGTTGGCCGTCATGGCCGGCGAGCTCGAGTCGGTGGCGGTCACGGTGAAGTCCGTGGTCCCCGATGCGCTGGGTGTGCCGGTGATCGCGCCGGTGGCGGGATCAAGGGTGAGTCCAGCAGGCAGGGTCCCGGTGCTGATCGACCAGGTGTACGGCGTGGTCCCACCGGTTGCGGCCAGTGTGGCCGAGTAGGCCGAACCGACGGTGCCACCACTGAGCGACGTGGTGGTGATGGCCAGCGGGCTCACCGGGTTGGTGAGGCCAACGTAGGCGGCTGCAGGGGGAGTGATAGCGGTGGTCGTGCCCGGTTGGGTCACGCTGCCGCCCGATGCCGCGACCAACGCAGTGGTCGTGCCCGCAGGAAGCTGCGGCGTGGTTGCGCCAGTCTGTACCGGTCCCGCCACGCTGCTCGCGTCATACCCGGTTAACAGGCAGTTGGCGGTACCGACGCCCGTACTCCCACCAAAGGGAATCGAGATCAACGTGTTCAGCGTCACGCCGGTCACCGAGACAACCCCGATGTCGGCCTTGCCGCCAGCGGTGCCACTCGTGGTGAAGACGTTCCCGGTGCTCAGCGCCGAGTCGGTGAAGGTGGTGTTGTGTCCAATCCCGATGGTCGCCGAGGTCTCAGAGGCCGTCGGGGCCACACTCAGCGTTGCACTTGAACCATCGCCACTCACCGCGGTGATCGTGGTGGTCTGGGCGAGGCCTCCGGCACTCGGTCCAGCGACCGAGGCGCCGACATCAGCAGACGTGAACGTCGCAGCCGCGGCGGTAATAGTCGCAACCCCGCTGGTCCATGACGTCGCCGTGATTTGGCGTCCAGCTCCCGATACCGGGGTGAAGGTGTGGCTGTAGGCGTAGGTGCCAGTTGCGGTGCCATCGGTCGACCCTAAGGTCTCATTGACCGCAGCCCCGATCGTCGGCGACGACAGTTGCTGCTCGACACCGGCGATGACCGGCCCGATGATGGTGACCGAAGCCGACCCACTGGCGCCGAATGCCGCACCGGTCGGTGCGGAGGGATCCGGTGATGCCGAGGCGTTGAGCCCGGTG
Organism: uncultured Acidimicrobiaceae bacterium; assembly: GCA_963800725.1. Classification (GTDB taxonomy): domain Bacteria; phylum Actinomycetota; class Acidimicrobiia; order Acidimicrobiales; family RAAP-2; genus Bog-473. Next base: position 34,526 of record CAWDCE010000027.1, on the reverse strand, counting down.
ATGAACGGGGCCACTTCGCCGGCGGCCAGTGACGTCGTGCAGTCGGCCTCATAGGTCGTTGGCCCATTTGTTGCTGCACCGACTGTCGGTGCAAATGTAGTGAGGACTCCCACCGTTGCTGCGGCGATTGCCCCAGCGATGGTGAACTGTCCTACTCGTCTTATTGGATGCTTCATACAATGTCTCCTCTGTTGGGCACCACGCATTGGTCGGGAGGGTTCCCAAGCAATCGAAGGGTGCCTCGAGTAAATGAAATAGCGAGTTCAGTTCGTCGTTGTATGACCACCCCCCTCCTGCAGAATGCAATGGGCGACTGCAGGTTTTCGTCGGACTTGAACGTCACGTGGCAACGGGCGCCGGCTATGGCGCGGTCTCGGCCGAACATGCGTGCGAGCAATGTTGGTGACTTTCCGTTATGAGGTCCGATACCCCTGCAATTGGTGTCCAAACGTTGAGAACGCGTTCTAAGTGTGTTCGATGCGCCCGTCAACACAGCCACAGTCGACGCAAGGCGACTGGTAAGCGCAGGTCAGTGCTGCACTGGGGTAATCGCCCACGGCAACTGCTGCGTGACAGTGGACTTGCCAACAATCGGTGCGGTGGTCGGCGGATCGCAGGTGACACGAGGACTGCCGTCGGTGAAACGGACGTGTGGCAAAAATTTCTCGATTTATTGAAGAAATTGAGTAAGAAATTGCCCCGGCGAACGTCTTGCGCTGATGAGCGCCTTACTCCGACCGAGGCAAACATGAGGACTCTGCACGAGACGTGTGCCAAGTGGCGCGTCAAGCATCCAACGCCCGCGAACGATGCGTGATCAGCGGCGAACGGGTGCTCGATGCGGCGCCCACCGCTGCTCAACAGCGTTTGGAATGAAGAAACCGACGGACTGGATCTTCGCAATCGAGGTTGTCACAAAACAGTTCCTCTTCGCGCCCGAGGTTCTTGCCGAAGGTAGAGCCTTGAGGTACGCCGCATCCAGTCGACTTTGGCCATTCGAGACGAGGATTGTCGCCCCTTTGACGTAAGTATCCATCCGTGACCTCGACGGCCGCCGCGGATCGACTCAAAGCCACCGATGATATTTCCGAATCTGTCGACCAGGACCGAGCAGACTATGTCGATGCACGCTCGGGTTGAGTGTGCCAATTCGGCATCGGTCCCTGGGCTCGCGGTCGATAGCTGGCCCGGAGGCGAGAGGGGATGCCTGGACGCCGCGACGGTGGCACCGAAAAGCCAAGGGCCGTGTGGCGTGCAGCGCAGTATGAAGACAAAGGCTGAAGCCGGGAGTTCGGTCGTCCAAAAGGCGATGGACTCCGAGCTGACCGGATGCTTCGGTCCGAAATCGTCCTCGTGGACGGGGGACGCCGATGCACAACTTGGGTGTGCGCGCCGTAGCGCGCTTGGTTCAGAATTGTTCCTCCGGCAGTGCTGCCGGCATCAGGAACAGGGTTGGACCATCGTCCACGCATATTGACGGGCGAGATGCAGTTCCTTACTCGGATCGAACTGCCAATTGTGAACTCACTGAGGCCGGTGCGAATGAGATGGGCCGAGCCAGCTGCACCGTTCCTTCGTGAGCAGCGCCACATGTTCGGCCTCGCATTGATCGGACTGTCCAAGAAGAGTTCTGACGACCCGATCAGCGGGGCGATTGAACAGAGAGAATGTGTTGAGCGCCTCGGGGGGCATCACCAGCCGAGGCGGTAATCCGCATCACCGGTGACGCCTGTTGAGGAATTGACATTTGCGATAGCAGCTTTTGAGCGGGAAGAGAGAGCGCGCCGCCAGTTCTCCCGCACCGGGTGTGAAATGGGTGCCGTCCCCGGTTCGAACGGTGTAGCCGTCGATGGTCGACATATAGACATCCTTTTTAGTGGTGAACTCTTTGTTCCAGGTCCTAAGCGATCGCCGACCCGCGAGGTCGGAGGTCACGTGTCTCACCGGAACGTCATAGGGGCCAAGCGCCCTGGCCGATCTTCGACGAAATCGAGTCCGATCGGATTGTCGCCCAAAATGGATGAGGCAGTGAGTGAGTGGATCAAATCCGTGCCATATCCGCCGTTATCTTGCTTGCGGGCCAGGTTCACTCTTTGGCGCCCACGTCTAATCCCGAGGGGTTCAGTACAGGTGCCCTGAAATCAGCGCCTCAAACACCGTACGATCTGCGGACGTGATTTCTTGAAGGCGACGATCGACGGGGAATCCAGAAGTCATTTTCGACAGGGGGACTGACGTGATTGAGGGGGATCGGCCGATAGTCGGGAATGATGCCATCGCGTCAACCTCTGTAGCGATCTTGACGCGATGGCACTTAGTGGATGATTTGATCCTATGAGTCCACACGGGGGAGCGTTGTTGATTGTTGAGACCGAGCGTGGCTCGTGGTTCAAGGTTTCCGCCGATGTCTATTGGGATGGCGATGGCCTCGAATAGCCGCAAGCGCAATAACAAACCACGAACAAAACCCGCGTCGGCAAGGCCGGATCCCTCAACCAAGACCTCGACGACCTCGACGCGGATAAATCGCGAAAAGTCAGTCAGTCCGCTGGTGCGGTGAAGGCGCCGAAGAAGGTCACATCCCAAACCCAGCCGCCCAGCAAGGTCCGCGCCCAAGAGCGGGCGGCGGCTCTTGCCGCGACTTCGACGGAGGCAGCTTCCGGACGTGACTGGACCACAATTCTCGTCGGTATGGGCGTAAGCCTGTTGGCCCTGCTCCTCTATCTCCTCACCGCCGCCCACGATTTGATTACCGGCGACACGCCCGAATATCTGGTCGCGGCCAAGACGCTCGGTGTGGTTCACGCCCCCGGATATCCCCTTGTGACCTTCTTGGGCTATCTGTTCAGCTGGCTCCCGATTGGAACGGTGGCATTTCGGATCGGTTTGTTGGCGGTGGTCTGCTCAACGGCGACCGTCGCGATTGTCTACACCACGGTGTGGCGCCTGACGCATCTGCGAGTACCGGCTGCGGCGGCCGCATTGGCACTCGCCACCACGCCGCTATTTTGGAAATGGTCGCTGCAAATCGAGACATTCCCGCTCAACAATCTCTTGGTGGCGTTGACGATCTTGCTGTTGATCTATTGGCATCAAGATCCCTCCCGACGCGCATTCCTGATCGCTGCCGCATTCACATTCGGCTTGGCGCTGAGCAACCAAGAGACGTCCGCCCTCCTCATCCCAGCGATCCTGTGGTTGTTGTGGCTTCACCGTTCGCGAGTTGTTCGAGCACGGCGCACCATTGGCTACGCGACGCTGGCTTTACTCGCGGGAGCTTTTCCCTACATCTATGTCCCACTCGCCGCCCTCGGTCACTCGCCAACCAATTGGGACTACGTGCATTCCTTCTCCGCCTTCATGCGGTTGCTCTTGAGAAAGGACTACGGAGGGATCACCTCGCAGGACTGGGGCCGCGACCGGGAGCAATCCGATTACCCGAACTTTGTATCTGGCCAGGGGCTTTGGTGTCCTGGTCGGAGTCTTTGTCGTGCTCGGAGCCATCTACGCCTATCGGCGGTTTCGCTGGTACTTCTGGTTTGCGCTCCTCGGAGTGGCCTTCACCGGTATCGGATTCATGTTCGTGACCAACCTTGACCCGACGAACACCGTCGATCACTTCGCACTCGAACGGTTCTTTCTCCTGCCGATCGTGATCGCCGCTCCGCTCGTCGGACTCGGCGTCATGTGGCTCGGTCAGATCATCTGCAGACTTGGCGCCATCGCTCGATGTGACGAGGGCCACCCTCGCGGCCGCCGCGGTGGTGGTCGTAGGGGCACTCGTGGTGGTCGGGGTGAACTATTCAACCGTGAATGTGAGTAATGACCATGTGACGGGTAACTTCGCCGGGAGGCGGTCGAAGGTCTCAAACCCCACACCATCTTGTTCGCAACCGGTGATGAGTCCAACATCACGACGCTCTACGAGACGTCGGTGTTGAAGGTCCGGCCCGATGTCACCGTGCTTTTGGCGCCGCTCATCGGGTTGCCCTGGTATACGCAAGTCCTGCGCCACAACCATCAGATCAATGTTCCCGGCAGGGGTGACCACCTTGACGACGAAGAGCATCATTGAGGCGAATCCCGGTCGACCCATTGCCTTTATTGGACCCGCCCCCGACACCAGCGTCAATGGGAAGTACTACCTCTATCCGGTGGGGTTGGTGAGCTACCTCGAAAAGGTCGGCCATCCGATTCTGGTCACCAAAGACGAGGCGGACAACAAGGCCGCGCTCGCCCGAGTCCACGTTCCGTCCTATCGCGACATAAAGGCCGATTCATTCGAACCGGCGATCCTCGCCCACTACGCGAACATTCCCTATCGAGTGGGACAGGCCTACCAGCTGGCGGGACAAGACCAAGAGGCGATCCTTTGGTACCGAAAGGCCCTGGCGATCGACCCGTCACTCACCCAGTACCGCAGCGACATCAAGAAGCTCGGTGGCACCCCCTGAGGCCACGCCGCTGGTCGCACACTCCACACCCGAAATCCGCGCTGGGCAACACCGACGATCGGTGTCGAGCGTCTTTGTCACCACCGACCCAGATGGACACGATCACTTCGCGACGGCGCACCTCGATCGAGTGATGCAGAACGATGGTCTTTGCCGTCGGGGTGACCAAGCATGACCGCGCAGAACAATCGCCAGTCGTCGGGGACACCCAAGGTTGCGGCCAATGCCGCTTCGCCCCGGAAGTTCCCAAGAATGCAGGCACCGAGCCCGGCATCGACCGCACCGAGCAGCACCGTCATGACCCCGAACGCGGCGTCGCCCGTCCAGTAGGGAACCGGCCACGCCTCAGGAGAGTCCCCGAGGCCCGACGCAGCCTTGTCGGGCTGCGCGTACCGACCGACGTAGGCACGCGGCCGATGCGTAGGCGAGGAGAATGACCGGCGCCCGCCGCATGCCTTCCCACCGGCGACTCGTGCGGCGCCATGTCTCGTCGGTGGTGGCTTCCCAGTAGTCCTGCGTCTGCGCCTCGCCCTGCAGGACCACCCAGGCGGTGCCGCCGCTATTACCCGCACTTGGGGAGCGGAGGGCCGCCTCGAGGATCCGATCGACGGCCCCCGAGGCAACCGGTTGGTCCGAGAAGCTGCGGACCATGGCCCGGCGTCGGACGGCCTCGTGAAACTCCATTCCCCCAGCATCTCAGCCCCGAGCCCTTGGCCTGGCCGTCGCCCACAGTCGGCCGGGGGTGAGGCGACCACCCCTGTCGGGAATGTTGACCCCCCTGGTAGCGTTTTAGAGTTCGAAGCCTCAGAACTGGCTTCTGGCCTGGAGGAAGAAAGCGTGTCGACACCGAGAGATCTGCTCAACGAAGCCAAGAAGTCCATCCGTGAAGTGGACCCACCCCAAGCCGAGGAAATCCTGGCCAACGGGGGCACGACCTTCTTGGACGTCCGTGAGCCCGACGAATACGAGCAGGGGGCGATCCCCGGTGCGGTCCACCTGCCCCGTGGGCACCTCGAATTCCAGGTAGAAGGCAAGCTGCCCGACAAGGATGCCCCGATCGTGGTTTATTGCGCCGGGGGAGTGCGCTCCGCCTTCGCCGCAAAGACCATGGGCGACCTCGGGTACACCGACGTGCAGTCTCTCGTCGGCGGATTCAACAAATGGAAGGACGACAGCCGGCCGTGGGCCGCACCGCGGACCCTCACCCCTCAGCAGCGCAACCGCTACCAGCGCCACCTCCTTCTGCCCGAAATCGGCGAAGTTGGCCAACTCAAGCTGCTGGACTCCAAGGTGCTCCTCCTCGGCGCCGGCGGGCTCGGTTCCCCAGCCGCCCTCTATCTGGCGGCCGCCGGGGTCGGGACGCTCGGGATCATCGACATGGACGTGGTCGATGAATCGAACCTGCAACGCCAGATCCTCCACAACATGGATCGGGTCGGCGACCGCAAGGTCGACTCGGCCAAGAAGACCCTGACCGCCTTGAACCCAGACGTGAATGTCGTGACCTACGACGTGCGCCTCGGGGCCGACAACATCTTGGACATCATCGACGGGTACGACGTCATTGTGGACGGGACCGACAACTTCCCGACTCGCTACCTGGTCAATGACGCTGCCCTGCTCAAGCGGATCCCGGTCATTCACGGGTCGATCTTCCGTTTCGAGGGCCAAGTCACCGTCTTCGACCCTTATGTGGGCCCGTGCTATCGCTGCCTGATCCCCGAGCCCCCGCCGGCCGAGCTGGCACCGTCGTGCTCGGAGGCCGGAGTCCTCGGTGTGCTGCCGGGAATCATCGGTTCCATCCAGGCCATCGAAGCGGTCAAGATGCTCTTGGACCTCGGCGACCCGCTGGTCGGTCGGCTCTTGGCCTACGACGCGCTCGAGCAGTCCTTCCGCACCTTCAAGGTGCGCCGCGACCCGGCCTGCCCGGCCTGTGGGCCCGACGCCGGAGAGATCGTTATCGCCGAATACGACGACCTCTGCATGCCGCACGCCCACTGAGCAGTTTGCGGTGAGCAAAGAGGCGGAGCCGCTCGACGTCAACGGTGTCGAGCTGGCCTGGGGCAGCGCCGGCGCGGGTGGCGGCCCGCCATTGGTGCTGTGTCACGGCTACACCGGTTCGTCCCATGACTTCGCACTCCAAGTCGACGCGCTGGCCGAACATCGCCGGGTCATCGCGTTGGACCAACGGGGCCACGGCCGTTCCACCAAGACCAAGGAGGCTGCGACCTACACGATCGACCAGCTGACCGATGACCTGGCGTCCTTCATCGCCGCAGTCGGGGGCGGCCCGGTCGACCTGCTCGGCCACTCGATGGGTGGACGGGTTTCGCTCGGGGTCGCGTTGGCGCGCCCAGACCTGGTGCGCTCGTTGATCTTGATGGATACGAGCGTGTGGTCGTTTCGCCCCCCCGATAAAGCCATCCAGCAACTGATGGCCGATTTCTTGAACGCGTTCGACCCGAGCCAAGGTGTCCCGAGCGGATTCGGGCTCGCGGGCCCAGAGGATGCATTGGTGGAAGCGGCCACACCGGCAGCGTGGCGCGAAGAAAAGGACAAGCTGCTCTTGGGCATGGATGCCTACGCCATCAAGGCCCTCGGGCTCGAGTTGCTGGCCGACGGCATACATTCGTTGCGCGCAGCGCTGGGCACGATCACTATGCCCGTGACCGTCCTGGTCGGGTCCAACGACCACCCGTTTGTGGACCAGGCGCCGCAACTCGCCGCCGAGCTGGCCAATGGAGCGCTGCAGGTCATCGCCGGCGCATATCATTCGCCCCAGCTCACCCACGCAACGCAGTGGCGCGATGCCATCGAGCAGCACCTGGCCCCTCTCGGGCCCTGAACGGAACGGACGAGCCGGCGTGACCACACCACCTGTCCCACAGGCCAATGATCGGATCGCCTTTTCCGGCACGGACGTGTCGATCCCCCCGCTCGGTGTCGGCACCTGGGCCTGGGGGGATAAAGGCACCTGGGGCATGGGCGGCTATGACTCCACCTACAGCGAGGACACCATTCACGAGGCGTGGCTGGCCTGCCTCGAGGCCGGTGTCGTGTTGTTCGATACGGCCGAGGTCTACGGCGGGGGCGAGAGCGAGCGCATCATTGGACGCCTCTTGGCCAAGATCCGAGCGTGCGCGCGCGGGTGGTCATCGCCACCAAGTTCATGCCGAGCCCGTGGAAGCTGTCGGTCACCAGCGCACTGACCTCGGCCGCCAAGGCTTCGATCGAGCGGATGGGGATCGACGCCATCGATCTGTACCAGATCCACGGCCCGATCTCGCTGCGTTCGCACGAGGCGTTGGCCGAGGCGCTGGCGACTGCGCACGCAGCGGGGCTCGTCAAGGCCGTCGGCGTATCGAACTATTCGATCAAGGAAACCCGATCCATCGATGCCGCCCTCCGCAAGCGTGGCCTCAATCTGGCATCGAACCAGATCGAATTCTCGCTGCTGCGCACCATGCCCGAGAAGGTCGGTCTCCTCGCGGCCTGCGCCGAGCTCGGGGTTGTGCCGCTCGCGTATTCGCCGATCGGACAAGGGCGCCTCACCGGCAAGTACAGCGCCGCCAACCCGCCACCGAAAGGTCGGACGTTCTCGGACCACCCGATGCCCGACGTCGACAAGATCGTCTCGGTGTTGCGCCGCATCGGGGTCGCCCACGGCGAGCGCACGCCGTCGCAGGTCGCCTTGGCCTGGATCATCGCCAAGGGGGCGGTCCCGATTCCTGGAGCCAAGAATCGAGCCCAGGCACAAGAGAACGCCGGGGCGCTCGGTTGGCAGATGAGCGCCGAGGAGATCTCCGACCTCGACGCCGTCGCCCTCTACGGCCAGCGCAAGCTGAGTCAACGAATCTGGCAGCACGGCTAGGCACGGCGCTTTGGCCTCGCTGGGGCAGCGGAACTACCGTGATTGGCCATGATCGCGCTGCTGGCTGACGCCCCGTTGCCACCGCTCCAGGGATCGCAGTTCTTCTCGACCCAGTTCGATTTCGTCCCGGTCGCCATGGTCCTCGGGGCCCTCGTGCTCTATGTGTGGGGCGTCAAACGGGTCAACCGGCTCCAGCCCCGCCACCCGTGGTCGGGTCTGCGCACCGCCGCATTCATTGGGGCATTGGTCACGGTCTCGTTGTCGATCTTCAGCTTCATTGGCGTCTACGACGGCGACTTCTTCTGGGATCACATGGTGCAACACCTCATGTTGATCATGGTGGCGGCCCCGCTGTTCGCCATCAGCTCGCCGATCCTCTTGGCGTTTCGGGCCACGACGGGGCGATCGCATCTCGTGGTCACCGAGGCCTTGCGAAGCGGGGTGGCGAAGTTCTTCGGTCACCCCGCCGTCGCCTTCATCCTCTACGCGGTGATGATCCCGGTGACCCACTTGACGGTCTGGTACAACTACACGCTCGAGCACGAATCGATCCACAACGGCGAGCACTTGCTCTTTTTGGTGGTCGGTTACCTGTTCTGGCGTCAGATCTTCGGCGCCGACCCCAACTGCTATCGCATGCATCCCGCCCTGCAGTTCGGGTACCTGTTCTTGGCCATCCCGATCGACACCTTCACCGGGCTCTCGCTTGACCAGGTGGCCCACGAGATCTTCCCGGCCTATGTGGCCATCCATCCGACCTGGAGCCAGGCCCGACTCACCAATGACCTGCACATCGGCGGAGTCTTGATGTGGGTGGTCGGCGACACCTTGATGCTGTGGCCGATGATCCCCGTCGCCATTCGTTGGATGCGGCTCGAAGAGCGCAAAGCGGTGCGGATCGATGCCGAGATCGATGCCGCCGAGGCGGCCGAACTCGAGGCGTTGTCCGAACCGAACTGATCATCTCGCACTCGCTCGGCCGGCTTGGGCCATGGCGGCCCGCCCGATCAAGATGACCGCCAACAGTGCAATGGTGACCAGGTGGACGGCACTGCACCACAAGCAGATGGCCCCGACCCGGAAAAGCTCGACGTAGATCAGGTACAGCACCGTGGCGGCACCGACCAGCGCCGCTACCAGGCGTGCCGTATCGATCCACTGCCGCCCACTGCGCCAGGCCGCCGGAAGGCACAAGAAGGTCATCACCGTCGCCCAGATGAGCCCGAGCACCGCCACTGGGATCCCGAGCACCACCGACCAAGAGCTGGTGGTGACCAGGGTGCAGTTGATCACCCCGCTGTCCGGGCAGGCCAAGGCCGCGGGGTCGCGGTAGTGGGTGATTGTGAGATAAGTCGCAATGGCGAGGCCGACCAGGGACAGCGCGAGCGAACTCCACATCGCCCAGGGCGCCACCTTGCGTCGGGGACCGGGCGATCGCGTCCCGGCACGTCGGGTGGCGATGCTCACGTCACGCCCCCTTCGACCTGATGGCCGCGATCGCCGACGAATTGCAGACGCTGGTGGGCTGGTTCCCGCTCACCGCGCAGATGCTGGCGGTGATCTGGTTGGCCGTGCCGTCGATCGCCTGGCCGACTGGACTCGACGGATCGCTGAGATCGGCGGCGATCTGTTGGGCTGAGAGTCCCGCCAGAAGCCCCGGGCTGTAGCTCGCACCGACGATGATCGACCGGTTGGCGATGTCGACGAAGGGGATGTTTCCCGCTTCGTTCGTATAGGGCGCCTTGTCATACGTGGCGAGCAAGGCCGACTGGGCGGCCGTCGGCTGTTGCAGCGGCGAATACGTGTTGCCTTCGACTTGGTTGGTCTGTTCCTCGACGGGGCTGAAGTCGATGTACGCGCTGGTGTACGTCGAGCCGTAGAACGACAGCGTCTGAGTGTTTGGGTACTGGTCGATGCTCGAGGAGTGGGTCGCTCGCAATCCGCTGAAGGTGCCAAAGCGCGACAACGCCACCACCATGGCCCAGCGTTGCGCCGCGCAAAATGGGCAGTACTCCGAGCCGATGTAAGTGATGTCGGGTTTGCCGTCGCTGCTCCGTAAGAGTGCGACGTGCCCATTCACCGTGGACGGCACGACTATGCCGCTCGGGCTCCCCACTGTATTGAGCACCATCGGGCTCACCGACGTGACCGCGGCCAAAGTGGAGGGATCGAGCGTGGTCGTGCCGTTCGAAGCCGACGACGTCGGGGCGGCGGATGTGGCGCCCCCCGATGAGCTGGACGCGGTGGCGGGACCGCCGGTTGCCTTGATGACCACCATGGTCGCGATTGCCGCGACGACGACGACCACGGGCACCAGGGCTGCGGCGACCGGATGGCGCCGGCGCCACTTGGTTGGCACCTGTTTCTTGGCGGGACCGGATTTAGCAGTGGGCCGGGATTTGGCTGCGGAATTGGATTGAGCGGAATTGGATTTGGCGGGACCGGATTTGGTGGTGGGGCGGGATTTGGCGGCGGGACGCGATTGGCGCACCGGCGCGCGGTTGGATTTTGCCATTGCAGATCTCCTCGTGAGGCGAGACGGTCAACGACGCGTCTCGGAATTCTTCGAATGCGGGCGGCTCGAAAATGTGCGCCGACCCTGCCGCGCGAACGGTGCGCCTCTCGGCACAGCGCGGGCGCGACGATGCGAAGGTGGACCTACGAGGGCTGCGGTGGGTGAAACGGCGGGCGAAAGGTGCCGTTGGGCAGGGCCGCCCGGGCCGTCAAGAGTCGACGGGTCCGGCGGCTCGCAAGCAGCAACGTCAACATCCCCGCCAAGGCGGCTGCGGCGACCATGGTCAAAATCGGCGATGCCGGAGCCGGGACTCCCTTGCCACACGAGGCATCGAGGCAGCCGCTGGCGAAGTAGGGACCCTTCACCGACTGGGGTGTGAACACTTGGGCGACCGTGGCGGTCAAGTCGGTGTCGGCCCGGGCCACGGCTTGGGTGGCGAAGGCGTTCGGAACCAGGCCGCTGATCACAATCGCGACCAAGATGCCCAGCAGACTCCAACGCCACTTGGGTGACATAGGAACAATCCTACGGCCGATTTCGGCCAAATTCGCTTCGCCAGCCGAAAAAGGGCCGAAAGTCCCAAACGGTCGAGCGGGTCAGCCCCCGAGGTCCATGAGCTCGATTCGGACCCCGTCGGGGTCCGTGCAATAGACGAATTCGGAGGGGCGTGCCGGCGAAGTCGATGGTGGTGCGACTCGAAGCCACCCGGCTTCCTCCGAGTTCGACCATCTTCGCAGCCACGCCTTCGACGTCGCCTACCCGAAACGACAGGTGGGTGAGGCCGAGCTGGTTGACCGCTCGCCGTTGGGTGTCACCGAACGGGGCGGGCTCCCTAAAGGACAAGAGTTCGATGGCGGTTTGGCCTTTGCGGATGAACTGGGAGGTCACCGCCACGTCGTCGAAGTCCATGAGTGCGGCGAATTCACTGCCGATCTGGTGGGATTCGGCCTTTTCGAACCCGAGGGCATCGCAGTAGAAGCGCAGCGATCGCTCCAGGTCACTGACGCAGATGCCGAAGTGGGAGAAGGTGGTTTCCATTTCGCCAGTCTGCCCAAAATTCCGGCCCGGATGGCCCTATGGCGCTGACCTCCGTAGTGTTCGGGGTGTGACACCCGATAAAACAGCCAGCCAAGACCACCGAACCGACTCGGGCATCGAGATCAAAGCGCTCTACCAAGAGAGCGACCTGGAGGGCTTCGACGCCGCCGCCAAGCTGGGGGAACCCGGGAGCTTCCCCTACACGCGGGGCGTCCACAAAGAGATGTACCGCTCCAAGTTGTGGACCATGCGCCAATATGCCGGGTTCGGTTCGGCTGAGGCGACCAATGAGCGGTTCAAGTTCTTGCTCGACGCCGGGCAGACCGGCCTGTCCTGCGCCTTCGACCTGCCGACCCAGATGGGCTACGACTCGGACCATCCCCGCGCCGAGGGCGAGGTCGGCAAGGTCGGCGTGGCCATCGACTCGTTGGCCGACATGCGCCTGCTCATGGCCGACCTTCCAATGGACAAGGTCACGACGTCCATGACCATCAACGCCACCGGCGCGATCTTGTTGTTGCTCTACGAACTGGTGGCCGAGGAGCAAGGAGTGCCGGGGGACAAGATCCGGGGCACCATCCAAAACGACATCTTGAAGGAGTACATCGCGCGGGGGACCTACATCTACCCCCCTCGACCCTCGATGCGCCTCATCGTCGATACGTTCGCGTATTGCGCCGCCAACCTTCCGAGCTGGAACACCATCTCGATCTCGGGCTACCACATTCCGCGAAGCGGGATCGACGGCGGTCCAAGAAATCGCCTTCACCTTGGCCAATGGGATTGCCTATGTGGAGGCGGCGATGGCCGCAGGCATGGATATCGACGCCTTCGCACCGCGCCTGTCGTTCTTTTGGAACGCACACAACAACCTGTTCGAAGAGGTGGCCAAGTACCGAGCGGCCCGCCGCATGTGGGCCCGCATCATGACCGAGCGGTTCGGGGCCAGCGACGAGCGGTCCAAGATGCTGCGTTTCCATACCCAAACCGGTGGATCCACCCTGACCGCCCAACAGCCCGAGAACAACATCGTCCGGGTCACGCTCCAGTCCCTCGCCGCAGCGCTCGGGGGCACCCAGAGTCTGCACACCAACGGGTTCGACGAGGCGCTCGGTCTCCCGACGACCCGGGCCGCCAAGATTGCGCTGCGGACCCAGCAGATCGTCGGCTTCGAATCGGGCGTGGCCGATACGGTCGATCCGCTGGCCGGCTCGTACTTCGTCGAGTCCCTGACCGACGAGGTCGAACGGGCGGCGCAGGCCTACCTCGACCGCATCGACGAACTGGGCGGCGCCGTCGCTGCCATTGAGGCCCGCTTCATGCAAGAGGAGATCGAGAGTGCGGCCTACAGCTTCGCCAAGGCGGTCGACGACGGCGAGAAGGTGGTCGTCGGCGTCAACCGCTTCACCGACGCCGAGAGTGAGCCCGCCGAGGTGTTCCCAATCGACATCCGATTGCAACAAGCCCAGATCGACCGGACCAAGTCGGTGCGCGCGGCGCGCGATCAACGCGCCGTCGATGCGGCGCTGTCGGACATCGCGGCCACCGCAAGAGGGGAGGGGAACCTCTTGGTCCCCATGAAGGTCGCACTCGGTGCCATGGCCACCCTCGGCGAAGTGGCCGACGTGTTGCGCGGCGAATTCGGGGTCTACCAACCCGGGGGGTGACGATGGCGAGCGCAGCATCCTTTTGGCCGCTCTTCGACCTGGTCATTCGCACGCCTCGACTCGAGATCCGCCTGCCGAGAGAAGATGAGTTCGCGGCACTGGTGGAGTTGATCGACCGCGGCATTCACGACCCGGCAACCATGCCGTTCACCACTGCGTTCACCGACGTGGCCCGGCCCCAGCGCTGACCGCGAGGCGGCGCAGCACTGGTGGCGCCAGCGGGCGGAGTGGTCAACCGAGCGATGGAACTTCACCGGTGCCGTCTTCGTCGACGGCCAAATCGTCGGGGTCCAAGACCTCAACGCCAGTGACTTCGCACGCCTGCGGTCTGTCCACACGGGTTCTTGGCTCGGGCGGGCCCACCAGGGTCAGGGGCTGGGAAAAGAGATGCGCCAGGCGATCTTGCACCTCGCATTCGAGGGTCTTGGTGCACAAGAAGCGCACAGTGGCGCCTTCGACGACAACGAGGCGTCGCTCGCCACCTCACGCGCTGTTGGCTACGTGCGAAACGGCGAGGCGCGCCTGGCGCGACGAGGCAGGGTAGGGCGCATCATCAACCTGCGCATTGACCGCGAGCGGTGGCTGGCCGGGCGCCGCGACGACATCGAGGTGATCGGGCTCGCCAGCTGTCTCGACATGTTCGTCGGGTCTTCGACCCAGACCCGGTGATTCACTCGAGCTGCGATCAGGTCGAGAGCTCGGTGCCAAAGATGCGGCGCAGGTAGTCGGCGAACCCGGGCACGGCGAATTCCACGACATTGTGGGTGGGTGCGTAGATGATGCCCTTTTGGATGAGCCGATCACGCAACGTCGAGGTCGCCTGGGGCGTGCGGCCGAGCCCCCTTGCCACCTCGCCCGACGCGATGCGGTGATCCCCGAGCGATGCCATGGCCAAGAGGTAGGTGCGCTCGCCATCTGAGGTCTTCTCGAGGCGGACCCGATAGAGCCCCTCGTCGAGTCGGATCTGGGCCGCTTCGAGCGCACCACGGACATCGCCCGGGGTGATGACGCTGCCGGGCCGATCCGACGGTGTGCCGGCCACCTTCCAGGTCTCTTCGGGATAGAGCTGGGCGAAGTACGGGTAGGCGGCGATGTGTTCCACCAACAACTCGAGCGCCTCGGGGTCGTAGCTGACGCCGAACTCGGCTGCGGGCACGACGATGGCCTCTCGCACGTCGTCGGCGCTGAGCCAGTCCACCCGGTCGAAGTACAGGCGCTCGGCGTAGGAACCCGCCTTGGCCATTGCCCCGGGGAGGTTGGGCAGGCCGGCGCCGATGAAGGCAATGGGCAGGCTCTCGGCCGATTGGGCGGCATGGAGGAGCGCGGAGAGTTCGCTATTCGCGATGAGTTGGAGCTCGTCGAACACCAAGACGGCGCCGACCCCCGCATCGGCTGCGGCCTCGCCGAGGCGAACGAAGAGCGCATCGAGGGCGTCTTCGGGGAGCGGGCCCCGTCGCGATTGGGACAGCCCGAGATTGACCGTCACGTCGCCGACGCTGGTGGTCACCGAGGCGGATCCGACCAGCTCGCGCAGCCACGACAGCGACTTGGCCAATCTGCCCTTACCTATGGCGGCGTTGCCTTCCATCAATATCGAGGCCACCGACGCACCGATGCCCGGGTCCCTGCGCACCTCGTGGTAGCCGGCCAACCAGCCGCGATCACGCAGGAGGTCTAGTGATTCGCGCAAGAGGACCGTCTTTCCCATGCCGCGCAATCCGGTCCACACCACGTTCTCGGCCGGGCGGCGGCCTTCGAACTGGTTGGCCAGGTTCTCAATGATGGCCAACTGGCGGGAGCGCCCGGCGAGGAGTCGCGGACGTCGCCCCGAACCGGCGCAGTAGGGATTGACCTTGTGCTTTACCGCCACCACACCTCACTCGTTATACGAGAAAGAGTATAACAAGAATGTTATACATCTGAATGACCTACAGCCCGCAAGTCACTCTTCGCGCCCAGTCCCCACTGCGCCACCTGGGGCGTCCTCAGGCGGTGACGACGGTGCTGAAGTGCTCGACCACGGGGTGCGGGTCGTAGAAGTGGTGCAGCAAAGCGCGCCATTGTTCATAGGCGGGCGATCCCCGGAACCCTTCGGTGTGGGCTTCGAGTGAGTCCCATTGCACCAGCAGCAAGAAGACGTTCTGGTGTTCGATGCAGCGCTGCATACTCAGGGAGCGGAAACCGGGACTGGCCGAGATGAGGTGCTTCGCCTGTGCCATGGTCGCCAGGAATTCATCCTCTTGCCCTTCAATCACGTTGAGGACGGCGTGCTCGGTGATCACGCGCTGATGAGCCGTTGGCGCGTGGGCGGGTCGGTGGCCGCGTCGATGGCGGTCCAGGCCATGGCCAGCGCCCCGTCTCGGACGGCGGCATCGGCCGAGGGGGTGATGCAGGCCGCAGCGAACTCGTGCTGGTGGTTGACCGCCCCGGCGGTCTCGATGCCGACGAGCGGGTGGATGGTCGGCACGGCCAACGAGACGTTGGCCATATCGGTCGAGAACGTCGGGAGCGGCGCATCGGCGTCGTCAGCCTCGAAGGTGCGACCGAGTACTTCGGCGTTGCGCCGGTAGGCAGACAACAGACCCGGATCTGCTTCCATGTGCGAATAGATCGGGGAGAGCTCCTCGAAGGTAGAGTGAGCACCCGGTGGCCAGCGCCCCGGCCTCGAAGCAGGACCGCACCCGCGACTCGGCGGCGACGAGGGCCTCAATGGCCGCGAGCGCACCATGAACCGCCCGCTCACCGCTGCTGGGATGATGTTGGCGGCGCCACCGCCGTGGGTGATCACGCCGTGGACCTGGTCGCCTGGTGGGAGTTGTTGGCGCAACAGTCCCAGGGCGACCTGGGAGATCGTCATGGCGTCGAGGGCGTTGACCCCTTCCCATGGAGCCGCCGAGGCGTGCGCCTCTTTGCCGGCGAAGTGCACGTCGAAGTGCGAGACCGCCAGCAGGCACCGGTGAGGCGGTCGGCCGGCCACGGATGGATCATCATGGCGGCCTGGACGTCGGCGAAAGCGCCGCGGTCGAGCATGAAGACCTTGCCGCCTCCTCCCTCTTCGGCCGGCGTCCCGAGTACCCGGACCTCGAGGTCGACCTGGTCCGCCACTGCCGCGAGCGCGAGGCCCGCACCGACGGCCGCGGCCGCGATGATGTTGTGCCCGCACGCGTGGCCGACGTCGGGCAGGGCGTCGTACTCCGCGCACACCGCAACGACCAGTTCGCTGCTCCCGGCACGCGATTCGAATGCGGTCTTCGAGGTCATAGACCCCCTCGGTGACCTCGAGTCCACCGGCCCGTAGTGCTTGCGCGACCGCCGCGGCCGAGCGCGTCTCGTTGAAACACAGCTCGGGGGTGGCGTGGACCGAGTGACTGAGCGCCACCAGATCGCCGAGGTGGGCGTCGATGACTCGAGCCGCCGCGTCTTTGGCAGCGGCGGCTGGCCCGGTCGGTGTCGCCACGCTGCTATTCAATCACCGCAACGACGTCGCCGGCACCGACGGAGTCACCGGCGGCCACCCGGACTTCTTTGATGACCCCATCTTTTTCGGCGTTCACGGCGTTCTCCATCTTCATGGCCTCGAGCAGACAGATGGTCTGGCCGACCTCGACCTTGTCGCCGGCTGCGACGAGGATCTTGACGATGGTGCCCTGCATGGGAACCGCAACTTCACCCGATCCGGTTCCCCCTGAAGCCGAGCCCGACGCGGCACGCTTGGCCCGCACCGGCACCCGGGCCCCGCCGACGGTCCCAAGATCGGGGACCCACAACTTGATGGCGAAGCGACGACCGTCGACTTCCGCCGTCACGTCGCGTTGGACGAGCGGCACGTCCTCTTCGGTGCTCGGCGCGGCCACCGGGCTGGTGTCGAGTGGACCGGCGGGAAGATCGCTCAGGTCGAGGACATCTTCGACCCACTTGGTGGAGTGCTTGCCTTCTACGAAGTCGGGATGGGTCAAGATGGCGACATCGGCGGGGATCGTGGTGGCCACGCCCGTGATCTGGGTCTCGGACAAGGCGCGCAGCATGCGACGTCGCGCCGATTCGCGGTCGTGTGACCACACCACCAGCTTGGCGATGAGATTGTCGTAGTACTGGCTGACGGTGTCGCCGGATTCGTAGCCGGCGTCCAGGCGCACGCCGGGCCCCGACGGTTCGTGGAACTTGGTCAGCGTGCCCGGCGAGGGCGAGAAGCGGCCCCCGGTCGGATCCTCGGCGTTGATGCGGACTTCGATGGCGTGGCCGTTGCGGGCGACGTCTGACTGGGCGAAGGTGAGCGCTTCACCCGAGGCGATGCGGATCTGCCAGTCGACGAGGTCGAGGCCGGTGACCAGTTCGGTGATTGGGTGCTCGACCTGGAGGCGGGTGTTCATCTCTAAGAAGTAGAACTCGCCGTCTTGGTAGAGGAACTCGACGGTGCCGGCGTTGTAGTAGCCGCACGCCTCGGACACCTTGACGGCTGCCGCACCCATGGCCTGGCGGATCTCGTCGGGGAAGTTCGGCGCCGGGCTCTCTTCGATCAGCTTTTGGTGGCGGCGCTGCGGCGAGCAGTCGCGTTCGCCCAGCCACAGCGTGTTGCCATGGGTGTCCGCGAGGACCTGCATCTCGATGTGACGTGGCCACTCGAGGTAGCGCTCCACATAGATCTCGGGACGACCGAAGTAGGCCTGGGCTTCACGGGCGGCCGACTCCATCGCCTCGGCCGCATCGGCCGCGCTCTTGACCACCTTCATGCCACGACCGCCGCCGCCGTAGGCGGCCTTGATGGCGAGCGGCCAGCCGACCGCTTCACCGAACGCCACGACTTCGTCGGGGGAGGTCAAGGGCTCGGAGCGACCGGGAACACCGGCGACGCCGGCGGCCTCGGCGGCAATTCTCGAGCTGATCTTGTCGCCCATGACCTCGATAGCCGATGGCGGCGGCCCGATGAAGGTGACACCTCGCTCGGTGATGGCCCGGGCGAAGTCGGTGTTCTCAGAGAAGAAGCCGTAGCCGGGGTGGACGCCGTCGGCTCCGCTCTTTTCGATGGCGTCGAGGATGGCCTCGGTGTTGAGGTAGCTCTCGGCCGCTGACTCTCCACCGAGGGCGTAGGCCTCGTCGGCCATGCGCACGTGAAGGGCGTCGCGGTCGAGATTCGAGTAGACGGCCACGGTGGCGATGCCCATCTCGCGACAGGTCCGGATGACTCGGACCGCAATCTCGCCGCGGTTGGCGATGAGGATCTTTTTGAGCACGCTGCGCCTTTCAGTTCTTTGGGGCCTTCAGATTTACATGCACCCTATGGTGTGTGCCATGTGGGGTGGGGACTGGGACGTCCACTGGTTCGAGTCCATCGATTCGACCAACACCTATCTGCTCAACCAGGCCCGGGCCGGGGCAGCGGAAGGAATGGTGGTCGTCGCCGACCACCAAGAGGCCGGCCGAGGTCGACTCGACCGCCGTTGGGAGTCCCCGCCGGGCGCCTCCCTCCTCACGTCGATCCTGTTCAGGCCCACCTTCGACGCAGCTGAACTCCATCTGTGTACGGCGGCGGTGGCCCTGGCCGCGGCGCAAGCTTGTCGCACGGTGGCCGAGGTCGACCCGGTCATTAAGTGGCCGAACGACCTGATGGTCGAAAATGCCAAGCTGGCCGGGGTCCTCGCCGAGGTGGATTTCACCCACGACCGTGCTGCGGTGGTGATCGGCATCGGGATCAACGTGGCCTGGCCCGGTCCACCGTCGATTCAAGGGACATGCCTCGATCAACTCGCCCCTGAGCCGGTCGATCGTCGGGAGTTGCTCACTGCGTTGCTTGATGCCCTCGCAGGGCGACGCGATCTCTTGGAGACCGCCGGAGGGCGCCGATCGATCGCCGAGGAGTTGCGTGGGCGATGTGCGACGTTGGGTGAGCGTGTGCGGGTCGAACTGGCGGGCGAATCCATCTTCGGTGTGGCCAGGGCGATCGACGACGCCGGGCAACTGATCGTCGAGACCGAGCACGGACCACGCACCGTCGTGGCCGGGGATGTGGTGCACCTCCGGCCCGCGTAGTTGCGTCGATGCCGAGGGCTCGGGCCGCGGCGATTCCCACCAGCCAGTCGAGACGCTGAGGCATCGGCAGCGCGGGACATCGAGCCTCCAGATCGGCCACAGTCGCACCTCGGGCGGTCGAGTGCGTCAAGTTCGGAGGGGATTGCGGGGGAGGGGTTGTGCCCTATCATGCATCATGATGCAAATATATTGATGCTATGATGCAGAAGTGCGGACGACAGTGACCCTTGAGCCCGACGCCGAGGAATTGGTGAAGAAGGTGATGGCCGAGCGGGGCATCTCGTTTAAGGAGGCGGTCAATCTCGCGATTCGAAGGGGACTGTCGCCAGAGCGGACGGGGGCATCGTTTTCGACTCCGACATTTGCGATGGGTGCGCATCCGAGGGTGAACCTCGACAAGGCGCTTCGACTCGCAGCCGATCTCGAGGACGAGGAAGTCATTCGGGAAATCGCCGTGTGGAAGTGAAACTGGTCGATGCCAACGTTTTGATCTACGCCATCAATTCCGAGGCGGCCCACCATGAAGAGGCCAAGCTTTGGCTTGACAACGCGCTCGTCGACTCCGAGGCGCTGGGATTCACCTGGATCGTTCTGCTCGCTTTCTTGCGCATCATCACCCATCCGGCAGTGTTCGATCATCCAATCGGCGTTGACGTGGCAGGCGACATCGTCGAAGCGTGGCTGGATCAGCCCGCAGCGCTCGTAGTGCATCCAACCGCTCGCCAACTCTCGATACTGCGCGGATTTCTTGGAACGGAAGGATCAGCGGGCAATTTGGTTAGCGATGCCCACCTGGCCGCCCTCGCGATTGAGCACGGCGCCACCGTGATCTCGTATGACTCGGACTTTGCCAGGTTCAGCGGCGTATCGCATCGTCGGCCCCACCGCTGAAGACACCCGTTGTCTGGTGATTCGAGCCAAGCGGCAGTGGGGCTCAGCGCGAAATCCTGTGCGCTCGGTGGCACTTGGGTGTACTTGCTCAGCGCAACGGGGGCGCCGACGGATGGTGCGCCCATTGGCGTCATCGGCGACATGGAGCCGTTTCGACCGTGGCCCGAACTAAAGTGAACCTCCTATGCGCCTTCTTGTCACGGGGGGTGCCGGGTTTATCGGGTCGAACTTCGTCCACTATTGGGTCGAACAGCACCCCGAGGATCACGTCGTCGTCTTCGACGTGTTGACCTATGCCGGCAACCGTCCGAACCTGGCCGACATCGAGGACCAGATCGTCTTCATCGAGGGCGACATCTGCGACGGATCCCGGGTCGAGGGTGCGTTACGCGATCACCAGATCGACACCATCGTCCACTTTGCCGCCGAATCGCATAACTCGTTAGCGGTCCTCAACCCCGGATTGTTCTTTCGCACCAATGTGATTGGGACCCAGACGCTCCTCGAAGCGGCACGCCGAAGCGACGTGGGTCGCTTTCACCACATCAGTACCTGTGAGGTCTATGGCGACCTTTCCCTCGAGAGCGACGAGTCTTTCACCGAGGACTCTGCTTACCGACCCCGCACGCCGTACAACGCGAGCAAAGCCGGGGCCGATCACGCGGTGCGGGCCTACGGCGAGACCTATGACCTCGCGTACACGATCACCAAATTGTGCGAACAACTACGGGCCGTACCAGTTCCCAGAAAAGGTCATCCCGGTCTTTACGACCGCGGCCCTTGACGACAAGCCGCTGACTCTTTACGCGTCCACCGAGAACCGGCGCGAGTGGCTCCATGTCCACGACCACTGCACCGCCATCGAGGCGGTGCTCGAGCGCGGCAAGATCGGCGAGACGTATCACGTCGGCAGCGGGGTCGAGCTGTCGATCATGCAGATCGCCGATGCGGTACTCGCCACATTGGGCAAGCCGGCTTCCCTCAAGCAAATCGTGGCGGACCGACCCGGCCACGATCGCCGCTACCTGCTCGATTCGGCCAAGCTGCGCTCACAGTTGGACTGGGCACCCTCGATCACTTGGGAGGACGGCCTGGCTGACACAGTGGCGTGGTACGCACAGCACCGGTCGTGGTGGGAACCGCTGTTGGCGCGGGCCATGGTCATCGAGGACGCCTGGGGCTCGCCCGGCTGAAGCCGGTCATTGTCATGCGAATCCTCATCACCGGTGCCAACGGGCAACTCGGGCGCGACCTGGTCGACGCGTTGGCCGGACGGGTGCCAGTCGGCGGACGACGGGTCAACCTCTTCGCGCCCGACGGTCCTGTGCCGGGCATTCTCCATGAGGTGGTGGCGACCGACATCGACACCATGGCGGTCGACGACCGAGACGCGGTGCAACACGTCGTGCGATCTCTTCACCCCGACCTGATCTTCCACGCGGGGGCGATGACGGCGGTCGATGCCTGCGAGCTTGAGCGCGACCGGGCCTACGCCGTCAACGCACTCGGGACGCGCCACGTGGCCGAGGCCGCCGGTGCGGTCGGGGCCCACGTCGTCTACGTCTCGACCGACTACGTCTTCGACGGGACGGCGGACCGGCCCTACAACGAGTGGGACCGTCCCAAACCCCTGAGCGTCTATGGCGCCACGAAACTGGCCGGGGAGCTCGAGTCGTGCCGGGTTCGACCATTGTGCGGACCTCGTGGGTCTGCGGGGCCCACGGGGCCAACATCGTCAAGACCGCACTCGCCTTGGCGGCCGAGGAACGCGAGCTGCGGTTCGTCAATGACCAGCACGGGTCACCGACCTTCACCGCCGACCTGGCCCCGGCGTTGATCGCACTCGGATTCGCTCGGCGCCCCGGGATCTTCCATGTGACCAACAGCGGGACAACCACCTGGTGGGGGTTGGTACGAGCTGTGCTCGCAGCTGTCGGGAGCGATCCAGGGCGGGTGCGGGCGATCGCCACGGCGGATCTCGACCCACCGAGGCCAGCGCCGCGGCCCGCCAATTCGATCCTCGACAACATGGCGCTGCGCTTGAGTCATATTCCGGGTCTACCGGACTGGCAAGATGGGTTGATCAGGTTGGTCAGCGCTCTGCGAGGTCACGAGGCATCCCCATGACGACACGCTCGAATATCCGCGACACCCGGGGTGTCTCCCAGGCCGTCGCCGTCATTGGGGCCGGCTATGTCGGCCTGCCGACCGCCGCCACCTTGGCCCATTACGGCCACCGGGTGGTGCTGGCCGAGCGGGACGAGCCCCGGCTCGCCGCACTGCGCAGCGGCAAGATGCCGATCGTCGAAGCGGGCCTCGACGAATTGGTCGCAGAAGGTGTCCGAGCCGGACTCCTCTCCTTCACTCACTCGGCGGTCGAGGCGGTGGCGGGCGCTGACTTCGTGTTCTTGTGCGTGCCGACGCCCCAGAGCGACGACGGCTCGGCCGATCTGTCCTTCATCGAGTCCGCCGCCAAGGAAATCAGCCGGGAACTCACCCGAGGTGCCATCGTCGTCAACAAGTCAACCGTCCCGGTGGGGTCGACCACCATGGTTGAAGAGGTCATCGGGCGTCCCGACATCAAGGTGGTTTCGAATCCTGAGTTCCTCCGAGAAGGCAGCGCAGTGAGCGACAGCCTGCACCCTGATCGCCTCGTGGTCGGCGCCGACGACGCGCAGGCGGCAGCCCTCGTCGGCAGCTTGTTCTCATCGACCGGTGCGCCGCTCATCGTGACCGATGCCACGACGTCGGAGACCATCAAGTACGCCTCGAACGCGTTCTTGGCCACCAAGCTCAGCTACGTCAATGCCATCGCTGGCCTGTGCGAGGAAGTCGGTGCCGACGTACGTGACGTGATGCTCGGTCTCGGTTACGACAAGCGGATCGGGTTCGAGTTCTTGCGTCCCGGACCCGGCTGGGGCGGTTCCTGCCTCCCCAAAGACACCCGAGCCCTCCTCCACATTGCCCGCGAGGCGGGCTACGACTTTTCCCTCTTGGCCGGGGCTATCGCGAGCAACGAGCAACAGCTGGCCCGGGTCGTGGCCAAGGCCGAAGCCGCCACCGGCGGCGCGATCGACGGGGTCACCGTTGCGGTCTGGGGCCTCACCTTCAAAGCCAACACCGACGACCGGCGCGACTCGCCGGGCCTCGAGATCGCGCAACGACTGGCCAGACTCGGTGCCCACGTCCAGGCCTTCGACCCGACGGTGCGCGTCGAGGGCCCACTCGAGGGCGACCAGGTGGCCGAGGACCTCAGTGGCATCCAGCTGCGCAGTGACCCCTACGAGGCGTGTGTCGGCGCCAAGGTCCTCGTCGTGCTGACCGAATGGGATGAGTTCCGCTGGGTCGACTTCACCAAGGTCGCAGCCGTAATGGCGACCCCGTCGATCGTCGATGCCCGCAACCTGCTTGACCCGGCTGCGGTGCGCCGCATGGGCTTCACCTACGACGGCATCGGGCGCCGATGAGCCGGGTCGTCGTCGCCGGTGGGGCGGGGTTCTTGGGCTCGCACCTGTGCGATTTCCTGATCGCTCGCGGCGACACGGTGATCGCGCTTGACGACCTCTCGACGGGCAGCCGGGAGAACGTGGCCCAACTTGTCGGCCACGACCGGTTCACCTTGGTGGTCACCGACGTGAGCCAGGACCTCTCGATTCACCCAGATGATCCGATCGACGCGGTGGCCAACCTGGCCAGCCCGGCCTCGCCGCCCGCGTACCTGCAGCGACCGTTGGCCACCCTGGCCGTCGGCAGCGAGGGGACCCGCCGCCTCCTCGAGCTGGCCGAGCGGCACGGGGCCCGCTTTCTCATGGCCAGCACGAGCGAGATCTACGGGGACCCAGAGGTCCACCCCCAGGTGGAGTCCTACCGCGGCAACGTCGACCCGACCGGGCCCCGCAGTGTCTACGACGAGGCCAAGCGGTTCTCAGAGAGCCTGACGATGGCCATGCACCGCACCTACGGGACCAACGTCGGCATCGCCCGGATCTTCAACACCTATGGACCGAGGTTGTCGCCCGGTGACGGGCGCGTGGTCTCGAACTTCATCGCCCAGGCGCTGCGCGGTGACCCGCTCACCGTCTACGGCGATGGCTCGCAGACCCGAAGCCTCTGCTACGTCGACGACGAGATCCGAGGACTCGCCGCGCTGTTGGATTCGTCTCTCACGGGTCCGGTCAACATTGGCAACCCTGACGAGCGCACCATCCTCCAGCTGGCTCAACTCGTCCTCGAGGTGTCAGGCTCCTCCTCGCCAATCGTGTTTGAACCCCTGCCCACCGACGACCCGACCCGCCGCTGTCCCGACATCACCTTGGCCACAGCACAGCTGGGTTGGTCGCCTTCTACCGAACTGAGAGACGGCATTGCGCGCACCATGGATTACCTGGCTACCAAACTGGTCGTC
Source organism: uncultured Acidimicrobiaceae bacterium (assembly GCA_963800725.1). Lineage (GTDB taxonomy): Bacteria > Actinomycetota > Acidimicrobiia > Acidimicrobiales > RAAP-2 > Bog-473. The sequence goes on along the minus strand of CAWDCE010000027.1, from coordinate 9,658 downwards.
GCATGAGCACTGACGACACCTTGAGCGCGGACACCGGATTTCCCCCGAAGCGGACATACGAGACGCTCTCGGTGGTGATGCCGGTCTACAACGAGCGGGCCACCGTCGCCGAGATCATCCGGCGCATGCGCGCCGTCGACATTCCCCTCACCCTCCAGGTGATCGTGGTCGACGACTTCTCGACCGACGGGTCCGACAAGGTCCTCGCCGCGCTCGAGGACTCAACCGTTCGGGTCATCCGCCATCCCCACAACCAGGGCAAGGGCGCGGCGATCCGCACGGGGATGGAGGCCATGTCCGGGGATCTGATGTTGATCCAAGACGCCGACCTCGAATACGACCCCGAGGACTGGCCTCGACTCCTCGATCCAATCCTCAAGGGCAAGGCACGCGTCGTCTACGGCAGCCGCTTCACCGGTGAGCGGATGAACATGGCGCCCCTGCACTGGTTCGGCAACCGGCTGCTCTCGTTGGTGACCAACATCTTGTACAGCTCGACGCTCTCGGACATGGAGACCTGCTACAAGCTCTTCGACGCCGAGGTGCTCGAGGGCATCAAGATCGTCTCGAACCGGTTCGATTTCGAGCCCGAAATCACCGCCAAGGTCCTCCGGCGGGGCTATCGGATCTACGAGGTGCCGATCTCCTACGCCGGGCGCGAAGCCGACGAGGGTAAGAAGATCACCTGGCGCGACGGGTTCGGTGCCATGGCCGCCCTGATCAAGTTCCGCTTCACCAAGCAGTCCTGAGCGCTGTATGGGTGACCGCCTCGCCGCCGTCGTGGTGGACCACAACGCCGGGCCGCTTCTCGCGGGCTGCGTGCGCTCCTTGCTCAACGATGGAGCCGACACGGTGGTCGTCGTGGAGAACGGTGAACCAAAGAGTGCGACGACGGCCTTGGGCTCGCTGCTCGCCGAGCATCCCGACGCCGACGTGGTGGTGGTTCGACCCGACAAGAACGTCGGTTTCGGTTCGGGGGTCAACCGGGGTCTCGGCGTGCTGGCGGGGGCGGAGGTGCCACCCGCTTGGGTACTCGTGGCCAATCCGGACCTTCGGTTACACCCCGGCGCACTCGCGGCGATGCGCACGGCCCTCGAGGAGCGACCGGCCTGGGCCATTGTCGGCCCGCGCATCTACAACGAGGACGCCACGGTGTATCCCTCGGTCCGCCATTTCCCGGGTCTGCTCGATGCGGCGGGTCACGCCCTCTTGGCACTCTTCAATCCCGAGAACCGCTTCACCAAGCACTACAACCCCGGGACCCCAGAGGGGGAGGGGACCAGCGAAGCGGGATGGGTATCCGGCTCGTGTTTCTTGGCGCGCCGGTCCGCCCTCGAAGAACTCGGTGGCTTCGATGAGGCGTATTTCATGTACGCCGAAGACATGGACCTGTGCTGGAGGGCACATGAGGCCGGATGGGGGGTCGGCTTCGCCGGAGCGGCTGCCATCACCCACATCCAGGGCGCGAGCACGGCCCGCCACCCCTACAAGATGATGCTCTCGCATCATCGCTCCGCGCTGCGCTTCACCAACCGGACCACCTCGGGTTGGCGCCGGGTGATCTTGCCCGTGGCGGCCCTGGTGCTCGCGCTGCGCATGGCCATCGCCACCGTCCGCCTGGCGCGGCGGACTCAGCTGGCGCGCCGGCGCAGCGCCCTGGTGGTGCTCGTGGCGGCGCTCGGGATCCTTGCGGGCTGCGGTGCTGGGGCCGCGTCGGCGCCCAAGGTCCACATCGAGCCCGACGTCAACTTCGCGCTGCCACCGGCGTCGGCCGGCTGCGCCGGGGCGACCGCGCTCGCCGGTGGGGCGACCAGGCTCCCCATCACGGTCTCCAAGCGGGCCGGACAGGTGGCCGAGACGATCAACGTCTGCATAGACGGCAAGGGACCGTTTCCCTTCGTCATCGACACCGGGGCCGGTGAGTCGATCATCGCGGCCAACCTGGCCAAGAAACTGGACCTTCCCCACGCCGGTGCGGGCGAGGAGTTCGCCGGCGTCGGTTGTGTCGGCAGTGCCCAACCAGTGGCGGTCGGGCAGTGGTCGGCGGCGGGACTTAGCCTCGCGCCCCAAGATCTCACCGCGGCCACCCTGCCCGATTTCGGGGTCAAGGGTCAGCCCGTCGGGCTCTTGGGTTCGGACGTTTTGGGCCGCTTCGGCGTGGTGCGCATGGACTTCGTGGCCCAGACCCTGACGCTCGCGGGGCCTCAGGGCCCGGCCCCGCACGGCAACGATGTCGTCAACGGCCCGAGCGGACCGCCCCCGCCCGCAGCGTTGACCAATGGCGGGGCGGGCACCACGGTCCCCCTCAACGTGATCATGACCCCCGGCGAGGCCGCCATGAACGTCCAACTGCGTTTCGGTCACGGGGGACAGCGCACCTTCACCGTCGACACGGGCTCTTCGCAGTCGGTTGTCAACACCGCAGTGGCCAAACTCGAGAAGTTGGCGCCCACCGATCTGGCGCAACGACAGGCCACGGTGTGCTCGACCATCACGACGCCCTTGGTCCACAGCGGTGTGTGGTCCATTCCCGGCCTGATCCTCCATCCCCAGTTGATCGGTACGGCTCCCTTCGGTCCGATCGCCCAAGCCGGCCTGCTCGGATCCGATCAGCTCTTCCGCTACGGGTGGGTGGTTTTCGACTACAGCGGCGGACGGTTGGTTCTCGGCTGAGTGCCGACGAGTAGCGTCAGGCGCGTGACCAAGCGCACGCGTGAACAAAGCGAAGTCGGTCCGTCGGCCTTTAGTGACGCGGACCGCGAACTGGCGGCGACGCTCGACAACCTCGACGACGCCCACAACTACCGCCAATGGATCTTCGACATGATCGAACCTGCGCTCGGACCGCGCATCCTCGAAGCCGGCGCCGGGCACGGCACATTCACCGAATTGTTGGCTGACGGCCATGCCGTCACCGCGACCGATCTCTCCGAACGCTGCGTCGGTGAGTTGCGCCAGCGCTTCGCGAAGCGCCCCGAGGTGACGGTCCTGCAATGCGATCTGGTCGGTGCCGCCGTGGGCGGGCCCTATGACACGGCCGTGCTCATCAATGTCCTCGAGCACATCGAAGACGACGCCGGCGCACTGCGTGACTTGGCGGCCCAACTGGTCCCCGGAGGTCAACTGGCACTGTGGGTCCCGGCCCACATGCAGCTCTACAGCGACTTCGACCGATCGATCGGGCATTACCGTCGCTACACGCGCGAGGAACTGCGCCAACGCTTGCTCGACGCCGGATTCATCGTCGACGAGATCCGATACGTGAACCTGGTCGGGGCCTTCGCGTGGTGGGTGGTGGCCCGCCAGTTGCACCGTGCACCGACCGGCAAGACGGGCGTCACGGTCTTCGATCGATACTTCATCCCGGTGCTGCGACGGCTCGAAAGAGGGCGCCAAATGCCCGCCGGACAGTCGGTCCTCGCCCTGGCCCACACCCCGAAGCAGCACTAGCCCCTCACCCGGGCTGATCGCGCTCGGCGTCGTACCTCTTTGACCTGGGCAAACAGTTCAAGTGCCGAGATGGCTTTCACCAAACACCCGCTTGGCCAGGGCCTTGGTGAAGGACTAAAGTAAACCGTCGGGTCTTGGTGAGTGAGGAGCAGGCGAAATGCCCCTCTACCAGGCGGGCACTGTGACGGGGGAGGGGGAGCGCCGCAATGGCGATGAAGTATCTATCTACAGCTCACCCCCTCTTTTCGCGGATGAAGTCGCGCCAAGCCGCCTCCTCGAATTTCGCTCTGCGCACGCGGCGCGACTCGAACGCCTCGCACACGCGGGTCCTCCTTGCCGTCGTTGCGGTGTTCGCCATGGCGGTACCGGGCGTCTTGTTGAGCTTCAGCCAAGCCGGCGCCGCCAGCGCACCGACCGTGACCGCGATCGGGCCGGACAACGGCCCACTGATCGGCGGCACCACTGTCACGGTGACCGGCACCAACTTCGTTGCGGGACAGACGACGGTGCACTTCGGTTTCTCGGCCGCCACGAACGTCGTGGTCAATTCGCCGACCTCGTTGACCGCCGTCTCCCCGGCCGGTCCAGACCGTGCCGTCGATGTCATCGTGACGGTATCGGGTCAGTCGTCGCCGACGAACCTGAGCGATCTCTTCGCGTACGGCCAACCGGCGGTCACCGCGCTCACACCGAGTGGCGGGCCGACGAGCGGCGGGACATCGGTCATCATCAACGGCACCGGTTTTGTGCCGGGTACCACCGTCTCGTTCGGCGGTACTCCAGCGAGCGGGGTGATGGTCCGTTCGGCCACGACCATCACCGCACTCACCCCGGCCAGTTCGAGTGGGTGGACCGACGCCACGGTGACCACGCCGGCCGGGACGTCGGCGGTGACGTCGTTCGATCGCTTCGCCTACGTGGTGCCATCGGTTGAGTGGGTCAGCCCCGACACCGGTCCGCTCGCTGGTGGCACACCGGTGACCATTGTCGGATCCGGATTCAGCGCGGCCTCCACTGTCGCCTTCGGTGCAAATGCGGCGACGTCGGTGGTGTTCAAGTCGCCAAACGTGCTGACCGCAGTTGCCCCGGCCGGCGCATCGGGATCGACTGACGTCATTGTGACCACCGCACCCAATGGTGCATCGGCCGCCGGCGCGACCGACCTCTTCGCCTACGGCGCCGTGCCGAGTGTCGGGGGCGTCTCTCCGAGGAACGGACCCGTGGTCGGGGGCACCTCGGTGGTGATCACTGGAAGCGGGTTCACGGCCGATTCGGTCGTGCGATTTGGGTCGAGCCGGGCCACGACGGCCACCGTCGTGTCGGGCACCGAGATCATTGCGGTGGCCCCGCCAGAGGCGAGCGGCGCGGTCGATGTCACGGTGACCTCATCGGCGGGTGCCTCGGCACCAGGAGCGGCCGACCTCTTCGCCTATGGCGCACCGAGTGTGAGTTCGGTCTCGCCTTCGGTCGGTTCGATCGAGGGTGCGACCATGGTGGCGGTGATCGGCACCGGCTTTGTCCCTGGGGCGACCGTCACCTTCGGTGCCACCGCGTCACCGGCGGTCTCGGTCACCTCGGCGACGACGCTCACCGCCATCGCGCCCCGGGTGCGGTTGGACCGGTCAATATCGCGGTCAGCACCCCGGGCGGCACGTCGCCGAGCGGTCCTGGCGACGTCTTTACCTACGGCGACCTCGAAGTGACCGGGGTCACCCCGTCGGGCGGGGCCGTGGCCACGGCGACCGCGGTCACCATTTCGGGGAACGGGTCCGCTGCGGGCGCGACCGTGGCGTTCGGTGGCATCGCCGCCACCGACGTCGTGGTGGTCTCAGCCAACCAGATCACCGCTACTTCGCCCCCTGAGGCGGCGGGTGTGGTCGACGTGACGGTGACCCAAGGTGCGGAGACCTCGCCGACCAACGCCGCCGACGAGTTCACCTACGGCGGACCCTCGGTGAGCGGGGTCTTCCCCACAGCCGGCCCACTCCAAGGCGGTGAGGCCGTGGCCATTGCGGGAAGTGGCTTCGTGTCGGGGAGCACGGTCAGTTTCGGTGGCGTGGCTTCGCCCTCGGTCACCGTCAACTCGGACACCCTGATTACCGCGGTGGCCCCGGCGGCCGCGACCGGCACCGTGGACATCACGGTGACCACCCCTGTCGCGACCTCGACCGCATCGGCGGCCGATCAGTTCACGACCGACGCTGCGCCAAGCGTTACCTCGATCAGCCCCAACGGCGGTCCCCACGCGGGCGGTACGGTCGTGACCATCACCGGGACTGGCTTCGTGGCCGGCGCCTCGGTGTCCTTTGGCACAATTGCCGCCACGTCGGTGACGGTCATCTCTCCCACCTCGATCTCGGCCACTTCCCCGGCCCTCTACGCCGATGCGGTCGGGGTCAGTGTCACCACGCCGGGCGGCACCTCGGCGCCGAGCGTGGCCGACCTCTTCGCCTACGGTTCGCCATCGATCCAATCGGTCGAGCCCGACGCCGGTGACGTCGCGGGGGGCACCTTTGTGGCGATTACCGGTTCGGGCTTCGCAACCGGGGCCACCGTCAACTTCGGCGCCGTAGCCGCCACCGACGTCACCGTCCTTTCGGGCAACAGGCTCACCGCCGTGGCCCCCGCGGGGTCTGCCGGTTCCCTCGACGTGACGGTGACCACGGCTGCGGGCACGTCTTCGGCGACCACGACCGATCTCTTCGCCTACGGCGTCCCGACAGTCACCGGGCTCACCCCCAGTGCAGGCCCATCGGCGGGAGGCACGGTGACCACCATCACCGGCACCGGCTTCGTCCCTGACGCGACGGTGTCGTTCGGCGCCACCCAAGCCACCAGTGTCGACGTCGAGTCGGGCACCAAGATCGTGACGGTCACCCCGCCGGGCAGTGGCACCGAGAGCGTGGTGGTCCACACCCCGGCCGGTGACTCGGTCCCCGATGCCAATAGTGCGTTCTTGTTCGGTGGCGCGACGGTCACGTCGATCACCCCCGATGCGGGCCCGGCCGCAGGTGGCACCGTGGTCGCCATCACCGGCACCGAGTTCACCTCGGACTCGACCGTGTCATTTGGGAACACCCCGGCGGCCTCGGTCACCTACATCTCTCCGACCTCGATGCTGGCGACCGCACCGGCGCTCAGCACCGGGTCCTTCGATGTCACGGTGACCAACGACATCGCGACGTCACCGACCTCGTTGGCCGACCTCTTCGCCGCCGGTGCCCCCGCCGTCACCTCGATCACCCCCGACGGCGGCCCCGGAGCAGGCGGCAATACGGTCACGGTGACCGGTAGCGGCTTCGTTCCCGACGCCACCGTTGACTTCGGCACCGCTCCGGGCAGCGATGTCAACGTGGTCTCTGGCACAAAGCTGACGGTCACCGCACCGGCCTATGTCAACGTCGCCGTCAATGTCACCGTTGCCAACAGCGACGGGACGTCGGCCGATGTGCCGGCCGATGTCTACACCTATGGCGCACCGACGGTGAACTCCATCAACCCGAGCAGCGGCCCGCTCAGTGGCGGCACGAGCGTGACGGTCACCGGTACCAACTTCACCCCCGACTCGACTGTGACGTTCGGTCTTGAGTCAGCAGCCACCGTCACGGTGCAGTCCTCGACGTCATTGGTGGTCATCTCCCCCTCGGCCGCGGCCGGCGCCTACGACATCCGGGTCCAGACCCCCGGCGGCCTGTCGGCCGCCACCCCGGCCGACCAGTTCACCTACGACAGCCAGCTCGAGATCAGCTGCGCGGCGCCGCCGGCCGACACCGCGACCACCGTGTGCCCGGGCATCGACTTGCCCACGACTGCACTCAACGGTTCGTGGCAGACGGCCCAGGCGCCGGCCAACACCATGTACATCACCGACAACCGCGGTGATGCATCGGCGGGGTGGTCGGTCAGCGCGTACATGGTGCCGACGCCCACGAACCCCAATCCCTGGTGTAGCGGGGTGGCGGCCTTCTGTAACGCCACGGCCGGATCGGACTCCGCCCACGCCGACGCCAAGATCCCCTCGTCGTATCTGACCATTGGCAACATCAACTGCAGCGCGATGTCGGGCAACCCGAGCCAGGATCCCCAGGGCGGGGTGACTGCGACCTTCCCCCAGGCCGACGGGGCCGTGGGGCTGTGCACCGCGCAGGCCGGACAGAGCGCGGGGACGTTCAAACTCGGGGCAACCTTCTCCCTCTCCATCCCGCCGTGGGTCTACGCCGGGCAGTATCAGGCAACGGTCGAATACCTGGCCATGTAGTCGAGCGGTCGATCGCCTGACACCACACGCGTTCGACCATCGGCCATCATTTAGCCGACCATGACTCCGACGAGCAGCCAGCCGCTGGCGCCTGGGCGCGACCGCGTCGCTCGATTCGTCGGCGCCCCACTGCTCGCGCTGTTGATCGCCGTGACGACGTCGTGGGTCGCTACCGTGCCCGCCGATGCCGCCAGCAACGGCCTGTGGTCGGTGTACCCAACGACTGTTGCCGGACAGCCCCCCCGGGTCTTCGTCCAACCTGAGCTGATCCCGGGAAAGAAGTACACGGACTCGATCACCGTGGCCAACCAGACCGCGGCACCGCTGACCTTCAACCTCTATGGTTCCGACGCCTTCAACACGCCCGGCGGCGGACTGTCGCTGCGGCGGCGGACCGACCCCCAAGTGGGCATCGGGGCGTGGATCAAGCTCCCGTCGCCGACGCTGTCGGTCCCGGCCCACGGCCAAGCGGTGGTGCCCTTCACCATCGACACCCCGCCTGCCGCGACACCGGGCGACCACGTCGGGGGCATCGTGGCCGAAGAGACACAGGGGACCACGGCGAACAAGGGGTCGATCCCGGTGACGGTGATCCAGGCCGTGGCCGTGCGTGTCTACGGCCGGGTCAAGGGACCACTCAAACCGCAACTGAACGTGTCGCAGATGACGCTTCAGGTCAACCGATCGACCGCCAGCCAGTTCGGCGGAAGTATCGATACCAAGGTCGCCTTCACGCTCACCAACTCGGGCAACGAAGTGCTGACTTCCAAGGCCAAGGTCGCGCTCACCTCGTCATTCGGCGGCGGCGCGCAACGCTCCATCGAAGTCGGGCAACTCTTGCCGGGAAACACCTTGCACTACTCGGTGGTCATGAACGGGGTCAGTGCCCTCGGACACCTCAAGGCACAGGTCACGGTGGCGGCCCCGCAGGCCAGTGCCACCGAGTCGAAGTCGGCCTGGGTGCTGCCATGGGGCTTGACCTTCGTCGTGGTGGCGATCGTTCTCGCCCTTTGTCTTTTGGTGATCCGCGCCCTGCGTCGACGCCGCACTCGCCCGACGCCCCGTCACGGTCGGTCACGCGCTCAGGGCCGGTCCGAATCGGAGTCGACCAAAGAGGACGATGCATCGCTGTTGTGAGATGGGCGGAGTACATCAATGGTCGATTCTCGGTTCAACAAGGTGACGCACGCGATGTGTGGTGGACGAAGAAGCAATGGCCGCCATAGGGTTTGGCGGGGATGACCGAAGCGACCAACCTTGCCGATCTCTACGGGCTGGCCCTCATGGACTGGTCGCTCATCGAACACCGCTTGGCGCAAGGCGTGTCCCAGGCCCCCGACAGCGGCGGCCCAAATCGTCACACGTGCTGGCTGGCGACGATCAATGGGGACAAGAGCCCCCATGTCACCGGGGTCGGCGCTCTTTGGTTCGACGGGAGTTTTTGGTTTGAGACCGGGGAGAGGACCCGCAAGGGCAGAAACCTGGCGCGTGATCCACGCTGCACACTGAGCCTGGCGACCCAGGAGTTCGACCTGGTCGTCGAAGGCGTGGCCGAACGAGTCACCGACCCGGGCATCGTCGCCGCGATGGCCGAGCAATGGAGGGCGCAGGGCTGGCCGGCCGAAGTCGACGAATCGGGCGTAGCCCTGACCGCCCCTTTCAGTGCTCCATCGGCCGGGCCACCTCCTTGGAGCGTCTACCGCCTGGTGAGCCATCAGGCGACGTCGCTGCTCACCATCGAGCCTGGCGGCGCCACCCGTTGGCGATTTGGACCAGCCTGATCGAAGCCGCGGCGGCGCGTGGCCTTGCGGCGATGGAGCGTGGCCGCCAGCTGCGTCCCTGAAACTCCCATGACACACCTCTTGATGGGATCCGGTCGGGTGTCATCATCAAATTGCGGCTGGACCGGGTGGAATTTGGTGTGGTAGCCATCCCTCGTAGTCGCCGAGC
>CAWDCE010000026.1:0-109546 GCA_963800725.1 uncultured Acidimicrobiaceae bacterium | reverse complement strand
TCAAAAGGTCGAGTGACTTTTCGTCTTGGATCGACAAAACCGCGACGAATTCATTCGCCCCCACCCGGCTCAGGGTGTCTTCGACCCGGATGATCGCCGCCAAGCGTTGGGCCACGACGTTGAGGACCTTGTTGCCCGCTTCGAAGCCGTACTTCTCGTTGATGGCGGTAAATGAGTTGAGGTCGATGTAGAAGACCGCAATCCGATCACCGTGGCGCTTGCTCCGAGTCAAGGCCTGGGTCAGGCGGTCGTGGAGCAAGAGCTGGTTGACCAAGCCGGTCTGGGGGTCTTCGAGGGTGAGACGGGCCAAGCGCTTGAAACGCCCCGTCTTCTTCGCCTCACCACTCGCGGCCCCCTGGGCCTTGTCGTTGGGATTCGAGCCGTTGGACGTCACAGTGAACGCGCTCGACGGATGCACATGGGCGCCGTGGCGCGCCCGAGCCCTGGGGGCGACTGAATCGCGAGATGATTTCGACCTCAGATGCATAGTGCTCCTCCGCCCAGACGAATTCCAAATTTAACCCATTTAGCGGGCGAATTGGGGGAACCGATCCATGGGTCCTTCGGCCTTTTTCGCCGAAACCGCCGCGCCCGACGCGCCCGGCGCGGCTCGCGAACCACGACGGCGCGACCTACGGTCATGAGTACCAACCGAGTACGTCGACCACCACGTCAATGGAACCCGAATGATTGAAGATCGAAATGGTGCCGTTGGCGTTCAACGTGGCGACGGTCATATTCGCTCTGATCTCGCCGGCGACCGGGTTGAGGTCCGACGCCGTGGGCAGCGTCGGTCCCGGGAAGACCGTCAAGAACGTGGGCTGGGTCGGGGTGACCCCGGTGAGATTCACCACGACGGCCGTGGCGCCGGTCGGAACGCCCGCCAATCCGGCGGCGTGCAGGGTCATCGAGTGATTGGGGGCGATGGTCTCCCCCGTGCACTGGTTGGCCGGTGACGATGCACGGGTGTCGCAGATCCGCACCGGGGCCGATTCTGCGGTGAATTCTGTGCCGGTGCCGTTGAGGGCTGAGTAGTACCCCGAGACATCGACGATCACATCTGCGGCCTGCGAGCTGTAGATGGAGATTGCCCCAGGGGTCGCCCCGGTCGTCGAGAGCGGCACGATCACCCGGTTGGCGGCCACCTGGCCCGACAAGAAGTTGACGTTCGAGGCCAGGGGTCGGGTGCCCCCTTGGGGGAAGACAGTCAAGAAGCCCGGTGCCAACGGGTTGGCCACCGTCACGTTGAAGACGGCGGCGGTGGCGCCGGCGGGGATGGCGTTGCCGCCGGTGACCTGGACGTTGATGGTGCCCCCCGCGCTCAACGTCTCACCTCGGTTGCCCGGGCCGTTGCACTGATTGTCGGGAGCTGAATTCAGGCCCGAGATATTGCCGGGGCGCGTGTCGCAGATCCGGGCCGGGGACGAGAGCGCGGTGTAAAGGCCGGCCCCGCCGAGGGGTGTCGGTGCGGTGTAACCCTCGACGTCGACGACCAGGTCCGTGCGGGCGAGGGTATAGAACGACACATCGCCTCCCTGCCGATCCCCACTTCGACCAGATTGGGGATGACCTCGCCGGCGACGTAATTGATGTTCGACGCGGTGGGCCGTGCCGCGCCGGCCGGATAGACGGTCACGAATCCGCTTGATTGGGGGTTGACGACCGTGACGTTGAGCACCGCCGCAGTGGCGTTAGCCGGGACCCCGAACGCACCGGCGATCTGAATGGTCTTGACCGATCCGGCGCCAAGTGTGCTCCCGAACCCGTTTGCGCCATTGCACTGGTTGGCCGGGGCGGAGTTGAGGTTGGATGGATTCGTGGGCCTCGTGTCACAGGCACGCACCGGTGGAAGTGGGGTGTACGGCCCTGGTCCACCAGGTCCAGTGGGCGTGGTGTAGGTGAACTGGTCGGCGGCCGAGGTGCCCGAGGTTCCCCCGCTCGTGGTTACGGTCACATCGACCGTCCCAGCCGTTTCCGCCGGAGACGTCGCGGTGATCGAGGTGGTGCTGTCCGCGGTGACCGACGCCACCGTCGTGCCGAACCGCACCGCCGTGGCATTGGCCAGATTCGTCCCGGTGATGGTGACGACCGTGCCCCCAAGTGTCGTTCCGGTCGTCGGAGCGAGCTGGGTCAGCGTCGGGACCGGCGCGCTGTAGGTGAAGTGATCGGCCGCGGAGGTCGTCGAGGTCCCCCCGCCGTGGTGACGGTGACATCGACCGTCGCTGCACCCTGAGCGGGAGACGTCGCGGTGATCGAGGTGGCGCTGTCGGCGGTGATGGTGCCCGCAGAGGCCACCGAAGCTCACCGTGGTGGCACCACTCAGGTTGGTACCGGTGATGGTGACGCTCGTGCCCCCGGCCGTCGGGCCCGACGACGGGCTCACGCCGGAGACCGTCGGTGCGGGGATGTAGGTGAAGTGGTCGGCCGCGGACGTGGCCGAGGTCCCCCCCGCCGTGGTGACGGTGACGTCGACCGTCGCGGCACTCTGCGCGGGAGACGTCGCGGTGATCGAGGTGGCGCTGTCTGTGGTCACCGATGCCGTGCCGGCGCCGAACTTGACTGTCGTCGCACCGCTCAGGTTGGTACCGGTGATGGTGACGCTCGTGCCCCCGGCCGTCGGGCCCGACGACGGGCTCACGCCGGTGACCGTCGGTGCAGCGACATAGGTGAAGTGATCGGCCGCGGACGTGGCCGAGGTCCCCCCCGCTGTGGTGACGGTGACATCGACCGTTCCCGCACTCGCACTGGGCGAGGTGGCGGTGATCGAGGTGGCGCTGTCGGCGGTGATGGTGCCCGCAGAGGCCCCGAAGCTCACCGTGGTGGCACCACTCAGGTTGGTACCGGTGATGGTGACGCTCGTGCCCCCGGCCGTCGGGCCCGACGACGGGCTCACGCCGGAGACCGTCGGTGCAGGGATGTAGGTGAAGTGATCGGCCGACGAAGTGGCCGAGGTCCCCCCCGCTGTGGTGACGGTGACGTCGACCGTCGCGGCACTCTGCGCGGGAGACGTCGCGGTGATCGAGGTGGCGCTGTCTGTGGTCACCGATGCCGTGCCGGCGCCGAACTTGACTGTCGTCGCACCGCTCAGGTTGGTACCGGTGATGGTGACGCTCGTGCCCCCGGCCGTCGGGCCCGACGACGGGCTCACGCCGGTGACCGTCGGTGCAGCGACATAGGTGAAGTGATCGGCCGCGGAGTGGCCGAGGTCCCCCCCGCTGTGGTGACGGTGACATCGACCGTTCCCGCACTCGCACTGGGCGAGGTGGCGGTGATCGAGGTGGCGCTGTCGGCGGTGATGGTGCCCGCAGAGGCCCCGAAGCTCACCGTGGTGGCACCACTCAGGTTGGTGCCGGTGATGGTGACGCTCGTGCCCCCGGCCGTCGGGCCCGACGACGGGCTCACGCCGGAGACCGTCGGTGCAGCGACATAGGTGAAGTGATCGGCCGCGGACGTGGCCGAGGTCCCCCCCGCTGTGGTGACGGTGACATCGATCGTTCCCGCACTCGCACTGGGCGAGGTGGCGGTGATCGAGGTGGCGCTATCCGCCGTGACCGATGCCGTCGCCGCACCGAATTTCACAGCGCTCGCTGAACTCAGATTGGTGCCGGTGATGGTCACCGTGGTGCCTCCGGCCGTCGGCCCCACGGACGGTGCGACCGCGCTCACGCTCGGCGTCGGCGGAGGCGCGGCGACGTAGGTGAAGTGGTCGGCCGCGGACGTGGCCGAGGTGCCCCCCGCCGTGGTGACGGTCACATCGATCGTCGCGGCACTCTGCGCCGGGGACGTCGCGGTGATCGAGGTGGCGCTGTCCGCCGTCACCGACGCGCTCGCCGCGCCGAACTTTACTGCGCTCGCTGCACTCAGATTGGTGCCGGTGATGGTGACGGTGGTGCCCCCGGCGGTCGGACCCGACGTCGGGCTGACGGCACTCACGCTGGGTGCGGCAACGTAGGTGAAATGGTCGGCGCTCGATGTGGGCGAGGTGCCCCCACTAGTCGTGACCCGCACGTCCAGCGTCGCTGCACCTTGGGCGGGACTCGTGACGGTGATCGAGGTGGCCGTGTTGGCCGTGATGGTGGCTGACGTTGCACCGAAGCTGACCGAGGTGGCGTTGGCCAGGTTGGTGCCTGTGATGGTGACGGTGGTGCCCCCGGCCGTCGGTCCCGACGCCGGGCTCACGCTCGCAACCGCCGGCGCCACGATGTAGGTGAACATGTCTGCGGGTGTGGTCGGCGAAGTGCCCCCAGCCGTCGTCACGGTGACGTCGAAGGGACCGGCAGTCTTGGCCGGGGAGGTGGCGGTGATCGAGGTCGCGGAATCCGCCGTCACCGTGGCCTGGGTCGCACCGAAGTCGACCGCGCTGGCAAAGGCCAGGTTGGTCCCGGTGATGATGACGCTCGTTCCCCCCGCCGTCGTCCCACTCGCTGGGCTGACCGCAGTGACGGTGGGTGGCGCGTCGAAGGCGTAATGGTCGGCACTCGAGATGGCCGAGGTCCCACCGTTGGTCGTCACCGTCACATCCACCGTGCCCGCACTCTCGGCCGGCGCAATCACGCTCAATGAAGTCGCGGAGTCTGCGGTAATGATCCCGGGCATCGAACCGAAACTGACGGTGGTGGCCCGGTTCAAGTTGGTGCCGGTCAAAGTGACGATGTTGCCGCCGCTCATCGAACCGTTGTTGGGGGTCACCGCGGCGACGGTGGGAACGATCAGCCCGAGTGCGGCGTTGATCGAGGTCGCCGTCGACGCCGCGGTCACGCTGACTGCGTTCGCGGCAGATTGGGTGCTCGCCCGGTTGTACCACTGGGTGGCGTAGTTGGCCGCGTTGCCGCACTGGGGGGTGAACTCGACCTTGTAGCTCGCCGGCGCCAGGTTCGACAGGACGTAGGTGCCGTCGGCGGCCGTGGTGGCGGTGGCCGACACGAAGGAGGTGTCGCCCGGGGCCAGAGCATTCACGCAGATGCCGCTCAAGGGCGTGCCGCCGGCCGAGGCGGTCACGGTGCCAGTGATGGAGCCCGCCGTGCTCAAGGCCGCGTTGACCGAGGGCGTGGTCGCACCAAGGGTGACGAGCACGAACTTGGCCGAACTCTGCGACACCGAGCCGCTGTACCACTGCTGACCGAAGTTGCCGGCATTGCCGCATCCGGTGGTGAAGTCAACGTCGTAGCTGCCCGGGGCCAGGCCCGACAGCGAATAGGTCCCGTCCGATCCGCTCACCGCGCTCTCGACCGAACTGAACGGGTTGTCTGGCGTGTACGCGTTGACACAAATCCCGGCCTGGGCTGCACCGCCAGATGCCGCAGTCACCGTGCCGGTGATGGTGCCTCCGTTGAGGAGCGCTGCATTGATGGCTGCCGTCGTCGTCCCGGCGGTGACGCTCACGAGGTTGGCCGAGCCCTCGGAGGTCTCGTTGTTGTACCACTGCTGACCGAAGTCCCCGGTGCTCCCGCACCCCGCCGAGAACTCGACGAGGTAGTTGCCCGGCGCCAGGTTGGTGAGGGCGTAGGCGCCACCGGCCCCACTCGAAGTGGAGGCGGACGCCACCACGAAGTCACCTGGGGCGTAGGCGTTGACGCAGATGCCGCTGAGGTCCGCTCCCCCGGTTGCGGCGGTCACGGTGCCCGAGATCTCCCCGCTGTCATTGAGCGCGGCATCGATTGCGGGCGTGTTTTGGCCGAGGGTGACACCGACCGATGTGGCCGACGACTGTGAATTTTGGTTGTCGTACCACTCCTGCCCGTAGTTGCCCGTGTTCCCACACCCCGGCGAATACTCGAGGTCATAGCTCCCGGTGCCCAATCCGGTGATCTGATAGGTCCCGTCGCTGCCGGTGATGGCCGAGCCGACCAGGCTGAGGTCTGCCCCGGGGGCGTAGGCGTCGACGCAGATGCCGCCGATCGGGGCCCCGCCGTTGGCGGCGGTCACGGTGCCCGAAATCGATCCCTCCAAGGTGAGCGCGGCATTGACCGACGCGCTTGTCTGGCCGGCGGTGACCGAGACGGCGTTGGCCGAATCGACTGAGGTCTGCGCGTTGTACCAACTGGTGAGATAGTCCCCAGAGTTGCCGCACCCGGTCGAGAACTCGACGTCATAGTTACCCGACTCGAGACCGGTGATCTGGTAGGTGCCGTCGGCTTGGGTGGTGGCCGAACTGACCGCGGTGTTGGTGTTGGTGAGTGTGAAGGCGTCCACACAGATGCCACTGAGCGGGGCACCGCCAT
This sequence comes from uncultured Acidimicrobiaceae bacterium, assembly GCA_963800725.1. Lineage (GTDB taxonomy): Bacteria > Actinomycetota > Acidimicrobiia > Acidimicrobiales > RAAP-2 > Bog-473. The sequence continues at coordinate 103,325 of CAWDCE010000026.1, read as the reverse complement.
TGGCGTCGGTGACGGTCCCGGTGATGGTGCCACTCGGAGCGAGCGCCGCGTTGATCGCGCTGGTGGTGGAACCCGAAGTCACCGACACCAGGTTGGCCGAGGCGGCGGTTGTTTGGTTGTTGTACCACTGGTTCAAGTAATTCCCCGAGCCCCCGCACCCCGTCGAAAACTCGACGGAGTAACTGCCGGTCCCGAGGCCCGAGACCGAATAGGTCCCGTCGGCGGCGCTGACGGCGAGTCCCGAACCGGTTCCGCCGACTTGGGTCACGTTGACACAGATGCCCGCCACCGCCGCTCCGCCCACCGCCGCCGTGACAGTGCCCGTAATGATCCCCGGCGGTGCCAAGGCGGCGTTGATGCCCGAAGTGGTGCTGCCCGCGGTGGCCGATACGGCGTTGGCCGTGGCGGCCGAGATCTCGTTGTCGTACCACTGGGTCAAAAAGTTCCCCGAGTTGCCGCAATTAGACGAGAACTGCACGTCATAGCTCCCGCTCGCTAATCCCGTGATCGTGTAGGTCCCGTCGGACCTGGTGGTGGCGGTCTCGAATCCCGAGCCGCCGATCTGGTTGGCATCGACGCAGATGCCGCTTTGGACCGATCCACCGACGGCGGCGGTGACGGTCCCGGTGATGGTCGCGCCGGTGACGAGCGCAGCGTTGATCGAAGCGGTGGTCGCACCGGCGGTTACCGGCACGCTGATGGCCGAGCCCGACGTTGGTTGGTTCTCGTACCACTGGGTCAAGAAGTTGCCCGAGTTCCCACAACCGGTGAAGAACTCGACGGTGTAGCTCCCGGTGTTGAGGCCCGAGATCGAATACGTCCCGTCGGTCGCCGTGGTGGCCGTGCCGGCACCCGAACCCCCGATCTGATTGATATCGACGCAGATCCCCGCAAGGTTCGCCCCACCGCTGGCGGCCGTGACCTTGCCGGTGATCGAGCCGCCTGTCGCCAACGCGGCGTTGATGGACGAGGTGGTCGATCCCGCGGTCACGGTGACCGCATTGGCCACGATGAAGGAAGTCTCGTTGCTGTACCACTGGGTCAGGTAATTGCCCGAGTTGCCACACCCGATGGAGAATTTCGAGGTTATAGATACCCGGTGTCAGGCCCGCGACGCTGTAGGTGCCGTCGGACTGGGTCGAAGCAGAGCCGGCTGGACTGCTCGAGTTCGAGGTGGAGTACACCGTGACACAGATGCCACTGAGGTCCGCTCCCCCGGTTGCCGCCGTCACCGTGCCGGTGATCGAACCGGTCGAGGCGGCACCAGAGGATGTTGAAATGAACCCGATGGCGGTGCCGAGCACCACGGCTACACAGATTGCCGCCCGCGACACTCGCGTGGCGCAAGTGGCGCCCAAGGCGCGCCACGGCCTGCGACCTTGGGCCCGCATCACGGCGCAAGGCCCGATTCGAGCGCTTTGGACAACGGTCGCCCGGGCGCGCCAAATCGCCGAGCGGATGCGCGCTGCGGGCCGCGGCCGACCATCAATCCTTGCCTCCCATACATTGCACCTCGTGTCGGTCGTCAACGGCGGGCCTGCCAAGAGGACCGGGGATCCACCACCGCCCCCGCCAACGTGGCCTCCCAATCGAGGTCTCCCGACCATCACTATGCGCCCCCAGGTCGTGGTGCCGTAAGGGCCAAAAGGACCACTTCGCCCGGTTCCGACGCTGCGATCATCGAGGTTTGCCCCCTGGGCCATGGGTCGCAGCGCGATGCCAAGGCGTGGGTGGGGAACCCCCGACGACCAGCCATGGTTGGCGCCCGAGATTTCGGACGCCGAACCGGCGCATGAGGCGCCCACCGCCCGACCCTCTCGGGCCCCGGCGTGTGCACCGACGAGCGTCCTTCGTGTGGTCGGCGTCCCTCAGAATTTCGGGGACGGTGCTGGGACATTGGGTTCCTACTATTCGCCCCGGGGGAGGGAACCGCTTCACCCCTGGTGCGGCTGATCGCCACCATGAGCCGACGTTGCGGGCGGGAGCGGCGGGATCAAGAGGGCCCCTCGGGGCCCTCTTGCCCTTTCCCCGCCTCGCTGGCCGCGGGGACCCCCGTGCGCTCCTCGCCAGTGCTGCCGCAACATCTTGGTGACATCCGCCGGCGGCGACCCATGGTGTGACGCGTCATGATGTCTGCATGCAGCGGCCTCATCTCGACGCGCCACGAGCATCTGGGCTTTTCGGCGAATCGCCGAGACTGCGATGAGGACCCAGCGATCGGGGGTGCGTGAGCGGCCCCGATCGAGACCAAGCGCCCAAGCGCTCGAAGCGGCGCTCCTCGATGATGTCCGCCGGTGCCTCGAGGTATGGGATGCCGAGTTGGCGGACCAACCCGAACGCGAGCGCCAACGATTGCTCTTGTTGGCTCTAGAGCGCGAGCAGATCGTCGCCGTGGCCTATCGCGAAGAGGCAGTGGCTGAGCGGGTCGCTGCGCTCGATATTGGCGACGATGCCCGGGACCTGGTGCGCCAGACCTTGATCTGGACCTGGAAGGACGAGCAGCTCCACGCCGAATACCTACGCGGAGAGTTGCTCCGCGCGCCCGGGGTGCGGTCCAAGGCCGTGGTCTATGGCCGCCAATGCCAAGGCGCCCTGTCGGGGTGGACCACCGCAACGTCGAACCTTCGAAGCGCGCGGGCCATGCCGTTGCGCACCGGGGCAGCCGGAGCGCTTGTCGCCGTGGCCGGCGTGGCCGGACAGATTCCCCCGGTGCTGCGCGATGAACTTCGCTATCAGACCTTCCACCGCTATTGCGAGTTGAACGTCGCGCTCGAGGCCAGCGCCGAGCTGGCCTACCGGCGACTCGTCGAGCTCTGTGACGACGCGACCCAGATCGAGACCATCGAGCGGATCCGCCAAGATGAGGTGCGCCACACCGAGGCGTTCCGCCTCCTGGCCCGATCGTTGAGCGAGGACGACCGCCTCGTCGACCCCGGTGCCACCGAAGCGCTCGTGGCCGAGATGGCCGCCATCAGCGTCTGGTTCGTCCCGGCTCACCTCCGCGCCACGCTCAGCTCGAGCCCCGATGGGCATCCGACGCGTCGCGCGACGGCGACGCGGCCCCGATCGTTCGGTTCGCGGACCAAGGTGGCGGTGCGACAGGGCCAGCGCGACGCAGACAAGGCCCGCGTCGTCGAGGATTGTTTGAATCAGGCCGGTCTCGCGGAGCGGGTGGCCGGCGCATCAACGGTCGCCATTCGGGCCTCATTCATGTTGGGCTATCACCGTCGGGATCGTTCCAACGTGAACGATCCCGAGATGGTCGAGCTGGTGGCCGAGTACCTGCGGCGCGCCGGGGTCGATGACGTCGCGGTGCTCGAGGCGCCGACCGTCTACGGCAACGACTATGCCCACCGCAGCGTCCGTGAAGTCGCGTCCTACTTCGGATTCGAGTCGCCGGCCTATCGGGTGATCGACATCAGCGAGGACCTACGCCCCTACGACTACGACCGGGGCTTTGTCCAACAGGCGATCAGCGGGACGTGGCTCGACGCTGACGTGCGCATTGTGATGCCCAAGCTGCGCACCGCACCGACTGATTTCGCCCATCTGGGGTTGTGCACACTCGAGGGCAGCACCGGAAGGATCGACGACACGGTCTACATAGGGCGTCGCGTTGACTATCGATCGGCCACGATGATGCTGCTCGACGTGGCCCCACCCGACTTCGAGATCGTCGATGGATGGGCACCGGTCGCCGACGGTGCCTTCGGTGTCATGGGGTGTCACCGACCGGTCGACATCCGGGTCGTCTACGCCGGAGCCGACGCATTGTCGGTCGACGAGACGGTGCTCGGTGACCTCGGGGTCGGCGATCCTCGCCGCTCGCCGGTCATTGCCATGGCCCATCACTGGTTCGGTCTCTCTACCGAGCGCGCCGACGTGGACGGGGCACGTCCCGAGCTCGGCCGCCGGCTCCGAGGTGCACACTCCTCGCGCTCATTGCGGGCACTCGGGCTGTTGTCGGACCCGGTCTATGTGTATTTGAGCAACGGTGGCCGGGTCTTCGTTCCCCAACTCGACGCGGTGTCGTTCCCGCCGATACAACCGCTGAGTACTCCGCTGCGCACGGTCCATTGGCTCACCCAACGAGCCTTTGGGATCCACGCGCCCAAACCCGCGCCGTTGCCCTCATGAGTCGGCTCGGGCCCCTCGACTGGCGGTCGGCCTATGAGGGGGTCGTCGGGACGTTCCGAGGGGGGCGCATCGATGCGCGTGCATTGGCCATTTCTGACAGTCGCAGTCTGGTGCGGACCCTGTTCCTCGCCTCGGCCGCCCAGAGCGCACTGCTCACGCACCTCGACCGCCCACGCACCCTCGAGAAGATCGCTGAGCTGGCGGGGGTGGGGCGAGCGGACCGGCTGCGGGCATGGCTCGAGGTCGGTGTCGAGCTCAAAGAGCTCGGGCGAAGCGGGGAGGTGTACCGCATCACTGGGCGCCGTTCGGCGGCATTGGCCTCGGGCGATGCCTTCTTGGTCGCGCACTACCGGTCCATGCTCGAGTACCAGATCGGCCCCTATGGCGTGCTCGACCAACTCTTGGGCGAAGCGGTCGGGGACGGGCGAAGCGACCTCGATCGCTACGCCAACGACATCGCCGAGGTCTCACGGGCCGCCACGCCGTTCGTGGCCGCCATGGTGCGACGTTCGGTGAGCGAGGTGGCACCGGCCCGAGTCCTCGACGTCGGCTGCGGATCGGGGATCTACACCAAGATCGTGTTGGATTCGAGTGAATCGGTCCACGTCGATGGCGTCGATCTCTCCCCCGGCGTGATCGAGGCTGCACGATCCGACTTGGCCCCCTTCGCCCGACGAGTGGATTTCCATGCCGCCGACATCCGCGAATGGCTGGCCCGCACGACGGATCGTTTCGATCTGATCATGTTGGCGAACAACATCTATTACTTCGACGTCGACGCCCGCGAGCAACTCTTCGGGGATTTGGGTGGCGCGCTGAGCGAGAAGGGGCAACTTCTGGTGGTGACCATGACCACCCCGGGCTCGATCGCGTCCGCCCATCTTGATTTCATGCTGCCGCGCGCAAGGAGGTGGTGCGTCCTTGCCCGAACTCGACGACCTGCGGGCCGACCTCACCTTGGCCGGCTACGGCATCATCGAGGAACTCCGACTCGTGCCTGGCGAACCGTTCGTCGGCATTCGGGCCCGCCGAATCACCTCCTAGCGCAGCTCCCCGCCGCCTCGCCGGCGCGCAGCCTCATAAGTGACCTCCGAACAGGGGGTTTTGCGCTTACTCCCATATTGCAACCACAAGGAACCCGATACGCAACTCCGGGCGCAGAGACTGCCGCCATGACACGCAGTCAAGAGCAGTCAACCGCCATGGCGTTCGTTGAAGAAGGGGCCACCGTGCACAACCTCACCAACCGCAAGAGTTACGCCGACTTTCTTGAAGTCATCCCCGCACTGTCGAACTGTGCGAGGAGCGTCCTCGAAGACTTCGTGACCCATGGGGTCGTCAAGGTGTATTGCAGCGCAGGCCACACCTTCAGCGGTGATCTTCGCCAAGACAACAACCTCTATGTCCTCGTCGCCGGATCGGCTGCGCTCAAAGCCGACCACGAGGTCACGGTCGACCTCGAGCCCGGCGACTATTTCGGTCGCACGACCGCACGAGGCCACCAGCTCGATTGCTCGGTTGTGGCCGTCGACGACATCGAGGTCCTCGTCATCGATCCCCTGGCCGTCAGCCGGCTCTCATTGGAATCGTCTCGGGCCCGGCACCCCTCCCGGATGGAATGGCCCAAGGAACTGGCCACCACGGCCCGACGAAACTCGCGACGCACCCACCGACGGCTCGTTCTCGTCGCCAAGGGCGCCTGATCGCCCGACCGCGCTGTTCTCCCAGTCAGCGCGGTCGGGACTACTCACCACCACCAGGGCCTCACTTGGCTCGGTCCATCCGAAGCCAGTCAACTGAGCCCATTCAACTGAGTCCCGTCAACTGAGCCCATTCAACTGAGCCCAGTCAACTGAGCCCATTCAACTGAGCCCGGTGAACCGAGTCCGGTCGCCTGGGTGAAGTCAACCGAGCGCACAGCGCGTCCGATGCCGACGACCGAATCGACCGGGGTCGGCCCTTTCCGCACTCGGTTCTGCAGCGACGAGTCGTGACGCCCGCTGGGGGCGCCCGTGCTCACCCAGGTGACGAGACGACTTTTCGTGACGAATAAGGATCTGGGCTGACCGGCATCTCTAAAGGGTCCACGCCCGCGCACCTCCCCCGGCAGCCATCGTGCGCCGGTTAGACCCGAGGAGGCCCACCCACCGCCCGCTGCCCAAGCACCCCATAGCCAGAGCGTCCCGTCGTGGCGCAAGACCCAAGTGTCGTGGCGACCCGAGCGGCACCGCCCCCCCTTCGCACGTCGGCTGATGACCGCGAATCCGCCCGGTCGCGTTCTGATCACCCTGCTGAGACAAAGGAAAGCAACATCATGAGCTACCCACACCCGCACCACCGCCGGTCCCGTTGCGATGCACCCGGGCAGGCCGGGAGATTCCCGCGGGTGCCGCTCTTCGTAGCTGCGCTGATGGCATCGGTCGTCGTGGCCCAGTGGCATGTTTCGACGGCGCACCCCGCGCCCCAGAGCCCACGGTCGGGGTCGACGGCACGCGCTCAAGCCCCGAGCCGTGCCCAAGGTGAGGCGGTAGCTCTGGGTCACCAGCTGACCTACCAAGCCGCCTCGCGTCACCGCCTCGCCGAGGTCGCCGTGTATCTGACCTCGCTCGAGGTTGCACACACCATGGCCCTCGGAGCGGCCGCCCAAGCGAGCTTTGCCGCATCGCTGCACGCCGAGGCCGTCGCCGACGCGGTCGAACTTGGTGCTGCCGTGCAATCGTCACAATCGCAGGCGGCCCAAATGATCGCCGGACTCGGGACGAGTGCGGGTGCTGCGGGCACCTTGCCCGACGTCATCTCATCGCCCACGACACCGGTGTCGATGTCGCCTTCAGCATCAGACCCGCCCGGTGACACGGTGAGTGACTACCAGCGGGCGGCGTGGGACAAGGTCAATGTCTGCGAACAAGGTGGACAGTGGAATCTCGACGGGGCCACGCATCCGGGTGGACTTGGGTTCACTGCGGCGAACTGGGCCCGCTTCAATAGCTTTGGTTTCCCTCCCGATGCCGCCGAGGCCAGACGCGGACCAGCAGATCCAAGTGGCTACGGCATTCGCTGCGTACTACTGGGGCTCGCCCAACGCGGCACCCGACCAAGACGAGTGCGGGAGTGGGTATTAGGCCGCCGATGCTGGCGGCGCCAAGGTGGCGACCCCAATGCATCGATACGGTGAGCGAACCGGCCCACGCGCCTCGCGACACGACGGGCGGACGCGACCAGGTCAGGATTTGGATCGGGTCCGTCCTTAGGTATGTCCAGCACTCAGCGACAACCCGAGACCCACGATGAACCACAGGCACTTCGCCTGGTGGCCCGCAATCCTGCGGCGCGCCCGACGAGTGGAGCGGGTGCGCAGATGAGCGACACCGACGCGACGCTCACCCCGCACCATCCGGCGCGGATGCTGACCAAGAACCGCGTGTCGGGTCCCCGGGTGCGCTTCCGCTCGACGTCAGTTCCCCTTGCTGCTTTCGCTCCCAAACACGCCCTGACCCCGCGCGGGCCATGGCTCTACGAAGCCACCACGGTGATGACCCAGCGCTCCCCCGGCGCGCTCGTCGTCCAGATGATCGCCCAGCGCCGCTTTTCGATGCGGCGCCTGAGTGATTCGGCCCGCACCACCCGCACCGTGACGTTCATCTTGGCGGCCGATGCGACCGGCCGGATGCTCGGTGGATTTGAGTCGGAGTTGGGAGTTGCCGGCGGCTACGGCTGGATCGGGGCGTCCTCGGGGCGCCAACCCCTCCGCCACAGCGACAAACTCAGCTGGGTCAGCGACGTCCTGGCGGTTTCGACCCATGGACCCGGGCCCCTGGTCGAACCGGTCTCGGACATGTGAGGACCGCGCAGCGCCGGATCGCTAGAGCCGGGCCCAGCTCTTGAGCTTGACCGGCGCGACGACCGGCGTGCCGACGTCGAGCTGGATCTGGTTATGGGCGCCGAGTGGGATGTTCTTCGGGTTGCCCTTGTAGACCTTGCCGTTGAGGAAGGCCGTGACGGTGCCGGTGGCAGGGCCAACGGTCGTCGCACTCAGCGGCTGGCCCCATTCGTCGAAGAACTGCCCGAGGGTGAAGTGGCGCGAGGCGCTGGGCGACTCGATGTGGATCACCCCGTCTTTGGCATGGGTGTGGAGCCAGTAGAAGCAGTTCCCACTCTGGACGAAAGGCCCTTGGCGGGTCTCGACGGCTTGGGGATCGGGGATGCCAATGCCGGCGGGCACCACCTTGGCCTGCCCGTTCACGAAGATGGTCAGGTGCGAGTGGACATGGGAGACGAACTGTTCATTGGTCTCACATTGCACGCCGTCGACCGTCTGGCCGGTCGCCGCCGTGGCGAGGGAGGCGAGGGGCGCACCCTTTGGCACCGCGATTCCTTCGGGCCCTTGCGAGGTCGACGGAGGCGCCACCAGCGGCATCGATGCGGGTTCGGGCACCGTGGTCGTCGAGGAACCACTGGCCACGGAGGCGGTGCCCGGTGCGATCGACACCATGGCTGCGAGCAGGCCAGTGGCCAGGGTCGCCGCCGCGAGGCCGACGAACGACGCCCGGTGGCGCGGCCGCTCGGGGCTGCGGCGGTGATCGGGGCGTCGGGTGAGCTTCGCCCGGGTGTGCGAGCGCGCCCTGGTCGGCTGCGGTGGAGTAATCACGAGGACGCCACGGTAGCAACTGAAGTTTTCGAGGCGGTGGCATGGGGCGTCTGCTCCGCCGAGGGTGCCCCGGCACGAGCCGGCGGTTCTTGGGTGGCCAACCGCGCCGGAGGCGGGACCCGATGGTGGTCCCGTCAGCGAAACGTGCCGTGCCCAGGGATCAACGGGAGGTCCAGCGCACTCACCCAGCCGGCTGGGAGGTCGTTGACCGCGGGCACCGCGTTGAGGGCCCGCAGCCCCGTGGCCAGGCATCCAGCGGCCGCGGCATCCCGGCCGCTGCCGTCGTTGAAGCGGAAGGCGGTTTCTTGGGTGATCGAGGGGGTGCCGACAATCTCGACGCGGTACGACGTCGTCTTGGGTCCCGCGCGGCCAGTTCGGCGCAGCCTCGGTGCCGACCCGATTGATGTGCTCGAGGCAGATCCGAGGTTCCCCCTGGAATATTCCGTTGATGGTGAAGCGGATCGCGGCAACTTCGCCAGGATTGATGACCCCCTTGGCGGTGGTGATTGGTTGGTCGGTGACCCACTTGTCCCACGTGCTGGTGATCTCGTCGAGTTCTATGCCGACCGCGTGGGCCATCATCGGGACCGTCGCCCCCCATGACATCACCAAAATGTCGGTGTGCTCGAGGAGTGGCACGAAGTCGGGAGAACGCCCAATGCCCATCTCGTCTTCGTAGTCGCCCTCGTAGTTGAGGTAGTCGAGGATCTCAAGCGCCCTGACCTGGCGCACCTCGCTGCACAACCCCATCAACGTCAAGGGAAACAGGTCGTTGGCGAAGCCCGGATCGATGCCGGTGGTGAAGCACGAGGCGTTTCCGTCCTCGCATGCCTGGGTGATTGGTTCGATCCACGATGGCGGGTTCAGCGACATTTGCGGCCACACCCATGGCGTCATGGCGGTCGAACACACATCGATGCCCGCCCGCAGAAATGCGCCGATGTCGCGGATGTTGTCGTTGGCGTGCGCGGCGGTCGGTCCGAAATGGACCAGCGCGTCGGGGCGGAGCGCGATCAGTTCGTCGATATCGCCGGTGGCGACCACCCCAATGGGCTCTGTCCCGCAGATCTCACCGGCATCTCGCCCCGCCTTGGCGGGACTCGAGACCCCGACCCCCACCAATTCGAAATCGGGATGCCGGACCACTTCGGGAATCACCATCTTGCCGACGAAACCCGTTCCCCACACCACGACGCGCTTTTGTTCGCTCATTTCGCCATCATCGCATCCGTGTGGCCCACGGGGTCACCCCTTCGATTGGGCCCAGGCGGGCCCGGCGTCGCATGCGATGCTCGAAACGAGACCCGATTGGCCCTGCGGAGGGCACCCACGCGCCGTCACCGTGTAAGTGACGCCGCTCGACCCCGTCTTCGAGGCGTGATCCGACCCAACAGCCCCCCTTTGTGCAATTCGTGACCCCGCGTCGCCCGGCGCCGGCTCCGACCGCCCTCGTCGCATTGGCCCTGCGGCGGATCGGTCGCGCCCAAAAAATGGCGGGCGCATTGGTGAGAACTCACCGATGCGACGGTTTGGGACCCGAAGCCATCGTCATTGGCCCGTCCGTGCGGGAGTGCGTCGCGACCGAGGGACGGCTGTGCCGAGGGAAAATTTTCGAGGACTTCTTCGAGCCGCCGACCGCCGGGCCATACGACGGGCCAGCGCATTTTTCCTGGTGGCGGGGCACCTTTGGGGCGGAGCGCCCGGCGGCGTCCCACCGGTCGGCGGACCCGCATCACCTGGGACGAATGTGGGGCGCGTATGGGGGACGGAGCGCGGACGGCGCGATGTCAAAGTCGCATCACTTCTTACAGGCGGTTGTATGCGTTGGTGGGAATGCAGGTGGCCTCACCAATCGACCGAGATGGCGTTGTCGGAGGGAAGTGCGACGAGCAAGATGGATCAATCGTGTAGCCAAGGCGTCTTCGAGACCGCACCCTTGTCCGCGCCGGAATCGGCCACGACTCGAGGGCGAGTAGCCATGGCGACCCTTGAGCAGTTGGCCCAAAGCGAGCGGCCCCGGGTTCTGGTGATCGACGGGAATCTCCTCACCGCTGAAGCGATCGTCCTGGCCCTCGGCCAGCTGGCCTTCACCAGCAGGTTCGTGGTTCCAGTCACCACCGAACACCTTCGTGACGTGGTCATTACCTGGCGGCCGCGCCTCGCCCTCCTCGACATCGACTCGGTCGCCCATTCGACCAGCCTCGAATGTGTCGACATCATGCAAGGGGCGGGCATCCCCGTCGCGGTGATGGGTGGCAAGGCCGACGATCAACTCCTCGGCCGGTGCATCCATGCCGGGGCCTCCTCGGTCGTGGACAAGAACTCCCCGTTGGTCGACCTCGGGAGCGTCATCGTGCGGCATCTGGCCGGCGAGGTGGTGCTGCGTGAGGATGTCCGCCAACGACTCACCGAGCCCTACCATCGCGAAATCCGGGACCGGCGGGCCCGTCTGGCCCCCTTCGAGGTGCTCACGCCCGCGAAAAGTGCGTGCTCGGGGAGCTCATGGAGGGCTATGCAGCTGAGGCGATCGCCCGACGTTCCTCGGTATCCATCTCGACGGTGCGTTCACAGATCAAGGCGATTTTGCAGAAGCTCGGGGTCAACTCCCAGCTGGCAGCGGCCGCCATGGCTCGCCAGGCCGGCTGGTCGCCGGTCGACGCCGGGCGTGTCGGCTCCGACGTCTGCCCTTCTTAATCTGATCTCCTCACCGAATTGGTACCGCGCGGCATCTTCGCGGCGAGCATTTCGCCACCGCGCCATCGCACGCACCGCTCACCGGCCTCGCTCGATGAGGTAGGTCCACGCCCCCCCAAATCGGGAGGACGATCTTGAGCTGGGCCCCCACCAATCAAGGCCGGGTGGTCCGGCCGGTGACCCCGCCCGCTATGCCGTGGCCGGCACCCGGGCGGGCGAGGCGCTCGTCGGCCGCGCCTTGGGCTGGGTCTTCGCGACGTCGTGGGCCAGTTGTCGGGCCAGGTTGTGGGTCCCGGCGATGAATCTGACCGAGGGACCGAGGCTGACCGCGGTGGGCGATCCGGTGAAGTAGAGGCCACGGAGGCTCGATTGGCCCGACCTGGTCACCAATGGGTAGCCGTTGCGGGTCGAGATGCCCGCAGTGGTGGCCTCGGAGAAGAAGGGCAACCGCGCGATATCCACCTTGAACCCGGTACCGGCCATCACGTGGTCGACCTCGAGGGTGCGCAACTCGGGTCCTGAAAGCTCCAAGGCCACGCCGCTCTCGGTGGCGACCGCTGCTCGCAACTGATGGCTGGTGTGCACGGGAATGACCCCTTCGACCCTGTCCTTCAGCCACCACGCCCCGGCTGGGCCGAGCACGGTGCGGGCCTTGTCGATGCGCACCTTTTCGGGCAGGAGACCGAAAAGGGCTGGGGAATTCCACACCACGCAGTGCCAGCCTTCGCACATCTTGTTGACCGGCCAGCGGATCTGGCCGAGTTTGGAGAGGGTCTCGGGATTGGGCGTGAGCCAACTGATCTGGGGGCGTCGCATGACGATCTCGATGTCGGCCCCGGCCTCGTGGAGGAGGGCGGCGGTTTCGAGGGCTGATTGACCCCCGCCGATCATCGCAACTTTTTGGCCCCTGAACTTCTCGAGGCTGGAGTGGTCGGCGGTGTGGCTGACCAGGTCGGCGGGCAGGCCTGCGAGTTCCTCGGGCATGGTCTTGTAGGGCAGGACCCCCGTCGCCACGATCACGATGCGGGCGGTGATCGGGTCGCTCTGCGCGAAAGACACCGAGAAACCGCCATTGGTGGGAACGACCTTGGTCACCGTCAGGTCTTCGATGTTCGGAACCAGTTCGTCGGTGTACCAGTCGCAATAGTCCAAGAACCGCTCCATGGTGAGCGGGCCGAGTCGATCGACGTAGTCGAGGTTGCGGTCGTGGCAGTAGGTGGCGACGTCGTAGCCATCTTTGGGGGCGGCCATGTCCGAACCGTAGGGCTCCGAACGCAGGTTCATCCCAACGGGCATGTGTGACTTCCACGTGTCCATTGGTCGACCGACGATGCGGTGCTCCACGCCGAGGCTGTGGAGATGGGCCGACACCGAGAGGCCAAAGGGCCCGGCACCGATGATAAGGACGTCGTTACTTGACATGGATGGCTCCCCTCTCGATCCCCTGGCGGGGGGAATAATCGCGGCGGCGGCCTTTTCGCATGGCCACCGCCGTTGTGTGCAATTCCGCGACAACCGGACCGAGGTCATGCCAATCGAGGCAGTCGTAGTGCGGCATGCGGAAGAACTCTGCGCCAAAAGCCCAGGCGGCCTGGCGGCACGTCACGCTGTCGGGTCGACCGACCCGGCGGTGATTGTCACGCAACCAGCGCATATCACCGCGCAACCAGCGCATGCGCACCCCGGTCTTGTAGGTGGCGTCGTCAGTTGGGGGCCGGCCCATGGCCCATTGCCAGACCATGAGGGGAAAATCGATCCCCGCCTGCAGTGCGGTCTCGATGGTGCCCGCCAAGCGGGCGTTGATCTCCATCAGTAGCGGACGGCCCTCGGCATCGCGACGGAATTCGACTTCGCACAGACCCTCGATCCCGACCTCGGTGACGAGTCGAACCGACGACTTGTAGAGATCTTCGGGCATCGCAATGCTTTCGCGCAGGACCGAAGCCCCACCGAGTGCGGGGGTGGTGCGGTGTTCGAGGTGCGCAAAGGCGGCCCGGACCTCGCCGTCGAGCACAAACATGGTCACGCCTTCTCGGCGCCCCCCCACCCACTGTTGGGCGAGCGCGGCGGCCCCGGCGTCGAGGAACGTCTTGGTGACCGCACTCGCCTCGGCGAGACTGGTCACTTCGGTGGCCTGGAGTCGGTTCAACGAGTGGGCGGCCCATGAGATGGTGGGCTTGAGGACGACGGGGAAATCGAATTGCGACAGCACAGGTGCGACGTCGTCCAGTCCCTCGATTCGCACGGTCTTGGGCCCGTCGATCCCGAGTCGCTGTGCCACCTCGAGGGTGCGGTCCTTGTCATTGGCGATCTCCAACGACGCATCGGAGGGGAGGGCCAAGGTGCAACCGAGCCCGGCGAGTTCGGTGCGTCGAGGTAGCAAGGCGGCGATCGATCCGTCGCTCGCGGGGAGGACGACCCGGGTCGGATGGGTCCGCACGAATGCGACCACTTCGTCCGCGAACCCAACGATGTCGTCGACGAAGCTCGCCAGCACCACATTGGCCGCCGAGTAGCGCGAGCGAAAGGACAACACGGGCAGGTCAGGGTCGCACTCGGCGAAACATTCCCCCACCACCACACGCAGGCCGGCCCGCCCGAGACTGCGGACGCTGGCGAGACTCTGGCGGCTCGCCGCGTCGAGGAGCAGGACGTCGAAGGGCCGCCGCGATTCTGCGGGACAACGACGTTGGGGTCCGGCGATGCGTGCTTCGCCGGTGTTTGCGTGAGTCCCATCCCTGCCTTCCCGCTCGAACATCCCTCCGACGGGGCGTTCGACAGCGGAATTAGGAGGGGCAAATGGGGGTCTTGATACACCCCGTGCACGCCTGGGCGAGCCCGAGACCGGCCAATTTGCTTATCGGAGCCCCCGGGCGTGGCCGACGAAGGCCGGGTGGGGCGATTTCGGCCCTCCGTCGGCGGCTCGGGCCGGGCGGAACCCAAGAGGGGGGTCCGGCCGAGGTGGGTGCGGCGCCCCGGGGCACGGTTGTTGGTCCCTCAGCTAAAGCAGCGCTCGCCACGCCGGGCGAGTTCACGGCGGATGAGTTCCCCGGGGACCGGACTCAGATCACTACAGCGCACGAAGCTCGAGAGCAGGGTGCCCTGGGGCGACGCATCGAGGTTGGCGGCTCCGAGACCAGTTTCGAGGTCATCTTGATGGACCGTCTGGAAGCTGATGGAAAAGTGCGTCTGGAGCGTCTCGTTGGGCAGCGTCGAGGAGAGATGGGCCACAGAAGAGAGCACCACGCCCCCGGCGGCACAGGCAATCCGGATATCGGGCGTCAGTTCGATGGGGTCGAGGGATCGGGGCTGGGCAAAAGGCGACGTGGCGGCGAAGCTGTGGTCCGATTCGATGGCCTCGCACCATTGCTGGTAGTCGAAATCCTCGGAGTTGTTCTTGACCGGGTGGTCCCAGTACTTCGGATGAAAGGCCAGCGGGGTGCCCGAATCGAGATCGTAGAGCGGCACCCACCAGTTCAACTGGCTCGGCGACGCCGCGTACCAGGTATCGCGGTGCGGGTGCTGGGGCACGCCAATTCCATGAGCCATGAAGCCGTGGCCGGTGGTGGTGGTGAGCGACGTCGCACCGAAGAAGGTGGCGTCGGGATCGCACCCGAAGTCGGTCACCATTTTGATGACGAGTTCGGGGACGATGGTGCGGAAGCGCTCGGCCGCCCGCTTGAAGCAGGTGGCAAATTCACCTTCTGTCATCCGCTGTTGCGCCCAGACCGGCTCGTCACCGAGCATCTGCTCGATGATTGTCCGCGACGCGTCGCAGACCGCGCTGGTCGAGGGCCTCGGGCCGTAGACGAACAGATTGCCCTCGAAGAGAGAACGGCGGCGATCCAGGTCGCGCACGTCCTCATCAGAGGGGGAATAGACAATCGTCACCAATCGAACTCTTCTTCCAGCTCGTGAAACCCAGGGACAAAGATCGAGCGGTGAGGACCTCCCGACCGGAACAAGCGTTACACCTTCGATTTTGACAGAGCGGACCCAGGGGGAATTGATACAGGTTGGCCACGATTGGTGCACGAATCGTCCCTAAAGTTGCTCTTTCAGCTCGAGTTGGAGACACGCGGAATTCCGCCGCGATCCCGGGCTCGTCATCAGCTTGGTCTCAGGTGAAAATCACCTCTCGCCAAGCTTGGTCACGCGGCCCTCGACGCGTTCGACACCTCGACGGACGTTGCAGGGAAACTTGCTGGTCCTTACGCTCAAAGTGGGTCACGCGATCTGTATCACGTACCGCCCGGGGGGCTCTTCCAAGAGTGGCGTGGCGCAGGCACAAAGTGAGCACGCATGGACGTGCACCAGAGCACCCGAATCCGGACCCATCGTCAAACCAATTGCCAGAGCAATTTCCAGACCGACAGCTTGATTCCCGCCTGCTCGACCGAGGCGGTCACGATGCTGATCTGGCGGCACCGACTGAGGCGGCGGATCCGGAACCGGGCTGCGGGCGGGCCACGCTAACACCGCGCCGTCGATGGACCAGCCGCTACGGCCAGCTCGCCGAATCGGCCTGGTCGCACCAACTTCGCCCCCTCGCTCCTCCCCCACCATGCAATACCCCCTTCGTGCTTGGACCCTTGAGTGTTCCCGACACCGACGCGGCTCGTCGAAGCGACGTCGACACCCCGGGCACCGCTTCGCCTGATTCGACTTGATGGCCTCCCTGCACAAGCGCAAGCGAACCAACAACATGTCGGTGCGGTTCGGCCTCACGGCCACCGACCAGTGCGTGTCGTCACTGTCGAACTTCGTCGTTGGGGTGGCGGTCGCCCGCGTCGTCGGGGTCTCGGGGTTCGGGGCCTACGCACTCGTGTACTCGGTGTGGCTGGTGGTTGCGGCATTGCACCGCTCCTTGATCACCGACCCGATGTCGATCGAGAACGACGTCCAAAAAGATGACGCCGACTTCCATGTGCGGGTCGGTCTCGCCGCCGAGATGTGGCTGGGTCTCGCCTCGGCCGTCGTGTTCGCCCTCGTCGGGGTCGTCTTGTTGGTCCTCGGGCAGACCCAGTTCGGGGTCTGCTTCCTCGGGCTCGCCCCGTGGCTCCCGTGCCTCTTGGCCCAAGACTATTGGCGCTGGATCAGTTTCATGCGGCGCCAACCAGAAAAAGCCCTGGCCAACGACATTGTCTTCGGGGTGGTCCAGCTCGTGGTCTTCGTGGCGCTTGTCTTGGTGGGATTCCACTCGACGCTGGTCGCCATCGGCGCCTGGGGGGTCGGGGCCTTGGCCGGTGCCCTCTATGGACTCCGCCAGTTCTCCGCCCGCGTGACCATGCGCGGCGGCCTCGAGCGGATCCGCTCACGCTGGGGCTTGAGCAAGTGGCTCGCCGGCGTCAACGTGATGGCCTCAGCCAGCCAGCAGTCCACCCCGGTCATCACGAGCATCTATCTCGGTCCAACTGGCATTGGTGGCCTCAAGGCCGCAGCCAGCTTGGTGTCGGGTCCGTCCCTCGTGCTGATCCAGGCGGGGGGCAGCATTGGACTTCCCGAAGCGGCCAAGGGGCTCAAAGATCGCGGCTGGCCCGGTCTGCGCCGGGTGGCGCGCTACATCACTGGTGCCGGCATGGCGAGTGTCGGCCTCATCGCGGTGATCATCTTTTGTTTCGGGCGCATCCTGCTCGACAAGATCTACGGCCCGAGTTTCGGTCAGTTCTCCGACATCGCGGACATCTTGGCCGTCTCGGTCTTCTTCAGTTCGACCGCGCTCGGTGCCATCTTGTGCCTCAAATCGACCCGCCAGACCCACCGGCTCTTCTATGTCAGTGCGATCTCCTTCGCGGTGTCGATCGTTGCGGTCGTCATCTTGGCTCCGCTCTTTGGGATCGTCGGTGCCGCCTTCGCCACCATGATCGGCAGTGGTGCATCGACCATTGGGCTCTTGTATTCGCATTGGACCACCTCGAAGAAGACCGCCATCGCCATGCACGCAGCCGGCGAGGACCAGCTGAGCGAACAAGAGGCCGACGAAGTGCTCCTTCCGGGTTTCTTGCGGGCCGATGCCGACGTGATCATCGACGCCAACAACGTGCACGCCAACACGGCGGTCACCGACGTGGTGGCCCTGCCGAGCGAGCACCGGCACCGCCTACGCAGCACCTACGACCCGCGCCCCTACGAGGTCGCTGAGCAGGAAGTGTCGATCGAATGAAGATATTGATGGTGCACAACCGCTACCGTTCGGCCTCGCCGAGCGGAGAGGACCGCGTGGTCGACCAGGAGTTCGACGCACTGGTGGCGGCCGGGCACGAGGTGCAGCGATTCGAACGGCTCAGCGACTCGATTTCAGAGATGACCGCGATGAAGAAGGCGCTCGTCCCCGCCCGAGTCGTCTGGAGCCCGCGTTCGGCGCACGAGCTCGACGGTGTCTTGGCCATGTGGCGACCCGACGTCGTCCACCTCCACAACCTCTTCCCGCTCATCAGTCCCTCGGTCCTGCGGTCCTGCGAGCAGCACCAGATCCCTTGCGTCGTCACCTTCCACAACTACCGGCCGGTCTGTCCGAGCGGGAACATGTTCCGCAACGGGGCGATCTGCCGGGACTGCGTCGGGCACGTTGTCCCGACGCCGGCGATCCGGCACGGCTGCTACCGGGATTCGGCGGCGGCCACGGCCCCCCTGGCCATCGCCAATGTGCTCCATCGCCGGATCTGGCAGACACTTCCGTCGGCCTACATCTTCATCTCAGAAGCCCAGCGCCAAGAGCTCGAACCGGCCGGTTTCCCCTCAGCCCGATCGTTCGTCAAGTCGAACCTGGTCCCACCGGTCGAGACGAAGAACGCCGGTGGCGACCACGTCGTCTTTTTGGGCCGACTGACCGAATCAAAGGGGTTGCGGGTGCTCATGGCGGCCTGGGATCGCTACCGAGGGGGCGAGGGGGCGAACCTGCACCTGGCGATCGCTGGAACCGGGCCCCTCGAAGACGAGGTGACGCGTTGGGCCCGCACCCGCCCTTCGGTGTCGGTGCTCGGTCTGCTCAACCGCGCCCAGTGCAGCGATCTGGTCGGCCAGGCCCGTACCGTCGTGGTGCCCTCCGAGTGGCCCGAGGCGTTCGGTCTGGTGGTGGCCGAGGCCATGGCCGCGGGTGTCGCCCCGGTGGCCACCGCACACGGCGCCTTCGTCGACCTCATTTCGGACAACGTCGACGGCCTGCTCTACGCGCCGGGCGACGATCGGGCCCTGGCCGAGATTCTCCGACGGGTCGACTCGGACCCCGATTGGATAGCCCGTCTGGGCAAGGAGGCCAAAGCGACCTACGAGCGACGGTTCGAACCGTCGGCCAACATCGCCGAGCTGGTCAATATCTACCGCTTCGCCACAGAGAATCCACGCTGGCTCGAAACGGTCCCGGCCTAAGGCTTCGCCGAACCGCGCTGCCCGGGCGGCGCGAGCCGCGTCACGGTACGGCTGGGGCCGAGCGCTCGCCATCGTCGAGCGCCACAAATGCCTCGGCGAGCGAGAGGGCACGTTGATCTCGCGCCGAGAGTGCCGCGACGGGGAGCGGCCAGCGGATCGCCAGCGTCGGGTCATCGAAGGCGATGGCCACGTCCTCGCTCGGGTCGTGGGCCCGGTCGATTCGATAGGCGACGTCGGCGGGCTCGCTGAGCGCCTGGAATCCGTGACCGCAGCCCCGCGGGATATAGACCGATACTTGTTCGTCACCGCGCAGCTCGAAACTGCACCAGGCGCCGCGGGTGGGCGAGTCGGCGCGCAGGTCAACCACCACGTCGAAGACGGCACCAAAGGAGCAGCGGACCAATTTCGGCTTCTCCGAGACCGCGACACGCGTGGAGGCCCCGGACAACCCCGAGGCTTGAGCGCGACAGCGAATCCTCCGCGAAACCGTCGGGGTCGATGCCGTGGGCCCGGGCGACCTCGGCGTCGAAGGTCCGGCAGAAAAAGCCCCGCGCATCGAGGTGCGGCGTCGGGGTGAACACGAGCACGCCAGAGATGGCCGCGACCTCGGTTACCTGCATCGGGCCGCGGGGTCCAAGGTCGCAGGTTGCGCGGGCCGTGGCACCCACGCTCGGGTCTTGGGCCGGGTCATTGCTTGGATTGGGCGGTGGCGAACTGGCGGCCGGCCACGCCGGCGGATTCGAGGAGCTCAGAGAGTGCGCCAAACTGCTGATGGACGAGTTCGACCTTGTCGGCGTTGGCCTTGGCCATCGTCGCACGCACCATCGGGGCGCGCCCTTCGAGTTCGTTGAACTGGGCGATCAGCCCCTCGACGTCGAGTCCGCGAGCCGATTGGCAGAAGTCACCGAGGCCCATGTCCTCCATCAGCACCTCGTGCTTGGCCGAATACCCCAACGCAATGGTTGGCTTCGAGAGCTTCAGTGCGGCCAGGACGATGTGGTAGCGGGTTGCAACGACCGTGCTCACCTTGACCATCTCGCCCATCATGTCCCCGAGATCCGAGAAGGGCTCGGCCACCACCATGGAGGGGTCGAGTCCGGGTCGCCGGCGCCGCAGGTCGCTCACGATCTCTTCAACCGCGACCGTGTCCACGTGGTCGCTCCAAAACAGCCGGATCCGCCGGCCCGAGTCGACCAACCACCGGGTGAACTCCTGCATGGCCGCGATGTAGTTGGTGTAAATGGCGTCGGCCTGTCCACGATGGTCACTCCCCCCGTAGTAGGCCATGACCCCGACCCCGACGGTGTCTGGGTCCCCGGGCTCATCGGGCGGTGTCGCAATGGCGAACACGAAGTCGGCGTAGACCTTGTCGTTGCGCGCATCGTGGCCGGCCAGCCCGATGGCGTCGCGCGACGAGGCGTCGCGAAAGGAACGATACGTCGCGAGCTGCGCCGACTTCTTGAAGAGTGAACCGATGAGCCGTTGGTTGGTGGCGTTCGCCCCGACATTGACCAGCGCGACAGGCGTGCCAAAGATGCGGCCCGCCGCGCACAGCATGAAGAGCGCCAGAGGCACCCCCGAGGCCCGCAACGGCAGGGTGCACTCGAGGATGCCCGTCCCGGGCACGATCACGATGTCGTGGCGCCGCACCCAACGCGCGGTATGGAACGCGTCGATCCCCTTGCCTAGAATTTTGAGGCACGCCGCGGTGATTCCCGAGAATCGGCCCTCATATTGGAGATACCACAGTTGGGGTTCGGCCTCGATCCCGTAGCGCTCGCCCACCTCCTCGTGCCCCATGCACATGGCGTCAAAGGTGGCGTCGCCGTGGTGGTCCCTCAGGTACGCCATGGCCACCTCGAGGGAGGCGTCGTTGCCGAGGTTGCCCGAGCCCAACAACCCGAACAGGCCCACTCTCGGTCCGCAGAAGCGGTCCTGGCGCTGCGATGTGGTCTCGAACCGCACGCTCACGGCACCGACCTCTCCCGTCCCGCCACCAGCGCCTCGATCGAAAGTTCGACGTCACTGGCCACGGTCGGCGCGGCCACGCCGCGGGCCTTGTCGCGGTGCGTCATCCAACCCACCAAGATGCGGTAGCACTGCTGTCGATCCGAGCGGGAGATCGGCGCCCGGTGAATGGCCTCGAGGTAGGCGTAGATGTATTCGCCGTAGAGGCGGACGGTCGGGTTGCGCAGCCGATCGGCACGGCGCGGATCCATGTTGGCGCAGCGTGAGCGGGTGGTCGGGCAGGCCCGTTCGGCCTGCTCGGGATGGTCGCGGCGGAAGTAGAGCCAGTCGGGAATTTGGTGGAAGGGGCCTTGGAGGGCGAGCCTGGCCACCAAGGTGCGGTCCGAGTTGTGGTAGCTGTCATGGGGCAGCACCTGGTGCAGCACCGAGGTCCGGATGACGCCGTAGAGGTCGTCGCCCCCGCGGTCATAGAGCATGGAGGTGAAGCGTTCCGTCACGTCCGCCGAACCCGTGGAGAGGCCGTAGATGTAGGGCTTGGTGACCTCGTCATCGCTGTTGATCATGGCCGTCCACGAGTGGGCGAGGATGTGACGCGGGTGCTCGTCGAGCGCCTCGATGCAGCGCTCGAGCAGGGTGCGGGCGTAGAGGTCGTCGTAAGAGGCCCACTTGAAGAGCTCGCCCCTGCCTTGTTCGACCACGAAATTGTGATTGGGTGACAGACCAATGTTGCGGGGCTGGCGGAAGTACCGGATGCGCGAGTCCTGCTTCTCGTAGCGGTGGCAGATCGCCTCGGTGTCGTCGGTCGAGGCGTTGTCAGAAATGATGAGCTCGAAGTCCTCGTAGGTCTGCCCGAGTACCGAATCGAGCGCCTCGCTCAAGAATCGCTCCCCGTTGTAGACGGGCAGCCCGACACTGAGACGTGGTGATTTACCCATGGCCATCTCCGACTCCGCCATTGACGCAACGATGCGGGATCGAGCGCGGGACGGGCCACGTGGCCTCGGACCGGCACGCAGCCGAGTTGGGGGGCGGGCGGCGACAGGTCACGGGTTCAGACCGTTTGCGCGATCGCTCGTCGGGGCATTGGGGGGTAGCCCTCGGTGAGACGGCGCAACAGGTCGTCGACCAGACCGCCGGCGAGCAATTCATTGATGCGACGCAGCCGTACAAAGCGTGAGGACTCGAAGTCGTCATAGGTGAAGCCGCTCGACAAGAACGCCGACACCAGCTCGTCGACACCGGCCTGCACGCTCCAGCGCAGGTCGAGGTCGGGAAAGGTGTCGGCCAGCTTTGAGAAGTCCACGGTGTAACTACGCAGATCCGGTCCGGCCCCTTCGGCCAGTGAGAGCTTCGCGTTGGCTACGGCGTCGCTGACCATCTGGGCGATGTCTCGCACCTGGACGTTGTCGCTCTGGCGACCGACATTGAACGCCTCGTTGTGGACGAGTTGGCGGGGTGCCTCGAGGACGGCCAAGAAGGCCCGGCTGATGTCTTCGATGTGCACCAAGGGGCGCCAGGGCGTCCCGTCACTTTCGAGTCGCACCTCGCCGGTGGTCAAGGCGACGGCGGTCAGATTGTTGACCACGATGTCGAGCCGGAGCCGGGGTGAGACACCGTAGGCCGTGGCGTTGCGGAGATAGGTCGGGCTGAAGGTGTCGTCGGCCAATGTGGCCAACTTTCGTTCGGCGAGGACCTTGGTTTCGCCGTAGGGCGTGACCGGGGAGAGCTCGGCGTCCTCGGTGACCCCTTGGGAGCCGGCCGCGCCGTAGAGACTGCACGACGAGGCGAATGCAAACCGTTCGATTCCCGCCGCCTTGGCGGCGCGGGCGAGATTCAAGGTGCCTTCGAGGTTGACCGAGTAGGTGGTGGCCGGATTGAGGTGGCCGAGTGGGTCATTCGAGAGGGCGGCCAGGCACGCCACGGCGTCGAATCCGCCCAGGTGTTGTGCCGTCACATCGCGCATGTCGAGGGGCGCCCGTCCCCCAAGATCGTCGGGACCCGCACCGAAGTCGCATCCTTCGTAGAGGCCGAGGTCGAGACCGTGGACCTCGTGGCCAGCCGCGCGAAGGAACGGGACGAGAATGGCTCCGATATAGCCACGATCGCCCGCCACAAGGATCTTCATCTTCGGGTTCCTCGATTCTTGGTGGGAGTTGGATGTGTGGCGAGACATCCGCCGGTCAATTCGAGGTTCAACGGCGGTGTCCTGATACCTTGAGATCTCATCGTGGGCGTTGCACCTCTAGTCCCTTCGACCTGGGCCTTTACGCCAAATGTGGGGCCCGAATCGAATACGGCGGCGAGGCACCTCCAAGGTTGCCCCAAGGCTGGGGGCACCACACGGTGGACACGGGTGTGTCTGTGCACCGCCGACCCGTTGGCGGCGTCGCCCGCGGCCCGGTGAGCCCGGCGACAAGCACTCTTGGACCCAGAGCCCTCGGTTGCTCGGCGAAATGCGCCCCGGTCAGGCCTCCAGCGAATCGGCATCGATCCATCGTCCGCCACGTGCCTCAACCTGCGGCCAGGCGGCACGGACCTCTTCCATCAGATCGGGCAGGAACAACATGACCGAATCGGGCGCGTCCTCGACCAGCCGGGACGGCTCGACGATCGGGATGTTCGTCCCGGGCATCCGCAAACCTTGTTTGGCCGGTGACGCGTCGGCCACAGCGGGCAAGAGGGCCCGGTCAACCCCCGCTCGCAACAACAAGGTGACCGCTCTTGATGCGGCTCCATACCCGAGCACCGAGCGACCTGCGCCACCTTCGGCGACGAGTGCCTGGTGGAGGTGCTCGGCCCGGCGTTGCGCGTCGAGCTGGAGGCCCCGAAGCACCTCGGCATCGCACACCCCGACCGCTTTGTCCGCGGCGAGGAGCCCGTGCACCGTGGCATCGGGGCCATCAGGCGAATCTTCGGTTCGGCTCGCGGCCAACAGCACCGTGCCGCCATAGAGCGCAAAGGTCCAGGCGGTCTTCGGGGAAAAGCCGACCTCGTGCAACATGTTGGTGAGTGCGGTGGTCGAGTAATAGGCGAAATGACCGTGGCGCAGCGCGTTCCATTGTCCGAGGCGGATGATCGTGGCGAGTGCGTGGTACTGGAGGAGCAGTACCCCACCGGGAGCAACCAGTTCGGCCCGCTCTTGGAGCGCTGCGGCCTGATCGGACGCATGCATCAGCCCAAAACAGTCCAAGACCACGTCGGCGGTTTCGCCCTCGTCGGCTGGTTTCATGTTCCGTGCGTGGAGAAATTCGAGCCACGAACCGCCGTGCGGGCTGCCGAATTCGATCACGCGTCCACCACCTGGCAACAGATCGGCCGCACCAACCCGCTCGACCGCGTCCTTGGCCTGGTTGACCAATGCGGCGGGCTCGGTGGCCCTGGCCTCTTCGGGCACCGTTGGGTCGGCGACGAGTTGCGCCAGCCCGCAATTGGCGCACAGCCACATCTCGAGCGGGTACACCGGGTCGGGTCCGGGATCGCTCTGGGCGGGAAAGTAGTCGCATGCGGGCTGTTGACCGAGATCGAGGACCACGGCACCCGCGTGCTTGCGACAAGCCCGGCAGGTCGCAGCGGTCATCTCTCCTCCTCGAGGTGATTCGGCGAATCCGGTGCAGCGCGATATCGCGCCATCCGCGTGCGCCCTTGCTTAGTGGAAGAGCAGGGCCTCACACCAGCCGCCTTGTCCAAATTGCAGCAACGACCACGCGCCTGATTGTCATAGCCCCCCAGCCCTACGAGCTGGCCCCTATCCGGTCACCGCCACATGGGTGAGAGCCAAGGGGCTCTCCGCTGATACCGGTGGGTCGACATAGGGGACGACGACCGTCGAAGACTGTTGGGAAACCCCGGTGGTGGTCTGGTCTTTGAGATTGGTTCCCGTGGCCGTGCCGATATTGGTGGCCTTTCCGCCCGTCACATCGGCAAGGGTGGTCGTATAGGTCGCCGTGCAGGTCTCAACCGCCTTGGGTGCCAGGGCCTCGACGGGGCAGCTGATCGCGCTGAGCCCGGGCATCGGGTCGGTCACCGTGACCGGATCGAGGTCCACGGTGCCCGTATTGGTGACCTTGTAGGAGTACGAGATGGTGTCGCCAACTCGAGCGGCCGTCTGGTCGGTCGCGGGATCGACCTGGGCCTGTTTATGCACCGAGACCTGCTCATTCTCTAACACCGTCGGCACCACTGCGGTGTCGGGAAGCGACACCGGCGTCGGGTTGTCGAGATAGTCGATTCCGGTGGCGGTGGCGGTGTCGGAGACCGATCCTGCATCGACGTCGTTTTGCGTGACGGTGTAGGTGGCATCGGCGGTGCAGGTCACCGAAGCTCCGGGTGCGAGCCCAGGGGCCGCAGGTGTCGGACAGCTGACCGAGCCCTCGGTCGGGTCATCGACGGCCACGCTCTTCATCAGGTCATTACCTGAGTTCGTCACGATGTAGGAGTACGAGATGGTGTCGCCGACCTGCGCGCCGCCGCTGTCCGACCCCGGCGTCACCGCGGCCTGTTTTTGGATGGATACCCCTGGTGCAAGGGGGTGATTGGTGAGGTTGCAGGCAATGGCCGCACCCGTGACCGGCGTAATCTCTACGGATCCGCTGAATGCGGCGTTAGTTGGAAGTCCGGTCTGGTAGCCGTTGGCATCGACGCAAGTAATCGTCGCGGTGTAGTTGGTCAGATCCGCTCCACCGGCGGGATCCTCGGTCAAGAAGTACGCGGTGCCTGCTGTCGCGTTGAAGACACCGGTGGTGCCGCTGCCGGCGGTGATGGCCGAACCGGCGCCCGCAGTTGTCGAATTGGTGGCGTCGTTTACCACGGGACCGGTCGCACTCCCGGTGTGGAGGGACATCGTGAACTGATCCCCCGGGTCGACCCGAGCGCCCGCGAGCAATTTGGAAAGATCCAAGGTCGGAATCGATTGGACCACACAGGTCTTGAGCGACGACGTCGTGTCGGCCTCGTCTCCGGTCGGTACCCCTTCGTTTCCGAGCACGGTGGTGGTATTGGTCAGACAGCCCAGGGCACCCGGGGCCGTCGCGGTCACCGTGATGGTGTCGGTCGCCCCGATGGCCAGCGTACCGTTGGTACAGGTCAGCGTATTGCCCGACAACGTGCAGCCAGGAGTACCGCTGATATTGGTGTAGCCGCTCGGAACCGCGTCGGTGACGACGTAGCCCGACGACTCCGATGGGCCCTTATTCGTCACGGCCAGCGTCCACGTCATGGTGCCGCCATTGAAGACCTTGGCGGGACCGCTCTTGACGATCTTGAGGTCGGTCGGGGGTGAGATGCACGATGCAGCGTCATTGCCGCTGCTCGCTGGTGCCGGAAAGTGATTGATCAGCGAGAAGGTTGGCGAGCCCCCGGGGTTTGTGATGGAGAGCTGATAAAGACCACCTTCGTTGTTGTCCAAGCCAATATCGCCGTTGCCGTAGGTAAAGGCACCGCCGAAAATCGACCCAGCGTCGGTGGGCATGCCAGCGGGCGGGTCGAAGTAATAGACGCTGCCGTTTGAGGGATTGACCCGCACGATCTTGTTGACGGGGGCCTCATTGCCGGTGCCTCCCCACAGGTAACCGTCGTCGTAGGTGAGGTCGCTCGCCACGATCTTTTGGCTGAGATTTATGGTGGCAGTCGTATGGGTGCTGACATTGACGTCGTACAGGGTCGATGCCGTATTCGCAGCAACGTAATAATTCCCACTGGTGTCAAACGCTCCGACGTTGATGTCACCTTTCAACCCCGGTGCAAGGGCGAAGGAATTGTCCTGGAGTCCGGTGGTCGGGTTGATCTCGAGGAGATGGTTGTTGTTTGCATCAATGCCGTAGAGATAGCCGTCGCTTGGATCCTCGCCCAGCGCATTGAAGGGATCGGCTGATGCCTGGCCGAGATTGGTGAATGACACCGCTCCGGTTCCGAATGTTTGGTTGTAAAGGGTTGTTGGGCCACCAGAAGTCTGTGCCAACCACGCCGTGGACACCGTGCACGCAATGGCCTTTGGCAATGCGTGCGGCGCCAGGGCTGCGTCGGATTGCGTCGAAGCAGTGCCCGAAGCGATACCAATGGCGTCGGCGGTAATGGTGCAGGTCACGTTGGCACCGCCGACCAATGAAATTGTCAAGCCTCCGCTAAAGCCCGCGCCGGCAGGCAATCCCGACTCGATACCGTTGGCGTCGACGCAGGTCACGGTGCGCGAGTAGGCGGACAGATTCGTCCCGTCGGCGGCACTTTCGGTGACGGCGTAGGGGCTCGAGGCGGCGACGCCCACGGCCCCGGTGGTTCCGGTGCCCGGGAAGACAATCGCTCCAGTACCCGCGGTCGTCGAGTTGTTGGTCGAATTGATAACCGCACCGCTCGTTGCGCCTGACTGAATTGCCACGGTGAACTGGTCACTTGACGCGGCACGGGGCCCACTGAGGGCCGCGACAACCGTCAGCGTCGGGGCAGAGGTTGAACCAACTGCGGGTGAGGATGGTGCCGGCCCCGGAGTTGGTGTTGGGGCCGTATTTGTGATGACACACGTGATCGCGGCCCCCGCCATGGGCGTGATGTCAATCGGACCGCTCAACGGTGCCCCCGTCGGAAGCCCAGATTGGACTCCATTGGCGTCGCTGCATGAAATTGCCGCGGCATACGTGGAGAGCACGTTCGCTCCATCAACGGCAGATTCGCTCACGTAGTAGGCAGTTCCGGCATTGACGCTGACGAGTCCGGTGGTGCCCGATCCGGGAGAGACCCCGGCTCCGGTTCCGAACGTGGTCGAAGCCGACGTTTGATTGACCACCGGGCCCTGGGCGCTCCCAGAGGCAACGGCGACCGTAAATTGATCTGCGGCATTGACTCGGGTACCGCTCAACGCAACGCTCACCGACAACGTGGCCGACGGCTGGGCACCGGCCGGACTCGAGAGCGTCAACGAATTGAAGGCGATCGCACTCAGCGTGACGACGCTGGCGCCTGCGAGCACGCCCAAACGTCGCCCAAGGCTGCTGTGACGAGCCCGCGATTGCCGGATGAGCTGGCACTTGCGCGATTTGAGAACTTGGCGGAACTGAGTGCGGCCCGCCGATCGAAGAACTTCAGTTGTAAGGATGATGACTCCCTTGTGATGGTCACTCTCAACGAAGGTGAGCTTCCTCCTGCTCGATGCACCCAACTGGACCGTTTTCGTGGCGAACGCTCCCGAGAGGATGCCGAATGCTCAACTTCGTACTGGACTCAAGATGCAGTGCGATCTCGGCGGCTTACGCGTAGGGACGACTTCAAGCGCCAGCAGACCAGTCGGGATTCGCCTTGCGAGGTCGTCGGGTCCTCACCTCACGGGCCAACCTGAGGACCAAGACGTGAAGGTGTGTCCGTCAACCTTGTTGAAGAGTTCCAAAGGGGACGGCGGACGGCGGGCGTGCCCCCCGTTGGAGCCGGCTCCTTGGAGCTTGCGGGCGCACGGACCTGCCCACCTCTCCCGACATCACCATCTGCAGCCCTACTTGGTGTGACGGATCATCGTTCGCACACGTCTAAATCTAAACACATCGTGCCAAATCAATGACGGGTAATGAGCGCATAGTTATCGTCACTTCCAAAGCGCTCCCATAGAAGGAGACCGCCATCCACACCTCAGGAGAACGACGCGTATCCGCGTAATAGGACATCGCCGTTCTCAACAAAATATGCCATTGCCTGTCCCAAGTGGCGGAAGCAAAGGTGGTATCAGCTACGGGATATCAACCCGCCCCATGGAAATGTTCTCGATCAGCTCGCCTAGTCGGCTATAACAAGTCCGTGCACTCCAACCTCAAACGATATTCAATTCCCCTGGGCGACCCCGAAAAGAGCGATATTAGACCCGGCGCGGCCAAAAAAAAGGCATTCTGGTCATCTTCAAACACGCGCAGCCCGACTAAGCGACGTCATATGAGTGGGCGACGGACTTTGCCGCCGGGTATCGAACACCCCCACGGTGCGATCTACTCGTGCAAAATCCCGAGGAAGTGCAGCTAGACGATAACCTGCGTCGAGGCATGCCTCCCCCGGCAAATTGCACCGACGGGCGAGCACCCCCTGCCCTGAATGGTGTCTTCGGGGTTGTCGGTGGAACCCCCGCCTATTAGAACCAACACAGAACACAGGCATCCCATGCAAACTCCGGATCGACGATCCGATAGGCTGATGGCAAGAGAGATAGGCAAGTCAAACAGGTCAACGAACTAAGCTTGACCAGCATGGCTCCGGCGTTTGTTCTTTTCTTTCACCATTTGCGTTCGCAAAAATCGGTATTGCTTACGTAAATAATATGATAGTGAACTATTAGCGATCGGTGAGCTGGCTTAGCGGTCGCCGCAGGCCATTTCGGTCGGCTGCAGTTGGCTGTTATTGTATTAGAAATATGGCGGCCACTAGCCTAGATATGGTGTGCTTATTCGCAAATGCGATAATAATTATTTGCGTTGTTTTAGTAGTTATACTAATTGGATACTTAATAGACGCTTATTCTTCGATGGCCAAAAAGACTCAAATTCGCGTAGGGGGGACTGTGCCACGAGACCGAGGATGGCGCCTCGATACGTTGCGACCGGTAACCGCAGATGCCGGCCGGACGTAGGGGACGAGACGTTCCTTTCGGTCATCCATCCGGATTTGGGGCATCTGGGCGTGGCAAGTCCAGAGATTCCTGCGGAAACCGCACAAATCGCTCGTAATTCTCCTTTCACCACCCCCCCCCAGAGGCCGCCAGAGCTCCCCTATCTGGGGAAGTGGACCTCAGTGAGGCAGATCCGAGTCGCTTCGTCACGGACACGATCGGCTCGAGCCGTTCCACCTCCGTCGGGAGTCCAGTCGTGATTCTGGGCGATGGCGAGGGCTGAGTTGGCTTTTGGTCTGATCCTCGTCATTCCGCGCCTGGCCCCCCTCCCCCATCAAATACCGCTAGGCCCTGTCCGCCTTCGGGCTCGCCGCACGTATCACGGGCCCCGCTGGGTCCTCTTGAATGCGAGTCGGTTGTTCGGGGGTTTGGAGGGTTATGTCGTCGCGACACGTATGCCGCCTGTGTGGGGCCACCTTGACGCATACCTTTGTCGACCTGGGCATGTCGCCGTTGTGCGAGAGCTACGTGGCCGAAGGCGACTTGGACTCGGCCGAGGTCTTCTACCCCCTCCACGTCCGCCAGTGCGCCTCGTGCTTGTTGGTGCAGCTGCCCGCCTACGTCAGCGGCGAGGACATCTTCAGCGACTACGCCTACTTCTCGTCATATTCGGACTCGTGGGTGGCCCACGCCAAGCGCTACGCCGAGACCATGATCGGGCGCCTCGGGCTCAACGCGGACTCCTTGGTGACCGAGGTGGCTTCCAATGACGGGTACCTCTTGCAGCACTTCGTGGCCAACGGCATCGCGGTCCTCGGGGTCGAGCCGGCCGCCAATGTGGCCGAGGCGG
The DNA here is from genome assembly GCA_963800725.1 of uncultured Acidimicrobiaceae bacterium. GTDB lineage: Bacteria > Actinomycetota > Acidimicrobiia > Acidimicrobiales > RAAP-2 > Bog-473. The sequence continues at coordinate 73,088 of CAWDCE010000026.1, read as the reverse complement.
CCCGGGCCAAGGGCATCACCACGGTGGTCGAGTTCTTAGGGGCGCGCAGCGGTGCCGACATCGCCGCCGCCCACGGCCAGGCCGACCTGGTGGTGGCCAACAACGTCTTTGCCCACGTGCCCGACCTGTGCGGCTTCGCCGAGGGCTTGGCGGGGCTGGTCAAAGACACCGGGGTGGTCACCCTCGAGTTCCCCCACCTCTTGCGCCTCATCGAGCGGCGCCAGTTCGACACCATCTACCACGAGCACTACTCCTACCTGACGCTCGGCACGGCGGCGCGGCGCTCGGCACGGCCGGATTGGTGGTGGTCGACGTCGACGAGATCGAGACCCACGGCGGGTCCTTGCGCGTCTATGCCCGGCCCGAAGTCGGGGTGGGCGAGCCGAGCACACGGGTCAAAGAGGTACTGGCCTGCGAAGAGGCAGCAGGACTGAGCACCTTGGCGGGTTACGCCGGCTTTGCCGCCGAGGTGCTCAAGATCAAGAGCGACCTGGTGGCCTTCTTACTCGACGCGGCCCGCCACGGGCGCAGCGTCGCGGCCTATGGCGCGCCGGGCAAGGGCAACACCTTGTTGAACCACTGCGGCATCCGCACCGACCTGATCGCCTACACCGTCGACCGCAGTCCGGCCAAGGTGGGCAAGTTCCTCCCGGGCACCCACATCCCGATCTTCGCCCCCGAGCACCTGGCCCAGACCAGGCCCGACTACGTGGTGATCCTGCCTTGGAACCTGCGCGACGAGATCACCGAACAGCTCGACTACATCGGGGCGTGGGGCGGGCAACTGGTCGTGCCGATTCCGCAACTCGAAGTCATCTCGCTGGGGGGTACGCCATGAAGGTCGTCTTGTTCTGCGGTGGTCTTGGCATGCGCATGCGCGACGGGGTCACCAGCGGGCCCAAACCCATGGCCCTGGTCGGTGAGCGCCCGTTGATCTGGCACGTCATGCGCTACTACGCCCACTTTGGCCACACCGACTTCGTGCTGTGCCTCGGCTACGGCGCGGCCGCGGTCAAGGATTTCTTCTTGCACTACGACGAGACCCGCTCCAACGACTTCGTCCTCGAAAAAGGTGCCCGCGAGGTCCAGCTGCTCAACACCGACATCTCGGACTGGCGCATCACCTTTGTCGACACCGGCTTGAACTCACCCATTGGTGAGCGCCTCCGCCGGGTCCGCCGCTTCGTCGGTGACGAGGAGATGTTCATGGCCAACTACGCCGACGTCTTGACCAATGCACCCCTGCCCGACATGATCGAGCGCTTCAGCGCCTCGAACGCCACGGCGGGCCTCTTGGCCGTTCCACCCCAATCCTCCCACCACGCCGTCGACATCGGCGACGACGGGCTCATCACCAAGGTGACCCCCATGCGCGACCTCGGGCACTGGGAGAACGGGGGCTACTTCTTGCTCCGCCCCGAGATCTTCGACGAGCTCAAAGAAGACGAGGACCTGGTCGAGGACACCTTGGTGCGCCTGGTGCGCAAAGAACGCGTCCTGGCCTATCCCTACAAGGGCTACTGGTCCCCCGCCGACACGGTCAAAGAACGAGTCCAGCTCGACAACATGTACCAGCAGGCCAACTGCCCGTGGATGATCTGGGACCCCGAACGCTGCGGCCCCGCCACCCCCGTCGCCCACGCCTGGAGCGACCCGGTGGACCCGGCGGCGCCGCTGGCCCGGGCCTGAGTTCGGTGCTGGGTTTAGAGCTCGCGAAGCCCGACGGTCGTCCATTGTCGGTGTTGGTGGTTGGCGCACATCCCGATGACATCGAGATCGGTGCCGGCGGCACGCTATTGAATCTGTCGGACAGCCAACCCGGTCTCCGCGTGCACTATGTCGTGTTGACCGGGACGCCGCAGCGACAAGAAGAAGCCCGCGCCGCTGCGGAATCGTTCCTCAGTGGCGCGGACCTCACCGTCGATCTGCACGCCCTTCCAGAAGGACGCCTCCCGGCGGTGTGGGCCGACGTGAAGGACGTCCTCGAAGATGTGGCCCGCACCTGTGCGCCCGACCTTATTCTCGCGCCCTCGAGTCACGACGCCCACCAGGACCACCGCACCATCGGTGAAATCATCCCGACAGTCTTTCGTGACGGACTGAGTCTTTCTTACGAAATCCCCAAATGGGACGGTGACTTTGGCCGTCCGTCGCTCTACGTTGCGCTGTCATCGCAGACGGCGCGGCGCAAGGTGGAGTTGCTGCACAAGTGTTATCCCTCCCAGTCGGCGCGGGACTGGTGGGACGACGAGGTCTTCTTGGGTCTGGCCCGCCTCCGCGGCATGGAATGCCGCGCCGGGTACGCCGAAGGCTTCACCTGCTCGAAAGCAACACTGACCTTCGACGCGTAGCAGCACGCCATAAAGTGCGACGCGGCGCTGTCACTAATGCGCCGCCGCCATGGCCGACACGATGTGCTCAGCGATGGCCAGACTCGAGGTCGCAGCGGGCGAGGGGGCGTTGCGGACCAAGAAGATGCGTCCGGCATCTTGGAGGACGAAATCATCGACCATCTGCCCGCGCCGGTCGACTGCTTGGGCCCGAACCCCGGCGCCGGAGGCCACCAGGTCGTTCGCGTCGAGATCGGGCAGGTACTTGCGCACCTGGGACAGATAGCGGCGCTTCGAGACGGAGCTGGCCATCTCCCCCATGCCATAACGCCAGTGCATCCCGGCTAGTCGCCACATTCCCGGCCACGCCGCGATATGCGCCAGGTCGACCGGATTGATGTCCTGTCGACGGTAGCCCTCGAGGGCCAGCCCGAGCACGGCGTTGGGTCCGACGTGGACTCCGTTCGTGACGTCGCGGGTCAAATGGACGCCGAGAAATGGATACCGCGGGTCGGGTACCGGGTAGATCATCCCGCGCACCCGGTCCGTGGCCTTCTCACGCACGCGTAGTACTCGCCTCGAAACGGGATGATCCGCAGGTCCGCCGACAGAGCAGCAAGGTGGGCCACCCGGTCGCCCTGCAGCCCAGCACACACGACCAGCCGATCAAATGTCCGAAGGAGTGCGCCGTGGGCGACGGTCACCCCGTTCGGCCCCTGGGCGATGCCGCTGACCTCTTGGCCAAGGAGCACCTCGCCGCCTTGTCGCTTGATCTCTTTGACCAGCGACCGGCAGACGCCCACGTAGTCGACGGCGGCGGTGTGGGGCGAGTGAAGCGCCGCCACCCCCACGGCGAATGGCTCGATATCGGCCATTTCACCTGGTCCGATTCGCCGCACGTCTGGGACGCCGTTGTCGTGGGATCGCTGCTCGATGTCGGCGAGACCATCCAACTCATCAACCGACGTCGCCACCACGAGTTTCCCGAGTTCTCGGTAGGCAACGCCGTGTTCTTGACAGAACTCGCGCAACATTGCACCCCCACGGCGGCACAGTGTCGCCTTCAGGCTGCCTGGCTTGTAATAGAGGCCAGCGTGGACCACGCCACTGTTGTGGCCGCTTTGATGGCGGGCCACGTCAAGCTCTTTCTCAATCACGGTCACCGCAAGGCCCTCGTAGCGCAGTCCGAGCTCGCGGGCCACCGCCAATCCGACGATCCCACCACCAATCACAGCCACCGAGTGCGCCACGTCCGTGCTCATCGCCCGGTACGCCCGCTCGAGCGCGGCAAAGCAGATGGGCCGGTGGTGCACGCCACCGCAGCTCCGCTGATCGTCCCTCGCATCGCCCTCCAGCCTCTCATTGCCCACGTGTCGATCCCATTCGACGCTGCGGGCTCGCGGTCAGTAGAGGCCCCCCTCCCCCATCAAATACCGCTAGGCCCTGTCCGCCTTCGGGCTCGCCGCACGTATCACGGGCCCCGCTGGGTCCTCTTGAATGCGAGTCGGTTGTTCGGGGGTTTGGAGGGTTATGTCGTCGCGACACGTATGCCGCCTGTGTGGGGCCACCTTGACGCATACCTTTGTCGACCTGGGCATGTCGCCGTTGTGCGAGAGCTACGTGGCCGAAGGCGACTTGGACTCGGCCGAGGTCTTCTACCCCCTCCACGTCCGCCAGTGCGCCTCGTGCTTGTTGGTGCAGCTGCCCGCCTACGTCAGCGGCGAGGACATCTTCAGCGACTACGCCTACTTCTCGTCATATTCGGACTCGTGGGTGGCCCACGCCAAGCGCTACGCCGAGACCATGATCGGGCGCCTCGGGCTCAACGTGGACTCCTTGGTGACCGAGGTGGCTTCCAATGACGGGTACCTCTTGCAGCACTTCGTGGCCAACGGCATCGCGGTCCTCGGGGTCGAGCCGGCCGCCAATGTGGCCGAGGCGGCCCGGGCCAAGGGCATCACCACGGTGGTCGAGTTCTTAGGGGCGCGCAGCGGTGCCGACATCGCCGCCGCCCACGGCCAGGCCGACCTGGTGGTGGCCAACAACGTCTTTGCCCACGTGCCCGACCTGTGCGGCTTCGCCGAGGGCTTGGCGGGGCTGGTCAAAGACACCGGGGTGGTCACCCTCGAGTTCCCCCACCTCTTGCGCCTCATCGAGCGGCGCCAGTTCGACACCATCTACCACGAGCACTACTCCTACCTGACGCTCGGCACGGCGGCGCGCGCCGGCACGGCCGGATTGGTGGTGGTCGACGTCGACGAGATCGAGACCCACGGCGGGTCCTTGCGCGTCTATGCCCGGCCCGAAGTCGGGGTGGGCGAGCCGAGCACACGGGTCAAAGAGGTACTGGCCTGCGAAGAGGCAGCAGGACTGAGCACCTTGGCGGGTTACGCCGGCTTTGCCGCCGAGGTGCTCAAGATCAAGAGCGACCTGGTGGCCTTCTTACTCGACGCGGCCCGCCACGGGCGCAGCGTCGTCGGCCTATGGCGCGCCGGGCAAGGGCAACACCTTGTTGAACCACTGCGGCATCCGCACCGACCTGATCGCCTACACCGTCGACCGCAGTCCGGCCAAGGTGGGCAAGTTCCTCCCGGGCACCCACATCCCGATCTTCGCCCCCGAGCACCTGGCCCAGACCAGGCCCGACTACGTGGTGATCCTGCCTTGGAACCTGCGCGACGAGATCACCGAACAGCTCGACTACATCGGGGCGTGGGGCGGGCAACTGGTCGTGCCGATTCCGCAACTCGAAGTCATCTCGCTGGGGGGTACGCCATGAAGGTCGTCTTGTTCTGCGGTGGTCTTGGCATGCGCATGCGCGACGGGGTCACCAGCGGGCCCAAACCCATGGCCCTGGTCGGTGAGCGCCCGTTGATCTGGCACGTCATGCGCTACTACGCCCACTTTGGCCACACCGACTTCGTGCTGTGCCTCGGCTACGGCGCGGCCGCGGTCAAGGATTTCTTCTTGCACTACGACGAGACCCGCTCCAACGACTTCGTCCTCGAAAAAGGTGCCCGCGAGGTCCAGCTGCTCAACACCGACATCTCGGACTGGCGCATCACCTTTGTCGACACCGGCTTGAACTCACCCATTGGTGAGCGCCTCCGCCGGGTCCGCCGCTTCGTCGGTGACGAGGAGATGTTCATGGCCAACTACGCCGACGTCTTGACCAATGCACCCCTGCCCGACATGATCGAGCGCTTCAGCGCCTCGAACGCCACGGCGGGCCTCTTGGCCGTTCCACCCCAATCCTCCCACCACGCCGTCGACATCGGCGACGACGGGCTCATCACCAAGGTGACCCCCATGCGCGACCTCGGGCACTGGGAGAACGGGGGCTACTTCTTGCTCCGCCCCGAGATCTTCGACGAGCTCAAAGAAGACGAGGACCTGGTCGAGGACACCTTGGTGCGCCTGGTGCGCAAAGAACGCGTCCTGGCCTATCCCTACAAGGGCTACTGGTCCCCCGCCGACACGGTCAAAGAACGAGTCCAGCTCGACAACATGTACCAGCAGGCCAACTGCCCGTGGATGATCTGGGACCCCGAACGCTGCGGCCCCGCCACCCCCGTCGCCCACGCCTGGAGCGACCCGGTGGACCCGGCGGCGCCACTGGCCCGGGCCTGAGTTCGGTGCTGGGCTGAGAGGCGTCCACCCGCTCGGCCCGGGATCTCACCTGAACAGGGGGTTGAGAGGTATCTACGGCGCCCCAACTCGCTCCAATAAGCGATTGCGCAATGCACCGCGAACCAAGGAGTTGAGCATGAAGGTCGCCATATTTGGACTGGGATACGTGGGCACGGTGACCGCAGCCGTCCTGGCAGCCAACGGCCACGAGGTGTGGGGGGTCGACGTCGACCCCGCCAAGGCCCAAATCGTGGCTGCGGGCAAGAGCACGGTGGTCGAACCCGGGCTCGACGAGCTGGTCGGCGACAACGTGGCTGCCGGGCGACTCCACGCGACGACCGATGTGGCCCTTGCCGTGCGTGATGCCGACATCTCCTTGGTCTGCGTCGGGACGCCCTCGTCGGCATCTGGCAGCACCGAGCTGCGCTACGTCGTGCGTGCGGTCGACGACATCGTGAGCGCGCTGGTGGCCGAAGCCCGATCGTCATCGAGCCGACACGCCGTTGTCGTGCGCAGCACCATCCCCCCCGGAACCATCGACGAGCACATCGCACCGTTGGTGGCCGAGCGGACTGCGGGAACCGCCGTGGTGGTCGGGACGGGCATGTGCCCCGAGTTCTTGCGTGAAGGTTGTGCGATCTCGGACCTCTACGATTCGCCCCTGACCGTGATTGGCACCAAGGACGACCACGTCGCCGACGCCGTCCGCGAGATGTTCGGATTCTTAGAGACGCCCGTCAAGACGGTCTCGACCCGAGAAGCCGAAGGGCTCAAGTACGCGTGCAATGCCTTTCACGCAACCAAGGTGTCATTCGCCAATGAGCTCGGCCGTCTCTTTCGCACCCTCGGCGTCGATACGCGCCTCGTGATGGATCTCTTCTGCGAAGACACCAAGTTGAACCTGTCCTCGACGTACCTCTCGCCCGGCTTCGCTTTCGGGGGTTCGTGCCTGCCCAAGGATCTGCGTTCGTTGCTCTACCTCGGACGCATGAACTCGATCGATCTTCCCTTGCTCTCGGGCACACTGGCCACCAACGAGCTGTCGATCAGCGATGTGGTCAACCGGATCTTGGCCACCGACGCCCGCTCGGTCGCGCTGCTTGGGCTGAGTTTCAAGATGGACAGCGACGACTTGCGAGAGAGCCCTTATGTCGAGCTGGCCGAGACCCTGATCGGCAAGGGATTCGACGTGCGGATCTACGATCCGATCGTCGATTTCGAGCGCCTGGTCGGTGCGAACAAGCAATACGTGGTCGCTCGCCTGCCCCACGTGCGCCGCGCCCTGCTCCCGAGCGCCGCCGACGCCCTGCGCGATGTCGACCTCGCCGTGGTTTCCACCTCGCATCCATCTGTACTCGAAGCACTGGTTGCCCAACCGCCCAACACCGTCATTGACCTCAGCGGACGCTTGGGACCCGAGGTCGAGGCGCTGGCGCAATACGAGGGCGTGGCGTGGTAGCAACGCGACACCGACGCCAGGCGCAACGACCCGGAGTCTGCATCATCGTCCAGAACCTGCCCGTGCCGTTCGACCGTCGGGTCTGGCTCGAGTGCCAGTCGTTGGTGGCTGCCGGCTACGACGTCTCGGTCGTGTGCCCCAAAGGTCCGGGTGATCCGAGCGAGGCCGAGCTCGACGGCGTGACGCTCTACAAGTACACCCCGCCCAAGACCGGGCTTGGGCCAGCTGCGTTCTTCGGCGAGTACCTGCACTCATTCGTGGCCACCGCATGGTTGGTGGCCCGAGCATTCCGCCGCCGCCGATTCGACGTCCTCCAGGCCTGCAACCCGCCGGACATCTTCTGGCCCATTGCCCTGGTGCTCAAGATGTTCGGGGTCCGTTTCGTCTTCGACCACCACGACCTGTGTCCCGAGCTCTACGAATCGAAGTTCCACAATCGAACCTCACCGCTCTACCGCGCCGTCCGGGCGCTCGAATGGTGCACCTTCCACAGCGCCGACCACGTCTGTTCGACCAACGATTCGTACCGCCAGATCGCCATGACCCGCGGGGCCAAGCGGGGCGAAGACGTCACCGTCGTGCGCACGGGCCCCGACCCAGAACGCCTCAAGGCACGCGACCGGGATGCACGGCTGCTTCGCGGCCGGGAACATCTCGCGGTCTATCTCGGCGTCATGGGGGCTCAAGACGGCGTGGACCTCGCCGTACGGGCCGTGGACTACATCGTCCATGTGCTCGGCCGTGAGGATGTGAGCTTTACCTTCATTGGCTCGGGTGAGTCCTACGATGAACTGACTGCGTTGTCGAGCGAGCTCGGGCTCGACGAATTCCTCGACATGCCCGGCCGTCTGTCCGACGACGACGTTGCAGCTTTGCTCTCGAGTGCAGATGTGGGCTTGTGTCCGGACCCGAAAAATCCACTCAACGACGTCTCCACCATGAACAAGACCATGGAGTACATGGCGTTCGGTCTACCCGTGGTCGCTTTCGACCTCCAAGAGACCAAGGTGTCGGCCGCGGAGGCGGCGGTCTATGCCGAACCCAACAAGGTCGAGGACTTCGCCCGCCTGCTTGTCGAACTCCTCGACGACGACGTGGCACGCAAGTCCATGGGCGAGTTCGGCCGTCAACGGGTCATCGACACGTTGGCCTGGAAGCATCAGCAGGTGAACTACGTTGCGGCCTACGACCGCCTCACCGGCCACGTCTCCGCACTCGACGCACTCGACGAAACAGTTCCCGCGGCCAGCTGACATGTGTGGGATCGCTGGGTGTTACCAGCAAGTCGACGGCACCGCGTCTGACCGAGGTCATGAGCGAGCGCATCGCGGCGCGTGGCCCCGACGACCACGGCCTCTTCAATTATCACCATGGACAGATTTCCGTGCAGCTGGCCCATCGTCGCCTTTCGATCATCGACCTGAGTGAGGGCGGTCACCAACCGCTGAGTCGCGACGGCCTCACCTTGAGCTACAACGGCGAGCTGTACAACTATAGAGAGCTGCGGGCCGAATTGGTGGCGAAGGGCGTGCGCTTCACCACGTCGTCGGACACCGAGGTCATCCTTGAATCCTGGCGGGCCTGGGGCGCCGACGCCCTGCCCCGTTTTCGGGGCATGTTCGCCTTCGCCATCTTCGACGAAACCACCGCTCGATTGAGCCTGGCTCGGGACCAACTCGGCATCAAGCCGCTGCACTACCTGCCTCGCAAGGATGGCGTGGTCTTTGCTTCGGAACTCAAGAGCATCGTGAGCGCCCTCGGTCACGGCATGGAGGCCGACCCCGGCGCGTTGATGGCTTCGCTCTTGTATTACTGGATCCCACCGGAGCGGTGTGCCATCAAGGGCGTCTCGAAACTCCCCCCGGGTTCGTGGGCCGAGTTCTTCCCTGACGGGCGCCATGTGGTCCGCCGTTACTGGGCCATCGAAGAAGAGGCAGCAAAGGCAGCCGAGGGGCCGCGTGCTGACTTGCGCGAGATCATCGAGGCTTCCGTCCAGGCGCATCTGATTGCCGATGTCCCGGTCTCGAGCTTCCTCAGTGGTGGCCTCGACTCGAGCATCATCTCGGTGCTGGCCAAGCGGGCCAATCCTGACCTCGACGCTTACACGATCACGTTCCGGGCGCAGGACCACCGCATGGAAGCCATGCCCGACGACGCGGTCTACGCCCGAAAAGTGGCCCAGCAGTTCGGGATCAACCTCCACGAGATCGAAGCCTCCCCCGACATCGCGAAACTCCTGCCGCGGATTGTGGACATCCTCGACGAACCGGTCGGGGATCCAGCGGCCATCAACACACTCTTGATGTGTGAAGCAGCCCGCGACGCCGGGGTCAAGGTGATGCTGTCGGGAATGGGGGCCGATGAGCTCTTCGGCGGCTACCGCAAACATCTCGCCTGCATGCTGGCCAGCAGCTATCGCCGGGTCCCCGGCCCGATCCGCCGAGGCGTGCGCGGCACGGTCGACCACCTGCCGGTGGTGGCGGCCGGTCACGGGTTGCGCCGCGTGCGCTGGACCAAGCGGTTCTTGGATTTCGCCGAGCTGCCCGAGGCCGAGGCCTTTCGCCGCAGCTATACCCTCTACGACCCGGCCGACCTGATGGGCTTGGTCAATCCCGAGCTCGCCTCGCACGTCGACGAGGTGCTCGATGAGCACGATGCCATCTACGCAGACTCCACGTTGTCGCACCCCGTCGACCGCATGTGCCTCACCGACAGCCGGCTCTTTTTGCCTGGATTGAATCTGGCCTATACCGACCGCGCCTCGATGGCCGCTTCGATTGAAGTGCGTGTGCCGTTTGTGGACCCGGCTGTGGCCATGGCTGCGTTCTCGATCCCCGGTGCGGACAAGATCCGCGGTCGCACCACCAAGGCACCGCTCAAGGAAGCGGCCGCGGCGTGGCTGCCCGACGAGATCATCAACCGACCCAAGGCCTCCTTCAGCGCCCCACTGCGCGCCTGGATCTCGCGCGATCTACGCGAGACGGTCGATGACGAACTGCTCGGCGGCGAATTGGTGGCAAGCGGCTTCTTGCGCCGTGAGCCGTTGCAGCGCCTGATCGACGACGAGCGCAGCGGCCGCCAGGACAATTCCAAACAGATCTGGCAGCTCCTCACCACCGAGATGTGGTGCCGCCAGGCCCGACAAAGTGGCGTCGAGGTATGAGGCGACCACCGATGAGTACCCACCGACCAATGAAGCAAGGAGCACGATGAAGCAGGTCGCGCAGAACTACAAATCAGGCGAACTGAGCGTCCTGGACGTCCCGACGCCGGCGTGCCGACCCGGCGGCGTCCTGGTCCGCTCGCTCTTCTCGCTGATCTCAACGGGAACCGAGGTCATGAAGGTCACCGAAGCGAATATGTCGCTGCTCGGCAAGGCGCGCTCGCGGCCCGACCAGGTGCGAAAGCTCATGGACAGTGTGGCCCAGCAGGGCGTGCGCAGTGCCTATCAAAAGGCCATGAACCAGCTCGACTCCTACACCCCGCTCGGCTATTCCCTCTGCGGCGTCGTAACCGAAGTGGGCCGGGGCGCCGAAGAGCTCAAGATCGGACAGATCGTCGCGTGCGCCGGCAATGAGTTCGCGTTGCACGCGGAGGTCAACTGGGTTCCCCTCAATCTCTGTGCGGCGGTCCCCGACGGGGTGGACCCGAAGTTGGCCGCCTTCGCCACGGTCGGTGCGATTGCCATGCACGGCGTGCGGCGCGCCGAGCCCCAGCTGGGCGACACCGCCTTGGTGGTCGGACTCGGACTCGTCGGCCAGATCGTCGTCCAACTCTTAGTCGCCGCCGGCGTCCAAGTGGTCGGTCTCGACGTGATGCCCGAACGTTGCCGTCTGGCCGAAAAGGCCGGGGCGACGATCTGCGATGCCCCAGACGAGGCGGGGCTCGACCGCATCGAGCGAGCGCTGGCCGATCTCACCGGTGGACTGGGGGCCGACCAGATCCTCTTGGTGGCGGGCGGCAACTCGAACGGGCCGGTCGAAGCGGCGGCCCGGCTGGCCCGCGACCGCGCCCGTGTGGTCGACATCGGCAAGCTCAAGCTCGACCTGCCGTGGAACGCCTATTACGACAAGGAACTCGATGTCCGGTTCTCCCGTTCGTACGGCCCGGGCCGCTATGACGAGCTCTACGAACTCGAAGGAATCGACTACCCCGCGGGTTACGTCCGCTGGACCGAGCGCCGCAACATCCAGTGCTTCTTGGACCTCGTCGCCCACGATTCGCTCAACATTGACCTGTTGGTCTCCGACTCGTTTGCCCTGGGCGAGGCCACCGACGTCTACGAGCGCCTGAGCGGCGGCAAGCTCTCGGGCATTGGCTTCCTCTTCGAGTACCCCGAGGCCAGTGACGAGCCGTCGGCCATGTCATGGACGCCGGCAGTGCCCACCGCTCGCACCGCCACGCTCGCTCACCCCAACATGGTCCGGTTGGGCTTCATTGGGGCCGGGAACTACGCGTCGTCGATGCTCTTGCCGCACCTGGCCAAGCGCGAGGACGTCGATCTGGCCCATGTGGTGACCACCACCTCGCTGTCCGCGGCCAACGCGCAGCGACGCTTCGAGTTCAAAGAGGCCTCGACCGAGGTCGACCGCATGCTCGCCGACGACTCGATCAACGCCGTCTTTGTGGTCACCCGTCACCAGTCACACGCGGACTTCGTGTGCCGGGCGCTCGAAGCCGACAAAGCCGTTTTCGTCGAAAAGCCGCTCGCCCTCTCGGCCGAACAGCTGACGAAGATCCTCGGTGTCGTCCAGGCGACGGGCAATGACCGACTCATGGTGGGCTTCAACCGCCGCTTCGCGCCGTTGCTCTGTGACCTGCGCCGGCGCTTCGGTGCCGACACCGATGGCGCAATGGTGCGCTACTTGGTCAATGCCGGCACCCTCGGTGCCGGGTCGTGGTACCGCAACGAGGAGCTCGAAGGTTCGCGATTCGTGGGCGAAGGTGGCCACTTCATCGACACCGTGTCGTGGTGGCTCGGTGCCGCGCCGGTCGAGGTCTCTGCCACCTCGGCCCGCGATCAGCACGATCTCCATGTCTCGGTGCGCTACGAGGATGGCTCCTTGGCCGGGATCGACTACGTGACGAGCGGAAATGCCCGCTACCCCAAAGAGACCTTCGAGGTGGCGGCCGCCGGCCGCACGGCGCGGCTCGACAATTTCGCCAAGGCCACCGTGTGGTCCGGGCGTCGGCACCACACCCAGCGGTCGTTCGGTTCGCTCGACAAGGGCCAAGGGGCCCAGGTGGCCCGCTTCGTCGAAGCGGTGCGCACCGCAGGCCCCATGCCAATCTCGCTCGACTCGTTGGTCGCCACCACCGCCGCGACCTTGGCGGTCGGCGAAAGCCTGGTCGCTGGCGCTGCGGTGACGCTGTGACCAATACACTGCGGCGGTGATCTCGTCCCGCCTGGGATGGTACGCCCGGCGGCTCGAGCGCATGACCCCGGCCGAGGTGCTCTGGCGTATCGAGGACCGCGTGCGCCAAGAGGCATGGGCCCATCGGTCTTTCCCCGCGCCACTCACCACCGCCCGGCCCACGGACCTTCACCCCATTGCCTGCGTCGTGCCATCTCGGCGTGCTGTCCGACCAGGCGCGCCACGACGTGATCGCCACCGCGGACAAGGTCCTCGCTGGCCGATGGGACTTCTTTGGTGAGTTGCGTTTCGATATGGTCGACCCGGACTGGGCACTCGACCCGGTCAGTGCGCAGTCCTACCCGACCGACCGCCCGGCCTTTCGCATCGACTACCGCGCCCCGGGTGATCCCCGGCGCATCAAGCAGGTCTGGGAGTTGTCGCGCCACCATCACCTCAGCGTGCTTGCCGCGGCATGGCGTCTCACAAGCGACGACCGCTACGCCGAGTTGGTCGACACGCAGCTGCGCTCTTGGTGGCGGGCCAACCCCGTGGCCACGGGCGTCAACTGGTCGAGTGGGATCGAACTCGGCATCAGACTGATCTCATGGGTCTGGGTGCGCCGCCTCCTCGACGGGTGGAGCGGGACCACTGCCCTGTTCGACCACAATGTCACCGCAATCCGACAGATCTATTGGCACCAGCGTTTCTTGGCCAGCTTCCAGAGCCGAGGCTCCTCGGCCAACAACCACGTGGTTGCAGAGGCGGCCGGCCAAGTCGTGGCCAGTTGCGCGTTTGACTGGTTCGCCGAATCGCCGCGGTGGCGGGCGGACGCGACGGCTTTGCTCGAGGCAGAGCTTGCGGCCAATACCTTCGCCAGCGGCCTGAACCGCGAACAGGCCTTCGAGTACCACGGCCTGGTCATCGAGCTCGGACTTTGTGCCGCGGCCGAAGCGCAGGCCAAGGGCACCCCGCTCAGCGCGGCGACCTGGGATCGCCTGTGCGCCATGGTCGACGCCATGGCGTCGGTTCTCGACGTCTCGGGCGAGGCGCCACGATTCGGTGACGGCGACGACGGGCGTGCCCTCTTGGTGGCCGACCCCCACGCCAACCGTTGGACCTCGTTGCTGGCCCTCGGTGCCGCCGTGTTCAGCGCGGCGGACTGGTGGCCGAGAGTCCCCGCACCCGATGTCCAGAGCCTCGCGCTCGGGTCCATGGTCGGTGGCCCCGTTGTCGTTCGTCGGCGAGCGCCGGTTCGGCGTTCCCACTTCGCCGACGCCGGGCTCACCATTTTGCGCACGGCCCGCGCCAGTCAAGCACCAGAACTGTGGTGTCGGCTGCGGGGCGGACCGCACGGGTTCTTGTCCATCTGCGCCCACGCCCACGCCGACGCGCTCTCACTCGAGTTGCGCTGCTCGGGCGTCGAGATCCTGTCGGATCCGGGCACCTACTGCTACCACGGCGAACCCGCATGGCGCAGCTATTTCCGCTCGACGATCGGCCATAACACGGTCGAACTCGACGGCCAGGACCAGTCGGTGTCGGGTGGGCCGTTTTTGTGGGTCGAACAGGCCACCACCCAGCTTGGCCCCGTCGAGGTCGATGGGCCCGGTCCCGGGCGGTGGTCCGCCGAACACGACGGGTACGAACGCCTCACGGTGCCGGCGCGGCATCGGCGCAGTGTCGAACTCGATCCGGCCACCCGTGCGCTGTCGATTCTCGATCACGTCATCACCAGCGGGGCGCACGACCTACGGCTCGCCTTCCACCTCGGCCCGACGGTTGCCGCCACACTCTCGCGAGATCGGGCAGAACTGCGCTGGCCGGATCGCACAGGCGGGACCGGTCGTGCCACCATGTTTCTCCCCGGCCAGCTCACTTGGGCCGCCCATCGCGGCGAGGTCGACCCGCCCCTCGGTTGGTATTCACCGGGATTCGGTCGGCGAAGCCCGAGCACGACCCTGATTGGCTCGGCCCGTTTGGCGGACGTGGAGTTGGCCACCCGCATCGACTTCTCCGCCTGAGACAGGCGAAGTCGAACATCAACCGTGCCGCGACGAGGCGGCGCGGTTGTGTTTTAGGCGCTCGACAATTCGCTCTGTTTGGTGCTGGTGGCGGGAGTCATGAGCACCGACATAGCGACGGCGAGGTCGAGGAGGTAGGGCGAGGCATCCCCGAGACCGGTCTCGGTGAAGGACGCGATCAGGCAATAGACCACCATGAACAACGCAATGGCGCGGCGGGGCCCACGAGGGCTGAAACAGGCCACCAAGAGCAGGGTCAGCACCACCGCCCCGTCGATGACGTCGCCGACCAATCCCTGTTCGAGGTAGGTCGAGAGCCAGCTCGAGTCGATGGGGAGGCCATTGAATGACGCGTTGGACAATCCGTAACCGAACACGGTGTTGATTTCGGTCCTCGGTTGGGCGAGGAGGGCGGACCACGTCTGGGTCCGCCCGGTCAGAGCGGTGATCTGTTGACCGCTCTGCCCTCGGCTCAGCCAGGTACCAATCACCGGGGCAAAACTCAAGGCGACGAGGATGGCCACCACAATGGTGATGGCAAAGGCCCGGCGCACCCGCTCCCGGCTGAAAAAGAGACTCAGACCCGCCACCAAGGTGGCGACCAGGAAGGCGACCAGCGCGGTCCTGGTGTGCGAGAGGACCAAAATCCCCATGGACATTGCGGTGATGGCGATCATGGTGCGCAAATTCGCGAGATCGGCGAACCACAAGACAATGGTGGTCCCGGCCAACACGGCGGCGTAATGTGCGACCTGCGTCGGGGGGATGGGCCAGATGGCGCCACCGAGACGCCCGCCGCCGGCCTGGGCGAACGCGGCGCCCGGTGTGATCACGAGTCCGGCCAGCACAATGAGCAGCACCACGAACAGCGCTCGTCGCTGGAATTGCAAAAACAGCATGTCGCGCCGGCCCCACCACGGGGTCAACAACCACAACACAGCCACCATCGTGATGAGGCGGGCGATTCGAAAGTCAGAGCCGAGAAAGGAAAAATACCCGCGTACCGTCATCATCGCTGATGTCGCGCACAGAACGGTCAGGAGAAATAAGAAGAGGTTGGGTCTGATCAAGACCTTGCGGTTGATGCTGAGGGCCAGCAGGAAGGCAATCCCGAGTGCACCTTGGGTGATCAGCTTTCCGAGCGATGTCGGAAATGGGATCAACGATGACTTGGCCGAATAGGGCATCACGTTGAGGAACAGCAGTCCCCAGATCCACCCGATCCGTCGACGGACGCTCCTGTGCTCGAGCGGCACCATCTGTGCTTGGGCCCGGATCAACGCCGGTGAAGGGGTGCGAATGCGCAGCCGGGAGGCGACGGCGTTCACGTCAACGCAGGTTCGGCGATCGGGACCAGCCCGAGCCGCCGCCCGAACACCGACGCACCGGGTTCGGGGATGCCCACACTGTCATCGTTGGCGTCGGCCCCGAGCAATATCACCGAATCGACGGCAATGTTTGCCGCTTCCAACAGCTCGGCCACCGCATTGATCCGTTCCGCGGTCGATCCCCCAGCGCTCACGGTCAGCGCCGCTTGATTCGACCAGGTCGCCAGATGCCACGCACCGGTGGCCGAGTCGACGCTGGCCAGCACGAGGACGGTGTCGGCTTCCGCGAGTCCGGCCCGGGTCGGCTTGCGCCGGCCCGACTCGTCGGGCCCACCCGGCAGGGCCGGGGTGATCAAGGTGACTTCAGGTGATCCGGCGATCTCGATGCGCTGCTGGTTGACCTGCTCGTCGCCGTAGGTCTTGGCGAGGACGCGTGTCGCGGTGGCGTCGATGAGAACGACTTTCTTGCCGAGCCGGCTCAAATCGGCGGCCAGGGTGCTGATGGCGGCGGCTGGGCCATCGGTGTCATCGAGGGCGATGACGAGTTCTGTCGGTCGTGGCCCTGCAAGTTCGAGTCGGTCCCGCAGGTGCTGGGCCACCGCCAAGACGTCGACCGAGGGATCAGCCGCGAGATCGGCCACGTTCTGGCCGAAGAGCCATTGCAGGTGAAGGACCTTGCCTAAGCGGCGCAATGACGATGGGAGGTGCTTCCCTGAGAAGATCGACCGGCGATGGACGCGACCGACGCTGAGTTCGATCGGGACCCCGAGGACCGAGGCAATATCTTCGCGTCGACGCAGCCGATCACTGAGCACCGCGGCGAGGATCACGTACAACATGCCGAGCGCCAGCCCCCCAATGAGCCCCGACAGCCCGTCGATCAAGAGCACCTTGACCTTGGAGAGGTGACCGGCGGTCCCCGACGTCAGCACCTGACTGCCGTTGGTCACCGACAGCGTGGCGAGATTGTCCTGCTGGACAGTCTGTTGGAGATTGACGATCTGGTTACTGACGGTCGAGCGCTGGTTGATGAGGTTGGTCACTTCGTTGCCCTGGGTATTGGGATCGAGGCTGTTGATCTGGGCCGTGAGCTGATTGACCTCGGATTCGAACTTGTTGATCTGGGCATTGGCGGCGTTGGTCACCGATTGGTTCTGGGCGCTGTACTGGTGGGCACGAAAGGCCAGGTAAGCCGTGGTCACCGCACTTACCCGCCGCACGGCCTCTTGCGCGGTGGATCCCGAAATCGTCAGGTTCAAGATGTTGTCGCTGACGATGGCCGCGGGTGCCTTGCCCAGCAGTTTGGTCGGGGTCAGACCCTTCTCGCCAAGCGCCTTGATGGCGGCTTGTCCGACGGCTGCGGTCTTGACCATGGCCAGGTCGTTGGCCGACTCGACCGCGGCGTCACTACCTGGCGCATACGCCAGGTACACCGTCGATGACGCGTCTGTATTGGGGCGGCACCGCCACATGGAAGCCAATGCCGATGATCAGTCCGAGCAGGGCCAGGCCCAACCACAGGCGCCGGCGGCGGCGCAGCGCGCTCGTCAAGAAGCGCAGACTGACCATGCGGCCGGTGACCAGGGGTGATGCCGCCGGATCGACCGCGGAGTCGCCGAGTGGCGCCGAGAGCGAGTTCATTTCGACCGTCATGACCATCCCTCAATTCGCCGACTGCACCCGTCGATCGGACCAAGAGATCGACGTTTCACGATGCACCCCCGAGTGCCGCGCCGGTGTTGGCCCCGGTGGCGTGGCGAGCGAGAACGAGAGCGGAGCGGTTGGTGCCGTCGGGGAAGCGGCCGGTGCTCTGGTCGTCTTTGTTCGGGTTCGCGACAACGATGCCCTGCACCGGTTGGCCGCAGTCGGCGGCGGTGATGGCGACCAATGCAACGTCCTCGGCCTTCGCCACGCCAGCCGTCACCGCCAACAGTGTCTTTGAGTGTGCGCCGTGCGACGGTGGCACGATGGGGTGGTTGCGAGCAACCACGACGACCGTCAGGGTCAGTTCGGGCGCGTCCTTTCGATTCGGCGCCTCGCCGGTCATGATTTCGAGACCTGGGCGTGGGGTGAACCCCTGCGTCGAGAACTGGGCACATGCGGATTCGAGATGCTCGGCTGCACCTTCAGGTGCGACGACGGCGAAGAGGGTGTCGAGGCCCGATGAAGCTGCGGTCACCGCAGTCTTGGTGGCAATCGCCAAGGCGGCGGTATCGCCCTCGAGCACCGCGATCACGATCTGACTCGCCTCGCCTTGTGGGGTACTGAGCTCACTGAGCACCTCGCGCACGCCCCATTTTTCAGATGACGTTGGCTGGTACCGCTCGAGCAATTCCACCCAGTCCTTGGTGGAACGCTTGGCCTTGGTCTTCATCGACAAGATGACCGGCACACCGAGCGTCTTGGCCAGGTCGTCCCTCCTCGAGAGTCGGCGGTCACGGCGGTAACGGGCCAGGACGTAGACGCTTCCGACCAAGATTCCGCCGATGACCCCGAGAAAGACCTCGAAGGCAATGGTGCTCACCGACGCTTTGGCCGCCGTGGCATCTTGGATGACTTCGGTGCCCTGGTTGGCCGAGACCCGGCCCAACTCGGCCGTGGTGATCTGGCTGTTCACGCTGTCGAGCAGCAACGCCAGGTTCGATTGCTCGGCGGTGAGTGTCGCAATCAGGTTGGAGTCCTGCTGGCCAGTGACCGATTGAGCGCCGTCATTGGCCAGTCGCTGATTGGCGGTGTTGATCTCTTGTTGGACGTCGGAGATCTGGCGATTGAGTTGGGTGGCCTCGGCCTGGAGCCCCACCAACCCGTTGGTGGCGGGGGCGGAGTTGCTGGTGGTCACGAACGTCACCAGATTGCCGGCAACCGTGTTGGCCAGGTCCTCGGCCTGCTTGGCATTGGGTGCGGTCGCCGTGATCGCGAGCACCCCGGTGGCGGTGGACGCCGTGGTCACTCGCTGCTGGAGTGTGGCGAGCGACAACGACTTATCGACCTTGTGCCCGGCCGGTCCGAGCACCGCTGCACTGGTGGCGATCCGGGCGTCGGTGGCCACATCGTTGGCGGTCGGTGCCTGGGACTGCGTGTTGGCGTTGGCGTTGGCGGCTGCGCCGGGGAGCAGAACCAAGGAGGTGGCGCTGTAAGCGGGCGGGTGAGTCTTGACGAAGGCCCCGCCAGCGACGAGTCCGACGACGGCGAAAACCGCGACGGTCCGCCAGTGCCGTCGGATGAGCCGGAATGATCCCAGCACATCGAGTACCTGTTCGGTCAACGGCTTGCTCCCTCTTGTTGGAACACCGGGCGGCGGCGTTCCTGTTCCTAGATGGCACAGTGTGCGACGACTGCACCCGAAACGAGCCCGCCAACTGGGCCGTGATACATCTCAAGCCGCAAAACCGAGGGCGTCATACGGGGGTTACGAACCCGACTCGGAGCTCCCGATGTCTTGGTGCCACGAGCCCTGCCAGGTAGCGAAATCGACCACCTGGCTCTGGTCGTGGACCATGAAATGCCACGGGCCCACGTAGGTGTTGTCAGTGAATTGGTTGTGCTGGAGCGTGGTGATGGCGTGTTCGACGATTTCGCCCCGATAGGGCGACCAGTCCGGATTGGTGCCGTACTGGGAGAAGAGGCCCTGCAGCCCGCAGCTGCGCGACACGGTGCAGTCGGGGCCGATTGCCGATGCCGACAGGTCGAAGGT
The DNA here is from genome assembly GCA_963800725.1 of uncultured Acidimicrobiaceae bacterium. GTDB lineage: Bacteria > Actinomycetota > Acidimicrobiia > Acidimicrobiales > RAAP-2 > Bog-473. Next base: position 53,269 of record CAWDCE010000026.1, on the reverse strand, counting down.
GTTGTGATTGATCGAGACGTCTCGGGTCTTCCAGCGGCAATCGTCGAAGTAATCGACGCCGCCCCGATGGGCCTGGGCGTTGCGCAGATGCGACCTATTGCACGTGCTCAGCGACACCGCCGGGCGGTCAACCAGGGTGCACGAACCGCTCGAGGTGTTGTCGGGCGATCCGCAGAAGCGGTCGGCGCTCTCCCACAAGACCACCCCCGACCAGTTGTTGACCAAGAGATTGTCCTTGATGTCGAGTCGGTGGCCGTAGGGTCCGGGCACCCGGGCGTCACTCCCCGACTCCGAGATGTAAATCGCCCCTGAGGGAAAGTCGGCGTTGGTCGGACCCACCCCAAGCGCGTTGCGCACCAAGGTGTTGTGCGCAATTGAGGCGTTGTAGCTGATCTCGTAGATGATCCCCTCGGCGTAATTGTCCGAGATGTAGTTGTCCGAGATATTGAAGCCGACGTTGTCCGTATCGGCCCACAGGCCGACATCGCGGTTGTTGTGCACATAATTCCCGGTGACGGTGGCCCCGTTTGTGGCCCAGAATTTCCCCCACCCGAACATCCGCAACCCGGATCGCGGACCTCCCAGTTATAGGTGTCGTTGCCTGAGATCTCATTGTTCGTCACCGACAAGTTGGCCACCCCGTTGGGGCTGTAGGCGCTGAATCCATATTGACCGTTGTGACTCAGACAATTCTCACTCAAGACGTCATTGCTGCCCAGCATGACCCCGGCCCCGCCGTTGTTGATGATGGTGTCGTGCGAGATCACCCAACCACTCGCCGAATCGTGATTGACCACTCCTTCGTTGTTGTTGTCGCCGGGGCTCCCGAATCCGGTGATGGTCAGGTACTCGATCGCGACGTTCGCTGCGTGCTGCCCGAAGGCGTAATGGTTGGCGCGTTCACCGTTGATGACCGCACCGGGCGCACCAATGAAAGTGTCGCCCGTGAAGGGGACGACCTGGTTATAGCGGCCCGGGCCATAAGTGAAGGTCCCGGGTGCGAGCCAAAAGATGGTGTGACCCCCTGGGTGCGCGCGCACCACAGCCGGCAAGTTCATTGCGGGCTGGACGACCACGGCGCCGGCCGGCGGGGTGCTCGGGCCGTTCAAGATCCCACCACGGCCACACACCTGGTGCGGTGGGTTCGGGTCCCCGTTCTTCTGCGAGGTGGCGCCCGTCGCCATTTCCCGAAGTGTGCTCCGTGCGGCGGCCGATGCCGGTATGGGGGACGTGGCGAGGGACAGCGACGCACCCAAAAGCGGCAGGGCGACGAGGGTCGTCACGTGGCGACGCCACCGATGCGCCCGCGGCGGGCCGGCGACTTTGGTCACAGCTGTTCGATGACAATGAGGCATTACGAGGTAACTCCACCGGCCGGACATTGGCGCCAGACATCGGCGCCGATCAGGTCTCGGCCAAGCCCTGGAGTCGATTCAGGGGCCACGTGCCTTGCCCCGTCTCTTGGAGCGCGGGTTGCAACGGGGACGAGGTCGTGGTGTCGGTGGCGTCGGGCGCATGATGTGCCACGAGCGTCTCGATCGCGCCGAGTTCGCCCTCATTGGGGAGGGTCGGAACCACGTGATAGCAGACGTGTCCGGGCGCACCGGGGACGTCGGTGCTCGGTTCGATCATGGCTCCGCTGGCCGCCGATGAAGACCTCACCTCGGCCACGGTGCGCTGGAGGGCCGCGAGCATGGCGGCGGACTGGTCGGGCAGCACCGAAAGGGTGGCGATGTGGCGACGCGGCGCCAAGAAGACCCCGGGCACGCCGAACTGCACCAAGGTGACCACGTCTTGATCCCGAGACACGATGGCGATCGCCTTGTCGGCGGGAAGGCGGTCGGCTCCGCTGTTCCCAAGGGCGCACAAACGGCACTCAGGGAGGTTGGCGTCGTCCATCACCGCGAACTCACCCGCGAACCGTAACCCTCGACGTGACGACAATTGCGTCACCGATGCGTCACCACCCGCGCTACTGGCCCGGATCGATGCCGTCGCTGGCTTCACCTGGCCTCACTCCAAAATCCTCATCGAGACTTCCTGACACCCGTTCGATACCCAAATGTGAGCATCCTCACTCGCCAATGGAGATTCGGACCCCCAAATTTGTGACCAGTTGCTGGTCGGGTTGCAGTGGGACTCCGCCATGAAGAGGGCGGACGGCGAGCAATCCGATACGCGACGGGTCGCCCCCGCGGCCCACGCATCAGCTCAGGGCTCGGTCAATAGGCCAAAAGACCTACAAGTCGCGTATCCAGGCGGGTCCTGGTGACTCACTCATGGGCAAAGGCCCGTCGTCGCCACGCTCAAGAGAAGAGGGGGTTCCCAGCAGATGTCATCAGATCTCCACCCCTACACTCATCTTGACCTGGCCAATGAGGCGACGCTCGCCCCCTACGACGACGCCGACTTCTCCATCGACGCCGACCTCTCCGACCAGGCCGAGACCATCATCGAGCCGTCCAAGGCCGAAGACCCCCCTTCTGCGAAGCCAGCGCCTCCGACGGTGCCCCCGACCAAGCACTGGCTCTTGCGGACGCGCCTGGTGGTGATCGACTGTGCCGGATTGTTCGTCTCATGGGTCGTGCTCGGCTACTTCTTGGTCGACTCCTATGACACCTTGCACCGCCTGGCTCCGGGCGCTTGTGCGGCAGTCGTCACCCTCTTTGCCATGCGCTCGGTCGGCCTCTACCGGGCCCGCCTGTGCACCCGACGCGCCGATGAGATCAAGCGGATCTTCATTGCCGGGTTGTGGGGCGCCGCGGCCTTTGCGCTGGTCCAGCACCACCTCAAGAATCTCGGTCCCCAGGTCTTGGCCTGTTTTGGGGCCTATGTCGTGGTACTCGCACTCTGCCGCTGGCAATACGGCCGCTGGCTGCGGGCCCAGCGGGCCAAGGGTCGCTGGCTGCGCGGCGTTGTCTTGGTCGGCTCAAACGACGACGCCGCCCAACTCGCCACCATGTTGCGCTCCGAGCCCGAGCTCGGTTATCTGGTCACCGGCGTGATTGGCGACTGCACCAGCGCCGCCCCGTGGGACAAGTTGCCGACCAGTCCATCGATCTGCTCGATCCCCCACCTCGCGGCGGCCACCGGAGCGAGTGGGGTCCTCATTGTCCCCTACGCCCTTTCAAGCGCCTCGACCCAGAACGCCATCGCCATATCGGCCGGCGCCAATCTGCACGTCCAGGTCTGGCCGGGCTGGCCCGGGATCGGGAACCAGCGTCTGCGCCAGACACCGCTGTCCGACGAGCCGTTCTTCTACGTTGAGCCGCGAGCCTCCACCCGCTGGCAACCCATCGCCAAACGAGCGCTTGACCTGGTGGGGGCCAGTTTTATCCTCTTGCTCACCTCCCCGATCATCGCCGCCTCGGCCCTGTTCATCAAGCTCGAAGACCACGGGCCGGTCTTTCACCGCGGGGAGCGTGTGGGACTCGGGGGCACTACGTTCTTGGTCTACAAACTCCGCTCCATGACGCCCAATGACGGCCAGCTCCCGCCCGATCTCGCCACCATGAACGAGCGAATCGACGGGCCCCTCTTCAAGGCCTCGAACGACCCGAGGGTGACCCGGATCGGCAAATTCCTGCGGGCCTCGAGCATCGACGAGCTGCCACAGCTCTTCAACGTCTTGCAGGGCACAATGAGCCTGGTCGGGCCTCGACCCGCCCTCCCGAGCGAGGCGGCCCAGTTCGACGACGAACTCCAGCGGCGTCACTCCGTGCGCCCCGGGGTCACCGGCCTCTGGCAGGTCGAAGCCCGTCACAACCCCTCATTCAACGCCTACCGACGTCTTGACCTGCGCTATGTGGACAACTGGTCGCTGTGGCTCGATCTCACGATCTTGGCCTCGACTGTGCCCTCGGTCGCCTCCCAGGCGGTCGGCTCGCTCCGTCGTACGCAATAGGGGTTGTAGCTCAAGTCCCATAGGTGCGGCGCCCGTATCACCCCACTTCAACGGGTGATTCTGGACAAAAGCTTCTACTTCTCTTCCCCCAGATTCACTTCTTTTGGGGATGACCATTTTGCCCCCAGGCGTCACGCTGGAGTTTCCCAACGAGACGCTTGCACCGCCAAGGAGCAAAACAATGGTTATCGCCGAGACCGCTATGAGCCCAGCAGACCTGGGACCAACGAGGACCCGTGCGCCGAGGAAGCGTTACGACGAGGGCGATCTGCCCGAGGTCGTCGCCGCCGCGACGGACGGCGATCCGGCCGCCTGGCGTGCGCTCACGGACCGCTTCGGCGGCATGATCATGGCCATCGCCCGCAGCTGCCGCCTCAACGAGGCCGACGTGGCGGAGATCCACCAGGTCACCTGGTTGCGCCTGGTCGAGAACATCGGTCGGATCGAGCAGCCCGAACGAATCGGGGGCTGGCTGGCCACCACGGCGCGGCGCGAAAGCCTGCGCATTGTTCGATCCAAGTCACGGGTCTCACTCGACCACGACATGCTCTTGCGCCTTCCCGATGCCGAGTCCAAGCCCCTCGACACCACGATGCTCGCCAATGAGAGCGCGGAACTCGTCCGGCGGGCCTTCGCCCAGTTGCCGCCGCACTGCCAGCGACTGCTTGGAATCCTCTCGGGCGACGACGCTCCGCCCTACAAGGAGATCTCCAAGGCCATCTCGATGCCCATCGGCAGCATTGGACCCACGCGGGGCCGCTGCCTCGAGCACCTGCGCCACATCATGGAAGAGCTCGGAGACGAGCGCTAATACAGCAACAGCCGCCCCGATGCTTGGGTCTTTCCCCGCCGGGGCGGAGCGATGCCAACCTCGGTCCGATTGAAGGACCCAGCCCGCCGATCCCAGCCGAATTCGGGCCTGCAGCCCCCATTGTGAGAGGGGAATTGCCAAAGAATTTTGGCCGTTGCAATTCCGGTATACGCCTGTGAGCTGAGGTCCGACCGGCCGGCGCTTCACCTGCGACAGCGCACCGTCTCCGGCGTAATCGGAATGTCTACTCCAGTTGCACGAAGTCAAGAAACGGCGCCCCTATAGGCCATATGGTCCATGATTCTCGCGGGGGTAACCCTTACGCTTGAAATGTGGACACGCCCCCGGTCCAGGCCCTCGGCAGCGCGCGCGCGCTGCGAATTGGCGTGGCACTCCCGCCGCCGGTCGTCGTCATTGGCGCACCGTTGGTCTCGGGGTGGCCGCCGTCGCACTCATCGCGGCCGGGCTCGCTTCCTTTGACGATGTCCGTTCGGCCAGCGCGGCCAGCGCGCCGACGTCGCCCACTGCCTTGGTGTGCGGCAACGGTGCCATCTTGACCGGGCCCTCAAGCGCGCCGAGCGGGGCGGTGGTGGTTGCGGCCGGGGACAATGCCAACACCACCTTGGACACGCCGAACACGACGTACTGGTTTGCCCCGGGGGTCCACACCTTGGGGGGAAGCGAGTACGGGCAGATCATCCCCTCGAACGGCGATACCTACATTGGTGGCCCCGGTGCCATCTTGAACGGCCAGAACCTCAACCTGTTCGCCTTCACCCAACAGGCCACAGGCGTCACCATCAAGTACCTGACCATCGAAAACTTTCTGGCGACGCAGGATCAAGGGGTGGTGAACCACGACAGTGGCGTCGGGTGGACCGTCGCCAACGACACCATAGAGAACACGGCCCAAGGGGCCGCACTCATGCTCGGCACCAACTCGATCACCACAAATGACTGCCTGACCCACAACGGCCAGTACGGGTTCAACGGGTACTCCGCCGCCGGCGACTCAGATGTGACGGTCACCAACAACGAGATCAGTTTCAACGACACGGCTGGATATGACACCCCCGGGGGCCCCGGTGGTGACGGGTGCGGCTGTGCGGGGGGAGGCAAGTTCTGGGCCACCAACGGCGCCACCGTGACGGGGAACTACGTCCACGACAACCAAGACCCGGGAATCTGGGCCGACACCGACAACACCGGATTCAACATCTCGAACAATTACATCGCTCGCAACGGTGCCCAAGGGATCATGTACGAGATCTCCTACAACGCCAACATCACCAACAACACCCTGATCGACAATGGCTGGACGGCCGGGCCGCAGAATCCGGGCTTTCCGACCGGTGCCCTCTATGTCTCAGAATCCGGCGGTGACGCCCGGGTCCCGGGCGCCTACAGCGGCCAGTTCAACGTGACGGGCAATGTCTTTACGGACAATTGGGGTGGCGTCTTGTTGTGGGAGAACGCCAACCGATTCTGCTCGGACGGCTACGACGATGTCTGCACGCTGGTCGGTCCGAGCACCTATTCGGTGGCGTCGTGCGGCACCCATCTCCCCACCGCAACCCCCTCGGGCAACCCCGACTACTTCGACAATTGCCGCTGGAAGACCCAGAACGTGACCGTGTCGAACAACACGTTCAACTTCAACCCCGCCGATATCGGGCCGACCTGCACCGACGGCAACGCCTGCGGCGACCAGGGGCTGATCAGCGAATATGGCTCGAGTGCCCCATTCGGGGCGTGGGTCGTCCCAGAAAACATCACCAATAACCAGAACAACCACTTCTTGGACAACACCTATCACGGACCCTGGACGTTTGACTCGTTCAACGGCGATTTCGTCGACGCGGCGCAATGGACAGCAGGTTTCACCGATCCGAGCGGCTCGAACTTCAACATTGCCGGCCAAGATGCCGGCAGCACCTTCGACGGGGTCCTCGTCAAACCCGGCCCACCGGTGCCCCCAACGGTCCTGGTCACCACGACTGCGCTGCCGACCGCCTCCTTGGGGCTTGCCTACTCACAGACGCTCGCGGCCAGCGGAGGCACTGCGCCCTACACGTGGGCCGTCACCTCGGGCGCCCTGCCCGCGGGCCTCTCCCTCTCCGCTGTCCTCGGGGGTCATCTCAGGGACCCCGACGGCCGTCGGGGTCGCCAATGTCTCCTTGGCCGCCACCGACGCCGACGGGAACGTCTCAGCATCGGTCGCGTTGTCGATCACGGTGGTCTCGCCTGGGCCCTACAGCGCGCTCGGCTCCCCTCAGAATCTGCGACACCAGGGCGAACAACCCCTCCCAACTGAGCGGTGACCAGGCCCAATGCAACGGGATCTTCAACGCCGGAGCGACGGTGGCTTCGGCGGGGACCCACAATGTCACCGTGGCCGGGAAGTTCGGAGTTCCCTCCAACGCCACCGCGGTGACCGTGAACGTGACCGCGGTCAATGCGACCGGTGACGGCTATCTCAGCGTGTATCCGAGCGGGGAGACCCGCCCGACCGCCTCCAACGTCAATTTCGGTGCCGGAGGCGTGGCCACCAACCTGGTCCAGACCGCAGTGGGCGCGAATGGGCAGATCACCGTCTATGCCTCGGCCCAGACCGACATCGTCGTCGACCTTGAGGGCTACGTCAGCCCGGCGAGTGCGAATGACCCAACCGGCACCCGCTACACCGCGCTGACCTCCCCGGCCCGGCTGTGCGACACCCGGGCCGCCAACCCATCAGGCCTTTCTGGCGGCAATGCCCAGTGCAATGGCCCGGGGGACGTCGGGACCAGGCTCGGCGCACTGACGGTCAAGGCGGTCCAAATTGCTGGCAATGACACCATCCCGGCCGACGCCACCGCGGCCGTGTTGAACATCACGGTGGTCAATCCCGCCGCCGCGGGCTATTTGAGCGTCTACCCGGCCGGCAGCTCGGTCCCGGTCGCCTCCAACCTCAACTACGTCGCCGGCCAGACCATCACCAACCGGGTCATCGTGCCCTTATCCTCGTCCTCGTCAGCGGGGTCCATTGCGCTGTTCGCCTCAGCGGCCACCGACGTCGTCGTCGACGCTGCGGGCTACTTCGGTGCCCGGGGTGCGAGCGGTGGAAGCCAGTTCACCCCCGAAGCCGCCCCGGTGCGGATCTGCGATACCCGGGCCTCGAATCCCTCCAACCTCTCCGGCACCGCCGCCCAATGCAATGGGCACGCCATTGGACCCGCCAAGACGGCGACGCTGAACGTCGCCGGCCTGGCCGGCGTGCCTGCCGGAGCGAAAGCCGTGGTGCTCAACGTCACCGGGGTCACCCCGAGCGCACCCACCTACTTGACGGTGTTCCCCGGGCCGGCGCGGCCGAGCACCTCTGATCTCAACCCCGCCCAAGGTGACGTGCGGGCCAACTTGGCGGTTGCCACCCTTTCGGCTGACGGCACCATCTCGGTGTACAACAACACCGGGAGCGTCGACATCGTGGTCGACGTTTTGGGCTGGTATTCCTGAGCCAGCGCGACCTCACCCACCGCTCGCGCCCCAAACGGTCTCGACTCGCCACCGCACACCAAGTCATTCGGCGAGGTCCCGACGCGTTCGCCGAGACGGCCTGACGCGTCCCAACCGCCGCCACCGCCGCACCACGAGGGTTGCGCCAACCGAACACGGCCGGTCCGACTACAGACTTCTACGAGTTCTCGCCCCTCGGGACGCGACGCCGAGCTCGGGGATCCGCGGCCGACGTCAGCCGGCGATGACGTTGGTGGGCACCGGCACGTTCACGGGCTGGCCGTAGTTTGAGATCGTGATCTTGCCTCGGTCCGACCCACTGGGTTGATCGATGCGCACCAGCCGAGACGGCCCTTTCGCACTCACATAGATAACGGCCTTTTGCCCTTGGAATGTGCCATCAATGACGTAAACGGGTTGTCCAGCGAGCGTCGAACGTCTGGCATCACTGACGCTGCCCGCCGGGACAATCTGCTTGATGAAATCGCTCACGCTCAAGAACTCCATCAACGAGGAGATGTCAGCCTTGTCACTGGCGGGCACCTGCACCCAGCGATCGGCCACTTTGGCCGCATCGCTCTTGCTCACGCCATTGGCCTCGAGGCTCTGCTGACTGGCGTATTGGTAGACGTTCGTGCCGATTCGTCGCAGTGCGATCGCATTGGCGCCAAAGCGAAGCGTGGCCTTGGCGCTCGGGGCACTGAGGGCAACGCGAAAGACGATCTTCTGATTCCCTGTGGTGCCGGTGCCGCTGGCGACGAACGACGGTGCCGCCGCCGTCGCCTTGACCGCCGCCGCGAAGATACTCGCCGCCTGTTGTTGGGTGATGGTCGTCCCCGAAGCCGAAGCGGGCACCACCGTGACCCACAGCACCCCACCGATGAGTGACACGAGAGCCGCCAATCGCCCGCGGCGACCTTGAACCCACTTCTCGACAACGCTGCCCAATCCCATGGAGACGAACGCTACCTTGCGGCATGCTTGAGTTTCGGGCAATGAGTTGGCCAACGACGGCCCTGTTGAAGGCAAAGCGCGGCGCGGATGGAGCGAAGCGCGCAGAACCACTTCGCCCGAAGCCTCCTTGGTCCCGATACCCTGCGCTTTCCTTGAGGGCTCCCGCTCGGTCGACACCGTGGAGTCTCGGGCAAAGGCCTGCGGACGACATTCTTTCGAACTCCCCCCATCGTGCGTCGCCGCGTTTCGCGCTCGATCTTGGGACCCGTGGTGACGACGCACGGCGATCCGACTCGATCATCGAAGGACCGCCGACCTCACAGTTGACCGAGTCGCTCACAGCGGCAACGCTCCGGGGCAACTTCACTCATGGAAGGCGTGACTCAAGTGCCATCAACCCAACAACTCCCGACCGTCGGCCCAATTGCCCGCTACGAGCAGGGGATCGTCGAACGCATCACCAACTTCAATGACCCGCGCCAAGAGTGGCGGCGATTGTTCTCCGAACTCTTCGGTACGTTCCTCCTCGTCATGGTGGCCGCCGGTGGGGGGATGATGGACCAGGCCTTCCCCGGGGCGATCGGTCGGTCCGCCGCGGTGGTCGCCCCGGGACTGATGGTGATGGGGATCATCTTGTTCATGGGCAAGGTCTCTGGTGCACACCTCAACCCGGTGGTCAGCATCGCCTTTGCGCTGCGCCGTGACTTTCCGTGGCGCCGCGTCCCGGCCTACGTCGTGGTTCAGTTGATCGGAGCCACGCTCGCCGCCGTGGTTCTCCACGAGGTCATCACCGTCTCGGCCAAGTACGGGTCCAACTACCCCGCCCACGGACATTCGGACATGGCGGCCTTTTGGATGGAGCTCCTCTTGACCGCCGGACTGGTCAGCGTCATTTTGGGCACGGCGTCAGGAGCCCAGAACATCGGGTTGTTCGGTGCGTTCGGGGTCGGGGGGTATATCGCGCTCGCCGGGCTGTGGGGCAGCCCAATCTCGGGGGCATCGATGAATCCGGCCCGCACCTTCGGTCCCGACCTGGCCAGCACCACTTTCACCGGGTACTGGGTCTATGTGGCCGGGCCGCTGGCCGGTGCCATTGTCGCCGTCGTCCTCGCCTATGTGCTGCGGGGCCCCGGAGGCGGCAAAGCGGGCTCGCACGCCGCCCAGGGCGATCTCTTCACCGAGACCTACGCCGCAGGCAAGTCATAAGGCGCTGTGCCACCGTCCGAATCGAGTGGCCCCCTCAAGGTCGCGCCCACCTCTCGGGTCACTGCCGCAATTGCGCTCTATCGAGACTGCCTGGGCGTCGCGGCGTGATCACACGGGCCGTGACGCGGCCCGGGCGAATTCGGCGGCGACGGGTCTGGCCCGGCGATGGACGTCGAAGAGGCCGACCTCGGTGACCGCACCTGTCGGGTTCACCAGGTCACTTTGCCAGTCGAACTGGTCGCCGCGGCTGTACCAGCACAGGCCACGTACGGGGAGCCCTTCGGCCCGCAGCCCCTTGAGACCATCGGTGAGGGTCTCGAGCCACGGAATCTGCTCGCTGACGTCGAGCGTCAGGTTCGAGGTCTCCGCCACCCAAAAGGGCACTTCGTAGCGCTCGTACCATCGTCTGAACTCCGTCAGCGCCAGGTTGATGCGCTCCTTGACCGTCCAGGTCGGGGCGGCGCCACCGATCCCGAACACCGAGGTCGGGTAAAAGTCGAGTCCCGCAATGAGGTGGTCCGTCACGGCGAGGGCGCCGATGCGCTCCAGCACGTTCGGGTCGACGGGCTCGAGATAGCGGGCCATTGCTTCGAGCGGTTCTCGACCGAAGTGCAAGTCCCACACCAGCCAGAGCCATTCCCGCAGCGACTCGACGTCGGCTTGGGCGTCTGGGCCGATGGCGACGGGGACCGGGAAGGCTTCGGACCCGATCCACCAACCTGAGCGGTCGGCGCGGATCCGCGCCACGGCTTCGAGATTGGCCAACACGATGTTGGCCAGGATCCGGGCGTGGTCAGGCCCGGTGGCCAGCCGATCGTTCCACATCCCGAGGCACCCCGACATTTCAGCGGTCACGCCAGGCTCGTTGATCGGCGTGAACCAGCGCGGTTCGCGGTAGCGCTCGAGGAACGCGTCGACATAGCGACAGAACCCCTCCACCCACCGATGGTCGGCGAACCCTTCGAAGCGGTCGGGCAGACCGAAGTGCAACAGGTCGACCACCGGCTCGAGGCCATGGTCGGCGCACGCGCGCAATCCTCGATCCCACAGTGTCCAGTCGAAGTGACCGGGTTGCGGTTCGCTCAAACGCCACGGCGCGCCATAGCGCACGACCTTGACCCCGAGGGCCGCGATCGAACCGAGATCATCGTCCACGTGGGCATAGTGGCCGCTTTGGGCAAACTGATCTTGGCGAAACGGCACGCCGTCAGAGAGAACCAAAGGATCGGATCCCTCTTCGCCAACGGCCCATGCAAAATCGGGAAATGCGTCGTCGTTGTCGCTCACGGTCGCCACAAGACGGCGACTGTACCTGACGACCCCCGTGTGATGATGCGGTTGGGGTTGGAGCCAGCGTGCTCGTCCAGCCGCGCTGCGCGCCAGTCAGCGACAAGTTGCCCGATCCTCGCTCAGCGTACCATCGACGCAGGAGCCGCCCTCGGAGCCGACGAGTCCGTCTCGCCCGCCGGCCCCATCTGACCCCACCCTTTTTTTTCTACGACGCGGTGCCCGCCTCACGGACGTACGTGATGATGGCGGACCCGGGCGCTTCGCCCAACGTGCACTCGAGGCCCGATTGCATCAGTTCTTGTCCCGAGACCACCGCGGTGCCTCCTTGGTCAAAATTGTCGATCCGATAGCTTGCGGCAGCGGCTAAGCCCGAAAGATTGAATTGCATCGTCGAAGCCTGCGCTTCCGGCCTGCGGAACGCCAGCACCACGCCGCGGCCCGCAGCGGGGCGGTCAAACTGAAACGCCATCCAGGCGTCGTTTTCCAAGCTGAAATCCGTGAGGGGGTAGAAGTCGCTGTACACCAGGTCGTCGCCAATGCGCAGGAACTCTTCGTTCATAGTCCGCAAGAGCGCCCAATCTTCTTCGCTGGCGGTGTGCGCGTCGACGCTGGACGCGTAACTCGGGGCGAATGAACTGCGCACCACGTACTGACCCGGTCCCCAGCGGCCTCCGTGCGTCGATTGAGGGCCCACCCCGGTCCCGTAATACGGGAGCCAGAGCGAGATGCCATAGGTCTGGCTCTGATTGCCGGTCGGCTCGAACTGGTAGTCGCTGCGCAACAAGGGCACCGACCGGCGCATGGTCTCGAGATCGTTGCGGCGACCGCCCGACGCACAGCTGTCGATCCACATCTGGGGGTGACGCCGCTGCAGTTCCTCCCAAAAGCCCAGATGCCCGACCACGTGCTTCACCTGGGTCATGCCGCGGCGTCCGGGGCGGTCGTGGGCGTTCCAGTAGTCGAGCGGATCCATGTTGAAGTCCTGGCGGAGCACGTCGAGCGGATGACCCATAGCTGCCTGGTCGGTCACGATGTCGTCGAACTGCTGCACCATGGCAGCCCACGCATCTTGGTTGCCGAAGTTGAGCAGATAGCCGTTTTCCTCGGCACTGCCGTCAGGGAGCCCGAGGAGCCAGTCGCGATGCTCGACGTAAAGTTCGGTACCGGGCATCACCCGTTCGGGTTCGCTCCACAGCAGCGACTTCATCTTGTGGTCTTGGGCCCGCGCGAAACGTCGGGCGCATCCCGGAGGGAAAACGTTTGGGGTCCGGGTACCAGTTCCCGACCCCATTGGCCCACTGCTGGGGCGCCGAATGTGGAATCGCGTACCAGCCGGCGTCGACCCACCAGTGCGTGTAGAAGCCTCCCCGATCCTTCGTGGTCCCCTGGCGCGCATAGGTATCGATTGCGGCAAGTTCCTTTGCTTGATCCGGCAGGAGGCCGAGATTCCCGGTCGTTGGAATAATCGGGGTCGGCAACCTTCCACCAAATCGAGGCAGGTTGTAGGCGACCATCCATTTGCGCCAGGCATTCTGTGCAAGCAACCAGCTCTCGGCACTCCACGCGCATGAGCACGATTAAAGGGGTGCGCACCTCCTCGCCTGCTTCCAAGTAGGAGTCCAAGGGCATCGCCCCATTGATGTCGGAGAAGTTGTGTTCGAGTGGGTCCGCCGACGTCATCGCGGCCCTGAGGCGAAGGCCTTCTTGTTCGACACCAAGTTCGGCGGTCCATTGCCCCGGCCACCCGACAGCCACCATTGTCCCGTGGCCCTGCCAATCAATATTGAAATAGGGCCATGTACCATTCGATGGTCGGCCGCCCAGTGGATAGAGGAGTTGCGAGGTCCCCGGGGTCAAAGTCGACGTCTGGGGCGCGTAGTCATTCGCTTGCGCGGAGCTGCCGTTGAAGTAATGGAGCACGTAGGGAGCATTCGCCGACGCATTGATGATGGTGTCGGCGGCGAGGACATCGCTCAGGCGCTTCGAGGGCTTCGCTGACGGGTTGACAAACGTCACCGTCCATTCAAAGGCACTGAACGTCTCGTAGGAAACGACGCTCGCTCGTACCTCGAGCTCACCGGTTGGTGCACGCCAGGTAACGAGTTCTTCGTGACGACCGGGCGAGTTGGTGATGGTGCGCCTGGTCGACTTCCACGTGGGCAACAGGCTCTGCGAGGAGGTGCCGGCGTAACTGAACGAGAAGGGAGGGTTGGCAATGAAATTGGCCATGGCCAATTCGGCGGGCCCACTCGCGCTCGGGGCGGCCGGCACATTCGCGGCCAGACTGCGGGTCCAGCGGGCGGCCGAGGCGAGCACTCCTGCGCCGGCCCCCACCAATTTCGAGAAATACCCTCCTGTCCACGCCAGCCACTCCCCCCATGACGGCCCCCGCTGTCCCCACGCTTCGGCCTTCACAACGAAAGCTTCGAGAACAGTGCCGACGCCTCGACGTTAGCCTCAGGACGGGACCGGGCCACGGGCACACCGCGATCGTGAGTTGCCCACCCAAGTCATTTGATCGCGCTTTGGCCGGGAGAAACCCTCGGGCACATCTGGTCGTTCGGTTGTTTGACGGCCTCGGCAAAATGGTGGCGCAGCCGAGCCTTGTGCGATGCGGCCAACGTCAAGGGCGCTTGGCCGACTCAGCCCGCCCGCTACTTGAGGGCGCTGCCTAGGTCTCTTTTTCGAGCGTCAGGACGTTGCCATTCATCGACGAGACCGAATAGAGACCGACTGGGGGTGTGTGGCCGGTGGCGAAAACCACTTGCACCACGCCGTTGCCCAACGCCACCATCCCGGCCTCCTCCAGTTCTTGGAGTTTGGCACGATCGATGCTCCACGTGTTGGGTGCGGACTGGCTCTCCGTCACAAGAGCAATGCTAAACCCGCGACCACTGCGAATCGGTGGATACGCAGCCTCATCCATGAGCTTTGCCCTTGGCGAAGTCTGCCCTTCGGGAGTTGGCAAACGAATCGCAAGTCTTTCGCCACGCCGTCGAAGCGGTGGATTGGCAGACATATGCGTTGTATGCCCAATACCATTCCCCGCTAAACCCCAGGCCGCAGCGTCGCCGGTATCAAGGCGAAGTCCGTCGCCTGAGCCCCGGCCCCAAGCCCGAGCGCATTGGGTACGTCGAGGTGGACGCCCTTAGGGACTTGTGGCCCTAGTTCGACGACCCGAGTGAGGATTCCATGGTGACATGCAGCATTGGGATGTGATCAGCGTCGGCGACACCGCCACCGATGTCTTCATTCGCCTCCTCGAGGGCAAGGCGAAAGCGATCGAGAACCCATCGGGCAGGTGGCTCGTCTTCCCTTACGGAGAAAAGGTGCCCTTTGATCATGCCGAGACGGTCGAATCGGGCGGCAATGCGGCAAATGCCGCTGTGTCGTTCGCACGATTGGGACTGGCCACGACGCTGGCCACCCACGTCGGTGATGATCAGGTCGGGCGAGACATCGCGCTGGCCTTGCGCAAAGAAGGCGTCGACACGCACCTCTTGAGAATTGATCCAGGTGTCCCGAGCAATCGGAATTTCGTGCTTTGGCTCGGGCAGGATCGAACCATCTTGGTGCACCACGAAACCTACGACTACCACTGGCCGCATCTACGCCCAAGCGAAATTCCGCGCTGGGTCTACCTCAGCACGGTTGGATCCAATGCCCCCCACTATTACCAACAATTGATCGATTGGCTCGAAGTCGAATCGTCCGTACGCTTCGCGTTCCAGCCGGGCACTTTTCAGATCGAACTCGGGGTCAGTGCGCTGGCTCGCCTGTACCGCCGGGCCGACCTCTTGGTCTGCAATCGAGAGGAAGCGGTCGAGATCGGCGGTGGCGACCACGACGACATGGGGGGTCTGCTCAAGGGGCTCCACGGGCTGGGGGCCCGCACGGTGGTGATCACCGACGGACCCGGTGGCGCCTACGCGTCAGATGGCACAACCCGCTACCGCGTGCCGTCGTTCCCCGACGCTGCCCCCCCGACCGACCGAACAGGTGCGGGAGACGCGTTCACCTCAACGCTGTTGGCGGCTCTGTGCAAGGGGCACCCACTCCGCGAGGCGCTGGCCTGGGCCCCGGTCAATTCCATGAGCGTCGTCCAACACGTCGGCTCACAAGCGGGGCTCCTCAGCGAACGCGAGCTGCGCCAGTGCCTCGAGACCGCACCGAGCGACTACGTGGTCAGCGAGTGGTAGGGGTGCAATGTGTACGAGAGGCACTGTATGAGGCAACGTCGTGATCCGTTGAGCAGGTTCCCCCAGACGAGGGG
The DNA here is from genome assembly GCA_963800725.1 of uncultured Acidimicrobiaceae bacterium. GTDB lineage: Bacteria > Actinomycetota > Acidimicrobiia > Acidimicrobiales > RAAP-2 > Bog-473. The sequence goes on along the minus strand of CAWDCE010000026.1, from coordinate 37,336 downwards.
TTGAGGGTCGGCAGCGAGCACGCGAGACGCGTCAATCATCTGCCACCAAACCGGCGCGACGCCGTCGCCCGGGAGCACGGGGCACCAAGGGCGAGTCAGAGTTCTTGCGCTATTTGCCTGTTCTCTCCCGGTGCTTGCACCCGGGCCAACAACAGGGCCGACGCATCCCGTCTTCGAGTTCTTCTTGGGTGCGACGAATGCGGCGATCCCGGGTCGCTTCCTGCTTTGCATCTTCTACCCAACAGATGAATTCGTTGCGAGCCAAAGGCGTGATATCCCGCCAGGCGCCCAGTGCGGTTGGGTTGGCGGCCAGCGCGCTGCGCAGATCCCGGGGCAGCTTATGCACCACGCCGCCGGGTACCCGTTCGCTCGTCACTGACCCACCGTAGCGAGCCGCGACCCACAGCGACCAACGCGGCGAACCCGCCGATGCGACATCGCGTCCGCCTTGGCATTCTTCCACCGTGCGGGGCAAAGTCTGCGTTGCACTTGCGAACTCCTAAAACAACGACAGCGCCTTGGCGGTGAAGGCCTGGACCTCTTGAGAGGTCGGTGCTCGGGCCGCGCCTGAAACCCACGCGGTTCCTTCAGGTCGACAGACCGTGAGCTCGTCGACGTGACGGAACATCCTTCGAATAATGGTGACGGTTCCATTGATCTGTTGGCTGTCATGCAACTCGCGAGCATCTTGTTCGTAGTGGTCCCCCTCCTCGAGCGTCTCGGCCTCGGAGTGAAGCAGCACGTAGTCGCTGGTGCGCGATGTCTCGTCTGAAGGGCAATAGCGCTCACGGAGATACTTCAAGCCCGACGTATCCTCGACGTAGCGTGTGTTGATCATCTGACCAGCAATCACGGTTGAGACGAAATCGAATGGATGGTCGTGGATTGGTGCAGGGCCGTCGCAGCGCTCAGGCACCCACACGTGCAGCGCGAATTCTCGCTGCTCGTCGAGTCGGAGTGAAAGCAGCCCGATGTCCTGGTAGCGCCACTCGTACTCGTGTGGGTTCTCAAGGATCTTGCGCACCAGTACCTTGTCGAGCTCGCCTCGACATTTCGGAATTTCCATTTCTCACCATCTCAGTGACCGCCGATCGTCGAGCGTCGGCCTAAGTTTCAACAATGTAACTACCGCACTGAGATTACGCCTCGTCAGCCGCTTCCTTCAAGCCATACCGCAACGGCCAGCAGCCTGCATGCTCGACGAGTGCGTCGACGGCGGAACTACCTGTGTTCGGTGTGGGATTCGCCCGATCGAATCGCGCGGCAGGGATTCGACCACTCGTGGCTCGCGCAGGCTGGTCGAGTCCACTCCCACATGTTTTAGGCACAAGCTCCGCTGCATGGCTGTTCACCTGCGGAACGACGCCCGCATCATGCACACTGGCTCAGCCCAGTGAGGGCGACTGTGTGTAAGCGATTGCAAGAGTTCTCAGACCAGCACAGTCGGTCAATGACGCCCGCTGGATCTGCAAGAAACCTCCGTGAGAGGTCCGGGTGCGTCGTCTTGAGGCACACGGCACTGGCTAAGACCGTCGAGCGAGGACGAGCGAAGGAGGTCGACTCACTCCCGCCATCTTCAATCTAGTTGGTTGCACACGTTTGCAGCAAGGGGCGAACGAGTGCGCACACTCTCGAATCTGAACGAACACGTCGGGGACGACGGAAGGGGGCACATGGCAAAGCATGGGGTGGTAATCGCCGGAGGGGGTCCCACGGGATTGATGCTGGCGGCCGAGTTGGCGCTTGGCGCAATCGACGTCGTCGTCGTCGAACGGCGCATCAATCAAGAAGTCGACGGATCGCGCTCGGGTGGCCTGCACTCGCGCACCATCGAGATACTCGAGTCGCGCGGTGTCGCCGCGCGCTTCCTCGAAGAGGGACAAGCGATGCAGATCCAAGGATTTGCCGGAATCCCGTTGGATATCAGTGACTTCCCCACTCGTCACAACCATGGGCTCGCGTTGTGGCAGGGCGACTTTGAGCGGATAATGTCCGCCTGGGTCAGCGAACTGGGTGTCCCGGTGATGCGGGGCCAAGAGGTGGTGGGTTTCGCGCAGGACGACACCGGGGTCGACGTGGCGATTTCGGGTGGCCAAACTCTCAGATCGAACTACCTGATTGGGTGTGACGGTGGGCGAAGCGTGGTGCGACGCGCCGCCGGCATCGGTTTCGACGGCGTTGACCCGTCAAACGGCTGGTTGATCGCTGAAGCCGAGACCGAAGAGGAACCCGCATTCGGCCTGCGTCGCGGTGGTGGAGGCATTGGCCGAGCGGCCGATGGAGTGAAGCTTCGCATCGTCTTACCCGACCCGGACCTCGCGAGGCACAGTGAGCCCGGCATGGGAGAGCTCAGGTCCGCACTCATCGCCGCTTACGGGACCGACTACGGGGTACACAGCGCAACGTGGATCTCACGTTTCACCGACATGACCCGACAGGCGACGTCCTATCGCGAGCGACGTGTCCTGCTCGCGGGCGACGCGGCGCACGTGCACCCTCCCCAGGGGGGCCAAGGTCTCAACACCGGTGTCCAGGACGCAGTCAACCTCGGGTGGAAACTTGCCCAGGTGGTGCACGGGACCTCGAGTGACGTCCTCTTGGATACGTACCACGCCGAGCGGCACCCGATAGGTGCCCGCGTGCTGCACTACACCATGGCGCAGGTCGCGCTTGGTGGTACCGACGAGCGGACCGATGCGCTGCGCGCCGTGGTGGGTGAGCTCTTGGCCATGGATGAACCTCGCAAACACATTGCCGCAACGATGTCGGGTCTCGACATTCACTACGACCTCGGCGAGGGGCACCCGCTCCTCGGGCGCCGCATGCCCGACCTGAATCTCGTCGGCCTCGAGGGACCACTGCGAATCTCCGAGCTCCTCCACGAAGCCAAGGGGGTACTCCTCAATCTCGACGAAGCCGGTCGGTTCGCCATCAGCGCGTGGGCGACGCGGGTGCAGTTGGTTGAAGCGGAGTATGTAGGGCAATGGGAACTTCCGGTTCTTGGCCCAGTGCCGGCACCGCATGGAGTGCTGATCCGGCCGGACGGATACGTCGCCTGGGTCGGCACAGGCACTGACGCCGGGCTCCGCGACGCCCTGACCACGTGGTTCGGTCCTCCCTGACAAGACCGCCGCCCGACAGAGCGTGATGCTCGATGCAGACGAAGGTGGCCCGATCCTCGAGCCCACTGAGGCGCTTCGCCTCAATGGTCGGGCTTATTCCGCAGACATCGTCATCGCATTCGCGCCTAAGACCCTGAGCTCTGCCACCCGTGAGTTCTGCGGAACCGGCGTCGTCAAGCCAAGGAAGTCCACTTCGGTGCCGAAGCCTTCAGCGCCGTGAGGTTTAGCGCCCCATCGGCGCTTCGCTGCCTCCACGAGGGCCCGATCACCGACCCATGGCCAAGAGGCAGTCGAGACTCGACATGAACGAACACAACGTGACCCGGGCGCCAGAAATTGTTGAATCTTCGATGCGCAGAATGCTCCCTGCAGCCGGTTGACCACAGTCTCTCCCCTGGGCCGTCGGATCGGGCGCACGGGCGGTGCCAGTCACTTCCACCGCCCATCCCGAACGCGAAGTGGAGTCAAACGCATCAGCGGCGAAACCCACCACCATCCCGTCGATCGAGCGAGAATCAAGATCGTGTTGGCCGAGACACAATGCAATGGAACGACGGTCGAGCATGAACTGGAGCGGAACGATCCTTGGTTGACCACCCAGCCACACGGCGAGTCGACCGAGCGACGCTGTGCCCAAGAGTGACCAGCACTCCGCTTCGGACATCGTTCCATCGGGTCGGTCCCACCGTGACGTCTCACCTGGGGCCGTCTGAACTTTATCCTCCGCCATCGCCAGTGTCCCCCTCCAACCCCTTAAGTTCCGGCGATTGGATTGTCCCCGTCAGCGCTGCTGCGTGTCGATCCAAGCGCTCTGCCAGATTTTCGGCATTCTGACGCTCATAGGCTTCGGCCCGCTCAAAGGCGGCCGAAAGTTCTTCAGGTGTGGTGAGGATGCGAATGCCGCTTCCGGGACGTACGGGGACCCCCGAGCTGCCCTCGGGAAGGCTCGCCACCGCGTAGTTGCGGGACACGTGCGGGTGGCGCCCACCTTTGGAAGGAAAAGCCAAAGCAACCATAAGTCGACTCCTTGTCTCCACCGAAGATTCTGATAGGGACTGTGCAGCCAACAATAGAAACTTACGTTCTCGCATTGCTAGGGCCAGAGGTCACAATCATCGCGGGAGCACTCGCGCTGGGCGCTACCGAAGGTTTGGCTTTCGATCTCGATGGCCAGTCAACGAACATTCCGAAGCTCGGGTTCGGGTACCTCAAGCTCCACCGGGAAACTCTGGGACCACGCTGGAGCAGCCAAGGTGAACTATGACGTTCGGCCCCGGAGCTGGATCACGTTGCCATCGGGATCGAGCACGTCGTGGCGCGTCAGGCCGTCGATACTGAACGTCATTGCGGTGACTACTCCTCCCGCCTCTGTGACCTTCTCGAGGGCAGATTCAAGTGAGCCAACGTCGAATGCCGGTTTGAATGCGGAACCTTTCCTCGGTTCAGGCGGAGTCTTGACTTCAATTGTCTTGGCGACCTTGGCCGGAACCGAGTGAATGAGAACTTCCTCTCGTTCGCCCAGGAGCCGAATGTCACCCGATGGCTCGAATTTTGGTTCCACCTCGAGGACGGCCTGATAAAACGCCGCAAGTCGAGGCACATCTACTGAGAAGACCACCAGCGCACTCATCCCCGAACTGTAGCTACCAGCTCCTTCGTCGCCAATCAAGTGCGGCGGGGGAAACCGTCCGGGCGCTGGCATGGATCCTGACCAACATTGCCACCGCCCCCACGTCACCCGATGAGATACTCGAGAATGGATAAATGGGGGTCACCGCTCTATGGGGAACCCTGCCGGGAGTGTGGTTTCACCTGGACCACAGGACACGCTGAGTTGATCGCAGTAATGCGCAGGCTTCCTGGCTCGATCGAACAGTTCGCCTCCAGCGCAACTGGAACGGAGCGACTCAGCTGCCTTGGGTGGAATATATCGGGTTACATCGCCCACATGGCCGACAACACCCGGATCTGGGCCGAGCGGCTCGTCGGAGTGGCGCGGGGCGCAGATCCTCATGTCGTTCCTTACGATCCCGACCTCTTGGCTGATTCCAGGCATTACGACGACGTTGCGCTCCAGGGGGCGATCTGGTCGTTTGGCGTAGCAGTTGAGAGTTGGCTCAGCGCCGTCGATGAAGCGCTTCGCGGGTAGCGTGATACTGCATTCGGTGCGAGGCAAAATGGAAGTCTCCGAAATCATCGCTTCGAATGCACACGACGCCGTCCACCACCGCTGGGACGTGGAGCGGATCCTCAAAGGGCGATGAACGGTCGAATTATCGCCCCGTCTGGACCCCGCCGTGACACTCCATCACCACAACAGGGCCTGTGTCACAGATCTACAACCCGGCGACCAACCTGTCTCCCCCCTGCCAAGGCGGCGCGTTGACCAGTAGCGTCATAGGGGTGCGTGGACGGACACGATATGCGAATCAGGCCCACAAGATTCCCGTCACTGATGGCCACGAAGCCGAAGCCAAAGCCGCGCAACTGCTCAAGCGCCCAAATCGGCTGGGACTCTTCGTCCTCAAAGTGCTGGGCTTCCGCGGTCAGGTCACCCCGCCGGCCGGACCGAGTCGTCATGGCGGACCTTCTCATGCACGCGGCGCGCACCACGATCCCTCAACTCCGGACCAATAGCAACGCAGACGACTGCTGCAGTTGAGCTACATGTGCCAGACGCGATTGAGGTTGATGTCGCTGGGCGGACTTGATCCTGTTGCATCCAGTAACTCAATGCAGAGCGAAGTCGTGAGTTGCCGCATCGCGTTGGTCGTAGACGAAGACTTTGCCCCAGAGACGGTCACCGGATTGAGCGAACGAGGTGGCGCAGAGAGGAGCGCGGGTGAGGCCAAAGTCACCGAGATCGTTCACCCAGACCGGGGGCACGTTCACTCCAAGCCAAATGGCGGTACCACCCGTTCCTTCACAATGAGAGGCGCAGAGAAAAGCCACTCCCACATCGGCACGGCAGACGAGCTGATCTCGTTCGTGCCAGCACCGGTCCAATACTTGAAGCACCACTCTTGGATTACCTCGAGAATCGCGTGGAACGCCGACAAAGGAAATCCAGAGCATGTCCACCCGCGTGCTCGGCTCCCAACTCGTCGGAACCACTGAATAGAGGAATTCACCAGCCAGCCGGTGCTGGCGCGCCGTCGCCAAGTCCTCAAAGGCGAAGGTGCACGCCAACCGCGACACCGCCTCATCGGCCCAGGTCACTCGGCTGAGCTCCAGCAGCTGCTCTCGGAAGAAGCTCGGGTGATTCCTGCCCGATTCGAGGACTCTTTTGCCCCATCTGCCGACCGCGATCTCGTCGCCAGGTTCCCGGAGTCGCTCAGAGACATGCCAAAGTTCTGCCGGAAAGACGGTCGGCGTCTTCCTGATATGTCTCGCCTCTTGTCCTCGTGGCATGTCGCTCACTGGATTTCCCCCGAACCCAAAGTTCACACATCTTTATCGATTTTCCGCCCGGTCGTCTTTGCCCACGCTTCGCGGTTGACGTGGAGCCACATTGTGGCCTCAAGGGTTGGCCGCAAATACGCTAGGTCGCTCATCGTCGGCTGATGAATCGGCTCTTGAGAGATGCCGAGGGATTCTCCATACTCGCCTACTACCAATAGCCAATTCGGCGCCCATGAACAGGTACATGTCAGAGGGGAGAGTGGCCCCCCACACGACACGACGGAGATTTATGGCGCTGGCCGGACACGTAAGCCCCCAAACTTGCCCATGCCCGGCGAAGTGTTCCTGGTTCGTTTAGGCGCCTCCAGCGCAGAAGGAGCTGTCTTCACCGACGCCAGCACCCCACTGAAGACGACGTCCTTTGCGTGCGTTGACGCCGCGGAATGCCAGGCAGGATCTCAGCCATCACTCAACACCCATTCCCCCTCGACGTGCGTTGCCGGTCGTTAACCGAAGAACTCGTCTTCGAGCGCCGCGCAGAGCTCGTGGTAGGCGGGCAGGTGGAGCTCTTGGACCCTCGCCACGTCACGAGCGGGGACCTTCACCCACACATCGGCCAGGCCACCGAGGGGCTCGCCAGGATCCCCCGTGAAGGCCAGCACCCTCACGCCCGCTGCTCTTGCCGCGATGGCGCCGAGGATCATGTTTCGAGAACGCCCCGACGTCGACAAAGCCCAAAAAGTATCTCCAGGACGACCGTAGCCATTCACCTGTTGCGCTATCGCCATATCGGCCGCGGTGTCGTTGGCCACTGCGCTAATGAGACCGGCCTGGCTCGTGAGGTTGACGGCCCGTAAGGCAAGTTCGAGGCGATCGGCCAGATAGGCGGCATCGTCGGCGAAGCCTGAGGGTGCGGCCGCGATGAGAGCGCTCCGGGTACTGGCCGGTACCGGCCGACGCTGCTCCATGCCCTTCATCAACTCTCCGACAATGTGGTCAGCGTCAGCAGCACTCCCTCCATTTCCTCCGACGTAGACCGTCCCTCCTCCGGTGAATGTCTGGAAGAGGAGATGAAAGGCGGCTTCGAGCTGTGTGGCGACCGGCTCCAGTTCAGGGTGACGCCCCACCAAGGCGGTGAAGCGCTCGGGCAACGAACTCATCGAATGCGCTCCGAGGCGGTCGGCGACGATGCTTGGAACTCGATGCCCAGCTCCAGCTCGGGGATATCGATATCTCGCACCGGTATCTTCGGATCGTCGGAAACAAAAAGAGTGCGAACCTGATGAGGGCCGAGGTCGCCCACCCAAGACCGATCGTGGTGCGGAAGCGTCACCTGTGCGCTGCTTTGATTCCCTGAGATCTCCCACACCCGCAGGACCGTGCCTGATCCGGACTCGGCTCGTTTGAAGATCGGTACCGCGACGCCATCGCCTTGCACGTCGATGGCGCTGGCTTGCGTCCCGAGGCGCCCCCGATGCCAGGTGTCGATGACTATGGGCAGCTCCACCCGATGTTCTTCAGCCATCCGGGCAACCCCGGCCTCGGCCCACGTACCCAGGTGAGGCGTGAGGCGATATCGCATCTTGTGGAGCCCCTGATCGGTATGCGGATAGGCGTCGGGATCGTCCTTACCCCAACCCCACCCGTGGTCCGAGATCCTTGGGCTGCGCAGGGCGGTGAGGCGCAGCCGGGCGCCCAGGGCGTCGTAGCCCCCGGCCGTGTCCGAGGTACAAGCCATCCCCCGACGACCATCGCTGATGTCGATCCAGTGCACCATGGGCTCTTCATGACCCGAGCAGGGCCGCTCGACGAATCCGTAGGGAGCTCCTGCAGCACTGGTTGGATCGGAGAACGTGGTCGGGACCACAACCTTCATGACCCGGGCCGACTCGTGCCACTCGACCGTGATGCGCAGCTCGACGAACGGACGACCCTGATAAAGGGATACCGATTGCACCACGGTTGAGTTGCCGAGCGACCACGTACTCTTGACGGTGGATCTCACCGGACCGTCTTCCACGACGCTGACGCCGATGAGGTCGCCGGACTGTTCATTGCCCTCGTAGCGTGCCGTTCCGTGCGACCACGTGTCACTCGCATCTTCGATCACGACAGGACACACCCCACCGTCTCCGATGAGTTCCCATTCTTCTGCGTCGTCGTCATCTCCCGCCACGACCACACTGGCCAGCGCACCCGAACGCGAGTCGACGACCACTCGAAGGAGACCGTTGGTCAAGGTGATGCCGCCAAGCGAGTGGGTCGCTGCCGCGGCGGGCGGTCCATCTCGGGCCGGCGCCCCAGGTTCGGGGTCGACCGTGTGGAGCCAGTACCGCCGGTACCCCAACGGCGGCACCGCCAGCTGCATGATGCTGCGTGTGGGGCGGTAGGTCACCTCGCCCGACGGGATCTGTTGTACGGCCTGTCGTTCTCCCGACGCCGAGGTCGCCACGGCCATTGGATGGGGAATGGAGACAATTCCAGTCACCGGCCATGACAGAGGATTGAAGACGATCAGGGGTATGGGCATCGAGAACATGGAGGTCTCGAGACCCTCAGCCGACTCGGCACCTGCCGCCCACGTGTCGATTGACTCGGCGATGCTGTGCGCAGCCAAAGTCGCTATTCGGTCGGCCCGCGACTCGGCCGCGGTGAACAGTTGCTCGACGGCGGTGGTGGCGGGGTCCGTCGTTGTCCCACCCAGCGCGTCGTGGAATTGGGCGAACAGCACACCGCGCCAGGCCTCGGCTAACTCCTCTTGCACCCAAAGGTTCCGACCGGTGAACACGCGGCAGAGCTCGGCCATCTTCTCGGCACCAACCAGGGCATCCTCGGCCCGAGCGTTCCCCCGCTTGAGCGACGCCCGAGCTGAATAACACCCGACTGCATGCCACTGAAGTTCCCCGACGACCGACGCAAGCTCGGCATCCTCGCCGGCCAAGGCTTCCCGCAGGTTGTCAAAGTACGTGTCGGGGCCACTAAATCTGACGGACTCGTTGCTCGCTCTCGACAGTTCGCGGATCGTCTTGACCGCCAAACGCGTCGGCCCTCCGCCGTGGTCGCCCACCCCGAAGAATGCCATGAGGGGATAGCCAAGCTCGTGACTTCGTTCAAGCAATTCGGCGCTCCGCTGGTGGATCACCTCGGCCTCGTGCGTCCCTTCGGTCGAGTACTCATACGGGATCCGATAGGTGAGGAGCGTGGTGCCATCGACCCCTTCCCACCAAAAAGCGGGGCCCTTGATTTCTTTCTCATGCTCCCCGGGCCGCATCATCACGTACGCACCGATGCCGCTTTCGGCGAGCAGCTGTGGCAGCGTGCCGGCATGGCCGAAGGAGTCGATGTTGTAGCCAACGGTGGCGGTGATCCCGAGGTGGTCGGATAGATACCGTTGGCCGTAGAGCAACTGCCGGCACACCGACTCGCCATTGGGCAGGTTGCAATCTGGCTCCACCCATTGACCACCGGTCACGATCCAACGCTGCTGGGCCACCAGCTCCTTGATGCGTCCGAACAGCTCCGGGGAGGTCTGCTCCACCCACTGGTAGTAACTGGCGGAGCTCGCCGTAAACACAAGGGCGGGCTCCTCGTCGAGCCGGTCCACAGCCGAGCGAAACGTCTGGAGGACTTCGTGCATCCCTTCTCGCCAGTCCCAAATCCACATGGGATCGATGTGCGCGTTACCAACCATGTGCAATGCGCCAGTTCGGTCGTGATCGCTCGTCATCTCACAGCTCTCCGGGTCGGGCGTCGCTCCCATCATGGCTGCCGCTCACGCGTCGATCCACTCGAAATCAAGAGCGAAACCCCCTGAACCGTTCTGGGTCCAATGATCCTCAAGCTATCGAGAAGGGTGCGTGCTCGGATGCCGGGCGCCGACGATGCCAGGTCTTGGTCAATGTGCCGATCCATTGGGTGAAACGTTCCGCGCCCATTTGGCGTGGGGGTGATCGGCGCTCCCCCGATCTAGGCCCTTTGTGGGGATGAACGATCGATGCCACCGGTGATGCTTGGTACCCGAGGAACGAGTGGCTCGTTCCTTTTACAATCGAAAGTGACTGGTGGCACTTGCTGGGTCTGTCGATCACAAGGGCACCCCCCATCGGCGATGTGCCAATTTCTGCGAGCAGTGAATGTGCTGCCCGGGGGATCATGGTGCCTGCGGGTGGATGGTTTCTCCGCGGGCCAACATCTCGACATACTGGCCGATGCGCTTGGCGCGGGTTTCGGGTTTCTTGGCGTTGGCGATCCTGTAGAAGATGGCGTACCGATTGGCACTGGTGAGCACCGCAAACATCGCCTGGGCCCGGGGGTTGGCACTCAAGGCAGCGACGAGATCCTCGGGCACTTCAATGCTTGCCTGCCCGGCGTAGGCGGCCTCCCAGCGACCGTCCTCCTTCGCCTGGCGCACCTCGTCTTCGCCTGATCGGTGCATCCGGCCGGTGGCGATCAGCCGCTCAGCGATGGCAGCGTTGCGTTGAGACCACGCACTGCGAGCTTTTCGAGGCGTAAAGCGTCGTCGGAATGTCGCGCTGTCCCGACGCCCTAATTGCCCATCAATCCAGCCGAAGGAGATCGCCTCGTCAAGTGCCTCGTCGTAGGTGACGGACGTCGGATCGACCGTTCCCTTCTTCGCCAGCACCAACCAGACGCCCGGTGAATTGGTGTGATGTGCGCTCAACCACTTCCGCCATTCGCCGGCGTCCTCGACCACGAGCTCTGGGAGATCCACGGGATTCACGGGCTTCACGGTATCCCCTACGTGCCTGATTGAGGCAGAAGCAGCAAGGTTTGCCGACACCGCACAGATACCGTGTGAATGCGGCTGGCGGCGAGGTCCTTGGCGCAGCCCATGATCCGTACCGGGCAGGTGAGTTCGCTTCAATAGCCGCGACGAGGGTCGGCGACGCGTTTCTGGACCGCCTTCGTCGGACCTGAGGCGGCCCCGAGTTCCCATGTCCTACTTGTCGGGGGTTCAGGGACGCATCAGCCTGAGAGACTGACGGAATGATTGAAGCAACATTTGACGGACAGTTCTGGGAAGACCGATGGTCACAAGTCCTGCGTGACCATCCGGATCCAGTGGCGCTCCGCCCCCCGAACCACTGGCTCACGACCGAAGCCCCAGAGCTCGGAACGGGATTCGCTCTCGATGCTGGATGCGGTCATGGATCCGACGCGCTTTGGCTCGCTACTCACGGATGGCAAGTGACTGCGGTCGACTTCTCTCCAACTGCTCTGGCCATTGCCCGCTCGACCTCCGAGTCGGTGGGCCATGACGTTGCCGCGCGAATCAACTGGGTTGAAGGTGATCTTTCGACTTGGACCCCACGGCCAGTGCATTTCGACCTCGTGCTCTCCCTCTACGTCCATGTCGCGGATTCGGTCGAAGCGATGGTGCAGCGGTTGGCAGCCGGAGTTGCCACTGGTGGAACCATTTTCCTGGTCGGCCACCGTCCGATCGATCCCGATACCGGAGCCGAGACTCCAGCGGCCGGACAACGGCAGGTCTCCGTCGACGCCGCCACCGCGGCACTCGATCCCGCCCATTGGACGTTTGTCATCGCAGAGGAGCGTCGAAGGCCTCAAGTCGGGACCGGAGTCGACGCCGTCATCCTTGCGCGGAAGAAGTCCTGATGGCTCGCCCCCCCGTGTCGACACGGCGAGCCGGCACGCGTCCCAGGGTGGCCCCCCGAAGGACATTGTCACTGTTCGAGGATGCTTTGGGCGACACAAAGATCCCTCAGTGGCAGTGATCCGGAGGAAGCGCCGTAGTGACGTCCATCACTCCCAAATCGTCCGTGCACCCAGCCTCGAGCCGTGGCCATTGCGCGGTGGGACGACCGCCCGGCCACGTCAACAGTGGCGGCCACTGTGGAGCTCCCCCTTGGGTCCGGGTCGCATGCCCGCGCCGAGGCCAGCCCGCAGGCGAGTCCTCCCAGTCCTCCTGCCGGCCGAACACGGTGAGATCCATGAGCGCGTAGCTATAGTCGAGCACCTCGGCGCCGCGGCGCCTGGTCCAGTACGTCTCGAAGACCTGGTTGCCATCGCGCAAGTAGCACACCAGGTGGAATAGGCCGTGCTCGCGGTCACCGAAGAGGGCATCAAGTGAGGGCTGGGCCGAATACCACGGCATGTCCCAGCCCATGAAGGCGCGGTAACGGAGGCTTTCGTCGTAAGACGCGTGCGCATCGCGCGGTCCATAGGCGGTATTCCTTCCCTGGCAGAGCACTGCGAAGGTGATGTCGCGAGAGTGAAGGTAGGCAAGCTCGCCCACCTGACTCATCACCCACGTACAGCCTTCGCACTGTTCGGCCGCAGGTCTGCCCGGCCACCACATGAAGTAATAGGCGATGAGCTGACGCCGGCCTTCGAATGCGTCGAGCAACGTCACACGGCCATGCGGCCCGAGCAGCGGGCTGTCCGCGGCAACCTCGACGATCGGGAGCCGACGCCGAGCCGCGGCAATCGCGTCCCCTTCACGGGTATGCGCCTTCTCCCTGACGCGCAACGCCTTCATTTGCTCCTCGAACGCCAAGCGGTCAACCACCACTGGGAGAGATCTGCGTTCATCCTGCGACATCGACACCTCGCCTTTTCGCACGCTCATGTTTCGAGGTTGGTACCCGCCACGGTAGCGACCTTCGGCGATGTCCCATTAGTTCAGCCTCGCCCAAGCTGAGCCCGATGGGCGAAGCGCCGGATTCGTGCACGTGAGGGATACGCGCGCGATGAGAGGCCTTCCGCAGGTCGGAGGTGAGTTGCAAACTATTCTTGATCTTCGGCTCCATCGTCCATGTGTTCTTTGATCGCATTGACCACGGTGGGGTCGAGCAGCGTGGTGACGTCACCCAAGTCGCGATGCTCGGCAACGTCGCGCAACAGTCGGCGCATGATCTTGCCGCTTCGAGTCTTCGGCAGCTCGGGGGTGAGCATGATCTGCCGTGGTTTGGCGATGGGCCCGATTTCGTGAGCGACGTGGTCGCGAAGCTCTTGGACGAAGGCATCGCCCTCAGGGGCATCGGTGTTCCCCGCCCCCTTGACCGTCACAAAAGCAACGATGGCTTGTCCTGTCGTGTCGTCCTTTGCCCCAACCACCGCGGCTTCGGCCACAGCAGGATGGCTCACGAGGGCGTGCTCCACCTCGGTGGTCGAAATGCGGTGCCCGGAAATATTCATGACATCATCCACGCGGCCGAGCAGCCAGATATCACCGTCCTGGTCCAGTTTCGCGCCATCCCCGGCGAAGTACCGCCCAGGGAACCTGGACCAGTAAGTCTCCTTGTAGCGCTCGTCATCGCCGTAGATTCCTCGAAGCATTCCGGGCCAGGGCTCGGTGATGACCAGGTAGCCACCTTCGTCGTTGCCCACCGAGTTGTCGTCGTTGTCGATGATGTCGACCGAGATTCCCGGGAACGGCGTCATAGCAGCACCCGGTTTGGTCGAAGTGATACCCGGCAACGGCGTGATGAGTATTCCCCCCGTCTCCGTCTGCCACCAGGTATCGACGATGGGGCAGTTCTCGCGTCCAATGTGCGTGCGATACCAAATCCAAGCTTCAGGATTGATGGGTTCCCCCACCGAGCCCAAGAGCCGCAGGCTTGAAAGGTCGTGGGCGGCCGGCAGGTCATCCCCCCACTTCATAAAGGTCCGGATGGTCGTCGGGGCGGTATAGAGAATGGTGACTTTGTATTTCTCAATGAGCTGCCACCACCGATCCCGAGCCGGGGTGTCGGGGGTACCTTCGTACATCACCGACGTCGTGGCATTCGCCAAGGGTCCGTAGACGATGTAACTGTGCCCGGTGACCCAGCCGATGTCCGCCGCCGTCCAAAAGACGTCCGTTTCAGGTTTGAGATCGAATATCAGCCGGTGAGTGGCCGAGACGTGGGTCATGTAGCCGCCCGACGTGTGCAGTATTCCCTTCGGCTTCGCCGTAGTCCCGCTGGTGTACATGATGTAGAGCGGGTGCTCGGCGTCGAAGGCCTCGGCCTCGTGAACCTCCGACTGACGTTCTACTATTTCGTGCCACCAGACGTCGCGCCCATCGTCCCACTGGACTTGTTGACCGGTGCGTCGCACCACCAACACCTTCTCAACTTTGGGACACTCCGAAATCGCCTCATCGACCGCCGCCTTCAACGGGCTGGCCGTGCCGCGTCGATAGCCGCCATCGGCCGTGATCACGAAGTGGGCATCGCAGTCGAGTATGCGACCACGCAGCGCGTCAGAGGAGAACCCACCAAAGACCACGGTATGGGGGGCACCGAGCCGGGCGCATGCCAGCATGGCCGCCACCGTCTCGGGGATCATGGGCATGTAGATGGCGATCTTGTCGCCGCTGCGCACTCCAAGTTCCGTCAGGGCATTGGCCGCTTGACTCACCAAGACCAACAAGTCCGAGTAGGTAATGGTACGGGTGTCGCCGGGTTCACCCTCCCAGTAAAAGGCCACCCGATCGCCGAGTCCTGCGTCCACGTGACGGTCGACGCAGTTGACCGATACATTCAGTTTGCCGCCCACGAACCACTTGGCAAAGGGCAAGTCCCACTGAAGGACCTCGGTCCATGGGGTAGCCCATGTGAGTCGCTCGGCCTGCGCCTCCCAGAAACCGAGTGGGTCGGCACTGGCCTCCTCATAGATCCCCGACTGGGCGTTGGCCTCTTTTGCTAAAGATTCTGGCGGGGGAAACCGGCGCGATTCATGCAGAAGGGCCGACAAGCCTTCTTCTCGTGCTTGAGCCATAACTCGCTCCTCCTCAATACGACGTCACCGCCGACCACCGGGCCGGTGGCCCAGTGGTCGGCAGCGGAACAATGGATTACCGCTAATTCTCTGGCGCGAGCGGAAATACCGGGACGAGGGCCTTCTTGAAGGTCTCGTTGATCACCCCAGCGGCCGACGCGTAGAACGCCAGGGCGGCGGTCACGATTCCCACCCAACCTCCGGCGTGGGTGAAACCCTTGCTGGAGTTGAATGCTCCAATGGTCAAGAACACAAACGTCACGGTCAGCGCCACAAATACAGCCAATACGGCACCATTAACCCGGAGCGCGGCAATCATCAGGTAGAAGGTCACGATGGTCCAGCCCAACAAGAACACCCCCGAAGCTTGGCCCAGTGCTCCGACCTTGATGGCCGGAGCCAAGAAGTGGACGAAGACGTAGTACGAAATCCAAAAGGCCCCGTACGAGGTGAAGGCAATTGCCCCGAAGGTATTCTTTCGGGAGAACTCCCACATACCGGCGAGCAACTGAGCGAAGCCCCCGTAGACGAGTGCCAGGGCAAGAGCCGGAAAGACGGCCGCCGGCCAGATGTTGGCATTGTAGAGACTCAATGCCAGCGTGGTCATGGCGAAGGCCCCGAGTCCAAGTGGCGCTGGGTCGGCGACCGAATAGACGGCAGCCAATCCGGCGCGAGTCCCCCCCGACGCGGCCACTTCACCAGTGTCGATGGTCATGTTTATCCTCCCTATTTGTTATGCCCTATGCGATGTGAACATCCCTTCGTCGCACTTATGGCCGTCAACGGTTTGATGGCCTTACTAACATTCCCACATTCAACTTCGAGTGCTGTGGCAAGCTCTTTGTGTTCTGCGTCCGTCATCTCGTACCCAAGCCTTTTTGTCCGTGAATTGTACTGTAGGCGGGTCGCAGAAAACAGCGTGTTGCGATCGTCGTAAAGGCGCACGATTTCTGTTGCCGGTCGGTCTCGATTTGCACCCGCATCAGTCGCATGGCGATATGCGGTAAATCCTCTATAGCTCCGAGCCAGCGCGAAACGATGCCTGACATTCCGGCGCGGCTGGTGTTCCTGCAGTTCGCCCATCTGCCGAGGGACGCCGTTTGAGCAAGGCCGGTTCGTGCTTGCCGGGCTCGCACATAGAACAGGCGAGCCCGTCGATCCGAGCTTCTACCCGGGCAGGTTTTCTGCGACGCTGTAATAAAATTCCTCCCGCGAAAACGGCGTGAGGCCGATTTTCTCAACGAGGGGCCCCTTTGTTGTCGCGGAGACGCGGAAAAATTCGCCACCTCGCCATCAATTCGTCTGTATGTTTCAACCGGTGACGGCTCCCTGTTGAGCAATACGCAAGCGGAGCCCGCGAACGGTTCGTAATAGTGGTGGCATTTCGGAAGAAGCGGGAGAAGCCAGTTCAGATAGCTGAATTTCCCGCCGTACCAACCGAACGCAATGAGCTTACCCGAAGGCTTCCGGTAAACAACGCTATCGTCGTTCGCGGGGGCGCTTCTTTTTGCGGTGATGAGAGATAGATCGGGGAGAGGTCCCTTGCCTTGCGTGCCATAGAGGAAACTCCATCTGTTCCAGATTTCTGTTTGAAGGTCCATTATGGAATACCGGTACCTGTGGTAACACAATCGGTGAAAATGTTTAGAGGTTGGTATTCTCGGCGGTCTGAGGGGGCCGGGAAAGTGCTGGAATCCGTGTTAGCGGATCATCCCCGCGCGTCGGCTCTGTCAGTATTCCGAAACGAGCATGATAGTCAAACCCCTGACGTCTTAAGCCGTCTGCGGCGACTTCGCTTTGTTCAACCGCAACACCACGCGCCCATTGATAGGCAGGCGTCGAGCACAACATCAAATCCTTTGCCGTCGCGTGAAGCCATGAATGCCCGCTTCGACCAACTGGCGTCTTCCTCGCCGCCGTCCTTCTGAAATTCCGCACAGCATAGGCCGTGTGGGTCTGTTTCTTCTTCGATGCGTCTGCCATGCGCCCCCCCGTGTTTCAGGCGCTTTATAGCAGCTTCACGGTCGGGGAAAAGAGCAAAAAACACCTCAAGCGCCCCGATGCGTTTGAAATATTCATAGAGTTCGCCCCGGCTACTGGCTCCCGTCGAGCCTACATTTTCCCGTGCCGATGCGTCGCTGCGAGGCTGGCCGGGACGCGGCGGCATGTCATCATGAACCCGTTACCGCGAAACTCCTGCTTGCGGTTCGCTGCCATCCGGCAACCGAACGACAGCCCCGCCTTGTTTCCTGCCGCCAGAGTTGCGCTGCGATTTTCGCTCCGCGCGAAACTTTCACCGCCGAGCTTTCATCGTTCCAGTTCGCCTCATGCTGCCGCTCCCAATACCGGCTCTGCGTTCCTCAATTTCCTTCGCCTTGGCGGCGTCCGCCTGCTGCCGATCCTGCTGGTCGGGTACCTCTTCTCCTCGCGAGCCTCCGCCGCAGCGCTGTGCTGTTCTTCAATGCGATGCTCCCGCGCCGCCTTCGCGATCTCAATTCGCTCCGCGTCATCGCCGTAGCCCCGAACATATCGCCAAGCATTTCGATTGCTTCCCCGGCAATGTCAGCCACTGGTACTCCTCAGTCTTGCCCGCCACGCGCCCAATCGCTAACTCAACGCGCGAAGTTCAATTCTCAAATCTGCGAAAGGTCGATAAAGCTCCGTTGCGCTCGACCGTATCGCGGTAGATGTTTCCGCGTTCTGTCTCGACGCCCTTCCGTTCCATGCCCTCGGCAAAAACGCCCCGGTGTGTCGTCGGCTCCCGGTCGATGCCTTGGCTTCGAGCGTTTGCCGCGGTCGATCCGAGCTTCGTGGCCGTGCCGTTCCAGATAACGGTTCGCCGTTCTCTCCACGCCTCGCGCCAGTCGTGAAGCTGCTCGCGGCTGTTCCACTCGCGCACTTTGTCGCCGAAACCTTCCGGCCCGATCTCCCCGGATGGTGAGCAAAATGTGCGCGTGATAATTCCGCTGGTCGCCGTGCTCCGACGTTCATGAATAGCCACATCCGCCACCATGCCCTTGCGCTGAAACTGCTCTCGCACAAAATCCGTGACGAGCTGGCGGCGCTGGTCATCGGTCAATTCATGAAGGCAGGCCAATTTCAATTTCACGCAAGCTGCGCGCTCTTTTTCCTGTTCTCGCGCTGCTCGACAGCGTTCCAGAGGGCCTCTCGATCATAAGCCCAATCCAGGCGCATCCTTCGCGCAAGATGCCGGAAAACAACAAGCCGTCCTTACGCTGTAGTCGTTGACTTATGCCGGTGCGCTCATTTTCAAGGTGCTCCCGCGAATTGTACGCAGCCTTCGCTATCGCGCTCTGGCCCCGGCCACGCGACACCATCTTTCGACCGACAGGTGAAATACAGCCATACCAAAACAAGCCCTTCAAACTCCCTCACCGAGCCTAGCCCGGTTTAAAAGCCTGCCGGATAGCAGGCCGAAAGCCGCGCCCTACAGCGCGGCCTGCCCCGGAACGGGGCCGCACTGATGCCGCTTTAGCGGCAACGTATAAGTGCGCCCTTACGTTATTGTGCTTCTCTTCGTTGCAGCTTTTCTCACCACCTCTCAGCGTAATACCACTCTTAACCGATCAGAGGCCGCAAAAAAGCAAACCTGATATCGCCAGCGCTCCTCGGTTCTAAACACCCAAAGCCTCAAGGATCATCTTCGTCTCGTTTCACTAGCTCCCCCATGCTCGGAAACTCCACCACATAGCGGCAACCTGAGAAGAATCGCTGTATTACGCTGCCGCTCTTTGCGAGATAACGCCTTCCAAAACCGAAATGTTACAACTGGCCGGATTTTCAATGAAACCTCGTACCCGCCTTGTGTAATGAAAATCGTCGCCAGCACATCGGGGAAAACGTAACCAAAAACCGAGCTTCATTGTTGCCAATCCAAACGTAAGGCTGTCTCATAGGTCGTGCTCCTTCGAGTTGTTTCTGTTGTCTGGCCAGAAAAAAACCGGAGAGAATGAGGACAAGCGGAGAATTTTTCAATTTTCCCGAAGAGCTTGGGTCTTGACGGATCGGAGCGCAGCGGAGAGCCGTCAAGATCAAAATTGAAAAATTGTCTGCTTGAGCCGTGGCTGCGCCCCTTCGCGCGACACGGCGACCCTCATTCCCTCCGGTTCTATTCTGGCCGGAGTCGCCCCAATTTAACCGATCCTCAACCAAGGAACTGTTAAAATATACGTACAGCCTTGTGTAATGCTGCTACTCGATGCAGCGCCTTCACAAGTACTCCGAAACGCGAGTGGGGGCTTTATGGCAGAAGCAACCGCAACACCTGAAGTTAAGAAAAGCTTAAAGGCCGACCGGCTGCAAAAGCTGAAGCAACAGCGGGAAAGGCTGGCGCAGCAAATTGCCCAAATCGAGGCGAAGGAAAAAGCAAAAGCCGAAAAGACGATACCCGGTTTAAAATTATCGTCGGGGCCGCCATGATTGCCTACAGCACATCGGAACCGGAACCGAACGTGATCATCGAGGTTCTTAAAAATACTGTCGTCGCTCCCCGCGACCGCGAACTGCTCCAGAAAATGGGGTGGCTGTAGATCATCCGTCGATGGCCGCCCTGAAGAAAATCATCGACTGGTTCACGGAAACCGAAAACCCCGAGCGCAAGGGGGAGTATCTCCGCCTAACCAGCCTGAAAAAATACGTCGATTGCTTCTACTGCGGAACCGTACACGAAATGGATGTGCCCGCTGAACTGTGCCGCCCGGTGCCGCGAGTGCCAATCACGACACTGGCAGAAAAACATCTCAAAAAGGTACCTTACGGTCGCCGCGCGGAAAAAGATTACCCCTATGCCGAAACTGCCGAAGCCGAACTGTTCGCACTGCAGTATCTATTTGTGTGCACAGCCTGCAGTACACAAAACCCGCGCGATAAATCCCGCACTTATCCGAGAGCAAAGCGAGTGAGCCTGAAGAAGAGAATTCAATGCTTCAACTGCGGGTGCGGCTGCCTTATAGACGTACCCGTTGATCTCTGCGCCATTCTGCCCGTGCATTGGTACACGCAGTATGGGATGAGCGAGTACACAGATAAACAATTCACCGAGACTTTGGAGGTGGGACTCTTTGGACAGCAGTATAGATTTAGCTGCAAAAACTGCCACGCCCAAAACCCCCGTGAAGCATCAGACGTGCATGGAAGATCGAAAGTCGAAAGCGACGGCATAGGTCTCTCAAACACAAGGCCGAGCGAAGGCTTGCGCCTGTGCGAGGACAGCGCCGAGCGCATCATGCGCTACAAAGGCCAAAATGGGATCGCGATCATCGGCGGCCCGCGCACTGGAAAAAACACGTCCCTCGTCGCCGCGATGATCGTCGAGCCTGCTTTGCCGGAATGCACCAGCCGCGGCGTCCTGCTCCGAGCAAAGTCATCGTCTACCCCAAAGGCGAGCTGCTCGCTGAAACGATAGAAACTCTGCGAAGGCTCTGCCCGGTGAAAGTGTTCTGTCCATCGTTCGATGGTTTACCAAAAGCCGTTATTGACCTGATCGGGGAAACCGACAGCTACAACATGCTGTATTTATGCGAAGATCGCTTGTCACTGGCCTTCGGCGCCAACGCGATGCCGCGGGGGATGTCTTTCTGAAAGGCAACTACTGCGAGATGCAGCACGGAGAGTTTTTCACCCGAAACGCAAAGCGAGCGATCTCCGGCGTCATTCAGCACCTGAAGGCGCAGCACCCTGCCGAAGCAAACATAGCGCTAGTCTGCCAATAATTCTACAGCCGAAGAAATTTTCCCCTTCGCCCGCGAGGCCATGAAGACCGGCACCAAATACGTGCAAATGTCGTCTCTCCCATGTTCGCGGCAGACTGAGCCGAAAAGTCGAAGTCTACCGGCGAGTTCTTCAAGGTTGCCGGGGAACGCCTCTGCTTCATGGCAACGCCGGAAATGGAACGCGTCGTGCGCACGCCCCGTCAACCGTGGCGCTTCCTCTACCTGAATCGGAATAAAAACCGACAACGGTCTTTATCGTTGTCCCAACAAAAATAGCGCGCACTGAAGCTGCCGCCCGCTTCTACAATACGCTTCTAAGCAGCATCGCTGATGAAATGTTATCCTGCCCCCCCGGCAATCATCACGTCATCGCCATCTGCGACTAATTCCCGCGCATGCGCAAGGTAGAAGTGTTCCAAACCCTGTTCTCAATGGAGCGGGCCACGGGTTGCCATGATCCCGATAGCTCAGTCCGTCTCGCAGATGATCTAATGCTTACGGACACGAGAGATGGAACGAAATCAAGGCGGGATGCGAGCTGGTCTTGTATCTCACACCGATCACTGATGAGCGAACCGAAATGGAAGTGATCCGCCTCGCGGGAAAGTGAACCGTCTCAACAATGAACTTCTCGCGGTCAGGCGGGAGCTGGAACGAAAATTTCGGCGAAACCGTGCAAGACTCGCGCCACTAACAGGAAACGCGCGGCCCTGAACGCGGCTGCTTCATTTACGCGCCGCTGCTCAGCACAAACATCGTCCAAGAGCGGCGGCGAAATTATTGGGAGTACCCCGAAATCAAAGCACTGATCGGCCCCAACCCTTACGCGCCGCAAGAAACTAAACCGCCGGTACCCCACAACCGCCCCTATATACCCTCAGCCCTCGCCGCCAGCGCTAAGTCAAGATCGCCTGCCCTCGTTGCGCGCAAAATCATTACCGCAAATAGACAGGCTATCGGTCGCAAAGTCCCCTGCCCAAGTTGCAAACAGGCATTCGAGGCCAAGAGAATTAAGAGCATGGAAGTGCAGGCCTCCGGTATACCGAAAATCGAAATGCAGTGCCCTGTTTGCGGCAGAGTATCCAAACTGTCGTTGAAAAGCATCAACCGGAAAGTTATGTGCCCGAACCCGGAATGCGGTTGGGATATTTCCAGCGACGCCGTGAGAAACCATAACCTTCGATGTTCTACGCATCAGGTTGA
This sequence comes from uncultured Acidimicrobiaceae bacterium, assembly GCA_963800725.1. Taxonomy (GTDB): domain Bacteria; phylum Actinomycetota; class Acidimicrobiia; order Acidimicrobiales; family RAAP-2; genus Bog-473. Next base: position 15,132 of record CAWDCE010000026.1, on the reverse strand, counting down.
TTTGCGCAGAGACGGGCCAGGTAACCATCGCAATCTACCAGCGCACCAACCCCGGAGAACTCTACCGCCTCGTAAAGAACGTCAATAAAGCATCTACTGAAAACGCTGCCGCCTCGCCCCATAATACTATCCCGCCCGCCGCGCAAAACTTCTACTGCAACTAATTCGAGTGTGCCTACAATTGCCCCTGTTGCGTGAACACAAAGCGTTTACATTGCTCGTGCGGCGTCTGCGTGTTCTGTGGGGCGCTCGCGGTAAAAGACTAAAAAGAGATATACGCCACATGCCCGTACTGCTGCGCTGGGCTACTACACAATCACCGCCACTGAAATTAAGGGGATGGATAACAACCTTCCACGCGCAATGAGCAAACCAGCCGACATGCCCAGCTCGCCGAGTCAAGCGGCGAAGCTGCCCCCGCCGTCTAAAGCTGCACTCCCGGCCCCTCCCCAAAAACTTTTAAACGCGAAGTAAGGACGTGAAGACTGTTCACAACTTCATAACCCAACGATCAATTGCCCTGTGCTTATCCAGAAATCTGTGTATCCACGCATAGCGGCGCTGCAAAATCCAGTGCCAGTGAAGAATTTCGCCCTTCACTTTGCCGAGAACTTCCCGGCGAAAGTGCCTGCTGGTCACTCGCGGAACGTGTTTCGCCACGCAGCGCGAAAACGCTCCTTGAGGCCGATCCCGGCTTGTTCCTCGTCCAATGTGCGGCCCCTGCCCGTTTTGTTTGAGGGGCGGAAGTATACGGCGGCGAAAACAGACCACGCAAGCGAAAACAGCTTAAAAAAAAAAAAAAAAAAAAAAAAAAAAAAAAAAAAAAAAAAAAAAAAAATATAATATATTATGTGCGTTTGGCGAGGGTGGGTGGAAGGTTGGTATCCCCCTTCCCTGCCCTTGCGAAAAGACTCTGGCTTTTACGGCTCTGGCGTTGATTTTGCCGGGCCGGTCCCGGCGGGCCACGGCGGCCGCCGCGTTCGTCGCGGTCGTGACGGCGTAGGCTTCGCCGTTTCTCCTTCGCCTTGCTGCTCTCCAGCATCAGCCGGGCGGCGGTGTCCTCGGGGCTGTGGCCCCATTCAATCGCCAGCATGCACCATGTGAAGTCCGCCCGGCTGATGTCCGGGCGCTCGCCCTGATGCACGGGCGGGGCGTTCTGGACGCATAGCGCATAGCTCGGCCATCTCCGGGCCTTCCCTGCCCTGCCGGGTTGAGAAACACGATTAGAAACACGGCGGGGGGCTTCCTCTGCCGGTGCGACGAAGTCCGGCGCTGTCCAGTTCGTCGGCAGTCGTGATCCTGCCGGCGTTCGCTTCTGTGATTTCGACCAGAGGAAAGGCCGGCGAATACTTCCTTTTGAAATTCAGGCTTCCGCTTATCCGGGTGGCGCCGCTCGCCGATGGATCGGCTCCGGCGCCCTTGCGAAGTCGCCGGGCAAAATCGGGCGGCGCGTCCTTCACGGCAACCCATGCCTGAAAATTTCCCTGCGACGTGCAAAGCACCATGAACGCATACCCGGCTATTATGTGCGGCCGCGTCGGCCGGCAGGTCGTCAAGTTGTATCAGGGTAGCGGCTGCCGATCGCGGGCGAATGATGACGTTCTCCCGTGCTCGAGCTGCGATCTCGAGCTAACGGGCCGATGCTGGCGCGGAGCTGGTCAACTCCGCGGTTCGCCTGAAACCGGCGCGGGATTTTTTCGCCGTCGATGTCCGTTATGGTCACATCGAAGGCCTTCGCGCCTACGCTCTCGAAAGCGTCCAGCATGTCGCGGGCTTTCCCCGCGTCTGGTTTCATTTGGGGGCGCGGCGGCTGCCGCGTGGCCGGGGTGACGGCTGCAGGCCGGGCCTGTCTGGGTACTGCGCCTGTACAACGCTCCAGATGTTGGCCGGGAACGTGGCGGACCACGCTGTCAAAGCCGTATTCATCGCAACAGTTGGCGATCATGGTCATGGCCTGTATGGGCTCGTCGCGGTAATTGAGCGCAACGGCTGGGAACCGAAAGGCCGCGTTGGTGGGCGTTGATCGCGTCGGCGGCGAAACCCAGATGCTCGCGGATATCCTTCGGCGCCCCGCCGCTGGTGCGTCCGAAAAGAGCGCTCATGATTTCGTCTTCGGTCGCCGATCGTGTCGTTCATCTTCCGCATGATGCCCCGCCCCGTGTTTCTATTGACGAGTCCCCCCAGTTTACGCGAGTCTCTTCTGAGCGACAGCATAAGACAAGCCAGTAAATAAATAGTTGTGCGCCCCGTAGGGCTGCGCTCCATTTCACTGCCAGCGTAGCCGGCTTCTAAAAGTCACACGCCGTTAGGCGTGTTCCTTATGTGCCGCGTAGCTCCCCGGTGTTCTTCGTTCCGCTTTCAACTTATCCACAGGGCGAAGCACCCTAACTACAAAGAAAAACTATTACTTACTATTAATAGGGGGGAGCGTAAAAAAAAAAAAAAAAAAAAAAAAAAAAAAAAAAAAAAAAAAAAAAAAAAAAAAAAAAAAAAAAAAAAAAAAAAAAAAAAAAAAAAAAAAAAAAAAAAAAAAAAAAAAAAAAAAAAAAAAAAAAAAAAAAAAAAAAAAAAAAAAAAAAAAAAAAAAAAAAAAAAAAAAAAAAAAAAAAAAAAAAAAAAAAAAAAAAAAAAAAAAAAAAAAAAAAAAAAAAAAAAAAAAAAAAAAAAAAAAAAAAAAAAAAAAAAAAAAAAAAAAAAAAAAAAAAAAAAAAAAAAAAAAAAAAAAAAAAAAAAAAAAAAAAAAAAAAAAAAAAAAAAAAAAAAAAAAAAAAAAAAAAAAAAAAAAAAAAAAAAAAAAAAAAAAAAAAAAAAAAAAAAAAAAAAAAAAAAAAAAAAAAAAAAAAAAAAAAAAAAAAAAAAAAAAAAAAAAAAAAAAAAAAAAAAAAAAAAAAAAAAAAAAAAAAAAAAAAAAAAAAAAAAAAAAAAAAAAAAAAAAAAAAAAAAAAAAAAAAAAAAAAAAAAAAAAAAAAAAAAAAAAAAAAAAAAAAAAAAAAAAAAAAAAAAAAAAAAAAAAAAAAAAAAAAAAAAAAAAAAAAAAAAAAAAAAAAAAAAAAAAAAAAAAAAAAAAAAAAAAAAAAAAAAAAAAAAAAAAAAAAAAAAAAAAAAAAAAAAAAAAAAAAAAAAAAAAAAAAAAAAAAAAAAAAAAAAAAAAAAAAAAAAAAAAAAAAAAAAAAAAAAAAAAAAAAAAAAAAAAAAAAAAAAAAAAAAAAAAAAAAAAAAAAAAAAAAAAAAAAAAAAAAAAAAAAAAAAAAAAAAAAAAAAAAAAAAAAAAAAAAAAAAAAAAAAAAAAAAAAAAAAAAAAAAAAAAAAAAAAAAAAAAAAAAAAAAAAAAAAAAAAAAAAAAAAAAAAAAAAAAAAAAAAAAAAAAAAAAAAAAAAAAAAAAAAAAAAAAAAAAAAAAAAAAAAAAAAAAAAAAAAAAAAAAAAAAAAAAAAAAAAAAAAAAAAAAAAAAAAAAAAAAAAAAAAAAAAAAAAAAAAAAAAAAAAAAAAAAAAAAAAAAAAAAAAAAAAAAAAAAAAAAAAAAAAAAAAAAAAAAAAAAAAAAAAAAAAAAAAAAAAAAAAAAAAAAAAAAAAAAAAAAAAAAAAAAAAAAAAAAAAAAAAAAAAAAAAAAAAAAAAAAAAAAAAAAAAAAAAAAAAAAAAAAAAAAAAAAAAAAAAAAAAAAAAAAAAAAAAAAAAAAAAAAAAAAAAAAAAAAAAAAAAAAAAAAAAAAAAAAAAAAAAAAAAAAAAAAAAAAAAAAAAAAAAAAAAAAAAAAAAAAAAAAAAAAAAAAAAAAAAAAAAAAAAAAAAAAAAAAAAAAAAAAAAAAAAAAAAAAAAAAAAAAAAAAAAAAAAAAAAAAAAAAAAAAAAAAAAAAAAAAAAAAAAAAAAAAAAAAAAAAAAAAAAAAAAAAAAAAAAAAAAAAAAAAAAAAAAAAAAAAAAAAAAAAAAAAAAAAAAAAAAAAAAAAAAAAAAAAAAAAAAAAAAAAAAAAAAAAAAAAAAAAAAAAAAAAAAAAAAAAAAAAAAAAAAAAAAAAAAAAAAAAAAAAAAAAAAAAAAAAAAAAAAAAAAAAAAAAAAAAAAAAAAAAAAAAAAAAAAAAAAAAAAAAAAAAACCGGTAAGCGTGTGAGGTTGACGTTCAACAGCGCGGCCACGTCCGCAGGTAGTTCTTTCTGGCCGATCTGCTTTCAAGCGTGGTCGATTTGTTTTGTCGTTAGCTTTGGCTTTCGTCCGAATTTCACGCCTCGGCGTTTCGCGTCCTTCACTCCGGCGTGGGTGCGCTCCGAGATAAGGCTTTTTTCCAGCTCGGCTAACACGCCTATCATTTGCCACATGGCGCGGCCCGTCGGCGTCTCCGTGTCTATCGCCTCGGTGAGCGTAATAAAAAAAAAAAAAAAAAAAAAAAAAAAAAAAAAAAAAAAAAAAAAAAAAAAAAAAAAAAAAAAAAAAAAAAAAAAAAAAAAAAAAAAAAAAAAAAAAAAAAAAAAAAAAAAAAAAAAAAAAAAAAAAAAAAAAAAAAAAAAAAAAAAAAAAAAAAAAAAAAAAAAAAAAAAAAAAAAAAAAAAAAAAAAAAAAAAAAAAAAAAAAAAAAAAAAAAAAAAAAAAAAAAAAAAAATTTTTTTTTTTTTTTTTTTTTTTTTTTTTTTTTTTTTTTTTTTTTTTTTTTTTTTTTTTTTTTTTTTTTTTTTTTTTTTTTTTTTTTTTTTTTTTTTTTTTTTTTTTTTTTTTTTTTTTTTTTTTTTTTTTTTTTTTTTTTTTTTTTTTTTTTTTTTTTTTTTTTTTTTTTTTTTTTTTTTTTTTTTTTTTTTTTTTTTTTTTTTTTTTTTTTTTTTTTTTTTTTTTTTTTTTTTTTTTTTTTTTTTTTTTTTTTTTTTTTTTTTTTTTTTTTTTTTTTTTTTTTTTTTTTTTTTTTTTTTTTTTTTTTTTTTTTTTTTTTTTTTTTTTTTTTTTTTTTTTTTTTTTTTTTTTTTTTTTTTTTTTTTTTTTTTTTTTTTTTTTTTTTTTTTTTTTTTTTTTTTTTTTTTTTTTTTTTTTTTTTTTTTTTTTTTTTTTTTTTTTTTTTTTTTTTTTTTTTTTTTTTTTTTTTTTTTTTTTTTTTTTTTTTTTTTTTTTTTTTTTTTTTTTTTTTTTTTTTTTTTTTTTTTTTTTTTTTTTTTTTTTTTTTTTTTTTTTTTTTTTTTTTTTTTTTTTTTTTTTTTTTTTTTTTTTTTTTTTTTTTTTTTTTTTTTTTTTTTTTTTTTTTTTTTTTTTTTTTTTTTTTTTTTTTTTTTTTTTTTTTTTTTTTTTTTTTTTTTTTTTTTTTTTTTTTTTTTTTTTTTTTTTTTTTTTTTTTTTTTTTTTTTTTTTTTTTTTTTTTTTTTTTTTTTTTTTTTTTTTTTTTTTTTTTTTTTTTTTTTTTTTTTTTTTTTTTTTTTTTTTTTTTTTTTTTTTTTTTTTTTTTTTTTTTTTTTTTTTTTTTTTTTTTTTTTTTTTTTTTTTTTTTTTTTTTTTTTTTTTTTTTTTTTTTTTTTTTTTTTTTTTTTTTTTTTTTTTTTTTTTTTTTTTTTTTTTTTTTTTTTTTTTTTTTTTTTTTTTTTTTTTTTTTTTTTTTTTTTTTTTTTTTTTTTTTTTTTTTTTTTTTTTTTTTTTTTTTTTTTTTTTTTTTTTTTTTTTTTTTTTTTTTTTTTTTTTTTTTTTTTTTTTTTTTTTTTTTTTTTTTTTTTTTTTTTTTTTTTTTTTTTTTTTTTTTTTTTTTTTTTTTTTTTTTTTTTTTTTTTTTTTTTTTTTTTTTTTTTTTTTTTTTTTTTTTTTTTTTTTTTTTTTTTTTTTTTTTTTTTTTTTTTTTTTTTTTTTTTTTTTTTTTTTTTTTTTTTTTTTTTTTTTTTTTTTTTTTTTTTTTTTTTTTTTTTTTTTTTTTTTTTTTTTTTTTTTTTTTTTTTTTTTTTTTTTTTTTTTTTTTTTTTTTTTTTTTTTTTTTTTTTTTTTTTTTTTTTTTTTTTTTTTTTTTTTTTTTTTTTTTTTTTTTTTTTTTTTTTTTTTTTTTTTTTTTTTTTTTTTTTTTTTTTTTTTTTTTTTTTTTTTTTTTTTTTTTTTTTTTTTTTTTTTTTTTTTTTTTTTTTTTTTTTTTTTTTTTTTTTTTTTTTTTTTTTTTTTTTTTTTTTTTTTTTTTTTTTTTTTTTTTTTTTTTTTTTTTTTTTTTTTTTTTTTTTTTTTTTTTTTTTTTTTTTTTTTTTTTTTTTTTTTTTTTTTTTTTTTTTTTTTTTTTTTTTTTTTTTTTTTTTTTTTTTTTTTTTTTTTTTTTTTTTTTTTTTTTTTTTTTTTTTTTTTTTTTTTTTTTTTTTTTTTTTTTTTTTTTTTTTTTTTTTTTTTTTTTTTTTTTTTTTTTTTTTTTTTTTTTTTTTTTTTTTTTTTTTTTTTTTTTTTTTTTTTTTTTTTTTTTTTTTTTTTTTTTTTTTTTTTTTTTTTTTTTTTTTTTTTTTTTTTTTTTTTTTTTTTTTTTTTTTTTTTTTTTTTTTTTTTTTTTTTTTTTTTTTTTTTTTTTTTTTTTTTTTTTTTTTTTTTTTTTTTTTTTTTTTTTTTTTTTTTTTTTTTTTTTTTTTTTTTTTTTTTTTTTTTTTTTTTTTTTTTTTTTTTTTTTTTTTTTTTTTTTTTTTTTTTTTTTTTTTTTTTTTTTTTTTTTTTTTTTTTTTTTTTTTTTTTTTTTTTTTTTTTTTTTTTTTTTTTTTTTTTTTTTTTTTTTTTTTTTTTTTTTTTTTTTTTTTTTTTTTTTTTTTTTTTTTTTTTTTTTTTTTTTTTTTTTTTTTTTTTTTTTTTTTTTTTTTTTTTTTTTTTTTTTTTTTTTTTTTTTTTTTTTTTTTTTTTTTTTTTTTTTTTTTTTTTTTTTTTTTTTTTTTTTTTTTTTTTTTTTTTTTTTTTTTTTTTTTTTTTTTTTTTTTTTTTTTTTTTTTTTTTTTTTTTTTTTTTTTTTTTTTTTTTTTTTTTTTTTTTTTTTTTTTTTTTTTTTTTTTTTTTTTTTTTTTTTTTTTTTTTTTTTTTTTTTTTTTTTTTTTTTTTTTTTTTTTTTTTTTTTTTTTTTTTTTTTTTTTTTTTTTTTTTTTTTTTTTTTTTTTTTTTTTTTTTTTTTTTTTTTTTTTTTTTTTTTTTTTTTTTTTTTTTTTTTTTTTTTTTTTTTTTTTTTTTTTTTTTTTTTTTTTTTTTTTTTTTTTTTTTTTTTTTTTTTTTTTTTTTTTTTTTTTTTTTTTTTTTTTTTTTTTTTTTTTTTTTTTTTTTTTTTTTTTTTTTTTTTTTTTTTTTTTTTTTTTTTTTTTTTTTTTTTTTTTTTTTTTTTTTTTTTTTTTTTTTTTTTTTTTTTTTTTTTTTTTTTTTTTTTTTTTTTTTTTTTTTTTTTTTTTTTTTTTTTTTTTTTTTTTTTTTTTTTTTTTTTTTTTTTTTTTTTTTTTTTTTTTTTTTTTTTTTTTTTTTTTTTTTTTTTTTTTTTTTTTTTTTTTTTTTTTTTTTTTTTTTTTTTTTTTTTTTTTTTTTTTTTTTTTTTTTTTTTTTTTTTTTTTTTTTTTTTTTTTTTTTTTTTTTTTTTTTTTTTTTTTTTTTTTTTTTTTTTTTTTTTTTTTTTTTTTTTTTTTTTTTTTTTTTTTTTTTTTTTTTTTTTTTTTTTTTTTTTTTTTTTTTTTTTTTTTTTTTTTTTTTTTTTTTTTTTTTTTTTTTTTTTTTTTTTTTTTTTTTTTTTTTTTTTTTTTTTTTTTTTTTTTTTTTTTTTTTTTTTTTTTTTTTTTTTTTTTTTTTTTTTTTTTTTTTTTTTTTTTTTTTTTTTTTTTTTTTTTTTTTTTTTTTTTTTTTTTTTTTTTTTTTTTTTTTTTTTTTTTTTTTTTTTTTTTTTTTTTTTTTTTTTTTTTTTTTTTTTTTTTTTTTTTTTTTTTTTTTTTTTTTTTTTTTTTTTTTTTTTTTTTTTTTTTTTTTTTTTTTTTTTTTTTTTTTTTTTTTTTTTTTTTTTTTTTTTTTTTTTTTTTTTTTTTTTTTTTTTTTTTTTTTTTTTTTTTTTTTTTTTTTTAAAAAATTATTCCCGAAACATCGAACTTCTAAGCACAATTTGCCGAGAAACTGCTGAGCCAGCGGTCGGCCATAGACATTCGAAACACGGCACGGCCATCAATTGTTCAAATGTCGCCCGTAAAAGACACGACCAGTGGTACGTAGTCGACCTTGGGGTGGTGCCCCATCTCGATGCAACAGGCGCTACCTCTTTTCGACCAGCAGAGTGTGCCCCCTAACTGCGTCGGGCAATGACACAAGCCACTCGACATGTTTCGGTGCGAACGATGGCGCGGGCGACCCGGGTTGCCTGGAATGCACGGGGTATCGAATCGTGCAGATAGTTATTTGGAAATCACGCTGAGATGCCAAAAGGAGCCCCAACGGTCGCCGGTCCACGCGAACCGTCGAGCAAATGGTTATTGCACAGTCGGCATGAGGACGCTCGCTCATCCAGCCGGGAACCGGGGAGGCCTGGACAGCGCGATCTGGAATGTCAGTTTGAATTGACGCCCCATTGTTGTCAGTCTATATTGACACTCATGGATATCGAGGATTTCAGCGGGAAGCTGTCGTCGGATGACCCGGCAATAGGGCTTCGCGCCTCGTTGGCGCTCCATCGCCTGGCCGAGAGAGTTGAAGCGAACCAGGTCGCGTCTGCCCGGGAAAAGGGCTGGTCTTGGCAGCAGATAGGCGACGCGTTGGGCGTCACGCGTCAATCCGTCCACACCAAATACCACAAGGAGTCATCATGACGACCGAATCGGTTCTGCCTGAGGTACATCACGTCTGGGCCATCTATCTGCAGGCGTGTGAGGAGGCTCGTCGCCGAGGTGATCGCCGAACTGGCACAGATCACCTCTTGCTCGGCCTATTGGAAGATCCCTCAATCGAAACCGTCTTGGGAGTCAGCCTGCAGCAAGCCCGACAGGCCCTCGAGTCGCTTGATCACCAAGCCTTAGGTGCCCTGGGCATAGGGTCGGTCGCCGACACTCCCCCACTGCCGATGCACGCCGTGCCGAAGAAGCCGACCTTTAGGGCCGTCATTAACAAGGATCGCCTCCGCATGACGCCCGCGGCGAAGAAGGTGCTCGAAAGAGCGGCCAAGCACAATCGCCGGAAGACCCGGGTCACAGCTCAGCAGGTGCTGGCCCAGATCCTCACCCTCCAGATGCCGGATCCTGCGGCGGTGCTGCTGGGCGCGCTCGGCGTGAATACCTCGGATGTTCTGCACCAATTGGAAACGATCACGCTCGATGGCTGAATCCCTCTCAGTTGTGTCGGAGGGCAGATGGAAGCAAGAGCCGACTGGCGACTGAAGGCTTGGTGCAGCCGATAACCGGCGAACGGTGGCGTCAGCTCCTTCTGTGTCTGGCCTCCTCTCAGCGTTGTGTCAGCGGAGTGCGCAGCCCTCGCTCCGGGTGACGACCCCTCCTCTCGATGCTATGAAGTGCGAGTAAGCGAATCCTCACACGAAAAGGAGTTCCAACCATGCCCGAAGACACTCCAGTCCTCGACACGCTCGCCGCCATGACTGCGGTGTCAGTCGTGGAGGCTGATCTGCCACCAGGCGCCCTGATGTTGGTTCGACTCGCCGCTCTGGCGGCAGTCGACGCCGGTCCCGCCTCTTACCTCTTGAACATCGGGCCTGCAGCTGAAGCTGGAATCACGCTCGAGGATGCACAGAGTGTTCTCGTCGCTGTGGCTCCCATCATCGGGACGGCCCGGACCATGTCGGCTGCGATCAACATCGCCGAGGCTCTGGAGCTGGCCATTGCGGTGATTGAGTCCGAATAGCACTCACCATCGATTTTGGACCAGACTTCGGAACGCCCCTGGCTTCGGCTCGGGGCGTTCCTGCATTCTGGCGGACTGATTCACCGTCGCTCGCCCTCTTGTGCTTCCGGCTTGGACGGACGAGCACTGGACACAATCCAAAATCCGGCAGCCGCCAAAAGGAATCCCAATGTCCTTGCCATGTCCCCACCGAGTCGGAACCCGCAATGAAAGTCAATGTCATCGAGCACAAAGAACGGGGGGTCCGGTAGAGCCGGTAAATCAGCACAGCCACTCCCACAGCCGAGACAAGTGATGCCGCGGCCATCAACCTCGATGGACCCCGAATCGACGACCCGGCCGGGGTGAAGCGACCGCGGGCGTTGAGTCGTGCTCTATCCCTTTGGACGTTTCGCCACCAAGACTGAGACAGTCGTCTTGTCGGCGAATAGCTGGACTGATCCGACTAGCTCCCAACCCTCGTCCCCGAGTCCGTTCAACATCGCGAGCCACGGTGCCGTTGGAAAGCGGAACTCGGTGTTACGTTCCAATGTCGTTGATACCGTTGTGTACTCCCACTTAGTCATAGCGCGGGAGTGTAGGTCGCGGCGGTTCGGCCGAGTGGGGTTAATGGCGCCGTCGAAATGCCCAACCCCTCCAATCGGGCTGCGGATACTCCCGAAGGAATTCGAGCGACTGCGCTTGTCCTGTGGGTTGTCTCAACGTGTCGGGGATGGGAGTCCACGGGGACCAGGGCTGCCGTTTTCGACCATCTTTTTCACGCTCGGGTGCTGCCGTTTTGGATCATCTTTGACAACCCTTGACGGAACGATGATTCGACGCCTGAAACTAGATACCAAGCGGGTCTATCAACCCCTGGGAAGCTGACACGGATCCCCGAATAGTCCATGATGTCTCGCGACGCCGACGATGTCCCGCGACATCAACCGCGACGGCCGTCCACGATTACCGCGACATCCCACTGTGTCGGAGGAGCGATTGGCTCATTCCGATCCAATCATTTGGAGGCTTTCGCCACCGAACGGTGGCGGCGAGGACGTGTCGCACCCGATAACCGCGTTGGGGGGCACCCATGGACCCCGGCTGTCAGGAACGTGGTGGGGGGTATCCGGGCCAGGTGCGTCGCCAAATCCTTGTCCACGAAGTTCCGCCACACCGACACGGAGGAGGCGGCCGTTTTTCCGCAATGGTCCTGTGGGGCGGTCCACCGACGGCGACACGGCACGGGTTCGTCGGTCTCCCAGCTATTACATCGCTCGACTTGGGCGTTTGGGTCCGGCAGGTGCACCGCCACTCTATTGCCGTCGCACCGCGTGTGCTCCACCCGCGGTCGGGGATAGTCACCGACGGGGTGATGGATGACAATGCCTTCCACTGACACAAGATCACAGCTGGATCAGCTGACGTGGGCGGTGGCGACACACTTCCATCTGACCCGAAGAGCAACGGCTACGGGTCGAAGCGGCCATCTGGGAACGCAAGAGGGAGAGCAGAGGTGGATTGCTCGGAGTGGTGCAGGTCCCCAAACTTCCAAAATGCGTGTGGACCTCACGTCAGCCTGACAGACAGGGGTATGTCCGTAGATTCACTCTGATACCGTACGAGGTACTTAGGCGTTGATAGCTCGGATGAATCGTAAGCACATCGAGCTTGCAGAGATTGGCGGATGATTGGGGGGCCATATGCCGAAGTATCGTTTGATATCGATATCGGCGATTGTCGCGGCGACTTCGCTCGCTGCCGTTGTCGCTGGGTCGGTGCAACTCGCTGCTGTCCTGGTGCCGAAAACGCTGATCATCCGTTAACTTCCGTTTTTCTTCGGATCCGAAACCCAACTTCCGGCCTCGAGAGTATCGCCAATCCCAATATGTGGGAATTTCTGGAAACGCCGGTTGTGGTTGATCCGGCCTATCCACACAGGCGAGTAGGCGCGCCGGGATGAATGTATATCGAAGTGGCGACGTCAGTAATTCGCGTCGTCCGCATGGATCATCGGCTATTCAGTCCGTCGGCAGCAGATTGTCGCAGGTGCCCTGGCATCTCTGCCTCGATCAACTCCGGGCGTGTCAATGTCATCGTGCAGTACGTGCAGGCGTCGATAGCGCTTGCCGCCATGATGGCCAACGAGAATCTGATCACGCAGTCAAATGCGCAACTGGAATCTGAGGGAGTGGAGGTGAATGATTACGGACCCACAACGTACCAACGGAACACTTTTGATGTAGGGGTTTACGATCTGACTCCAGCCGGAACTCAGGCGATCGAGGACCTCATTGGAAGCAACAACGTCTCGATATCTTCAGAGGCAGCCCGTCCACCGCTGCTAGTAAGGCTTCCGATGGCCCACCGTGGTGGGGTGCGGATTTGAAGACAAGACGACGCCTTCGGCGAATGCACTGCCGGCTTTCCTCTTGCACCAACAGAACGGCGGGGGCGGCTTCATCGGCGTTCCCGCGTCCTCACTGTCAGCCAGACCAGTCGTACCAGAATGGATCTCCTCCTGGTGTTTTCTTGGCCGGTTCGGAGTTTGGGTACAACGATTCCCAGCTGATCAGTACTTACCCGGCAGCCGCTCGAGGATTATCTACACAGGGTTGAGCACCGGAGTTGAAGTGGATTCGGTGGAGAACACGCCGTACGTCGGAGAACCCGTCTGTTTTGACGGCTACTTTCACAGCGCTGCGTATGGTTGGACTAATGCATGTTCGTACACCATGGCGCTGAATCGAGTGCAACAACGGGATATGTGATTTGGAGTTCTCTACCGACGGCGTTGGCGAGCTTGCTAGGCCGGGCGACAGCGGCGGTCCCGTCTACAACTTCAACGCCAATGGGAGCATCGGACGCGGTTGGAATGATCCTATCCTGTCCAGGCAGTGGTCTAACGAGCTGCTCCTCCGTGTACTACGAGCCCGAGCAAGTGGTCGAATTCTGGTTGAGCATCGCGATCGGTTACAACGTGACCGTGATGACGTATTAGTCGGCGGAATGTTGGCATTTCGGAGGTGCGTGCATTCAGTTAAACCGTTCGAAGAATCAGATGAATCTGAACATCTCGGTCACCATCTGACATGAGAAATGCGAGCAATTCAAAAATGGCTGGACAACAATCGCGAGTTGGGCTCCTTCAGTCCTCGTTCTGGTGCTGGGCTTTGGAGTCGTGGTGAGTTCCTGCGCCAATGGGTCAAGTGCGCAGAGGACCCAGGGGTTCGCAAGCTGGCCGGTGAATTGACAGGTACGGCAACGGACTGTGGCCCCTCGGGTTGGTCTCCGAAGCCTTACCCCTCTCATTTGGTCGTAACTCTTGAAGGGCTCCATAGAGAGAGGGTTTCACCCCTATGAATCGGAGGCCGTTCTGAGTGGAGGTACTTTCCGGTTTCGTGTGCCAGCCGGAACCTACGGTGTGACCGACACGTGGCTCAACCACCTCTTAGTCGGACCAACCGTCATATCGATTCACGGTGGATTCAGCTTCGTCACGACATTCTAAGCGGCCAATGTCCCTAAGGAAGAAGGGGGCCAGTTTGCGAGTTCGAGTCGCCGACGAAGCGGGTCGAAAGGGGGTCTGCAGTCGGTCTGGTTGATGCACTCCCCGAGAGCCACGCCGACACCCCCCCATTTATTGGCCTGACTTGGGGTCCTCGGACTGATGGCGGGGGCGTCCCCCAGGGGCAGGCGGTCCACCAGCCCGGAGGGATCTGGCAACGCCCGCCCGTCAAGTCAAGCGCCCGCAAACGGTGTGTGGACATAGTTACGTCAGTGTGGTTTACTCTTCGCCGAGTGGCCCTTCGCAGTTGGGAGGGCAGAGGATGCCCGAAACGCTTAAGGGCCTTGGGATGTATTTTCCGAACAATTTATTCGTTTCGGACCTCAGGTAGGTCCGGATCCGGCCGGTAAAAAGGCACGGAGCCGCCAGTACCCAGGCGGGGCAAGCTCCCATTCAAAAAGAGACAGTGTCCCGGAGATCGAACGAGATCCCGGGCGAACCGGCGCAAAGAGGGAGCTGACCGGTAACCCGCTTCGTGGGTTACCGATGTCGTGAATCACGAAGCGGGATCCATCTATTGGTCCTAGCGCTCGGAGACACGAAGATGACAGGTCAAATTGAGGTTGCAATTGGCCTCCTTTCACTTGACAAAGGAACACAACTCGTCAAGGTGCGAGCCCGTTGATGGGTGCGGCTGGTGGTTCACACACTGGCCAGAATGCGGTGAGGCATCCCTGATCTGGCGATCATCGAGACCTCGCTCTGGTGGGGCGCCCGAAATCGAGGCAGTGCCGAGGTTTGAGCCGACCTTTGATGGCGGAGTGGTCGCTGATCCCGTCGGGTCATGGTGGTGTCGAATAGGGCGAGTTGAAGGTCTCGGACGATAGCTCTGGGCCCGACGTCTTTGAGGAATCGCCGGCGCCACAAAGAGACGAAGCGGCGATCTGGCAGGCTGCCAACAATCGGGCAGCCGCTCGGTCACGACGATATTTCGTGCGGAATCGGCTGCGCTATATGTGGGTTCTCACCTATGCGGTTGCGGCCACGGACCGTCGGACCGTGATGAGGCAAGTATCGGAGTTTGCTCGGAGACTTCGTGTCGGGAATGGCGGTACCGCCCTCCCCTACTGGTACTCACCTGAACTTCATCCCGGCGGGGACGGATGGCACGTGAACTTCTTTCTTGCGAAACGACAGCCCCATGCTTCAATCGCCGACCTTTGGGGCCATGGGTACGTGTGGGTATCGGATTTCGCGACCGCTAATAGGGCGCCGAAGGGCGAGCCATTAGGACTCTCCGCGAATCCAAGAGAAGGTTGGCGGCGGGCCGCACGATACGGATGCAAGTATGCCCAGAAGGACTGGTCTCCTGAGGAGGTCGGTCGCCAGAGCCATCGATACCACGTCGCACAGGGCTTCACGCCAACTTCGGTGAGCCAGTGGATGAGGAAAGCAAAGCAGCAGCGGATCAACTCGTGGCAGAGCTTGCGCCCGATGACGGCGAGCGGACGCTGACGGTTTGGGACTCCGGGGACGCTGCGAAGTGGGAGCAAAACGCCGGGTCAAAACATGGCGGTGGTGATCGACGTGAGTGACGGACGTGACCTCACCAGAGCCGCCGCAACGTTAATCACGATTGGGCAGCGACTTTATCGACAAGGATGACGGACAGGGAGGCAGAAAATGAGCCAGACGATTGCGTATGTGAGGGTATCGACGGAAGATCAAATTGACTTTCTCCCCCGATGCCCAGGCGAAGCGGTGCCGGGAGTTTGCCCGACTCCGAGAACTTGGACCGGTGCGAATACTGGCGGACGAAGGTTCGGTCCGGGAAGAACCTCGATCGACCAGCGATGCAAGAACTGC
>CAWDCE010000025.1:0-204340 GCA_963800725.1 uncultured Acidimicrobiaceae bacterium | reverse complement strand
GCTCTGCCTGTTCTCGACGGGTACAGCCGGCTCACCCCCCAACAGCGGGCCGATTGGCAACCCCTGCCGCCGGTGGTCCCCATGGGCGACGACATCGTGCGCGCCGATGGCGCGGTGCTCTTGGGGCTGCCGCCGGCCACGGCCTCGGCCCTCGGGGTGGGCGGCCGGTCGGGTCAAGACCTCTGAGTACCCCAAGATGTTCACCGAACTCGACCTCGACCCCGACGCATTGGACCACGCCCGCGGTCTGGGCATCTTGGTCCAGCGCGGTGATCGCATCGACTTCACCCATCCCCTGGTCGCCGCTTCCGCCTACCACCTGATGCCAGAGGACCTGCGGATCGCCGCCCATCGTGTGCTCGCCCTGACCATGTCGGCCCACGGCAATATCGAGCGAGGTGCCTACCACGCGGGCTCCGTCGAATCAGCCCGACCGCGAGGTCGCGGCGCACCACCAACAGGCCGCGGTGCTGCACTCGCTCGACCGCGGTTCGCCGCGTGATGCCGCCCGCCACGAAGAGGCCGCGGCGGGATTCGCCCAGGGACCCGACGGCCAGGCCCTCAGCCTGGCCCGTGCGTCGGGACTGTGGATGATGGCGTCAGAGCAGGTGCGAGCGGCCCAGTGCGCCGACCAGGCCGTCGACTTGGCCCTGGCACCATCGGTGCGGGCCAAGGCGCTCTACCAACTGGCCCGGGTGCGTTTCCAGACCTCCGTCGGCGACGACGTGCTCGAGCTGTTCGCCGATTCCATCGCGGCCTGCGGTCCCGAGGACCCGGTGCTGGCGGTGCTGGCCCATCTCGACGCCGCAGCCTGTTTGGTGCTCGCCGGCCGCTATGAAGAGGCGGTCGCCAAGGCGACGATCGCCCGTGCGACGTCCGCCTCGCTCAACAGTCAGGCTCGAGGCGCTGGCCCGCGCCATGCACGGCATCGTGCGCTTGCTCGCGGGCGCTGCCCTCGACCCGGTCAGCGATATTGCAAACCCGGTGTCCCAGCTCATGCGCAAGACCCAGCGGTTCTTGTCGTCGCCCCAGGTGGCCTTCGTGGTCGGCCAGGGCGCCCTGCTCTCGGGTCCGCCCCAGCTCGCCGACGCCTGGGCCACCTGGATCCACGATTGCGCCGCGCTGGTCGGCGACGAGCCGTTGCTCGCCGTCGCGCCGTTGACCCACACGATGGTGGGGCTCGCCACGTGCCGGGGGGCGGACATCGACCAGGTCGTCAATGCCGCGGCGGCCCAAGCCGACCGGTCCGGGCTGGCCATCTTGGCGGCCCGGGCCCGTGCCGTGAGCGGCTATCTGGTGCCGCCCGCAACGATCCGCACGGGGCCTTGGCGGCCTCGGCCCTCGTGCTGGGCGAAGCGGGCGACGTCGGACCGCTGCCCCGGGTCCAGGCCCAGGTGAACCTGGCCATCCTCGAGCAGCAGGCCCAGCGGAGCACGGTTGCGCACACCTGGATCGCCGGCGTCATGGAGTTCACCCGTAAAAGCGATGCGGTCGGCCTCGACTTCTCGGTCTTCCACGCACCCCTGCTCGGGGTGATGTGCCTGCTCGGTCGCTCACCCGACGACGCCCGCCAACTGCTGGGCGCGATCACCCCGTCGTTGCGTGCCGCGAGCGGCCACGAGGCCATCCTCGACCTCTTCGGTGGCATCTGTGAACCCGACCTCGAAGTCGCACTCGAGCACTTCCACCGGGCCCAGACCGGCGGCGGTGCCTCTCCATGCTCTTGGCCCACATCGACCTGTGCGCCGGCGTGCGGCTGACCGGCGCGTCGCGCTTCGCCGAGGCCCGGATGCGGCTCAACCGTTCGCGCCACGTGTTCGAACAATTGGGCGCCGATGGCTTCGCCGTGTTGGCCGACCAGGAACTCACCATCGAGACGCCGCCGGTCGAAAGCGCCGGAGTGACCGAGACGGCGCCGAGCGCGTTGGGGGAGACCACTCCGGTGGTGGTCGCCCACGACCCCGCACCGCAGTGGTCGCCCGCCACCCACGAGTGGGACATCGCCCTGCTCGGTGAGTTCACCGTGACCCGCCGGGGCAGCGTGATCGCCATCCCCCAGAGCCTGGCGGCCCAGGCGCTCAAGATCGTCACCTTGCACAAGAAGATCCACGTCGACGAACTGGTCGAGATGCTCTGGCCCGAGGCGGCCCAAGGAGTCGGGAGCCGGCGTTTGCGCAATGTGCTGTGGCGGATTCGCGGGGCCTGCGGCGACCTGTTGTTGCGCGAGGGCAACCTGATCTGCTTGGCCAAAGGGGCCAGCACCGACATCGACCGCTTCGAGGATGTGGCCACCGCCGCGTTGACCTGTGACGGCACGCCCGAAGACGTCGCCCGACTGGCCGAAGAGGCGGTGCGCATCTACCGAGGCGAGCTGCTGCCGGGGGATCGCTACGCCGATTGGGCCGCGGCCTATCGCGAGGCACTGTTGCGACGCCACGCCAGCATGCTCGAGCTGCTCGTCACCTCATCTTTGGCCGAGGGTCGATTCGACCAGGCGTTGACCTACCTCGAGCGTTTGATCGAAACCGACCCCTTTGAGGAGCACTATTACCTCCAGGTGGCCGAGATCCACGTCGAGGCGGGGCATTCCACCGGGCCCGAAACGCCCTCGAGCGGGCGAGCCGGATGCTGGTCGATCTCGGCGTCCCCCCGTCACCGACCCTCCTGCGGGCCAAACAGTCCCTGCCGCAGGACTAAGGCGCGCCGGCACCTGGCGCAGCCGCTAGCTTGAGCGAAATCGAATGACGCCGGCCAGATGAACCTCTCCGATGTCTTGAGCGAGTTCGCTCGGACGATGTTGAAGGATTCCAAGATGCAGGGAATTCTCGACCGGTTCGTGCGGCGTGTGGTCGATGTCCTTCCCGTCGACTCGGCCGGGGTCACCGTGGCCTGGACCGACGATGACCCCGAACTGATGGCGGGGTCCAACGGGTCGGCCCTCGACTTCGAGCTGTTGCAGAACATCTTGGGCGAAGGCCCACGCTTCACCTCGTGTGAAACCGGCACCGCCGTATCGGTGCCCGACCTACGTGCCGACCAGCGGTTTTCGAGCTTCCATCGGCGGGCGGTGGCCGAAGGTCTCGCGGCGGTCTTTTCCTTTCCGCTGCGCAACGGCCACGAGCTGGTCGGCGCGCTGGATCTCTACGCCAGCTCGCCGGGCGAGCTCGACCCCTCCGACATGCGGGCGGCCCAGACCCTGGCCGATGTGGCGGCGGCCTATCTGACCAACGCCCGATCCCGCGTCGACCTCCAAGAAGCCTCGGCCCGGGCGCGCCAGCGTTCCTTGCACGACTCACTCACGGGCCTGCCCAACCGGGTGCTGCTCCTCGAGCGACTCGAGCACGCGTTCTTGCGGGGGCGCCGCTCGCGGAACTTGACGGCCATCTTGTTTTGCGACCTCGACAAGTTCAAGCGAATCAATGACGTATTCGGCCACCGCATCGGTGACGAACTCTTGGTGGCGGTGGCCGACCGCCTCACCGCCCAACTGCGCCCGGGCGACACACTGGCCAGGCTCTCGGGCGACGAGTTCGTCTTGGTGCTCGAAGACGTGACCGAAGCCGAGGCCCAGGTGATCGCCGGGCGCATCGACGCCGCATTCAGCGAGCCGTTCCATCTGTCGTGCGGCGACATCAGGACCAAGGCCAGCATCGGGATTGCCTTTGGGGGCGGGGGCAACGAGCGTCCGGTCAAGATTCTCGAGAAGGCGGACCTGGCCATGTACCAGGCCAAGCGCGAGGGGGGCGGGCGGCACCGCTCAGTCGGCCACGGCGAGCACTTCTTGTTGGTGCGCCGCGGCGAAGGGGGCCTCGACCCCCGGTCCTAAGTTCGTGGGAAGTTTCCATCCCTTGGACTCGGCGATCTCCTTGCAGGTCGGGCACAGGCCGTAGCGCTTGGGGTCGCGGCCCGGGATCCACTCCTTGCCACACAGGGCGCGCACCGCGGTGCCGTTGACGATGCCTTCGACCACGCTCGGGCCGGCCGAAAAGAACTTCCCCTTCTTGCGACCCTTGGTGGGCACGTAGCCCTCCAAGACAATGTGGGCCATCCGATCGTGGTCCCCGTCGTCGAGGTCGGGGTCGGGTCGCGCCGGTGCCAGCGTCACCCCGCCGGAAGGGTCGCTTGCCTCTTCGGTGGAAATATCTGACCAGGCCACGTCGTTGTCCACCTGACCATCGTAGATCGACGCATCGCCGGACCATGAGGCTCATCGGGGCATCACCCAGGCAGGGAATGAGAACGATCCGCAATTGGTTGACTAGTCAGATGAATCACATCAGACCAAAGGACTGATCATGACCGATGCAAATGTGACACTGCCGTTGCTTCCCCTGAAGTCGGGCGTCGTGCTGCCCGGAATGGTCTTCACGATGGCGCTCGAGTCCGACGAGGCGCGCGTCGCGGTAGAGGCCGCCCAGTCGGCTGGTGGCCGGCTCTTGTTGGTGCCACACATCGAAGGTCGCTATTCGAGCGTCGGCGTCATCGCCGAGATCACCGAGGAGGGCACGCTGCCCGGCGGGCTCCAGGCTGTCGCCGTGCGTGGTGACCAGCGGGCCACCATCGGCACCGCGGTGCCTGGAACCGGAGATGCTTTGTGGGTCGAAGCCGAGCCACTCGCCGAAAGCGAGCCGACCGGGGCGGTGGCCGAACTCGCCCGCGAGTACCGCGCCGTGCTCGAGAACATCTTGCTCAGTCGCGGGGCACGCCAAGTGGCGGCCCAGCTGCGCGAGGTGACCGAGCCCAGCCGCCTGGCCGACGTGGCCGGGTATTCGCCCGACCTGTCGCTCCTGCAAAAAGTCGAGGTCCTCGAGACACTCGATGTGGAGGCGCGGCTGCGCCTCGTGCTCGGTTGGGCCCGCGAAACGCTGGCCGATCTGGCGTTGCGCGAGCGGATCAAGACCGACGTCGAAGAGGGCATGGAAAAGACCCAACGCGAGTTCTTGTTGCGTCGCCAGCTCGAGTCGATCCGCAAGGAGCTCGGTCAACTCGGTGACTCCGACGAGGCCGACCCCGACGACTACCGGGCCAAGATCGAGGGACGCGACCTCCCCGAGCACGTCGAAAAGGCGGTGCTGCGCGAGGTCGACAAGCTCGAGCGCACCAGCGACCAGAGTCCCGAGACCGGTTGGATCCGCACCTGGCTCGACACCGTGTTGGAGATCCCGTGGGGCCAAGAGAGCGAGGACCGGCTGGACGTGACCGAAGCGGCGCGCCTGCTCGATGCCGACCACGATGGACTCGAAGACGTAAAAGAGCGGATCCTCGAGCATCTGGCGGTGCGCAAGCTGCAGAGCGAGCGCGGTCTGTCCCCGCTGGACGGTCGCGGCTCTGGGGCCATCTTGGCCCTGGTCGGTCCCCCCGGGGTCGGCAAGACGTCGCTCGGCGAATCGGTCGCCGGCGCGCTCGGGTCGCAAATTCGTGAGGGTGTCCCTCGGTGGTGTGCGCGACGAGGCCGAGATCCGTGGCCACCGCCGGACCTATGTCGGGGCCCAGCCCGGACGCCTGGTCCGCGCGCTGCGCGAGGCGGGGACCATGAATCCGGTCATCGTCCTCGACGAGGTGGACAAGTTGGGAGCCGATTTCCGCGGCGACCCCTCATCGGCGCTGCTCGAGGTGCTCGACCCGGCGCAGAACCACACGTTCCGTGACCACTACCTCGAGGTCGACCTCGATCTGTCCAAGGTGATGTTCATCGCGACCGCCAATGTGATCGACACGATCCCAGGGCCTTTGCTCGACCGCATGGAGGTCATCCGCCTCGACGGGTACACCGAGTCAGAAAAGGTCTCGATCGCCCGGCACCATCTGGTCGGCCGCCAGCTGACCAGGGCGGCGTTGCGCGAGGACGAGGTGGTCATCACCGATGCGGCGCTGCGCACCATCGTGGCTGACTACACCCGCGAAGCCGGGGTGCGCTCCCTCGAGCGCGAGATCGGCAGGCTGTTGCGCAAGTTGGCGACCAAGTTGGCCGCCGGCGAGCGCGAGGCGCCGATCGCCGTCGATGCCGATGACGTGCGCACCTGGCTGGGTCGACCCCGCTTCTTCTTTGAGGCGGCCGACCGGACCAGCGTGCCCGGCGTGGTGACCGGGCTGGCCGTGACCGGTGCGGGTGGCGACGTCCTCTTCGTCGAAGCCAGCGTGTCCGACGGGCCTGAGGGCTTGACGCTGACGGGGCAGCTCGGCGACGTCATGAAGGAATCGGCGGAGATCGCCCTGTCCTACGTGCGTTCGCACGCGAAGGAACTGGGCATCGATTCCGCCGCCTTCTCGGGAAAGCGCTTCCACCTGCACGTGCCGGCTGGCGCGGTGCCCAAAGACGGGCCCTCGGCCGGCGTCACCATGACGACGGCATTGGTCAGCTTTGTTGCGCGACGTCCCGGTGAAGTCCGTGGTGGGCATGACCGGGGAGGTCACCCTCCAAGGCCGTGTCCTGCCGATCGGCGGCGTGAAGCAAAAGGTGCTGGCCGCGCACCGGGCCGGACTCACCGAGGTAATCCTGCCCGAGCGCAACGGTCCGGACCTCGAAGACGTGCCCGAAGAGGTGCGCGAGGTCATGACCTTCCACCTGGCGGGCACCATCGCCGACGTGCTCACCCCTGCCCTGGCGGGGGAGGAGCACGCCGCGAGCACAAGCGACCTTCCGGCCGTAGCCTGAGACAACCGCACGCAACGATTGGAGCAACACGTGGACGACCAGGAGATCATCTCTCAAATCAGTGCATTGGCCGCCGAGGAGCAAAAGCTCGAAGAGGCCCATGTTGGAGAGGGGCTCTCTGACGCTGAACGCAAGCGCCTGCGCCAACTCGAGATCACCCTCGATCAGCTTTGGGACACACTGCGCCAGCGCCGGGCCAAGCGCGATGCCGGCCGTGACCCCAGTGAGGCCCAGACGCGGTCACCCGAGACGGTGGAGGGATATCAGCAGTAGGAGTGCGTGGTCGCCCCTCGGCCTTGCCAGCGCGAGGTCGACGGGCGATCTACTTCTTGGCTCTGCGCGCGTCGATGGCCGGCTTGGCCAGCGGCACCGAGCGCGACGACGGCTGCTGCGAGACCGACGAACGATCCCCAGGCCCAGCCGACCTTGATGTCGACAATGCCGAAGCCAACTGAAGGCTTGAACAAGAAGGCGAGGAGGACCAGCACGAAGTTGATGCTGGCCCCGATGAGGAGAATCTGCTCTTCGGCGAGGGGGCTGGTGCTCGGTGTGCGCCACAGGTCCAACGCATTCAATGCGAAGACGGCGATCATCACCAGGGACACGATCAGGGTGATCCACAAGAACGAGTGGGCGCTGATGCCGCTGCCGGTGTAACCACTCACGCTGAACCAGGGCAAGAAGAGCGAGATAAACAGCACGATCGTTGCGATGCCGACGACCCGATCCACCTGGCTGAGGTGGGCGGCGTTGAACTTCACCTGTGGCCGTGCGCCTGGGGGAGCTGACGACGCCGCCGGACCGGCGGCCGCTGTCGCTGCGGGGCCAGCGGCCGAAGCGGCGAGTGCGGCTCCGCAGCTGGGGCAAAAAGCGGTGCCTTCGGGTGACTCGGCCTGACAATTCGAGCAGGTAATCGACGCCATGTGTCTACCCCGTTCAGTCTCGATGCAGCACTGTTGCCAAAGGTTACCGGGTTGATCTCGGCAACGCTCGGATGACTCTGGGGGCGCGCGACCCCGGCGTCTCGGGCTATTCGGCCGGCTTGAGCACCTTGAGGAAGGTCAAAAGGTCGTCCGCGTGCTCTTCTTCGACCGCCAAGATGTCTTCGAGCATGCGTCGGGTGGTGGTGTCGGCCGACCCGAGCCAGCTGATCATCTCGCTGTAGGACGCAATGGCCACCCGTTCGGCCACGAGGTCCTCTTTGACCATGTCGAGCAAGTCGGTGCCCGGCGCATATTCGGCGTGACTTCGTGCGGTCAACGTCTCGGGGTTGAAGTCGGGTTCGCCTTGGAGTTGGACGATCCGCGCCGCGATCAAGTCGGCGTGCCCCTGTTCTTCGAGCGCATGTTGGGCGAACTCCGCCGCAACTGGTGCCGAGTCGATGCCCTCGGCCATGTAGAAGTGCCGCTTGTAACGCAACACGCAGACCAGCTCGGTGGCCAGTGCTTCGTTGAGAACGGCGATGACGCGCTCGCGGTCGGCGCCATAAGAGTCGGTGACCGGTCCCTGGTCGATGTGCTCGCGGGCTCGTTCGCGCAGTTCTTTGACGTCGGAGAGGAACTCATTCATCCCTGCAACTTACCCAGGGTTGCAACGGGCGAAACCGACCGGTTGCGTGCGCTCAGTCCGAACCCACAATCTGGTCGCGCCGCAGCACCCCTAAGAGTTCCTCGTAGGGACCGAGGAGGAAAGCCCGGTCTCCGCCCTCAAAGCGCGTACCCCGGCGTGGCGGGTGCTCGAGTTCGCCGCCTGCGGCCGCCCGGCTGAGGGCGATGACGCGGGTGCGCGAGCCGAGGTCGGCCATCGCGAGACCTTGGAGCCCGCCACCTTGGGCGACGGTGACCCCGCCGACCAAGAACGGCTGCTGGTCGACGTAGAAGGTGCTCAACACATCGAGCCCGAGCGCCGCGCCGACGAACCACGGAGCGGCCAACGCCGAGGTGGAACGGACGTGACGGAATCCGAAGCTGTGCTCCATGAGATGGGCGAGATCACGATCGAAGACCCGCAGCACGACCGGGACGTGCTCCCATCGATCGCCGAGCGAGTCCCGAATGGCGAGGCCCGTCTCGATGTTGGTCAGGTCCGCGCTGGTCAATATGGCCACTGCGGTGGCGTCATCGAGATTGACCATGCGGTGCGTGTGCATCTGGGTTGCGTCGGCGATCACGACCGGGACACCGAGTGCTCGGGCCTGACCGAGGAAGCGGTTCTCCGCGTCACGTTCGATCACCACCACCCGCTGGTGCTCGGCGACCAGTCCTCGCACGACACTGATACCGACCGATCCGAGGCCGACGACGATGACGTGGTCGACCATGCCCGGTACCTTGCGGCGACCGAGCGAACGCTCGAGGCGGCGCGACACCAAGATGTTGGTCAGCAACGCGAACGCCGTTGACACGAGGGCGACTCCGAGCACGATCAATATGATCCCGAATACCTTCATCGCCGAATCCTGCGCCGAGAAGGAGTAGTCGCCGTAGCCGACCGTGGCGGCTGTTTCGACCGCGAAGTAGATGGAGGTCAACAAGTTGAGGTGACCCTGTCCGTTAGGGACGCGGTAGGCAAAGTGGATGATCACGGCGGAAATGACCAAAAGGGCGAGTAGGCCGGCGATGACCAGGACGAACGCCTTGTTGTCGTCGTCGAGGGCCACCGAGGCCTGGCGGGACAGGCGTTCGATCAGGTGCAGTTTGCGGCGCGGTCCATCGAGCGACTTGGCGACGTCGATGCCGTGTTGGGCGAGCTCATCGACTGTCCCGAATACCGCGACGCGGTCGCCGCTCTCGACCCGATGGTCGCGCCCGGGGCACTGGGCCATCTCGCCGCCATCTCTCGGCATGATGGCGACGGGGGCGAGATTGCCGTAGTGACCCCGGAAGGTGTCATGGGCGCCAGGCAACGGTGGGACCTCGGCCTGGGCCACGGCGAACTCGACTCCGGCCAGCTCGATGTCATGGGCCCGTCGACCGAGACAGGCCTCGACGAATGACGGGGCGGCCAATGACGCCACGTCGAGCACGCTGCCCTCGCCCGAGACCAGCTCGAGCGCCTTGGCCACGCTCGGATTGCCCAGCTGCACCACGACGCGGACGTCGGGTCGCAGTTCGCGTACCCGCAGTGCGGTCTCGAGCGTATGAATCTCATCGAGTTCGGTGCACACCACGGCGATGGCCCGATCGATTCCCGCCTCGTCCAGCCCCTCGCCGAGATGCGCGCTGCGTTGGATGTGGTGCACGCCCCATTGGCTGAGAATGCGGGCAAATCGGGGATCGGCGTCGTCATCGACGACGACCACCGTGGTACCGCTGAAATGGAACTGCTCCACCGTGCGCAACCCCACCCCTTGGAGCCCGCAGACGATGACGTGGCCGGACGGTTCCCCGAGCTGATCGTCAATCACCTGGACATGTTGCCAAGCGAATCGGCGCCCCAGGTTGCCGTACCGTGAATTTTGTTTCCCATAGCCGAGCTGGCCACCTCGATTCCCGCCTTTGGGGGCGGATCGCTCGGCGGCCAGACCGGGAATTGGCGGTGGAAGCGCCGTCAACCGGTGGCCAACCCTCGGGAAGCCGAATCCATCTCGGGGTTCGCTCCAGGCCTGGCTCTATGGATCCAAATTCACGGCCGTGGGAGAATGGACGGGCTCAACCTTTGGGAGGCCACTGTGCACACACTCCGGCGTCATAGAGGATCTTTGGCCCTCGCGGCAGCCCTGATCCTTCCGCTGTCGGTCGCCGCCATCTTGGTCCCGTTTCGCCAGAGCTTCGCTAACACCGCATCGGCCCTGGTCCTTGTGGCGGTCATTGTGGCTGTCGCGGCGATCGGGAGCCGCACCGCCGGCTTCTTGGCCACGTTGTCGGCGACGCTGTGGTTCGACTTCTTCTTAACCGAGCCCTACGGGAAGTTCGCCATCACCCATCGACCCGATGTCGAGATCGCCGTGAGTCTCTTCGTCGTCGGCATGGTGGTGACCGAATTGGCCGCACGTAATCGACACCATCACGAAATCGCGACCGAAGAATCCGATTATGTCGGTCTCATCTATCGAATCTCTGAACTCGCGGCCTCGGCCGAGACACCCGAGTTCATCATCGAACAAGTTCGCACCGAACTGGTCGCCCTCTTGGACCTTCGGGCCTGTCGCTTTGCAGCGGGAGCCCCTGAGGGACCGGTGCTGCGGATCAGGAACGACGGGCACGTCATCTTGGCCAGTCACCTCTGGGGCGTCCATCGGGTCGGGCTCCCGGGCCCTGAACTCTCACTGCTAGTGCAAGCAGAGGGTCGCACGGTCGGCCGCTTCATACTGACGCCGACTCCGGGACGCCCCGTCTCCCTCGAACAACGTCTGGTCGCGGTCACTCTCGCCGACCAAGTGGGTGGGGTCATTCGACCGAGGTTGCGTTCGGCTTAGACGCGAGTTCGACAGGCTCCCACCAGGCCCCGGCACGGCCGTCGCCGTCGCGGCCCGGGAAAGATCAACCCGAGCGCCCCCAGCGGCTGACAAGATGCAACGTGAGTGACGCGCTCGGTGGCCGCAGGCCCTGAATGAATCGGTGGGCTTCGGCCGCGGGTTCGGACAAATGGGTCCGAACCCGCGTCCAGCCCGTGCCGGCGAGCCGAACGGAGGGGAATGATGGCCAAACTTGGAGCTCGAGTCGTTCCGCACGAGTCACCGACCGAGGTCGCGAGCACGTCTCAAGATCATCGGGTCGTGCGTCGCTGTTGCCGCCAGGCCGCGGCCGTCGTGGGCATTGTCAGTTTCGTGGTCTTTGCTCTTTCGCCGGTGATTACCAATTACGACTCCTATTCCACGTTTCCGTCGGCGGTCAGCCTGGTCAACCATCAAACGCTGTCGCTCAATGAGTTTGCCAAGGTGCCGACCTTGACCCACAGCTACACGGTGTCTCGGTTGGATGGACGGTTGGTGACCAAGTACCCATGGATGGACTCCTTGTTCTTCGTCCCCTCGGTTGTCGCCATCGACGCGCTCCATGTCCTTGGTGGACCGTCGGCCTATTCACTGGTGGCCAACAACGACATGGGGATCGTCCAGATGGAGACGGCGTCGTTCGTCACGGCGTTGGCTTGCGCGGTCATGACGTGGCTGGCGTTCGCGAGGTTTGCTGGCACGGCGCATCGGCGGCGAAAGCTGGCCATCGTGTGCGGACTGGTGCTGGCGTTTGGGACGGCGGCCTGGTCGATCGCCAGTCGCTCTCTCTGGCAGCACGGGCCATCGTTGCTCCTCCTCGCTTTGGGATTAGTGGTGCTGAACCGATTACTCGGACGACGAGGAAGCGAGCGGCAGCAACGGCGGGACGCGGCACTCACCGGTGCGCTGTTCGCCTTGGCGTTGACGGTTCGCCCGACCGATGCGGTGCCCCTCGTCGTGGTCGGAGTTGTCTTTGTGTTCCCGCTCCGTCGGTGGCTGCTTCTCTTCATCGCCGGCGCTGCCGTCATCTTGCTGGCGTGGATCCTCCTGACTCACATCGCCTACGGTTCGCCATTCCAGCCGTATTTCACCAATAGCGGCCTCGCCCCGCAGTCGGCCTCACTTGAAGCCCTGGCCGCCAACCTCTTCAGCCCGGCGAGGGGGTTGATCATCTTTTCCCCAATCGTGCTGGCCGCCATCGGGGGTGTCATCGTCGCCGCTCGGGCTCGCAGTTTGATGACCATCGAATGGGTCTGCCTTGGCGTAATTCCGCTGTACTGGTTCGTGGTCTCGTGTTACGGACCGCTGTGGTGGGCGGGCAATACCTACGGGCCCAGGTTCATGACCGACACGCTGCCCTTCATCTTCGTACTGGCGTTGCCCTTGGTCGAATGGCTCTGGGGTCCACAAGAGCGGTTCAGCGTGGCCACCACACGATCGGGGTTCCGCACCACAGTGTTGGTGGCCACGGTGGCGCTGGTGGTACTGAGTGTGGCCTTCAACGCCGAAGGTGGTGTGCTTCGATCAACGACGTGTTGGAACGGCACGCCGGTGAATGTCGACCATGATCCGTCGCGAAGTCTGGTCATGGTCGGACCCGCAATTCTTGACCGGCTTTCATTCCTTGCGCGCCGGATCGCTCCACTCGAGTGTGTTGTCCACCTGTGCGCGATCCGCGTAATGCCGTGAGCGTACTGACTTGGTCGGGTGAAGCGCCTTCATTCGCGCCATGGGTGAGGCGAGGGGTCAGGGTTGGGCCTCGTGGCGCATTGACTCGACGTTGACTCGCCACGAGAGCACCACGTCATAGGATGCAGCGGCTAGGCGGGGCTGTAGCTCAGTGGTCAGAGCAGGGGACTCATAATCCCTCGGTCGTGGGTTCGATCCCCACCAGCCCCACCATGTTGGCCCGCCGTCGAGTGGGAAGGTTCGCAGGGCATGGGTGACCAAGCGCAAGCACGGAGATCATTGGTCGGTACTGCCGCCCGCATCTGGGCGGCTCCTGATCATTTCGAGGTTGCGGCGCACTGGTGGATCGCGCTCAGCGGTCAACAAAGCGTCGCGTACAACGTTGCCTGCACCCAATCGGCCGACCCCGCCATTTTGCACGAGCACTGCCTGGCGCCGATCGGCGAACTCGGCTGCCCGGCCAGCGTGATGTTGGCGGGTGCGGGGCTCGGGTGTGCCCAGGCACTGGCCGACGTCGGGTGGGTCTGCGTGGGCGCGCCACCGCTCATGGCGTTGCGTCAACCAATCGAGGCCGACGGCATCGATACCGCGGTGCGCGAACTGACAGTCGCCGAGGTGTCATTGGCTCGGGACTTGGTGAGCGAGACCTATGGACTCGATGCGGCCTCGGGCGCCGCGGCGGTCCCCGATGGCGCCGCCGAAGCTCCCGACATGGCGGTGTGGGGTCTTTTCGACAATGGCCATCTGGTGTCCTGTGCCACCACGGTGCGCGAGAGGGGCCAGGTGGTGGTCTGGTCGATGGCCACGGCACGAGCGGCCCGTCGCCGTGGGTACGGTCGTCGGCTGCTCGCGGGCGCACTGGCCCACCAGCTTGGGCAAGGTGCGAGCGGTTCGCTCCTGCACGCATCGACCATGGGCGAGGGGCTCTATCGCTCCTTGGGCTATGAGGTCGTCGAGTACTGGCAGGTCTGGTCGCGCCCGTGCTGGGTGTTGGGAGGGGTGTAGTCGACCCCTCAGGGGGCCAGGTGCGGCGAGCGTGGAGTTGGAGACGGGGTGAGACCCGCGTCGAGCAAGAGGCGTCGCTCATCGAGCTTGCTGCTCGAGGTCAGCGGCAGGGTGCGCACCATTTCGAACCGGTCGGGCAGCATGGCGTCGGCCAGGTGCTCTCGGGCCGCTCGCCGCACATCTGGCGCTGTCAGCGCCGCATCACCCTCGGCGACCACGAACGCCGCGATGCCGATGTGCCCTTCATCGTCGAAGGTGACACACGAGGCGAGAGCGACCCCTTGTAGTTGGCGCAAGGTGTCACCGAGCTCGACCAGCGAGATCCGGACCCCCCGTCGGTTGATGACCCGATCGGCTCGATCGATGTAGACGAAATCTCCCGATCCGTTCCGAGAGACGAGGTCACCGGTGCGGTAGAGAAGCTCGCCTTGGACCAGGTCCGATCGCATGACTGCCGCGGTGGCCTCGGGGGCACCGAAATAGCCGATCATCAACTGGGATCCGCCGATGAAGAGGTGACCGACCTCGTCGGCGCCTTCGATGCGGTGCTCGGCATCATCGAAGAGGAAGAAGGTCACCCCGCGGTGAGGTCGTCCGATGGGTACCGTGCCTTTTGCGACGTTGGCCGGCGTCAACTCGCCGTGTGTCACCGCAATCGTCGTCTCAGTCGGCCCATAGCGGTTGTAGACGACCATGTCGGGGACGGCGGCCCAGAGCGCACGAAGGTCCTCGACCGAACTGGCCTCGCCGCCCAAGGCGATCAGTGTGAGCGTGGTGTCGGCGAGGGTGCCGAAGGCAGGATCAGCCAGCAAGAGTCTGAGGTAGCTGGGCGAGAAACCGGTGTAATTGATGGCTTCGCCCGAGACCGTCTTGAAGAACGTGCGGGGGAACAACAGGGCCTCGCGTGGGCGGAGTACGACCGTGCCGCCGCTGGTCAGAGTGGGAAAGAGGGTGGCGAAGGAGCCGTCGAAGTGGAAGGGCGACACGCACAGCGCCCGGGTGTGGTGTCCGAGCCCGAGCGCGTCTTTGGTGGCCGAGACCGCGGCGGCAAAAGCGGATCGGCTGATGAGCACGCCGTTCGGTGTGCCCGTCGTCCCCGAGGTGTAGATGATGTAGGCGCCCTGAGTGGGCGCCCCCCCGCTGGCCGGCGAAGCCGGCGACCCGCTGGCGAGTTCGCTGACCGTCGTGGCAGGTGGCTCATCGAGCGGCCAGCGTGGTCCGACCGAATCAGGAGCGGTGAGCACGAGCGTCGGTGCGCAATCCGCGACGATGACCCGCAGTCGGGCCGGTGGATCTTCGATCGAGAGCGGCACGAAGATGGCGCCGATCTTGAGGCAGGCGAGCGCGCCGACGACGAAGTCGATGCAGTTGGGCTCGTAGAGCCCGACCCGATCGCCTGGGCCGACGCCCTTGGTCGCGAGTCCGTGCGCCAAGAGCGCGGCGGCGTCGAGCAGCTCCGCATAGGTCAGGTCGCCGCCGGGGTCCCTGACGGCCGGGTGATCGGGGTTCGCCCGCGCCGCGTCGACGATGGCCTCGAGCACGTCGGGTGCGCTCAACCGCATCGGGTCACCTCGGTGGGGCTTGGTCGCCGCGGACGAGTGCACCGGGCAGCTCGCCGCTGTGCTCACCGTCGTGGAATGTCACCTGCCCGCGCTTGGTCGTCCAGCGATACCCGTGAGCGGTCTGTATCAACCGACGTCCGCCGGCCGGAAGATCCGACACGATCTGTGGCGGTGCGCAGCCGAGAGCATCGAGGTCGATGATATTGAGGTCGGCCAGATACCCCGGGGCGACGACCCCGCGATCGAGCCAACCGAGATGGGCGGCGGGACGCTGGGTGATCTGGTGGACCACCGACGCGATTCCCAGTCCATCACGGTCGAGTCGGTCGCGACCCCAGATCGAGAGGTAGCTGGTGGTCATCGAGGCGTCGCAGATCTGTCCGCAGTGGGCGCCGGCGTCGGAGAGACCAAACATGGCGGCGGGAGACGTGATCATCTCGTAGATGGCCTCGAAGTTGCCGTCGACGAAATTGAACATCGGCGTGTAGATGAGTTGGCGGCCATCGCCTTGGAGTTGGACGTCATAGGCATAGGCCGCGGGTTCGACGCCGGCCCGTCGAGCCATTGCCCCGAGTGACTGATCGGCGTCGAGGTTGTAATCGACTGGGTCCTCCAAGATGTACATCTCGTCGAAGCGGGCGAAGAAGGCCAGACCGGCGAATGCGTCGGGTCCCGAGGATACCTGCGCATGACCCGACAGGATCCGGCGGCGCAGCTCGGGGTCACGCAACGCCACCAGGCGTTCTGCGAGCGGCAGCCCGGCGATCGAGTGATAGGCCCTGGTCGGGGTGAAGACGTTGACCGAGGCCTCGAGTCCGAGGAGCACCCCAATGGGTCGGGGTGCGACCTGGGCCTTGACATCGAGGCCTTCGGCGGCGAGTGACTCGGCCAACGAAATAAGGTCACGCCACCGCTCAGGTGCGTCGGGATCCTGCTGGACCGTGTAGCTGACCGGTCGTCCGCTCGTGCGGGCGAAGTCGCTGAGCAACGCGAACTCCGCGTCAGCGAATGCATCGTCGGTGGTCCGGTATGCGTCGGAGAGAACCTGGAACACGCCGCGGCCGTGCGCACGCAGCACTGCGGCCAGCGCCCCCAACTCGGGTTCGCGGGCCCGCAATGTACCGAGGTTGTGGCCCTCACTCGTGCGATGCCGCTCGGTCCGTGACGTCGAGAGGCCAATGGCACCGGACTCGAGTCCTAACGAGAGCAATCGGGCCATCGACGCCAGTTCTTCGTCGTCGGGATGCTGCGTGGGATCTGCACCGCGATCTCCCATGACGAATCCACGCAACGCGGCGTGCGGTACGTGGGCGCCGACATCGATGGTTCGTGGTTGGCGGGCCAACGCGTCGAGGAACTCGGGGAAGGACTGCCAATCCCATTGGAGGCCTTCGTGCAGCGCGGTGCCCGGAATGTCCTCGACGCCCTCCATCATGGCGATGAGCCAGTCGTGGCGATCGGGCGCAACCGGCGCGAAGCCGACCCCGCAATTGCCCATCGCCACCGTGGTGACCCCGTGAAAGGACGAGGGCGCCAGGAGCGGATCCCAGGTGGCTTGGCCGTCGTAGTGGGTGTGCGGATCGACGAACCCTGGCGTGACCAACAGGCCGTCGGCATCGATCTCGCGTCGGCCCGGACCGACCTCGTTCCCAACCTCGGTGATGATCTCGCCGTTGATCGCGACATCGACTCGGCGCAGCGGTCCACCGGTGCCGTCGGCGACGCACCCGTTGCGCACGACAAGATCAGCGGGCATCTGCGAAGGCGTTCAGCTCGACTGCGCCCAGCGGCGCAGTGGGGTGCGGGCATCGGTGAGCTCGTTGAACTGCGTATCGGTCAGTGTGATGTCCGCCGCGGCGCAATTCTCTTCGAGGTGGTTGACCGACGACGTGCCCGGGATCGGCAGCATCATCTCGGACCGGCGCAGCAGCCAGGCGAGGCAGATCTGTGACGTCGTGGCACCGAGATCTCGGGCGACCTGGTCGAGTGGGCTCCCGGGTTGCGACAGCTTGCCCGAGGCGAGCGGAAACCACGGGATGAAACCGATCTGATGTCGATCGCAATAGTCGATGACATCGTCGGCACTGCGCTGGGCGATGTTGTACTGGTTCTGGACGCTCACAATGGGCACGATCGCCGATGCGGCGTCGATCTGGGCCACGGTGACTTCGGAGAGTCCGACTTCGGTCACCTTTCCTTCGTCGCGCAGCTCCTTGAGCAGTCCGTATTGATCATCGGCGGAGACGTCGGGATCGACTCGGTGCAGCTGGAAGAGATCGAGGTGATCGACGCCCAGACGGACCAGGCTGCCTTCGCACTGCGCGCGGAGATAGTCGGGGCGGCCACATGCGGCCCATTGGCCCGGGCCAGATCGGGTCAACCCGGCCTTGGTGGCGATCTTCAGCTCTCGGGAGTAGGGGTGCAGGGCTTCGCGAATGAGTTCCTCGGCGACATTTGGGCCATAGGAATCGGCGGTATCGATCAGGTCTATGCCGAGCTCGACCGCTCGTCGAAGGACGGCAATTGCCGCATCGTGGTCCGTCGGGGGCCCCCATACCCCGGGACCCGGAAGTTGCATCGCCCCGAATCCGAGTCGGTGCACCGTGAGCGCACCGAGTGAAACGGTTCCTGACGCAATGACCATCGTCGACTCTTCTCTGCTTGTGATGCGGCCGTTTCAAGGAGACGTCTTCCCCGGGGCCCGACGCGCCGTGAGCTTACCGGTGCCGTCTCTTTCCCTGGCCACTCAAACGGGTCGCAGAGCCCCTATGTGTCGTCGCCCTCGGGATATTCGGCGTGCCCCGAAGGGAAGCGGGCGAATCGTGGCGTTGCCCGCGAGTGCACCGGGTCCGGTGCCGGCCAGGGCCAGCCGCCAAATCCAGTTCGTTGAAAGTCGCGGTAGGCCGCCTCGATCTCGTCGGGGTGGTTCATGACGAATGGCCCGCCCATGGCCACGGGCTCGCCGATGGGCCGCGCCTGGAGGATGATCGCTGCCGCACCCCTGCTTTGGGCAGCGAGCGTGACCGGCCTGTCGGATCGCAACACCGCCCCGATGGGTGACTCGAGGGGTTCTCCTTCGACTTCGAGCGATCCCTCGAAGACATAGAGGGTTCGAATTGTTTCTTCGTGTGCCGTCGGTGGCAGGATCCACCGGGCCGCCGGCTCGGCCACGAATTGCCAAATCGCCAGCTCCGCCTCGGCCCTCGAAGCCCATGAGGCGGGAGGGGCGGGCAACGGCTCGAGATCACCAAAGGCTCCAGCGACCACGCACACCTGCGTCGAGTTGCCGTCGATGTCCTTGAGCACCGTCGTCGGCAGATCCTCGCGCCACAACATGGTGAAGTGCGGTTCGACCATCTTGTCTGCCGCCGGCAGATTGAGCCAGATCTGGAAGAGTTCGGACGTGTTCGGGCCATCTTGATTGCGCAGTGGGAACATTTCGGCGTGCTCGATCCCGTGACCGGCGGTCAACCACTGGACATCCCCTGCCCCGTAGCGCGCGGATGCCCCGAGAGAGTCCGAGTGATCGATCACGCCCTTGGTGACGAAGGTGATGGTCTCAAAGCCCGCGGTGGGGGTGCTGGGGGAATCCCGGGACCACATTGCCGTAGTACATGCCCCATCCAGGGGTTGAGGGATCGGCGTCACGGTCACGTTGGCCCGCGGTGGTCTCCGGACCCATGTCGGCATCTCCGGCCGGGTAGTGATCGACGTGGTGCACCGTGACGATGAACGGATCCACGGTGGCCCATGGAAAACCCAACGAGAGCGTCTCGAGTACCGCGTCGTCGGGTGCCGCGTCGTCGGGTACCGCGTTGCCACCGATGCTCGAGGGATCGACCATGGGAGCGTTCACGCCTTCCTCCTTTGCGACAGCACCTCCACCTTAGAGGGGCAGTTCTCGCGAGTGCGCACGCCCCACGGGTTGAGGCTGACCGGGCCAGCGAGCCTGGTG
The DNA here is from genome assembly GCA_963800725.1 of uncultured Acidimicrobiaceae bacterium. Classification (GTDB taxonomy): domain Bacteria; phylum Actinomycetota; class Acidimicrobiia; order Acidimicrobiales; family RAAP-2; genus Bog-473. Next base: position 185,039 of record CAWDCE010000025.1, on the reverse strand, counting down.
GCGCGCTGGTTGACGAACGCCGGCATATGGCGTCTAGCGTTATTCGTTCGCCGGGGCCAACAAGGGGCCGTCTCGCAATGACGCAACTGATCCGAAATCAAGATGACCGCAGGCGGTCCGCGAGCCGCGCACGATGATTGCGCTCTGTGGTCAGCCGTGATCGAATTCGCGATCGTCGGCATGGGGTCTTGGGGCCTTTGCGTCTTGGAGCGCACGGTGAGCCGGGCGCGCCAGGTCGCCACGCCCATCACGGTCCACCTGATTGAGCCGGGTCAGCTCGGTGGCGGGGTCTACTCAGTAGATCAACCTGATTACCTCGTCATGAACAACGCCTGTGGGCAACTGTCGCTCTTTGCCTCACCCGTAGACCAAGGCGATCGTCCCTACGCCATTGGGCTCTATGACTGGGCAGTGACCGAGGGCTACCGCTGGCATGGTTACGAGTGCCGACGCGACCGCGGCGGAGTGCCCATTGCGCCCGGGGATTACCTGCCTCGGCGATTGATGGGGGAGTACCTGTTGTGGTGCTACCGCGAGCTGGTGGCCGATGCGCCGCCGAATCTCGACATCGTGCCTCACTTCGCCGCGGCCCTTGACATCGAAGCACAGGTCGGCGGGCGCGAGGCGGTTTCCCTCGACGACGGAACAACCATCGTCGTCGACCACGTCATCATCACCTCGGGCCATACGTACAACATCGAGGGTGATCGTGACCGTGGCGACCTCCGGTCGCTCAGGCCTTACCCGGTCGGGTATTTAAACGACACCGTGCCCGACGACGCCCCGGTCGCTATCGCCGGCATGGGCCTGGTCGGCTACGACATGTTGACTGCGTTCACCATCGGCCGGGCCGGTGCATTCAGCGGTGACGGGGATCGACTGCGCTACGTGCGCAGCGGTCACGAACCCAAGATCTACCTCTATTCGCGTTCCGGCATTCCCTATTGCGCAAAATCGGTACAGGGAATCGATCCGACCGGCGACTACCAACCGGTGGTCTGCACATCCGAGGCGTTCGCCGCACTCACCAAGTCCGAGGACGGGACCGAACGACGTCGCGTGGACTTCTCCAAAGACCTACTGCCGCTGGTGTTTGCAGAAATGCAGGCCCGCTACCTCATCCACTCCGCCAACGTGGTGGGTGGGACCGAACGCGCCGCACAAGAGCGGTCTCGGCTCGGCGCCGCATGGGCGCAAGGCAGATTCGACCAGGTGGTGGAGGAACTGTCGGCCCACTACGGCCATTTCGATCCGGCAAGCCATCTTTTTGCCAACCTCGACAACCATCTCGCATCGGGGGGTGACTACCAGTCGGGCGTCTACGCGATGCTCGCCGCCGACTTGGACGAGTCGCTGGCCGTAGGGGGGAGCCCGGTGAAGGCGGCCCAAGAAGTGCTGCGCATCTTGCGGGACCAACTGCGCTCGGTCATCGAATTCGGCGGCCTCACCCTCGAGTCCTATATCGACTTCCAATCCAGGGTGCGCGGACGCATCAACCGCATCGATGCCGGGCCGCCACCGATGCGGTCGCAGCAACTTTTGGCCCTGGTGGATGCCGGCGTCGTCGAGATTCCTTTCGGGCCTCATCCAGACGTGCAGTCCGGTGGCGACGGACGCATCGTGGTGCGCTCCACCCAACTCGACACCCCGTCCGCCGTCACGGTCATGGGCGTCGTGCGGGGCCATTTGGAACTGCCCTCACTCGCGCGTTCGGACTCTCCTCTCTTGAAGCGACTCTACGCAGTGGGTCGGCTGACCCAGCTGCGCTATGGCGCGACGGCGGTGGGAAGTGTGGCCATCAGCCCGGGGTTCCATCCCTATGACGCCGAGGGACGACTGCAGCCCCATCTCTCCTTGCTCGGCGTGCTCACCGAAGGCGTGCGGTACTTCACGCACTACCTCCCCTCTCCGCGCAGCCGCATGCGAGCGGTGCTCGATGCCGAGCGCTGTGTCCACGAGGTGGTTGGCTGAGGGCTCAGGCCGTGGCGCGGGCGAGGGCCTGGTCGAGATCGTCGATCAGGTCGTCAGGGTGCTCGAGGCCAACGGAGAGTCGGATCGTCTCGGGGGAGATGCCCGCCGCCGCCAGTTCGGATTCGCTCAGCTGTCGATGCGTCGTCGACGCCGGATGGATGGCCAGTGACTTCGCGTCACCGAGGTTTAACAGACGCTTGAAGAGATTCAGAGAATCGAAGAACTTGAGACCGGCTGTGTACCCGCCGACCACGCCGAAGGTGACGATCGATGGCACGTGCCCGTTGAGATAGCGCTGCACGAGGTCGTGGTGCGGGTGCTCGGCCAATCCGGCGAAGCTCACCCACGAGACCCGGGTGTCCGACGCCAGATAGTCGGCGACGAGGCGGGCATTGATTTCGTGGCGGGCCAGCCGCACCGCCAGGGTCTCGAGGCCCTGGAGGAGCAAAAAGGCATTGAACGGGGATAAGGACGCGCCCGTGTTGCGCAGGCCGACTGAGCGGGCGCGGACCACGAAGGCCCGTTCGGGGAAGTCCCGTGCGAAGACCACGTCGTGGAACGCCGGCTCGGGTTCGGTGAACATGGCGAAGCGGGTGCCTTGCGCGGTCCAATCGAAGGTGCCGCCGTCGATGATGGCCCCGCCGAGCGTCGTGCCGTGGCCGCCGACAAACTTCGTCAAGGAGTGCACCACGACGTCGGCCCCGTGGGCGATTGGCTTGAGGAGAAGCGGAGTGGCCACCGTGTTGTCGACAATGAAGGGCACTCCCGCACGATGGGCCACCGCCGCCACCGCCTCGAGGTCGACCACGTTGCCGGCCGGATTTCCAATGGACTCGCAGAACACCGCGCACGTGGCCGCATCGATCAGGGCGGCGATGGACTCAGGTTTATCGTCGGCGGCGAAGCGCACTTGAATCCCGAGGGTCGGGAGCACGTGGGCGAAGTACGTGAACGTCGCACCGTAGAGCTGGGGGGCGACCACAAAGTTGGATCCGGCCCGGGCCACGGTCAAGACGGCGCAACTGATCGCCGCCATGCCTGAGGCGAGGGCGAGGGCGGCCGTTCCGCCCTCGAGAGCGGCGAGTCGTTGCTCGAGCACATCGACGGTCGGGTTGTTCATCCGGTTGTAGTGGAATCCGGGCACCTCAAGGTCGAGTACCGCTCCGGCGTGATCGGCGTCGATGAACTCGTGAGCCACGGTCTGGTAAATGGGCACGGCAACCGCCCGGGTTCCATCGGGCGAATAGCCCCCGTGGATGGCAATGGTCTCGTCGTGCATGGGCTCAGCGGCTCCCCGTGGCTTGTCCCGCGAGCCAGTTTTCATAGATGGTGATCGCCATCGGGCGCCACGGCCACGGTGCTCGCCGCATCACGGCGTCGAAGTCGAATGCCTCGAGGGCCCCTGCGGCGTCCGCTCCGCTGATCACCCGTGCATGGAGGGTGGCCAGGGCGTCGGCGTCCACGCCGTCGACACAGTCGCGAGGGAGCGGTGGGGATTCCTCGCGTTCGTGGCTCACATAGCGTCGCACGTCACGTTGATACTCGCGCACCAAGGTGTCCGGGCCGTATTCGGGGTGCCCTTGAAGGAGGAGCATCTCGGTGCCCTCGATGGTCTTGGTGGCTACGCTCCAGCCCACGGCGGGAGAACCGAGGGCGACTGAATAGCCCGCGCCGCTGACGTCATTGCTGCGGATCTCATTGCGTCGGGAATGGGGCAGGACCAGCGGGGGGACGAGACGCTCGCTCAAGTAGTGGCGCGGGTCGGCCTCTTGGGCGAAGACGCCGGTGCATTTGTCGATCAGGGCCTCACGTTTGAGGCCGTCGACGGCCACCGAGCGCGGCGTGGGCCGAGAGGCACGACAACATCACCTTAGGGATGCGACCTGGCGCGAAGTTGATGAGATCCACCATGTCGTCCCAGTAGGGCTCGTCCTCAATGTGTGCTTGTACTGGATTCGAGCCGGTCACGATGAGGAGGTCGGGAGGATCGCGGAAAAGGGCACCCATCGGGAAGTAGTGCGCCGCGATGCGACCCGCCGCCTCACCGGACCGGGCAATGCCGTCCATGGTGGTGCGACGCACGTCAATCAAGGTGCGGCCCGAGGCGGCCTCGAGGAGGCCGACGAAGTGCGCCTCGGTCGTGGCGAAGGCGCTGTCGGGCATGTTGTTAACCAGCGTGCAGGTCCGATACGTCGCGGGATTGAGCGCTGGAGGTGGTGCCGCCCGGTCGGGGCGGACCAGCCGCACCGGCATCAGGACCTCACATCAGACGGGGCGGTGGCGACTGTCACTGCCCCGGTGTCGGCGGACGCCGCCGTGCCGTTGACCACCGAGCAGATGTTAGCGTTTAACTGGGACTTCACCCGAAGGACTGCCGTGGATCCGGCGACGCGCCTCGCCTGGAAACGCTCTCGTACGGCTCGGAATTAGCTGGGGAGCTTTGCGTGCCGGTCGAGATCGTCGGAATGGTGGGTACTCGGGACGCCTCGGAGATCAAGGGCCCACTGGTGGACGGTCCGGTGGTCGATTGGACCGACGGCGTGGTGATCGATCCGACCTATCTACGTGACATCTCACGGGCCCATGATGACGCCGGGTTCGATCGGGCCCTGATTGGCTACGGTGCCGTCGCACCCGAAGGATGGGCGGTTGCCGCCTCCGTGCTGTCGGCTACGCCACGGCTCAAGGTCTTGGTGGCGCATCGGCCCGGCACGGTCCAGCCCGTCGTCTTGGCCAAGATGGCGGCGACCCTCGACCACCTGAGCGGCGGCGGCCGGGTGGCCATCCACTTCATCACCGGCGGCGACGAGGCGGACCAACGTCGAGAGGGTGACTTCGTTCCCCACGACGCCCGCTATCGCCGCACCGCGGAGACCATGGCGATCGTGCGACAGATCTTCGAGTCCGATGCGCCCTTTGACTATGAAGGTGAATTCTTCCGCTACGAAGCCGCGTTCAGTGCGGTCAAGCCCACAACGCCCGGCGCCATCCCCTTGTACTTCGGGGGTGCCTCGCCGCCGGCCATTGCGGTCGGTGCCGCCCACGCCGATGTCTATGCCTTTTGGGGGGAGCCGCTCGATGCCGTGGCGGCTCGAATCGACCAGGTGGCGAAGGCCGCCAGCGCCGTGGGCCGCACGCCTCGCTTCAGCCTCTCGGTACGACCGATCATCGCGGCTAGCGAGCGTGAGGCGTGGGACAAGGCCGAATGGATCGCCGACACTGCGGCGGCCCGCATCGCGTCGGCCGCCGACCGTGTGGCGGCGCAACGAGACACCTATGACGGGTTAGGTGGGGCGCAGCACGCGACCTACGCCATCGATCGGGATACCAACGCGACCACCTCGGTGGGTCGCAAGCGACTCATTGCGATGTCCGCCGAGCGCGACGTCTACGACGAACGGCTCTGGATGAAAGTGGCCAACCTCACCGGGGCGGCCGGAAACTCGACCGCATTGGTCGGCACCGCCGAGCAGGTCGGCGACGCCCTCATGGCCTACTACGACCTCGGGGTCTCGACCCTGCTGCTCAAGGGCTTCGATCCGCTCGTCGATGCCATTGAATTCGGCGAGCGCCTCATTCCCTATGTCCGCCACGCCGCCAAGATGCGTGGCGCCGCGTCGTAACGCTCCGCCCGAACGCGCCTAGACGTCGGGCTCGGTGGCCACCCAGGCCACCGCGCCACCGGTCAGGTTCTCCGTCGTCCAGCCCGACTTGGACAGGGCCTCGGCCGCCATGGCCGAACGACCGCCGACATGGCAGGCCACGACGATGGTGGTGTCGCTCGGCAGCTCGCTGAGGCGGTCGGCGAGCTGGCCCAATGGGATGTTGACGCCGATGGGGTAGGCCCACTCGGCCACTTCGTCGGGCTCGCGCACGTCGAGGAGGAATACATCGTCCCCTCTGGCCAGGCGGGCACGTATCTCATCGGGTGCGACTTCGGTGAACGGCATGGTCTTTAGGGTAGGGCGAAACTGTTTTGGCAGGGACCGGGCCTCATGCGCCATTACGCTGGGGACCATGCCGCTGCCCCGCAAATTGCTCGGCGATGACGAGGACATCGTGGTCGAGATGCGGCCCCACTGGGTTTTCTTCGTCTGGCCGCTCATCATCGGTGCGGTGGTGGTGATCGGCATCAGCATCGCCCTGGTCGCGCTCGGGAAACATGCGACGGCCGTGGTGACCTATCCGCTCTTGATTATCGCCGCCATCCCGGTGCTGTGGTTTCTTGGTCGGATGTTCCGCTGGCGCAACTACATCATTGCGCTCACCACGACCCGGATCATCGTGCGGCGCGGGGTCCTTGAACGCAACACCCTCCAGCTGCGGCTGCAGCGGGTCACCGAGGTCAACACCTCGCAACGCCTGTGGGAGCGCGTGTTCGGGGTCGGTCGTCTGATCCTCGACGTCCAAGGCGACGATGATTCGTTGGTGATCGAAGACGTCGCCAAGCCGTTGGTGTTCCAGCGTGTGGTCAACGCGCAGATCGACGCGCTGGTGGACCGCCATCGGACCGACCTCTACACCGAGGCGCCGCCGACATCGGCACCGAGATCCTTTGTCGATCCGGCAGCCGATATCACTCCACCGCACGGCCTCGCTGCCGCGCCAACCCCGATGCCCGAGGCCCAAGTGGTGACGCCGGCTGCCTCTGGCGGCGCCACCCATGAACAGATCCGCGACCGCCTCATCGAGCTGGACGATCTACGACAGCGTGGGATCCTTTCGGAGGACGAGTTTGCGGCCAAGAAGGCAGCAATTGCTGGACCGCATTTGATCGCTTGGCTCAGATTTGGGACCGCCGGGCGGCGACTACCGTGGTGGCCATGAGCGACCCCCGATACCGCTGCGACGGCTGTGGGAACCTGACCAGGTTTGACGTGACGACCACCAAGACCACGAAGGCGTTCCACCATTACAGCGTCGGGGGTGATCTCCACGTCGAAGATGAGGTGGTGCTGTCACGTTCGGTCGACGAGGTCGTCTGCCGCTGGTGCGGCCACGGCAACAGCGTGGTCGAGCTCGAAGATGGGGCGGACGAACCTGCCCGCGACACCGAGCACCAAGAACCGGGCACGACGTCACCAGCTCGGTGACCGAGCCAGGGGCGCCACCCGACGAGCTGCTGCGCCGACTCCGTCCAATCCCGACCTATCGAGACCATCCCGCCACGACGGGAGCCGACGTCGAGGGGGTGGCCCCCGATGGGGATCGACGGCGCGTCGAAGTCATCGGTGCCGACGAGCCGGTGCTGCTGCTGTTCTTGTCGTCGAGCTGCTCGGGCTGTGCCGATTTTTGGACGGGCGCCCCGGCATTGGACGGATCCCTCGGGACAAGTGCAAGCGTCGTGATCGTCACCCAGGGCCCCGACCAAGAGGACATCGAGGCCATCGCCCAACTCTCGGCGGCCGCACCAGGGGTCGAAGTCGTGATGAGCTCGCAGGTCTACCGCCACTATCGAGTGAGCGGCCCTCCCTTCTTCGTGCTGGTGATCGGCACCGAAGTCCGCACCGAAGGCGTCGCCTGGGGCGTCAGCGAAACCGAAGCACTGGTACGTCACGCCCTCGAGGCCACCGCAACACCGTGATGGCGCATCGGAGCGCCCGCGCCGATGTGGCCCTCGCGGCGCGGGTGTCACACCCCCTTGTCATGCTGAGCCCACACAGAATCCACAAGGGCCAGCGAGGCCCAGGTACGGAGGGTTGTCACCATGGCCGAATCGACCGCGTCACTCACCATTGACTGTGACTGCTGCCAGCTGCAAGGGACGAATTCCTGCGACGACTGTGTCGTCAGCTTCCTCTTGGAAAGAGAGCCCGACGACGCACTGGTCATCGACGCCGACGAGGCCCGGGCCATGCGCATGCTCGAGCGGGCCGGACTGGTGCCCTCGCTGCGCTTCAGCACACGGGCGGGGTAGTCGTCGGACTGGCGCCACTCGCCTGCTCACTATGGTCGGCGACGCGTGAAACGACATCTCTTGGTGACCAATGACTTCCCACCGAAGGTGGGGGGGATTCAGAACTACCTGTGGGACCTGTGGAAGCGCCTCGATCCTGCGTCTTTCGTGGTGCTCACCGCGTCGTCGGACCCCGATGCACCCGCCTTCGACGAATCCCAGGCAAAGCTCGGGATCCGGATCGAGCGGGTCGACGAATCGATCCTGTTCTTCCCGACCCCCGCCGCGTTGGGTCGGGTGCGCAGCGCGATCGCCCAACACGGCATCGACTTCGTGCTGCTCGACCCGGCCCTGCCCCTCGGTCTGCTCGGACCCCGCCTCGGTGTCCCCTATGGAGTGATTCTCCACGGCGCCGAGGTGACGGTGCCCGGTCGGATCCCTGTCGCCCGATCGGCCCTCGCCCACGTCTTGCGCTCCGCGTCGGTGGTCATCTCGGCCGGCGGCTATCCCGCGGCCGAGGGGCAGCGTGCGGCAGGCGACCTCGATCCGCGGGTGATCGAGATCCCCCCCGGGGTCGACGTCGAGGACATCACCCCCATGTCGACGGCCGATCGTCAGGCGGCCCGGCGGCACTTGGGGCTCCCGACCGAAGGTCCGCTGGTGGTCAGCATCTCTCGGTTGGTGCCGCGCAAGGGCATGGATGTCCTGATTCGCGCGGCAGAGCGCCTGGTGCCGTCCTACCCCGACCTGGTGGTGGCCATCGGGGGCGTCGGGCGCTCGCTCGGCGCACTCGAGCGTCAAGCGCGCCACGCCGTGGCACCGGTGTTCATGCTCGGGCGCTTGAGCGATTCGGACCGGTCGGCGTTGCTCGGCGCGGCCGATGTCTTCGTCATGGCTTGTCGCAATCGCTGGTTCGGGCTCGAGCAAGAGGGGTTCGGGATCGTCTTCCTCGAGGCCGCCGCCGCCGGGGTTCCCCAGGTCGCAGGGCTGAGCGGGGGAGCCGCGGAGGCGGTGATCGACGGGGAAACGGGCCTGGTGGTGGCACAACCACAAGACCCCGGTTCGGTGGCGAAAGCCCTGCGTGAGCTGCTCGCAGACCCCGATCGGGCCAGGCGGATGGGCGAGGCGGCGCGCCAGCGGGTAGTGGCATCCTTCGACTTCGACGTTCTCGCTTCTAGGCTGGCCCACACATTGGAGGAAGTGGCAGGCTGACTGCTCCCTCGCCGTGACCGCGGCTGGGGACTGAGGAAAGGACGATCAGAGCCGTGGCGGATCAGGCCACAGAACACATGTCGGTTTCGGCCTCGCCTGAGCGATGCTTCGAGGTCGTCGCGGACATTGAGCGCTATGCGGACTGGGCTGCGGACATCAAAGAGATCACCGTCCTCGAACGCGACGCCCAAGAGCGCCCGCTGCTGGTCAACTTTCGGGCCGCGGCCTTCGGGCGCAGCACGAGCTACACCTTGGCCTACGACTTTTCTGAGGCGCCACGAAATTCTTTCGTGGAAGCTCACCAAAGGCGACATCACCACCAAGCTTGACGGGAGCTACGTCTTCGATGCCGCGCAAGGTTCGGGCACCGAGGTGACCTATCACCTCGAAGTCGAACTTCGGGTGCCGATTCCAGGCTTCATCAAGATCGCGCGCGCAGAGCCGCATCATGTCGACCGCCTTGCGGGAATTGAAAGCGCGGGTCGAGTCGGCATCGTGACCCCGAGCGGCGACCCGTCGGCCAGCGCCGGTGTCGCTCTCGGTGTCGACATAGGTGGGACCAAGGTGCTCGGCGTCGCCCTCGACGCCACCAACGAGACCCTCGCCGAGGCCCGCGTCCCCACGCCCTTAGGCATCGACGGCGCGCCGGCCGGTCGGGACGTGGCTTTTGCGGTGGCCGAGGTGGTGGCCCGACTCGACGCCACCTTGGGCTCGTCAGCGCGCGCAAATCCGGCGCCGATCGGGGTCGGGGTTCCCGGCATGATGGATCGTGATGGCCGACTGCGCTTTTCACCCAATCTTCCCCAGGGCCACGGCGCTGATTGGCGCGATCTGTTGACCCGAGAACTGCCCGGACGCCGGTTGCTCGTCGAGAACGACGCCAATCTGGCCGCACTGGCCGAGCACCAACTCGGTGCGGCGCAAGGCAACGACCAGGTCCTCATGGTGACCCTCGGGACCGGTATAGGCGGCGGGGTGATCGTCGACGGACGGGTCGTGGTCGGCGCCGGTGGCTTCGCGGGCGAGATCGGGCACATGGTGGTGGATCCGGCCGGGCCCCCGTGCCCGTGCGGGCGGCGTGGGTGCTGGGAGCGCTACGCCTCGGGCGGGGGACTGGGGCTGGCCGCCCGGGAGGCCGCGCTGGCGGGCCGATTAGTCGACGTCGTGGCGGGGGCCGGGGGCGATCCCGAGCGGGTCCGCGGCGAGGACGTGACGGCCGCCGCCCTGGCGGGCGACGCTGCCGCGGCGGCGGTGGTCGAACAGGTGGGCTGGTGGGTCGGCTTCGGTCTGGCCAACCTGGTGTGCGTGCTCGACCCCGGGTGCATTGTGCTCGGCGGAGGCTTGATCGGTGCGGCATCGCTCTGGCTCGATGCCGCTCGTACGTCGTTCGCGGCCTTGGTCGAGGGCGGGACCGGCCGAGAGCTTGCGGCCATTGTTGCGGCGAGATTTGGAGAAGGGGCGGGTGCGGTGGGGGCGGCGTTCGCGGCACGGCGCGGGTCGATCTGGTGATCCGCACCGGGGTGGTGCTCCCGACCTTTCGTGAAACACCGAACGACGCCATGGACGCTGCAGCCCGCGCGTTCGCCGCCGGGGTCGACGGCGTGTTTTGTTACGACCACCTCTGGCCAATGGGCCAGCCCGAGCGCCCCGCCCTCGCACCCTTTCCCGTCCTCGCCGCCTTGGCCGCTTCGACCACGGCTGCGCCCACCCCCGGCGGTGGTCCGTATTTCGGGACTCTGGTGGCCCGGATCGGCTTGGTGCCGAGCGAAGTCCTCCTCTCCCAGTTCATCGCCCTCGACGCGCTGGCCCCCGGTCGCGTGGTCGCAGCACTTGGGACCGGTGACCGATTGAGCGAAGCGGAGAACCGCGCCTATGGCATCCCGTATCCCTCGGCCGGCGAACGGCGCGAGGCGATGGTCGCATTGGCCACCGAGCTGCTCGCACGGGGAATTGCGGTATGGGTGGCCGGGGGACCGTCGGCCCGCATTGTTGAAGCACAACGCTCTGGCGCCGCCCTCAACTTGTGGGACGCGGACCCCGCGCTGGTGGCCGCCCGTGCGAACGGGGAACCGAAACTGGAGGTGACCTGGGCCGGGCCCCCGCCCGGGGATGCGGACCTCGCCCAGACGGTGCGTGCGGTGGCCCAGGCGGGTGCCACCTGGGCCATCTTTGGTTGGCCCCTCGATGTCGACGCGCTGGCCGACGCGGGTCGCAGCGCCGCCACCGGTGCGCCCTGACCCAGGGTCGTCAAGCGACACGCGAGGGGGGTCGTAGACTTCGCAGATGGAGTTCCGCCGAATCAACGGGCTGCCGCCCTACGTCTTCGCCACGATCAACGATCTGAAGGCTGATTCGCGCCGGGCCGGCAATGACGTCATCGACCTCGGATTTGGGAACCCGGACCTGCCGTCCCCGCCCGTGGCGGTCGAGAAGCTCTCAGAAGCCGCCCACAACCCGCGCAACCACCGCTATTCGGCCAGTCGCGGTATTCCCAAACTTCGCAGCGCGGTGGCCGATCTCTACCAACGGAAATTCGGCGTGTCGATCGACCCGGACACCGAAGTGGTCACCACCATTGGCGCGAAGGAAGGCTTCTCGCACCTCATGTGGGTCCTGGTCGGCCCGGGCGACACCGCCCTGGTCCCGAGCCCGTCGTATCCCATCCACATCTGGGGTCCCCTCTTCGCCGGCGCCGACGTGCGACAGGTGCCACTCGCCGGCCCATCGGTCGACGTCGACGGGACGAGCGCGCCCGACCCCGGCGATGCGTTCTTCGACGGATTGATGCACGCCTGGGAGGAGTCGTGGCCCAAGCCCCGGGTCATTGTGCTGTCATTCCCGCATAACCCGACCACGGCCTGTGTCGACCTTTCCTTCATGGAGCGGCTCGTCACCTTCGCTCGCGAGCACGACGTTGTCTTGGTGCACGACTTCGCCTACGCCGACATCGGATTCGACGGCTACGAGCCCCCGTCGATCCTCCAGGTCCCCGGAGCCAAGGACGTGGCCGTCGAGCTGTACACCATGACCAAGTCCTTCTCGATGGCCGGTTGGCGCGTGGGCTTCGTGGTCGGTAACGCCGAGATCGTCCAGGCACTGACCAAACTCAAGACCTATCTCGACTACGGCACCTTCCAGCCAATCCAGATCGCCGCCATCGTGGCGATGAACGAGGCGCCGGACTATCCGTTGCAGATCAACGAGATCTACCGGTCGCGTCGCGACACGTTGTGCGACGGGTTGAATCGAATCGGGTGGAATCTCGTCCCGCCCAAGGGCACCATGTTCGTGTGGGCTCCAATCCCCGAGCCCTACCGTGAGATGGGATCGCTCGAATTCGCCAAGCACCTGATCACCGAGGCCGACGTGGCCACGTCGCCGGGCGTAGGGTTCGGTCCGGGGGGCGACGGCCATGTGCGGTTCGCGTTGATCGAGAACGAGCAGCGCATCGGGCAAGCCGTCCGCAATCTGCGCGGAGCACTCACCAAACTCGGCTGAGCGGGCGGGGCCCAAGGATTCAGGGGCGCCCGACTCCAGGCACCGAGGTGCGCGCCACTTCGATGGCACCGTTGCGGGCGGACCGGGCCTTGGCGGCGTGGCTCGATGCCGCGGTCACGAGGTAGAGCGTCTGGCGGTCGTCGCCACCCAACATGACGGCGAAACAGCCCTGGCTCGTGATCACGCGTTCGACGATCTCACCACCTTGTTTGACGCGGACGGCTTCGGCGCCCGCCGCGTTGGCCACCCACACCGTGCCGTCGGCGCACAGGCAGATCCCGTCGGGAGCGATGCCGGGAAGCGCCGCCCACACCCGACGGTTGATCAACGTGCCGTCGTCGGTGCGATCAAAGGCCGAGAGTTTTCCGCCCATGCTTTCCGCGATGATCAGGGTCTTCGCGTCCTCGGTGATCACCGTGCCGTTGGGGAACTCGAGGCCATCCGCCGCCACGGCACTGGTGCCGTCGGGGTCGACTCGGATCAATGCGGCCGTGGTGATCTGCTCAGGGGTGACGGTGCCGTCGTAGAGGCCGTCGAGATCGAACCCGAAGTTCCCGGCGTACGCCTGACCGTTATCGGCCACCACCAGGTCGTTGGCGTGCCAGGTGGCCCACGGCCTGAGGTCGCCGTGGCGGACCAGGGTGCCGTCGGGCTCTTGGCGAAGTATCGCCCGGTCGAGTCGGGAATTGATGAGGAGGCGTCCGTCTGTTAGCCAGCCAATCCCGGCCGGCTCGCCGTCGAGCGTCACCTCCGTGCGCAGCTGTGCATCGGTCGTGATCGACTGGACCGAGTGGTCGAAGAAGTCCGAGAACCAGAGCCGGCCGTCGTGCCACCTCGGGCACTCGCCGAAGAACAGTCCAGCCAAGAACGGCTCGGCGGTCAGGGTTTGATCGGACACAGTGCACCTCCCTTGGGCCAGGCGGCCCGGCCACGCAGTTCAGCACACCGCGTTGGGTCCTGCCCACGAGCACGTGGCTGGGTGCGGCGCTACGTTTGGCGTGTGACGTACTGGCTGCTCAAAGGGATCTTGACCCCGATCTTCTTCGTGTTGTGGCGGGTCAAGGTCGAAGGGCGCGAGCACATCCCGAAACACGGCCCGGCCGTGTTGGCCGCCAACCACCAGTCGTTCTGCGACTCCTTCTTCATCCCCCTCGTCGTCGCCCGCAAGGTGACCTTCTTGGCCAAGGCCGAGTACTTCGACTCGAAGAAGACGGCCTGGTTCTTCCGTGCCGCCGGCCAGATCCCCATCCGACGCGGCGGCGGCAGCGACAGTGAGCGGGCCTTGGAGACGGCCCGCTCCGAGGTGCTCGGTCGGGGCAGGCTCTTAGGCCTGTACCCAGAAGGAACGAGGACGATCGACGAGTACGTCCACAAGGGCCGCACCGGCGTCACCCGGCTCTCGCGTGAATGCGGTGTGCCGATCATTCCTGTCGGTGTGCTCGGCACCGTCGAGGTCCAGCCGGTCGACGCCAAGTTCATGCGCCCGTTCCGCACCGTCACCATCCGCTTCGGCGAGCCCATGCAGATGCCCGGACCCGACAACCCCGAGGACCCACTTCAAGGCCACGACCACACCCAGTGCCGCGATTTCACCGACGACCTCATGCATGAGATCGCCCGCCTCTCAGAACGCCCCTACCTCGACGAGTACGTTCCCAAGCGGGCGGCCCATGCGTCGAGCTGAACCAGATTCTTCGAAACAATCCGTTTACACAGAGCGCCTATCGTTTGGCCCATGGCCGGTTACGTCATTCGCATAGCGCTGCCCGATCGTCCCGGGGCCCTCGGCCTCGTGGCCAGTCGCATCGGGGCCGTGAGCGGGGACATCGTCGCCATTCACATCCTCGAGCGGATCGACGGCAATGCCGTGGACGAGTTCGTCGTGGAACTGGCGGGCGAGGATCTGGTTGAACTCTTGCGGTCAGAGATCCACGAGGTCGACGGGGCCACGGTGCTCGAGATCACCGAGGGGCCGTCGCCTTCTTGGGGCTGAACCCAGAGCGAGCCAACTGCGTCCTTTTGGCTCGTCGGCGTCCGCCCAGGTGCCACCCACGGGGTGCTCAGGCCGGCTGCGGTGCGTCGGTGGCCCAGCCACGTGAGCGATCGACGGACCGTCGCCACACCGCATAGAGGGCGTCGTTGAGTTCGGGCGCCAGCCGCGGTTCGTAATGGGCGGTGGCGTGCCAGAGTCCGGCGAGTTCGTCGAGCGAGCTCCACACCCCGACCGACAGGCCGGCGAGTGTGGCTGCGCCGAGGGCGGTTGACTCGAGGGAGTCGGGACGCGAGACGGGCATTGCGCTCTGCTCGGCCTGGAGTTGGAGGAGCAACTCCATGCTGGCCGCACCGCCGTCGGCGCGCAGGGCATGGAGCGGGCAGGCCGAGGCCGCCGACATGGCGTCGGTCATGTCGCGCACCTGAAAGGCCATGGCCTCGACGCAGGCCCGGGCGATCTGGGCCCGCCCCGCCCCACGGGTCAGACCCGTGATGGTGCCGCGCGCCGCCGAGTCGAACCACGGGCTGCCCAGACCGGTGAGGGCGGGCACGAAAGTGACCCCGCCGCTGTCCTCGACCGACTCGGCCAAAGGCCCGATGTCCGAAGACTTCTCGATCAGTCGAAGTCCGTCGCGCAACCACTGGACGGCGGCCCCAGAGACGAAGGTCGATCCTTCGAGCGCATAGGCCGTCGAGGGCGCACCGGCGATGACGTCGCCGAGATCCCAAGCGACGCTGACCGTCAAACCTTCGGGTGCTGCGGGCCGCTCGGGTCCGACGTTGGCCAGCACGAAGCTCCCCGTGCCGTAGGTGACCTTGACCATGCCCGGGGTGAAGCAGGCTTGCCCGAAGAGGGCCGCTTGTTGATCCCCGAGCACGCCGGCGATTGGTACACCATCAAGGGCGCGACCGGCCGGGCCCAGGTCGAACAGCTTGGCGACCCCGACCCGCCCCGCCGAAGGGCGGACCTCGGGGAGGGTGGAGATCCCGACACCGAAGAGCGCGCGAGAGCTCGTCGGACCAGGCCATGGCGGCCGTGTCGTAGAGCATGGTGCGGCTGGCGTTGGAGGGGTCGGTCGAATAGGCGCCGCCGTTGGTTCCCCCCGTCAAGTTCCACAGCACCCAGGCATCGACGGTGCAAAAGGACAGTTCCCGTCCGGCGCCTGTTGCTTCGAGATCACCGCTGCGCAACAGGTAGGCGATCTTGGTCGCGCTGAAATAGGGGTCCAACATGAGTCCGGTGCGCTCGCGGACCATGGGCAGGTGACCTTGCTCGGCCAGTTCGGCGCACAGCGCGGCGGTTCTGCGGTCCTGCCAGACAATGGCCCGGTGCAACGGTCGGCCGCTGTGGCGATCGAAGGTCACGAGGGTCTCGCGTTGGTTGGTGATCCCAATGGCCGCGACCGCCTCACCCGAATCAGCCAGTCGGGTGCCGACCTCGGCCAGGGTGGCCAAGACGCTTTGCCAGATCTCCTCGGCGTCGTGTTCGACCCAGCCCGGACGCGGGAAGTACTGGGTCAGCTCGCGATAGGCAACGTCGCAGACCCGCCCGTCCTCGTCGACCACCAGGGCCCGTACCCCGGTCGTCCCAGCGTCGATGGCCACGAGTTTTCCCACGTCGAGGGACGCTAGCAACGCCAAATCCGAGGAGCCGCCGAGCCAATTCGACCGGCATTTTTGCTAACCATCGCGAGCGGGCTGTGACCAGGGATGATCGCAAAATAAAGTGTTGACAAGAGCGTAACTACAATGCTGTAATGACACAGCATCTCGCGTCCCGGGGAGCGGTCAGCCACTACATCTTGTGGTTAAGCTGACTTCACTCTCTCCGTGTGCAAGATGCCAACTTGCGCCGGAGACGTCAGTTCCCAAGGGATCGGCGCCGCGGTCAGCATCAACCTAAAGAACAATCAAGGAGGACCCCAGCGCCATGGCTATCGCCCCCCAGCGATCTGAGATCGGAATTCGGCGGCATTTCACCACCGAAGGCGTGCATCCCTACGACGAGGTGCGTTGGGAACTTCGCGATGCCCGTATCTCGAACTACCGCGACGGCACGGTGGCCTTCGAACAGCTGGGGGTTGAAGTACCCGAATCATGGAGCGTGAACGCCACCAACATCTTGGCGCAGAAGTACTTCCGGGGGACCTTGAACACCACCGAGCGCGAGTGGTCACTTAAGCAGGTGGCCGACCGGGTCGCCGACACCCTCACCGCCTGGGGCCTCAAAGACGGTTACTTCGTGGACGAAGAAGAAGCGCAGATCTTCAATCACGAACTCAAGTACCTCATCATCCACCAGCGGGCGGCCTTCAACTCGCCGGTGTGGTTCAACATCGGGGTCCCCGGCGTGCCCCAACAGGGCAGTGCGTGTTTCATCCTCTCGGTCGAAGACCAGATGGACTCGATCCTCAACTGGTACACCGAAGAGGGTGTCATCTTCAAGGGCGGGTCGGGTGCGGGCGTCAACTTGTCGCGCATCCGCTCCTCGCACGAATTGCTCAAGGGCGGCGGGACCGCGTCGGGTCCGGTCAGCTTCATGCGCGGCGCCGACGCGTCGGCCGGCACCATCAAGTCGGGCGGCAAGACCCGGCGCGCCGCCAAGATGGTCATCTTGGACATCGACCACCCCGACGTCGAGGACTTCATCTGGTGCAAGGCCATCGAGGAGCGCAAGGCCCGCGTCCTGCGTGACGCCGGGTTCGACATGGACCTCGACGGAGCCGACAGCCATTCGACCCAGTACCAAAACGCCAACAACTCGGTGCGGGTCACCGACGAGTTCATGAACGCCGTGGTGGACGGGCGCGACTGGGATCTGATCGCGCGACTGACGGTTCAGTCGTGCGCACGGTGCCCGCCCGTGACCTGTTCCGCCAGATCGCCCATTCCGCCTGGGAGTGTGCCGACCCCGGCCTGCAGTACGACACCACCATCAACCGCTGGCACACCGCCCCGAACACCGGACGGATCAACGGTTCGAACCCGTGCTCTGAGTACGTGCACCTCGACAACTCGGCCTGCAACCTGGCCAGCATGAACCTGCTCACCTTCCTCGACGAGAACGACGAGTTCGACGTCGAGGGCTTCAAAGCCGGCGTGTCGATCATGTTCACCGGCCAAGAGATCATCGTCGGCAACGCCGACTACCCGACCAAGGCCATTGGAGAGACCACCCGGGCCTTCCGAGAGCTCGGCATTGGTTACGCCAACCTCGGCGCACTGCTCATGGCCCAGGGTCTGCCCTACGACTCAGACGCCGGTCGCGCCTGGGCCGCGGCCATCACCGCGTTGTTGACCGGACATGCGTATGCGACCTCGGCCCGCACCGCCGCTCGGATGGGCCCGTTCTCGGGCTTTCACGAGAATGCGGACGCCATGCTCAACGTGCTGCGCATGCACCAAGGAGAGGCGGCGCGGATCGACGAGGAGGTCGTGCCGCCCGAACTGCTCTCGGCGGCCCAGCAGTCATGGGACGACGCGGTCGAGTTGG
The DNA here is from genome assembly GCA_963800725.1 of uncultured Acidimicrobiaceae bacterium. Classification (GTDB taxonomy): domain Bacteria; phylum Actinomycetota; class Acidimicrobiia; order Acidimicrobiales; family RAAP-2; genus Bog-473. Next base: position 166,977 of record CAWDCE010000025.1, on the reverse strand, counting down.
CCGAGGAGTTCGGGGTGCGCAACTCACAGGCGAGCGTCTTGGCCCCGACGGGGACCATTGGGCTCCTCATGGACTGCGACACCACCGGGGTCGAGCCCGACCTGGGCCTGGTCAAGACCAAGAAGCTCGTCGGTGGCGGCACCATGTCCATTGTCAACCAGACGATCCCGCGTGCGCTGCACAAGCTCGGCTACGGCCCCGACCAGATCGAAGAGATCGTGGCCTACATCAACGAGCACATGTCGATCATCGGCGCCCCCTACGTCGCACCCGAGCACCTGGCAGTCTTCGCGTGCTCCATGGGCGACAACACCATCCACTACTCGGGTCACATCCGCATGATGGGTGCGGTCCAACCCTTCATCAGTGGGGCGATCTCCAAGACCGTGAACATGCCCGAAGACGTGTCGGTCGAAGACGTCGAGCAGATGCACATCGACGCATGGCGCCTCGGCATCAAGGCCGTCGCCATCTACCGCGACAACTGCAAGGTGGCCCAGCCGCTTTCGACCACCAAGAAGGAGTCCGAATCAATCGAGGGTGGCGACATCGCTCCTGCGGGCTCCGCCGCCGAAGCCCGCGATCGGGCCATTGCCAACCGGATCGCCGAACTCGAGACGGCACTCGAGCACGAGCGCCAGCGCAAAACCGAGTCAGTCGTGGTCGGTGCAGTGCGCGAGCGCCTGCCCCGGCGCCGAAACTCGAAGACTTTTGCCTTCCGGGTTGCTGACTGCGAGGGCTACGTCACGGTCGGTGAGTACGAAGATGGTCGTCCCGGTGAGGTCTTCATCAACGTGTCCAAGCAGGGCTCGACTCTCGCCGGCATCATGGACGCCTTCTCGATCTCGCTGAGTTTGGGCTTGCAGCACCAGGTGCCACTGGCCACCTATGTGCGCAAATACACCAACATGAAGTTCGAGCCCGCCGGCATCACCGACGACGCCGAGCTGCGCATTGCCACCAGCCTGGTCGACTACATCTTCCGACGCATCGCCCTCGACTACCTGAGCCTCGAGGAGCGCACCGAGCTCGGGATCCTCTCGACCCAAGAGCGGACCCAGCCCACACTCCCGGGGGTCGAAGAGATGGCCACACCGTCATCGACCGGGCTGCTCGACGATGCCAGTTTCGGCCGGGGTGACCCGAGGACCGAGCGGGTGGCGTCGACGGCAGGGGCCCACGCCGAGAATGGTGTCCAGCCCTTGGCCCGGGCCGAACAGCGCGACGCGCCGTATTGCTACAACTGCGGCAACGCCATGCAGCGTGCCGGCTCGTGTTACGTCTGCGGTAGCTGCGGCTCGACCAGCGGGTGCTCTTAGTGTCAATCCACGCGTAATGACGTGGCGAATGTGTAGAGAGCATGGCCAACTCTGCCCATGACCTTCAAACACGGCTCACGCCGTACCTGACGGGCGATTTGCGCAGTGGCCTGAGTGAACTGACGAGTGAAGCCATCTTCAGCCAACGCCCCGGGCGGCTCAACTGACCGGCGCCCGCTGAGGTCAATCGGGAAACCTTCTGCCGGTGTGTAGTCGCCTGGAGTGATATCAAATGAAGGAATTGACATCACATCTCAGGTGGCGCACGGTGGAGACCGTGACCAACGCAGCTGCGAGAGGGGCGTTTCCTCTCAGATTCAAGGACGAGAGCCTCCGAGAGCTCGTCCGCGAGGTTGCCGAGGCCGAACACGTCAGCCAGACGGACCTCATCGAGGAGGCCGTCGCCCATGAGCTCATCTTCCGCGGAACACGCCTGGCCAACGATCTCGTCGAGGCCGCACAGAGGATTTCACGCCTCACCGAACCACAAAGGGCCGGGCTGATCGATCGAAGCATCGATGAGTTCGCAAGCGGGGAGAATCTCCCGGATCCGATTCACGCCACGGCGCTCCACTCGTCAGTGGATCACGCCGAGGTAACGCTCCAGGACCCGCTCGGAGTACTTGCCACCTTCAACGCCGCTCGAAGCTGACCAGTGCCGGGGCCTCCCTGGAACGACGACGATCCAGCTGAGGGGGCCTCCATCGCGGCCAACGCAGCTGCGTTACTGAATGATTTCCAGAATCAGTCTCGTCTCCGAGCAGTACCGACACTCGACGACGTTCTCGCTTCGCACCGCACCCTCTATGCCGGCTGCTCGGTGCCGTGCGATCACTACCTCGGACACCTGCGAGGCGATCAAGGCGTCCCCGAGCTCGTGGGCTATGACGTCGGAGTCGGTCCCATCCAGCCCGATGGCTATCCGAGCAAGGTGGGGATCTGGTCCCAAGACGTCTTGAGCGAGGTTGAGGCACTCTTGCGTGGTATCGAAGCGGCCCTGGGTCACCTCGACGCGCTCGTGCCGGTCGGCTCTGCGCCCAGCGATGCCGCACAACTCCATGCAGTCGTCGCACTGTGTGCTGTTGCTCACGGCGAATGGATGCGCATACATCCCTTCGTCAACGCCAACGCCAACGCCAACAGCAGGACGGCCCGGCTCTGGACCGCGTTCATCGCACTTCGCTACGGACTCCCGATGTTCGTGACGGTCAAGCCACGACCCAATAACGCCGCCTACGGACTTGCTGGAGCTGCGTCCATGGGTCAGCCGCCTGACTTCGAGGGGAATCACCAGGCGGCGCGCAACCTCTTTGCCAACATGCTTGCTTGCGCGCTGAGTCCATAGTTCCACGAGCTTCCAGTTCGGCTCAATAATCTTGTCGTCACCCGTGGCTCGTGGAGGGTCCCCGTACACGGCGATGCGCCGCACGAGCGGTCTCCTTTCGGAGACGGCCACGCTCCTTGAGAGGATGGGGCAATCAAGTGGCGTGCGGGTCCATCAGCGTCGGGACGAGACGACCGGCCAAGGCCGTTTGTCCGACCGCCACCAGGCCAGGTCCGCCTCACTTCCTCGAACTGGCCGGCCGCGGGTATCGCTTCTTGTTCGTCCGGCGGCAGGGTTTGGTGGGGGGAGGCTGCCGTGGCTGAAGCGAACGCAATGATGACGGGTTGTTCCGCGAGGAGTGCCGGCTCGCCTTAGAGTTCTTCGGTCCCCAAGTAGGCGCCCACCACATCGGCGTGGATCTCGTTGGGTGTCCCCTCCTTGACGAGTTCACCGTTGACCATGATGACGGCATGGTCGGCAATGGACAGCGCGGTCTGGACGAATTGCTCGACCATGATGATCGTCAGCGCTTCGGTGGTCACCAGCTGATCGACGACGCCGTAGAGCTCTTCGACAATGAGCGGGGCCAAGCCCATGGACAGCTCGTCGAGGAACAGGATCTCGGGGTCGGTGGTCAGGGCCCGGGCCATCGAGAGCATGCGTTGTTCCCCACCCGAGAGCGTGCCGGCCAATTGCTTGCGTCGCCGGCCGAGCACCGCGAAGCGCTCGAAGGCGCGTGCTTCGATGTCCGCACTCTTGAGCCCGGGCTGTCGAAACGTGTACATGAGCAGGTTCTCGGTCACCGTGAGATTGGGGAAGATCGAGCGCCCTTCGGGAATCATGCACACCCCATTGCGGGCCAACTGCCCGGCCGAGCCTCGGCCCAATCTGACTCCGTTGATCTCGACCGTCCCACTGGTCGGCGTCAACTGACCCGAGATCACTTTGAGGAGAGTGGATTTGCCCGCCCCGTTGGGTCCGAGCAGCGCGAGGGCTGAACCCTTGGCGACGTCGAGGGAGATGCCGTGGAGGATCTCGATGCGCCCGTAGCCGGCCCGCACCTCGTGGATCGACAGCGCAATGGGGGTATCGGGTGTCTTGGCACCTGTGGCGGACGAAGGTGGCGAGGTGGGTGCGGCAGCGGTCGTGGTCTCGGCCCCGAGGTAGGCCGCTTGGACGAGTGGATCGGCCCGCACCGTCTCGGGGTCGCCGCGTGAGATGACCTGGCCATAGTCGAGGACGTCGACGCGTGCGCAGATGCCCATGACCAGCGTCATGTCGTGCTCGACCAACAAGACCCCCATCCCCGCTTTGGCCAAGGTGGTGAGCACCTGACCGAGTGCGTGGGTCTCCACCAGCGTTGAGGCCTGAGCTCGGTTCGTCCAAGAGCAGCACGTCGGGCGAGGTGGCCAACGTGCGGGCCAACTCCACCAATCGGGCTAGCCCGGTCGGCAGGGAGTCGGTGGGCTCGTCGGCGATGTGGGCGATGCCCATACGCTCGAGTTGGAACTCGGCCTCTTCGGCGGGGGTGCGGCCACCGGCCAGCTTGTGGCGCTGCACCTCGGCCGCCATCTGCACGTTCTCGCGGGCCGACAGCGACCCGAAGAGCTCGAGGCGTTGGAACGTGCGTCCGAGACCGAGGCGCGCCCGCACGTGGGGCTTGGCCGTCGTCACGTCGCGCTGGCCCAGGGTGACGGTGCCCTGGTTCGGGCGCTGCAGACCGGTGATGACGTTGAACAAGGTGGTCTTGCCGGCCCCGTTCGGTCCAATGAGGCCGTGCACCTCGCCGGCGGCGACACGAAGATCGACGGCGTCGAGGGCCTGGAGGCCACCGAAGCGGACCGACACCTCGCGCACCGTGAGAGCTGCCGGTGCCATCGTGGCGGGCTCAGGCAACGGAGCGCACCTTTTGATCCGCCGGTCCGGCGGAGCCGCCCGGCGGTCCGCCCATTCGGCCGGGACTCAGGCCCGAACTGCCGCGACGTTTCGCCCACCACGCGCCGATGTCGGCGTAGGTGCGCCCGATGCCGTAGGGGTTGCGGCCGACGGCGATGATGCCGGCCCCGAAGAGGACGTAGGTGAACCCGGCGAATGAGGGGAGGTGCTGGCCAATGAGTGGGATGAAGGCGAGCGTCACCCCCGCCAGCACCGAGCCGCTCAGGATCGTCACCCCGGCCAGCACCACAGCGACGAAGAGCACCAAGCTCTGGACGAAGCCAAACTCCGCGGCCGTCACCTCGCGGGCCATGCCGCCGTAGAGGGCCCCGGCCAGCCCCGCCATGGCGCCGGCCAAGACGAACACGGCGAGCTTGGTGCGCACAATGCTCATGCCGACGGTCGCACACGCGGCTTGGCTGTCGCTCATGGCGACCAGGCGTCGCCCGAACGGACCGCGGCGAAGCGCGCCGACGCCGACGAGGCAAGCGGCATAGACAATGGCGATCAGCACAATGAAGGCCCGGTCGGTAGTAAAGCGCATGCCGAAAATGTCCGGGCGCCCGACCTCGATCGATCCCGAGACCACCACGGCCGGGTTGGCGAAGAAGATGCTGTCCATCAAGACGGCGAAGGCCAAGGTGGCGAGCGCCATGTACAGGCCGCGTAGGCGCAGGGCGGGCAACGCCAAAATGCCGCCGCCGAGCGCGCACAACCCCATGGCAGCTATGACCCCGAGCACCGAAGTGCCACCACCGACCTTGGCCATGGTCCACGCTCCGAGCCCGAGGAACGTGAACTGGCAGAGCCACGCCTGGCCCCCGTAGCCCGAGAGGAGGACCAAGGAGAGTGCGGCCAGCCCAATGGTCAGCGCCAAGCCGAGCGTGTAGAGGTTGTTGCCCGTGATCAGCGCCGAGAGGAGCAACGTGGCGGCGATCAGGGCGGCCGCACCCACCAGGGTCGCCCGCAGGCTGGCCGTCTTGGGCGGCCGGAGCCGAGCCACCCGACCAGCCGCCAGTTTGGCTTGGGGAATTAACAAGAGGGCGATGAGCAAGAGCCCCATGGGCAAGATGGCCGTCACGTCGTTGAGCAGGTTCTCGGGCACGTAGCCAATGGCCATCGACTCGGCGACACCGAGGATCATTGCGCCGAGGAAGGTGAGGGGCAACGAGTGCAAGCGCCCGACAATGGCGGCGGCGTAGCCGAAGATCACCAACTCGGACAGGACGGCGAGGCTCATCCCGGTCCCTGGCGCCAACAAGATGCCGGCCAATCCGGCGGCCATGAACCCAACGATCCAGGCCATGCCCGCAATCCGTCCCGAGCGCGCGCCCGTCATCGAGGCCAAGGCCGGATCATCGACCACGGCGCGCATCGAGACGCCCATGCGGGTGAATTTGAAGAGCACCCACAACCCGAGCGCCACCGCCACCGCACACCCGACCGTGATGATCTCTTCGAACGTGAGGTTGACGCCGAAGATGTTCACCTGGTCGGCGGTGAACCACGACGGCAGGTTGCGGGTCGTGGTCTGGTTCCAGATCGTCCCGGTGACGCCGTAGAGGACGAGGAACAGCCCGAGCGTCACCACAATCATCGTGTTGAGCGATGCGCCGTAGAGCGGTCGCATCAACGTGCGTTCGATGAGCAGCGCGAACAGCGGAGCAATGACCAACAGGACAATGACCAAGGACACCAGCGGGTTCCATCCCCACCCTTGCCACAGCTGCCAATAGAGGTAGGCCAAGAACATCCCGACCGCACCGTGCGCGAAGTTGAAAATCCCCGTCGAGTTGTAGGTGACCACCAAGCCGCTGGCGGTGACCGCATAGATCGATCCGGTGACGACTCCAATCACCAAGAAGCTGATGAATTCGTTCACGTCGTCTCGACTCGCGTTAGGCCATCGTGGGAATCAGCGGGAGATCCCTTTATAGCTGCTCGGGTAGTAGCCGTTCGGGCTGCAGACGAATCCGGACTTCGGGTCCGGGGTGATCCGCTGCCACGACCCGTTCTCGTACTGGGCCACCAACCAGCATTGTCCGGGGATCTTCTGCGCCGGGTTCTGGGTGGAGATCAAACCGCTGGCGTTAAAAGACGTGATCTTGTCCAGTGCGGCGTCAAGGCTGCCCGCGTTGGGTTCGGCCCGGCGGCCTTGAGGGCCTGGACGAAGAGCTGGGCGTTGATCCAGGCGTCGAGGGTGTAGATGTCGAGCTGGGTCGAGGGGTCGACCTTCTTCACCCACTTGTCGAAGGTGGCGACGGCGGGCACGGCCTTGGCGTCCTCGCCGCGGTAGAGGGCGTAGACGCCGGTGATCAAGGTGCCGTTGCCCGCCGAGCCCGGGGTGAAGTCCGCCTCATAGGCGTTGGTCCCGCTGACCAGCAACGCATTGAGGTCCTCTTGCTTCATCTCTTGGGCGATGGTGGAGACGTCGGCACCGGTGACCGTCGGCTCGAACACGAATTTCACCCCGAGATTCTTCATCTTGATGATGTCGGGCAAGAAGGTGGTCTCGGTATAGGCGGCGTCCCTCGAGTACAACCACTTGTAGCCCAGTGCCTCGGTCAGGTTCTGGTAGGTCGTCTCGACGGCTTTGACCGACGAGGTCGTGTCGTCGCCGATCAGCCCGAGGGCCTTGACGTTGGACGGGTACTTCTGCTTCAACCATTTGAATGGTCCGTTGATGTCCCCGTTGTTGACCATGGGGACCGCGGAATACAGGTTCGGATCCAAGAACAGGCTCGGGGTGAGGGCCTGGGTGACCATCGGGAGCTTGTTGGCGTCGATGGTGGACTTCATGTCCCCGTCGAGCAACGAGAAGCCGCCGACGATGGCGAATTCGTTCTTGGCGATGTTGGCGACCTCGGACTGCACGGTACCGGTCGAGAACGCGCTGTCCTTGCCGTCGAGGATCAGCTTGCGGCCGTTCACCCCGCCCTGGCTGTTGATATAGGCGAAGTAAGCCTCGGTGCCGACCTTGGCCCCTTCAAAGAGCCCCGGGACCGGCGACGAGATGTCGCTGATCGAGCCGACCGTGATGCTCTTCGCGGTGACCCCCGGTGCCGCCGGGGCGCTGGTGGACCCAACCTGGCCCGAGGCGGCGCCCGAAGTCCCGACTCCGGCCACGACCGAACCGAGTCCGAGCGCGAGGCCAAGACCGCACATCGCCACTTTGTTGGCGCGATAGTTCACTGCCCCCCCTTTTCCACCCGGCTAGGTGCCGGAATGAATGGTTCCGATGACGCCACTGCTCTGGTATTCCGATGCGATCTGATAGCGCCGCGTGTAGTCGCTGAACTCCTCGGCCAAACCTTGGTAGGTCCACCCGAAGTCGGCCGGGTCGTAGTGATGATGACCGAAGGCGTCTTTGGGCCGATGGGCCAAGAACGCCTCCATGCGGCGGGCGTGGAGGTCGCTGACCTCTTCGCCGAAACTGGCATAGAGGTCGCGCACGGTGCCGAGGGGATCGGTCATCAACGCGTCGTAGGCGAGGTGTTGACACCAGCCAACTTCGGACTTCTCGTCGAAGGTCACCGCGGAGTGCAGCGCGAAGGAACACTTGCGTTTCCACTCCTCGGCGCTCGGTCGGGGATCGGTGCGCGAGGTCAAGGGCCGCTGTCCCGCATTGGCCAAACTGGCCAGCGATGTGATGACGGGGCCGGGATCTCGGTGCGTCCAGATGATGCGGGCATCGGGGTAGGTGGCGAGGAGTGCCTCGAGATGCCACAGGTGGTTCGGGGTCTTTAGGATCCAGCGCTGCGTTGGTTGGCGCGACTGGAGGGTCTGGAGGGCGAGGCGGTGTTGCGCGTAGGCCGGGGTCATGTCCGCTTGTTCGAGCCAACGGGCGTAGGTGGGCACGTGGGCCTGGGTCTCTAGGGCGAGCGTGCGGATGTCGTACATGAAGAGCGACACGCACTCTTGGGCCAAGGTGGCGCCGAAGGGATGCATGGCCTTGAGCGGGGGGTTGAGCTTCATCAGCCCGTCGAGTTCTTTGGCGGTCTTGGCAATACGGGGGTCCTGGTCCGCCTCTTCGAGGGTGGCGGGCGGGATCAGGTGCGCGGCCTCCCATTGCAAGAGCGGTCGGGCCACCGGGTCGAGTCCCAACAACATGGACAAGACGCTGGTACCGGTGCGCGGGAGACCGACGATGACCCACGGGCTGTCGATGCGCTCGTTGTGCACCTCGGGATGGGCCACAGACCACCCGTGCAGCTCAATGCGGTTGGCCAGGGCGGCTCCGAGCATCTTGGTGATCAAGATGCGACCGAACGTGGTGAGTTCGGCCTCATCGGCGCAGGCCGAGAGGTAGACCTCGAGCGGTTCGGCGTAACTGTTGGATCCGAAGTCCGACGACCCGGCCTCCTTGATCGCCGCCTTGACGACCGTCCCGGGGGTGAGGTGGGGGAGTTCCCAACCGAAGTGCGACAGCTGTGCGCCCACTGCGTTGAGGGCCCGCAACGGGGCGGGCCTGAGCTCGGCGTCCCGCCAGGTGTAGCTGACGTCGCTCACCGCGTCGATCTCGACCACGGTGCGACCGAGCGAGCGGCGCGCCTGGTGCTCGTCGAGGGCCGCGCCGGCGTCGGCCATGGCCACCCGACGGCCAACGTGTGGCCGGATCGCTCCGCTCGCCACCATCTCGAGCAGGTCGGCATGGATCTCGTCGGCGACGTCGCGCCCGAACGGGTTGAACCCGAATCGCCGCATGCCCGGGTCGACCGAATCGGCCCAGCCCAACATCACGCACACGATGTCGATGTTGCCGAGGCAGGCCATGCGCAGTGGCCGCCCCGTCATTCCGTTGTTGTCGTCGTCGGCGAACCCGACGGCGAGATAGCGGCCGCCTCTGGCGGTGCAGCGCCATGAGCGTTCGGTGAAGTCCCCGCCGGCCAGGTCGTAGACCACGTCGGCCCCCTCGTCATTTGTGGCGAGAAGCACCGCTTCGACAAAATCCTCTTCGAGGTGGTCGATCACCTGGTCCGCACCGAGTGAGGCACACAGCGCACCCTTGTCGGGACCACCCGCAACGGCGATAACGCGGGCGCCGACCGCCTTGCCCAACTCGATGGCGGCGGTGCCGAGTCCACTGGCGGCCGAATGCACCACCAGGGTCTCACCGGGCCCGAGCCGGCCGCGCTTGAAGAGGGCGAGGTGCGATGCCTGGAAGGTCAGCACGAAGGCGGCGGCTTCTGCGTCGTCGAATGGCTCGGGAGCGTCGAACACCGAGATGGCCGGGGCAATGGCGTACTCGGCGATGCCGCCGAGTGCCGTCTTGGTGATGGCGACGACCCGGCGGCCGATCCACTCCTCGGCCCCGGCGCCGGCGGCGTCGACCACGCCACAGACGTCCATGCCAAGTGTGAAAGGCGGGGGGGTCGGCACCGACACGAGCTTGCCGAGGCACCGGTCGATGTCGTTGAAGTTGAGGGAAGCCGCCGCCACCTTGACCCGGACCTCACCGGGCTCGGGCTCGGGACGTTCGATATCTCGCACCGCGAGGACCTCACCCGGCGGGCCGTGCGCCGTCACTTGCAAGGCTTTCATTCCCACCCCCCAGTGGCACGTAAGACGATTGGAGTTCAGTGTCTCACAACGTGGTGGTCCGTGCACCGAATACGGCCGCAAAGGCCGGAAGGAACCAGGTGGAGAGTTGCCGGCGTACGTCGTGCGTCGAGCGCCCGCCCGGGCCTGGGACCGCGGCGTAGGAGATCAGGATCCGAAGAATCCAATCGACCAGGTCCCGCATGTCGGTTTCCGACACCGAGCCGTCGGCCAATGACGATTCGAGGAGCGGGCGTACCCCGCTCTCGCCGATCCGTCGCAGCGCCTCGATCTGGATCGCCTTGGTGGCGGCCCAGGCCACCGATTCGCCCCCGAACACGGCGGCATGGACCGGTCGTCGGCCGATCTCAGCAATGCTGAACATCATCCCCTCGAGCAATCGTTCGCGGGGGTCGGTGATGGTCGCCAGATGCTCGTCGGCGTCGGCCGCCATGGCCGTTGACTCTCTGGTCAAGACCGCGAGGAAGATCGCCTCGTGGCTCCCGAAGCGCCGATAGAGGGTGGCCCGTGAGATACCGACGGCCTGCGCGATGTCTGCGGCAGTGGTCTTGGCTACCCCGAAACGCAGGTAACACGATGCCGCGGCGTCGAGTACCGCGTCCGAGTCCACGTCTGGATGACGCTGTTGGGGCATGGGACTCCTTGGACGAGCCGTCGACGACACACACCGGCAATCAGGTTCGAGCGCGCACCGAAGTACCGCCAACCCCTGCACGAGTGATTAGCACCGACCACGATCGCGTATCAAAAGTCGCTTCCGCGCGTTGTGCCACGCCCCGGTCCGCTGGCTGTGTCAGGCGCCGCGCCCGCACGTCCTGCCTTGGCGTCTCGGTTCCAATGCAGCGAACTCGCGTCCGGGTCATCGCCATGGGCTCGAGTGGCCGAGTAATTTGCTGGGCGCCACCTGAGTTCGTTGATCGGCGCGGCGCCATGCTGGCGGCGTTCATTCGCAGATTCGTGCCTGCAATTGAGCGTTTGTGCCACTTGTGGGCGGCCGCCCTGACGAATGCGTGGTGCGAACCTAAGCTGGCGGGAACTCACCCCGGACTCGGGGAAGAGGCCGAACATTCCTCAGGAAGGTGACAACGCGCATGATGAACAATTTGAAGGTCGGAATCGGAGTCGCCGTGGCCGGCCTCGCCCTGTCGCTGATTCCCGTTGCCTCGGCCGGGGCCAGTGTCGCGAAGTCGAACAACCCGTTGTGCCGGACCAACAAGTCGGTCTCAGACACGGAGGCGAAGCAGTCCGCCGCGGTGACCAAGGCCATGCAGGCGGGAAACTGGCCGGCCGCCAAGAAGGCACTGATCACGTCGATTACGTACTCGCTGGGGCAGGAGAAGGCAGCGATCAAGCTGCTGTCCGGCGCGCCGAGCAACGTGAAGTCGGCGGCCAACACGGTGTTCAACTACTACTCGTCGACAGCGGAGAAGGCCGTCACCAGCTCCAACAGTCTCACCCAGTACGAGGCCAAGGCCGGAGCTGCGGTGGGCCCGAAGGAGAAGAGCGCCGAGAGCATTCTCACGGCGTACTCCAACAAGGTTTGCGGGACGAACGGCTAGGCGCACCCAGCGTGGTCGCACCGTGACGCTGCGTCCCCTCCGGCCGCCGCGTCGGCCGGCGATTGAACCTCGAGCCACGCCTGCAACGGTGTAACAGAGCACCGACCCTGCGGGTATGGTGGCCCCTCCGGGAGAGAGCGGAGACTTGGGGGTGGCACGGGTGGATGATCTCAATGGCAAGGTGGCGGTGGTCACCGGCGGGGCCGCCGGCATCGGGCGCGGCATCGTCGAGGCGTTGCTCGAGGAGGGCGCCCGCGTCGTGGTCGCCGACATCGAATCGGCCGTGTTGGACCCAGCCGTCGCTGAACTGCGGGCGCTCGGCGAGGTGCGCGGCGTGCGCATCGACGTGTCGTCGGCCGAATCGGTTGAAGCACTGGCCGACGACGTCTTTTCGACCGAAGGGGCATGCCATCTCCTCTTCAACAATGCAGGGGTCACCTCGGGCGGCGGTGGCCGACCGTGGGAGCAAGAGCCCAATGACTGGACGTGGTGCTTCAGTGTGAACGTCTTTGGTGTGGCGAACGGCATGCTCTCCTTCGTCCCGCGCATGATTGCCTCGGGTGAGCCGGGGGTGGTGGTCAACACCTCGAGCATGGACGGCGGGATCGCTCCGGTGCCCTATGCGTCGGTGTACGCCTCGAGCAAGGCGGCCATCTCGTGTCTCACCGAAGCACTGGCCCATCAACTCGAGGCGGCGCAGACCAAGTTGCGCGCTGCCGTCTTCTACCCGTCGGGGGGCCTCCTCAACACCGGGCTGTGGTCGGCGCAACGCAACCGGCCGGCCGAACTCGCCCGCCGCAAGCCACGCCCGCCGGCGCCGGGGACGACCTACGCCGAGTTCAAGGCACAACTCGAGGCCGCTGGCCGGTCGGTCGATGAGGTCGACCTCGCCGAGCTCGGACGATTCGTCATCGCCGGGGTCAAGGCGGGCGACTTCATCATCGCCCACGGCCTCAAAGAGGCCGCGGCGATGCTCCACGCCCGGGCCGATGCCATCGCGGAGGGCCGCCTGCCGCCGGCCGCACTGAGCTAGAGAGGGCACGATGAGCGCCACGGTCGACCGCTACACCATCATCTCCGCCGACGGGCACGCCGGGGGAGACATCTTGGACTACCGCCCGTATCTCGCGAGCCGCTGGCATGACGAATTCGACGCCTGGGCCGCCACCTACGAAAACCCCTTCGCCGACCTGTTGGCGCCCATTGCGTATCGCAGTTGGGACAGTGATCGCCGCCTGGCGGAGACCGAATCCGACGGGATCGTCGCCGAAGTGCTGTTCCCCAACACCGTCCCGCCGTTCTTCAGCGAAGGCAACCTGGTGGCATTGCCCCCGACGCCCGAGGACTACGAAGCCCGTTGGGCCGGTGTGCAGGCGCACAACCGTTGGTTGGCCGACTTCTGCGCGGCGGTGCCGGGCCGGCGGGCCGGGGTGATCCAGGTGTTTGCCAACAACATCGACGACGCGCTCGGCGAGGTGCGCTGGGCGGTCGAGCACTTCGACCCGTTCGGGGGGATCCTCTTGCCCTCGATTCCGCCCAACTCGCACCTGCCCCCCTTATGGGAGCCGCACTATGAACCGCTGTGGCAACTGTGCGCCGAACTCGGGGTACCGATCAATATTCACGGAGGCAGCGCCTTGCCTGACTACGGCGAACATGAAGCGGCGCGATCCATGATGTTGATCGAGATCCCGTGGTTCAGCCACCGGGCGGTGTGGCACCTGATCTTCTCGGGTGTCACCGAGCGTCACCCGAACCTGCGCTTCGTCGTGACCGAACAAGGCGTGGCGTGGTTGCCCCGTGGGCTTGAGACGCTCGATTGGTTCTACGGGCGCATGACGCTCCCCGAAGCCGCCGAGGCCAAGTATTTCGGGGCGGCGGCGTCGCACATGTCGATGACGCCCTCGGAGTACTTCGCACGGAACTTCTGGATCGGGGCGAGTTTTCTGCGACCGAGCGAATCGCCGCTGTGTAACGAGCTCGGTATCGACCGGATCATGTGGGGGGCGGACTACCCGCACTCAGAGGGCACCTACCCCTTCACCACCGAGGCATTGCGGGTCGCTTTTGCTGGTCGTCCGCAGAGCGAGGTGCGTACCATGGTCGAGACCACCGCGGCCGAGTTCTACGGGTTCGACCTCGCGCGCCTCCGCCCGATCGGTGAGCGCATCGGCCCGATCGTGGCCGAGGTCGACACGCCGCTCGCGCCCGATGACTGGCCCGCCAATTCGACGTGCAATGCTTTTGACCGAACCCAGATGCTGCGCGCCTGGTAGCAAAGCGCCAGCTGGTTGCGCCCTCAGGCGGGCAGGAGGCCGTCGAGAAGTTTGTCGAGGGTGAACGCAAAGAGGACGTCGGTGTCGACGCCTTGCTCCATGGCCCGCTGCAATCCGGCGTCGACCGCGCCACCACCGAGGCTGTGCCACAGCTCTTGGGTCGTCTCACTGCCCGGGACGCGCTGCTCGAAGTTGTCGGTCAAGAGGATGAAGCCCCCGACGGTAAAGAGGATGGCGCGCACCACCATGGCCGCGTCATCGCCGCGCAGTCCGGCGGCCGCGACCTCGCGGGCCAGGGCCACCTGGGTCGGGAAGGACAGTTCCGCGGCGCGCCCGAGTTCGAGGGCGAGCTGTTGGACCGGCTGAGTGTCGGCTACCTGTTGGCGTAGTTCGGTGGCCAGTTCGATCATGCGCTTGCGCGGTGTGCGGGCGTGGGCGCGAGGTTCGGGCAGGTCGGAGATGACGGCCGTCAACACCTGATCCAGCAGTGCTTCGCGGCTGCCGAAGTGCCAATAGACCGAGGTCGGGGTCACCCCGGCCATCGTCGCCACCTTGCGCATGGTGACCCCGTCGACCCCGTCGCGCAGCAACAGCACCCGGGCCGAATCGACCAGGCGCTGCCCCGTCGGTTCTTCGTCGAGAGCGGGGGAGGGGGAGGATGGGGGGCTCGGCACGCAGGGCGAGCGTAGCGACTCTCGACACCGTTGCCCGCGTGTGGAACAGTGTTACAGAAGGGAGGGCATATGGACACCATCAGGTACGCAGCGCGGCGCGAGCAGGTCAGCCACGAGATCGCCGCCAAGAAGGCGGACATCTGGTCCGAGGCGGTCACCGCCATCTACGAGACCGACCCCGAAATCATCGCGGCGATACTGCCGCCACCGCTTGAGATCGGCCCGCGACCCTTGGTGCGCTTCACCATCACCAGGGTCGAGATGCCCGGGCTGCCCGTCTTTGGTGCCGGGTGGATCGGGGTCCAGGCGCGCCACGGCGACCGCATTGGTGAATACCCGATCTTCATGCCCATGACGACCGAGCAGTCGACCATTGGCGGGCGCGAGACCTACGGCGAGCCCAAGAAGCTCGCCGACATCGAGGTGGTGCGCGACGGCCAGCGGGTCGAGGCCCGCATCTCGCGCATGGGTTACCTGTTGTGCGAGATCGTCGGTCAGGTCAACGAGACCCGCGAGAACTACGAGCTCAACAAGGTCGACTTCTGGTTCAAGTGCTCGCCGTCGGCCGAGACCCCGGGCCAGCTCGACCAGGATCCGCTCTTGGTCTACGGCGAGAAGACGGAACGGACCAGGTTGCACGAGGGCATCGAGGGCGAGCTGGTCATCAAAGAAGCCCCGCTCGACCCCATCGCCGACCTCGTGATCCGCCGCATGGTCGACCTCAACTGGACGGAGCGGGCCTCGACCCAGGTGGGGCGGATCATCGGACCGGTGCCGCGGACCGACCTCGCTCCCTACCTTCATCAGCGCTACGACGACCTCTCGGTGCTCGGGGCGAAGCAATGAGTGAGCGCTACACGATCATCTCGGCCGACGCCCACGCCGGCCTGCCCTGCGACCAGTACCGCCCCTACCTCGACGCGCAATACCACGCGCAGTTCGACGAGTACCTGGCCGAGCGCGAAGCCAACCGCAGCCAGGCGCTGAAAATGAATTACGACTACATCATGGGCTGGGAGACCGAGAACGCCGAAGGTCTGCGCGGTGCGTGGGACATCGACCAGCACGACAAGGAGCTCGACGCGGACGGGGTGTCGGCCGAAGTGATGTTCGCCGACGCGGACGCCATCACCGGCATGGCCTCGCCGCCCTTCGGTGCCGGGCTCTCCGCCGGCTCGATCACCGACCCCGAACTGGCCTTCGCCGGTGCCCGGGCCCACAACCGGTTCCTCGCCGAGATGTGCAGCCGAAGCCCCGAGCGCCATGGCGGCATTGCCTTGGTGCCCATCACCCACAGCGTCGAGCGCTCGGTCGAAGAGATCGAGTGGCTGGCCGAGCAACCGGGCATCAAGGGGATCATGGTCCCGACCATGTGGCACGACCTTGCGCCCTATAACCACCCCGACTACGACCCGGTGTGGGCGGCCTGCCAGGCCGCTTCGTTCCCCGTCCACACCCACTCGGGTGAGGCCCCCCAAGACGAGTACAACGGCAACATCGGGATCTACCTGGCCGAGGTGGTCTGGTGGGCCACGCGCCCCATGTGGCATCTGTTGTTCTCCGGCGTGTTCGAGCGCTTTCCCGGACTCAAGTACGTGGTCACCGAGGCGGCGGCCTATTGGGCTGCGGACATGATGTGGAAGTGGGACCAGTACATGGGCGGTGGCCACACCACCAAGAAGATGGCGGCCCTCCTTGCCGGCAAGATCTCCAAGTTGCCCTCGGACTATTTCGGGGAGAACCTCTTCATTGGCGCCTCGACGATGTCGAGGGAGGAGATCCGCCGCCGCCACATCCTCGGGTGTGACGTCGTCATGTGGGGGACCGACTATCCGCACCCCGAAGGTACCTGGCCGCACACGCTCGAGAAGCTGCGCAGCGATTTCGCCGGCGTGCCGGTCGAAGACGCCCGCAAGCTCTTGGGCGAGACCGCCGCCCGGTGTTACAACTTCGACCTGGCCAAGCTTGCCCCCATTGCCGAGCGGGTCGGCCCGACGCCCGCCGACCTCGGACAGGACCCGACGTTGCGTAGCGACCCGGCCGAGATTGCCGCGGCGCGGTGGTGGAAGGCCGAATACCAGGTGCGCGCACCGGGCTGACCCGTCACCTCAGCGTTCCAGCGCGACGACCCTGGCGTTGCCGACACCCGCGTAACGGCCAGGTGTGCAGGTGAGCACGATGATCTGGCAGGACCGACCGGCCAGGGAGATCACCGCGCCCATTCGGCTGAGTTTGTCCGGGTCGCTCCACCCGAGCGCGTCGTCGAAGATGACCGGGGCCCCGCCATCACTCGACACAATGGACGCGCAGGCGAGGCGGCTGATGAGCCCGAGCTGCTCTTTGGCGCCGGTGCTCAGGTCCGCAAAGGGGAGGGTGACCCCCGCCACGGTGCGCGTGGCGATGCGCAGATCCGCGTCGAGTGCCACCTCGAAGGTCGGGTCGAACACCAAGCGGCCGAAGCGTTCAATCTGCTCTCGAAACGGAGCCACGTAGCGCAGATGGGCTTCGTCGCGCCGCCGGGCAAACGTGTCGTAGAGCATCTTGGCGCCGAGCGCACGCTGCTCGAGGCGCTCGTAGTGCACGCTGAGGTGGACCAGTTCGGACTTGGCCGCATCGAGTGCGCCGGCCAGACCCTCCTCGCCCCGAACGGCCAGTTTGGTCGCGACGTCTCGTGCCTTGAGTTCGACGTCGTGACGCTCGTCGGCGAGGCGGGACTTGACGGCTCGGGCATTGCGCAGCAACTCTTCGACCGAGTCGGGGTCCTCGGCCGCGAGCAGGGACTCTGCTTCGGCCACGTCGCCCGCACAACGCCCGAGTTCGCGCCGCGCGTCGGCGAGCGTGCGGGCGAGCGCATCGTCTGACGAGCGGGCTCGGGCGTCGGCCAGGGCGGTGTGCACCTCGCGCAGTGCCACGCTCGCCTGGTCGAGTCGGGCCATGTTGGTGGCGTCCCCGAGGTCCATCTCTTGGACCGCACTCGACGCCGACGACCACTCGGCTTCGCAGTGGGCGAACCTTTGGCGGGCTTGGTCGAGTGCGCCATCACAGCGCTGGGCCAACCGCTGGGCCGATTCGAGGTCCGCCGGCACGCCGCGGATCCGCCGACCGTGTGGCCTCATAGTCGCCAATGCGCCGGGTAAGGCCGCCAACTTTTCTCGCCAATTCATCGACGGTGAGGTCGCGCAGGTCCTGGGCAATCGACTTGTCGGCGTCGGTGATGACGCGCTGGGCGTCGTTGCGGGCGGCCGCGAGGTGGCGTGCCTCGGCCAGACCGGCCACCTGGCCCTCCGCGCAAATCGATCCGAGCACGGCTTTGGCGTCGGCCAGGCGCTGAGCCAGATCGCTGGCCCCCGCACCCGCCTTGATGTGCAATGAGATCTGCTCGAGAACGCGCAGCTCGGTGGCGTCGAGCACACTGAGCTCGTGCTCGCTGCCCGCCTCCCAGGTCACGGGCACCCCATCGACCTCAATGCTGACTTTGGACAATGCCGACGCCGTCACCTTGGTGGCCCCGGTTGAGACCGACGCCTCGGCCCGGGCGACGTCGAGTTCGGCCGCGGCGATGCGCTCGACCAAAGCGTCGTCCACCGAACTTGCCGCAATGACCTCGGCCGCCGCCGCACGACGGCGCTCGGCCTCGTTGACGCGATCGAGGCGTTCGGTGAGTTGGGCCACTTCAATCTGCTCGCGCCGGTAATCGCGGTCCGCACCCGCTCGACGTTGATCCGCTTCGGCCGCGGCCAGGGCCTCCTTGGCCTCGGCGAACCGATCGCCCGCCGCCCGCCGGGCCGATTCAGCCTGCTCGCGTGCAGGCTCGGCCCGCGCCACGGCCGCTTCGAGTTCGCTGACGGCGCGCTGGGTGTTGTTGGCCCGCTCGACCAGGTCGGTGCGGGCGGAACTGAGCGCCTCGGCACCGTCCAGCACCGCCGTCGCCGTGTCGCGTCCGGCGAGTCGTTGCGCAAGGTCGCTGCGCCGACGCTCGATGGACTCGAGTCGCCCCGCGAGATCCGCTTCGATCCGATCCTGGGCCACCAATTGCTCGGCCAGGGTTGCCGCCTCGCTCCGTAGGCGAGCGACCTGGGCGGCGTCGTCTTCGAAGCCCGCCAGCGTGGCTTCGAGCTCATCGACCCGGGTCCGCGCATTGGCGACCTCGGTCCGCAACGCCGTGCGCTCGACCCGCTCGTGGCCGGTCGGGGTGAAGTAGCGATTGCGCTCCGCGGTGATCCGCTCCCACAGGCCGTCTTCGCGTTCCGCCCGCGGCGTCTCCGCCGGCGGCCAGGTCGAGCGCCCGACCGAGTGATCCCCCGGCGAACGCCGCCTGTTCGAGTTCGACCCCTTGACGTAAGCGCAGGGCGTCGAAGAGGGGTCCGTCGAGCGTCTCGTCGAGGAGCGGGCGCACCTTGTCATGGGCCTCGCGGCCGGTGAACTGGGCGCGCGCCGGCTCGAGGATCTCGAGCACGGTCTCTCTTTGCTTATGCCGAGCGCTTGAGTAGATGAGTCGATAGGGCCCGGTCGTCAGTTCGATCTGGACTTCGGCGCCGACGTCTTTGTGGACCGGCTTGATGGCCTTGATGGAGCGCTTCGTCGAGTCGTCCGCTCGGCCACAATGAGGTCGATGGCCTCGGTGATCGATGTCTTGCCGATCTCATTGTCCCCTTCGATGATGGTGACACCGACGTCACCGAACTCCACTTCGCACGTCGCGACCCCGCGGTAGTTGTGTAGCCGGATCCGATGGGTCTAGCGGCCCGCACCTCGGCCAGTCGCCACAGCAGGCGCAACGCATCGCGAGCGGCTTCCGTGGCGTCGCCGGTACCTTCGCCGAGTTGACGCAGGTCGTCGAGCCCCGCCGCGGCGAAGCCCGAGGCTGCATGCCCCCGAAATCGTCGTCGTCGGGGAGAGCCACCAGGTCGCTGCGCCGCTCCATCGTTCAATCGCCGCGAAAAAGGTCCGCGGCGCGGTCGAGGATTTCGTCCAATCGGGCCATTTCGGCCAGGGAAAGCTGCCCGACCAAGGAGAGTTTGACAATGGTGCGCGACTTGTGGGAGGTCGGCCAGGAATTGCTCGACCCGGGTCACATCGGCGCTCCCGGCCACCTCGTAGTGCTCGCGCACGAAGTGCCAGGTACCAACGAAATGGCGGGTCACCGAGATGGCGTGGTCATCGACGTCGACCACCAAGACATAGGCCGGGGTCGATCTCGTCGTAGTCGGTCGGCTCGGGCGCACCCGAGTACCAGATGCGGCCCGTGGTGCCGATCTCGGTGCAGGAGTGACGGTCACCGAGGGCGACGTAGTGCACCGTCCGCGTCAATCGCCCGTTCGAGGGTCGCGTTCGACGATCAGCGCGGGGTTGTTGGGGTCGGGCGACAGCGAGTCGACCGCCCCGTGGCCGAGCACGATCCGCACGGTCCCGTCGGCGTCGAGTCCGCCGACGGCGGAGCCCACCAGGTCGACGAGCGGTCGTTTGTTCACCCACGGCGCGCCGACGAGCTCGACGCCCGGCGCCACCCTCAATGGCGCGGAGTCGCCCACGACCACCACGTTGGGCGGGCAATTGTCGATGAAGGTCCTCGATTTGAACACCGATGCGGCATCGAGCGGGTCGTGATTTCCCGGAAGCAAGAAGAAGGTGACGGCGGGCGTGGTGCGCATGGCCTCGAGCGAACGGACGACGACCTGGCGCTCGACCTGGTTCGATCGAAGACGATCGCCGCCCCACGACGAAGGAGCAGCCTCTGCTCGGCGAGGCTCGCGATGTTGCGAATCGCCTCGATGCGGGCCGCGGTGAAGCGGGCCTGGGCCTCGCCGGAGAGAAAGTGCCGGGCCGAGCTGCCAGTCGGCACTGTGGAGGAATCTGGCCATGGCGCAGACCGTAGTCATCGGGTGTGTCGGCTGGTGCGGGAGGGCATCGGCCCCAGGGTGCGGATCCGGCTCAGCCGGCGAAGTCCCAGCTCTCACCCTTTTCGTAGTGCCCGAGCACGTTCTTCGCGATCAAGATGCGGTGCACTTCGTCGGGGCCGTCGGCCAGGCGCAGCGTGCGGGCCCCGAGGTACATCGCAGCCAGGGGGAGGTCATTGGACACCCCGGCCGCTCCCCAGACCTGGATGGCCCGATCGACCACCCGGGCATAGGCCGCCGGCACGAAGACCTTGATCGAGGAGATCTCGGTCCGGGCCTGGGGGTCACCACGCTCCACCTTCTCCGCGGCGTGGATGGTCAAGAGCCGGGCCGCCTGGATGTCGGTGTAGCTGTCGGCCACGAAACCCTGCATGAACTGCTTGTCCTTCAACAGCCCACCGTGGACCTCTCGGGTGAGCAGGCGCTCGATCATGAGGTCGAAGGCCCGCCACATCTGCCCGACCGAATTCATGCAGTGGAATGATGCGGCCGGCCCCGAGTCGATCCTGGGCCGCCCGATGGCCGTCGCCGACCAGGCCGACACGTTCTTCTTTGGGACCCGCACATTGTCGTAGCGCACCTCGCAGTGATCCGACGAGCGCGAGCCCCAGATGCCGATCCCCCGCACGATGGTGACCCCCGGGGTCGAGGTCGGCACGATGATCTGGACCATGCGGCCGGGCCGCTCGTCGTTGGTGTCGGCGGCCCGGCACATCACGATGAAGAAGTCCGCGGCCAGGCCGTTGGAGGTGAACCACTTGTGCCCGTTGATGACCCACTCGTCGCCGTCGAGGACCGCTGAGGTCTTGATGGAGCGCGGGTCGGACCCCGCGTTGTCCGGCTCGGTCATCGAGAACCCCGACTGCATGGTGCCTTCGACGAGCGGGAGGAGCCACTTCTCCTTCTGCGCATCGGTGCCGTACTTGGCCAAGATGGTCTGGTTCCCCGAATTCGGTGCCACGACGCCGAAGAGCGCGGCCGCCCCCATGGCGTAGGCGAGGATCTCGTTCATGTAGGCATGCGCCAAGAAGTCGATGCCCATGCCGCCGTATTCGGGGGGAAGGTGGGGCGCCCACAGACCCTCAGCCTTGACCCGGTCCTGCACCCGTTCGCGCAGCCGCCTGGCTTCGGTGCGCTCTTCGTCGCTGACGTCGGGTCGGCGGCCGACCCACAGCGCGGCCTCGTTGGGGAGGATCTCCTCGTTGACGATCCGGGCGGTGCGCATCCGGATGTCGTTGATGCGGTCGCTCAGTGAGGCGATTGGTGTGACGTTGATTGGCATGTGGCCCTCGGCAGTCTGGTCCTGGGTGGCCCAATCGAGCCTACGCAGGTTCGCTGCCTCCGCGACCCTTGCCGACCTCCCAGGGCCCCGTCAGCGCCCGCTCATAGCGGCCCCGACCCACAAAGCTGATGAACCACCGGGTCAGGGCGCCGAATCGGTTCTTGAACCCGGTCAAGAAGGTGACATGGACCACCAACCACAGCACCCACCCAATGAAGCCCCCGATGCGCAGCGGTCCGATCTTGGCCACCGCCCGAAAGCGCGAGAGGCGGCCAGGGTGCCCAAATCGCGATAGCGGAACGGGCGGGTGCCCAAGTCACCATCGAGGCGATGTTCGATGCAGTGGGCCGCATGGACTCCCGACTGCATGGCGACCTCGGCCACACCGGGCAGGTCGTCGAGCGCCATCATGTCGCCGACCACGAAGATCTCTTCGTGGCCGGGCACCGAACAGTCGACGTTGACCTCCACCTGGCCCCGCCGGTTCAGCGTCGCACCGGTGCGCTCGGCGATGTGCGACGCGAGCGGTGACGCCACGGTGCCCGCGGCCCAGATCTTGGTGGCCGCCTCGATCTCGTGGCGTGTGCCGTCCGCGGTGGTCACTTGTACGCAGTTCGCATCCATGGCGGTGACCATGGCGCCGAGGTGGACCTCGATGCCCAGTTTGGTCAGGTCGCGCTGGGTCATTTTCGAAAGCCGAGGACCCATCGTCGCCACCAGCGCATCGCCGCCTTCGACCAGCACGACGCGGGTCATGGTCGGATCGATGCGCCGGTAGTTGCGGTGCAGGGCGCGCCGGGCCAGCTCCTTGAGTTGCCCCGCCATCTCGACGCCGGTGGGGCCGCCCCCGACCACCACAAAGGTCATCAGGCGCCGCCGCTCGGCCTCGTCGAGCTCGGCTTCGGCCCGCTCGAAGGCGCCGAAGATCTGCCCGCGCAAAGAGAGGGCGTCGTCGAGGGTCTTCATGCCCGACGCAAAGGTGGCGAACTCGTCGTGACCGAAGTAGGACGAGGCTGCCCCGCCCGCGATGACGAGGCTGTCATAGGCGACGTCGACCCGATGATCGAGTTCGGTGACGGCGACGACGCGGGACTCGGCGTCGATGTCGGTGACCTCGCCCAAGATGATGCGCATGGAGGGGTAGTGGCGGAAGATGTCTCGCGTCGCCGGCGCGATCTGCCCCTCGGACAAGATGCCGGTGGCCACCTGATAGAGCAGCGGTTGGAAGAGATGGTGATTGGTGCGGTCGACGAGGGTGACCCGGACCGGCACCCGCCGCAGTGCCTTGGCGCAGAAGAGCCCACCGAAGCCGGCGCCGACGATGACCACGTGGTGTCGCTGGTCGCCGTCGGGGCGATCGCTCATGTGAACCTTTCGATGACCTCGTGCACGTAGAAGGCTAACGGGAGGTTCGCCAGTTCAGCGCGGGTGAACCAGCGAACATCGTCGGTGGTGCCGTGCTTTTCGGGACGGAGTTCCCCCGACCATGAGTCCACCCCGTAGATGACGCGAAGCGTGTGGAGCGAGTCACCGTTGGGGAGGCGGCGTACGTCGGACAAGACGCCGAACAAGTCACCGACCTCGATCACCAGCCCGGCCTCTTCGGCCAGCTCTCGGCGGAGCGCTTCGGTCGGGCTCTCGCCGTGATCGATGCCGCCGCCGGGGAGGAACCAGCGTCCCTCGAGGTTGAGGTGCGGGGCGGCCCGGGCCAACAGCAACCGGTCGTTGGCGTCGAGGCAGACCCCGTAGGCGGCGATCCGCTGGCGTTGTGACACCTGAGCATGCTGACGTCGATTGGGCGGAGAAGCCAACTCGCCGTGGCGGTACCCTGTGCTCGGGCCGGCAGCGGCCCTGGAGCGAAGGGAACGCGGCGTGGACACCCAAGACGAGTTCGAGGCCATCCGTCGGCTCAAATACGCCTACTTTCGGACCCTCGACCTCAAGCAATTCGACCAGTTGGGCCAACTGATGACCGAGGATTGCACCGCCGCCTACGAAGATGGCAAGACGAAGCTCGAAGGTCGCGACGCCATCGTGGCCTGGCTGACCAAATCGCTCGGCAACCCCGGTATCGTCACCGAGCACCACGGCCACCACCCAGAAATAGACCTGACGTCAGCGCACACGGCGACCGGTATCTGGTACCTCCAGGACCGGGTCATCGTCGCAGCCGCCGACATTGAGATCGTGGGCACCGCCTTTTACGAGGACCGCTACGCGAAGACCGAGGCGGGGTGGCAGATTTCCCACACCGGGTACATGCGCGCGTGTTCGAAGAGCACCGCATCCACTCGACGATGGCGGTGCACTCTTTCAGCTCGCGCTTCGATAGCGAGGGGTGAGCCGCCCCGCTCGAGCGGACCTCAGGGTCGCTCGGCCGGGCTGATGGTGAAGGCGGGGTCGAACAAGGTGGTGGGCTCGAGCACCCTTTCGATCTCGGCCACGAAGTCGTCTTCGAGTTCGATGTCGAGTGCCTTGACGTTCTCTGTGATCTGCTCGGGGCGGCTGGCCCCGATGATGGCGCTGGCGACGTTCTGATTGCGCAGCACCCAGGCGAGGGCCACCGCGGCGGGGGAGTGTCCGGCCGCCCGGCACAGCTCGGCGTACGCCGCCACGGGCTCGAGGACCTCGTCGCGCAAGAGCCACGCCATCTCGCCACCTTCGACGCCGACGGCACGGGACTGCTCGGGGGGAGTCGCCCCGGGCAGGTACTTGCCGGTGAGGACCCCTTGGGAGAGCGGCGACCAAACGATCTGGCCGACGCCCTCCTTCTCGCACAGCGGCACGACCTCGGCCTCGATGACCCGCCACAGCAAGGAGTACTGCGGCTGGTTGGAGATGATGCGGTCGAAGCCCATCTCGTCGGCGAGATGCAAGGCGTCGGCGATCTGCTCGGCCGACCACTCGGACACGCCGATGTAGTGCACCTTGCCCTGGCGCACGAGATCGTCGAAGGCGCGCAACGTCTCTTCGAGCGGGGTGGCGTAGTCGTAGCGGTGCGCCTGGAGCAGGTCGACGTGGTCGGTCTGGAGCCGCTCGAGCGAACCGTGGACCGACTCGATGATGTGCTTGCGCGAGAGTCCCCGGTTGTTCGGGTTCGGGCCGGTCGGCCAGTAGACCTTGGTGAAGATCTCGATGGAATCGCGCCGCACGTGTTTGAGGGCCCGACCGAGGACCGATTCGGCCCGACCAATGGCGTAGACGTCGGCGGTGTCAAAGGTGGTGATGCCCGCTTCGAGGGCGGCTTCGACGCAGGCCAACGCCGCCTCCTCTTCGACCTGGCTCCCGTGGGTGATCCAGTTCCCATAGGACAGCGACGAGACGAGCATGCCTGATTTTCCGAGGTGGCGATAGTCCATGGTCCGGACTGTACCGCTTCGCTCTACGCTCGGTCCGTGGCGCCCGCCGACCCGAGTGACGAAGCCGAAAATTCGCACAGCGGGGACGCAGCGGGCGAAGCCCTGCTCACGCCGGGGGCCACGTTGCGCATCTCTCGGGGTCTGGCCATCCCCTTGAGCGAAATCACCTGGCGGGCCACCACCTCTGGTGGTCCGGGCGGCCAGCACGCCAACCGGACCCTCAGCCGGGTCGAAGTGCAGTTCGTCATTGCGAACTCCACCGCCCTGGGTCCACGCCAGCGGGCCCGCCTGTTGGAGCGTTACGGCCCGGTGGTGCGCGCCGCCGCTTCGGAGTCACGCTCGCAGGCCCGCAACCGCCAGGCCGCCTTCGACCGGCTCGCGCAAAAACTGGCCGACGGCGTGCGCACGGAGGTGACCCGGCGTCCGACCCGCCCGACCAAGGGTTCACAGGTGCGCCGGGTCGAGGCCAAGCGCCGACGCTCGGAAACCAAGAAGGGGCGCCAGCGCCCCGACCCACACAACGACTGAAGTTCGAGCGCGCTAGTGGGTCGAGAGGCCCGACGCCTTGAGCGCCTCGGTGAGACCGGCGTCGAGGACCGCCAAGAGGTCCGGGTCGTCGTCGGCACGTGGGCCGCGCAGCGCGGTGAGGGTGGCATAACCCCCCGCCACCAGGCTGGCGTCCTCGGTGGTGTCGGCCATCGCCATGTCCGCTGAACCCGGGACGGCCGAACCGACCGTGAGGACGATCTCGCCGCGATCGAACGGGGCTCCCTCCATCACCGCGTGCGACCCCTCGAGGGCGGCCGGCCCATCCATCTCGGGTTCGGCCGGTGCCGCCGGCCCGATCACCCCGCTGGCCGACTTGATGAGTCCGGCGCCGCTGACCCGGGCCCAGCGCACGCCGCGGATCTCATGGGGCGCCAACGCGGGGACGTTCAGATTCAGCACGGTGCGCACCGGAGCGCCGGCGAGCACCGGGAGCAAGGCGATCGCCAGGTCGGCCGCGGACTCCCACGGATCGGGGTCACCCCCGGTGCGCAGCGAGACCGCCAAAGCGCTGATGCCGAGCTGGGAGGCGGTCAGGGCGGCACCGACGGTGCCCGAGTGCAACACCGAGCGGCCGACATTGACGCCGTGGTTGATGCCCGAGAGCACGAGGTCGGGTTTGGGCCCGACCGCCCCGAGCGCGCCGGCGATCACCGACAGCGCCGGTGAGGCGTCGAGCCCGTAGGCCTCGACCGCTTCGGCTCCCTCAACGGTGGCGCGCTGATAGGGGATGGTCGTACGGGCGTCGATCGACCCGACGGCGGCCCCCGCACCGCTGTAATTCGAACTCGGGGCGACCACCACGATCTGATGGTGCAGGCCCGCTTCGGCCTCGATGAGCGACCAGCGGTGTAGCGCCCTGGTCAATGCCGCCAACCCGGGTGCCGTCACTCCGTCGTCGTTGGTCACGAGGATTCTCACGTGAGCGCACCCTACCGGCCCGACGAGCGCGGGGCCGTCGCCCGGGTGCGGTGTCACCAACATTTCGGGGGCGCATTACCCCGGCGTCACCGCCCAAGAGGCCGCCGTGGCCGGACCCGCCCACCGCCGTGATGACCCCAACCCCCACCTGGGGTCGTGGGTCTGCTTCAATTCAGTCGCCATGCCCCCGCCATCCCCGCAGATATCGGTCGCTTCTCCGACCGGCCAGCAATGGCGTATTGGGCATGGGGACCAAGAGGTCGTGGTCTGTGAGGTCGGTGCCACCTTGCGCATCTACAACGTGGGGGCCAAGCAGGTCATCGACGGGTTCGGGTCCGAGGAGTGGTCACACGGCGGTCGGGGCCAGGTGCTCGCCCCATGGCCCAACCGCCTGGCCGACGGCCGTTACACCTTCGCCGGGGTCAGCGCCCAGGCTGGCCTCAACGAGCCCGAGCGCCACAACGCCATCCACGGACTGGTGCGCTGGCTGCCCTGGACGCTCCAGACCCGCCACCAGAACCACCTGTCGCTGCGCCTGCAGCTGCACCCGTGCCCGGACTACCCCTTCTCACTCCTGATGGAGCTCACCTACCATGTGGGTCGCGACGGCCTCACCGTGACCACGACCGCCCGCAGCCTCGGTGAGGGCCCGGTGCCCTTTGGGTTGGGTTTCCATCCCTACCTGACCGCCGGCCCCGAGTCCGTCGACGGCGCCATCCTCCAACTTCCTGGCCGCCAGACCCTCGACCTCGACGACCGCGGCCTGCCGACGGGCGGCATGACCACGGTCGCGGGGACCGATCGGGATTTCACCAACGCCCGGTTCATCGGGCCGACCGTGCTCGACACGCCCTTTACCTCCTTAGCGCGTGACGCGCAGGGCCGGGCCTGGGCCAGCCTCGATGCGCCCGGGGGGTCGAGCGGCGCCGCGTTGTGGTGCGATCCGACGTTTCCGCACCTGATGGTCTACACCGGTGACACCTTGGGCGAGGTGCCCCGTCGGCGTCGAGCCGTCGCCATCGAACCAATGACCTGTCCGCCCAACGCGCTGCGCACCGGCCGGGATCTGATTTCGTTGGATCCGGGTCAGGAGTGGACCGGGAGTTGGGGGATCGTGCCCACGATGAGCGAGGGTGACCTGGTCGGCCACGTCGTGATGGTGACCGGATCGAGCAGCGGCATCGGTGCCGCCATTGCTCGGGGTTCCGCGGCCAGAGGGGCGGGCGTCGTCGTCAATTCGGCGCACTCGGTCGAGGCGGGTGAGGCCATCGCCGCCTCGCTGCCCGATGCCTGTTACGTCCAAGGCGATATCACCGACCCCGCTGACCAAGGTCGCCTCATCGACGCCGCCATGGCGCGCTGGGGCCGACTCGACACCTTGGTGAACAATGCGGGAACCACGGTGCTGATTCCCCACCACGACGTCGAGTCGCCGACCCCCGACGTCTGGCGCGCCATTTTCGAGGTCAATGTGTTCGGGACCTGGGCCATGACCATTGCCGCACTTGGGGCTTTGCCGCGGCCAAGGGTTCGGTCGTCAATATCTCTTCGATCGCCGGGGTGCGACCCACGGGTTCTTCGATTCCCTACGCGACCAGCAAGGCGGCCCTCAACCACCTCACGGTCCTGCTGGCCAAGACCCTCGGCCCCGAGGTCCGGGTCAACGCCGTGGCACCTGGATTGATCGACACTCCTTGGACCGCGGAGTGGGGTGCGCTCCGCGGGGGGTCGCGGCTATCGCACCCCTTCGGCGGATCGGGCAACCCGACGACGTGGCCGAGGTGGTGCTGGCGCTCGCACTGTCGTCCTACGTCACCGGGCAGATCGTCGGCATCGACGGGGGCCTCGGGCTCGCGACCTGAGCCCCGGACTCCGCACACCCAGGGCGCGTGCTCGCCGACGATCCGCGCCGACATCGCACGACCAACACCGCACGGCCGGACGACCCGCTATCGAGCCCGTCGACTGCCCGCCACGACCCAGCGCATGACCGACGAGAGGGCCCTCGTCGCTGGGAGGACGGCGGTGGTATCGACCAGTAGGTCCAATGACGCAGGTGCGCTCAACCCCAACTCCGCTCGAGCCCAATGGGGCAGGACGCTGACGCCGGCCGCGTGCAAGATGGCGTAGACGGCGCGCTCTCGGGCCGCGTCGCTACCCCACGGCGGAGCCAATCTCGCGCCATGAGCGCCTGGGGCCCCGCCACGAGTTCGCTCCGCATGTCAAAGAAGTAGCGCTGCACCGCGTCGCTTGAGCGCGGGACCCATTTCGCTCCGAGCGCCAGCGCGACCGGGGCCACCTCGTCGTAGTACCGGTCGCACGCATCGGGGGAGAGGACACGGGGACCGAAGCGACGGGCGGACTCCAAGAAACTGTAGGTCTCGGCGACATGGATAAAACGCACCAGATCGGGATCATCGGCCGAATAAGGGCGCCCGTCGGCGCGATGCCGCGCACCGAGCGGTGAACGCGCTGCACCTGGGCGATGGCCTCCTCGGCGTCGGTGATGGAGCCGAACGTCGTGATGCCGACGAAGTAGGCCGTGCGGCGGAGCCGACCGAGCGGATCGCTGCGGTAGTTCGAGTGCTCGGCCACGCCGGCCATGGCGAGCGGGTGGAGGGTCTGGAGCAACAGGGCCGTGATCCCACCAATGAGCATGGTCGGGAGGTCGCCGTGGACGAGGCGGGCGACGCCATCGGGGTCGAGGTAGGCCTTGGCCGGGTCTGCTTCGGGCGGAGGAGGCTTCTGGGTGAAGCCGAGGGACCGCCCGCAGATCGTTGGTCCACCCGTCGCGCATGGGCTTGGTTACCCCGTCGACCAGGCGCAGCGGCGCACCGGACGCGGCACGTCGCAACACCGCGGCGCGTCGGTCGGGTTGGAACGTGGTCACCCCCTGAGCTTCGCACGGGTCCTCATGGCACAGTGGTGCATGCGCTTCGTCATCTATGGCGCCGGAGCCATCGGGGGTCTCGTTGGCGCCCGACTCTTCCAGCACGGCCACGATGTCACCCTTATTGCAAGGGGCGAGCATGCGCACGCACTGCGCTCGGGTCTCGTGGTCGAGGATCCAACGACCACGGTCACGCTCAAGATGCCGGTCGAGACGACACCCGCCGCCGTTGGCTGGCACGACGACACCGTGGTGCTGTTGTGCGTCAAGAGCCATGACACCGACACCGCAATCCGCGACCTCTCGGTCACCGCTCCGCCGAGCACCCCGGTGGTGTGCATGCAGAACGGCGTCGAGAACGAACGGCGGGTGCAGCGCTACTTCACCAATACCTACGGCGCCGTGGTGATGTGCCCGGCCACTCACCTGCGCCCCGGTGTGGTGGTCGCACACTCCGCCCCGATCACCGGCCTCCTCGACGTCGGCCGTTACCCCGCCGGCGTGGACGCGGTGGCGCTGTCGCTCGCCGACGCCATCGACGCGACGAGTTTCTCGTCGCTACCCCGGGGCGACATCATGCGCTGGAAGTACCGCAAGCTCTTGACGAACTTGGCCAACGCCGTCGAGGCGCTGTGTGGGCCGGCGGCGCGGCTGAGCCCGGTAGCCCAAGCAGCGGAGCGGGAGGGCGCCGAGGTCCTGGCGGCGGCGGGGATCGACGTCGCGACCATTGAAGAAGACCGGGTGCGCCGGTCCGATCATCTCCGAACTGCGACAAACGGGAGCACCACGTGGCGTGGCGGGTCGAGTTGGCAGAGCCTGGCGGGGGCACCGGGTCGATCGAGGCCGACTTCTTGAATGGCGAGATCGTCCTCCTCGGTGCCCTCTGGGGGGTGGCGACGCCGGTCAACGCACACCTGGTGCACCTCGCCCTCAGCGCGGCGGCGCGCCAGCATCAGGCACCCGGGACCATGGATCTGGCCGGGTTGAACGCGCTGGCCGGAGTGTGCGATGCGCAGTGAGCGCGCGGCGCGCTCGGGCCACCGAGGTCCGCTCGGCCAACGAGGCCGTGATTGCCCTGGTCGAAGGGTGTGCTGCGCACGAGTGGTCGGTGCTGGTGCCCGACGAAGGCTGGACGGTCGGGGTGGTGTGCCGGCACATCGCCAAGCCACGCGGACATGGCGCGACTGGTTGACCGAGATGGCCTATGGCCAAGGAGTGCGCGACACCGCAGCAGACGTCGACGCCCGCAACGCCCGCAACGCCCGCACCTGGGCTGAGGTGGCGCCCAGGGCTACCGCGACGCTGCTCGCACGAAACGGCGCCCACCTCGCCGTTGTGCTTGGCGGACTGCGCGACGAGGACCTGGCGCGCCGCGCCCCCTTCGGTCCGGCGGCGGGCGCGCTGTTCGCGGTGGCCGACCTCGCCCCCCAAGCCGCCCGGCACCCGAGCGAGCATCTCGCACACGCCCGGTCCGCCATCGCCGCGGCCCGTGAGGCGTCCGGATCCGATCAGTCGCCGTGAAGTGCGGCGCGGACCTCGTCGGCCGGGTCCGCGGTGATCGCCGCCGGGGTCGAAATCGTGACGTGGTGCACGACGCCGGTGAACGGGGCGGGCGGGAGGTAGCGCTGTGACACCGAGAAGCCGCTGTCGTGGCCGAGTCGCAACCCGGTCCCGCCGTGCTGGAGCGCCATCGGCAACATCCCGTCGACCTCGATGACCTCGGCCACCGAGTCGTCGAGGGCGAGCGTCATGTGCCCGGGGTCCCCGCCACTTGGGACCCGATAGGTGATTTCTATGCGGTGCGTCCCCGCATCTGGGGGGATCGGGGCACTGAGTTCGAGGAGGTCGGCGGCTCGGGCGAAACTGAAATACAGGCGGCCCTCTGCCCCGAAGAGCGCATAGCCACCGAAGCGGTCACCGAGCGCGCAGATGACCCCGTGGGTGCGGGGTCCGATGAGATCGACGACGGCACTGAGCGTGAAGCCGCCCCACAACAGCGGAATCGATTCGTCGTGCACGGGACCGCCGCCGGGGTGGAACCTCTGGGTGGCCCCGGCGGGATAGGCCGGGGCGATGAAGCCCGAGAAGCGGTCCAACATGCCGTCGGAGATCGGGAGCACCTGGTTGCGCTTGGCCTCCTTTGACCACAGGTCGACCAGTTGGGCCAGGCGTTCGGGCTCTTGATCGGCCAGGTCTCTCGATTCGGAGAAGTCGTGGTCGAGGTCGAACAGCTCCCATCGGTCCTCGGCGAAGCTCCGGCTCCCGGTGGCCCGCTCCTCCTCGTCGAGGACTCCGGTGCTGATGTGGTTGGTGGTGGCCTTCCAGCCGTCGCGGAAGATCGAGCGTGAACCGAGCATCTCGAAGTACTGCGTCTGGTGGAACTCCTCGGCCCCGGGGTCAGCGAGGGTGCCGAGCAGGCTGGCGCCGTCCACCGCTTGTTGTGGCACCCCGTCGACCACGCTCGGCGCATCGATGCCGACGGCCTCGAGCACGCTGGGCATGAGGTCGATCACGTGGGTGAACTGCGGGCGCACGGTGCCCGGGCGCGCGATGTGGTTGGGCCAGTGCACGATGAGCGGGGTCCTGGTCCCACCGAGCCACGTGTAGCGCTTCCAGAGCTTGTGGGGCGTGTTGCCGGCCCACGCCCAGGCCCATGAGTAGTGGTTGTAGGTGCTGAATCCGCCCCAATCGTCGTAGGCGGCCAGATTGTCGGCCATCGACTCGCGCAGATGGGCGGTGAAGCGGTGCTCGTTCACGCTGCCGTCCTTGCCCCCCTCCGCGCTGGCCCCGTTGTCGGAGAACACCATGACCAAGGTGTTGTCCAAGAGGCCCTGGGCGCGCAGCGAATCGAGCACCCGGCCAATCTGGGCATCGGTGTGGGTCAAGAATCCGGCGAAGACTTCCTGCTCGCGTGCGTGCATGCGCCGTTCGTCGTCACTCAGGTCGTCCCAGCCCTCGACCCACGTCGGCCGCTCAGTGAGCACGGTGCCCTCGGGCACGATCCCCGACTCGCACTGACGGGCGAAGAGCTCGGCGCGCCAGCGGTCCCAGCCCCGGTCGAAGTGGCCGCGGTAGGGCTCGACCCACTCGGGTGCCACATGATGGGGTGAGTGCATTGCGCCGAGGGCGAAGTACAAGAAGAACGGCTTGGTGCGCGCCGCTTGTTGTTGGTCTTGGATCATGCGGATGGCCTGATCGGCCAGATCCTCACTCAGGTGGTAGCCCTCCTCGGGTCGCCGCGGCGCCTCGATGTAGTGGTTGTCGCAGACGAGATTGGGTGCCCAGTGATTGGCGTCGCCCTGCAAGAAGCCGTAATGGCGTTCGAAGCCGACTCCGAGCGGCCAGGTGTCGAACGGGCCGGCCGCCGAACGCTGCCAGCGCGGGGTGAGGTGCCATTTCCCCACGGCCATGGTCGAGTAGCCCGCATCGCGCAAGATGCGCGGGAGCGCGGCGGCCGATTTGGGGAGGCGGGCGGTGTAGCCCGGAAACGCGAGCGGGATGTCGGCGAGAAAACCCATGCCCACCGCGTGGTGATTGCGTCCGGTGAAGAACGACGCCCGGGTGGGCGAACACAGCGAAGTCACGTGGAAGCGGTTGAAGGCCGCGCCACCGGCGGCCAGTGCATCGAGGTTGGGCGTAGCGATGTCAGAACCGAAGCATCCGAGATGACCGAAGCCGGTGTCGTCCAAGACAATGGCCACCACATTGGGTGCCCCCGCCGCCGGCTTGGGGTCGACCGGGCGCCGAGGTTCGGATTCGGCGGGGGTAAAGCCGATGCGCTGCGGGGTGTCGTCGCGGCTCATCGGCCGGTGCGGGGGTCAAAGAGATGCATGCCGACAGGGTAGGCGGCGCCGTCGGATCGGTGAAGGTGCGGCGGGACTAACGTGGCGGCATGCAGGGACACCTGCCGACGCCGCCGCAGCCCCACGTGCCGATCGGCCTCGCGCCGATCATTGGCTACATGGCGACGCGTGCGAGCCCCAGCCCCTCGACGAGCGGGACCCCGTGGAGCCGGAGTGGTGGGAGTTCGACCTGGCCGACGAGGAGGAATGGGTGCCCAGGCGTCAAAGGGTCATGAAGGTCACCTCGTTGATCTTGGCCGTGTCCTTGCTGCTGGCGGGTCTCGGCACGGTCCTCGAACTGGTGCTCTCGGCGAAGTAGGAATCAGCCCGAGCAACGGACTCGGCCGCGTCGCTGCGCCCGGATCCCTGCACGCACCGGCAAGCCCCCAACGACCCATGGCGTGGCCCGACGATGGCACTGCGAGTGGCCGTGGGGTGCGCGCCGAGATGTGCGAGGCACTTCGCTGGAGCCGGCCGGCCGCCACGTTTGCTTAATTATCATAAAGCCTATAGAAATACTAAAGTATTAGCCGTGACACTCCGGCCGTGATCGGCCCAAGCTCGCCTGACCCGAGCTGTCGGCGTGCCGCTCCCCCCTGGGCGCGCCGACAGCTCGACCCCTTTGCGCCGCTGCGCTGACGCTGCCGGTGAAGTGGTTGCGGGCAGCCGCTAGTCGATGCGACCGATGGCGCGTAACCACTCGGTCGTGCGAGCCAACCCGTCGTCGAGGCTGATGGGGTCGTACCCGAGGCGCTTGTACGTCTTGGTTTCGCTCAAGGGGCGGCTGCGCCCCGATCGTCCCTCCGCCGCCGCCTTGGCGGCGATGGCCACAAGGGTCGGACCGAAGACCTTGGCGAGTTCGGGGTCGTCGGATGGCTCAATGTCCTCGACGCGGTGCTCGAGGCCGGCCAACTCGCAGATCCGGTTGCAGGCGTTGGCGATGCTCACCACGTCGTCGGGTTGTCCATCGAGCATGTATCGCTCGCCCGAGACGCCGAGATCGAGCGCCAAGATGCAGCCGCGGGCGATGTCCTCGCCGTAGACCCAGCTGACCGGGAACTTCAAGTAGCGGTCGATGCGCTGGCGCAATGCCGAGAGCAGGACGCGGTTGAAGCTGGTCCGACCCAGCGCGTTGGAGGCGACGGGCGACGGGCCGAAGATGGCGCCGGGATGGGTGCTCACCACGTCCTGGCCGGCGGCGGCGCGGGCCATGGCATCTTGAAAGGCCGCCATCTTGGTGATCGTGTAGGGGTCCGAGCTCGGCTCCTTGGACACCGGGGCGTCTTCTCGCTCGAGGCCACCGGTGGTGTCGAAGAAGGTGCCCGTGCTGACGGCCACCGTGCGGCGCAGGCCGAGCTGCGCCGCCGCGTCGAGCACGTGCTTGGTGCCATTCACGTTGACCGCCTCGAAGTCGGCCAGATTCTGGCTGGCCCCACCTAACAACGCCGCGCAGTGGATGGCCGAGTCGCACCCGGTCGCACCCCGCAGGACATCGTCGGCGTGAGTGACATCGCCGGTGACGACGTCGACCCCGAGGTCGGTGAGCGGACCGGTGTCGGCCTCGGCCCGACCGAGCGCGCGTACCTGGTCGCCCCGTTCGATCAAGAGCTTGCAGATGTTGGCACCGGCGAGACCGGTGGCGCCGGTGACGAAGACGGTCTCGCTCACGCCGAAGCTTGTTCGGCTGCGGCGACGAATTCCGAGTCGACCTGGGAAGGGTCGTAGTGGATCACCGGCTCGCTATTGCCAAACACGTCGAGCGTGTGGATGAAGCGGTGGACGCCCATGGTGTTGGCGCAGGCGAAGCCGAGCTCGATGATCTGTGCCGCCGTGAAGACCTCGCTCAGCTCGCGATAGACCTCGTCGTCAATGGCGTGGTGATCGGCGGAGAGGAGATCGAGGAACTGAATGGCCAAGCGTTCCTGCTCGGTCAGCTCGCCATGCCCGGGGGCGATCAGGCACGCCACATCCTCGTCGGTGATGGAGTCGTGCTTGCGCGACTGCATGCACGGTTGGCATTCACCCAACTGGGCGCTGCGGATCCGGATGAGTTCGTGGATGCGTCCACCGAGCAAGGTGTTTTGCCCAAAGGCGCTGCGGGCCAAGCTGGTCATGATGATCTGCTGGGTCTTGTACGCGAAGATCTGGAGCGGAATCGGGGTGGCATAGGTGCCGTCGGCCACACCCTCTTCGATGATGTGCCGAGGCTTGTCAGCCATGGCCTCCAACGGAATCGGTTCAATCCTCGGCACGTGCCCCCCTTTCGACCAGCGGCGCCGGTCTGTCAACATTTTCCTTGGGCGTCCCTACTGTACTGTCGCCCTCATGACCTTGAACCAATCGTCCGTGCAACTCGGTGACAAGGTGGCGGTCGTCACCGGTGGGGGCGCGGGCATCGGCCGCGGCATCGCGCGGGGACTGGCGAGCTTCGGGGCCAAGGTGGCGATATGGGAAAAGAACCCCGACACCGCAGCTGAGGCGGCCGAAGAGGTGGGCGGGTTCGGCCTCGCCGTCGATGTGCGCGAGCCGGATCAGGTCGATGCCGCAATGGCCCAAACGATTGCTGGGCTCGGTCACGTGGACATCTTGGTGAACAACGCCGGTGCGGTGTTCTGGTCATCGATTCTCGATACGTCGGAGAACGGCTTCGACGCCATGTACCGTGCCAATCTCAAGCACGTCATCATCTGCACGCAGCGTGTGGCGCGCGACATGGTCGAGGTGGGCCACGGCGGCAGCATCATCAGCGTGACGTCGATCGAGGGCGTGCGTGCGGCGCCGGGTTACGCCGCCTATGCCGCGGCCAAGGCCGGTGTCATCAACTTCACCAAGACGGCGGCCCTCGAATTCGCCCCGTATGCCATCCGCGTCAACGCCCTGGCACCCGACATCACCATGACCGAGGGCTTGGCGTCGGTGATGCCAGAGGGGGCCGAGCGGCAATTCGGTTACACCGTGCCGCTGGGCCGGGCGGGCCACGTCGACGACCTGGCCGGTGCCGCGGTGTTCTTGGCCGGTGACCTCTCGAGTTACCTCACGGGTCAGACCCTGCACATCGACGGCGGCACACAGGCCGCAAGCGGGTGGTACCACCACCCACAATCCGGGGCCTACTCGCTCGGTCCCACCTAGGGAAGCAGCGCCACGGGGATCAGTCGTCGGCTTGGCCGACGTGGCCGGCGTGCACGGACATCCCGCCGTCGATGGCGATCATCTGCCCGGTGATGAAGCGCGATTCGTCAGACGCCAAGAAGACCACCAGATCTCCTATGTCGTCGGGCTCGCCCAACTGGGGCGTGAGGGTGGAGCGGCTGAGGTGTTCGAGGGCGTTGTCGGGGATGTGGGCCCGCACCGCGTCGGTGATGATGAGTCCCGGGACGATGGTGTTCACCCGGATGCCCTTCTTGCCGTGACTGGTGGCCACGTATTTGGTCAGCGTGTTGACGCCCGCCTTGGAGACGCCGTACGCGGTGCGGACACGGTCGCCGCTCAAGGACGCACCCGAGGACATGTTGATGATGGACCCACCACCACCTTTGATCATCTCTGCGATGGCGTACTTGCAGGTGAGCATCTGGGAGGTGAGGTTGACGGCGATCGTGCGGTCCCACACCTCGAGGTCGAGTTCGGTGACGGCGGTGTCTCGTGCGAGGAAGTCGCTCTCGGTGAGGGCGGCGTTGTTGTGGAGCACGTCGAGTCGCCCAAAGGCCTCGACCGCGGTCTGAATGAGCGCGGCGACTTGGGCTTCGTTCGCCAGGTCGACCGCCACACCGATGGCCTCGCCTCCCGACGAGTTGATGCCTGCGGCAACCTCGGTAGCACCGGCCAGGTTGATATCGGCCACCACGACCGAGGCACCTTCGCCGGCCAGCTTGCGGCAGCTCGCGCCGCCAATACCGCCGGCGCCACCGGTCACGATGGCCACTTTGTCTTCGAGTCGTCGCACCCCCCGATCATCGCACCCCGCCACGATGACCGGTGTGGGGTGCCGCGGTAGCGGTGTGTCGCTGGTCCATTGGCCAATGCGGCGCCGTGTCGACTATTGATTCGGCAACGCTTATGGGGGGCGCGGGGCGCCCGGAGGGAGAATCGCGAAATGCCTGGTCCACTTGATGGTGTCCGTGTTGTCGAGGTGGCGAACTGGACGTTCGTCCCCGCCGCCGGTGCCGCATTGGCTGATCTGGGGGCGGACGTGATCAAGGTGGAGGCACCAACCGGCGACCCCCAGCGGGCGCTGCGCAACCTGCTCAACCTCGCCGAGGACGGACCGAATCCGTTCCTCGAGGTGCCCAACCGCGGTAAGCGCAGCTTCACGGCCGACCTCACGACCGAAGAGGGTCGCGTGGTGTTGGGCCGGGTCATTGCGGGGGCCGACGTCTTCATGACCTCGAACCTCGCTCCGGTCCGCAAGAAACTCGGCATCGAGGTCGAGGACATCCGGGCCATGAACCCCAACATCATCTACGTCAGGGGAACCGGGTGGGGAGCGCACGGACCCATGGCCGATGTTGGCGGGTACGACGTGGCGTGCGGGTGGGCCACCAGCGGGATGGCCTACAAGATGACGGTCGAGCAGGGACCGCTGACCCAACCGCCGGGGTTCTTCGATCTCCAAGGGGCGAACACCATCGCCGGCGCCGTCGGCGTGGCCCTCTTCAAGCGCGAGCGCACCGGGGAGACCTCGGTGATCGATGTGTCCCTCATGAACGTCGGAATGTGGTCCACCGCCCCCGACATCTTGGGCACGCCGTTTTCGGGCACCCACGGGGTCGGCGACCGACTCGAGTCACCGAACCCGATCGTCAACAGCTACTGCACCGGCGACGGGCGCTGGCTCTACTTGGTGTGCCTCCAAGGTGACCGCTATTGGCCCGAGGTGTGCACGCTCCTCGGTTGCCCCGAACTCATCGACGATGAGCGTTTCGCCGACCTGGCCAGCCGCTACACCAATCGCCGCGAGTGCGTGAGCGCCCTCGATGCGGTGTTCGCCGCGCTCACCCTCGACGAGGTGCACGAGCGATTTGCCACCTTCAGCGGGGTGTGGGCCCCGGTGCTCAAGCCCAGCGAGATTCCCGACCACCCCCAGATCGCGCCCAACAACTACCTCCCGACCATCACACCCGACAGCGGTCGACCCTTCGAGCTGGTGCCGGTTCCGATGCGCTTCGACGACGAGGCGACCGTACCGAGAGGGGCGGCACCCGAACTCGGCCAGCACACCGAGGAGATCTTGTTGGAGACCGGTCTTGATTGGGAAGAGATCGGTCGACTCCGCGAGATCGGGGCGCTCGGCTAGATCGCTGCGCCCGCGTCAGGCCGAATCGGCCCCGAGTTCGGCTTTGAGGACCCGGCGCAGCAGCTTGCCGGTGTCGCTGTAGGGCAGCTCTGAGCGGAAGACGATGCGCTCTGGGGCCCGGGTCGAACGGAGGCGCTCAGCCACCCACGTCCGCAGCTCGTCGGGGTCGACCACCTCATTGCAGACGATGACCGCGGCCACCGCCTCGCCCCATTCCTCGCTCGGGATCCCGAACACCGCCGCTTCGGCGACAGCGGGATGCAGGGCCAGCACGTCTTCGA
This sequence comes from uncultured Acidimicrobiaceae bacterium, assembly GCA_963800725.1. GTDB lineage: Bacteria > Actinomycetota > Acidimicrobiia > Acidimicrobiales > RAAP-2 > Bog-473. Next base: position 128,017 of record CAWDCE010000025.1, on the reverse strand, counting down.
TCTCCCCGGGCGAGAGGTTCTCCCCACCGCGCACAATGACGTCGTCGAGTCGACCCTCGACGAAGAGGAAGCCGTCTTCATCGAGCCAGCCACCGTCGTTGGTGGCCAACCACCCCTCGGCATTCACCGTGGCGCCGCGGCCGAGGTATTCACCAGAAACCTGCTCACCGCGTACCCAGATCTCGCCGTGACTGCCCGCCGCCAAGGGTTCGCCGGCGGGACCGCGGATCTCCACTTCGAGACTCGGGAGCGGGCGACCGACCGAGCCCAGACGGTGCCGCACGTGGGCCTCGCTTGAAGACACGGCCGCCCGGTGGTCGTCGGGGCCGAGCACGGCGATGGTCGAGCTGGTCTCGGTGAGGCCGTAGGCATTGACCAGTCCGACGTGAGGCAGGTGCTCGAGGGCCCGCTCGACGATGGCGACGGGCATGCGTCCTCCGCCATAGGAGAGGTGCGCGAGTGCGGGAAGCTTCTCGCCCCGTTCCACCAAGACGTCGAGGATCCGGCCGAGCATGGTCGGGACGACCATGGCGTGGGTGATTCCTTCTGCGGCGGCCAGGTCGACCCAGGCCTCGGGGGTGAACTGGGGCAAGTAGACCAGTCGACGCCCCGACCACACCGATGTCAGCACGGCTGCGATGCCAGCGATGTGATAGGGCGGAACACTCACCAATGCGGCATCGTCGGGGTCTGCACCCAAGAAATCGACGGTCTCGAGGACATAGCTGGTGAGGTGCCGGTGACGGAGTATGGCGGCCTTGGGCTCGCCGGTCGTGCCACTGGTGAATAACAAGATGGCCGGGTCGTTGATGTCGCCGTCGACCGGGAGCGCAACGTCGGGACCGACGGTCGCCAAGAAATCGGCTCGGCCGATCATGGTGAGGTCGCCAATCGGTGCGCCGACGTGGGTTGCCACCGACGGTTCAACCACCGCCAGCCCCGGGGCGGCCCGGGCCAAGATGGCGCCAAGTTGTGCGTCGGCCAACCGGTAGTTCACCGGCACATAGGCAATTCCGGCCATGGCCGCGGCGAAGAGACCGACCGGGACGGCCTCTGAGTTCAGATCGACCGCGACGAGGCGCTCTACGCCGTTGGCGATGAGGTCCCGCCCGACGTCACGGGAGCGTTCGAGCAGCTTGTCGTAGGTGATGCCCCCCTCGCGTGGCCCAACGGCGGTGCGTTCGCCAATCGCGCCGGCGGCGATCTCGAGCAATGAGGACAGGTGCACGTGGTCGGGTCAGTCAGACGAGGGGAGCGGCTTGGCGTCTTTGAGCGCCAACGCCGTCCCGTCGATGGCCAGTGTTCCCGCGCCGGCCTTGGTGACCAGGATCTCGACGCCGGCGTCGGGTGCGGTGAAACGCTTGCCGATCAGCGACCCGCCGGAAAACGATGGATCAAGTTCGAGTCCGGCTTCGGGCGCCTCGCCGACCGGCACCATTGGGTGCCCCCCGCACTCGAGCGAGACGGGCACCTTGGCGCCGCGCACGACGACAACCTCGGTGTCACAGACTTGGCTGGCCCACCGGCTCCCGGGCTTGAGATCCACGAATCCCCCTTCGTTACTTCGTCGAATTTTCCGTCTCTGTCTATCGGCATCGTGGCCCGAGAGGCAACTACACCAACGCACGACAACTCCGGGCGAAGTGCCCGCACCCAGGCCTTACGGTCCGACGAGCTCGTCGACCAAGCCCCAGCTCAACGCCGTCGAGGCATCGATAGGGGCGCCGCTGAGCCCGAGAAGCGTGCTGCGATGGCGGCCGATCCGCGCCGTGATGCTGAAGGTGCCCCCGGCGCCGGGAACGAGGCCGAGGGAAACCTCGGGAAGCATGGCCGTAAAGGAGTGGTCCGCCACCACCCGCGAGGCGAAGGCCGCCAGCTCCACCCCAGAACCGGCGCAGGGCCCGTGCACGTGGGCCACTACCCGCTCCCCGAGCGCATCGATGGCCCGTCCGATGCTGGCGTTGAGGCGGATGAGGTGGGCGCTGGCGGGGTCGGCGAAAGTCCCGAATTCATTCAGGTCGCCCCCGCTGGAGAAGTTCGACCCGTTGCCCCGAAGTTCGACGGTGGCGATGGAGGGGTCGGCTCCGGCCAGCGTCAGTCCCTCGAGGAGGCCGTCACGCACGGCCCGGTTCAGCGCGTTCTTCACCTCGGGTCGGTTCAGAACAATGGCGAGATTGTCCCCGTGTCGCTCAATCAGGACGCCCGCGCGACCCTCGGGCTCGATGCGCCCGGCCGTGCGCCCGGCGCGCCACCGGGTGAATTCGGGTCCGGACTGGAGTAGCGAGAAGGTGGCGGATTCCGCCACCAGGGCTGCGCCGAGGGTCGAGATCCCCTGGCGCATCAAGAGGGCCAACGAGGTGGCGGCGACGGGATGCTCCTCGATGCGGGCCAGCAGGTCCTCGAGCGAGGCCACGCCGGCCTCGGGTGCCGTGTCGGCCAGGGGCGAGACCCCGCCGTTGGGGGCAGCGGTGGCGATCACGACGCAGGGCAGCGAGGCCAGGGCGGCCAGCGCCGCGGTTCCCGGGATCGTGTCGTCGGGGTCGGTGAGGACGACGAGGCCGGCCGGGTCCGAGAGTGATTCCGCGGCGAACGGCGAGGTCACGAGCGTGGCGAGTTCGCCGTCGGTGGTGTGAAGAACGCGGATGCGCCGACGTTAGTGGAGCGGGTTCGCCGTCCATGGTGGCGATGGCAGGATCAAGGAATGGATCGGGCTGCCGCACTGTGGGCGCGAAGCGGGGCCGTGGCCCTGACGGGCCGCCCGCACGGGCCGGCACTTGGCGCACCGGCGGCACTGGTGGATCTGGTGGCGCGGGCCACTTCGACGCTCAACGTGTACTCGAGAGGCCGTGAGCTGATTGACGGGCTGGCGCTGTTCGGGGAGCGTGCCGCCATCGGCGGGCTTACACGCTGCGGGGCCATCAGCTGCGGGGGGAGTACCCGGCTGATCCCCAGCGCCGATTCGTGGATCGCGATCTGCTTGGCGCGCCCCGACGATGTCGCTGCACTTGCCGCCTGGCTCGAGTGCGAGGTCGACTCGCACGACCCATGGCCGGTGGTGAGCGCCGCGGTGGCGGCGCGTTCGGCGGGCGCGCTCGATGCGCGCGCCGTGTTGCTCGGGCTCCCCATTGCCCGCGCTGGGGTCGGTCTCCGAAGTAACCACGACCGAGTTCGGTCTCCCAATTGGCGCCCGGGACTTCGGGCGCAACGGCGCCGGTGCTTTGGGTGTCGAAGAGGCCACGGTGCTCGATCTCACCTCGCTGTGGGCCGGACCGCTGGCTGGCCAACTGCTGTCGTGGGCGGGAGCCAGGGTCATTAAGGTCGAATCGTTGCGTCGGCCCGATGGTGCTCGACGTGGCCCGGGACCCTTCTTCGATCTGTTGAACGCGACCAAGGAGTCGGTGGCACTCGATCTCGACCACGCCGACGGCGTGCGACAGCTCCGTCGTCTCATCGCGTCGGCCAATGTCGTCATCGAGAGCGCGTACCGTGGGCACTCGCACAACTGGGCATCGTGGCCGCCGAGGTGTTGCACGATGCGCCCGGGCCGGCGGTCTGGGCGTCGTTCACCAGCCACGGTCGCTTCGGCGCGGCGGGGAGCGGGTCGGTTTCGGTGACGTCGCGGCCGTAGCCGGGGGCCTGGTGGCCACAGACCTCGACGGCCCGTGCTTCGTCGCCGATGCCGTCAGCGACCCGTTGTCCGGAGTGGTCGGTGCCGCATCCATCATCTCGGCGCTGACCTCGGGGGAGCGCTGGCTGCTCGACATTGCCATGGCGCCAATGGCGGCCAGTGTGCTCGGCGAATCCGTGGACCTCAGTGGCCTCGATGTGGCTCCGCCCCAAGCCCGTCGGGCCACCTCGACCGCGCCGTGCCTGGGTGCGAACAACGCCGCGGTCCTGGGCGATCTGGTCTCGTGAGCACGCTGGTCCTGCGCCGGGCCGAGGTCGATGGCCGCGTGGTGGACGTCGTGGTCAACGGCGGGCGCGTCGAAGCCATCACCGCGGCGGGCGCCCATCCCCGTGGCACTGACGAGATCGACTGTGGCGGGGGTGCCCTGATTGCGGGCCTTCATGATCATCATGTCCATCTTTTGGCCATGGCCGCGGCCGCCGAGTCCGTCGACGCGGACTCGGGCATCGATGCGGCTTTGCTGGCTGCGAGCACCCGGGGCAATGACGGGGGTTGGATCCGAATGGTCGGTTACGACGACGCACTCGATGGGCCGCTGGATCGTTGGCGGCTCGATGCGTTGGCCCCGGGGCGTGCGGTCAGGGTCCAGCACCGCTCGGGTTCGATGTGGGTGTTGAGCTCGGTCGGACTCGAGATCGTCGATGCCCGCACCGCCCACGAGGACGGCATCGAGCGCGACGGTTCCGGGGAGCCGACCGGTCGGCTCTTCCGACTCGACCACTGGCTGGACACAAGGATCGCGCGCACCAGCCGCACCGGACCTCTCGGCGGTCGGGCGACGCCTTTCGTCATTCGGGGTCACCGGGGTCACCGACGCCACACCGACCGAGTCACCCGACTATTTCGAGACGCTGGCCGCCGCGGTGCGCAGTGGGGCGCTGCCCTTGCAGGTCGTGGTGACCGGGGGCCCCGCACTCAGCGCCCACCGCGCCCCACCGCCGCTGGTGCTCGGCCCCGTCAAGATTGTCATCGCCGACCACGAACTCCCCGAGCTCGCCGACGTGGTCGAGGCGATTGAGGCGGCGCATGGCGCCGGGCGACCGGTGGCCATCCATTGCGTGACCCGCAGCGCCCTGGTCCTCGCGCTGGCGGCCTTCGAGGATGCGCGGGTGCGCAGCGGTGACCGGATCGAGCACGCATCGCTGACCCCTTCCGAACTGATCGCACGCCTGGTCCAATTCGGTCTGACCGTCGTCACCCAGCCCGCCTTCCTCTTGGCCCGTGGCGATGCCTACCTGCGCGAGGTCACGGTGGCGGACCGGCCCGATCTCTATCGCTGCGCCTCGCTCATCGATGCCCGAGTGTCGGTGGCCGCCAGCACCGATGCCCCGTTCGGGCCCGACGATCCATGGCTGGCCGTGCGCTCGGCGACAGAACGCCGGTCCCAAAGTGGTGCCGCGGTCGGCGACGATGCACCGCTCGCACCTTGGCGGGCGCTCGATCTTTTCTTGGGACCACTCGACGCTCCGGGCGGTCCGCCCCGGCGGGTCGGTGTCGGCGCACCGGCCGATCTGTGCCTGCTCGAGCGACCGATCGCCGACGTGCTGCGGGCGCCTTCAAGCGACCTGGTGGCGGCCACCATCGTGGCGGGGGCGGTGACTTACACCCGCTGAGCAACAGGCAGGCATTGGTGCGACCGCCTGACCACAGGTGTCTAAGGTAGCTGGTGCTGTCGAAATTGAGGGGAGTGCCGTGACGCAACATCGCAGCGGTCAGGCGGAGCCGGTCGTCTCGCTCAACGCCGATGACGAAGCGATTGACGAAGCAGGGGACGAGTCTTTCCCCGCCAGCGACCCGCCGTCGTCGTGGTCCGGCGGCGACAGCGAGCACGACGATGCGCCCGAGAGGGATGCCAACGCCTGAGCGTGGAGTTCAGTCCAAGGCCTTGAGCAGTTCTCGGCACTTGCGCGCATCTCCGGAAAGTTTGGCCCGAAAGGCGTCCATGCGGGCCAACTTGGCGTTCAACTGCGCGGCCAGTGATTCGTTGAGCTCGAGCGCTTCGCGGAAAGTCGCCCGCTGCTCTGCTCGTGCCGCCTTGGTGGTCGCACCTTGTGACGCGCGATAGGCGGTCCGGAGCTGGTCGAGACGCGTCTCGAACGAGAGGAATTCCTTGATTTCCTCGAGGTTCATCCCGAGCACCTCTCGCAGTTCAAGAATCCGCTCCAGCTGTGTCAGGTCGTCTCGTGTGTAGCGCCGCTCGCCGCCACTCGTGTAGAGCGAGGGGGCCAGCAGGCCGAGTTCCTCGTAGTAGCGCAGTGTGCGGGCCGACACGCCGGCCGATGCTGCGGCATCGCTGATGCGAATCCCGCCATCGAGCGCCGTGGCGCTCTGGGCGCCCTCCTTGGCCGTCCGGGTCGTCATGTCATTCGCCCAGCAGCGGTTCGGTTTCCGACACCGCTTCTTGGGCCGAGATCGTTGACGAGGCTGTCCGGATCGAGTGCAGCGCTCTCGGGGTCGACGTAGTGGTACTTGCCCCCTCGCAACAACGAAGCCACCGCACCGAGCGCGGCAGGCACCTGCAGCGAACGCGAAGGCCTCGGTCAGCCCGCTCCCAAAGGGCGATGAGATGAGGTGGGGAAAGAAGGAGCGGCTGGTGAGGTAGTGGGCCGTGGCCGGCGGCAGCTGGGCGAGTGTGGCGTGGCCGAGAAGCGTCTGCATCGGGTTGTAACCGAGGAACGACGCGAACAAACTGCCGACCGGCGGCAGGTGCGAGACCCGCAGCGCGGTGGCGGAATTGACGCCCTGGGCGATCAGGCCGTGGTAGAGGGCAGACGGCAGGGTGGCCGCCAGACCGAGGATCATCAAGGTGAAGAAGATGCCGATGGAGAGCACCTGGGCCGACGCGTTGAACGTGCCCGCCATCCCCGCCCCCGCCCCGCGCTGGTTGGCCGGCAAGCTGTTCATGATGCCGGCCTGGTTCGGGGCGATGAACATGCCCATGCCGATCGAGTTGAGGAAGATCAGCGCGGCGAAGGCCCAATAGTTGAAGTCGACGGGCAACAAGAGGAGGGCGACGAACGACAAGGACACGATGGCGAGACCACCGGTGGCGAACGGCCGGGCACCGAATCGATCGGCCAGGAGACCACTCACCGGTCCGGCGATCAAGAAGCCAGACGGTCAGTGGGATCATGTAGATGCCAGCCCACAGGGGCGTCTGGGCGAAGCTGTACCCGTGGAGGGGGAGCCAGATCCCCTGGAGCCAGATGATCAACATGAACATCAGGCCGCCCCGGCTGAGCGACGCCAAGAAGCTGGCGACATTGCCCGCGCTGAAGGCCCGGATGCGGAACAACGACGGGCGGAACATCGGGTGGGCCACCTTGGTCTCGATGATCCCGAAGGCGATCAGGATGGCGAGGCCCCCGAGGAGTTCGGCGAGTACCACAGGACTGGACCAACCCATGGTGTGCCCGCCATAGGGGAGCAGCCCGTAGGTGATGCCGACGAGGATGGCGATCAGACCAATGGCAAAGGTGGCGTTCCCCAGCCAGTCGATCTTGGCGGGCGACCGCACGCCGCGATCCTCGAGTTTGGCGTAAGCCCACACGGTGCCGAAGATCCCGAACGGGACCGACACCAAAAAGACCAGGTGCCACTGGATCGGAGCCAAGAGCCCGCCGAGCACCAAACCAATGAAGCCACCGGCGATGGCGGCCACGTTGTTGATCCCGAGCGCAAGCCCGCGTTGGTCACTGGCGAAGGCGTCGGTCACGATGGCCGATGAGTTGGCGAACAGCATGGCGCCGCCGACCCCTTGACCGACCCGCATCAAAATCAGCCACCACGCCCCCGCCGAGCCATCGAGCCAGGTCACCGACAGCAGGATCGAAAAGAGGGTAAAGACGGCGAAACCGAGATTGAACACCCGGACGCGGCCGAATATGTCGCCGACCCGGCCGAGGGTGACCAAGAGGACGGCGAGCACCACCATGAAGCCCAGCAACATCCACAGCAGGTACCCCGGTGTTGCCCGGGGTCAACGGGTTGAGCCCGATGCCCCGGAAGATGTCGGGTAACGAAATGAGCACGATCGACTGGTTGATGAACACCATCAACGTGCCAAGGGTGACGGTAAAGAGGGCGACCCATCGGTAAGCGGATCGTTCGTCTGCGTGGATCGGGCCGATCGCCGCGGCACCCGTACGGGTGGCCAGAGTGGTCATTCGCTGCACCCCGCCCAGTGCTCACCCAAAGGCACCCGATGCCGATCCATGCTGAAAGTATAACGTTAACGTCAGAGTTAGGTAACGCTGGATCGGCGGGCGCCCGGTCCGAGGACCGGTATCAGGGCCACGAACTGCGGGTTGGCGGCATGTGGCTCGCGCCATCGGCGTCGGGCTTGACCCCGAGGACCTGGTGGATCGAGACCCCGCCATCGTCGAAGCCGTTGGCCGAGCCCGCCATATAGAGCAGCCACACCCGGGCCCGCCGTATCCCGACTTCGCGCACCGCGGCGTCCCAGTTGGCCTGAAGATTCTCCACCCATGCATGCAACGTCTTGGAGTAGTGCTCGCGTAGCGACTCGACGTCACGGACCTCGAATCCAGCCCGCTCCATCCCCTCGGTGACCTTGCCCACGTCGATCAACTCGCCGTCGGGAAACACGTAGCGACCGATGAAGGAATTGCGTGGAATACGCGATCCACCGACGCTCGAAATGGCGTGATTGAGCAACCGCCCCGTGTCCTTCAAGAGCGCGTGGAGCGTGGAGAAGTACTCGGCCATCCGTTCGGCGCCGACATGCTCGAACATCCCGATCGATGAGATGACATCGAACTGTTCGCCGCGGAGGTCACGGTAATCTTGGATCCGGATTTCCACCCGATCCTCGAGACCAGCCTCGCGTGACTCTTTTTCGAGCCAACTCCGCCTGGGCGGAACTCAAGGTGATGCCCACCACCTCGGCGTCGTAGTGGCGAGCTGCATGCATGGCCATCGATCCCCAGCCACACCCGACGTCCAAGAGGCGCTGGCCCCTGCGGTCGTGAAGTCCGAGCTTGCGGGCCACCAGATCGTGCTTGGACTCTTGGGCGGTTTCGAGGTCGATGGCATCAGAGGTGAAGCGGGCGCACGAGTAGGTCATGCTCGGACCGAGGATCAGTCGATAGAACGCATTGGAAATGTCGTAGTGGTGACTGATGACCGCGGCGTCGCGCCCCTTTGAATGGCGTCGGCCCCGTGGCTGGGCCTCTTCGGGGGGTCGAGGCGGTGGGAGGGAGAGGGCACCGACCGCACGCGCCGCTCGAATCGCTGGCCCTGCGACACTTATCCCCACTTTGATGTCCCCAGGCGCGGCCCGGCGGAGCGCGTGCAGCACGGCGAAGATGTCGCCCTCGACCATGAGCTCGCCTGACACGTAGGCGCGGGCCAATCCGAGTTCACCGGGCGCCCACACCATGCGGTTGATTGCGTTGGGTGAACGGACCAAGACCGTGCCGGGCCCGTCGGCCGGACCGATCGTGCTGTCGTCCCAGAACTCGAAGCGCACCGGAGGTTGGTCGCCGAAGAAGGCTGCCAGCACGGGGGCCATCGCGGCTGCCACACCACGGCCCTGCCCGGTCAAGGTGTTTTGGAAGCCGGCGGGCCCTGGTGCGTGAGCGGTGTCGTCTGCACCGGATGCGGGTGTCACGTCAATGGCCATGAGGTTTCCTCTCTCGTGAGATTGAGCAATCCTTCGCGTGTGCTGCTGTCTGAGATGATGCGTCGCGGAAGCCTTCCGGACAAGCCAAAACTACGGAGAATCCGCGAGCGAACGTTCGTTGATACCTGAGGTCTGCCGGGCCACGTGGACGGGTCGGTCGATACCTGATCGGTCTGGGAAAGCTGACCAGGGCCAAACAATGGGCGTTGGAGCGACGCAGCCGATTGAGGTGTCCCCGCCACGCTGTCGACGGTGTGGATGCAACGTGCCTGGTGCGACCACGTCCGAAGCGAGTGCGCCGGATGGAATTGCCGCCGATCTGCGGGGCCACCGGGAGTTTCGTGCACCGAGAGGTGACCGGGGTCAGGGCTGCCCCGGCAACAACTCCAAGAAGAGGCCTTCGGCGTCGGCCACCAGCGTCTCGCCGTTGAACAACCGGGCACTGGCCCACCGCTTGCGACCCTCGTTCTTGTCGACGGTCGCCACCAGTTGGAGTTCGACCCCGATTGGGGTGATCTTGCGGTAATTCACCTTGAGATAGGCCGTGCGGGCCACATTGGCATAGCCGGTGTTGGCGACCCGGCCGAGCACCTCGTCGAAGAGCAAGGGCAAAGTGCCGCCGTGGGCGGCGCCGTTGCCGCCGAGGTGGAAGGGGCGAAAGGTGGCGCGCCCGTGCACACGGCCGTCGATGATTTCGTCCCAGATGAACGGGACCAGCATCGGGTTGCCCCGTCCGGGCAGGTCAATGCGGGTGCCGGCGGGGCGCTGGCGCTCAGGGGCGGGCCAGGGCTCGAGGAGGTCGATGGCATTTTGGACGTGCACCGCGACTTCATCCCACACCTCGGGCGAGGGGTTCGAGACAATGACGACGTCTTGGAGGTCGCGCAACAACGCCACGAAGCGGCCGAAGGGCTCGCCACCGAGATTTGGCTCGCGCACGGTGTTGGCGAACGGATCGATTCTTGGCTGGGCCATCCGTCGGGGCTCGGCCGGAGTCGGGTCGCTCATGATGACGAACGGTACCCGAGGTGCAGTGGCGTGCCGAACTGGCGTCAGGTACCGAGGTCGCCGCGCGCTCGTTTCACCTCGACGATTCGGCCACAAGTTCGCGATGCCGGGCAAACATCTGTGTGGCCTTTCGCTGGACGTCGGCCGGGGGCACGGGGAGGAGCACGGGTCCCGCGGCCCTGCTCGGAAGCGAGACCGTCGCGGTCGCCGGCGCGGTGACGGTGCCTCGCTGGTTGGTCGCCCGGAAGGCGACGTCGACGAAAATTGCCGATCAGTTTCGCGTTTGCCCGTCACCTCGCCCGTGATGATCTGAGTGTCGCCGATGTAGTTGAACTTGCGCACCTCATCGCTTTGGTGCACGAGCCAGCCATCGTCACCCATCCAATCGGTGAGGTAGTGGGTGAGCCAGCATTCGCGCGAGTACGCCGTAGTCGTAGGCCATTGGATTGCCAATGGCTTGGGCCCAGGCGGAATCCCAGTGGACACGTTGGGCCACGTCGGGGATGCCGTACTCGTTCTTCACGTAGAATTTCGGGATGCGTTGGCGGTTCTTGTACCCAAGGCGCGAGGCCGATGGCGCATAGGGTACGAATCCATATCCTCCGGCATGGAACACGATCATCTCGGTCTGGGTGAGCGGCCCCTTTGCCATCTTCGGGAGCTCCTCGCCGACGACCACATCCTCCCACCACCGCGGTGAGCCTCCCCGGGGTTCTTCGGCGGCATAGATGGCGTCAATGTCGGCGATGTCGTCATCGCTATAGGTCGCCGGCGTGATGTCGGCGTACTTGCCCAGGTCACGCGCCCTCTTGCGTTCGGTATAGATCGCCAAGGTGCGCAAGATGGCCACGACTTCGCCGCGCTGATTCATCTTGACGGTGCGCAGGACCTGGACCACCGAGGTCTCGGCGAATTCCGACTTCTTGACCTCGACCGATTCAAGTCCGTTGAAGCTGTAAAGCGTGTCGCCTGGGTAGACGGGTCGGTACCAGTGCGACGACCCTCCCGAGACGAAGACGTGGATGCCGCGGTAGGTCGGCCGCTTCAGCCCGACCGCCACCCGGTCACCTTTGAGGGGAGCATTCAAGATGGTGGTCATCGACGGCGGAGCGACCTGGCTCCCCCAACGGGTGTGGGTTCCGTACTCGTCGTCATTGAACAAGGGATTGTCGTCGCCGAGACCACGGGCGAAATTGCGGATGCTGTCCGGTGTGGCCGTCCTCAGGTGTTCGCGGGCGCGATTCGGGGTTTCGACGCCGACTAAGGCGATGGACGCGTCGATGTCCTCTTGACGCAACCGGTACTTTGTGGCCTCTTCGAATTCTTCTTCGATCGAGGTCACCCCCTCGACCGCCGGTATCTCGAAGTCATTCCTCGCATCATCACGCCGAGATGCTCTCGACGTTCTCGGTTCCTTCAGATGCCGGAATATCGGGATTGCAGACGTAGCGCACGGCCGGAATGACCACGTCGCATGCGGCGAAACTGGCCGAGACCGGCTCGACGGGGATCAGGCGCCCATCGCCCCACCCCTCGGCGTCGAAAGTCCCGAGCTCGGGTACACCGCGATCTGCACGTCGGAACTCGTATTCGGTGTCAACCTGGACCAGTCGCGGCCTCGTGCTCTGACTTCCGGCGACCCGGGCCAGATGCATGCCCGGGGGGTACTGGATGTCGTGGCCGGTGATTGGGTTGGGGTCGACCAGTGCGATGTCAAGGATGGTGCGTCGATCAGCGAGCACCGTGCAGGCAATGCGATCATGAAAGCGACGGAGGCGGATCTCTGCGGGTTCGATTCGAAAGCCCCATGCGCTGGAAAGGGCCGCCGATGCCACCGGGTTGTCGCAGCGCGCCGACACCAGGTAGGCCCGTGGACGAACGCCGGCCCGGGCCGTGAGGCGGACCTGGGCCAAGGAGAACGGCCCCCATTCGCTGTGGGTTGCCCGGTAGATGAGAAACCCGACGACCGGCGGAATCGTGGGGTTGAGCGTGGCGGGTACCAGTGATTCGACGTCCGAGAAACCAATCTCATACATGACCTGGAGGATGTCGACGTCGTCGATGCGAGCCTCTTGTCCAGCCAATGTGACCGTCGGCGCATCGTCGAGCAGGGGAGCGATATCAAGTGAACCGGCGAGGGGCATCAGCGCACCCCCGCGGCGACGGGCTCGGACCGCATTGTGGTCTTGAACTGCGGCATGACTTCTTGCGCGAACAGGCGCATGCTGTCGAGCACGTATTGCTGGGGGACGATCTCCATGAACTGGTGAATGAAGTTGATCCCGTCGTACCCGATCGCCTCCCACTGCCGTATGGCGGCGGCGACATCGTCGGGCGTGCCCATCGTGACCCCCTTGAATGACTTGGCGGCGTCACCGGGACTGCCTGACTCGCGACGGAGCGCCGGGAGGAGTCCGGCGGTCGGATACGAGTTCGTGGGCAGCACTTCCTTGGCCGACAGCAACTGCGATGCCATATAACTGAACATCGAGGCAACCTTGAGCCCGGCGCTCCGTGCGTAGTCCCCGTCTTCTGCGCAAGACAAGAAGTTCACCGTGTGCACCTTGTTGTTGACGACCTGGCCCACCGGTTCACAGTTCTCGATATGGGCGCGATAGGTGTTGACCCGTTTCTCTGAATCCTTGAAACCCCCTGGCGTCAACCCGAGGCAGCCGAGGCCCCGGTCGGCGGCGTCGATCTCGGTACCCGGCGAGGTGACAGCCACCCACATTGGGGGGTGGGGTGATTGGATTGGCTTGGGGAGGATGGCCCGCTCTGGCATCGAGAACATGCGGCCGTTCCAACTGAAGCGTTCCTGCGTCCACATCTTGGGAATGACCCGCACGAACTCATCCCATGTCTTCTTGGTCTCGTCGGGATTGGCGTGAAATCCGCCGAGTTCGGTCCAGGTGGCCGAGCGGCCGGTGCCGAATTCGAGTCGTCCACCCGACAAGATGTCGAGGACGGCCGCACGTTCCGCGACTCGGATCGGACTTTGGTATTGCGGCACGCAGGCCACCACGCCGTGGCCGACCCGAATCCGTTTGGTCTGCATTGCGCACGCCGTCAAGAACAGGTCCGGGGCCGAGCAGTGCGAGTACTCCTCCAAGAAGTGGTGTTCGACGGCCCAGACGTAATCGAAGCCCAGCTCATCAGCCAGACGCACCTGTTCGAGCGTGTTGGCGTACACCTGCCGCTCGGACTCAGGCGTCCATGGGCGGGGGACCGACAACTCCATGAATATGCCGAATTCCACGTGCTCACCCCTTGCAGATTTATTAATGGTGATTAAACTATAAGCAGCAGTCTGACCGCAGTCAATCAGGATTTTGAGCATATTCGTTATGCACTGCTAACATTTGTTGGTGAATCAGGCGACAGGGACGACGCTGGTCCTAGTGACGAAGGAGTCAAAGTGGTCGAGGCCGATACGGCGACGGGGGCCGAGGGGACCAGCGGCACGGCCAAGACGAAAAAGGGCGTTAGGCGGCGGGCGGAAATCATGGCCGCGGCGACCGAACTCTTCAGGGAACGTGGCTTTCGAGCGACCAGCCTCGATGACATCGGTGCGGTCGTCGGCGTCAGCGGTCCGGCCATTTACCGGTACTTCAAGTCCAAGCATGAACTGCTCTCGACGCTCGTCGAGGAAGCGGCCATCACCTGGCGTGTGACGGTCGATGGGATCTTGAGCCAGAACACGCCGCCCTTGGTGACCCTCGAGTCCTTGATCGATGCGGCGGTCACCCTTCAGCTCAAGAGCGGCAACCTGCGTCTGGTCTATCAACAAGAATTCCGCCATCTCGACGAGCAGGACCGGCGCCGCGTCGCCCGCATCGACCGGGTGACCATGGCCGAATGGGTCCACCTCCTTTGCGAAGTGCGGCCCGGGCTCACCGATGAAGAAGCGAGGGCCGCCGTCATGATGGTCGACGGCATGTTGCGGTCGGTGCCACTGCTGCACACCAGCGTTGATCGCGATCGGCTCTCGCGGGTGATGAAAGATATGGCACTCGGGGGGATCTTGGCGTTGGGTGCGCCCCAAGGCGTTGCGGCGGTCCCGGCGTGACGCCCGCAAGTCGCGGTGTCTGAGATGGCGACAGCGGGGAGAATCGACGAGGAAGCATTTCGTCGCGAGGTCCGCACGTTCTTCGACGCCACATTGCCGCGCAAGGGAGAGTCCGAACGTTCCACGGCCAAGGGGGTGATGCGGGCCAAGGAGTACCAGCGCCAACTGGCCGACGCCGGCCTGGCCGGCATCACCTGGCCCACCGAGTTCGGTGGTCGAGGTCTTCCCGGGCGTTTCCAGCGGATCTTCGATCAGGAAGCCCGCTCCTTCGCAGTGCCACCGCGATCCCTCGAGATCGGTCTGGGCATGTGCGGTCCGACAATATTGGTGCACGGTAGCGACTTGCAGAAACGGACTTACATTCCTCCGCTACTGCGCGGCGAGCATGTCTGGTGCGAGCTGTTCTCTGAACCGGGCGCAGGTTCGGATCTGGCGAGCGTGGCCACGAGCGCGACGCTCGACGGCGATTCGTGGATCCTCAATGGACAAAAGGTCTGGACATCAGGGGCCCAACACAGCAATTACGCAGCATGCTTGACCCGGACCGATACCCATTGCCCAAAGCGCGAGGGCATCACCATGTTGATTGTCGACATGACCACGCCCGGAATCACGGTCCGCCCACTTCGCCAGATGACAGGCGAAGCCCACTTCAACGAGGTATTTCTCGATGAGGTCCGCGTCCCGGTCGACCAAGCACTCGGCGAGACCAATGGGGGATGGCGAGTTGCGCGCACGATGTTGTCCTATGAGCGCCAGGCGCTTGGCGCAATGGGCTCGAGTGGTGGCGGAAGGGGAGGGTTCAATTCCCTCCTGAGTCTGGCGCAGGAACGCCAACTCACCGCACAGCCCGAAGTTCGCCAGATGTTGGCGCAGCTTCGGATTCGCCAGATGGTGCTCCGCCACCTGGGTGGCTATCTGGCCGCCAGACGTTCGAGCGGCACAAGTGGCGGAGGCGAAGCGTCGCTGCTGAAACTGTTTATGGCCCGCTTTGTCCAAGACACCGCAGACGTCGCGGTGTCGGTGGCGGGAATGGGCGCGACCGCTTGGGAGCAAACCGATCCAGCCGGAGGCCGGTGGAGCAGTCAGCTCCTCAGCGCACAGTCGGCGTCGATCGGCGGCGGGACCAACGAAATCATCCGCAACGTGATCGCGGAACAGGTGCTCGGACTGCCCAAAGAAATGGAGCATGACGCCTTCGTCCGGCCGGACTCTGCTTCCGTCGGAGGACCCCGTGACACCTGAACCGCTCCTCCCAGGGCTACGGGTGGTCGAAATTGGTCAGTACATCGCCGCGCCATACGCCGCCACGCTTCTGGCCGACCAAGGGGCTGAAGTCATCAAGATCGAACGGCCCGGGGGCGATCCCTACCGGCGAGACCCACCACGTTTCGCGGCGTGGAATCGGGGCAAGACCTCGGTGGAGCTCGACCTCGCGTCGGCGTCCGGGCGAGCACAGGCCGCCGCGGCAATCCATAGTGCGGACGTCATCATCGAGAACCTGCGCCCCGGCGCACTCGCCGGGCTAGGCCTTTCCTTGGACATGCTCCGCTCCGAGCAGCCGAATTTGGTGACCGCCTCAATTTCCGCCTACGGAAGTTCGGGACCGTCACGTGATGATCCAGGATGGGAGCCCCTTGTGCACGCCCGTGCGGGTGGACAACAGGGCCTCTTCACCGGGGACGAGCCGATTTGGTTGCCCTTTCCCATGGCCAGTGTCGCTGCCGCGCTGCTGGCGGTCCTTGGCATCGGCGCCGCCCTGGTCAAACGCGAATCGAGTCACTTCGGCCAACACGTCGAGACGTCGTTGCTCGAAGCCCTGCTCTTTCTCAATGCCGGGCCGATCTTCCATCGCGTGCGCCATCGACCACGGGTGTTCCGGCAGAAGTACTCGCCGATTCTGCACACCTATACGACCAATGATGGCCGGGGCATGCAGGTGAACTTGAGCGGAACGCAACGGTGGCGCGAACTGTGTCGACTGGTCGGCCTCGACGACGACGGCGGTCTCGACTACGCAGATGCGGCTTCGCTCAAGCGTCTGAGCGACCGCGAATGGTGCAATCGGATGCGCAATGGCATTGCCGAGCGATTCGCCACCCGTTCGGCCGATGAGTGGGAGGACCAACTTTTGGCCACGCCGGCCGCCAGCGCCAAGTGCAATACCCTCACCGAGTGGTTGGCCCATCAGCAACTCGAGACGAGCGGCCTGATGACCCAGATCGAGGACCCCGACCGAGGGAGGCTGACGCTGGTCGGTCCGCCGATTCAGGTACGCGTCGGGTCGACGACTCCAACCCGCACACCGCGTCATGGGGGAGGGGTCGGCGCGTTGGCGGGACACCGGGTGGTCGACATGTCGAGCTTTTGGGCTGGCCCGCTGGCGGCACGGCTCTTGGCCGAGCTTGGGGCAGACGTCGTCAAGGTCGAACCTCCTGGTGGTGAGGGCGGATTCCAGCTCATGCCGGTGCTGCCCAACATCTATGTGGACGCCAATCGGTCCAAACGTGGTCTCACTTTGGATCTGCGGACTGAGGAAGATCGTCGGCGCCTCCTCGACCTGGTGGGCGCAGCCGATGTCGTGGTCGAAAATGCCGTTGCCGGTACGTGGGAGCGTTTGGGACTCGGGGAGAATGATCTTCGCGGGGCGAATCCCAATCTGATCTACGCCCGGGCCAAGGGTTTCGGAATGGAGGGTCCACTCGCACTGCGCCCGTCATTCGACTACGTCATCCAAGCGGCAACGGGGATGGAGATGACCCAAGGCGGTGGCCAGCCGCAGCCAGTCAACTTCACCGCTAACGACTACGGGACAGGTTTGCACCTGGCGGTCGGGGTCGTGCTGGCCCTCTTGGCGAGGACCCGAGGCACGCAGGGGGGGACCGTCGATGCATCGCTCATGGTGACCGCGACGGTCTTCCAATCCGAACAGATCGCCCAAATTGCTATGTGCGGAGCGCAAAGCGACGACGTCGGATCTGACCTCAAGGGCCCCTCACCGGGTTGCCATCTCTATCGAGCCATGGACGGGTGGGTCGCCGTGTGCGCGGTCACCACAGCGCAGCAGGTCAGGTTGTGCGAGTACCTCGGGGTCGATTCTTGTCAGGTCGGATTAATCGAGCCGGTGATCGCTGAAATGTCACTGGAGGACGTCTGTGCGCGCCTTGACGCGGCCGCGGTTCCCGTGGCGATCAGTGTGCACCCCAACGCCGTAGCCGACGACCCCCAGGTGATCGAGCGCGGCCTGTTGAGCACCACACAACACAAATCCGCCGGGCGATTCATCCAGGTGGGGATTCCGCTGTATCTCTCCATCGATCGTCCGGCGGTACGCGGGCCCGCACCGAGTCCGGCAGCGCTGAAGCGAAAGGCGGAGCGACGAACGTGAAGATCGACACCGGGATCGGTGCGAATCTGGCCTCAGTGCCGGCGCGGGCACGGGCGGCCGAGCAAGGGGGTCTTGACTGTCTTTGGGCTTCCGAGACGGCCAACGACCCCTTCTTGTCGCTGGCCATCGCCGCCGAACATTCCCAGGACATCACCCTTGGGACCGCCATAGCCATCGCCTTCGCCCGCAACCCGATGAGCTTGGCGTACACGACGAATCAGCTTCAGGAGTTCTCGAGGGGACGACTCATTCTCGGACTTGGATCACAGGTCAGGGCGCACATCGAGCGGCGATTCAGCTCTCCGTGGTCGCGGCCTGCGGCGCGTATGCGCGAGTACGTCTTGGCACTACGGGCCATCTGGGCCAGTTTCAACGAGGGTGCACCCCTCGACTTCTCGGGCGACTTCTATACGCACACGCTGATGACGCCATTGTTCGCACCAAGCGCGCATGAGTTCGGTTCCCCCCGCGTCTTTGTGGCGGCGGTCGGCGCCAAGATGACCGAAGTCGCAGGAGAAGTGGCTGACGGCGTCATCACCCACGGGTTTTCCAGCCCGCAGTACCTGCGTGAAGTCACACTGCCAGCCTTGTCGAGGGGACTGGCTCTGTCGGGACGCGCCCGTAGTGACGTCGAGGTGACGTGTCCAGGCTTCGTGGCCGTGGTGGACAGTGACGAACAAGAGGCCAAAGCGCGAACCGCCATGCGCCGCCAGGTGGCGTTCTATGCCTCGACTCCGGCGTATCTCGGCGTGCTTCAAGTCCATGGCTGGAGCGATCTCCAGCCCGAGCTCTATGCCTGCTCGAAGCGGGGTGAATGGGGGGTTATGGCGCGCTTGGTCGACGACGAGATGCTCGACACATTGACCATCATCGCCCGACCAGAGCGGGTGGCTGGTGAAATCAGGAAGCGCTACGGGGGCATGGTGGATCGGGTCACCGTGTCGTGGTGGCGCAAGGACTGGTGGCCCCCGGTCGGCGAGGCGTTGCGGGCGACATGAACGACGCGCAGGGGTTTATTGCCCCGGGATTCGAGCGGGTGGCCGAAGTCCTCGCCCGTGGGACCACCGTGTCGGTCGGAGTGCGGTCGCGGCCGGTCAACCTCGGGTCCGGTGGGGGAGCCTTCGCAGCATTTGTTCATGGTGAGCGTGTGGTCGACATCTGGACCGGATTTCGCGCACCTGGTGTTCCTTGGCAAGAGGACACGACGGCGGTGATCATGTCGGCGACAAAAGGGCTCTCCACACTGTGCGCGCATATCTTGGCTGATCGCGGCGAACTCGATCTCGATGCGCCGGTCGCTCGGTATTGGCCCGAGTTCGCTGCCGCGGGAAAGGACACAGCGACAATCACTCACCTCCTCACCCATCAGTCCGGAGCGATCGGCGTCCCCGATTCCGACTCACTCTTGGGGTGGGACGGGCGGGGGTGGGACGACACCAGGGCCATTGCTGCGGCTATTGCCGCAGCACCACCCGCGTGGGAGCCCGGTACCCACCACGGGTATCACGGAGTGACTTTCGGGTGGCTCGTTGGAGAAGTGGTCCGGCGGATCAGTGGGACGAGCCTTGGGAATTTCTTGCGAACCGAGGTCGTTGAGCCGCTCGGGGTCGACTGCCGTATCGGGACACCGCGAGAGGCCCAGGCAACGGTGGCGACCGTGATTGAGTGGACCGGGCGACCAGCCTCGCGAGCAACCTTGACGACCATCGATCCCGCCTCGCCGGCCGGACGCTCGGTCCTGGCTGGCGCAGAAGGGAATCTCTTCGCCGACGCGCAGGGCGTCCCGAGATTTGCCTCGTTCATGAATACGCCCAGCGTGCTCGAGGCGGAGTTCGGCTCGATCGGGGCCACGGCGAGCGCGTCGGGCCTGGCCCGCGTCTATGCGGCCCTCGCCAGTGGTGAGGAGATCGTGTCGAGACGATCGATCGACCGCTTCTCCCGCCAACAGGTGTGCGGACGCGATTTCGTGATGAAGGTGCCGACCCGTTGGGCCATGGGTTACACCAAGGAGCCACCACCATTGATTCCGGGCCTCCCACGCCAGCATGGCCCGAATGACGAAGCGTTTGGCCACATGGGGGCCGGGGGCCAGATCGGGTTTGCCGACCCGGTTGCCGGAGTCGGTTGCGGATTCGTTCGCAATCACCTCGAGAATCAGGCCATGCCGCTCATGGGGGCCAGCCTCGTCGAGGCCCTTTACCAATGTTTGGGGGCGCTACGGTGAAAGCTCGGGGACGCCATGTACGCCGCTGAACATGCCAAGACGCATCCCGAAAAGCCGGCCATCATCATGGCGAACAGCGGCGAGGTCCTGACCTTCGCACAGTACGAAGCCGCAGCCAATCAAGTAGCGCACGTCATTCGAGACAGCGGCCTCGTCCGACGGGATCATGTCGCGATCTTTATGGACAACGATCCAAAGATGTTGATCAGCGAGGGCGGCTCGGAGCGAAGCGGCGTCTTCTTCACCTGCGTCAACTCCTACCTCTCGGCGGATGAAGTGGCTTACATCATCAACGATTCACAGTCGCGGATCGTGATCACGTCAGCGGCGAAAGCTGATGTCGCCCACCAGCTTCCTGACCTATGCCCACACGTCGAACGCTGGTTGATGAGTGGACCACCCGCCAATCTCTGTGGCCCCTACGAGTCCTTCGAAGATGTCATCGGAGCCTCCCCGAGCGAACCGATCGACGACGAGGAACTCGGCGCACCGATGCTGTACTCGTCGGGCACGACCGGACGGCCCAAAGGGATACTCCGCCCCCTCGCCCGCGCCCACCCCGGTGATCTCCAGCCCGGCGCCCAGGGCATTACGGCGCTGTGGGGATTGCGCCCGGGGATGGTCTACCTATCGCCGGCGCCGCTGTACCACACCGCACCCCAGGTCAGCGTCTCGTTGGCCTTGCGTCTCGGGGCGACCTCGATCGTCATGGAGCATTTCGACGCTTCGCAGTTCCTCGATTTAGATTGGTCGCTATTCGGTCACGCACTCCCAGGTCGTGCCGACCATGTTCTCCCGCCTGCTCAAGCTGCCCGATTCGGTGCGCCAGGCGGCCGACATTTCGTCGCTCGAAGTCATCATTCATGCCGCAGCGCCGTGCCCTATCGCGGTCAAAGAGCAGATGATCGAATGGTTTGGGCCGATCCTCTTGGAGTACTACGCCGCAACCGAAGGGAACGGTTGCACGTTTTGCACCTCGCAGGACTGGATGGCCCACAAGGGCACGGTCGGAAGAGCGGTACTCGGACGGGTGGTGATCCTCGATGAGGACGGCGAACCCTGTCCGGCCGGAACCCCAGGAACCGTCTGGTTCGCCGGGGCGACCAGTTTCGAATACTTCAACGACCCGCACCAAACCGCCCAATCGTGGACCGCGTCGGGCGATGCCAGCACCGTCGGCGACGTCGGCTACCTCGACGAGAATGGCTATCTGTTCTTGACGGATCGAAAGTCCCACATGATCATCTCGGGCGGCGTCAACATCTATCCCCAAGAGGCCGAGAACCTGTTGATCACCCATCCAAAGGTGATGGATGCGGCGGTCATCGGTGTCCCAAACGACGACTTGGGCGAGGAAGTGAAAGCCGTTGTGCAGCCCATGCCCGAGATTGCGGGTGACGAAGCCCTGGCGCACGAGCTCATCGCGTTTTGCCGCGACAATTTGGCGCACTTCAAATGCCCACGCTCGATCGACTTCGAGGCAGAACTCCCCAGACTTCCGACCGGCAAGCTCTATAAGTTGGCTTTGCGCGAGCGCTATTGGGGAGATCACGCCACACGAATTGTCTGAAGGCACCGTATAGGTTCTTGACCAAAGTATTGCTGAGCGGTGGGTCGGCTTGGTTTCCCGCCACGTGCTCGTGGCGAGTCCCGATGAAAGAGGTGGCAACGATGTTCAACCGTCATCGTCGAACGGTTCTTGGGCTGGCCGCGGCGCTTGTGGTCACATCGATCATCATTCCCGCGGCGAGTGGCACGGCGGCACCGGCTTCATCGGCCAAGCAGGGCGCTCCCCTGGCCGCACTGTCGGCGGCCTTGGGAAAGCTGGTCCACATGCCCGGGGGACCTCCGGGCGCCATTGCTGAAGTGCGGGTCGGCAACGTAAATCATGTCGTCTCGGCAGGAGTCGCCAACACGACAACCCAGGCGCCCCCCCTGAAGAGCGACGTCAGCCGGATCGCCAGCGTGTCGAAGGCCTACAGCGGTGCGGTGGTGCTCGCGCTGGTCGCGAAAGGAAAGATGTCACTCAACGACACGATCGGTCGACTCTTGCCGACGTTGCCAAGTGCGTGGTCCGCGGTCACTGTGGCCCAGCTTCTCCAACATACGAGCGGCGTGCCGGACTACATCAAGTCCCCGGATTTCTTGAAGGGATTCCAGGCCAACCCCCAAGAAGTGCTGACGCCGAATCAGCTCTTGGACTTCGTGGTCAAAGACCCGCTGCTCTTTCCTGCAGGAAAGAAGTACCACTACTCGGACTCAGACAACATCATCCTTGGGTTGATGGTCGAGTCCGTCACCGCCCAGAGTTATGAGGCGGCGCTAGCCACATACGTGACGACGCCCCTTGATCTCCCAGCTACCCAGCTGCCGGCCAGTTCGACCCTCAGCCCGCCCTTCATCAGCGGCTATGACGTCGAAGCGGGCCAACCGCCCCAAGACGTGACGACCCTGTTGAATCCCGGTTTGGCTTGGGCGTCGGGCGGGATGGTCACCACGCCGAGCGAACTCGATACCTTCATGCGTGCCTATGCGTCTGGGAAGTTGACGAACGCCTCGACCCACCGGCGCCAATACTCCTTCGTTCCCGGAGGGTCTGGACCGCCCGGTCCCGGGGTGAACAGCTCGGGTCTGGCTATCTACCGCTACGCCACCGACTGCGGAACGGTCTATGGGCACACCGGGAACTTCCCGGGCTACACCATTTTCGCTGCGTCAAACGCCAGCGGCACGCGTTCGGTGGACGTCATCGTCAATGGGCAGTTTCAGGACAAGCCAGTCAATGCGCAGTACACGGCGTTGCGGGCCGCCTGGGGTCTTGGCGTGTGCGCCGCACTCCATTCCTGAACGAGATTTAACGAATTCAGGGTTGGGCGAGCATTGCGATGACACTTTTGCGCACCGGCCATTGGCCATAGTCTGGCGGCCATGACGCCCCGTCGAGTTGCCATCGTGCCCCACACCCATTGGGACCGGGAGTGGTACCAGTCCTACCAGGAGTTTCGCCTCAACCTGGTCGACCTGGTCGACACCTTGGTCCCCCTCCTCGAATCCGACGACGCCTACCCGTACTTCATGTTGGACGGCCAGATGGCCGTGGTCGACGACTACCTCGAGGTGCGCCCCGAAAACGAAGGGCGCCTGCGGGCCCTGGCTGCGTCAGGGCGCCTTTCGATGGGCCCGTGGTACATCTTGATGGACGAGTTCTTGGCCTCGGGGGAAACCATCATCCGCAACCTCGAGCTGGGCCTGGCCCGTGCGGCGGCCTTCGGTGGCCCGATGGCCGTTGGGTACCTGCCCGACATGTTCGGGCACATCGCCCAGATGCCCCAGATACTCCGCCTCGGGGGCTTCGCCCACACCGTGGTGTGGCGCGGCGTGCCCGCGGCGATCACCAAGAACGCCTTCATCTGGGAGGCCCCCGACGGCTCGGCGGTGCGGGCCGAGTACCTCCCCGTCGGCTACGGCAACGCGGCCCGTGCTGCCCGACGACGCCAAGGCCTTGGTCCAGCGCACCGCCGACCACCTCGACGAGGTGGCCCCCTTCGTCATCGATTCGCTCTTGTGCATGAACGGCTCGGACCACCTGTTCCCCCAGCCCCATCTGGGCCGGGTCGTGGCCGAGGCCAACGACCTCCAAGACGACTTCGTCTTCGAGGTCACCTCGCTGCCCGCCTACCTCGAGGCCGCCCCGAGAGAGGGCCTCGAGCACTGGCGGGGCGAACTGCGCTCGGGGGCCCGGGCCAACATGTTGATGGGGGTGACATCCAACCGAGTCGACGTCAAGCGCAGCGCAAGCAGCGCCGAGCGCCAGCTCGAACGCCGGGCCGAGCCCCTCAGCGCCTTGTTCTGTGCACCACAGGACTGGCCAGAGCGCCCCTTGGCCATTGCCTGGAAGGAGATGGTGCGCAACTCGGCCCATGACTCGATCTGTGCCTGTTCGATCGACGACGTGGTCGACGCCGTCTTGGTCCGCTACGCCGAAGCCCGCACCATCGCCATCAGCCTGGCCGAGCGGGCCACCAAGACCTTCGCCCGTTCCTTGGCCACCCCGGGCCCGAGCGTCTTGAACCCGACGCAGCGCACCCGCAGCGGCATCGTCGAGTTGGTGGTCGACGCCACCGAGCCGGCCGACGACTCGGTCCAGGTCATCTCGGAGCGATTGGGTTCACCGGGTTCGGTGCTCGAGCACGAAATGGTGCGGACGATTCTCTCCATGTTGCAAGGGCCCCAGATCGAGCACGACACCTGGTTACAGAACATCCTCGTGGACGAGAACGACGAGGGGTTTGACGTGACCTTCTTGGTGGGCCCAGAAGAGCGCCACGACGTCGCAATCACCGAGATCAAGCATGAAATCTTGGACCGCCTCGATGCATGGCCCGACGCGGTCATCCGGTTCTCGCTCCATCAACCCCCCATCCGCCGGGTGGTGGCCAAGGTGGCCCCGGTCCCGGGCTACGGCTGGGCGGCGTTCGCCCCCGTGGCCCTCACCCACCCGGTCACCGCCAGCGAAGGGGACGGGCCCCTCACCTTGTCCAACGGCCTGGTCACCGTGGTGGCAGACCCAGCCGACGGGACCTTCGCCATCGACGGGCGGCCGGGCTATGGGCGCCTGATCGACGGCGGGGACCTCGGGGACTCGTACAACTACTCGCCCCCCGCCCAGGACGCCTTCGTCGATGCCCCCGATGCCGTGGCCCTCAAGGTCCTCGAATCCGGGCCGGTGCGTGCCCGGGCCCAGATCACCTCGGTCTACACCTGGCCGAGCTACGTCGAGGGCAAGAGCGGGGCGAGGGTGGGCGAAGAAGTCGTCGAGGTGACCACGCTCCTCGAGGTCCACGCCGACGACCCGGTGGTGCGCGTCACCACCTCATTTGTCAACCCGAGCCGCGACCACCGCCTCCGGGTCCACCTGCCGCTGCCCACCCCGGCCACCACCTCGCTGGCCGAGTGTGCCTTCGGTCCAGTCGAGCGCGGCCTGCTCGCCGAGGGGCGCGCCGACGAGTTCGGTCTGCCCACCGCCCCGGCCCGGCGTTTCGTGCGTGCCGGGGGGCTCAGCGTCGTCTTCGACGGGGTGAGCGAATACGAACTGGTCGACATCGCTTCGACCCCGAGCGGGGACGCCGCCCACACCATCGCGCTGAGCGTGGTGCGCTCGACCGGGATGCTCTCGCGCCTGGGCATGGCCTATCGGCCCTTCCCCGCCGGCCCCCTCACCCCGGTCGAGGGCCTCCAGATGACCGGCAAGCGCATCGAGCTGCGCTACGCCATCGCGCTGGACAAAGAAGACCCCTACGCCCTGGCCGACGAGGTGCTGATGCCCCTCGAGGTGGTCAACGCCATGGGCGGGGGCACCCGCGGTGCCACGGGAAGCGCCCTGAGCGTCACCGGGGCCGAGGTCAGTGCGCTGCGCCGGGTCGGCGGGCTGCTCGAGGTCAGAGTCTTCAACCCGACCGAGCACCCGACCACCGTGGTGATCGAAGGCCACTCGGGCCACCTGGTCGACCTGCGGGGCTTTCCCCAAGCACCCTTCGCTGAATCCTTCGCACTACGCCCCTTTGGGATCGCCACCGCCCGCCTCGCCCACCCCTGAGTCGGCGCGGGTCGACGACAAGAGGCGTTCGCCCACCCCGCGGAGCTCTTCGCTCAGACGTCGTAGGGGCCCGCGAATCGGTGGTCGCCCGGACCAACTTCATACACGGCCTCACCGAGTGTGCGGTTGCCGGGAAACTCTTGGATGGTGATCGGCTTCATTCC
Organism: uncultured Acidimicrobiaceae bacterium; assembly: GCA_963800725.1. GTDB lineage: Bacteria > Actinomycetota > Acidimicrobiia > Acidimicrobiales > RAAP-2 > Bog-473. The sequence goes on along the minus strand of CAWDCE010000025.1, from coordinate 102,239 downwards.
CACACCGTCTCCCACCTGGTCGGCCCGCGTGCTTGGGAGGTGAACGGTGGCTCGGCAGTTATTGGGGACATGGACACTGAGCGAGAGGGCGGTGGCATCTCGGCGCCAGTGGCTTTCAATGGTCCCAAAGCGCGAGCGATAGCTGGCCGAGGCCCATTCGAGCGATCCTCCCGGGTGCGGGCGTACACGCAGATTCGAGAAGCCCGAAGTACCTTCGTGTTGGTCAATTCCCGCGACGAAACGGTAGAGCCATTCGCCGACCGACCCGAACGCATAGTGGTTGAACGAATTCATAAATGGCGACTGGAATCCCTTCTCGGGCGTCCAGCCGTCCCAGCGCTCCCAAGTCGTGGTTGCACCGTGGGTAAGCGGGTACCGCCACGAGGGAAACGTCTCCTGTTCGAAGAGTCGATAGGCGACATCGGTGTGCCCATGCGCGCTCAACGCGGGAAGGATGTAGCCCACGCCGACAAAACCGGTGGAGAGGTGCCAATCTCGCTGCTCCACAGCGTCAACAAGGTGCGAGGCCGCAGCGGAGCGGAGATGTTCGGGCAGCAGCTCCATGAAGAGCGCGAGGGAGTATGCGGTCTGGGACTCGGACGCCACGTGTCCGTCGTCGTCGACGAACTCCTTGACGAACGCGCCGGCGATATCGTCGGCGAGGTTTCGGTAGTGGCGCGAGTCGTCATGTCGCCCGAGCGCATCGGCCAGCTCGCTCATGAGCTTCGCGTCATACGCCCAGTACGCCGTGGCCAATAGCTCGCGCTGGCGTCTTGTCGCGGCCGGGGGCGAGCCAGTCGCCGTAGTTGTTTCCCAAGTCGTTGGTCCGGAGATGGTCTTGGTTACCTGCGGCGATGAAATCCATCCAACGGACCATGGCGTCGTAGCAGCGCCTGGCGGGTCGCAACGTGGCGTACATCTTGTAGAGGGTCCAGGGCACGATGACGCCCGCATCCCCCCAGGCCGGCGCTGCGCACCATTCGAGGCCGAGGTTGGGGGCCATGTCACTGAATGCTCCCGAATCCCGTTGAGCATCGACCACGTCATCGAGCCATTTGTCGTAGAACGCCAAGACATCGCGGCGGTACGCCGCCGTGCGGGCAAAAATCTGGGCGTCGCCGAGCCAACCCAGCCGTTCGTCGCGTTGGGGACAATCGGTCGGCACACTGACAAAGTTGCCTCGAAGGCTCCAGTCGATATTCGAGTGAAGTTGATTGGCGATCGGATCACTGCAGGTAAAGGTCCCGGTCTCGCTAACGTCGGAGTGCACCACCACAGCGGCGATGTCGATTTGGGACAAAGTCCCCGGATACCCCGTGACCTCCGCATAGCGGAACCCATGCCAGGTGAAGCACGGCTCGAGTACCTCGGCGCCCCCCGCGGTGACGAACTCGTCGATTTGGCGGGCCGTGCGCAGGTTCTCCACGTACAGGTGGCCGTCTGGGTCGAGCATCTCGCCGTGTCGCACCACGATGCGATGGCTGGTGGCGGCATCGACGTTGATCCGGACCCACCCGGTCAGATTCTGACCAAAGTCGACGATGACGGTCTCGTCATCGATCGAAGCTACCGATCGAGCGGGGACGATCTCGGTCGTTCGGATCGGTGGCCCGGGATCGGCCACGATGTTGACGGCGTCACGGTCACGGGTGCGCACTTGGTACCAACGACGGTCATCGAACCTCGCCTCGTCCCAACCGGCCGGATCAAGTCCTGTGATGTGACTGACCCCCATGAGCGGGTCGGCATGCATGATCTTGCCCCAGTTGGCCCGCCACGTCGCATCAGTCGCAACCGTTTCGGTGACGCCATCTCGGTACCGCAGGTGGAGCTGGGCCAACAACTGAGGCTGGTTCCCGTAGTGGGCACCGCTGCGCTTGGACTCGAAGCCGAAGTAGCCGCAGTACCAGCCGTCACCGAGGAGCACCCCAATGGCGTTCGATCCCTCGTTGAGCAGTGCGGTGACGTCGTAGGCCTGGTACGGCAATCGCAGCGCATAGTCCGTCCAGCCGGGCGCAAGCACGGCATCTCCCACGCGTCGGCCGTTCAGTTCGCGCCTCGTAGAGCCCACGCGCGGTGATGTACAAGCGGGCGTTTTCGAGCCCATCGTGCACGTCGAATTCCCGTCGAAGATAGGGCGCCGGCGCCATGCCGAGGCCGACCGCGTCAACCGGGCCCGCCTCGGTCGCCGGTTCGAACGGCAGGAGTTGGTCGTTCCACGAGATCCACGAGGCGGTCCAGGCATCGATCCCCACCTCAAAGGTCGCTGACTCGCTCCAGCTCGATGCTGTGTGCGAATCGCTCCAGGTTCGCACCTTCCAGTAATAGGCGACCAGTGGCTTCAATGCGACGCCCTCGTAGAGCACGTCGCCTTCGCTGCGGTACGGACAAGTGCCGCTGTCCCAGATGTCCCCGACGTCGCCAGCCAGCAAATCGGCTCGACTCGCCACGAGAATCTGGTACGCCTGCCGTGGTCCCTGCCCGCTCCCATCGGATTCGGACCAACTAAATGCGGGGGGTCCGCTCCGGATGGCCAGGGGGTTGACCAATGCGTTGCACAAGAGATGGTCCGGAGATTCAGCCGACGTCATGGTTGAGACACCGCTGGAGTTGGGTTGGTCACGAGAAGACGCAGGTGCATGGCGATGATGAGTGTAAACCCCGACAATTTGGCCGGGCCTAATCAATAGAGCCTCGATCTACGTTGAGCGGTCGCCAGCGGCCAAGTGTTCCCCGACAGGTTCGTGACGCCGTGGGTCGCTATTGTCACCCCGGGGATAACAGCGCAGCTGGGGGGAATGAGATGCCGCACATGTTCGGGTCGCTAGGTCGACGATCGCTCGTGAGGGCCGGGGGAGCCATCGTGGTACTCGCGAGTGCCGCCACGATCGGGATCACGCTGCCATCAGGAGCAGCCACCAGCCCGACCCCGGTGAGCGAGGCCAGCACCAGCACCAGGGGCGTGTCGGCGAACGAGATCAATGTGGTGTTCCCCCTGATCTCGTTCGGGAGCATCGAAGGGCAGTTCGAAATTGAGGCCGATGCCGAATATGGCGAGCAGATCAAAGCCATACATCTTTTCGTCAACCAGATCAATGCGGCTGGTGGGATCAATGGGCGAAAGATCAACGCGATGATCGAGAGCTTCGACCCGACCAACGCCGCCGAGCAGCGATCTCTCTGCAAGCAATGGACCGAAGGCAGTCCGCCCGTGTTCGCTGTCGTCGACGGCCTTGGGACCTGGGTGGGGGATAATCAGCTCTGCGTCACCCAAGAGGGCCACACCCCAATGCTCGCCCAATGGAGCACCACGACCAATTGGACTACTGCAGGCTCGCCGTACCTGTGGTGGACGGGCGTCGACGACGCACCCCTTCTCGCGGCGTTGGTCAATTGGGGGTAAGTTCGGGGCGCCTCGGCAACGGCCAGAAGGTGGGGGTGGTGGTCTCTGATCAGTCGAGCGATCAGGACGCGCTCAACTCGTATCTCCTGCCCGACCTCAAGAAGATCGGCATCACGCCCGAGGTTGAGACGATCCCGGCTGACATCGGTGAGACAGCAAGCACCGACTCAGACGCCTCGCTCGCAGTGGAGCGGTTCAACTCCTCGGGCATCAAGTCGGTGATTCCACTGCTGCCCGAAAATGCCTTCACGCCGTATCTCGCAGCCGAGAGCGCGGAGAATTACTACCCGAAGCTCCTCCTCAGTGATTACCAGGACGAGATTGAAATCGCCCTTGGTCTCATACCGATTCCCTACGACAAGCCGCTCAATGGCCAAGAGGGTGTGACGGTCCAGACGCTTGGAGGCATCGACAGCCCGATCCCCGAGTCACAGGGTGGCTACGACCCTGGCGTGCGCAGCTGTTGGGCCACGTGGCATAAGGCCTACCCCAAGAAGCCCAAGGGCAATATCAACGACTACATCGAAGAACAAGGTCCGGTCCAAGGGTGGTGTCAAGAGATTCGACTGTTTGCCCAGGCTGCCACGTCGGCAGGCAAGGATCTCAACCGGCGTACCTTCGTCGAGGCCATGTCGCGCATCACGAATTTCCCGGGCGGCTATTCACCGATATTGACCTATGGGCCCAACAAGTTCTACGGCCCGACGCAGTATCGGGTGGTCAAGGTCCATGACAATCACCCCACGACCACCCAGTGCAAGCGCGGCAAGCGTCCGAGCCCGCCGGCGCAAGCCTGTTGGGTCATCATCCATAACTGGGCCCCGTTGCCTGCGACAGGTTGACCAGGACCCCAACCAAACCACTCGTTGGTTGGAAGGGCCCACAAGTCCGCCCGTGGGCCAGTCCGCTTCTCGCGACAGGGGTCAGCGTCGCCTCGGGGTCACGGACCTGTGCCGACTTCAAGCTCGCGATAGTGGACTCGCCAGATCAGTCGGTAGACCTTGGACCAGCGTGGGATGGAGCGAAGTCCCGGAATGAACGGCACGAGGACGAGAAGCGCAGTAAGACCCATCATGATTGCCCACACCTGGAGATCGCCATTGGGCGATGAATTCATCGGCGGCACCTGGTACCACAGCGTGTACAGCCAAAGCCACGCTTGGCCCGGATAGTTCCCCGTCTCGTTCATCATGCCCCACTGGTCACCGTGCAGGTTCTGCTGACCGGCGAGATTGTCGAGGTATGTTCCGTCGGCAATGAAGAGCAATGGTTTGGTGTAGTTGGTGTTATAGAACTGCCGAGAGCTGAGCAGTGCGCCATCGAGCGCCCCGCTCTGACCCATCGAGGTCAACGCACTGATCATCGGCCCCACCGGTCCGTATCGACCCGCCGGCACGCGCAACACCCCATGGGTGGCCGTGGCTTTCGCCGCCGCCTTTTCGTAGGCGGCGTTCCATGCCGCCTGCTGGGCCGCTGGGGCCGACTCATAGCGATTGATTGCCGCAGTCAACGCCGGCCGGTTCGGGAGCGTCTTCAATGGACCGATGACAAAGTCCTGTGCGGTATCGACCGGCTGATGCACACCAAACCACGATTCCGGTGCGAATGGACCAATGGACTGCGAACTTCCCGTCGTTGAGTTGTACGGAGGCCCGTAGGTCGCCACGCCACTGGTGCCATCGAGTTCGGTGATCGCGGTCTGTGCGAAGTCGACCGGATCGCTCGCGGTCCAAGTCTTGAGGGTCACCGGGTGTTCGTCGGGCGAGGAAAAGATCACCGCGAAACCAACGATCAACACTCCGACGACTAGCAGTGCGACGAGCGCCTCTTTCAGCAGGTCATAGGGGACATAGGCTCCGTGCCACTCCTCGACGTCTCGGTCAGGGTTGAAGCGCTTGCGCCGACGCTGACCCGAATCGCTCATATGACGATCTCATTCGGGGCGGCCGACGAGGCTGATTCGTCCGGCGTCGATGTCGTGCGATCCCGTTTGTCGTCGAACGGCGGCACGATGCCACGACGCCGGACCAAGAGCACGTGGAGGCCGACGATGGCGACAACGACCAGCGGGAGGAGCACGATGTGCCACATGAGCATTTGCCCGAAATTCAACACATTGAAGAGCGCGCCAGCACCGGTGGCATTGATGCCGTCTTTGGCCTGCGTGGAGATCCACTGGGAGTCAAAGTTCTGCTGGGAGAGGTAGCCGGTAAAGGCGGCCGCGACCGAGATGACGAAGGCAATAACGCCCGACACCCACGTGAGCCGTCGCTTGCCTCGCCATGCCGCCATGAAGAACTTTCCCCAAAGGTGAATCACCATGAAGAAGAAGAACGCCTCGACGCTCCAGAGATGAAGTGAGTTCACGAAGAGGCCGACGCTTGACACGTGCCACCACGTCGGTCCCATGACTGCCAGCACACAGCCGGTGATGATCACCCAGGCGAGCGACACCACCGTCAGGATCCCAAAGACATAGATCCACGAAGCCATATAGGCCGGCTGGCGGTCCGGAATGAGCCGGTCCGGGGGGAAGGCCGAGACAGCGGCCCTGCGGGCCCGAGCCGTCCACTGACGTGCGACGGCTTCCTCGTCGGTTCGCACAGCTGGTTGATCGACGTCCAAGGTCATCGGTTCCCTCCCTTACGGCGTCGAAATGGAATGGCAATCGCGCCGATGAAGACCACGATCATCAATGCGATCAAGACTGCGTTGGCCACCGAGAGTTGAATGAATCCCCAATGGAGATAGTGGCCCGGTCCATTGAGATTCACCAACGACCTCAAGACGTGCATAACGATTTCCCAGGTGTGAGCATCAGGACCTCCCTTTCACGATCATCTTGATCGTGACGCTGTGAGCAGAAATAGAGCCGTTGGTCCCTTTGGTCCAGTCCCGAAATCGCGCGCTTGTTCGCTGTTGAGGCGAATCCAGCGCCTCGCCGGCCGTCCACAACGGTCTGATCGCCATGACGAATGGGGACGGTGCGTCGATCTGGACGCCTCAACCCCGAGATGACGTCCAAGTAGGCAGTCAGGCCGGAGTACCAGGGCTGGTGACTTTTGGCCCTATTGACCCCCACTCTGGACAGTCACAGTGAGGAATGTGGGTCCATCAGAAATGAACAAGGAGCGGCAAAATGATCGCAGTATCTCGACCTGAGGGCGTTTCCGCCGAGCCGACCTTCGAGAATGCACTCAAGGGCCTGCGGGCCACCGGCGCGAGCGTTGGCACACACGAGCTGGTTGAGCTGCTCGCCAAACACGGCTCCGAAGAGGGCAAGGTGCTCGCTACGTATGAGGAACTCGCCGGGGAGTGCACCGACGAATCTGTCCAGTACCTCATTTCACTGATCCTCGATGATGAACGGCGGCACCACCGGTTGCTGGCCGAGATGGCCAATGCGATGGCGTGGGGCGGGATGACTGTGGGCCCCGATTCGATGATGCCGTCGATCAAGGGCGGGATGGATCCATCGCTGCTTGCGCAGACCCACGAATTACGGCGGATCGAAGAGGCGGATTATCGCGAGCTGAAGCGACTGCGCCGGCGACTCAAGCCATTCGCGGACACCACTATGTGGTCACTGATTGTCGAGCTCATGTTGCTGGACACAGAGAAGCACATGACCATTTTGAAATTCCTCGAAAAGCATCATGGTCGGCGTTGATTCCTGTCGTCGCCAATCGTTGACGAAGAGCTGAACGGTGATCAGGACGGACGGCCCTCGGGCATCGCCGGTGTAGTCACACGCGCTCCCGGCGCGGGCAGATTATCCAGATCATTGGTGACGGTGTCATCTTCGATCGAACTGATGGTTTTCACCCGGCAGCCAGTGGCGGTGCACGTGATTCTGTGCACAATCGACTTCACGCCGTGCACTTCGGTGTAGAACTCCTGGCCACCCATGATGGCGTACGCCACTTCCTCCACGGTCATCGAGACGTTGGGCGAAGCGGCGATTCCGCCCACTCCCACGCTGACGACGTGGCGGTGAGGACCTTCTGTTGTTGCACTGACGATCTGAACGGGAATCTTTTCTGACAGACCTTCGCCCATAGCATCATCTCCAACATCCCTTCGCCAGGGACGCATCTCACTTTACTGGCGAATTAGAGAAATTGGCGGGGAAATCTCAAAAGATCGATATTCCAGGCCATTTGGTCTGAGGGAGTGACGAAGAGACTTGGCTCGTCACTTGATCAAAAAGGGCGCCAACACGCCCAAGGCGACTAGAGCGCTTCGATGACGGCGGAAAAGTCCGGCCATTTCGTCGAGTCGTCCTCGTCGACACGAGAAAGCAAGGCCTCGGTCGCCGGGCCGATGCGCACCCCGAGGCCTGACGCTCGTGCCAGATCGATGGCAAGCAGGACATCCTTGCGCGCGAGCGCAGGGCTGAACCAACCCTCATGGTCCTTGGCCATGATGCTCTCAAGTCGAATCGCACTCGCCACACTCACGACCGGACTCTCGGCAAAGATGCCCTTGATCAGGTCATCGGGGATTCCCTGGCCGCGGGCGATGGCGATGCCCTCGGCCAGCGAAGCGACGCCCGTGATGAGCAGCAGATTGGAAACGAGCTTCAGCGCCGATGCCGTGCCAACCGGACCACAATGGGTGTAGCCCGCGCTGAGACTGTTCCAAAGTGGATCGAGGGCCGCAACGGTGGCGAGAGGGCCGCCGACCAAGAAGCGGGCGTGTCCATCGGCGACATTCTGTGGAGCGCCCATGACCGGTGCGTCGAGGAACCGATCTGTCGGGCAGATGTCTGCGAGCTGCCGGCTGGTGTCGGGCGACACAGTGCTGACGTTGACGAGCACGGTCGTGGGCCCGAGCGTCGCCGCGAGCCCACTACTGCCTCCACAGATATCGAGCACTGCGTTGTCGTCAGCGAGGACGACGAGCGCCACATCTGACCCCGCCGCGGCTTCGGCAGGTGAATCGGCCTCGCGGGCTCCCTGCTCGACCAATTCCGAAGCCCGGCCCGGTGACCGATTCCAGGTCGTCACCCCATGTCCGGTGGCGAGGGCCCGTCGTGCAAAGGCTCGCCCCATGCTTCCGAGCCCGATCACGCTCACCTGCATGACCTGAGCATATGGCAGTCGTGCTGGGTGAGACCGGGCGACACGGCATGGGCCCCACCACATCAGCTCTCCCGAAACAGGGTTCAAGCCACCTGGTGCGCCCCCCGGGATTTGAACCCGGAACCTGCGGATTAAGAGTCCGTTGCTCTGCCGTTGAGCTAGAGGCGCGCGGGCAAGAGTGTAGGTCAACACTCCGGTCGGTCCGACTCGACGGGGTCAAATTGTGGCTCCGGGTAATCTGCCGATGATGCCGGGAGCGAGTGAAGGGCCACTTCCGCGCTTTGACCGGCCACTGCGTGTTGCCGCCCTGGTCAAACAGATCCCGGTCGGCGAGTCCATGGAACTGGGCGCCGACCGGCGGCTCGTGCGTCAGGGCATTGACCTCGAGATGAACGCCTATTGCCGTCGGGCGGTGGCCAAGGGGGTCGAGTGGGGGCGGGCCAGCGGAGGGACCTGCACCGTCTTCACACTTGGACCGCCGACGGCCGAAGATGTAGTGCGCGAAGCAATCGCCTGGGGGGCCACCGCCGGCGTGCATCTGAGTGACCCCGCCTTTGCCGGCTCGGACACCCTAGCGACGGCCCGTGCGCTCTCCTCGGCGTTGACGAAATTCGGTGCCTTCGATCTCATCTTGGTTGGTCGCAATTCCCTCGATGGCGATACTGGACAAGTCGGTCCACAGATGGCCGAAATGATGGGTTTGCCATTCGCCTGTGGGGTGCGGGCGATGGACATCGCACACGAAACGCTTGCGCTCACCCTCGAGCATGACGACGGGTCACAAGACGTCGAAGTGCGGCTCCCAGCGCTCCTCTCGGTGGCCGAGCGACTCTGCGACCCGTGCAAAGTTCCGCCGGAACGCCGTGCCGAGGTCGACGCCACGACCATCACTCGGGTAAGTGCCGCAGATTTGGGCTCGGGTCCTTTCGGCGCCAGCGGGAGCCCGACGGTGGTCGGCGCCACCAGGCTGATGCCCTACGAGCGCTTCGCCAAGGTCTTGAGCGGGCCCGTTCACGAGCAGGTGACCGCAGCCATCGCGATCCTGGTCGAACGTGGTGCACTAGGAGCGAGGGAGACGAACACTTCACCCGCCGGGCCCAATCCCCGAGAGGTATCACGAATCGATGACGGCGGCCGCGAGATTCTTGTCATTGTCGAGCCGGCTCGACCACGGGTCGCGGCCGAGCTCCTGGGTGCGGCGTCACGATTGGCCGACAACGTCGGAGCCCGGGTCAATGCACTCACTTTGGACACGACGGATCTCGAATCCCTCGGCGAATGGGGGGCCGACGAGATCACTTGCTTCGAAGGCTCCACTGTGGCCGAGGACGTGGCCGCGGCCGTCGCCCAATGGTCGGTGCAACGAAGCACGTGGGCGTGCATTGGCCCGAGCACGGCATTCGGTCGTGAAGTGTTGGCGAGATTGGCGGCGGCCCTCGGGGCCGGTTTGGTGGGTGACGCCATCGCACTCGATACAGTCAATGAGAGGTTGGTTGCGGCCAAGCCCGCATTTTCCGGCGCATTGGTTGCCGACGTCACATGCACGTCTGCGACGAGTCTGGTCTCGGTGCGCCCCGGGGTCCTCCCCCTCGGTTCACGGCGCCAGCACCACGCGCCGGTAACCATCCACCAGATAGCGTCGCGAGGTCGCATCCACGTGGTGTCGGAGCGCAGGGATGACGACGTCGAAGTATTGGCGAGGGCAGAAGTAGTCATCGGCGTCGGCGCGGCCGTGCAGCCAAATGAGTACGAAATGCTGTCCCCCCTGGCCGCGCTGCTCGGAGCGGAGTTGGCGGCCACGCGAAAGGTGACCGACAAGGGCTGGGCGCCCCGCGCCCGGCAGGTCGGGATCACCGGTCGCAGCATCGCTCCACGCCTCTATGTCGCGTTGGCGCTCAGCGGCAAGTTCAATCACTTGGTCGGCGTGCGGGCGGCGGGCACGATTCTGGCGATCAACAACGATCCCGAAGCGCTGGTGTTCGGGCACTGCGACGTCGGCATCGTCGGGGATTGGCGCGAGGTCGTGCCACAGTTCGCCGATGCTTGGCGCAAAGCGGTCGAGCGGAGGTAGTGCTCGAGTGTGGGACCCCGATGTCGCCGGCCCGAAGCCATTGCCACGGGCCGGCGACCCCCCTCCGGGGGCTCCCAACTCAGCGCACCCTCACGAGTGCGACCAAGACGGTACCACGGGGGCTGACGCCAGTGTCAGGTACAATCCCGGCACCTTGTTCTCCATGTGAGGCGATACAGCGAAAGGTTGGACCGTGGATCTTGAGTTCACCGAGGAGCAGGAGGAACTGCGGGCATCGGTTCGATCATTCCTCGATAAAGAGTGCCCCCTCGAGCTGGTGCGGGCCGTCGTCGAGACCGGTGAGGCTCCCGAGAAGCTCTGGGCCTCGATGGTCGCCTTGGACTGGCCGGGACTGGCGATCCCAGAAGACTGCGGCGGTGTTGGTCTCACTTTCGTGGAAACAGCCGTCGTCGTCGAAGAACTCGGCCGGGTCGTCGCCCCCGGTCCATTCTTGGCGACCACCACCCAATTTGCCCCGGTCGTGCGCGAGCTCGGTTCTCCCGAGCAGCGCCAGCGGTTTCTCGGTGCCGTAGCGACCGGTGCGATCACCGGGACCCTCGCGCTGGCGGATCACCCGAGGCGCTGGGGTCTCGACGACGTCACCACGACAGCCGAGCGGTCCGGGGACCGGTGGCGTATTGGCGGGACCAAACTCGGGGTGGTTGCGGACTCGGGCACCGACGAGATCGTGGTGGTGGCGCGTACCGAAACCGGGCTGGGAGCCTTCGTGGTCCCAGGCGCGCAAAGTGCGCTCGTCCCCGTCCACTCGCTCGACATGTCCAGGCCACTCTTTAGCGCCACGTTTGACGGGGTCGAGATCGAGGCTGACCGGGTGCTCGGCGAACCGGGCAGTGACTCGGTGCGTGCGGGACTGACCCGGGCCATCGAAGAGGCCACGGTGGCAACCGCCCTCGAGACGCTCGGAACCTGCGACGCCCTCTTCCAGATGGTGCTGGCCTACGTGAAGGATCGTCAGCAGTTCGGGGTGCCGATCGGATCGTTCCAAGCGGTCAAGCACAAGATGGCCGATATGTTCGTGGCCATCGAGCGGGCTCGTGCCCTGTGCTACTTCTCCGTGGCGGCCATAGAAGAGGATGCGCTCGACCGGGCCACCGCGGTCGCCATGGCCAAGAGCGCCAGCGACGACTGCCAACGCCTGGTATGTCAAGAGTCGTTCCAGTCCTTTGGTGGTATCGGTTTTACCTGGGAGCACGACAGTCATCTCATCATCAAGCGGGCCAAGACGACCGGCGTCCTTTTCGGCGGCGCCAGTTCGCATCTGCTCGACGTGGCGAGCAGTCTCGGAGTGGCGTCGCCAGCCTGAGCAAGACTGGGCCATGGACCCAGGCGAGTCACTGATCGAGCGGCTCTCGTTGTCGCCGCATCCTGAGGGTGGTTGGTATCGACGCACCTGGATCGCGGCGAACGAAGGCGACGAGCGGCCAGCGGGAAGTGCGATTCTCTATTTGCTCTTGTCCGGCGAGTCCTCGGCGCCGCATCGGATCGACGCCACTGAGATTTGGCACTTCTACGCCGGCGATCCGCTTGAACTGACCCTCGAGGGAGGTGACGGGGTGACCCAGGTACATCGGATGGGGCCCGACGTGGCCCGCGGACAGGTTCCCCAGGTCATTGTCGAACCGGCGGTGTGGATGGCCGCCCGTCCACTCGGTGCCTACTCGTTGGTCGGGGCCACGGTGTGTCCGGCCTTCAGCTTTGAAGGGTTTGAACTGCGCCAGGAACCATCGCCTTAGGCCTTGGTAACGAGGGATTGGTGATCGCTTCGCCGACCGCTGGTGACGATGTCCGATGGATGACCCTACGATTCGGTTGAACCTGTCGGCGGCAGAAGGAGACTTCGGTGAGTGACGATCAAGAAGAAGGGCTCTCCGCCCTCTTGCACGAGACCCGGACCTTTGGCCCCCCGCCCGGATTCCTCGACGCGGCCAACGTGGGGCCGGGGATCTATGAGGAAGCCGAAGCCGATCCATTGGCCTTTTGGGCCAAGCAGGCCGAGCGCCTCACGTGGGCCACTGCGTGGAGCGAGGTGCTCGAGTGGAACGAACCGTTCGCCAAGTGGTTTGTCGGGGGACGGCTCAATGTCTCGGTGAACTGTGTCGACCGTCACGTCGATGCCGGGCTGGGCGATCGGGTGGCCTTTCACTGGGAGGGAGAACCCGGAGACACCCGCTCGATCACCTACGCGGATCTACTGCACGAGGTCTCCCGGGCGGCCAACGCGCTCACCGAACTCGGGGTGGGCACCGGTGACAAGGTCGCCCTGTATATGCCGATGATCCCCGAGACCGTCGTGGCCATGTTGGCGTGTGCCCGCCTCGGAGCGCCGCACACCGTCGTATTCGGTGGCTTTTCGTCTGACGCCTTGCGCAGCCGCATCCTCGACTGCGATGCACACTTCGTCGTCACGGCCGACGGTGGGTATCGTCGGGGCGCCGCCAGTCCCCTCAAGGCGGCGGTCGATGAGGCCGTCGCCGAATGCCCTGATGTGCAAAAGGTGCTGGTGGTCCGGCGCACCGGTCAACAGGTTGCTTGGAATGAAGGTCGCGATGTCTGGTGGCACGATGTCGTGGACCGTCAGAGCGAACACCACCAGCCCGAGGCCTTCGACGCCGAGCATCCGCTCTACATCATGTACACGAGTGGGACCACGGCGAAGCCGAAAGGCATCTTGCACACCTCGGGCGGCTACCTCACCCATGTCTCAGCCACGCACCGGCTGATCTTCGACATCAAGCCCGAACGCGACGTCTTTTGGACCGCGGCCGATATTGGCTGGGTGACCGGACACAGCTACATCGTCTACGGCCCACTCGCCAACGGGACCACATCGGTCCTGTACGAGGGGACACCTGACACCCCGGCCCGCGACCGCTGGTGGCAGATCATCGAGAAGTACAAGGTCAACATCCTTTACACCGCGCCGACCACGATCCGGACCTTCATGAAGTGGGGTGAGGATCTCCCGGCCAAGCACGACCTCTCGAGCCTGCGCCTGCTCGGCTCGGTGGGGGAGCCCATCAATCCACAGGCCTGGATGTGGTACCGGACCCACATCGGTGGCGACCGATGCCCGATCGTCGACACCTGGTGGCAGACCGAGACCGGCGGCATCTTGATCACCCCGCTGCCCGGACTTGCCGCCACCAAGCCCGGTGCGGCCATGGTCGTGTTCCCGGGGATCTCGGTCGACATCATTGACAACGAGGGCACCTCGGTCGGCAACGATGAGGGTGGTTACCTGGTCATCACCAAGCCGTGGCCGGGCATGCTGCGCGGCATCTGGGGCGACGACGAGCGCTACAAAGAGACGTACTGGTCTCGGTTTCCGGGTCGGTACTTTGCCGGCGACGGCGCCAAGCGTGACCACGACGGGGACATCTGGCTGCTTGGCCGGGTCGACGATGTGATGAACATCTCGGGGCACCGCATCTCGACGACCGAGGTCGAACATGCGCTGGTCGGCCATCCCGCCGTCGCCGAGGCCGCGGTCGTCGGGGCGAGCGATGCGACCACCGGACAGGCCATCGTGGCCTTCGTCACCGTGAAGGGAGCGGGGAGCCAAGGCGCACCCGACGGGGAGGCCTTCATCCAAGAGCTCCGCGACCACGTGGCCCATGAGATCGGCCCGATCGCCAAACCCCGTCAGATCATGCTGACCCCCGAACTCCCGAAGACCCGGAGCGGCAAGATCATGCGTCGACTGCTCCGCGATGTGGCCGAGCACCGCGATCTCGGGGACGTGACCACCTTGATGGATCCGAGCGTCGTCAACGCCATCAAAGAACGCATGGGCGCCGCCGGCGAGGGCGACGAATAGCTCAGGCGGGGTGGACCTCGAGCACCGTCGCCGAACCCATTCCCCCGCCGGCACACAAGGTGCCGACCCCGATGCCACCGCCACGGCGGCGCAGTTCGTGGATCAAGGTGACCAGAATCCGGGTCCCCGAGGCGGCGACCGGATGCCCGATGCCCACAGCCCCGCCGTTCACGTTGACGATGTCGTGGGAGAACCCAAGCTTCCTCGAACACGCCACCGACATCGACGCAAAGGCCTCGTTGATCTCGACGAGATCCACGTCGGACACGTCGAGTCCGGCCAGCTGCAGGGCCTTGGGCACCGCAATGGTCGGCGCCAATCCGGTGCGGGCGGGCTCGATGCCACACGAGTTCCAGGCCCGGACGGTGGCGAGGATTTCCAGCCCGTGGGCATCCGCGTACTCGCGGTCCACCACCACGACTGCCGCGCCGCCATCGGCGATTCCCGAGGAGTTTCCCGCCGTGATCTGCCCGTCGGGGCCGGTGAGGGAGGGGAGTGCGGCGAGCTTTTCGAGGGTCGTGTCGCGGCGGGGATGCTCGTCGACGCTGACCAGGGCGGTCTCCCCTCGGCCGACCGGTACGGTCACCGGCACGATCTCGTCGGCGAAGCGGCCGTCGTCAGTGGCCGCAATGGCCCGAATGTTCGAGTGGTAGGACCAATGGTCTGACTCTTCGCGGGTGATGCCGCATTCCCGGGCGGTGTTCTCCCCGACGGTGATCAACATGTTCATGTTGGGCGCGTCGGGGGTGTTTGGATGACTCGGCGGGATGAACTGGGTCATGACCCCGAACGGCACCGGTGATTTGGCGAACTGGACCGGTGAGCGGGTCATCGACTCGATTCCTCCGGCCACGATGACCCGGGCCATGCCGGCGCGGATCTGTGCCGCGGCGTCTTGGACCGCCATCATTCCCGTCGCGGACTGGCGCTGGACGGTGCCCCCGGGAGTGTCGGGCGGGAGACCCAACTCGTTGGCGATGTAGCGAGCGGTGCAGCCGCCGCCTTGGAGCACCTCCCCGATCACCAGGTCATCGATATCGGCTGGATCGAGGCCGACTCTGTCGATGGCGGCTGAGACTGTCTGCGCGCCGATGTCTTGGAGGGTCAGCGGAGCGAGGCCCCGGCCGGCCCGCCCGATCGGCGTGCGGATGGCGGCCACGATGACGGCGTCGCTCATGGGGTTGTCCTCCCGTTAAGCCCGGACGAAGACCGGGATGGTGAAATCGTCGGAAATGGGTTCGAACTTGACCGTGAGGTCCATGCCGACGGTCAGCTCGTCAAAGGGGCAGTCGACCACGTTGGTCATCATGCGCGGACCCTCGGCCAGATCCACGTGGGCCGCCACATAGGGGATGCGGTCCTTGAAGGGGGGCATGTCGTTGCTGTAGATCACCGACCACGAGTACAGAGTCGCTTTGCCACTGGCCTCGTACCACTCGACGTTCTCGCTCCAGCACTTCGGGCAGAAGGGCCTCGGGTAGTAGGAATAGGCATCACAGTCTGTGCAGTGCTTGATCAGCAGCCGGCCATCCTTGGCCGCTTCCCAGAACTCGATCGTGTCGCCCTCGGGCGTCGGAAGGTCAAAGCGAACCATGCTCATCTGCGCGTGTTCCCTTGGTTGGGCCCCCACGAAATCGTCCGTGGGAGGAGTTTGAAGTGACGATCGCCGGGATTGACCCCCGAGCGAGCATCGGCCATGCTGCAACGAACCTGACACCGGCGTCAACTTTTCGGCGCCTTCGAGCACCTTGGGGGGATCCGTACCTGTGTTGATGGACGAGCATTTGGGGCGTATGGCCGAGGAATTCCCCGGTCAGACGGCATTCACCGTCGTCGACGTCGGGGAACTCTCCTTCGCGGAGTGGAATGGTCGGGCCAACGCAATGGCCCGTGGTCTGGTCGAGGCCGGACTCGAGCCCAATGGCCGGGTCGGCATCCACCTCCATACGAGCGAGGCGCTGCACTGGCTTGTGTCCTACACGGCCATCCATCGCGCCGGCGGCGTGGCGGTGCCGATGAACCCGCGCCTCGCTCGTGCCGAGGTCGGGCACATGCTCGAGCATTCCGGGGCGAGTGCGGTGGTCGCTGACGGCGAACTGGTCCACCAGGACCGCTCCATTGCCAACAAGGAACTCACCTTCGTGGTCGACGTAAAGGACTCAGGCGATGTGTTGCCCGCGGAGTCAGGCCCGCGGGTCATCAGTTGGGCGGAGATCGTCTCGGGTGATCGCAACACCTTCCAGGTCCCAAGGACCGAAGACGACCTGGCGGACATCTTGTACACCTCAGGCACGACGGGGCGGCCCAAGGGCGTGGCGGTCCGTCACTCGAACGCCTCGATGGTGGGCGACGTCGAGCCCACCTACGGGGGTGCGGGGTGGCTTCATGCGAGCCCGATGTTCACCTTCGCCGGCATCGCGCTCGTCTACACCCCAATGAAGCTCGGCCTCCGCGGCATCTACATGCCGAAATTCGATGCGGACCGTTGGCTCGATGTGGTGGAGGCCGAGAAGCCCATGGCCATCTTCTTGGTCCCGGCCATGGCGCACTTGTTGTTGGACAATCCCCGATTCGACACCGTGGACCTGTCGTCGGTCGCCATGTGCTCGGTGGGCAGTGCACCGCTTGCCCCGTTTGTAGTCGAGCGCCTCCAAGAGCGGATGCCCGACGCCATGGTGTCGAACAACTACGGAATGACCGAGGCCGGGTCGGCCTATTGCATCATGCCCAAAGGCGAGGCGGTCAAGCGCCCAGGCTCGGTCGGCAAGATCGCCCCGCCCGCCCTGGTGCGCATCGTCGACGGCGACGGCAACGACGTCGCCGCCAACGTCGTCGGCGACGTGCGGATGCAGCTACCGGGTCATCAGCGTGAATACTTCGGCGACCCCGAAGCCACCGCGCAGACCTGGAAAGACGGGTGGCTGGTCACCGGCGACCTCGGGAATTTGGACGACGACGGCTATCTCTACATCGTCGGACGTTCCAAAGACGTCATCATCCGCGGTGGGAACAACGTGCATGCCACCGACGTCGAACACGTCTTGGTGCAACATCCAGCCGTGGCCGAGGTTGCGGTCGTCGGTGCCCCGCACCCGGTGCTCGGCGAGGACGTGGTGGCTTTCGTTGTCTTGCACGAGAACGCCTCGGCCGATGCGGAACAACTGCGGGCCTATGCCCTCGAATCCCTGGCTGACTACAAGACGCCGCGTCAGTACTACTTCGTCACCGATTTGCCCCGGAACCCGACCGGCAAGGTCATCAAGCCCGAACTCCGCGCCCGCCTCGGCCTCACCGGGCGACTGAGGTTTGCTCACCCGAGGCCCTTCGCCACTTCGACCATGGCCTCCATCTCCTCGCAGTAGTGCTCCTTTGAGTGATGGTCGAAGCGCAAGCTAAATCCGGTGGCCCCGATCTTGATATAGGCGTGGAGGAATTCGGCCGTGCCATCGGGATCGCCGAGCGGGTCGATCGGCGGCTCGGGGGCCAAGATGAGGTCGAGGGGTGCGCCATGGTCCTCGACGTAGCGGGCCTGCGCCGCCTTGATGGCGGGGTCGGCCAGCATCTCGGTGAGTTGATCGATCTTGAAGCCGAACGGCATCCAGGCCTCGCCCAAGGCGAGCGCACGACGCAACGAGCGGCGGGTCCGACCGCCGACCCACACTGGGAGATCGCGGCTCGAGTCCTGAGGGCTCCACGATGAAATCCGCAAAGTCATAGTGCGTGCCGTGGTATTCGGGAATCCGCTTTCCCCAAGCCGCCCTCATGGCGGCGATGGCGTCGTCGGCCGCGGTCGCCGCGTCCTTCGAACTGATGGCCGAGCACCTCGAATTCGGGCTGGAGTGACCCGACCCCGACCCCGGCGATGACGCGACCGTCGCTCAAGACGTCGAGTGTCCCGAGGCGCTTCACCAACTCGAGTGGGTGGTGGTAGGGAAGCACCGCCATGTGGGTCAACAAGCCCGCCGCGGTGTGGGCGGCGAAGAATCCCAAGGTCGAGAATGGATCGAAGTACCGCCCGCCGCGTACCGTCGACGCCGCGGCCGGAATGGCGATGTGCTCCGAGCACGCCACCCAGTCGTAGCCGAGGGCCTCGGCCCGCTGCACGACCCCAACCACGTCGTCCACGCTGGCGGTGATCTCCCATTCGGGTGGATCGAACCGCGGGATTCATGTGCAGGACGGGAGTGACGATGCCGAGCTTGGGTGTCATGGACCGAGACGGTAGCCCCGCTCCTCGGATCCCGTGAGGCCCAGCGGGTGACGTGGCCGACAGTGTCCACAGCCAAAAAGGTGCAAGCCCTTTGCCGCCATCGGCGAGCGACCGGCCCTCCGTGGAGGGGCATCAGTCGAGCCGCGGGGTCCTGCAACCAAATGGCAACGAGGCCGCTCCGAGGCTGCACCACAAGGTGGTCAGTATGGCTTTTGGACGCACGACCTCGGGTTGTGGTCGCTCTGAGCGGGGCGACCACAACGCGAGGTCGTGTGCGTTGTCGGCCAGTTCGGCCAGAATGCGGCGTGGAGTTCGATATCTCAGCCACCTTCGGCGACGACTATCTCTACTTCTACGACGAGGCGATCGACGAGCAGCATTCCGACGATGACGCCGCAGAGATCTTGGGGCACCTCGGCCTGGCACCTGGCGCCCACATCCTCGATGCCCCTTGTGGCCATGGCCGCATCGCCCGTCGCCTGGCCTCAGCTGGAATGTCGGTGACCGGAGTCGATCTGTCTGGTTCGTATCTGGCGCGAGCCGACGGCGAAGTGCGTGGGCCCAGCGGTTCGCCCACCTACGTCAGAGGCGACCTACGTCAGTTGCCGCTCGCCGGGCCCTTTGCGGCAGTGGTGTGCTGGTTCAACTCATTTGGCTACTGACGACGACGCCGATTGTCGATCGGTCCTCTCCGAGTTCCACCGGGTCCTCGCTCCGGGGGGCATCGTGCTGGTTGAGTCATTGCACCACGATGCTGTCGTGCGTCAGCACACCTTCGACCCCGACCGCGACGGTGCTGACGCGTGGCGACGATGCGCTGATCGACGTCTCGACATTTTCGTCACCGCGCGGCCGACTCGAACGCGGTCGCAACGATCATTCGCGGCGGGGTGACCCGTCACAGCGAGTACTACATCCGACTCCCGACGCCGCCCGAATGGAGGGTGTGGCTCGAAGGTGCGGGGTTCTGCGACGTGGAGTTCTCCGCCGGCGGGGGAGGGCCGTTGGAGGCGGACAGTTGGGTGATGGTGGTCAAGGCGAGGGCCTGAGTCCTCAACGGTGCCGACACCGCCTTTGCTATACGGAAAAGAGTATAACAACATTGGGAGAATATAGCGGGAGGCGTTGGCCCGGTCCGTGAGCTGTTGCGATCGTGGATCTCTTCTCGCCGAACTGCCCTCTGGCCAGGGTCAAGTGGCGTCGGTGTACAGTAAAAGTGACACCGATGTCAGCAAACGTTGCCGCGGTTTCGCCTGTCCAGGGCGCTGTGGGAGGGGCCATGAACGTTGATATGAAGGCACTGGCCGGTCCGAGGGATCGATTGATGGTCGACGGGGTCGTCGACCCGGTCACCGCCGAGGTGATTCGCGGGACCATGGAGACGGTCTGCTTCGAGATGGCGATGTATGTCTCGCGTACCGCCACGACGCCGATCCTCAACCAGTCCAACGAGCGCAACGCCACGATCTTGGACGGCAAAGGCCGGCTCGCCGCACTGAGCGTCGGCATTCCCCAGTTCATGCTGACCTCGACGCTTCCGGTTCGCTTCGCCCTCGAATTCCTCGGGCGTCGACGAGTTCCACCAAGGCGACGTCTTCGTGGCTAACGACCCGTACCACGGTGGCGGTCACCTGCCGGACTACAACGTCTTCGCCCCGGTAGTAGTCGACGGCCACCTGGTGCTCATCGCCTCGATCCAGTGCCACCACGGTGACACCGGTGGCGCGGTACCTGGCGGCTACAACGTCACCGCCACCGACATCTGGGGTGAAGGGGTCCGCTGGCCGGTCGTCAAGGTCCTCGACCGCGGCGTCGAGCGCCGTGACGTGCTCTATGCCCTCCAAGTCAACAACCGGCTCGACGGCTATCTCGGCGACCTCCGCGCGCAGATCGGCGCCGCCAAGCAGGCCGCCGACGGACTGGTCTCGCTGGTCGAGCGCTACGGCGTGGACATGATCGAGGGTGCGGTCGACCACATGATCGATTACGCCGCCAAGCGTTTCGGCGAAGAGATCATGGCCTGGCCCGACGGTACCTACGTCGGGGACTCCTACGTGGACCACGATCCACTCGGCAACCCCGACATCCATCTGCACGTCGCCATCACCGTCGACGGACCCAAGCTCACCATTGACTACACCGGGAGCGACGAACGCCAAGAACTGCAGGCCTGGTCCACCTACGGCAATACCCGTGGCTACACGGTGGCCCAGGTGGCCGCCATGATGGATCCCGAGATCCCGAAGAACGAAGGCTTCTTCAACTCCATCGAGCTCATCGTGCCCGAGGGATGCGTGTTCAACCCGCACCCCGGACGCCCGGTCTCCGCCGGAACCCACCATCCCGGTGCCGACATCGGCGAAGTGATTGCGGTCGCACTCTCGGGCGTGCTGCCCGAGCGTGCGGTGCCCCAGACCTACAAGACCGGCATCCCGACGAATATCAAAGGCATCGACCCGCGCAGCGGCCAACCGTTCTTGGACGGTTCCGCCGAGGTGTACGCCGGCTGGTGCAACGCGGCCAAGGGGATGGACGCCTGGGGGGCGGTGAGTGCAGCCTTCGGGAACTTGTGGAAAGCCACCGCCGAAATCAATGAGAGCCTCTATCCCCACTTGCAGTGGAGCCGCGACTACCGCACCGACTCGGGCGGGGCCGGCCAATGGCGCGGCGGGTGCGGAAGCCACTACATCAAAGAGGTACGCGTGCCGTCGAACGTCTACACCTACGTCGTTGGGATGAAGTACCCAATGCCCGGCATCGCGGGCGGCGGCAAGGGCGCGCCCAACAAACTGACGCTGCGCTATGGCTCCGAAGACGAACTGGTCGTCGCGCATACGGCGAACTGGGTACCAATGGAAGCGGGCGACAAGATCTGCTTCGACTACGGCGGCGGTGGCGGCTGGGGCGACCCACTTGATCGTCCGGCTACAGCGGTGCTCGATGATGTGCTCGATGAATACGTCAGCGTCGAGGGCGCGGCCCGTGACTACGGCGTGGTCCTCGACGGGTCGCTCGAAGAGCTGACCCTGGTGGTCAACGAGGCCGCCACCGAAGAGCGACGGGCCGAGATGCGCGCCGCTCGTGGCGCATAGGCCGGGGCGGAGCGCAACGTGACGACGGGCATCGTGGCCTGGGGCAGCTACCTGCCCTATTGGCGCCTCCAACGCGCCGCCATCAAGGCGGTCCTCGGAGCGGGCGGGGGCAAAGGGACCAGGGCGGTCGCGTCTTATGACGAGGACACGACGACCCTCGGGGTCGAGGCGGGGCGCCGAGCCCTGGCCATGGGTCACGACGGCGACCAGGTCGGCGACCTGTTCTTTTCGACGCCGGCGCCTGGGTATCTCGACAAGACCAACGCGACCACGGTGCACGCGGCGCTCGGACTGGCGAGAGACGCCGGGGCCTACGACTTCGTCGGTTCCCCCCGCTCGGCCCAAGGCACCTTGTTGGCGGCACTGACGTCCGCTCGGTCCCGGCCCACCCTGGCGGTGGTGGCGGACCTGCGGACCGGACTGGCCGGCGGCCCTGAAGAGCGCGACGCCGGCGACGGCGCAGTGGCCATCCTCTGTGCCGACGACGGCGCAGTGGCCGAACTCATTGGCCGCGGCACGTCGAGCGACGAGTTCTTGGACCGCTGGCGGGTGCCCGGTGAGGCCGACTCGCACGTGTGGGAGGAGCGTTTCGGCGAGGAGATCTACGTCCCGCTCGCCCACGAGGCCTTCGCCGACGCGCTCAAAGACGCCGGGATCACCGAAAGTGACGTCGACCACGCCATTGTCAGCGGCCTTCACGTCCGCGCCACCAAAGCCGTCAGCGCCGGGCTCGGGGTGGGGGCCGGGGTCGTGTCGCCCGATTTGGTGGCGAGCGTCGGGAACCTCGGGGCCGCGCACGGCGCCCTGGCCCTGGCCGACGTGCTCGAGCGCGCTGCACCCGGGCAAGTGATCGTGCTCTTGTCCTTGGCCGACGGGGCCGACGCGATGGTCTTTCGAACGACCGACGCCCTCCCGGGTGCCCAGGCCCGCGCCCGGTCGGCCGGGGTCCCAACGGTGGCCCAACAGGTGGCTTACGGCCGCAGCGACCTCTCGTACGCCTCGTTCTTGTCCTGGCGTGGCCAGCTGCATCGTGAGCCGCCGCGCCGACCGGATCCCGAACGTCCCGGCGCACCCATCGTCCACCGCTCGGAATCGTGGAAATACGCCTTCGCCGCCAGCCGTTGCCTCAACTGCGGGTTTCGCCACCTTCCGCCGACTCGGGTCTGCCTCGAGTGCAAGGCCGTTGATCAGATGGCCACCGAGCGCCTGGCGGACACCGTGGGCACCGTGGCTACCTTCACCATCGATCACCTGGCCTTCAGCCTGTCGCCTCCGGTGGTCGGGGTGATCGTCGATTTCGACGGGGGCGGGCGCTACCGCTGCGAGATGACCGACGTCAATCCCGACGAACTGACCATCGGGGGCCGGGTCGAGATGACCTTCCGGCGGGTCTACACCGCCCAGGGCGTGCACAATTACTTCTGGAAGGCGCGACCGGTGCTGTCAGATGCGGCGCCGGGCGCCGCCCACACGAGCGCGGAGGAGGGCTAGTCGATGGCCAGCAAAGGGATCCGAGATCAAGTTGCCATCATTGGGATGGGCTGCACGCGCTTCGGGGAGCGCTGGGATACCGGCCTCGATGACCTCTTGACCGATGCGGCCACCGACGCCACGGCGTCGGCCGGCGTGCCGATCGGTGACATCGACGCCTTCTGGCTCGGCACCATGACCTCGGGCGTGTCGGGCGTCACCCTCTCTCGACCGCTGAAGATCGACTACAAGCCGGTCACCCGGGTCGAGAACTTCTGTGCCACCGGATCAGAGGCCTTTCGCAACGCCTGCTATGCCGTGGCCTCGGGGGCTTACGAGACCGCCATGGCCATCGGGGTGGAAAAGCTCAAGGACACCGGGTTCTCGGGCCTGACCGGCATCCGCCCGGTCGGCGATGGCACCGACCCCGGACTCTCATCGCCGGCCGCATTCAGCTTCTTGGCCCCGTCCTACGGCCATAAGTACGGCGTCGATGCGGCCCAGATGAAAGAGGTGATGAGCCGCATCGCGTGG
The DNA here is from genome assembly GCA_963800725.1 of uncultured Acidimicrobiaceae bacterium. Classification (GTDB taxonomy): domain Bacteria; phylum Actinomycetota; class Acidimicrobiia; order Acidimicrobiales; family RAAP-2; genus Bog-473. The sequence goes on along the minus strand of CAWDCE010000025.1, from coordinate 78,537 downwards.
AAGAACCACCAAAACGGGGCACGCAATCCCCGGGCCCAGTTCCAAAAAGAAGTGTCAATGGAGACCATCGCCAAAGCGCCACTGGTGGCGGGCGAGCTCGGGGTCTTCGATTGCAGCGGGGTGAGCGACGGATCGGCCGCGGCCATCATCTGCCGGGCCGAGGACGCCCACAAGTACTGTGCCAATCCGCTCTACGTCAAGGCACTGAGTTTCGTGGCCGGCCCCGCCGCCGGGCCGATCGACCCGAACTACGACTACACCACCTTCATCGAGGTGGTGCGCAGCGCTGCCGACGCCTATCAACAGGCCGGCATCACCGACCCGCGCGCCCAGCTGGCCATGGCCGAGGTGCACGACTGTTTCACGCCGACCGAGTTGGTTCTTATGGAGGACCTCGGCTTCGCCGAGCGAGGTACCGCGTGGAAAGAGGTCCTGGCCGGCACTTTCGATCGCGATGGTGAGTTTCCCGTCAATCCCGACGGTGGCCTCAAGAGTTTTGGGCACCCCATTGGCGCGTCGGGGCTGCGCATGTTGTTCGAGTGCTGGTTGCAGTTGCGCGGCGAAGCCCCGGCCGACCGCCAGATCAGTACCGTCGGCCCTGGTCGGACGATGGGGTTGACCCACAATCTCGGTGGCGCACCGGGCGAGGGCGTGAGCTTCGTCGGCGTGGTCGGCACCGAGCGCGACGCCTGATGGCTGAAGCCGCCGGTGTCGATCTCCTGGCCGAAAGCGAGGACCAGGCCGCGTTGCGCCAGCTGGCCCGTGACGTGGCCGGGCGCGAGGTCGCTCCACGGGCCCAACAAGGCGACGAGACCGGCGAGGTTCCGACCGAGGTGCGAAAGGCTCTGGCCAGTGCCGACCTCTTGCGGATCACGATCGGCGAACGCTGGGGTGGCATGGGCTATGGCGACGTCGAGGCCGCCATCGTGCTCGAAGAAATCGCCCGGGCCGATGTGTCCTCAGCCATCTGTGCCCAGCTGACTTTCAACGGGCCTCCCCGGGGCATTGAACACCTCGGACCCGACGCCATGAAGGAGCGCTGGCTCCCCGCCGCCGCCGACGGTGATGCCCTCATCTCCATCGGCATCACCGAGCCCGACGCCGGCTCGGCCGTCCAGAACATGCGGGCGACCTTGAGCGAGGATGGGCCGGGCCGGTGGCGGCTGAATGCGTACAAGAACTATTCGACGCTCGGCCACGTGGCCCAGGGCGTGCTGGTGTGGTGCCGCTGGCCCGGTGGAGAGGGTGCAAAGGGCATCGGGGCCGTCATCGTGCCGAGCGACCGGGAAGGGGTATCGGTGACCGGTCGTCACAAGGGTATGGGCATCCATGCGGCCACCGAAGCCGAACTGGCCTTTGACGGCGTCGAGATTCGCGAAGAGGACATCTTGGTGGCCGGGGACCCGTCGTCGACCCAGGCCTTCAAGGTCCTGTTGTCGCATCTCAACCACGAACGTTGCGGCAACGCGGCCATGTGCGTCGGGGCAGCCCAGGGCGCGCTCGAGCACGCCGTCAAGTACATGAACGAGCGGGTCGTCGCAGGTCGACCCCTGGCCGACCTCCAGGGATTGCAGTGGAAGCTCGCCGACATGGCCGTCCAGCTCGAAGGGGCCCGCCTGCTCTTGGCGCGGGCGGTGCGCCTGGCCGGTGCCGGGGGCACACCACCGCCGCTCGAGACGGCGCTGGCCAAGACGGCGGCCAATCTCGCCGCCAAATTCGTGTGCGACGAGGCCATGCAGATTCACGGGGGCTACGGCTACAGCCGCGAGTATCCCCTCGAACGTGCTTACCGTGATATCCGCGGGCTGTGCTTCGGTGCCGGGACGGTGGAGGCGCAGCGCAATTTCATCGGACTCCGTGTCGCTGGCGGTGGCCACACCGGATCACCGGGCTGGCGTAATCCACTTCACGACGCCGGGTAAGGTCCCCGCCGGTGGGGACCACTCAAACGTTCGACCCCAAGGCGGCGCCGTTGGCCGCGCAAGCGTGTGCAGCGACGAAGTACTACGGCGGCGGTTCGACCGGGGCTGCGGTCACCGCACTCGACTCGGTGACCGTTGGTTTCGATGCCGGTCGGTTCAGCACCATCATGGGGCCGTCGGGATCGGGAAAATCAACGCTGCTGCACTGTTTGTCGGGCCTCGACACGTTGAGTTCAGGGTCGGTGCGCATTGGTGACACCGATCTTTCGACGCTCAGCGAAGTCCAGCTGACCGAGCTGCGTCGGACCGAGGTCGGGTTCGTCTTCCAGGGCTTCAATCTGCTCACCACGCTCTCGGCCCGCGAGAACATCGAGCTGCCCGCCAGTTTGGCCGGCCGGCGTCCCGATCCCGACTGGGTGGAACACCTGGCCCAGCTTCTCGGCATTGCGGATCGGCTGCACCACCGCCCCACCCAACTCTCGGGCGGTCAACAACAACGGGTGGCGGTGGCGCGGGCCCTGGTCAATCACCCGACCATCATCTTCGCGGACGAACCCACCGGGAACCTCGATACCAAGGCGGGTGGGGCCCTCCTCGAGCTCTTGGCCAAGATCGTGGCCGACGAGGGCCAGTCGGTGATCATGGTCACCCATGACCCGGCGGCGGCCAGCCACGGACATCGCGTCGTCTTCCTCCTCGACGGGCACGTGGTCGATGACTTGCACGACCCCACTACCGACGCCGTCGCGCATCACCTCGCCCTCTTGGAGGGCTGAGCGATGTGGCGCGTGGTGCTGCGCAGCCATCAGCGCCATCCCTTGCGGCTGGTCCTGGTGTGCCTGGCCATTGCGGTCGGGGTGGCCTTCTTGGCCGGCACCTTCATCCTCACCGATACCGATCATCAGTCGATCGACTCGACCTCGAACGCGGCCTACTCCCATGTCTCGGTGGCGGTGCTCGGACATCGCTCCTCTTCGAATCTCGGTGGCCTGGCCGGCTTCACCCCGGTCCCCGAGCAGGTGTTGACCACGGTTCGTTCGGTGCCCGGGATCGCCGCCGCCCAGGGCGAGGTTGACGGCTATGCCCAGCTGGTCACTCCAAAAGGCACCCTGATCGGCGCCCACTCGTCCACCGCGCTGGGCATCTCGGTCGGCCCGGTGGCCCGCCTGCGGCCCTTCGTGCTCAAGTCCGGACGGCTGCCGACCACCGCCAACGAGGTGGTCGTCGACGCCCACACCGTGTCGTCGCAAGGGTGGCGGATCGGGCAGACGGTTCGGGTGGTGACGAATCAGCCGGTGATGGACTTCACTCTCGTCGGTACCGTCACTTCGAGGACGTCTGCCGATGTCTTGGGTTCGACCCTGGTCGGGTTCACCACGCCCATGGCGCAGCACCTCTTCGGAACGCCCGGTGCCTACAGCGTCGTGTTGGGGACCGCCAGTCCGGGTGTCGCGCCAACCACCTTGGTCGCGAGAGTGAGCACCGCGGTCGGGCCGGGGTACTTCGTCAACACCGGCCGACAGTTCGAAGCCGTGGTGGCCGACATCGCCAGTGTCGGATCCCCGAAGTTCACGACAGTGCTCGACGTGGTGCTCGCCATCGCCCTCTTTGTCGGTGCGCTCGTGATCTTCAACATCATCAGCATCATGGTGGCCCAGCGGCGCCAGGAGCTGGCCCTGCTCCGCTGCCTCGGTGCGTCGCGAGCCCAAGTGCTCCGATCGGTACTCGCTGAGGCGGCGGCGCTCGGATTCTTGGCGTCGGCGGTCGGCCTCGTCCTCGGACTGATCGCGGCCAGCGTGTTGCACGGGTCCTTGTCCAGCCCGGGTGCGCAGACCTCGGGGGCCGGCCTGGTGGTCGGTTGGCACACCATTGCGATCAGCTTGGCGGTGGGCACCATCGTCACGGTGATCGCTTCGTTGCTCCCGGCCTTGGCGGCGGGCAAGATCTCCCCGGTCACCGCATTGCGCGCCGATCCGGTCGGGGAGGCTGGTGACGCGGCGGGCCGGTGGCGTTCGACCGGCGTCTTCTTCGGGCTCGTGGGCCTGGCCCTCGTCTTCATTGGGCTCTTCATCAACCAGGGCAACCGGATCGAGCTCTGGTTGGTCGGCGCGGGGATGATCCTGGCGGTGGTCGGGCTCGGGCGCCTGAGCCCGCTGTTGGTACCCCCGCTGGTCAACGTGCTGGGCTGGCCGCTGCAGCGCTTCTCGGGCCTGCCCGGACGCCTCGGCCGCCTCAACGCCACGCGCAACGCACGCCGCACCGCGGTCACGGCCAGCGCGCTGATCATTGGGGTGGCGTTAGTCAGTGTGCTGGCCATTATCGAGAGCTCGGCCCGGGCCTCGACCAACAACGAGATCAACCAGTCCCTGTCGGCGGACTATGAGGTCCTGTCGTCGGGGTCGGGCCCGCTCAATCTCGGACCGCGCCAGTTGGTCGCGCTCAGCCCGGGTGTCTATGCCCGACTCGCGGCCCAACCCGAACTGGTGGTGTCCCCCTATTCGTTCGTGAACTTCACCTTGAATGGCCAGTACAACTACGGCGCCGCCGTCAACGTCTCGACCATTGCCAAGATGATCTCGTTCGGTCCGGTGCGCGGCAGCATTGCGGCCCTCGAAAAGGGCGGCTTCGCGGCGTCGTCAGTCCAGGCCAAGGGCAAGCACCTCCACGTCGGCCAGCTCGTCGATGTGCGTTTCTTCAACCAACTCGAACGGGGAGGGACCCAGCCGGCCAAAGGGTCGATGGTGATGCCGGTGGTCGCCATCTACACCCGGGGCGACGACGAGGCCGGCTATCTCTTCTCGACCAAGGTCGCCGCGGCCATCGATCCATCATTGTCGCTGAGCGCGGTACTGGTCGCCGCCGCTCCCGGGGTGAGCCAAGCGCAGGCGCACCAGGCGGTGCTGCACGCGGTGGCGGGATTTTCCAATGTCAGCGTGCAGAATCTGTCCGCGGTGCGTGCCGCCGAAGATCAGAGCATCACCGGACAGCTCAACTTGATCTCGGTGCTCTTGGTCCTCGCCATCGTCGTGGCCGTGCTCGGGATCGTCAACACGCTGGCGCTCTCGGTGGTGGAGCGCACCCGTGAGTTGGCCCTGTTGCGCGGCTCGGCATGTCTCGGGTCCAGATGCGCGAGATGGTGCGCGCCGAGGCGGCGTTGATCGGGATGATCGGGGCGTTGCTCGGGGTTTTACTCGGCCTGTTTTTGGGGTGGGTCTTTCAACGCGTGCTCAGCACACAGGGCATCGCTGATCTCGTGATCCCGTGGGCCCGCCTGGTCATCTACGTGGTGGTCGGCGCGGCGACCGGACTGATTGCGGGCACCATCCCGCGCGTCGGGCCGGGATGGTCAACATGCTCGACGCCATCGCCGCGGAGTAGTCACCGATCGAGGATCGCCGGTCACGGCGAGATGGGGCCGCGCCCCAGACGCCGAGGATGCACCCTAGCGCTGCATCGCCTTGGTTTCGACGAACTCCTCGAGCCCGTATCGCCCGCGCTCACGGCCGATGCCTGATTGCTTGTACCCGCCGAACGGCGCGCTCGGGTTGAAGCTGCCCCCGTTGATGTCGACCTGGCCGGTGCGCATCTGGCGCGCCACCCGCTCGGCGCGGGCCGGGTCCGCGCTCGATACGGCGCCGGCCAACCCGTAAGGGGTGTCATTGGCGATCGCGATGGCCTCTTCCTCGGTGTCGTAAGGGATGATGGAGAGCACGGGCCCGAAGATCTCCTCGCGCGCAATGGTCATGGTCGGGGTCACTTCGGAGAACACGGTCGGCTGCACGAAGAAGCCCTTGTCGAGTCCCTCGGGCGCCTCGGCTCCACCGACCACCAGCTTGGCGCCTTCTTCGATGCCCTTGTTGATGTAGCTCCGCACGCGGTCGCGCTGGACGGATGAGACCAACGGCCCGAGGAGCCGGCCCTCTTCGAACGGGTCGCCCGGAGCGAATCCCGCTGCCGCCGCGGCGGCGAGTTCTTCGACCTGGGCCAACTTGTCGCGCGGGACCAACATGCGGGTCAAGGCAGAGCAGGTCTGCCCGGAGTTCATGTAGCAGCCGAACAACCCGGCGGGCACGGCCTTTTCGAAGTCGGCGTCGTCGAGCAGGATGTTGGCCGACTTGCCACCCAATTCCAGCGACACGCGTTTGATGGAGTCGGCGGCGAGCTCCATGACCCGCTTGCCGGCCCGGGTCGAACCGGTGAAGGAGACCATGTCGACCTTTGGGTGCGCGGCGATCGCTTCGCCGACGACGGGTCCGACACCGGTCACCAGGTTGAAGACGCCGGCGGGAAGCCCGACTTCGTCGATGACCTCGGCCAGCGCGAAGGCGTTGAGCGGTGCCACCTCGCTCGGCTTGAGGACCACGGTGCAACCGGCGGCCAACGCCGGGGCGACCTTGAGGACGATCTGATACAGCGGGTAGTTCCACGGCGTGATGGCACCAACCACGCCCACCGGCTCGTGGACCACGAGCGAGTTGCCGATCTCCTCTTCCCATTCGAACGACTCGGCGGCCTTGGCGGCATCGGCGAACGCACCGGCGGGCAGGCCGACTTGGATGGCCCCCGACAAGGTCATCGGCATCCCCACCTCATGCGAGATGATGGCGGCGATCTCGTCGGTGCGCGCCGCAAGCGCCTCACCAATTTCTGGTCAGCACCTTGGCCCGCTCCTCGCGTGAGGTCGCCGACCATCCCGCGAACGCCGCGGCGGCGGCTTCGACGGCCTTGTCGACGTCCTCGGCCGTCCCCTCTGGGATGGTCGCCATGACCTCTTCGGTCGTCGAATCGATTACCGAGAGTGTGCCTGTGCCGGTGGAGGGGACCCAGCTCCCACCGATGTAGATCTTGTCGCGAACGTCCATGACGCCTCCCTGTGTGCAGCGATCGTGCTGATGGACGCGACCCTACCGGCCCCGGGCGTGAGCGTGCCGAAATGCACGCCCCCCGTCAGTCCTTCTTGCCGAGCAGCGGGTGCTCTCCCATGCCAACCGGCTGGAGGTGCTGGCCGAGGACTTCGTGGAAGTGCTCTGCGACCTCGGTCGGCGTCCAGCCGCCTTCGCGCCACATGGTGGCGATTTGGCGGGGGGTCTGGAACAAGGTGTAGGCGAAGCCGGTGCGGCCGAGGACCTGACCATTGACGTAGGAGGCACCTTCAGAAGCCAAGAAGGCCACCAACGGGGCGTTGAGGGCCGGGTCCTGGTCGGCTGGGGGCTCCGCACCTGCGTAGAGGCCTTCGGTCATGCGGGTAAACCCGGCCGGGGCGACCGCATTGGCGGTGATCCCATATTTCCCCAGTTCAAGGGCCCACACGAACGTCATCCCCATGATGGCGGCCTTGGCGGCTCCGTAGTTGGTCTGGCCGAAATTGCCCCGCAGACCGGCGGACGAGGTGATGTTGACGATCCGCCCGTAGCCAGCCTCTTTCATGAGGGGTGCGGCGTGGCGCACGGTGTTGAAGGTGCCCTTTTGGTGCACCGCAATCACGGCGTCGTAGTCGGCCTCATCCATCTTGACCAGCGTGCGGTCCCGCACGATGCCGGCGTTGTTCACCACGATGTCGATCTTCCCGAAGGCGTCGACCGCCGTGGAGATGATCCGTCCGGCGGCCTCGAAATCGCTGACCGAGTCGTGGTTGGGCACCGCGTGACCACCCTTGGCCTCGATCTCCGCGCAGACCTGGGCGGCCGGGTCCTCAGTCGTGCCTTCCCCACCGAGGGAGACGCCGACGTCGTTGACCACGACTTTGGCCCCTTCATCAGCCAGGCACAAGGCGATGTCACGCCCAATTCCACGCCCGGCACCGGTCACGACGGCCACTCTGTCTTCAAGAATTCCCATCCGGCGACATTAGCCCGAGCCCTCAATCCCTGACACGGCTGTCAGGGAGCAGTCCGCCGCTCGTACATTGGGCAGGACGACCGGGCCGACGCAGTGCCCGACGAGTGGTGAGGAGCACCCTGGTCATGGCAACTTTCATCGATAATGCAGCCGAACAAGTACTCGCTGCCGCCAAAGAACTCCTGGAAAAGGGTCTGGTCGAGGGGACGTCGGGGAACATTTCGGCCCGCCAAGAGGACGGCAACATTGCCTGCACGCCCTCGTCGCTCGACTATCGGGTCATGGAACTCGATGACATCGTGATTGTCAGCCCCGACGGCGAGACGGTCAAAGGGGAGCGTTCACCGACGTCGGAGAAATATCTCCACCTCGCCTGCTTGGCCGCCTACGAGGACATCGCGGTGGTCATCCACTCCCACGCCGTCTACGCCACCATGTTTGCCGTCGCCCAGCAGGACATCCCGAGCTGCATCGACGAGTTCACCGTCTATCTCGGCGGCGATATCCGCTGTACCGAATATGCCGCCAGCGGTTCTCCCGAGCTCGGAGAGCAGACGGTCAAGGCCCTCGAAGATCGCGGGGCCGCACTGATTGCCAACCACGGAATGGTGGCGGTCGGGACGGACATGCACAAGGCGATGCACAACACCGCGCTGGTCGAGCGCAGCGCCAAGATCATCTGGGGCGCCAAGCAATTGGGTGCCATTCACCCCCTCCCCGAGAAGATCAATGCGCGCTTCGTGGGTGTCTACCCGTTCATGCGATAGCGCGGCGGCACGCGATGAGTGAAGGCAAGATTTCCGCACGACTGGCTGAGTTGGGCTTGACCCTCCACGGCCCACACCCTCCGCACGACCCGCTGGACTCGGTGGTGATCCATCAAGGCGTGGCGCGCACCTCGGGTCAGCTGCCGCGCATCGAGGGCAAGTTGACCTGCCTCGGTCGCCTCGGTGACGATGTGAGTGTCGAAGAGGGACGACAAGCCGCCGCTGTCTGCGCGCTCAATGCGTTGTCGGTGCTCGAGCACGCGCTCGGGTCGCTGGACCGGATTCAACGTGTGCTCACCGTCACTGGCTTCGTATCTTCGGCGCCGGATTTCCATGAGCAGCCGACCGTGGTCGACGGGGCCTCGAAGATTCTCGCCGACGTGTTCGGAGAAGCCGGTCGCCACACTCGTTCGGCCATTGGGGTGGCGGCCCTGCCGCGAGATGGTGCCGTCGAGATCGAGGTGACGGTGGCGGTGCGCGACTAGGTCAGCGCACCAGGGCCGCCGCAAGAGCCGCCCCGCCCTGGCCCATCAGATCCCAATAGCCGTACGTCCCCTGATCGCGCAGTTCAGTGGCGGCGCGCACCACCGCTCCATACGCGGCAACCGCCAGTGCGCCACCGGTGGAGATGCGGCTGACCCCGAGCGCACCGAGCTCAGTGACGTTGGGCGCACCGGGCAACGCCAACACGCTCACCGGAAGGTCCAACGAACTGATGAGTTCGGCGAGTTCGGCTGGGTCGTGGACTCGGGGGGCAAAGACGACGTCGGCACCCGCCTCTTGATAGGCATGCAGGCGGGCGATCGTGTCGGCGAGATCGCGTCGGCCGTGCAGGTAGTTCTCCGCACGAGCCGTGAGAACGACCGAGGCGCCTCCTCGATGGGCCGCCTCGGCCGCTGCCGCCACCCGCTCGGCCGCATGTGACAGCTCATAGATCCGGTCGTCGTCATGGCCGGCGTAGTCCTCCACCGAACATCCCGCCACCCCGGCCGCCACGGCTGCGCTCACCGTCGCGGCCACGCCCTCGGGATCGTGGGCGAAACAGTTTTCGAGGTCGGCCGAGACGGGAATTTCGGTGGCCTCGACCAGTGCGGCCACGTGCCCAAGCACCTCGGCCAGGCTCACCGAGCCGTCGAGTTTGCCCTTGGTGGCGGCAAAGCCGCCGCTTGTGGTGGCGATCGCCTCGAACCCGAGCGACGCCAAGAGGACGGCCGATCCGGCGTCCCAGGCGTTGGGCATGAGGAGTGGCGCCCCGGTGTGGTGAAGGGCGAGGAAATGCGCGGCGCGTTCTGCGGGTGGAGGCACCGTCGAAGGGTATCGTGCGCCGCTGGTGTCCCGGGGCCCGAGCCGCCCGAAAACGAGACCAGCCCTTCGATGCGATTGGAGCGGTTCAGCGATACTTGAGCGCAGGGACCACGTCGCGCTTGTAGGCGCGCAATGTGTGGTCCGACGGTGCGTCTCGGAGCCACAGCAAGAAGCCGCGGCACCCGGCGTCGATGAAGGCCTGGGTCTTCTCGGTCACCTGCTCGACCGTGCCGACCAGATTCTCGGCGAGGTACCCGTCGATATCGGTGGTCTCGCTCCACAAGTTGCCGCCGTCGGGTTCTGCGCACCAGGCCCGACATTCGGCGTCGGTGTCGAAGATGGCGCAATCGGGCCCGTGTGTGCGGATGATCTGGTCGAAGGGGCGACCGATTTCTTCGCAGTACCCCTCCAGCAGCGCGGACTTTCGGATGAAGGAATCCAGCCCGACCTGCCAGTTGGTCATGTCGGCCTGGCGCGCCTCGATGCGGAGCGTCACCTTTTCCCCACCGCCCCCGATCAGGATCGGCGGACTCGATTGGAGCGGCTTGGGATCGCAGTACGCGCCAGTGAAGTTCAGGTGCTTGCCCGAAAAAGTGACAGTTTCGTCGTGCCACAGCGCTTTGATCACGGTGACCGCCTCGTCGAGGAGGGCCAGCCGGTCACGGTCGCTCGGGTAGTCATAGCCGTAGGAGGCGTACTCTTGGTGGTACCAACCGGCCCCGATCCCGAGGATGAGTCGGCCTCCCGAGAAGACGTCGACGCACGCAGCCTCCTTGGCCAAGAGTCCGACGTTGCGGTAGCCCGCACAGGTGACCAACTGACCGAGTTTCACACGCTCGGTGCACTGGCTGAGTGCGGCCAGCGTCGTAAACGCCTCGAACATGTGCGTCGGCTCACGACGCGGCACGGTCTCGACGTGGTCGTAGACCCAGATGTGGTCGTAACCCTCGTTTTCGGCGAGGCGAGCAAACTCTTTAGTCCGCTCCCACGCCTCACCCGCACCCCAGCCGGTGTATTCGAGCTTCCACCCTTGGGGCACGAACACGCCGAATTGCACCCCGTTGTCGCGGTTGGCGGCGGTCACCCGGGAAATTCCCAGTACTGGAATTCGGTCAACATCGGGAGGATGTACCCAATGTACAAAGAGTGGATCTTGACCACCCCTTGATCGTCCGCGTGCAGGTCGATCAGGTCGAGCCGGTCATCGGTCTTGCGGAACACCTCGGCGCGTTCTTGGATGCCTTGGAGTTCGTCGAGCGACCCCACGGCGAGTCCGAAGTGGTCCATACGCGGACATTGCATCGGATTGTCTTCTGCAATCAAGAAGATGAACTGGTCCCAATGCACGCAGCTGAGAATGAGGCGTCGACGGTCCTGCGTCATCACCGTCATTTCCTCGAAGCCGAGCACCTCGCTGAAGTAGCGGCAGAGGTCGCGCCGGCTGTCCTCACCGAGCAAGTCGGCCGGAAGCGACATGGCGACATGGTTGAACCGCGGGTTGCCGGTTGGGTAGAAGGGGTGACTCATGCGCTCTCCATTCTCACTTCGGGCACGACCATCACCTTGCCCGCTATCTGACCGGTCGCCAACGCTTCGAGTGCGTCGGCCACCGCATTGAGGGGTACATCGGTTGGATCGATGAGCAGGTCGGTCGGAAAGTCGTCAGACGCCAGCAGAGCCAGGGCGCGCTCGAAGCCGCCGAGGTCGTAGACGAACGACCCGGTCACCGTGAGTTCGTTGAGGATCATGCGGTTGGGATCGAATATCGGGTGCTCGATACCGGCGCCCACCATCACCAAGGTGCCACCCCGCAACAGTTGGTGGAAGCCCGATTCGATTGCCGCTTTGTGTCCCGAGCACTCGAGCACCACGTGGACGGCCCGACTCGAGAGTTTTTCGGGCTCCCACGAGGGAAAGATCTCAAGGTCACTCGGGTGAATGACCTCGGTGGCCCCGACGCTGCGGGCCAACTCTTGGCGACCCGTGCTGGGCTCGACCACGCTGACATGGTCGATGCCCTGGGCACGCAGCGCGGCGATGGTGAGGGCACCAATGGGCCCGGCCCCGAACACCATGGCGCGGTCACCGAGAGCGATACCCGACCGGGTGATGCCGTGGAGTGCGACGGCCAGCGGTTCGGCCAACGCGGCGTGGCGAGCCGAGAGGCCCTCGGGTAGGGCCAAGACGCTAACGGCGCGCACCAAGATGTACTCGGCGAAGGCGCCGTCGGCGTTGTCGGTGATAGCGCTGAGTCGTTGTTCGCATTGGGAGGGCTTGCCTTCGAGACAACGCCGACAGGTGCCGCAACACGGCGATGTCGCACCGACGACCTGCTGACCGAGGAGGTCGGCATCGACCTCGTTGCCAATGGCCACGATGGTCCCCGTCCATTCGTGGCCAGCCACCGCTCCGGGCTTGAAACCCCAGCCATCGCGCAATTGGTGGATATCCGAGCCGCAGATGCCGCAGTGGTCCACCTTGACCAGGATCTGGTCGGGCCCAGGGGTCGGGACGGGGCGTTCTTCGACGGTGATCACCCCGGGTGACTGGTAGACCGCCGCCGCCATGACATCGGGGAGCGGGTGGGATTGCGAGTTCACTGACACGGGCGTCAGGCTAGGTCGTCAGCCGCCTTCTTGCAGCCAGGTGAGGCCCCCGGCCAAGTGCCGCAGGAAATCGGGCGTCTCCCAGGCACCGGGGAAGTGCCCGAGAGCGCTGTAGAACGTGCGGCCCGCCGCCTCGGTGTGGCACCAGGCCAGCGGAAAGCCGCAATCGGGGATCCGGGCGCCGGGCACCGACAGGTCGACCTGAGCGTCGGCCAAGGTGAGGAGGACCTCGGCGTCGGGTCGTAGGTTCGAGAACAGATAGATCTCGTCGTGCCACGACCAGGTGGGGGGCAGGTGGGCGGTGGCGGGATGATCGGAGATCTCGACGTTGATCGCAAATTCCTGTGTCCACGGATGGCCGTCGAAACGGGCCCCGAGCACCGACCCGTATTCGGGCCAGGTGTGACAGGCGTCGGTGGCCGAGTGCACACCGAGCACGCCGAGCCGCCCGGAGCGCCAGGCCGCGACCAGCGCTTCACGCTGGGTGGCCGAGAAGGGCGTTTCGCCAATGGTGAAGAGTGCGAGGGCGCCGGCCGATTCGAGGTGTTGGGGCGACAGGTTGCGCACGTCGTCGACCACCATTGGTTCCAGCCCGGCCGACTCTGCCAATTGTGCCAATCCCACAGCGGCCTGGCTAAGCACCCCGTGGACGCCGGCCGGTCCATCGACGTAGGGGGCGACTTGGGTCACGATCAGCATGGATTTGCGCACGCCGAGATTCTACGGCTGGTCCGCGGTGGGGGACTGGTGCTCCAATGAGGCGGCACCATCACCAAAGGGAGAGGCCCCGTGGCAACCGAGCAAGAACATGAGATCGCATCCATCCTTTCCGAGTTGGGTTCAGCGACCCTCGGCGAGTCCGGCGGCCGGGCGACGGACCGCCGACTCAAGCCGGCTTGGGCCGGCGCGACCCTGGCGGCGCCGGCTTACCCGGTTGGCTGCACGCCCGGCGACAATCTTGCCGTCCATGTCGGCGTCACCCACGCGCCCGCCGGCAGCGTGTTGGTGGTCGATGTGGGCCGGGTCCCCGACCGCGGTTACTGGGGCGAGGTGCTCACCACCGCCGCCGAGGCCGCCGGACTGGCCGGCCTGGTCATCGACGGTGGGGTCCGAGACGTGGCGGCCCTCGAGCGGCACGGCTTCGCGGTGTTCTCCTCCACCATCGCGCTCACCGGTGCGACCGAGAACCAACGGGGCACCGTCGGTTCGGCGGTGAGGGTCGGTGGCATTTTGGTGAATTCGGGCGACTGGGTGGTCGGCGACGTCGACGGTGTCACCATTGTCGGGGCAGATGAGCTGGACGCGGTCATCGCTGCCGGCAAGGCCCGCGAGGCCAAGGAGCAAGGTTTCTTTTCAGATCTCCAGGCCGGCAAGACCACGGTGGATCTTCTCGATCTCGATGCTTCGCTGATTTCGAATCCCGGCGACTGAGGCGCCGCCTCTCAGGGGCGCTCCTTGGCACTGCATGCCGCACAGCGACCCAACATGGCGAAGTGGTGTGGATCGATCGTGAAGCCGAACTCGGACTTGGCGACTTTGGCCAGACCGCGGAAGAGCGCGTCAGGGGCGTCGAACTTCTCGCCGCATTCCTCGCAAACGAAATGGCCGTGGGCCCCTGCAGCCAGGTGGTAGGTGGCCGGTCCGTGCCCGAGGTGGGCGTGCACCACGACGCCGAGTCGTTCCAACTCCTCGAGGTTGCGGTAGATGGTGGAGAGATGGACATCGGGAGCCGCCCCTTGGACGTCAGCCGCCAACTCCTCGGCGGTGCGGTGGCCGCTCGATTCGAACAAGGCCTCGAGCAGCAAGCGGCGTGAGGCGGTGATCCGCCCACCTTGTTGGCGGACGAGATCGAGCACGCCCTCGACGGTGGTGGCGTCACCCGAAACGACGGAACCCACGGGCTTGCTCACGTCGCCATTGTAGGACCGCGCCCGCCTTTGAGCTGACGTCGGCTACGGGTGACAAACGCCGTATTGAGATCACTCATCTCCGTCACAATCTGTCCAACCGGGGTGACGAGGTTTTAACGGCCGTATGTGGCAATCTGCGGGAAGCAGCAGGGAATGGGGGAGCGATGAGCAGTCGCGATGATGGGGAATCGTCTGCAAACAGCACGAAACGGCGCAGAATCGAGGAAGAGGTCCGTCTCCCTCGGCTCGCCAGGACGACCGCCAACGTCGTTGCTGGGGTGTTCTTGACCGTTGTTCCCGAAAAAAGTACAGTACACTCTTCTCGTGAAGCGCAGGGGGGCTGGAGATGCGAACACGTTCGCGCGCGTCGTCGCCCCAACCGACAATTGGAGGTTGACGTGATGAAGTCTCTGCCGCACCACAGAATCCCCCGACCGCTGCGACGCACGGGACTCGGGATTCTGTCGGTGGCCACTTTGGCCCTCACCACCGGCGGCGTCGCCGGCGCGAGCTCGACATCGGCGCTCGGGACCCCCGACAAGGCCACGGGGTCCCCGGTGGTTCTCGGCATGATCAGTGACGGCGGATCGGGCACCGTCGGCACCGCTCCATTGGTTGAGCAAGGTGCCAAGATGGCCGTGGCGTGGGCCAATGCCTACCGTGGCGGATTGGGCGGCCACCCAATCCAACTCTTCATCTGCGAGAACCTGTCGACACCGGCTGGTGGGCAAGACTGCGCAAATCAGATGGTGCAAAAGCATGTGGTCGCCGTTACCGAGCCGTTCACCGGGCAGGGGCCGACCGAGGTGCCGACCATTGTCAAGGCGGGCATCCCCTACATCACCTTGTCGGGGAGCACGACCGAGGAGACCACGACCAAGGGTGCCTACTCGTTGACCGGGGGCTTTCCCGGCGTATTGGCCGCTGGCGCGGCGGTGGCCAAGGCCAAGGGCTACAAGAAGTTCGCCATGCTGACCGTCAATGTGCCTGAGGCGACGCAGCCGGCCACGACACTCGGGGTCACCGCTTTCAAGAACGCCAAGGTCGGCTACAAGGTCATCCCGGTGAACCTCGGGACGGCCGACGTCGCGCCGCAGCTTGAGAGTGCGGTCCAGTGGGGAGCCCAGGCCATTGGACTGACCGGTGATCTCACTCTGTGTACTTCGTTCTTCAAGGGGTATCAGACCTTGGGTCTGAAGTTGCCGAAGTACGTGCTCAGCACCTGCGTCGACCCGAGCATCATCCACTCATCACTCGACACCACGATGGCCGGCTCCATTATCTCGAGCGCCGGGCACGACGAGCTCACCGGACTACGCCACGTACACGGCCATCACCAAGAAGTATGCGCCGAGCGTGAACCCGAGCCCCAACGTGAGCACCAACCAGTCCGACGGTGCGTCCGCCGTGTGGGCCTTGGTCAACGCCATGGACGGTTACACCGGACCCGTCACTCCCGCAGGCATCAACAAGCAGATGCAGACGGCCAAAAACGTTGTCCTCCCGCTGTCAAACGGGGCCACGTTCACCTGCAACGGCAAGATCATTCCGTCGCTCCCGAGCGTGTGCTCGGTGGTGACGCAAGTCGGAGTCCTAAAGTCCAACGGCATTGCGACCAATATCAAGACCATCAACCCGGTGGCGCTCTTTGCGAGCTGATTGGGAACTACCGAATCGCGTCGAGACGGGACGTCGGGCTGTGCCGCAGCCCGGGACGGGTATTTTCAGCTCCAGGTGATCGACTTGATCTCGGTGAACTCCTCGACGCCATGGTGACCCCATTCGCGACCGATACCGCTCTGCTTGTAGCCACCAAACCCGCCACTCTGCCCGATGCCGGCGAACTCTTGGCCCCAGCCTGGGCCCTGCCCGCCCCCCGGGCCCGGGTCGTGCGCAGCCTTGGTTCCGACGCCTTGGACGATCAAGTGGCCGGCCCTCGATCTGGCGGGCGACGTTGGAAGAGCCCTTGGGTGTCGTTGGCCTCAACTTGGCCACCGTCCCCATAGATGGAGTTGTTGGCGAGGCGCACGGCCGCCGCGTCGCCTCCGGAGTAGGGAATGACCGTAAAGACCGGACCGAAGATCTCTTCTTGGGCGATGCGCAGATCGTTGCTCCCGACAAACACGGTGGGCTCGTTGAAGAACCCTCTCTTCATCCCCTCGGGCCGTTTGCCCCCGGTTAAGAGTTCCGCACCTTGTTCGATGCCTGAGGCGACGTAGCCCTCGACCCGTTCACGCTGCTGCTTCCGGACAATGGTCAAGAGCACCCCGTCGAGTATGTCTTCTCTCGGGTCGCCGATCGTGATGGACGGCGCGGCCGTGGCCACCCCCTCTTGTTCACGTCGAGTCGGTGTTCGGGGAGCAGGAGCACGTGGTGAGGACACACCCTTGTCCGCAGTGGGTCAACACGGATCCAAATCCGATCGAACGTGCGTAGTCCTCGGTGACATCGTCGAGGACCACTTGGGCGCTCTTTCCGCCCAGTTCGAGTTGGAGACGCTTCATGGTGGCTGCGCCATTGGCCATGATGCGCCGACCGGTGGCCGTCGAACCGGTAAAGGCAACCATGTCCACCATTGCATTGGTCGTCATCTCGTCTCCCACGTCGCCGTGGCCGGTAATCACGTTGAGTACGCCGGGGGGGATTCCGGCGTCGTGTGCGGCCTGGGCGATTAAGAAGGCATCGAGTGGGGTCCACGGGTGGGGTTTGAGCACCACGGTGCACCCAGCCGCCAGCGCCGGGGCCACCTTGACGACGTTGAGCATGAAGGGAAAATTGAATGGTGTGATGGCGCTGACGACGCCAACCGGTTCGCGGAAGAGCGCAGATCCAGCCATTGCGCCCGCACCGCCGCTCGGGGCACCCGACTCCACCCAGTCGATGACGTGCTCGATCTGGGCGGCGTTGGAACGAAACATTCCAATGGAGCCGGCAGCCTGGATGAAGTCGGTGAGAAACCCAACCGAGCCGGTCTCGGCCACGATGAGTTCTCGCAACTCCGGTGCCCGGGCCTGAAGGCCTCGGCCATGCGCACCAATGCAGCGGCTCGTTCGGCCGGTTTGGTGTACGGCCACGGACCCTCATCGAAGGCCTGTCGTGCGGCAGCGATGGCCGATGCTGCATCTTTTGGAGTGGCCTCAGCGACCCGGCCGATCACGTCCTCGGTGGCCGGATCGATGACGTCGATGGCCCCACCGGCTTCGCCCGGCCTCCACGTGCCGTCGATGAACAGATCGAAGTTCCAGTCCGTCCTCACGCCTGCCCCTCTACTCGCCCATTGGGATACTCAAAGAGTATCCTCAATATTATGATGGTCAAGCGAGCGGACGAAGGCCTGCATCCAGCGAACGACGAGCTGGACTGGCAGGAAAGCGTCTACCTGACCTGGCGCGACCCGAAGAGTGGACTCGGTGGCAATCATCGGATCGGCAACGAGGTCAACCGGGGTACCGCAAATCTGTGGTGTGGCGTCTACCACGAGGACGGGACCCGCTTTCGGCACAACGGAGAGGATCTCGCACTCGTCCGACTCGAAGATCCAGGTCTGTCCGCGGGTCCGCAACGACTCTTTCACGATGGCGATTCCCTGCGCTTTGTGCTTGACGGTGATGGATGTCACGTCGAGTTCGAGGTGCAGGACCAGGCCGCTTCGCTCGAGGGTGCAGGTGCGGACACGTTTTCGGGAACCAAGGGCTCCGCCGGGGCCATCTTTTCCAACAACTTCCATGTGTTTTGCACTGTCCGCGGCACGGTGTCGCTCGACGGTCGCAGCACCCAGGTGGTCGCCCCGGCCTGGCGAGATCACTCGTGGGGTGTTCGACGTTGGGGAAGTTTTGTATCGAGCCGGAGTTTTGGGGGGAGTTGGGGTGACGGCGTGCATTTCCGCTACGGATCGATGGTGGGGGCCAACGGCAGCTTTTTTCGGCAGGGCTCGCTGATTCGTAATGGCACACCGCTGCCCGTGCAGTGGGCGAACATGTTGTTGCACGTCGACGACGATTCGATGCGATGCCCGTCGGCCGAAGTGCACTATCACTTGGAGGACGGCACGACGACCACGGTGCGGATCGAGACCATTGGCGGCATGCTGGGGGTGACGCGTCAACGTGTCGGGTGGGAATCGGTCGGCGACGTGTCGGTCGACGGCACACCGGGAGGCTGGGGTTTCCTCGAAGCCAACACGAATCCTCGCAACGGCCAAGATCCGCCAGCCTTCGTTCTCGCCGACGCGCTGACCAACGGAGTCGTCCGGCCCGAGCGGGAGACACCATGAGACAGGGCAGCGCCGAGCGAGCCATGTACTACCGACAGATCCGTCAGAGCCTGCATGCCGAAGTGCTCCCCGAGCTCGCAGGTGCCCAGGCCATCGACACGTTGGCGCTGATCGATCGATTGCTGGCCCAGTTCATCGTAGAGGTGGAAGCCGGCGACGAACTGGGCACTCTGTTTGGTCAACGGCTCGCCGAACTGCTCGACACTGGGGCACCGACGACATTCGCCAATGGGCCCGAGCCGCTTGCGGAACTTGAAGCACGCGCCGCGAAGGCCGTCGAGTTCGCGGCGTCGAGTGACAATGCGACGCGGCGCGAGGTGGCCCGCCAACTGGTCGAGGCCGAACGCGAGTATCTCGAGGCAATCGACGAACGCCGACAGGGTGTCTTCGCCGAAGACCTTGGACCAGTTGGTCCGACGGCCGACAACGGCTGCTCGATCACCAACGAGGCCCTCAGTGGGTATTTGCGCGAGCGCTATCCCGACGCACCGGAGGGGTGTGTCGAGCAGGCCACGGTGATACCGGGAGGCCGCTCGAAGGAAACCATATTGGTCACGCAGACGGGATTCAGCGAGTTGCCCGAAAGGATCATTGTCCGAAAGGACCGCCCGGTCGGCCTACTGGCGACGAGGGCAGCCGATGAGTTTGCCGTCATCAAGGCGGTCTACGAACACGGTGGCGTTCCGGTACCCGAGCCGCTCTTCGCCGAGGAGTCAGATGATCGGCTCGGCGAAGGCACGCTCTTGGTAATGGCATGGGTCAAGGGCGTCAAGGCGGGTGAGTTCTTTCCAGATCTAGCCTCCCCCGTCGAATACCGACAAGAGATCGGCCAAGAGATCGCCGCGAGCCTTGCGCATCTCCACGCGATTCCGCTCGACCGATTGGCCGAGACGGGACTCGATCCGTCTGGCACCGTGGTGACCGAGGAGTCGATCATGCACGCGGTCGACGCCATGGTGGGCCGTATCACCGAGCTCGAGCGGCCCATCCTTGGCCACCGTGCCGATGGCGCGTGAGTGGCTGGGGGATCACCTGGGCGATGTGGTGCCGGCGGATCGAGCCTGCCTCTTACAAGGTGACTTCGGATTCCACAACATGCTCATCGACGGCCCCAAGGTCAGTGCCCTGGTCGATTGGGAGGCGGCCACTTTCGGTCCGCCCACCCGCGAAATGGCGGCGGCGTGGAACGCGGTGACGTCGCTGATGTCGTGGAGCGACTTCGTCACCGCCTATGTCGCGGCCGGTGGGGCACCCCAAGACGCCGATGCGCGCGCCGTCAACTTCTACCGGGTCTTCTTGGCACTCGGCGGTCTCATGACCGCCAAGACCGGTGGCCACCTCTTCCGGACGGGAGCCAAGCGAGACCTCCTCACGGCACACTCAGGGCTTGATTCGTTCCTGCGTTGTGCCCGCAACCTTTCCCGCGCACTCGCCGATGCCGTGTCGGCTGACGGGCGAAGTACCTGCATGAAGGCTTACTTGTCCGTCGGATCCCCTCCACTGAGGTAGGCGCGCTGCAACGCGGCCTCTTCGCGGCCGACTTCCTCTGCGGTCCCTGAAGACACAATCTGGCCGTGGACCACGACCACGGCGATGTCAGCCACTTCGAGGGCCAGGGCGATGTGCTGCTCGACCAGCACCACCGCGGCACCGCTTTGGTCGGCCACCTGACGGATCACCGGGAGCAATGACTCGACGATCACCGGGGCCAACCCCATTGACATCTCGTCAATCAAGAGCACCCGGGGCCGCTGAATCAGTGCTCGGGCGACGGCGAGCATCTGTTGTTCTCCCCCTGACAGCTGTCCCACCTTGAGCTTGGCCCGGAGTCCGAGGGCGGGAAACAGGTCCATGATCTCGTCGACCGAGGCACCTGATCGCTGTGCTGCCAGCTTGAGGTTCTGGATCGGCGTGAGCTCGGTAAAGAGGGCCCGTGAGTCGGGCACCAGTACCACGCCGGCCTTGTTCATCCGCCGGGCCGATCCTGTTCGCAACTCTTCGCCGTCCATTGAGATCGTGCCACCGATCGGCGCCAGGAACCCGGCCAGGGTGAGCAAGATGGTGGTCTTGCCGGCGCCGTTTGGTCCCAGCACGGTCAGGATTTCATTGTGCCCGACCGATACCGTGATGTCGCGGGCGACGGCAACCTTGTCGTAGCCCACGCTGAGGTCCTGACAGGCCAGCGCCGGCGCGGCCATCATTGGGCCACCTCCTTGACTTGGGCTGATCCGAGATAGGCATCGATCACCGAGGGGTCGACACGGATGTGATCGGGCGGTCCCGATGCGATGAGTTGGCCGAAGTTCAAGACGAAGAGCTCATCGCACAATCCGAGAACGAGGCTCATGTCGTGATCGATCAACAATATGGTGACCCCGCTCGCGGCACCGCCCGAAGTCGATCGGCCAACCACTCGCTTTCTGAACTATCGAGACCGGCGGCGGGCTCATCGAGCATCAGGACTTTTGGCCGCCCGGCAAGAGCCCGGGCAATCGAGACGAGCTGACGCTGCCCTTGGGAGAGCTCTCCAACGTTTCGCTGGGCGAAGTCCGACAGCCCGAGCGACTCGAGCACTTGGACCAATTCGTCTGGACCGTGACCGCGAGCGAGATGCTGGCCGACGGTGACGTTCTCCTCCACAGAGAGATCCTCGTAGAGGTCAATGCTCTGGAAGGTTCGACCGAGCCCTGCGGCTGATCGGCGGTGGGGGGCCAGGCCATCGAGCGACTGGCCCTCCAAAATCACATGGCCGTGGTAGCGCGTAAATCCGCTCAGTGCGTCGATCAACGTGGTCTTGCCGGCCCCGTTGGGTCCGATGAGCCCGACGATCTGGCCCTGGGGGACCGAGAAGCTGACATCGTCGACGGCCACGACACCGCCGTAGTGCACGCGGAGGTTTTCGATTTCGACGATGGGGGCGGGGGCATCGCTCAGGGGAGTCACCGAAGCCAGTTGGGCGCCATTGGATTCACTCTCGGGGGGCATCGTTGCCGCCAAAACGGCTGGACGGGCTTGATCCATCGCAGCTGAGGCTGGCGCGGTCCGGAGCCTTGCGACACGAGCGCGCAGCTTGTTCAGGGACGCATACATCGGTCCGACCGCACCTTCGGGGTTGAAGATGACGGTCTGGATCACACCGATGCCGAGGAGGATGCCGTACCAGTTACCAAAATTGACCACGTGGTTTGTGGCCACAAACAAAATGCCACCCGACGCACCCAGACCACCCAACAGGGCGCCGCTCACCGAAGTGATGCCCGCCACGAAGACAGTTGAAAAGAAGAGCAGACCGACTAATGCGTCGAATGTGTCGAATGTCACATTGGTTTGCATGTAGGCCATGAGACACCCGCTAATCCCGGCAATGAAGGCTCCAATGGCGAAGCCGATCAACTTGATGCGCACTACGTTGATGCCGGCCGCCGCAGCAGAGCGCTCGTTGGCGCGCACGGCCAACATGGCGGATCCGAGTCGGCTATTGCGCAATCTCGCAACGCAGATCGCCGTGGCGACCAGCACGACGAGGCAGAGCAGGCCGAATTCAACCCGCGGGAACCCGAGGCCCGAGCCAATCCCGAGGTCGATACCGAAGAGGCGCGGGTCGGGGATTGGTTCGCCCCCAGAACTCCCATCCAAGCTGTTGTTCTGGAACCACACGGCTTCGATCGCGACGGCCAGGGCGAGGGTCACGATGGCAACGAAGAGCCCCCGTATTCGCAGTGCTGGCAATCCGAAGGCCACGCCCACCACGGTGGCGGCGAGTGAGGCGAGCAGCGGGGCGAGGGGGAACGGGATTCCCCAGGTGTGCGCGAACGTGCTGAGCAGGAATCCGGCCACACCGGCCAGGGCGAGCTGGGCCAGGGATATCTGTCCGACGTAGCCGGTGACGACGACCAAGGAGAGTCCGAGCACCGAGAGGATCAGACTCAAGATGAACGCATCCCGGAAACTCTGCTGCAGCGCGAAGAGCAGCACGACGGCAATCGGCACGCCAATGACCACTGGGAGCAGTATGTGGTTGGGTCGTGGGGCTTTGCCGAGGGTGGGTTGGAGGAGTTGGCCTCTGGTCGGGAGTGGCCGACCGCGCACAACAGCACGGCTAGGACCATGGCCAGCGGCAGTACTTGGCCGGCTCCGCTCGGGAACGACGGATATCGCGAACTCAGGTAGACCGCAACCGACTCGAGTGCCCCAAGCAGCAAGCCCGCAATCACCGCCGGAGTCAGTGAGGAAAGGCGCCCCACGACTGCGGCAGCGAGGGCTGGGACGATGAAGAGCGTGTAGGACCCCGGAATGAGCGGGACCAGCGGCCCAATGAGGATGCCGGCCAGGCCGGCGACGGCACCGCTGATGGCCCAGTTCGCCAGCGCAATGTTTTCGGGCGAGAGACCGGTCACCAGTGCCCCGATCTCGGTCTCAGCCGACGCTCTGGTCGCCAGGCCGAATCTCGTGAAGCGGTAGATGGCCCCCAATATCAGTGCGACACCCACAATGGTCGCCGCGAACCAGAATCGGTCGGCTGGGAGGCGCACGGCGCCGAAGGTAAATGTGTTCTGCGGATAGATCGGGGCAACCAGTAGCTGTTGTGATCCGACCTGGAGGTTGACGAGCGCGGTCAGCAGACCCATGACCCCGAGCGATGCCACGGCCTTGGCCACGGCGCGCTGGTGGCGCAACGGACGGAAGACCGCCTCATAGAGGATCACCCCGAGCAGGGCCTGAATGATCAGTGTGAGAACAACGGCCGGGACGAAGGCCATCGGCCCACCGATGGAGACGGGTGATATCCCCGGGATGGGGAGGAGGAGTCGGCCCGTGCGCAATAGCGCGTAGGTGTAGGAGGCGTAGAGCGCCTGCGCACCGATGGCAAAGTTCAGCACTCCCGAACTTCGATACGTGACCACAAGACCCATGGCCAGTGCAGCAAAGACGGCGCCATTGCCAAAGCCCAGGAACAAGAAGTTTATGTAGTTAGTCATCCCCACCCGGCTTGCTGCGCTCGTGACCCGTACCTGGAAAGATCATGTTTTCCGTCTCGTTCAGCGCTCGCTAAATGAGGATACTCTAGACACCTCATTGTTTCTCGCGCGGGACAGTGGCGTCAGGCGCCTTGCGCCGGTGCGAGGTCGCCGCCACGAAGCGTGCCGGAGCCGTTTTGGGGTCGGGAAGACCATCAATTTCCGTTCGGATTGCCCGTCAGGCGCACGCCAAGCGCGGCTGAGGCCCAGTGGCGAAATCGGACCGCAGCGACGGCCGCTCGGCGACGTTGCCGGTCAGATCAGATCCTTGCGGGCGGGGAGGCATGGCGTAATTGAGGCTACTGTATCGACGTCACCGGAGAACGGGAAGGCGGCGTATGTCGCGCAATGCTGACACCATGGGGGCGACACGGTGCACTGGGACACCCCATGGCCATTTCATGCTTCGGCGCTGGTCGGGCTGTGAGGATAGGCAGAAGGGGCCGAAGTGGACGACGTTTTGAGCGGAGTGCGGATCGTCGAAGTGGCGGCATGGACGTTTGTGCCTGCGGCTGGCGCCGTGCTGGCCGACTGGGGTGCCGACGTCATCAAGGTCGAACACCCAAGAACCGGTGATCCTCAACGTGGCCTGATCACGGCAGGCATGTTCGGCGGCGGCCCCCGTGCCGTCAATTTTATGATCGAACAACCCAATCGTGGAAAACGCAGCATCGGGATCGATCTGAAGTCCGATGGCGGCCTGGATGTGCTGTATCGCCTCGTGGCATCAGCCGATGTTTTTCTGACCAGTTTCTTGCCCGAAGCCCGCCAGTCTCTGCGGATCGATGTCGAGCACATTCGGGCGCAAAATCCGAACATCATCTATGTGCGCGGCAGTGGCATGGGGCACCGTGGACCCGAGCGCGATCGGGGCGGGTACGACTCGGCGGCGTACTTCGCCCGCGGTGGACATGCCGCTGCGTTGACTCCCGAAGAAGATGAGTACCCGGTCAACCCTCGTGCCGCCTATGGGGATCTCCCCGGTGGTCAGACCTTGGCCGGCGGAATCGCCGCAGCGTTGTTTCGCCGCGAGCGCAGCGGCGTGCCCTCAGTGGTCGACGCCTCACTGCTTTCGTGCGCGATGTGGGCACTGTCCCCCGACATCGTTGCCGCCGGGCTGTTCGGCATCGCAAAATTGCCACGGGGGGACCGGATGCATCCTCCTAACCCGCTGGTCGGCACCTATCGCACCAAGGATCGGCGCTTCATCAATCTGACCATGCTCGAGTCCGATCGCTTCTGGCCCGACCTGTGCGCACGCATCGGTCGCCCCGACCTCGTTGATGATCCCCGATTCGAGAACTCGGCGAGACGGCACGAGCACGCCCCCGAATGCGTCGGTGTCCTTGATGAGATTTTCGCTCAGCGGACCCTCGAGGAGTGGAAGATCGCGCCTGGCCGATGCGGCCGGCGTGTGGGCCCCCTATCAAGAACCCCTCGAACTCCACGATGACCCGCAGGCCTTGGCCAATGGATATCTCTTGAGGGTGGAAAACGGCGACGGAACATCGTTTTCGCTGGTTGCCAATCCAGTGCAGTTCGATGAACAGCCGCCCGAGGTGCAACGGGCTCCCGAACATGGCGAGCACACCGAGGCCATTCTTCTCGAGCTCGGGCTGGAATGGGATGGCATCGTCGCGCTCAAAGACGCCGGCGATGTCCTGTGAGCGAGACCACGGTACCGCTGCCGAATGATCTGGTGGCGTGGCTCGAAGAGATCGGGGGAGGCGTGGTCACGATGGTGGTGCGCCGGCCCGGAGGCGCCCGCAAAGAGGCCTGGTTCGTCGACGTGACGCAACCAAACGGATCGGTGCGCGAACTCTTCATGCATTACGATCGCAGCGATCCGGGCGCTGCCGACGACCCGTGGACGCTGCACCGCGAGGCCACTGTGTATGTGGCATTGGCCGGGACCGCGGTTCCCGTGCCGCGGGTCATTGGGGTGCACCCGATTCGCCAGGCGATGGTGTCTGAGCGCCTGCATGGCGAGAGCTGGTTTTCGCGGTATTGACGATCCAGCCGAGCGTGAGGCGACCGCAGCCGACTTCATGGTTCGGCTGGCGGCTTTACACGCATTGCGCCCCGAGCAACTCAACCTTCCCGGGTTCGGTGCACCTATCACAATTGCCGAAGCAGTCAATCGGGAGCTTGATGTCTTCGACGCGCTCTTGGCCCAGCGTGGCGGTGAAGCCGACCCCGCATTGACCTTCACGCTGGATTGGCTCAGAGCGCACGTTCCCGACGACGACCAACCGGCTGTCTTGGTCCAAGGGGACACCGGGCCTGGCAATTTCATGTTCGGCGACGGGAAGGTGGTGGCAATCGTCGATTGGGAGCTGGCCCATTTGGGTGATCCCCTAGAGGACATTGCCTGGTTGTCGTTGCGGTCTACTCAAGAGCCGTTCACCGATTTTCCAACCCGATTGGTGGAGTATGAATTCCACTCCGGGCACCATATCGATCGAAAGCGCGTGCACTATTACCAGGTCATGGCCGAGGCGAAACTGCAGGTGATGAGCCACCGCCCTGCGGGGAGTGCCTCGGGCGAGGAGCGGGCCGAGCCCGGAGGCGGCGACGTCGGCAATGCCTTCATCTACGGCATCCTCCATCGCCGGTTGTGGCTCGAGGCCCTGGCGGAGGTCGTCGACCTCTCGCTCACTGCGGCTGAGATTGCACCTGACCCCGAAAGACGTGAGCACCAATGGATGTACGACGCCGTTCTCGAACAACTTCGAGAAGTGGTGGTTCCGGGAATTGACGACCCCTTGATCAAAGTGAGGACCAAGGGAATAGCCCGAATGATCAAGTATCTGGCGCAGCTGGACGCCTATGGGGCATTCTTCGATGAGTGTGAGCTCGGTGACCTCGAGAAGCTGCTCAAGCATCGACCGACATCGATCACCACCGGCCGAAGTGCGGTCGCATCCGCCGTGCGCGGACAGGGGATCGAGGAGCGCGGGATATGTCGAGTACCTCTGGCGCAGGGTGGCGCGGCTGAAACGAGCTGGCCCGACCCGCCATGGGTGCGCTGGCGGATCGTCACTGGCCACCGCTTCAGTGAGCCCGTCACAGTGAGGGGAGTTGATGGGGTCGACCTTGCCGCGTTGAAGGCGCAGCGGGTCTACCCAACCTTCACGGCAAAAGATGATGATTTCCACGACGAGGATCTCGGCGACGGTTGGTGGAAAACAGAGACCAGCTGGTTCAGCTGGAATGTCCCCGATCGAAAGATGGGCGGGTGGCTCTACAGTCAAGCCCGTCCCAATGCTCGTATTTGCAATGGGGGGGCATGGGTGTGGGACGACTCGGCGGCCCCAGTTGGGACCTGCCCTATCACGCCCATTACAACGGCCTCGAGCTTCCGGAACGATCGGCACGCGATCTACGAGATTTCGAGTGGCCAAACGGGGTGCGGACCACTGTGCTCGAACCGTTGATGAAATACTCACTGCACTACGAGGACCCCGGCTCGCTCGAAGTCGACCTGACCTTCGAAGCAATCATCGCGCCCAATCCACATCCACAGGGAGTGGCCCCCTTTTTCAAGGGCACGCACTTCGATCAGCCGGGGCACGTCTCGGGCGATGTGGTCCTCAACGGTGAACGGATTCACGTCGATTGCTATGCGACCCGCGACCGTTCGTGGGGGCCGCGACCGATGGGTCGGCCCAAACGTCGCACCGAGCATGCTGCGGCGCTCACTGCATTCGGTGGTGTCGGGTATGCGTTCGGTGCCGCCGGACCGGATGACGCGTGGCTGGTTTATTCGACTCCGGGTCGTGATAGTGATCCGGTTTCGTGCGGCTTCTTATGGCGCGATGGCCTCTACGGGCACATCTTGGCGGGTGAGCGTCGGCTCGGTTTTGATCCGACGACGGGTTGGCCGATTCATATGGAAATCGACGCCATTGATGATCATGGTCGAGCCCTGGCGATTGCGGGGGACGCACTGAGCCGTCACTGGCGGGGTCATGGCGGGGACACCTTGTTCCACTGGACCTGGGATGACGTCGAAGGGTTTGGTGAGGACCAGAGCTATTTCACCCGGGCGGTCATAGATCACCACAGGACCAGCGCCGCGGCATCTGACTCGGGCAACTGACTAGTGCCCAGCGCAGCGTGCCGCCGCCAGCTCAAGGTGGCGCCCCATGAGTGAGTGCGCGATCCGCTGAGGTGGCTTGGTGCCTCAGGGAGTGGCACTACCCGTCCCGCGGTGCGACTCGGCAATGCCACCGTGGCTGTGCCAGGACAGGTCACCTCGCCGTCGTTGATTGGTGCCCCGCATCTCGATATCGACGATGTGGCGACCCTCTTCGATTCTCTTGCCTATGACCTCTCCGGTCAGGATGTGACTGTCACCGATGTAGTTGAATTTCGGATCTCACTGTGCTGCCGCACCAACCATGCATCGTCACCCATCCAATCGGTCAGAAGGTGGGTCAGCCAGCAATCTCGCATCACGCCGTAGTCGTAGGCCATTGGATTCCCGATGGCCTGGGCCCATGCGGAGTCCCAGTGCACCCGCTGGGCCACATCGGGAATCCCATGTTCGTTCTTCACGTAGAAGGGGGCGATGCGCTGGCGGTTCTCGTAAGCCAGTCGATTTGCGCATGGCGTGTAGGGGGTGAATCCATAACCACCGGCATGAAACACGATCATGTCGGTCGTGGTCAGCGGACCCTTGGCCATTGGACCGAGCGGGTCCCCAACCGCCACGTCCTCCCACCAGCGCGGTTCAGAGCCGCGTACCGTTTCCGTGGCGTAGATCGCGTCAAGGCGAGCAAGAGCCTCATCGTCGTAGGTGGCGGCTTCGATGGCCCGATACTTGCCCCGGTCCCTCGCCGTCTTGCGTTCGGTGTGGATAGCCAGCACCCGCATCGATGCGACAACCTCGCCCCGTTGGTTGAGTTTCACGTTGAGGTAGGTGATCTGGACGGAGCGTTCTGCAAACTCGGAATCCTTGACCTCCACTGACTCGGTGCCACCGAAGCTGTAGAGGCGATCGCCGGGCTTGACCGGGCGATACCACTCCCAGGTGCTGCCGGACACGAAGACGTGGATGCCCCGAAATGACGGCCGCTTGGGCACCTCAGTCGGCGGGTCGGCTAAGAGTGGGGCCCCGAGGCCGATCCCCATCATCGGAGGGGCGATCTGGCTCCCCCAACGAGTCGCCACCCCGTAATCCTCCGAGCAGAACAGCGGGTTGTCGTCTCCATAGCCCCGAGCGAAATTGCGGAACGTGTCATAGGTCCCGATCGTCAAGTGCTCGTGGGCTCCCGACGCTGAATAGTGCCCGATCAGGGCCTGGGCGTGTTCAATGTCAGCGTCTTTCAATCTGAAGTCGGTTGCCTTCTCGATTTTCGTAGATGTCGCCATCGTTGCGGTTCGCTCTTCTCGGGGGTTGGGGGTGTGGCGTATAGAGTATCCTTAATAGGACACTCGGGCAATCGGATCGACCCCGCCGATTCTGTCCCGATTCGCCGTAGCAGCGATGGTTGATATGCATCGAGTGGCGACAAAGTGACCCCGAAGGAGCCATCCATGCAGATCGAAACCGGTACCGAGACCGTCATTGCCGAGGTCACCGACGCAGTGGGAATCGTCACCTTGCACCGACCGGAGCGTCGCAATGCGCTCCACGCAGATATGTATGAAGCGGTGCCTCGCGTACTCGAGCAATTCATCGAAGATGATGCGGTCGGATGCATCATGATTACCGGTGCCGGCACGGCGTTTTGTTCGGGCGGTGACGTTGGCGGCGGGACTTCGCGTCGGCCGGACGATTCGACGGCTGCATCGCCCAAGAAATCGGCCGCCGAACTCGGACGCATGCTTGCTCATGATGCCCGGATGGTCGAACTCCTCCACGACTCCCCGAAGATCACGTTGGCCGCGTTGCCGGGTGCGGCCGTCGGTGCGGGAATGAGTATTGCCCTCTCAACAGATTTGCGAATCGCCGCTCGTTCCGCCAAGTTGATCCCGGGCTGGGGAAAGCTGGGATTTAGTGGTGATTTCGGTGGTACCTGGTTCTTGAGTCGACTGGTTGGACCGGCCAAAGCGCTCGAGTTGTTGGTCGATGACGTGACCATCGACGCCGAGCTGGCGTTGTCATTGGGCTTGTTCAACCGCATTGTTCCCGATGATGCGTTGCGTGTCGCGGCATTTACGTGGGCGAGCGAGATTGCAGAGGGACCCACCACGGCCCAACGTTTCTTCAAGGCCAACGTCAATCAGGCCGACCATCTCACGCTGGCCGAAGCCCTCCCGGTCGAGGGGGAGCGCATGGCACTTTCGGCCATGACCGACGAGCACCGCCAGGCAGTCAGGCGTTGGCTGGCTGAAGCCCAAGCCAAGCGCGCCGAGCGAAAATAATCGCGCTCAGCCGCTGCCTCGAGGCTCCCTCGGCAGGCCGAGCCCGCGCTCGGCGATCACGTTTCGCATGATTTCGTTGGAACCGCCGGCGATGGTCAGTGCGCGGGCGTAGAGAAACCGGTCCTGCCACTTCCCATCGTCGAACGCCCCCGGATCGCCTTCGACCAATGACCCCCGGCTGCCTTGAAGCTGCATGGCGTACTCGGCCACCTCGAGGTTCATCTCGCTGAACCAGATCTTGGTCAGCGGGGCATCCCAGGCATCCATCGACCCGCTGGCCGCCTTCGTGGTCGCTTGATAGCCGAGCGCAGCGAAGATGCGCGCCCGAGCGATCAGGCCGCCGATCTCTTGGCGAACGGCGTCGTCTTCGAGGGCCGGGCGTCCGCGACGGCGATGCGCTCGGGCCAAGTCGACCAAGCCGTCGGTGACCATGCCGGTCGCGCCCGCCGCCGACGCCTTCGCGCTCGGTGAGCAGGCTGGTCTGAGCGGCGACCCAACCGTTTCCGGTCTGCCCGATGAGGTCGGTGACCGGGATCGCGACGTCGTCGAGAAAGACTTCATTGAAGTCGGTCGTTCCCGTCATCTCGCGCAGTGGCCGGACCTCGACTCCAGGCGCGTTCATGTTGAGGATGAAGGCCGAGATGCCTGGCGGCCCGGGCACCGGCTCGGTGCGGGCCAAGAGGTAGCCGTAGTCGGCCCACTGGGCCCATGTGCTCCAGACCTTCTGTCCGTTGACGATGTAATGGTCGCCCTCAAGCCGGGCACTGGTCTGCAGCGAGGCCAGATCGCTTCCGGCATTTGGTTCGCTGAAGAGTTGGGTCCAAATGTGATCGCCCCGCGCCATCGGGGGCAGATAGCGCCGCTGCTGATCCTTCGTTCCATACGCCTTGAGCGCACCGCTGACCAGGGGGTTGCCAAGAATGTAGGGGATGCCCACCCGACCGAGTTCTCGCACGATGATCCGTTGTTCGAACGGGTCGGTGTCTTCGAGCGAGAAGCGGTCCAGTCGATAGCCGGCGTCATCGAGGGCCCGCACCCATTGGCGCAGGGCGGCAATGTCACGTTCGTCGTCGGGTACCCGCAAGCCGCTGCGCTGCTTCCATTGCAGAGTCGGTCGATTGGCCGCGATGCAGGCGCGCAAGGCCGAAGTGAATTCGTCGTAGCGGCGAGGAATCTCGGCGACGGTGATGTCCATCAGGCTGCTGCCTCTCATCGCGCACAGTCGTTCACGGTGCCAACGTGAATCGCCATAGAGGCCCTGGTTGGTGAAGGCGCGACGGACAAAGAGATGGACATCGTGTTCCCACGTGAAGCCGATTCCGCCATGGAGTTGGAGCGACTCGCCGCAGAGGTGAGCGAAGCCGCCGGGAACATAGGAGCCGGCCGTGTGCACGGCGGCAACTGCATCATCGAATCCGTCCCCGAGTGCGAGCGCCGCGTAGTGAGTCGCGGCCCGCATGCCCTCGCGTGTTACGAGCAAGTCGGCCAAACGATGTTTGATCGCCTGGAAACTGGCAATGGTTCGCCCGAACTGGGTCCGCATGCCCAAGTAGTCCACTGTCGCGTCAAAGAGGTGGTCGGCCGCACCGACCGCCTCGGCCGATTGGAGCACCGTGGCGATGCCGACGGCACGTTCGTGCACCATCTCGGTGGTCCGCACCAGCAGCTGATCGGCGCCAACCGCGACATGGTCGAAGTTGACTTCGGCGAACCGCCGCGTGAGGTCCAATGTGAGCTGGGTGCGCCGGTGAATTCCCGGTGCCGACGACGGAACGACCAGGTACTTGGGTCCCTCAGCGGTCCTGGCCAAGACGAGCAGAAGATCGGCAATGGTCGCGCCGTGGGAGAATCGGGCGACACCATTGAGCACCGGTGCGCCCCCTCGATCGTCGAGATCGACTGCGCACTCGCTGATTTCGATTGAGCCATCGGCGCTCGCACACCAGGCCGCCATCACGTCGCCCCGTGCGATCGACGGAAGCAACTGCGCCCGTTGTGCTTCGGTGCCATGGCGAGCGATGGCATCCGCGACGACGTTGGTTGGGACAAATGGGCCCGGGTGAAGCACCCGGCCCAGTTCCTCACCCAAGACCACCAGATCCACTAAGGGTTGTTCGGTGACACTTCCGCCGCCGTGATCCCCCGGGATCAGCATCGAGGTCCAGCCGAGCTCGGCGGCCTTGCGCCACAGGCCACGGTCAACGATTTCGGGCGCCTCAAGCGACGGGCGAAGCGAACTCAGCGGATGCACGTCGTCCAAGAATCGTTTCGTCACCTGGCGAAGGAGGTCCTGCTCTTCGCTGAATGCGAAATCCATCCCGCTCCTCCCGAGTTGGTGCGTCGGCTAATGAGAGTACGTAATGCCATGAAGGCCGGCAATGAGACCCAGGCAAATGATCCGCGCGCCTACGCCAGGTGCACCGGCAGGGCGCGCAGTCCACGAAGCGATTGGATCGGCTTATAGGCGAGTCGTTCACGTGGGACAGCGAGCCGCATGTCCGGAAATCGTTCGGTCAAGGTCCTGATGGCGATCTGACCCTCGAAGCGGGCCAGCTGATTCCCGAGACAGAAGTGCTTCCCGAAGGCGAAGGTGAGGTGGCGGTTGGGATCACGCCCAAGATCGAGTGTCTCAGGATCACGAAAGACCGTCTCGTCATGATTGGCGGAAATGATCATCCCGAGGATCTTGCTGCCCTTGGGAATTATTGTGCCGTCGAATTCGACGTCTTCAAGTGCAATTCCGGTGTCCCGCACGGGACGGGTGTTGTGAAGCGCAGCAATTCCTCGACGGCCGAGGGGGTCAGCGTCGCGTCGTCGCGGAAGCGGGCAGCCTGATCGCGATTTTCCATAAGCGCGAGCATCGAGCTCCCGATGAGATTGGCCGTGGTGTCGTGACCGGCCAGCATGAGGAGGAAGATCATGGCGGACACCTCGTCAGGACTCAACTTGTCCCCGTCATCACTGGCCGCCACCAACGCCGATATCAGGCCGTCGTCGGGAACCGCCCGCCGCTCGTCGGCCATCCGTTCGATCATGCGCAACAATTTCCGGGCGGATGGGATGGCACGGGCAAAGGCGGCCAAGCTCCCACTTCCCACACTTGCGACAAATCGAGTCATCAAGACGTGGAACTGATCTCGGTCGTCATCAGTAACGCCGAGCATGTTCGAAATGACGGTGAGGGGAAGGGGGACGGCGATCTCTGAGACGAGGTCGACTACGACTCCCTGGTCGACCCGAGCGATGAGTTGGTCGATGATGTGCTGCATATCGTCGGCCATGCCCTGGACCATCCGAGGAGTGAACGCCTTGTTGACCAGCCTGCGCAGTCGGGCATGATCCGGATCATCCTTGTAGACCATGCTGTCGGCGAGCAGGCGGAGCATTTTTGGGAGATGGTTCATGATCCATGAGTCCCCTTGGCCCATGGAGTCGCTCGAGAAGCGGGCGTCGTTCAAGAGCGTCAACACGTCGTCGTAGCGGGTAAGCATGTAGCCACCTGAGCCGACAAGTTGCTTCGACTGAACCTTCGAGACCGGCGCGGTGTGCCGTAAGTGTGCATAGCGCGGGAACGGGTCGTTGAACATCACGTCGCTTGCGAGGTCGGTAGTGACGAGGGAGGGTGAATCGGCCATTGTCGTCACTTGATAAGACCCCTCGTGATCGCGTGAGTCCCCTGAGTTGCCATTGCCTCACTCCCGAATTGACGGATCCTGACCACCAATAGTTGAGGATACTCTAATACGGTATCGTGAGCTCAGCGGCGGTGAGAGGAGCGGCATGCGCGTCGATGACATGGTCTTGGTGAGTATCGACGACCACGTCATCGAGCCGGCCGACATGTTCGAGCGGCACCTACCGGCCAATTGCCTCGACCGGGCCCCGAAGGTCGTGACCGGCGATGACGGCGTCGAGCACTGGCACTACCTCGACACGGAAACGGGGTCGTTCGGCCTCAACGCGGTGGCGTCGTGGCCTCAAGAGGAGTGGGGCATGGATCCGGTGGGATTCGCCGAGATGCGCCCGGGCGTATACGACGTGACGCATCGGGTACGGGACATGGACGCCAACGGCGTCCTCGCCTCGATGTGCTTTCCCTCGTTTCCCGGCTTCAACGGCATGAACCTGGTCCGCTCGGGAGCGAAGGACATTGATCTCACCAAGAAGGTTGTCTCGGCCTACAACGATTGGCATATCGCGGAATGGTGTGGCGCATACCCCGGACGCTTTATTGCGCTGGCGATTCTTCCGCTCTTCGACATCGACGCCACGGTCAGCGAAATTCACCGGGTCGCCGACCTCGGTTGCACCGCGGTGAGCCTGCCCGAGGCACCGCATGGCGTGGGACTCCCAAGCTTCTTCACCGACCACTGGGACCCGGTGTTTTCCGCATTGTGCGACACCGACATGGCGGTTTGTATGCACATCGGCGGCTCCTTCGGCTTGATCACCCACCCGAACGGCGCCCCCATCGACCACCTGATCATGCTGGCACCCCAGCTCTCCGCACTCAGTGCAAACGACCTGATCATCAGTGGCACGTTTCGCCGCTTCCCGGATCTTCGGGTCGCGCTCATCTGAGGGTGGGATCGGCTGGATCCCGTTCTACCTCGACCGCCTCGACCGCCACGTGTCGAACCACCGCTGGACGGGTCTCGACATCGGGGACGGGGGCGGATCACCAACCGATCTGTTCCGTCGGAATTTCTTAGGCTGCTTCATCACCGACCCGTCATCGCTGCGGTTGCTCGACCGCATCGGCGAGGACGTGGTGGCGTGGGAGTGCGACTACCCACACTCCGATTCCCATTGGCCGCACTCACCCGAGATGCTCCACGCTGAGTTCTTGGGTGCCGGCACCACCGACGCGCAGATCGACAAGATCACGCATGCCAACGCCAGCCGCTTCTTTCGTTTCGAACCGTTCGCGCAGGGATCCCGAGCGTGGGCTACGGTCGGTGCGCTACGGGCGCACGCCATCGATGTTGACACCTCGGTGACCACACGGGCTGAGTACCGACGGCGCTATGGCGCGCCGTCGTTGCCGGGAACCTAGCGATAAGTGGGGGGCTCCTTCGCTCGAGGCTGTCCCGAGGCCGGATCGGGCGGAGTGTTGCCGATGTGGGTATAGGCCATTCCGTTTTGGAGAGCCATGGACCTCGTCATATCCAGTGATTCCCAAATGGCCCGCACCGTTCCCTGGATCGATCGGGGATTGCGGGCGGCAATCGATGCCGCGATGCTGCGAGCCCGATTGCGCAGGTCGGATCGAGACACGACCTCGGTGACCAGGCCCAGTCGCAGGGCAGTTTCGGCCGTGATCCTCTCCTCGTTGCCCATGAGCGCCCAGCGCAGCACGTCACCGAGTGGCACGCCCCGATGCAGCATCCCGATCGGCTCGAGTGCCGAGACAATCCCACCATTGGCATGCGGATCGAAGAATTCGGCATCATCTGCCGCCACGATCAGATCGGCCTCATTGAGGAAGTACTGCGCCCCGCCGGCGGCCATCCCGTGGACCGCGGCCACGACCGGCTTCCAGCAGCGGTGGTAGGACTTGGGCGAGAGGGTCATTCCCGGGTCAAAGGTGTTCCATACGTTGGACTTGAAGAACCACGACGTGCCGCTGCGCAGATCGGCTCCGGTGCAAAAGGCCCGCTCGCCATTGGCTTGGAGTACTGCGGCATGAATCTCATCGTCGTCACGGATGGTTTGCCAAGCCCAAGAAATCTCGCTGGCCATCTGATCGTTCCAAGAGTTGAGCGCCTCGGGCCGATTCAGCGTGATGGTGGCCACCTTGTCGTCCCCGACGTCGAATTCGATCGCCTCAAGGTTCATGGGCCGTTACAATAGAGTATCCCCAACAGTCGATACCTCGCCCGGGCGATATGTGCTCTTTCGTGCTCGTGGCACGCCAAGAGGTGAGGCCTGATCAGCCATTTCGCGGCGGTTTGGGCGTTCGGCCGACCTGGATTCATCCGCCGATGGCTGCTGGCACCCGATATACCCTGGCTAAATGACGGCACCTTCGCGGTTGAAGTCGACGCGCGGTGGCGCAGCCCTCAAGTCGCGGCCGATCCCAGACGCCCATCAGAAGCTCGCGACCACCGTGGCTCGCCAGATCGTGACCGATGTCATCGATCGCGGCTGGCCGGTCGGAGAGGTGTTGGGTTCTGAAACCGACCTCATCGAGCACTACGGCGTGAGTCGTGCGGTCTTTCGAGAGGCCGTTCGACTGGTCGAGAACCAACAGGTGGCCCGCATGCGACGCGGGCCAGGTGGAGGTCTGGTGGTCACCGAGCCAACAGTCGAAGCGATCATCGATGCGGCGGTGCTCTATCTCCATCGCGTCAACGCGACCCTCGATGAGGTGTTCGAGGCGCGCCTCGTGCTCGAAGAGATCGTCACCGAAGTCGCCACGGCCCGGCTCGACGAAAGTGACGTCGCGAAGTTGCGACTTCTGGTCGACGAGGAAGCGAGTGGTGCCCTCCAGGACCATCGAGCCATCCATACATTGATGGCGACCATTACCCAGAACCCCGCACTCGAATTGTTCGTCTACATCCTCAACCGGGTTCCGGTGTTGTACTTCCGTGACCCGGCCGCCTTCACCACAAGCACGCTGTCGCAATCCCAACACGCCCATGCCCGCATCGCCGCCGCAGTCACCGCGGGTGACGCCGGTCTGGCCCGCCACCGGATGCGCAAGCACCTCCAGGCCGAGGCTGAGTACCTGCGAAGCCGCCGTTCGTCGCATCAACAGCTCCCCAACACCGTGACGTTGGGCGGCGCCGCAACCAGCAACCGTTCCGAGGACGTGGCCCGGGCCATCATCCAAGAAGTCATCATCGACGAGCTACCCCCGGGGTACCTCTTGGGATCGGAAACCGACCTCATCGAACGCTTCGGGGTCAGTCGGGCGGTCTTTCGCGAAGCGGTGCGGCTCTTGGAGCATCACCACATTGCGGCGATGCGCCGTGGTCCCGGGGGCGGCATGTTCGTCACCGAACCGAGCATCGATGCCGTCACCGACGTAGTCGCCGTTTATCTGGCCCGGCGGGGCATGCAGGTGGCCGATCTGGCCGACCTGCGTATGCGACTCGAACTTGTATTGGTCGAATTCGCCGCGCAGCGCATCGACGATGCCGGGGTGAGGCAGCTCCGTGATGCACTCGAACGCGAGAAGAACGCATCAGATGCCGAGTTCGCCGATGCGGGGAACGACTTGCACGGGGTGATTGTCTCGCTCGGAAAGAATCGGGCTCTCGAACTCGTCGCACTCGTGCTGATCCGACTCACCCGCCTGCACCAAATTGATCAGCTCTCCGATTCGGCCCGGCAGAAGGTGGCCAACGAGGTCCCGCGTACCCATAAGGGCATCGCCGAGGCAATCATCGATGGCGACGGGGAGCTGGCGCGGCATCGGCTTCGCCGTCATTTGGAGGTGCTGTCGAAGTACCTTCGCTGACGATCTCAGAATCAATTGGGTATACTCATCTCCCATGGCGGCTGTGGAGAACCCCTGGCAGCAGCGTTTGGGCGTCTGGTGGATTGCCCAGGATCATCCTGAGCAGTGGGCGATCCTCAGTTCACCAACCGGGGAACGGCTGACCTATCGCGAGCTGGCCGATCGAGCCCATCGGTTGGTCCGCGGCCTTCGACGTAGCGGCCTGGCGCCCGGCGACACAATTGTCCTTCTCCTGCCCAATGGTGTCGACATGGTGGTGTGGCAACTGGCGTGCCAAGAGAGTGGGCTTCGTTACGTCTGCCTCAATCCTGCGCTCACCAGCAGTGAAATCGGCGAGATCCTCGAACATTGTGAGGCACACTGCGTGGTGGTCCACGTCGATCACGCTGAAGCGATCAACCAACTTCTCCCGGCTATCGCTTCGATGCAACGAATCTGTGTCGGTGGGGCGATCGACGGCTTTACCCCAAGCGAGGAGATCACCGATGGAGTCGACTCTTCGCCGCCGCCGGACCGTTTGCTCGGTGGCCTCATCACCTATTCGTCCGGCACAACCGGCAAGCCCAAGGCGGTGTGGCGACCGCTGCCCGACGTCGACCCATGGGACTACGCAGACCGCCTGAAGAGTTTTGGTCAGGCCTTTCAGTTTCGTCCGCTCACCGGCGCCCACCTCGTGTCCGCCGGCATGCACCATGGTGGTTGCCAGGGCTTCTTCCAAGGTGCGCTCAACGTAGGGCAGGGACTCGTCATTATGGGAAAGTTCGACGCCGAACAAACCCTCAAGCTCATCGAGACGCATCGGGTGTCGACCGCCTACATGGTGCCCACCCAGTTCGTCCGGCTCTTGCGACTTCCTGACGAAACCCGCTCCCGTTACGACCATTCGAGTCTCGAAGTAGTTGTCCATTCCGCCGCGCCTTGCCCCTTTGAGATCAAGAAGCAGATGTTCCAGTGGTGGGGACCGGTGATCTGGGAGACCTACGGGGGCATGGAGGGCGCAGCCACCATCGCCAAGCCATATCGCTGGTTGGAAAAACCCGGGACCGTCGGCCGAGCCATTCGCGGGATGACTTTGCGGATCCTCGACGACGATGGGGAGGAGCTGCCATCCGGTGAGGTCGGTCACGTCTACTTGGAATCGAGAGCAACGCCCTTTGAATACAAAGGAGAGCCAGAACTGACCCGTTCGGTCCATCGGGGCCGCGCCTTCACACTCGGGGACATGGGGTACCTCGATGACGATGGCTACCTGTTCATCTGCGATCGGGCCAAGGACCTGATCATCAGCGGGGGAGTGAACATCTTCCCGGCCGAGATCGAAGGAGTGCTGTCCGCGCACCCAAAGGTGGGCGACGTCGCCGTCATTGGGGTTCCTGACCCCGAGTGGGGCGAACAAGTCAAGGCGGTGGTCGAGCTGACGTCGGGCGCCGTCCCCTCAGCCGAACTGGCCGACGATCTGATGGAGTGGTGCCGACTCAGGCTCTCGGGATACAAGTGTCCTCGCTCGGTTGACTTCACCCCTGCGCTGCCCCGGACCGACGGCGGGAAGCTCACCAAGCGCGTGTTGCGCGATGAGTACTGGGCGGCCACGGGCCGTCGCCTCTAGCGGACGGTTAGCTCAGATCAGATTGGGAGGCGTGCGACCGTCGAGTACGTCGCAGACTCCCTGGCAGGCCAGCTGGGCCATGCGCGTGCGGGTGGCCACCGTCGCACTGCCGATGTGGGGGAGAAGGGTGATGCGCGGTGCGCTGAGCAGTCGGGGGTTCAACTGTGGCTCGCCGTCGAAGACATCGAGCCCGGCCCCAAAGAGCGCGCCGGCCTCGAGCGCATCGACCAGGGCGTCTTCGTGAACGACCGGACCCCGGGCAGTGTTGATCAGCACAGCGGTCGGCTTCATCATGGCCAACTCGGCGGCGCCGATCAGATGATGGGTGTCCTTGGTCAAGGGAACGTGGAGGCTGACGATGTCGGATCGCTCGAGGAGATCGGGCAATGTGGCCACGTAACCCGGCTGGCCGGTGTCGCGTCGCGCCGTGTGGAGCACCTCCATGTCGAATCCCTGCGCCCGGGCCGCCACCGCCTGGGCGATGCGTCCATAGCCGACCAGTCCGAGCGTGGCACCGTGGACGTCCTGGGCCAGGTGGGTGGTGAATCCCCAGCCCTTCCATCGGCCGTTTCTCAGGTCGTGTTCGGCCAGGCTGGCCATGCGCGTGGCGGCCAGGATTAAGAGGAACGCCAGATCCGCGGTGGTTGCGTCCAAGACCCCCGGGGTGTTGCACACGGCAATTCCGAGCTCGTGCGCCGTGGCGACGTCAATGTTGTCGTACCCGACGGCGGCATTGCCTACGACTCGTAACCGCCCGCCTTCGGCGCCCGCAGCGAGCACTGCCGCGTCGATCTGGTCGGTCAGCAGGCAGACGATGGCGTCGCACGTGGCCGCGCCTTCGCGCAGCGCTTCGGCGGTCATTGGGGCATCATCGGGCGACGGGCCGATGATTTCATGCCCGGCCGCCAACAAAGGGTCCGTGCCGCCGCTGGTCAAGCGGCGGGTCACCAGAACGCGGGACACCTAGTGGGTGGTGTAGTTGATCTCGCCCGCGCCCTTGACCCCGATGGCGAAGCAGAAGCAATGGATGGGGGCATGATCGCTGATCGGGCGAAGCGAGTGGACCTTGTCGGGGGGGATGTAGACGAGATCACCTTGGGCAATGGGCCGGTCCTCGCCCTCGATGGTCATGATGCCGCGGCCGTTCATCACGTAATAGAACTCGTGGGTCGGATGCGAATGGGGGTCGACCAGGCCACCACCTGGGACTTCGAACTCGTTGACCAGCTCAAGGTACCCGCCGTCGGTGATGTCTTTGAACTCGCGGGACTCGATCATCCACCACACGGGCACGGTGCCGTTGTGCTCGACGACCGGTGCCTTGGCTTCAATGCTGCGCACGTCCATACGGTCACCATCCTTGTGTTCTCTAGACTGACTCTGGCGTCAGGTTAGATCCTCGATGCCAGGTAGCGACACACCACTCGAACAAGAAGGGGAACACGGTGTCCGAGCAGCGCCGAAGAGTCGGCCCCGAGCCGCTGTCCGAAATGGCCTGGGCGCCATTCGGTTGGCTGCCGGTGGCCGATACCGATCCACGCGATGGCGATCATCGCCTGTCATTCGAGTGGGATGACGTCCACGTGAACCTGATCGGGCATCTTCGATCCGAAGTCCCCGCGACCGACCACGGGCTGCGGTGCGAGATGCTCTATCGCCACGACACCCACACGCAGACCGTCATGGCACTCAACGTACCGGCGGTCATCGCGGTCGCCCCGTCGTCGGTGGATTTCTCACAGCCAAATGACCGTGAGGCCATTGTGGTGTTCCGGCTCGAGGTGCTCGAGCCCATCGTGCTCGATCGGGGCACATGGCATTGGGGACCGTTCCCGGTCGAGGCCGATGAAGTTCGACTCTTCAATGTCCAGGGCCTGCGATACGCGGAGGACAATACCCGTGTCGACTTGACGGCACGGGGCCTCGATATCGACGTCGTGCTGTCGTGAGCGTCGCGCCCTAGTGGAGTCAGCGCCTTGGAGGTAGAGGAGACGCAGTTCGCATCGGGCACCTTGATGGACCTGGTCGCAGCCATTGAGGGCAACGACGGCGGATTGGATGCCGAGGGGCATTCGATCGTGACCAATCTCAGCCCGAAGGGTTGGGGCGCGAGTCGGACGTTCGGTGGTTTGGTGGTCGCACAAGCCCTTCACGCGGCAATGCGAACCGTGCCCGATGGGCTCGGGGTCCATTCGTTGCACGGATATTTCCTGGCACCCTCGGTGCCGGGGTCGACCGCGGTCCAGCGGGTCGAACGCGTGCGCGATGGCCGCTCTTTTAGTGCGAGGGAGGTCACGACAGAGGTCG
Organism: uncultured Acidimicrobiaceae bacterium; assembly: GCA_963800725.1. Lineage (GTDB taxonomy): Bacteria > Actinomycetota > Acidimicrobiia > Acidimicrobiales > RAAP-2 > Bog-473. Next base: position 37,145 of record CAWDCE010000025.1, on the reverse strand, counting down.
AAGGTCGTGTCACATTCAAGATGATGTGTTCATTTCACATTGAAGAGGCGGGCGACGAGTATCAATTGCCATTGGCCACCGACCTCCCGAAGCCCACAGATATTGAGGGCTTCGACGGGCCGTTTCCATTTGAGATCCGAGAGATCGGGCCCACTGAACGACGCGAGGACGGTTCATTTGCCTCGACTCGACGGTGCTGGTTTCGCACCAAGGGCGTCTTGCCCGACGAGCCGGCGCTCCATGCCGCTTTGTTGTCCTACATGTCAGACATGACCGGGGATTCGTTTCGGCCGCTGAGTCTCGGGAGCTGGGGGACCCACACCGACGCCAGCCTGGACCACGCATTGTGGTTTCATCGGCCCCGGCGCGCCGATGTGTGGAACTACCTCGATCAGCACACCGTGGTCAACGCCGGCGGGCGCTCGATGATGCGTTCGACCATGTATGGCGATGACGGGGTGCTTTACATGAGCATGGCGCAAGAGCTGTTGATCCGCGAACTTGCCGTACCGATCACATTCGAGGCGTCGCCGTGGACCGAAGCGGTCAAGCGGCGCCATGAGGAGGGGAAACACCATGGGACTGCTTGACGGACGCCGGGCCATCGTCACGGGAGGGGGGTCTGGCATTGGTCGTGCCACGTGTCGGCGGATGGCCGAGGAGGGCGCAACGGTGGCGGTCATCGACCTCGACGGTGACTCGGCCGAGGCGGTGGCCACAGAGATCAACGGTTTCGCCTTCGCGGCTGATGTCGGTGATCCGAATGGGCTCAAGGCGGTGATCGACGCTGCGGCCGACTCCCTGGGGGGCTTGTCGATCCTGTACAACAACGCCGGCATTGGTTCGTTCTCCCGGCTCCATGAGGGAGATCCGGCTGAGTGGGAACGGGTGCTGCGGGTCAATCTGACGGGGGTCTACGCGGGCTTTCGGGCGGCAATTCCGCACCTGTTGGCGGGCGGTGGCGGGTCCATCGTGTCGACCGCCTCCATCAGCGGTACCCGACCGGCCGCCGGCGAGGGCCCCTACGCCGCGTCCAAGGCCGCGGTGGCCGCCCTGACGGCGTCGGCGGCGCTCGAGTACGCCCCCTCCATCCGGGTCAACGCGGTCTCGCCCGGCATGATCCGCACAACCATGACGGCGCCGATGTTCGAGTTCATGCCGGACCAAGAGGAGCGTTTCGTGCGCGACACGCCGGTCGGCCGAGTGGGCGAGCCCGAAGACATTGCCGACGTGGTCGTCTTCTTGTGCTCGGACCTGGCCCGGTTCGTCAATGGGCAAAACATCGTGGTCGACGGGGGATTGACCCTCCACGGATCGGGGGTCGACGGCATCTTTGCGCAGGTCTTCGGGGCCGGCGGCGCGCTCTGAGCCCGGGTTGGGCATGAACCTGACGCATCTGTCAGGATTCGCACGCAGAGAAACCATCAGCTGAGGACGCACGTCGTTCGCGCGGCCACACGGGTCTAAAGGAGTTCGGTACATGGCAATCGATTGGGGCTACGAGGGCAAGCGGGTCATCGTGAGCGGCGGAGGCGGCGCCGGCATGGGCGCAGCGGTGGTGGATGATCTGTTGGGTCTGGGCGCCGAGGTGCATGTCCTCGACATCAAAGAACCGTCGGCGAAGGTGGCGGGGTACTACCAGACCGACCTTCGTCAAAGCGACGCCATCGACGCTGCGGTGGACCAGATCGGTGGTCACATCGACGCCCTGTTCAACTGCGCGGGCCTGCCGGGGCCCCCATTCAGCGGCCTTGACACGATGCTGGTCAATTTTGTGGCGGCGCGACACCTGACCAACCGGGTCGCCCCGATGATGGATGGCAAGGGCGCAGTGGCCACGATCTCGTCGGCGGGAGGCATTGGCTGGGACCAGATGCTCGAGGTCATTGCCGAGTTGGTGGCAACCGATGGCTACGACGCCGCGCGGTCTTGGTTGGAGGCCCGGCCCGAGTTGGTCGGCGAGGGCTACCTCTTCTCCAAGCAGGTCATCATCGTGTGGACCATGCACGCCGCTCTCGACCTGGCCCCCGAAATCCGGGTGAACTGCACCTCGCCGGGGCCGACCAACACGCCCATGATGCCGGACTTCGAGAACTACATGGGTAAGGACTTCATGGACGCGTTTCCCAAGCCCCTCGGTCGCAATTCCACCCCCGAGGAGCAGGCACACATTTTGGTCTTCTTAAATAGCGACATGGCGAGCTACATCACGGGGGCGAACGTCTACACCGACGGTGGTTTCTGGGCGGGCCTCACGACCAACCGCCTGGGCATCTGACGCCACCGATCCGGTCAAAGCAATGACCGGTGGGCGACCTTGGGGTTCGGACTCGTTCGGGCCGGCTATTCCGAGCCGTCGAAGAGGGCCCGGTAGACCATGGTCGTCATGGTGTCGATGGCGGCCTCGTCGACGGGGCGCCCGACGAACTCGCGCAGGTAGTGGAACCGATCGAGCATGGCGAGGACGGCCATGCCGGCGGCCTCGCGATCCAAGATGTGCCCCGATGCATCCGGGCCGATCTGCCTGGCGAGGGCGTCGGACATGACGGTGAAGGTCTGTCGGATTACGTCGATCAATTTCAGGGTCAATGGTTGCGAGGTCGGTCCAGGCCCGAAAGAGAGGGGCGTAGCGCAACCAGAGTTCTGAATAGGCCTTGACCCACCCCTGGACGTCGTCCCATTGGGGGGCACCCCCGAGTTCGGGGGCCAACTGCAGCGCTTCGTAAAGGTGTTGGGCCTCGGTGGCGGCCTCGGTGACCAGCGCGCGCAACAGGTCCTCTTTATTGGAGAAGTACAGGTAGAAGGTGCCATGTGAGGTCTTGGCGATCTCGACCACGTCATTGACCCGGGTGGCGTGGTAGCCCCGTTGATCGAAGGCGACCATGGCGGCGTCGAGCAATTTGCGCATGGTGCGGCGGCCTTGGCTCCGCAGGACGCGTTTGGACGCTGGCGCGCCGACCGCATCGTTCTCGCCCACCGGCAGACCCGCCCCCGCCGACGGCGAAGCCAGCTTCTTGGCCGCTGCCGTCCGTTTGGCGGTACTGGACGGGGCCACCCCGTCACGCTGGACTCGAGGCGATCCCATGCCTCGGGCATCGTAGTGCCCGGTCCGGTCCGAATGGCTAACCTGACACGGTGGTCAGGTTTCGCGGGAGTCGGCAGTGACGCCTCAACCGAGCGGTGACGCCGCTCAAATTGGAGCTTGTCAGGCATGAACCATGCCGGTCGGGGGGCAGGCGGCCCGTTGTTCACGTCGCTTGAAGCGGCCATTCGCGGACAGGTGCGTCCAGGCGACGCCGTTCACGTCATGCTCGGCCACAGTCGTTGGACGGCCGGTGCCCGCGAACTGGCCCGCCAGTTCTGGGGCCAAGAACCCGGATTCACCCTCATCATGTCCAGCCTCGGCGCCCTCGGCGCCCTCTTCTTTCGTGGCGGTCTCGTCGACAAGGTCGTGACCACCTATTCGGGCAACAGTTTCCCGACCTATGCGCCCAACCCAATCTTCCGCTCGGCCTATGAGTCAGGCGAGGTCGAGGTCGAGCACTGGTCGATCCTCACCCTGGCCCAACGAATGGAGGCGGCCGCCCGAGGCCTGCCCGCCGCGGTGACCGGGTCGCTGGTCGGCTCCGCCATGGCAGCCAACGACGGCTTTGCCGAGATTGATTCGCCGTTCGGGCGACTTGGTGTCCTCGAACCGTTGGCCCCCGACATCGCCCTCGTGCATTCCCCAGCAGCGGACACCTCGGGAAACCTGTATCTCTCCGAGCCGCTCCTCGAGGGGGTTTGGGGCGCCCTCGGCGCTCGTCGCGGCGTCGTTGCGACCGTCGATCGGGTCATTGACGATGCACAAGCGTTCGGACTCGGCCACCGGGTCAAGATTCCGGCCCACCGCGTCCTCGCCATCGTCGAAGCTCGATTCGGTGCCCACCCGGGGGGTTCCTATGCTCCCGGACTCCCCGTCGAGAGCTATGGCGAGGACATCGCGTTCTGGAGCAGCGCCGCAGCAGCAGCCAAGGACAACACGTTCGACCAGTTCGCCACCAAATGGGTGCTCGAGCCGACCACCCACGATGCCTACCTCGCGCTCTTGGGGGATGACCATCTTCGATGGCTTGAGGGCCGATCCGATCCGGCTTCTTGGAAGGAAGACGCGGACGCCACCGCGGTGCCCGACGACCCGGTGTTCACACAGTGGGAACACGCGGCCGCTCTCGGCGCACGTGAGGTCGAGCGTGTCGTGGCCGAGGTCGGGGCCGATGCGGTCCTTGCCGGGGCCGGGGTGGCCAACCTGGCGGCATGGGTCGCGGTCGGTCGGGCCCGGGCGAGGGGGAGCCGGGTCACCTTAACGGCCGAGCTCGGGTTGTTCGGTTACGAGCCGACGCCGGCCGATCCCTACATCTTTAATCACCGGGTCTTCCCCGGGACACCCCAACTGAGCGATGCACAAACGGTGCTCGGCATGGTGATTGGTGGCCCTGGCACCAAGACCGTGGGTTGTCTCGGTGCCGCCGAAGTCGACCGCCACGGCTGCCTCAACTCCACCGAGCTCGCCGGTGGGCGATTCTTGGTCGGCTCGGGAGGTGCCAATGACGTGGCGAGCCGGGCCACTGCGTGCGTCGTGGTGACCCTTGCTCGGCCCGAACGACTCCCCGAAGAAGTGGCCTACGTCACATCGCCGGGGCACCGGGTAGTGAGCGTGGTCACCAATCTTGGGATCTTGCGCCGACGTGACGGCGTCTTGCGTGTGGCCGCGGTCCCAGCCGGCGATTCATCGGTGGCCGAGCGTGTCCAAGCGCTGATCGGGGCGTGCGGTTACCTTCCCGACAGTGAACGCGACGTCGAAGAGTTGGCGAGCGTGCGGATGGAAGAAGTGAGTGCGCTGCGCGAGTTTGACCGGCAACGACTGTTCTTGAAATAGGGGGATTGGGGGGGTTGAGATGAATGGACTTATGCGCTCAAATGCGATCAAGAAGGACCGCTACAGTGACCGTGGTCCCGGGGGGGATGCGGCAAGCGGACTGAGTGGGGTCGACATGGCAAGACAGCACACCAAGGCGATGGGTGCGAAGGTGGCGATGGCCGGCGCCGCCCTCGCCGCGGGACTCGTGTCGCTCGGCGCCGCGAGCGCGGCAGGTGCCGCTTCGGCGCCCAGCCAGCCCGGAGTGACCCAGAACTCGATCACCGTTGGGACCATCTCGACTCAGACCGGACCAATCTCGTCGAACTTCTCGTCGCTCATCTACGGCGAGCGCGCCTACTTCGATTATCTCAACGCACAAGGTGGCATCAACGGGCGCATGGTCGACCTGAAGTACACCCTCGATGACGGCGGCAATCCGAGTCAGTTCACCCAGCTGGCCAACACATTGATCAACCAGGACCACGTCTTCGCGGTGACCGGGGTGGCGACGGCGTTCTTCTCCCCGAGCCTCTTCGTCGAAGCCAAGATCCCGACGTACGGTTACAACGTGACCGAGAACTGGGCGGGACCACCCAACCTCTTCGCAGCCGGGGGATCGGTGATCTACACACCGGCCGAGGCCCCTGGTACCGCCTATGTGGCTCGGAGCACCAAGTCGACCAAGATCGCCATCGTGGCCTACGGGGTGGCGTCGTCGGCCGCCGCGTGCCAAGCCGCCGGCACGGGGCTCAAGCAGGCCGGAGACCAGGTGGTCTACACCGACTACAAGGTGGCCTATCCGGGCACCACGGTGGCCACCGACGTGCAACGGATGAAGCAGGCCGGCGCCAATATGATCCTCACCTGCATGGACGTCCAGGGCAACGTGACCATGGCGCGGGCGGTGCAGCAATATGGGCTCAAGACCACCCAGCTGTGGCTGAACGGCAACGACCAGTCGACGCTGGACCAGAACCAGAGCCTGATGCAGGGCATCTACTTCTATGTCGCCCATGTGCCCTTTACGGCTCCGACATCGAAGTACCCGGGTCTCAAGCTCTACTTGGATCAAATGAACAAGTACGAGCCCAAGTACACGCTCGACGAGGTGGCGATGCAGGGCTGGGAGTCCGCCGCCCTCTTTGCAGCCGGGGTCAAGGCGGCCGGTGCCAACCTCACCCAAGCCAACGTCATCGCCCAGACAAACAAGATCACGTCCTTCACCGCCGGCGGGCTCACGACGCCGACGAACTGGACGACCGCCCATTCGGGACACCAGCCCCCGTACTGCGGTGCCTACATCCAAGTGAAAGGGGACAAGTACGTACCGGCCCTCAACACCTCGAAGAACAGCGTCTTCGTGTGCTTTGACTCCATCAATCCAAAGAAGGGTCCCGTGACGCCATTGCCGCCCGGCACCCCGAACGCCAACTAGGCCCGGCGCCAGAGAGCTCGTTCACTACCGACAATGGAGCAACTTCTCGGTTTCGCCGTTCCTGGGATCCCTTACGGGTGCACCTACGCCATCGTGGCGGTGGGGCTCGTACTTACCTACCAGGCCACCGGTGTCTTCAACTTCGCGTTCGGCGCCCAGGCCTTCGCAGCCGCATTCGTCTTTACCGTCCTGACTGAGAACGACCACATGTCGGGGTTCTTGGCTTTTGTCATCTCGGTGGTGGTGATGTCCCCGCTCATCGGGCTGGCGTTCGACCGATTCATCTTCCGCCATGTGCCGAATTCGAATACGACCGCAAAACTGGTCTGCTCCATCACCCTATTGGTCGGCCTTCCTGCCATTTTGCCTGTCATCTTTGGCCCCCAGAACCTCGACGACACGGCCACCATCTTCCCGTTCTTCAATCCGAATGTCGTGTACTTCACCATCCTTGATACACCGATCAACGGGATTTACCTGGCCACCATCTCGGTGACCGCGGTGTTACTGGTCGCCCTCACCGTCCTGCTGCGCTTCACGAATCTCGGCCTCCAGATGCGCGGTGCGGTGGAGAGCCGTCGCCTGGTGCAACTTGACGGGGTGAACTCGGGCGGTGTCGTGGCCGTGGCGTGGGCCATATCGAGCTTCATGGCCGGACTAGCGGGCGTGTTGCTCGCCCCGACTTTCGGGACGTTCCAGTCAGACAGCTACGCGACGTTGATGGTGGCGGCGATTGCCGCGGCCGCGTGGGGATTGCTCCGTTCGATCCCCATCGCCACCGGGGTCGCCATCCTCATTGGCGTGGTCAGTACCACGCTGCAGGGCTACCTGCCGACCGGCAGTCTCTTGTACTCGGCGGTGCTCCCCTCTTTGCCGTTCTTCGTGCTGGTCGGCGCACTCCTCATCCTGCCCGGCATGCGCGCCCTCGATGCCAGTCGGGACCCGTTGGCGACGGTCGACCCGCCACCGCCGCCGACCGCGATAGTGGCGCGTGCGCCGCAGATGGACCGCATCATCCGCATTGCCTGGTGGGTCGTGTTGGCCGGATTCTGCCTGTCGATGTTGACTTGGATCCCACCGACATGGACGAGCGTCTTTAATGCAGGCCTCGCACTTTCGACGGTGTTCTTGTCCATCACCTTGATCACCGGCATGGCCGGGCAACTGTCTTTGTTCCAAGCGACCTTGGCCGGTGTCGGAGCGTTCACCGCCGCGCAGCTGGCCTCGCGCCTCGGGATCAACATGCTGCTCGGAGCACTGATCGGGGCGGTATTCGCAGCGGTGGTGGCGGTCATCATTGCGTTGTTGTCGCTCCGCTTGCGTGGGCTCGGGCTCGCACTCATGACCTTGGCGGCGGCCTTGCTCTTCGACAACACGTTCTTCAACGCCGTACCGATCACCGGCGGTGCGCAGGGGCTGACGCTCAAAGAGAGCTGGTTCCGCACGGACGCGTTTTTCAACTTCAACGGCCACGCCCTCTTTGTGCTCTGCATTGCGGTACTTGCGGTCTGCGTGTTTGTGGTGCTCTTGGTGCGAAAGGGCACAGTCGGGCGGAACCTCGCTGCGATGCGTGGGAGTGAGACGGCCGCGGCCGGTCTCGGGATCAATCTGACCTGGCAACGCATCACCGTATTCGCGCTGGCGGGGGCGATTGCGGGCGTCGGGGGCGTGCTGGTCACGATCCAACAACAAGTGGCCAACTCGGCCCAGTGGAACTACGAATTCTCCTTGATCTTCGTGGTGCTCGTGGTCACAACCGGGGTGGGGACGGTCGAAGGGGCCATCCAAGCCGGTATCGGTTTCGTTGTGACCGAGCAGATTCTGACCTATCTCCCGGCGCGCCTCGGTGGTGAGAGTCTGACCATCGTCTTGTTCGCGTTCGGTGCCCTCCAATACGCCAAGCACCCCGAAGGCATCCTCGAGTTCCAAAAGCGCAAGGGCACCCAGCGGTTCGAGAAGCTGTTCTTCGGCGGCCGAAAAGACAAAGGGGACAACTCGGTCCCGACGGTGACGGCATCGAGTGCCAATGGCTAGCGGCGAAGTCCTCCTCTCCATGCGCGGGGTGTCCAAGTCCTTTGGCGGCGTTACCGCCGTGCACGAAGTCTCCTTCGACATCCACGCCGGAGAGAGCGTGGGATTGGTCGGACCCAATGGAGCGGGCAAGACCACATTGTTCAACTGCGTCTGCGGGCAGCTGCGCAATGAGCGGGGTGACATCACCTTCGAGGGTCAGAACCTCGAAGGGCTGCCGACCTACAAGCGGGCCCGTCTCGGAATCGGGCGTACCTATCAAAAGGTCGAGGTCTTCACCGACATGACCGTGCACGATCATCTCTTGGTGGCCGAACGCGCTCGCCACGGCAATGGGCGCCTGTGGAAGGACATATTGAACCGCAGCGCCCCGACCAAGGATGAACTGAGCAGGGTCCAAGCTGCACTCGAGTTGGTTGGTATTGCGGACCTCGCCTCCATGTCGGTCAATGCACTCGGGCTCGGACACTGCCGACTGGTCGAACTGGCCCGGGCGCTCGCAGCTGAACCGAAGATCCTCCTGGCCGACGAGCCGTCATCGGGGCTTGATCTTCACGAGACGGCCGAGGTGGCCACGGTGTTGCGGACGGTGCAGCGCGAGCGCGGCACGGCGGTGTTCTTGGTGGAGCACGATCTCGCCATGGTCGGCGACGTGGTCGACCGCACGGTGGTGATGGACCTCGGTGCAATGTTGGCCGAGGGCACCTTCGACGACGTCATGGCCAACCCCGATGTCCGCCAGGCCTATCTCGGGCAGATGGCCAAGCCATGACGTCGGTCACGCCGCAGGCACCACCCGACCCATTGGCTCCCGCGGCGGGTGACCTCTTGGTCGTCGACGACGTCTGCGCCGGCTACGGCCCTTACCGCGCCCTGTTCAATGTGTCGTTTTCGGTGCCGGCTGGTGGGATTGTCGCCCTGGTCGGCTCCAACGGAGCGGGCAAATCGACGGTCGCTCGCACCATCAGCGGGTTGGTCACCGCCACGAGCGGCACGATCACGCTGGCCGGACGGGACATCACCCAACTGCCCGCCTATCGGATCGCCCGCCTCGGCATGGCCCACGTCGTGGAGGGGCGAGGCGTTTTTTCGAGCCTGACGGTCGAAGAGAACCTGATTTTGGCCTTCCGTCAGCGGGCCGGGCGCAAACTCTTGGCCGCAAACCTCGAACGGGCGTATGGCGCGTTCGCCATACTGGGCGAACGCCGCAAGCAGATGGCGGGAACACTCTCGGGTGGACAACAGCGACTGTTGTCCTTGGCCAAAGTCCTCGTGGTGCCGCCGCAGATTTTGGTGGCTGACGAACTCTCGCTCGGCCTGGCTCCGGTCGTCGTCGACACCGTCTACGAGGGGTTGGCCGAGATCAATCGAAACGGAACCGCCCTCGTCGTCGTCGAACAGCAGGTGAATCGCGTGCTGGGCCTGTGCAGCAAGGCCGTGGTACTCGATCGCGGGGCGGTGGCCTATGAGGGTGACCCGAGTGGGGCCAACCAGGCCGTCGAGTCCCTCATGGCTCGACGCGAAGCCGCGGCGGCCGGCGAGCCACCTGATCGCCCCACGCGCCAAGGCGCCTAAATGAGATCACCCCTACCAAGGAGACACCATCATGCGTGAGCCCGTCATTGTTGACGTGGTCCGGACCACCTTCGGCAAGAGCGGCGGTGCCCTGGCCCACTGGCATCCGACCGACTTGTTGGGTTTTGCCCTCACCACGCTGCTCGAGCGGACCGGAGTCGATCCCGAAACAATCGACGATGTGATCGGTGGCTGTGTCAGCCAAGTGGGCGAACAGGGCACCAACTTGACGCGCAACGCCTGGGTCGCCGCTGGATTGCCCCAATCGGTGCCGGCGACCACCGTCGACCGCCAGTGTGGGTCGTCCCAACAGGCCGTCCACTTCGCCGCCGCGGGCGTGGCGGCCGGTCACTACGACCTGGTGATTGCCTGCGGGGCCGAAGTCATGAGCCGGGTGGGACTGGGATCGAATGCCCGGGGCGGGACCGGGCCCTTCTCACCGGCCTTCCTCGAGAACATCCAGGGGCGCTTGTGGATGCAATTCAGGGTGGCCCAGGTGCTGGCCGATCGCTACGGCGTGACTCGCGACGACATGGACGCCTACGCCCTCGAATCGCACCGGCGCGCCGCTGCGGCCTGGGACAGCGGGCATTTCGACAACGAAGCCATTGCGGTGCCCATCAAGGCGGAAGACGGCACGTTGACCGGCGAGTTCTTGCGCACCGACGAAGGAATCCGACGTGCTTCGACGCTTGAGAAGCTCGCGGCCCTGCCGCCGGCCCAGTCCTGGGAGCCCGACACGGCCCCTGACATCACGGCGGGGAACTCGTCACAGACGACCGACGGGGCCGCGGCGATGTTGATCGCCGAGCGCTCGGTCGCAGAAGCGTTGGGTCTGCCGATCCGGGCCCGTTTCGCCCACTTTGCCGTCGCCGCCGATGACGCGGCGATCGTGCTGTCGGCACCGGTCCCGGCGACCCAAAAGCTGCTCGACCGCTCGGGCATGAAGGTCGACGAGTTCGATGCCGTCGAGTGCAACGAGGCGTTCGCCGCCATTGCGCTCATGTGGCGCAATGCCTTCGACTTCGATCCCGCCCGGCTCAATCCGCGCGGGGGAGCGATTGCCATTGGCCATCCGCTCGGGGCCAGTGGTGTCCGCCTCATGGGCACCTTGTTGAATCATCTCGAGGCGACCAACGGCCGCTACGGCTTCCAGACCATGTGCGAGGGTGGCGGCCAGGCCAACGCCACGGTCATCGAGCGACTGGGTAGCGCGGCACCTCGTGAGCGCCCGCGGCCCGACCCCTTCGGCCAATGGCGCCAGGGCCGCATGCACATGGACCGATCAGGACTCCGAAGTGTCTGGTGCGCGGTCCGTCTGACCTGGGAAAACAGTGCGCACGAACCAGCACGCCGTGCCCACGGGTCCAATGGTGAGGTGGCGTCGACCAATGCCGTTTGGCGACCCGATCTTGGCCCCCGGTTCGTGCAGAATGGGCTTTCTAGCCCATAGGAAAGTCGGGGAAACAAGTTGATACTGGGAGACGTGCCGGTGATATTCGTCCTCTTCAGCGTCATGGCAGCCGCCACGGTGTCCCACCTCGTCTTGCGGTGGCGCGGTTCGCAACCCGCCGTGGTACGTGAAGAGGAGCGGCACTTCATTGGCAGCGGCACGTGGTGTGCGCCCGGTGAGACGACCGGCAAAGCGAGTTGGCCGCTGGTGCGGCTCGATATCTTGCAGTCCGGCCTGGTCGTTGGGCCGACGTCGCGCTGGCTGCGCCGCATGGTTCCCCACGTCGAGCTTCGTTGGGCAGACATCTCGTGCGTCGAGAGCCGCCCGACCGGGGTGCGGATCAATCTCAAAGGATCGGGCGATCCGTCGCTTTTGTTCCAGCTCCATCGTGACGCGGTGCTCGCCACACTGCGGCGATACCCAATCGAGCTGCGCGCCTAACTACGGATTTGTCGCTTCGGCCTGGGCCTGCTCTACCTGTTCGGCCAGCACCCTTTGGACCCGCTTGGCCACGCTGCGCTCGACGACGAACGCCAAGAACGGGACAAAACCCGCACCGACCATCGCCGCCATCTGCAAGATGGTGAAACGGGCCCGGCGGGCCAGGTCGAGTGCGGCAACCAGGTAGGCGATGTACAAGAAGCCATGGAACGGCCCGACGATCTTGGCCACTTGGGGAGCGTTCGCACCGTACTGCAGCGGCACGCCGACGAAGACCAAGATGATGAGGCCCACACCCACGATGTACGCCATGATCTTGTAGCGCTCCAATGCGCCGGCGATACCGGGCTTAGAGACGTTGGCCCACAAGGTCTTCACGATGAGACACTGCGCCGGGCCACGGGGGCCTCGGGATTGCGCCAGGTGCCCGGGCCCTGCTTGGCGAGCTCGGCGAGTCGTGCGTTGTACTCGGCCAATTCGCGATCCTCTCGATTTGTGGTGCGGTCGGTGGACGGCGCCGGTTCAACGGGCCGCGCCACGGGGGGGATGGGCTCGGCGGGATCGCCGTCGTGGTGATTACGCATGCCCTTGAGGCCGACGGTGTCGAAATCGGTGTGGATCAGCATCCACCAGAAATACACCGCGAGGATGGCGAAGATCGGCCATTCCACCGAGTACAGATAGCTCAACCCGTTGCCGTCCTGGGCCCGGGTGATTTGCCACCACGCCGCGAAAGCGCAGGCCGGGACGAAGATGATCACGCCGACGTGCAATGGAATGGCTCGCTTCGACAACCATCGCTCACGCACGGCCACGATGATACCGGGGACCGTTCACGAGAAGAATTCACCGCTAACCTGGACCCATGGCGCCCGGACTAGTGCGCGATGACCCCCCGTTAGTCACCGACGAGTTGACGGCATTGTCGACTTGGCTCGATTACCACCGCACGACCCTCCAGCAGAAGTGCGAAGGATTGAGCCCGGAGCAGATGGTCCTCAAGAGCGTGCCGCCGTCGGATATGACGATGCTCGGATTGCTCCGTCATATGACCGGCGTCGAATGGTGGTGGTTCGAGCACGTCTTCGCCGGTGAGTCGACGCCGGATCCAATCGACCCGACCGGCGAGGATCCCCAGATCGAATGGCACGCCCTCGATCCGTCGCTCGTCGACCAAGCGGGCGATGACTTCGCCCGCCAGTGCGCCCGGTCGCGTGGCGTCGTCGACGCGGCAACGTCGCTCGACGCGCTCTCGGCGTCAGCCGAAAGACCCGAGCGCGACCTGCGCTGGGTCATGGTCCACATGATCGAGGAGTACGCCCGCCACAACGGTCACGCGGACCTCTTGCGCGAGTGCATCGACGGGGTCGTGGGGGATTGACCGGTCCTGATCAAGGTGCCCCAATCCCTGGGTCGATCACGACGGAGCGCCGTTACGAGCTGCCACGGGGTCGAGACGAGATCTGGGCCCTGATCAGTGACGTGGACGCTTATCAGGACTGGTGGTCATGGCTGCGCATTTTTGACGCCCGGGCCATGGCCAGCGGGGAGGAATGGCGGTGCGAAGTGCAACCTCCCCTGCCCTATGCCGTGCGGTTCGTGGTGCGGATCGACGAGGTGGATTCGCCCATGGTGGTCACCGCACGGATCGACGGTGACGTGGTCGGCACAGCCAAGCTCACCCTCGAAGAACATCCGAACGGCTGCGTGGCGGTGCTGGCCAGTTCGCTCGCGCCAGGTAACACCACGCTTCGCCTCGTCTCACGCCTTGCGGCACCCCTGGCCCGTTTCGGGCACGATTGGGTCCTTGACTCGGGCGCGCGCCGAATTCGTGGCTCGCGCCGTGAACCCGATCGTGGCGGACTGAGGCGATCGAACCATGAAGCTCTCGATTCGACAGATCCTGGCGTCGACAGCCGGCGCGGTGGTGGCGGCCACCATCGCGTCGTTCTTCGGAGTCAGCGGCACCATCGTCGGCGTGGCCATCGGCTCGGCCGCGGCCACCATCGGGACCGCGTTGGTGGCCCAATCAATAGACCGGACCCATCATGCGGTCCGTCAAGCGGTGGTCCGAGCACCCGACGACTCATTGTTGCGGCGCCTCGGGGGGACCGACACCACCGGCGCGGTCTCTGAAAGTGCCCCCGTGGTCGATACCCCGACGATCGAAGCACCGACGTTTAGGCAAGTGACCCCGCCAATCGACCCCACCGTGCCACTCGAGGTGGCACCAGCGGTCGCGGGAACTTCAGCCGAGGAGGTGCCGGCAACGTCGGAAGGGCACCTTGTCGAGACCACGGTGGCCAAGGTCGCCATGCCCGGACCCCAAACCGTCGTCCTGCCAGCCGTGGCTGCCGATCGCGTCGCGTCGAGGTCGATCAACTGGCGCGTGGTGGCGGTGACATCGGTCATTGTCTTCGTACTGGTGCTCGCCATTATCACCGTCGTCGAACTGGCGGCGGGCAAGCCGCTGGCCGATCTCTTCGGGGGTTCACCCGGCAGCGGCACGTCCATATTCGGCGGCACCACCAACACCACTGCGCCGACAACCTCGACGACGACCGTACCGCCATCGCGCCAGACATCAACGACCACTGGCTCGAGTACCACTACGACGGGGGTTTCGACGACCACCACCAGCACGAGTGTGCCGACGACCACGACCACGTCGCCGACGGTATCGACCACGACATCGGCCTCAGCCGCCGATTCGGGTTCATTCTCTGCGCCTCGATAGGGCCAGCGGGGGCGGGAAGACCCTCTTCCGAGTAGCAGCCAATTGCGCTTCTATCAGCGCCTTCCGCCGCGGAATATCCGTATTCAACGGTCATTATCCATCCCCCGTGTCAGGTATTGGGCGGCGGTCCGTCATTCAGGGACGGAAAACGCCCCGGGAGGGATCATGCGAACGGCTCACCATCAACTTCGAAACCGGATCTGGTCGATTGCGGCTGCGATGCTCGTGCTCTCGTCAATCGTGGCGGCGTTGTCCACATCGCGCGCCGCCAGCAGCCCGGCGGATGCCCCCATTACCCCGACCCTGACATCGGCGGTGTCGACGCACGTGGTCGAGCTCGGTACAAGCGTGTCGGACACCATCACGGTCAGCCAGGGCGACGACACCAGCGCGGCTGGGACGTGGACGCTCTTGTACGCACAAGGTTCGGGCTACGGCACCGCGTGCAATAGCGTCGACTGGACCCAGGTGAGTGTGGTGGACACCGGGTCCTTCACCACGGCGCTCAATGGGGGGCAGGGGAGCACCACGACTCCCGCGACCGTGCCGGTCTCGAACGGCTGCTACTCCTACGTGCTCTCCCTCGACGCCGGCCCCAATGACCCGTCCGTGCCCGCCACCGAGCGCGGCCTGGCCCCGGCGTCCTTTGTGGTGGTCGGGGCGATCACCCCCTCGGTGGTGATTCAGGCCGACCCCGTCCAACCGTCGGCCACCGCCACCGCTCCCGCTCCCGCCACCATGACCGCCACCGTCACAGCGAGCGGCACCGATGGGGCCACCATCAACGCCACCTGGTCCCTCTACGGTTCTGCCCACGTCGGGGCCGACGGCACCTGCGCAACGGCGAACTGGCCGCTTCAAGCGACCGACAGCCCAATGTTGACAGGCACCTTCACCATCCATGGCGACGGCGACTCGACCATTGAGACGCCGTCGAACTACTTTCTCCGCAACACCACCGGTTGTTTCTCGTTCTCAGTCGACCTCGCACCGTCTTACGTTTCACCGACCTTGAGCACCAACGAGGTGCAGACTCAACCAGGCCAGCCCGGTTCGGTCATTCAATACGGCCCGACGGTGCGCCTGAGTGCATCGCCAGCAAGTGTGCCCGCGGTCATTGGGACGACCCTCTCGGCCACCGCCACCGTCACCGGCACGGTCGACGGATTCACCGGCTCGCTCACCACCGACATCTGGGGTCCGGTTGCGCCAGGTCCCGATGACACCTGTGCGAGCGCCAATTGGAACGAGGCACCCCGATTCGAGAGCTTGGGAACTGCCGGCACCACCGTCACCAACGACGGCACTGATCAAGTCGGACCCAGCGTGCCCGTCACCGCCAACGGCTGCTACTCCTTCGTGACGTCCACCCGGGGCGAATTCGGGAACCCCGTCCCGAGCGCCCCCCTGGGCAGTGCCGGCACCACCGTGTTGGTGGGGCCGTATCTGTCACCCTCGTCGGTCACGACCGACTCGCCTCCGATGGTCGGGGGTGAGCTTTCCGACACCATGGTGGCGTGGGGCGAAGGGTCGGATCACCGCGCCGATGGTATTGCTTGGAGCATCTACGGTCCGGTCCCACACGGCCCCGACGGCACCTGCGGCTCCGCCGACTGGTCCGGTGCGCCGATCTTCGACAGCGGGTATTCCGCGCTCACTGCGGCCTGGCTCCAAATTGTCGGTTCTCCCACGACTGACACGCTGCCGGGCTGCTATACCTTCACCGACTCATTCACGGCTGACGGCAACTCCGAAGCGGCCACCATTGCGCCCGGCTTCGCCATCGACACGGTCGACGTGGCCCCGTCCTTTGGCATCACGGGCACGGCCTTCTTCGACCCTGCGGGCGACGGCGTCGAGGGAACGAATCCGACCGGCGCCTTCGGTATCGAAGTTGATCTTTACACCGCTGCTGGCGCCTTTGTGACCACCACCTTGACCGATGACGGCGGGAACTATTCCTTCTACGGCTTGGCTGCGGGTAGTTACTCCGAGGTGTTCTCGGGGCTCCCGACCAACGAGGCGTTCACCACCCAAGACCCCGGGTCTACGCCAACGCCCACCGGCTCGGCGACCGACGGCACCGGTCGCACCGCAGTGTTCACCTTGGCGCCCGCCGGCTCACCAGGAGCGACCACCATCGACACGCCGGCCCACGGCACCATTCCCGAATACGACATCGAGACGGTCAACGCCGGCGTCGGGCCGGCTCCTGGGCTCGGTTGGAATCTGGCCCTGTTCGCCTCGGCCACCCAGTCTTCGACCTGGGGTACGTGGCCCGGCCACCCGTCGTCGTCGGGCTCGGCCTTTTGGGCCATCGACGGCAATCCCGACGCCAATGACCGCACGTCCAACGTCGCTGCCACCAACGCCGAGGAGAATCCGTGGTTCGCGCTCGACTTGGGCACTTCGCAGTCCGTGTCGCACATCGACGTTTACAACCGGACCGATTGCTGTGTGAATCGATTGGCCAACTACGACGTCTTTACCTCGGTCGACCCCATCGACACGTCGCTCTCACTCGGCCAGCTGGTGGCGCAGGCCCAACAGCCCGGATCAGACATGACGGTGACCAACGAAGCGGGACAGGCCGACACCCCAACCACAGTGCCGGTGGGGACCTCCGCCCGCTACATCGTGATCGAACTCGCAACCCCAGGGCCCCAGACGCTCAATTTGGCCCAGGTGGAGGTCTACGGCTGAGTCGGCGCGACAGCGCCGAACGAGCGAACTCCGGGTCCTGCTACCAGCCCTTGAAGGCCGAAGGCCGGCGTTCCACGAAGCTGGCGATGCCCTCCTTGGAGTCCGCCGTGTGCGTGATCAGTTCTTGTGCGAAGGCCTCATCTTGGAAGGACGTGGCGCGATCCACGTCGAGGGCGCGGTTGGTGAGCCACTTGGCCATCCCGATCGCCTTGGTCGGGCCGTTGGCGAGTTTGGTTGCCAGTTCGACCAATGTGGCGTTCAGCTCGGCTCTCGGCACCACCCGGTTGACCAGGCCGAGGCGGTAGGCCTCGGGGGCGGGGACATCGTCGCCGAAGAAGAAGAGCTCCTTGGCCTTTTGGATGCCGATCAGGCGGGTCAAGAGCCACGCCCCACCGGCGTCAGGGGCGATGCCCCGGCGGATGAAGACCTCGATGAACTTGGACTCCTCGGCTGCCACCACGAGGTCACAGGCGAGGGCCAGGTGCATCCCGCCACCGGCCGCCGTGCCGTTAACCCCGGCGATCACGGGCTTCTCGCAATCGATGATGGAGCCGACGAGACGCTGCCACCCGTTTCGGATGGTTCGAGCCCCGTCACCCATGATCGCATCGGGGGCGTCGTCGGGCTTGGGTCTCGGCGGCGCGCCCGCCACGCAGGTCGGCACCGGTGCAAAAGGCCCGATCGCCCGCTGCGGTGATGACGACGACGCGGACGAACAGGTCGCTCGAGGCATCGGCGACCCATTCGGCAATCTGGTCACGCATCGCACCGGTCATGGCGTTGCCGGCATCGGGGCGGTTGAGGGTGATCCAGGCAATGCCATCTTCGATGCGCCGGGTGACGTCGTCGCCGGCGGGGCTCTCGGTGTCTTCGCTCATCGTTGCTCCTCGTTGTGGTGTGATCAGGACAAGACGACGAGCGCGTCAGCCGCGACGACACCCTTTGGTCCGGCCAAGAGTGGGTTGATGTCGAGTTCGGCCACCTCGCCGGAGAGATCGACGGCCAGGTTCTGCACCTTCATGAGCACATCGACCAGGGCATCGAGATCGGCGGCTGGTTGTCCGCGTACCCCCTTGAGCATCGCCGAACCGGCCAGCTCGCCGAGCATTGCGTGGGCATCGACAGTGGTGAAGGGCGGCACGCGGAAGGTCACGTCCTTGAGTACCTCGATGAAAACACCGCCGAGGCCGAACATGACCACCGGCCCGAACAGGTCATCTTGGGCCACGCCGACCACCGTCTCGATGCCTTGAACCATTTCGGCGACGAGCACCCCGTCGATGGCGGCCTTGGGTGCGGCCTTCTTGGCCGTCGCCATGAGTCGCTTGTACGTGCGACGGGCGTCCTCTTCGTCACGGACGCCGACCGAAACAAGGCCGAGGTCGGACTTGTGCAAGATGTCCGCTGAGACGATCTTCATCACCACGGGGAATCCGACCCGCTTGGCCGCCTTGGCCGCTTCGGTAGCTGAAGTGACCACATATTCTTTGGGCACGACGAATTCCATAGGCACGGAGCAACGCCTTGGAATCCTGTTCTGAAAGCGCGCTCCCGCTGGGCCGCCGCTTGCCCTTGGGGGCGATCAGGCGAGACGCCTTGGCCGCAGCCGGGCTGGGGGAGAGCACCGGGTTGGCGAACGGCGACTTGTAGCCGGTGACGAAACGGTGATGATCGAAGTAGGCCTGCGCCGCCATGACGGCGTTGGTGAAGGTGCGAAAGGTGGGCACGCCGCTCTTGAGCAATGTCTCGCGGTAGGCCTCCTCGTCGCCGACGGGGGAACCCCACACCACGAAGACCGGCTTGTCGGTCGTGGCCGCAGCCGCGACCAAGTCCTCGCAAAGTTTGTTGCCCATGCTGGGCAGCGCGCCGGTGATCGGGCAGAGCAAGAGGTCGACGTTGGGGTCGGCCAGCATGGTGTCGATGATCTTCGGGCCGCGCCAGTCGCGAACCGGGGCGCCGCCGTTGTCGACGGGATTGGACACCCGCAGGTAGGGGGGGATCCAGGTGTGGAGTTCGGTCTGGGATTTCTTGGTCAGTGCCGGGAGCTCGAGGCCGGCCGCGGCCACCATGTCGGCCATGTGGGCGCCGGTGCCCCCAGAGATCGAGTACACACAGACCCGTCCGCCTGCCCCGCGCTTGAGGCGGCGGATGGCGGCGTCGGTCGGTGCTTTGGTGCGCGCCAGCGCAGCCGAGACGTCGAGCAACTGGTCGAGGCCGTCGACCCGGGTCACGCCGAACTGGCGGAAGACCGACGAGACGACGGCGTCGGATCCGGTGAGGTGACCGGTGTGGGCTTTGGCCATGGCCGTTCCCTCGTCGGTGCGACCGACCTTTACCGCGACAATCGGGACCTTTTTCTGTGCGGCGTGGTCGGCGGCCAGTTGCAGCGTGCGACCGTTCTTGAACCCTTCGATGTAACAGGCAATGGCGCCCGTGGTGTCGAGGTCGGAGAAATAGCGGATGAAGTCGGCGGACTCCATGTCCGCCTCGTTGCCTGCTGGGGCCCAGTGCGAGAGGCGGATGCCCATCTCTTGGCCCTGGAAGATCGGCCGGCCCTGGTGCCCACTTTGGGTGATCAGCGCAATGGCGCGGCCCGGCAGATCGTCGCGGAAGACCTCGAAGGCGTTGAGGTTGGTGTTCGGACCGAGCACGTGCAGCGTGCTGTTGTTGATGATCTCTTCCATCTCTGCCTGGATCTTTTCGCCCTCGGCACCGACTTCGGCGAATCCGGCGGCGAAGACGATGGCGAACTTGGCGTTGGCCGCCACCGCATCGCGCAACACAGGGAGGGCGTCGCCGACCAAGATGGCCACCAGGTCGAGCTGTTCGGTGATGTCGGTCAGCGCCTTGGCGCAGGGACGACCGTTGATCTCCTCGCGGTTGGGGTTGACGTAGTGGACGGTCGCCCCCCGCTCCTCCCCCCAGATGGTGATCTTGTTGGTCAGTGCGGTGTTCGGGCGCTTGTTGGAGTCAGAGGCCCCGACGACGGCCACGCGCTTGGGCATGAAGAACGTGTCGAGATCGATATGCCGCAGATCGACCGGGCGGCCCGTGATATCGAGCAGCTCTCCGTTCACGCCCTTTGTCGGGCGTGGCGCCGCAGCGACGCTCCTGGTCTTTTGCTTGGCCTTGGTGGATCCTGCCATGTCCCTCCCTCGTACACATCGCCTGATCGGCGATTTCAGGCGAGACATCGTGCCGCGTCCGTCCCCGACAACGAAACTCGGAGAGGTGCGGCATGCCCGTTTCTGGGTGCCCGCTGACGCCCTCACCGTATATGACATTCGTGTCAGTGTCGATCCCGAAGCGCTCCCCGTCTGCGGTTCGGCTTGTCGAATTGTCGACCCCCGGCCCGCCCCGTTACGGTATGTGACAGACGTGTCAGTCTTCTCTTCTCAATTGGGGGTTTGCGGTGGGTATTTTGGACGGCAAGATCGCGATCGTGACCGGTTCTGGTCATGGAATCGGCCGAGGCGAGGCCTTGGAACTGGCGTCGCAGGGCGCCAAGGTTGTGGTCAACGACCTCGGGGGCAGCTCGACAGGTGAAGGTGCGGACAAGCGTCCGGCCGACGAGGTTGTCGAAGTCATCAAGTCCCGCGGCGGCGAGGCCGTCGCCAACTATGACGACATCTCGGATTTCGGTGGCGCCGAGAACCTGATCGCCACCGCCTACGACGCCTTCGGCGGCCATGACATCTTGGTCAACAACGCCGGGATCATCCGAGACAAGATGATCGTGTCGATGAGTGAAGACGACTTCGACTCGGTGCTCCGGGTCCACCTCAAGGGCACCTTCGCTGCCACCAAGTTCGCGTGTATCCGCTGGCGGGAGCGCTTCAAGGCAGGCGACAGCGTCCGTGCCGCCATTGTCAACACCGTGTCGTCGGCCGGGCTGCAGGGCAACGTCGGACAGGCCAATTACGGCTCGGCCAAGGCTGGAATCGCTGCCCTCACCATCATCACGTCGCTCGAAGGGTCCCGCTACGGGGTCCGGGCGAATGCCATTGGCCCAGGTGGAGCCACCCGCCTGGCCGGGGGAGTGCTCAAGGACATGGAGATCAAGGAGCCCGACGCCTTCGCCGAGGACGAATTCAGCCGCCTCAACCCGCAGAATTCCGCCCCGATGGTGGCCTGGTTGGCCTCCGACGAGGCCATGCACGTCACTGGCCAGGTGTTTCGCGCGGTTGGGACCAATATTGCCCACTACGAGCCCTGGAAGCTCGGGGCGGCCTTCGACAACCCCAAGGGCGACGTCAAGTGGGACCCGGCCGCCATTGGGGCCGAGGTGAATGCCCAGGTGTTCCACTCGCGCCACCCCGGCCTGAAGATGGGCTGAACTAACCCCCATTGCAACAACCCATCCGTACGAGAACAGGAGACTCATGCCCAACCGCCGGGTAGCCATTGTCGGCGCTTCGACGTCAGATTGCGGTCGTGTCGACGACAAGACCGCGTTCCAGTTGAACTACCAGGGCACGACCCGCGCCCTGGCCGACGCGGGGATCGCCAAGGACGAGGTCGACGGGTTCTGCTCATTGACCGGCACGCTGCCCCCGATCGAACTGGCCGAATATCTGGGTATCCGTCCCAACTGGGTCGATTCGACCGGCCATGGTGGTTCGATCTGGGAGTTCATGGTCGAGCACGCAGCTGCTGCGATTTCCCAGGGCCTGGTCGAGACGGTGGTCCTCACTTACGGCTCCACCCAGCGCGCCGACCTGAAGAAGAAGCTGCGCATGGCCAACCTGTCCTTTGGTACCCGCGGACCGGTGCAGTTCGCGGCCCCGTTCGGGCACCCGGTGGGTTCTCACTACGCCATGGTGGCTCGCCGGCACATGCACGAATTCGGCACGACCATTGAGCAACTGGCTGAAATTGCCGTGTCGACCAGGGCAAATGCACATTTGAACCCCGACGCTTACTACCAGGACCTGATCACGATCGACGACGTGCTTGATGCACCGCTGGTGTGGGATCCCCTGACCAAGCTGCATTGCTGCATCCGCACCGACGGGGGCGGAGCGATCGTCCTGACCAGCGAGGAACGGGCCAAGGACTGTGCCAAGGCACCGGTGTGGGTTCTCGGCACCGGCGAGGCCGTCTCGCACACGACCATGAGCGAATGGGATGACTTCACTGAGTCTCCATGCGTGCGTTCTGGCAAGATGGCCTTCGAGCGGGCCGGGGTGACTCCCGACGAGATCGATACCGCCCAGGTCTACGACGCCTTTACGCCAATGGTGGTGCTGACCCTCGAGGGGCTGGGATTCTGCAAGAAGGGCGAGGGCGGCGCCTTCGTCGAAGACGGCCGACTCCGCGTCGGTGGTGCGCTTCCGACCAATACCGACGGAGGGGGACTCTCGTCGTGCCAGCCGGGCATGCGAGGCATGTTCCTCCTGATCGAAGCGGTCAAGCAGCTCAGAAACGAGTGCGGCGAGCGCCAGGTAGCCGACGCCCGCTTGGCCTGCGTCAACGGCACCAGCGGATGGTTCAGTGCCGCTGGGACGGTCATCCTCGGACGCGACTGAGCACGGGCCGAATTCAAGCGCCGATGGGGCGGGGGCGGCCGTCCATTTCACCAGGCGTTTGCCCATCTGGACGTGCGATCACCATGGCGGCCGCATAACCATTGGCGTGACGGGGCGGATTGATCGGTTCGAGATCCATGTATCCAACCCGAGGGACCGGTGGCATTCGGACCGCAATGGCTCCGTACCTCGCCAATGTGAGGTTGCGACATGGGCCGGTAACGACATCTGGGCCGGGCAGCCTGAGCGAAGGGGGAGGATCCGCCGGTTTGGACCTTTTCCACCGCAACGGTGGTTCCCACTCCCAAATTCTACCCACCGACCTATCTGAACTGGGCGAATAGCTGGGGTCAACCTCGAGTGGGAGACGGAGAAATTGGATCCCCCACGGTTGCATTTCGTGGTGCAACTCAGCGGTAACCCTTCACACCGCCTCAGTAGCGCCGTGAGACCGTCGCGCGCGTCGTGCGCCAGTCCTTTCCTGTGCGACGACAGCAAAGTGCTGGGTTGCAGCGGATTGACCCGTGACGCCGGAGCGCAAAAGGCGTCCGCTGCCTCCATTGCTAGCGATGGCTCCGGCCTAGTTGGACGATTGCCCTTCGTGCTTTTAGGAATCTATCGAGATGTTTATAGGATGACTTGCGAGAGGAACGTAAACCGCTAAGCCATTGCATTTAGATAGGAGTGCGAAGCGCTACTAGTGAAGTTTTCGTTTGTCGACAAAGTTCTCGACCGCCGATGAACTCGTTGTCGGGACGGCACACCCCATGAATGGGCCACAAGTCAGCTGGCATCCGGGTCCGAATATCGGGGCCGATCATGTCGGACACCGGACCCGAAGGGTCGTGGCGCAACGGAAATCAGCTCGGCCGGCCAACGGCAAGGACCACGTTGCATTCGATCCGTGGGTTTCTTGGGGCCTGGCGAACGGCCATCGCCCGAGGCCGACCGTATGCCCATGGTCCGCGTCCTTTTCCGGCGGGCCGGGCACGGGCCAGATGCCGCCGCCGTCTCGTTTGCAGGTATTTCAGCCGCCCTGAGTAAGCGGATCCGACCGAAGTGCATCTCCCCTCGCAACACAACCAGCAGTGCCGAGGCAAGAGAGGGCAACTTCATGCAGCGAACACGAGGACGGGCGATAAGCAACGCCCAGCGGCGGACCCGGATGATTGTGGCGTCCTTCGCGGCCTTTACCTTGGCCATGGCGGCCATGCTGTCGCTCGGCATATCCGCCTCGAGCGCCGCCATCACCGGCACGATCACCGCCCCGTCGATCGTCACGATGTACGACGGAGCCAACGTCCCGAATTCCTTGGATTCAAGCGCCAACAATAACGTCGTGGCCAGTAACGACTCAGTGGCATTCGAGTGGAACATCACGGCCAATGCCCTGAGCGACGGCACGGTGTCGCAGACCTTGCCGCCCGGGTGGACCTGGCAGACAAGCTCTTCGGGATTTGCCGCTCTTAATACCACCAACAGTGCCTACTCGAGTACCTATCTAATAGTCACCAACCCCGATGGTTCCACCACATTGACGGCCACCATCAGCTCACCGGGGTCGGTCGGGATCTCGGTGCAGGGCTTGGTGGCCATCCCTGATGGTTCTGTGGCCAACGGCACCATGTATACGCCGACACTCACGGCGACCGATTCGAACGGGCCGCAGACTGAAACCGCTCCGGCCATTGAAGTCGTGAACCAAACCCGAAGCGATGTCACCATCGCCGGCGGCGGTACGGCGACGTCCACGACCAACGACTTCGGCGACGGCAACGGTGTCGTTCCCGCCTACGAAACCTCTTACACCATTGGCGTGGCCGCGCCCAATACCGGTATGCCGCTCATCGGCGCGGCCAATACGACCTTGGCGCTGCCCATCTCGATTGTCGATAACTTCGGGCCACTTCCGAGCGGCATCACGACGACTGATCTTGTGCTCGATCCAACCACCACGCTCCCGGCCGGCGATTCGGCCGCATTGGTCTGTTCGGGGACATCGTGCACAATCACTCTCAGCGGTTCCACGCCGCTCAATTTGGCCAATGGTCCGTTCGATGTGACGGTCCACGAGTTCGTACCGACGTCGCAGATTCCGGCGCAGAGTGCCGGCGCCCCTGCCGTCATTGCCAACACGGTGTCTGCCGGAAGTGGTTTCGATGACACGGTCCCCGATGCCAGCACGGGAAATGACCTGTCGAGCGGGTCGTACCAGTCCGAGCCGCAGAACTACGGCGGCACAAATCAGATTTACGGCGTCTACGCAGCCAACAATCCCTCAAGCCCGGTCTATGGCGTCGATCCCAACGGCAACTCGAACTACACCAATGTTTCGTCGGGAAATGTGGCCGAAGGTTCAGTGGTCATGGACGACTTCGGTCTCCACGGACCCAACAGCAGTCCGACCACATATCCCGGGCTCACCAATCCCGTGGCGTATGACTTCTGGAATCCGAGCGAACAGACCATTATCGACAATCAGGGCTACTACGTCGGTGGTTGGAATGACCCCGCCTACCAAGTTCCTTCGTCGGACTACTCGATCGCGTACACGACCTTCCCCGGCGCGGTCACGAGTGCGGCCGTTGCAGCCGATCCTGGACTGCAGCGACGTGGACATCGACCCCGCCCGCCGATCCCACGACCATCACCGGCATCCAGATCACCTATACGGGCAATGGTGGCCACTTCGACAACGGAAGCAACGGATTGCAGGGCTTCTACACGGCAGACATCCCGTTCAATGTGGTCGGTGCCGCCGGCACGGTCGATGCCACCGGCGCCGCCTGGACGTCGACTGAAGTCCCTCTCGCTCACAACGGCGGCTCGGTGCACATCACCCCCTTCGTGCTCGGTATCAAAAAGACCGCCAACACCTCCGCCATTAGTTCGGGCGGCACCATCACCTACACCGTGACCCCCACACTCACTGCGCCGGCGGGTGGTCCGGCAACCGTCGCCGCGCCTCGATCTCAGCCGAGGTGGTCGACACGCTCCCGAGCTCGGTGGTCTCGGTCGATACGAGTGGACTCGCTGCGCCATGGACGGCGATACAGACGGTCAGCGGGACCGGCGAGCCTCATTGTCACATTCACCTATCCGGGCATTGCCAGTTCTGCGACTCCGCTTCCCACCATTTATTACACGGCGACCACCAGTCTGGTTGCGCCGGTGTCGGGGGAGGTCACCAACTCGGCCCAGATCAGCGCAGGTGCGGGTCCCAATGCCGTGGCCGGACCCATCTCGAGTTGGACCGTGTCCGACGCCCAAGCCGACATCGTGACCAAGCAAAAGATCAGTGACGTCGGGCCGGACATTCAGACCGGTGACCCGTGGTCTCGTGGACGACTACGTGGGTGAACTTCCAAACTACCAGCCAAGGACCCCAGCGAGTTCGTCGACGTCCTTCCCTACAACGGCGACAGCCGCGGGACATCGTTCCATGGAACGGCCACACTGTCGGCGGCCAACCTCGAGGGCGCCGCGGCATCGAATGGCACTATGTCTATCACAACCGATGCCCAGGAACGATCGCGGCAGCGCCGTCAAGCAGTACCAACTGGATTGCTGCCGGTTCGACCGATTTGTCGACGATCAGTGGCATCACCAGCGATCAAAGTTGATGTGAGTGACCCCGCGGCCGGCGCCGCCGGTGTCGGTGGCGTCCAAGTGGTCATGGCCGTCAATGGGCAAGAGGCCGGCGATGTCTACGGCAACACCGCCACAGGAAAAACCAATACCTTCCAATTCTCCGACGGGACACCGACCGACATTTCGGTTCTCGGAAGCTCCATTTCGGGAACGGTGTGGCACGACGCCAACAGCGACGGTTTGGACAACAACGCCGAAAGTGGCGTCGACGGGGTGACCGTCGATCTATTGAACAGCTCCAATGCCGTTGCTAGCGACGACGACAACCTCCGGCGGTGGGCTCTACACGTTAGACGTAGCTGCACTCCGGGACCTACACGGTCAAAGTCGTGGCTTCAACTGCTGCCTTAGGCGCGACGCCCCAGGAAGTGGTCAATACCTTCTCTCCCCGATTCCCAAAAGGACAACGCCTCGAGTCCGATCACGCTGGCGGAGAACTCGGCAAGTCCCGGTGTCAACTTTGGCTACAACGGGACGTATCCCAACTTCAGTGCCACCAAGGTCGCCGACAAGGCCACCTACATCGTGGGCGAGCCCATCACCTACACCATCATCGAGACCAACTCGGGGGCCGGGGCGGGCAGCGCCACCGTCACCGACACCGTCCCGGGCATCGTCACCGTCAACTCGGTCGGCTGTGTCACCTCGGTGGCTACCGGCTTCTTTGTGTGGCGGGACCCCAGACCAACAACGTGGCCGGCTCGGTCACCCTCTCGGCGGGGGCCACGGCCACCTTCACCATCACCGGGGTGACCAACGCCACGGGTGACAGCGCAGAACTCGGTGGTGACCACCCCGAGCGATCCGGGCTGTGCCACCGGCTGCGGCGGGGGCACCACCACCACCGCCCACATCCCCGTCGGCGACGGGCCCAACTTCAGTGCCACCAAGGTCGCCGACAAGGCCACCTACATCGTGGGCGAGCCCATCACCTACACCATCATCGAGACCAACTCGGGGGCCGGGGCGGGCAGCGCCACCGTCACCGACACCGTCCCGGGCATCGTCACCGTCAACTCGGTCGGCTGTGTCACCTCGGTGGCTACCGACTCTTGTGTGGCGGGACCCCAGACCAACAACGTGGCCGGCTCGGTCACCCTCTCGGCGGGGGCCACGGCCACCTTCACCATCACCGGGGTGACCAACGCCACGGGTGACGCGCAGAACTCGGTGGTGACCACCCCGAGCGATCCGGGCTGTGCCACCGGCTGCGGCGGGGGCACCACCACCACCGCCCACATCCCCGTCGGCGACGGGCCCAACTTCAGTGCCACCAAGGTCGCCGACAAGGCCACCTACATCGTGGGCGAGCCCATCACCTACACCATCATCGAGACCAACTCGGGGGCCGGGGCGGGCAGCGCCACCGTCACCGACACCGTCCCGGGCATCGTCACCGTCAACTCGGTCGGCTGTGTCACCTCGGTGGCCACCGACTCTTGTGTGGCGGGACCCCGAGACCAACAACGTGGCCGGCTCGGTCACCCTCTCGGCGGGGGCCACGGCCACCTTCACCATCACCGGGGTGACCAACGCCAGCGGGTGACGCAGAACTCGGTGGTGACCACCCCGAGCGATCCGGGCTGTGCCACCGGCTGCGGCGGGGGCACCGCCACCGCCGCCCACATCCCCGTCGGCGACGGGCCCAACTTCAGTGCCACCAAGGTCGCCGACAAGGCCACCTACATCGTGGGCGAGCCCATCAACTACACGATTGTGGTGACCAACAGCGGCACGGGTTCGGGCAGCGCCACCGTCACCGACACCGTCCCGGGCATCGTCACCGTCAACTCGGTCGGCTGTGTCACCACGGTGGCCACCGACTCTTGTGTGGCGAGCTCCCAGACCAACAACGTGGCCGGCTCGGTCACCCTCTCGGCGGGGGCCACGGCCACCTTCACCATCACCGGGGTGACCAATGCCACGGGTGACGCGAAAAACACCGAAGTGGTGACTCCGACTACACCGGGTTGCGAGACGCAATGAGCAACCGCCGGTATCCACCCCGCACCTTCCAGTGGCAAGCGACCCAAATTTCTCCTCGACCAAGACCGCCGACCAGACGTCCTACGTCGTGGGGCAGGCCATCACCTACACCATCGTGGTGACCAACTCTGGGTCCGGTGCGGGCAGCGCCAGCGTCACCGACACGGTGCCTGCGCTGGTTTCTGTGTCCAAGGTGACATGCGTCACCTCGGTCGCTACCGACACTTGTGCAGCGGGTCCCCAGACCAACAAGGTGGCCGGCTCGGTCACCCTCTCACCCGGGGCGTCCGCCACCTTCACGATTGCCGGGGTGACGAATGCGGCCGGTGATGCGCAAAACGCCGAAGTCGTAACGGCGACCACAATGGGCTGCACCACGCAATGTGGAGGTGGAAAAGTCTCGACGGGGTCACTCCCGGTCGCCGTTCCCGCTGCACTCGCTGCCATCGATCCCCCTGATCCGGCGTTGGCCTTCACCGGGATGTGGCTTGAACTGGTGGCATTCGTTGGGCTTGCCCTCTTGATCTGTGGGCTGGTGTTCCTGGCCATTCGCCGTCCGAGTCGGCGCCCCAGCTCTGCGTGGGACGCAAATGAAAGGATTCAGTAGTGCTTAGGCATCGGGTACTTTCTTTCATCGGTGTTGGAGCCGTTGTACTCGGCCTGACAGGATGTGCGGCCAACTCACACGAAGCTTCTCTCGTGAACTCTGGTGCACGACATGGTCAAGGCGTCGGATCCTTCGCGGTCGGCCAGACACGGTCTCTCAAAGTTCGTCACGCAGTGCACCAAGTCCGACGGCGCAGTGAGGGCGACGGGTACCGAGGGTCCGAACTCGGTGACTATGACCGTCTCGGTCGGTCGCCCTCAGCCGTGTTGGTCCAGCACGGCGTGGACGGTTCGAACTCTGATCTTCCAAGCGGTCAAGGGTCTTCGTGATAGCAGTGGAGAGGCAGTGAGCCGCCTCAGTATTACCAGCGAAGGTAACTCGTACCACGGCTCGGGCATCTTCGTGCCGACCGACGTGACCGCACAGGGTCAAGGCGCCCAAGTGCACGGACCACCGAGCGTTGCGGGTCATTTCTCGCTGACGTGTTCGGATGGTTATGGGTCGGGCGAGCCGTTGGCGACACGGGCCAAAGGGGCTCACGAATCAGCCTGAGGAACCCCGATGTGGCGGGTCTTTGAGGGCTGGGGTCCGAGCGGGTCACGTCAGGTCATAGCCTGGTCGCGATGTCGCCTGCCCCCTATGACCTGACAGCACGAGCAGCTGAGCGAACTGCTCGTTGGTGAGCCTGGGTTTCGATCCCGACAGGTGTGGGACGGGCTCCACCTTCGTGCCCAACGCCCCGACGAGATGACCGAACTCTCATTGGCATTGCGGACCGAGTTGTCCACGGCGTTGCCCCGATCCCTGACTGAAGTGTCGCGGCGAATGGCCGACGACGGGCAGACGATCAAGTGGTTGTTCGGGCTCGAAGGTGGCGCACAGGTTGAAACAGTGCTCATGCACTACCCCGATCGGGTCACCGTGTGCGTTTCGACCCAGGCGGGATGCGCCATGGCGTGTCAGTTCTGTGCGACCGGACAAGCGGGATTTCAGCGACAGCTGAGTGGCGGTGAGATTGTCGAACAGGTCGCCGAGGCGATGCGGGCGGCGCGGCCCAGGCGACTCTCCAATGTGGTGTTCATGGGCATGGGTGAGCCCCTCGCCAACTACGACCAGGTGTGGCGGGCCGTGACCCGTCTCAACTCCGAGATGGGCCTTTCCGCACGGCATCTGACGCTCTCGACGGTCGGGGTCGTGCCGGGCATCCGACGGCTGGCCCACGAGGGGCTTCCCGTGAACCTGGCCGTGTCACTGCACGCCGCGAACAATGAGAAGCGCAATGTGCTGGTGCCGCTCAACAAGCGGTACCCATTAGAAGTGCTCGCAGACGCATGTCGTGAGTACGTCACGGCCACTCGACGTCGACTCTCCATCGAATGGGCCATGATCGACCACGTCAACGACCAGTACGCCGACGCGTTGGAGCTCTCGCAGTTCGTCCTTCCACTCGGTGCACACGTCAATGTGATCCCACTCAATCCGACGCCCGGTTATGCCGTGCGCGGGACACCGTTAGCCGGGGTACGAAGGTTCTGCGACCAGCTTGAAAATTTGGGTGTCAATGCCACCGTCCGCATGACCCGAGGGGCCGAAATCGACGCGGCCTGTGGGCAACTCGCGGCCTCAGTTTCGGCGAAACGTCCGAGGGGCGCCCGGCCCGTGAGCCTGCGCCAGTGATGTCGAAGGCCGAGTAGTCGCCAGCACCCGGGAGCGCCATCGAGCAGAATGGCGCCATGGGAACAGGAAACAGCAAGCAACGAAAGCCCAAGCGCCGTCTCGGCAAGGTGCCGAAGTACGAAACGCCCAACACGCCGACCGGAATGGATGGCGGCGCGGGCTACGGGCGATCCGGCCACAGTTCGGCCAACAAGGACAATGGCAAGATGAGCCGGGCCGGTGCTTACTTCTTGAGGCTCCTCGGCGGGGGACCCAAGCAATAGCGCGATCATTGCCCGGCGCTGATATTTCGAGGTCGCTCAAGGAGCACAACACGATGACCGTTTCATCCGATGTCGTGCGCCCCTCGTGGGCGTGGTTCGCGCTGCTCGACGGGGGACTTGTGGCGTTGTCACTGCTGGCGTGCAGCGAGACCGCCCATCAAAGGGCCGTCGAGGTCTCCCCGGTGCCGATCCCGTCACAGCCGTGGTGCCGCTCGATCCTCTTTGGTGCGGTGATCGTCCATATCGCCGAAGGCGTCGCCGCGGGGTCGATGGCGCGACGCCGTGGGGTCTCACCCAAGGGCTGGCGGCTGCAGAGCCTCATTGTCGGGTTCCCATCGCTGCGGCTACTCCGCGCCTTGCCACGGGTGGCTCCGGTGGGTGGAGTGAGTTAGCGGTTCTTCCACACCGGCGAGCGCTTCTCCGCGAACGCCTTGGGTCCTTCGGTGGCGTCTTCGCTTGAGAAGACCTCGCCGGAGAGTGCAGATTCGATCTTGTAGGCCTCGCGCATGTCGGTGGCCAGACCCCGCAGCACCGATTCCTTGGTCTTGCGCACGGCGAAGGGGCCGTTGGCGGTGATTCGTTTGGCGTAGTCATAGGCGCGGTCCATCAGGTCAGATGGACGGCACACTTCATTGAGCAGACCCATCTCATAGGCACGGGTGGCGGGAATGCGGTCCGCGGACAGCAAGAGTTCCATGGCGGCGGGGTAGGGGATCTGCCGGGGCAGACGCACCGTGGTGCCGCCGCCGGCGAAGAGTCCCCGCTTGGGCTCCATGACACCGAACGAAGCCGTGTCCGATGCCACGCGCAGGTCGCACCCGCCGAGCATCTCCATGCCTCCGGCCACGCAGTTGCCATTGATGGCGGCGACGATCGGCTTGTAGAGCTTCGTCCCCCGCAACACCGCCTTGACCCCGTCGTCGAGGCGGTAGCCACCGATTTCTGAGACATCGCCGGACTTCATCTTCTTCTGCAATTCGGTGATCTGGGGAATGTAGGTCTTGAGATCGGCCCCGACGCAGAAGTCCTCGCCGACCCCGGTGATGACCGCAACGAACGAGTCGTCGTCTTCGCCGAAGCGCTCCCAGGCCGACCGGAGCTGAAAGAAGTGCTCCATGTCCAATGAGTTGCGGGCCTCGGGACGGTTGATGGTGATGGTGACGATGTGATCGTCACCGGGGACGTAATCGATGGACATTGGTGGCGCTCTCTCAGTCGCGGTCGAGCAATTCGGCCATGGTGCCCATATTGACGATCTCGCCGGGCTTGCGCTTGGAGCTGCCGTGCAGCTGCGACTTCAGCGCGGTGTCGACGTCGGCGGACTCGGCGCGCAGTGCCGCCACCGTGCATTTTCCCGGGG
Source organism: uncultured Acidimicrobiaceae bacterium (assembly GCA_963800725.1). Lineage (GTDB taxonomy): Bacteria > Actinomycetota > Acidimicrobiia > Acidimicrobiales > RAAP-2 > Bog-473. The sequence goes on along the minus strand of CAWDCE010000025.1, from coordinate 4,798 downwards.
CCGCACACTGAAGGGGTCGTAGCTGGAAGTGCTTCATGGCATTGAGATGGGTGATCTTGTTGATGTCCTCGTCGGAGCACTCGTCGAGATACTTCATCGCCGCTTCGGGCGACTGGGGCCACGTCGAGTCCGAGTGCGGGTAATCGCACTCCCACGTGATGTTGTCGATGTTGAGGTAGCGCCGGTTGTCGATCCCGAAGGCATCGTCGATGAAGCAGGTGATGATGCGCTCCTTGAACACTTGGCTCGGCAGCATGTCGCCGAAGTCCTGGCCCGTCCACTTGTGGTGGTGCTCGTAGACATAGTCGATGCGCTCGAGCGCGTAGGGGATCCAGCCGATACCACCTTCAGACAGCGCGATACGGAGGTCCTTGTACTTGCGCAGGATGGTGACCACAACAGGTCGGCGGCCGCCTGGACCATGTTGATCGGCTGCAGGCTGATCATGACGTCGATCGGCGCGTCGATGGAGGTCATCAGGAGCTGCGACGACGACCCCAGGTGCATGCAGATGACGGTGCCCTCGTCGGCGCAGGCCTGCCAGAACGGGTCCCAGTGGCTGCTGTGCAGGGAGGGCCAGCCGAGCTTTTCGGGATTCTCGGAGAAGGTGACGGCGTGGCACCCCTTCTTGGCCACCCGCCGCACCTCGGCCGCCGCCAACTCGGGCTCCCAGATCACCGGGATCGAAAGGGGGATGAACCGCCGGGCTCGGCGCCGCACCAGGCGTCGATGTGCCAGTCGTTGTAGGCCCGCACCATGGCCAGGGCCTCGTCCTTGTCCTCCCGGCGGGCGAAGAGCTGGCCGCAGAACTGGGGGAAGGACGGGAAGCACATGGAGCCCAGCACCCCGTTGACCGACATGTCGCGCACCCGTTCGTGCACGTCGTAGCAGCCGACCCGGATGTCGTCGAGCGACGTCGGCTCCATCCCGTACTCCTCGGGCGGGCGACCGACCACCGCGTTGAGGCCCACGTTGGGGATCTCGTTCCCGTCGTAGTGCCAGAAGTCGGTGCCGTCCGGGCGCCGGATCAGTTCGGCGCCTTGTCCTGGTACTTGGCCGGCAACAGGCCGTCGAACATGCCCCGAGGCTCGATCACATGGTCGTCCACGCTGACCAGAATCAGATCTTCGGTCGCATGGCCCCACCTCCCCAGGTGCCAGGCTGTTCCTGACACTCGTGTCACGCACCTTAGGCGCCTCGGCCTGACGGTGCGAGGTCTCAGGCGATGGCGACCTCGAGTCTGGTGGCCGAGCGGCCACGCCGCCGGGGCAGGATGATGTCGTCGATGAGCCCGTAGTCATCGCCTCCTCGGCGGTCAGGTAGTGGTCCCGGTCGATGTCGGTGCCACCTGCTCGATCGGGCGGCCCTGTGGTGGGCGATGATCTCGGACATCCGGTGCGTGAGGGCCAGGACCTCGCTGAGCTGGATCTCCATGTCCGACGGCGCCCCTCGGGTCCCAGCTGAGCCCTGGTGGATCATGATGCGTGCGTTGGGGAGGGCGTAGCGCTTCCCGGCCGTGCCTCCGCAGAGGATCATGGCGGCGGCCGACATCCCCATGCCGACGCAGATGGTCGACACGTCGGGCGCCACGTGCTGCATGACGTCGTAGATGGCCATCCCGGCGTAGGCCTGCCCACCGGGCGAGTTGATATAGAGGTGGATGTCCTTCTCGGGATCGTGGGCCTCGAGGAAGAGGATCTGGGAGATGATCAGGTTGGCCACCTGATCGTCCACCTCCTGGCCCAGGAAGACGATCCGCTCGCGCAGGAGTTGCGAGTAGATGTCAAAGGCCCGGTCACCCCGGCTCCCTTCCTCGATGACCGTCGGGACCAGGATTGTGTCGGGCTCGGCGTCGGCGCCATCTTGTTCTCCTTGCCTCTGTGGTGTGGCCGCAAGATTATCTCACATATGAGATAATGGCGTTCATCGACGAGCAGCGGCATCCCCCGGTCTTTCCCGGGTTCCGCCAGATGGCCAAGCGCCGTCAGCCCTGAGTGGGCAGCTCGTCGGCCCTGCGCCACCGGTCTGGGGATCTCCCAGGCCGAGGTCGCCTCCCGGATGGGCACCTCGCAGTCCGCCGTAGCCCGCTTCGAGGCCGGCGACCTCGACGTGCGCCTCTCCACGATCGAGCGCTACACGGCCGCCCTCGGTGGTCACCTTGGAATGGAGGATCAACCATGAATGATCGGCGACTGGTCCCGACGCTGGCCGAGCGGCTGTTCGAGCAGCGGGTCGTCGGTGTGCTGCGGCGCCCTCGACGACACGGTGGCCACCCGGGTCTCCGCCGAGCTCATGACCCTCGATGCGAGGGGACGAGGCGGTGGCCTTGCGCATCGACTGCGCACGGGCAGCCTTGCCGTGGCGTTGACCTTGATGGATGTGATCGAGCTCTTGGGGGTGCCGGTGCGAGCGATGTGCCTGGGCCAAGTCGGGGCCGCAGCTATCGGTGTCCTCTCGGTTGCCGCGCACAGAAGCGCACTCCCGAGCACCCGATTCTCGTTGAAAGAGCCTGCGACTTCGTGGCAGTCCAATGCCAGAGACGTGGCACAGTTGGCCCAACTGCACGCTGATGAGCGCGCCCGCTTTTGTGCCCGCCTGGCGGCGGCGACGCGGCGGAGTGAGGCCCAAGTGGCGGCCGACTTGTCGACTGGGGCCTACATGGGTGCCGAGGAGGCCCAACGCTACGGGATCATCGATAAGATCCGCGCAGCCCCGGGCCGAGATCCATCAGCTCGGTGGCCCAACCGGGTTTTGGTCCTCGCCCCTGAACCCGCACCACTTGGCCTCCTACGATGCGGAGATGACCCAAGCACTTGAGCCTCAATCGCCACGGATCGCCCCTCTGGCGGCGGGGGAGTGGGATGAACGATTGCAGCGTCTGTTGTCGACTGCACCCGGCGGCAGCGCCAAACCCATGGGCATCTTTACGACATTGGCCCACCAGCCCGAGCTCTTCAGGCGGTGGCTGGCTTTTGGCGGAGCGCTGCTCAACGGCGAACTCGGGGCACGACTGCGAGAGCTGGTCATCTTTCGTACCGCCGCCGCTTTGATGGCCAATACGAATGGGCCCACCACCTCGAACTCGGTGCCGAGGCCGGCATCAGCGCCGCTGAGTTCGAGGCGCTGGGGGGCAATATTGAGGTGGTGGCGTGGGATCCCTTTGAGCGGGCCACGCTCAGTGCGGTGGATCAAACGGCGGACTTCGGGATGATCAGCGATCCGACCTGGGCCATCTTGTCAGCCCGCCTCGATGCCGGCGAGCTGGTGGAACTGGTCAGCTGATCGCCCACTACCTGATGCTGTCCACGGTCTTGCGGACGTTGGGCATCCCGCTCGAGCCGTCCGCCCAGGCGCTAGCCGACGCCGTGGCGACGGGCCCGGGAAAATGAGCGGACGAGCCGGACTGCTTGAGGGTCGGTGCATTACCGTCGTCGGGGCGGGGACCCAACCGTCTGCCGCCAACCCGACGCCCCGGTTGGGAAATGGCCGGGCCATTGCAGTGCGGGCGGCGCGTGAAGGCGCGGCCGTGATGTGCGTCGACCGCGACGAGGAGGCGGTGCAGGCGACGTGGCGCGAGATCGCCGAAGAAGGAGGCACCGGGAACGGTCATACTGGCGGACGTCACGACCGAAGAGGGGTGTCGCGACACGGTGAGCGAAGTCGGTGCGATGTCGCCCGACGGCATCGTCCTCAATGTGGGTACCGGATTTGGAATGGGCGTGCGGGGACCTCGCTCGAGCAGTGGGACGCCACCTTCACGCTGAATCTGCGGGCGCACTTCCAGCTGGTGCGTCGGGCGTTGCGTCATCCTGCCCGATCACGGTTCGATTGTCTTCATGGGCTTGGTGGCGGGACTCCATCCCGGCAGCCGCATTCCCGGCGTATGACGCATCGAAGGCCGGACTCATCGGGCTCAATCGCCACGTCGCCCTCGAGGGGGCACGGCGTGGCATCCGTGCCAATGTGCTGGCGCCCGGGCTATCGATACCCCACTTGGACGAGCCGCCGCGGCCGGCCAGCCGTCGCGCACGCGCACCCCGGTGCCCCTCGGCCGGGAGGGCACGGCTTGGGAGGTCGCCTCGGTCGCGGTCTTCTTGTTGTCGGACGAATCGAGCTACATCACCGGCCAGGTGTTGACGGTCGACGGGGGCCTGACCTTGAGCTAAAGCCCGCCACTTTTGTTTTCGGTTGTGTAAAGTGCCCCGCAACAACGGTTTTTCGACTCGCCCACAGGAGGATTGATTCATGCTTGCCTACACGTACCCACTGCTCAGCATCTTTTGGACCATGTTGGAGATCTTCTTCTTCATCATCTGGATCTACTTGCTCTTCGTGGTCTTCGTGGACATCTTCCGTAGCCACGACATGGGCGGGTTGGCCAAGGCGCTGTGGGTCATCTTCGTCATCATCCTCCCGTTCTTGGGTGTCTTCGTGTACCTGATCGCCCGGGGCGGCAAGATGCACGAGCGGGCCGCCGCAGCCGCCCAGCAACAACAGCAGGCGTTTGATTCGTACGTACAGCAAGCAGCCGGTGCGGGCTCGACCGCCGATCAACTGGCCAAGCTGGCCGACCTCAAGGACAAGGGCACCATCACCGAGGCCGAATTCGCCGCCGAAAAGGCCAAGCTGCTCGCCTAGACGCCTAACGTGGCGACTCGGAGCCTCGCTGATGGCATCGGCGGGAAGGAGTCGCCCCCATGACGAATGCCGCGCCCGCCGATGACGAGCATCAGCGCGGCACCACGCAACACGGTGACGATCACGACGCCAGCCAACTCACCCTAAAGGCGGTCGTCAA
>CAWDCE010000024.1:0-81799 GCA_963800725.1 uncultured Acidimicrobiaceae bacterium | reverse complement strand
GGCTCTGGCGCTCGAAGGCCTCCGGGTGATTGATGCCGACACGCATCTCACCGAAGCGCACGACCTGTGGACCTCGCGAGCGCCGGCGAAGTTCAAGGACCGTGTCCCCCACGTCGAAATGATCGAGGGCCGGCCGATGTGGATTGTCGACGGTTCCGAACTGGGCTTCGCCGGTGGCGGCGGGGTCATCGACCGCGAAGGGAACAAGGGTCGGGCCCTCGAGGCCCTCTACGAATGGACCCAGGATCGGATCCATCTTGGCGCCTTCGACCCCAAGGCCCGCATCGAGGTCATGGACGACTCGGGCATCTGGGCCCAGGTGTGCTTTCCCAACTCCATTGGCCTCGGAGGCCAAGGGATCTCCGACGTCGTGTCGGACCCCGAGCTTCGGTTGGCCTGCGTGCAGATCTACAACGACGCCATGGCAGAAATCCAAGAAGAATCAGGTAACCGGTTGTTGCCGATGCCGGTGCTCCCGGCGTGGGATATCGCCGCCGCAGTCAAAGAAGCCGAGCGGGTGGCGGGCCTCGGCCTACGCGGGGTGAATCTGACGTCGGACACCCAGGACCTCGGGGCCCCCGACCTGGCCAGCCTCGAATGGGACCCGTTGTGGGATGTGTGCGCCGATCTCCACCTGCCCGTGCATTTCCATATCGGAGCCAGCTTGACCACGATGACGTACTTCGGCACCTATCCGTGGGCCTCGCAAAACGACGACACCAAGTTGGCAATCGGCGGCACACTCTTGTTCATTGGTAACGCCAGAGTGGTCACCAACATCATCTTGAGCGGGATGCTCGAACGTCACCCGACGTTGCAGATGGTCTCGGTCGAGAGCGGCGTCGGATGGATCCCGTTCATTCTCGAGGCGCTCGACTATGAAATGTCGGAGAACGCACCGAAGGAACTCGCCAAGCTCTCGCTGCTGCCGTCGGAGTACTTCAAACGTCAGCTCTTCGCGACGTTCTGGTTCGAAAAAACCAATGTGCCCGCCCTGATCGACTCGGTCGGCGAAGATTGCGTGCTCTTCGAGACGGACTTTCCGCATCCGACCTGCCTGTACCCAAAGCCCCTCGAAACGGTGGCTGACAAGATGTCCGAGCTCACCCCGGCCGTGCAGCGCAAAGTGCTCGGAGAAAACGCCGCCAAGCTCTACCGCCTATAGCTCGGCGGAGCAACGCCGACGGCTCGGCGCGTCAGCGGCGCCGTCGTGTCGTGCGTCTGTTTCGCACCTTACGCGTGCGGTGATTGACCCTCGAGCGCCTGACTCAACAGGCGGTGCAGCTCGGCGCGCTCCTCGGCGCTCAAGGCACCCAAGAGGTCGTCTTCAATGCTCCCTTGGGCCAGTTCCGCCGCCTCTAAGGCCCGCCGACCATCATTGGTGAGCACGACTAGATGGCGTCGGCGATCCGCCGGGTCACGCCGACGCTCGACGTAGCCCGACTCTTCGAGCTCATTGAGCACCAGGACGCAATTGTTGGCGTCGAAGCAGAGTGCCTCGCCGAGCGCAGCCTGCGCAGCCATGTCGTTCTCCCGCAAGTACGCCAACACTGCGAGATCCCGCAGGCTCATGCCGACCAGGTCAACTGTGCTGCGCCGGTAGACCACGCGCCAGGCGCGTGAGTAAAACGATGGAGCCAGCTGATGGAAGGGTCTCGGTGGGCGTGGGTTGCATATTGCTCTAGTGATCATCTTACAATCAATACCCTCACTGAGGTAGTGATTATCCCTGTTAGAGTGGTGACGAGAGCCCACAAGTCCCCCATTTGGGGCTCGCGCCCCACCCGACCCGCCCTTTTCGAGGAGTTTGAGCATGGCAGTAACGACTCTGACCGAGTCGCAGCAGGCCGAGGATCGACGCCGCTGGATCGCACTGATTGTCGTATGCCTGGCCATGTTGATGAATGCCTTGGACTCTTCGATCGTCAATGTGGCCCTGCCGTCGATCCAGCGCGATCTCGGCTTCAGCCAATCCAGCCTGACCTGGGTCATCGACGCCTACCTCATCACCTTCGGTTCCTTCTTGTTGATGGCCGGGCGTCTCGGCGACCTCATTGGACGCAAGCGCGTCTTCCTCAGCGGGATCGTCCTCTTTACCGCCGCGTCCGCCGTGTGTGGACTGGCGACATCGCAAACCATGCTCATCGCCGGTCGATTCGTCCAAGGGGCCGGCGGTGCCTTGTCCTCGTCGGTCATCCTCGCCATCATCATCACCGAGTTCCCCGCCAAGGCGGAACGGGCCAAGGCGATGAGCGCCTACATCTTCGTGGCGGTCGGCGGCGGCGCGATCGGACTCCTCATCGGTGGGGTCATCACCCAGGCCATCTCGTGGCACTGGATCTTCTTCATCAACCTCCCCATCGGGATCGTCACCTTCTTCCTCGGCCTCGCCTTGATCAAAGAGAACGTGGGCCTCGGGATTCGAAATGGCGTCGACATCGCAGGTTCGGTCTTGGTCACCGTGTCGCTGATGATCGGCATCTACGCGATTGTGACCGCCACCGAATACGGCTGGGGTTCGCTGCACACTCTCGGCTTCGGCGGCGCAGCGATTGCGCTCATGATCGCCTTCTTCGTGCTCGAAGGCAGGCTCAAGAATCCGATCATGCCGCTACGGATCTTGAAGTTGCGCAGCCTGACGGGCTCGAGTGTGGTCCGGGCGTTCGTGGCCACAGGAATGTTCTCGATGTTTTTCCTCGGTGCGCTGTACCTCGAGAACGTCCTCGGCTTCAACGTGTTGCAAACCGGGTTCGCGTTCTTGCCCATTGCCGCCACCATGGCGATCCTGTCCTCGGGCATCACCGCAAGGTTGGTCAGTCGCTTCGGTCCCATTGCGGTGTTGATCCCCGGCCTCGTCGCCATGGCCACTGGCTTGTTCATCGTGGCCTTCGCCGGCCCGAATGCTGACTACTGGACGCAGATCTTCCCGGGGTTCATCTTGATGGGCTTCGGCGCAGGCACCGCATTCGTGCCGCTGCTCTCGATTGCGATGGAGGACGTGCCGCACGAAGATGCCGGGCTCGGTTCGGGCATCGTCAACGTCTCGATGCAAATGTCAGCTGCTATCGGGTTGGCCGTGCTCAGCACGCTCGCGACCAATCGCACCGCCACGCTCAAAGCGGCTGGCCATTCAATGCTGGACGCTCTGTCGGGCGGCTATCAACTGGCCTTCTTGATTGCCGGCGTGTGTGTCGTGGTGGGATTGATCCTGACGCCGGTGTTATTGCACAATCCAGAACCCGATCAGCTGGTTGCGCCCGATGAGGAGGACGAAATGGCCCAAATCGTCCACCTCCCCTGACAAAGCGTCCCAATCCGTCCCAGATTTTCGATCCACAGCCAACATTTATGTCCTTCATACGTTCCCCACATCTGGCGTTTAGATCCCCCCGCTTCAATGGTCACATGTGACGGTCCCGACAACGGGACTCAGATGGAGGACATCGAATGACTGAAGACAACGCCGAAATGCCACAGGGCGAAATCCAAGGCGACAACCTCGGTGACACCGCGGCCGTCCCGACGGAGACACCCACCGGGGCCATCGCCATGCCCCCGGCCGCCGACGCGACGCCCCCCGAGGTCTCGGGGAACGACGACACGCCGATCACCGCAACGGGAGCGGCCACCAACGCCATCCCCATGCCGCCGGTCACCCCGGTCGCACCGGTCACCCCGGTCGAAGGCACCGTGATGCCCCCCGCCTCCACGTTGGTCCCGGCTGCGGGCACGGCAGGCGGCGCCTACGCTCTCGGCGCCCTCTCGGGCAACCCACACCTCGGCGGCGCGCCGACGGATCCGGGTTCCACCCCTCCGACCGGTTATGCACCTCCGACCGGGTATGCACCTCCGACCGGGTACGGTCCCCCGACCGGCCAGGTCCCCCCGTCGTGGACGCCCACCGCGGATTCAGGTGCGGCGCCGTCGAGCTCGCATCGCATGCGCAACATCCTTGCGGTGAGCGGTGCCGTCGTAATCGCCTTGGCCGCTGGTGCGGGCATTAGCCACGCCACCTGGAAAGCCAGCACCCCCACCCAGTCGGCCGCCCCTTCGGCGAACCAAAATGCCAATCCGTTCGGATCGGGCTTTGGCAGCGGCCAAGGTGGTTCATCCGGCTTCGGTTCGGGGTCGGGTTCGTCGGGCAGCTCGGGTTCGTCGGGCAGCTCGGGTTCTCCACTGGTCTCGGCAGCTCGGGAGGCGCCGGACCGAGCGACGTCTCGGCGATCGCCGCCAAGGTCGATCCGGGCCTGGTCGACATCAACACCACGCTCGGCTACCAGAGCGAACAAGCCGCGGGAACCGGAATCGTCTTGACATCGTCGGGCGAGATCCTCACGAATAACCACGTCATCGACGGTGCGACGAGCATCAGCGTGACCGACGTGGGCAATGGCAAGACCTACACCGCCAGCGTGGTTGGCTACGACCGCACCGATGATGTCGCCGTCTTGCAATTGCACAATGCTTCGGGTTTGCAAACAGCCACGCTCAACACTTCTTCGAAGGCCTCGGTCGGTCAGGACGTGGTTGGCGTCGGCAATGCCGGGGGCACCGGTGGCACCCCGAGTGCGGCCGGCGGCACCGTCACGGCACTCAACCAATCCATTACCGCCAGCGACGAGGGCGATGGTTCCTCCGAGCAACTCACCGGCCTCATCGAAACCAACGCTGACATTCAGCCCGGCGACTCGGGCGGCTCGTTGGTCGATACCTCTGGCGAGGTGATCGGGATCGACACCGCGGCCTCGGCCGGATTCTCGTTCCAAGGATCGGGCCAGAGTTCGGGCAATCAGGGCTACGCCATCCCGATCGCCAACGCCGTGGCACTGGTCAACAAGATCGAAGGCGGTAACGCGTCGTCAACGGTGCACATTGGGGCCACGGCATTCCTCGGGGTCCAAGTCACTTCGAACTCCGATAGCTCGAGCGGATCGAGCGGATCGAACGGGTTCGGTGACGGGTCGGGCGGCTTCGGTGGCGGATTTGGTGGCGACTTCGGCGGCGGGAGCAACTCAGGCTCGAGCCAATCGGGCAGTGGCGTGTCCATTGCCCAGGTGGTGACCAGCTCACCCGCCCAAGAAGCCGGATTGGCAGCAGGTGACACGATCGTCTCGGTCAATGGCAACACCGTCACCAGCCCAACGGACCTGACCAACGCCATCGAACCCGACCACCCCGGTGACAAGATCACCCTCGGTTGGACCGATGCGTCAGGTCAGAGTCACACCGCAACCATCGCATTGACGTCAGGACCGCCGCAGTAGAGGAGGGAAAGGGCGCCGGGAACCCAATCACTTGGGTCCCGGCGCCCTTTCTTCGCGTGCTCGGCCCGGTCGCGGGCCCGGTGAGGGGACTACCGTTCGCGCGGTGGAAGACGACACCACGACCTACAGCGATGCCGTCGCCTCGGTCAACGACGGCGTGCCGGTCACCTTGGCCGCGGCGGCCATCGTGGCCAAGATGACCATCGAGGAGAAGCTCTGGTGCCTCGACGGTGATCTGCCGTTTTGGGCCGGTCTCGGCGATCTCGCCAACGGCGGCTATCACAAGCGCCCCTTCCCGGCGGCCCGCGTCGAACGACTCGGCATTCCGGGCTTCGCGTTCTGCGACGGACCCCGTGGCGTGGTGATCGGCCCGGCCACTTGCTTTCCCGTGTCCATGGCCCGGGGCGTGACGTTTGATCTCGATCTCGAAGAACGCATTGGCGAAGCCATCGGCAAGGAACTGCGCTCCATTGGCGCCGACCTCTTCGGCGGTGTGTGCGTCAACGTCCTACGTCATCCGGCCTGGGCCGCGCCGAGGAGACCTACGGCGAGGATCCGTTCCATGTCGGCGAGTTCGGTGCCGCATTGGTGCGCGGCGTCCAACGCCACGCCATGGCCTGCGTCAAGCACTTCGCGTGCAACTCCATGGAGAATTCGCGCTTCGAAGTCAATGTCACCGTCGACGAGGTCGTGCTCCACGAGATCTCTGCCCCAGTTCCGGCGGATCGTCCAAGAGGGTGTCGCGGTGGTGATGAGCGCTTACAACTCGGTCAACGGCGAGTGGTGCGGCCAAACCCCACCCTCCTCACCGAGATATTCCGCGACGAATGGGGATTCGGCGGATTCGTGATCAGTGACTGGATCTTCGGCCTCCGTGATGCCGGCCCCTCGGTTGTGGCGGGCCTCGATGTCGAAATGCCCTACCGCATGGTGCGTGCCACGGGCCTGCATTCAGCCCTCGATGACGGTTCGGTGACCATTGGTGACGTGGACCGTTGTGTCATCTCGATCATGGCTACCTTGCTCAGGTTCAACCACCTCTTGGACAGCCCGCGACCCGACATCAGCGTGTTGGCCTGCGGAGAACATCGCGCCCTGGCCCGTGAAGCGGCAGCCAAGGCGGTAGTCCTGTTGCAAAATGCCCCAGTGGAAGGAGCGGCGGTCCTCCCCCTCGACACCGCAGCGCTCACCCGGGTCGGGGTCTTTGGCTCCTTGGCCGACGTTCGAAATCTCGGCGACGGAGGATCGAGCGACGTGTGGGCCCCCGACGTCGTAACCGCGCTCGCGGGGATCCGGGCCGCACTCCCCCGGGTCGAGGTGGACTATGACGACGGCGCCGATCTGGGGCGGGCCTCCGTACTGGGCGAGGCGTGTGACGTGGCGATCGTGGTCGTTGGTTACACCAGGGACGACGAGGGTGAGTACATCGGCGACGATGCGACCCCGGAGGCGTTGCGCAACCTTTTCCCCGGCCCCGATGACCCGGCGCTGTCCGAGGAGTTCGCCGACGAGGTGGCCCGCCATCCCGGACCCGAAGCCTCGCCCGGTGTCGCCACCGGCGGTGCGCTCTCCTTCGCCACCGGTGGCGACCGGGCCTCGTTGCGACTCTCGAATCATGACGAGGCACTGATCACCGCGGTGGCCGAGGCGAACCCCCGCACCGTGGTCGCGGTCGTCGCCGGCAGTGCGGTCATAATTGCCGACTGGTCCGAACGTGTGCCGGCGATAGTGCAGTCGTGGTACGCGGGAATGGAGGGCGGACACGGATTGGCCGATGTGCTGTGCGGGCTTCGCAACGCCGAGGGCCGTTTGCCCTTCAGTGTCCCGCGCGACGAGACCGGGCTCCCCCATTTCGAGCGCCACACGAATGCCATCACCTATGACTGTTGGCACGGCTGGTGGAAGTTCGCCCGTGATCACCGCGCCCCGCACTTCGGATTCGGTTTCGGTTTGTCCTACACGTCGTTTGCGTGGGGTGAGTTTGTTGCGGCCAGGGTCGCCGACACCATCGAGCTGCGCGGCACTGTCACCAACATCGGGGCACACGACGGAACCGAGGTGGTACAGGCCTATGCCGACGTGGCCCCCGATGCCGATACGCCCCGGCCGCGCCGCCTCATCGGCTTCACCCGCCTGGAGATCCCCGTCAACGAGTCGGCCGATGTGGTGCTGGTGGTCGGACTCGACCGTTTGGCGGTGCGCAATCCGTCGAGCCGTCTCCGCGAACCAGCCAACGGAACGTTGCAAATCGAGATCGCGCGCTTCGTCGGTGATCCCCACGCGCAATCGGTATCGGTGAAGCTCTGAGGCGACCACAACCCACGGTGGCGCGGGTGATCAGTACTCCGGTGCCGGTACGCTGCAAAGACGCAACATCGAGCGGATCGGATTCGATCGTGATCAATCAGGTGGACAGGGCAAGCGCGCACGTGGCCGACGGAGACGAGGCCGAACTGGCGCCCCTGAGCGAAGCCGAACTCACCCAACTCGCCCTGGCCGCCGACCCCTCGCTCCCGCTCAGCGACGACGCCGTGCCAATTAGCCAGCATCTCGCCCAGTTCGCGCTGACCCTGCCCGAGTGGTACATGCCCCCAGCAATGGCCAGGAGCGGACCAAAGTGGCGCATTCCAGTGATCGGCACCATCATCGCCGCCTTCGTCATCATCGAAGGGCTTGGTCTTTGCAATACCTACGGGCTGCTAAGTCTGGCTTAGTAAGAAAACGGCATGTTCGGAGCGTAAATTTCCCCGAAGTGCCATTTCCCTGTTCGCTTTCGCGACGACATGGCCTATGGGCACACCGATAGTGCGGTGGCCGCGGCCATCACGCCGATAACGGCACAAATACCCGTGTGGCTAGGGTTTTCCGGCTGCAACCCAGCTGTTTACCCGACTGTCGCTAATGCGACGGGCGGTGGCCATGTCGGCCCAAACTCGAAATCGTTTCTTTTCATCGTCACTCAGTTGGGAGAACAATGTCTTCTCGGCCGGTGCGGCACCAGAACGGGCGGACCGTGCCTTGGCCACGCTGGCGCTCGGCCGCCCCTTGTCGATAAAGGGCTTAACGGCCGCACGCAACTGGGCCGCATTCTTAGCGTTCACATCGATCTCATAGGACTTACCGTCCAACGCAAATTGAACAGTTTCGTCGGCGTCACCACCATCGATATCGTCCGTTAGTTTAACTATCACCGTTTTTGCCATGACTCCATAGTGTCATAACGACACTCTTTTTGCCATCCGGGCGCACATTTCCTGTGTTCCGTGGCAAACAACTAGCCTTGCATTGGGCCAAAATCCCTACAATCAATAAAGTCTGCGTTGCCAAAACCTAGGAGAGTTCAGGGGCCGTCATCAGGGCGAAGCTCCTGAAATGCCCAGCTCAACAAACGTTTGATTGACTCTGACCCATCATGTTGGTGCCTGACGCGCGCTTCGAGCGCGCCCGGCGCTGGGCCACTCGGACCACAAAGATTCAATGGCGCTTCCTATCGAAAGAGTCGACTTGGCTAGCTCTACCCATTAATCTCACTTTTGTCCTCGACGCGCCACGTTCGACCCTGTTCCCCCTCCGTCGGATCGAGGCAGGCGTCGAGGAAGGCGGGCAGCCTTTCGTGAAACCAATGACCGCCGTCGGGCGCGCCTGGCGATCCCAGGCAAAATGGGGAGATGGCCCGGCGAAACGCACCCCGCCGCGGCGGCCGTCGCATCAAAGCCGAGCCGTACCCGTCGTCCAGCGCGACCAGGGTTTCACCGGGCACCCACTGGCGGGCCGACGGGCAACCGAAATCGGCCTACCGATCACAGGGTGAAGCACTCAGTGTCGCCGACGAACGACGCGTCGATTCGGGGGTCGAGCTCAATGTCTACCAATGCGAGATCTGTTCGCATTGGCATCTCGGCAGTTACGGGCGGCGAGAGCGATGAGTGAATCCCCTGACCGGTTCATGGCCTGGGAAGCCCAAAGTGGGGTCTGTGGCGAGTGCGGCTTCGACTGGGAACAACGAAATATCGAAACGCTCGTCGAGCAGTGCGGGCGCGACATCGCCGCCTTCGAAGATGCCCTCGAGGCGGTCGATCCTCTCGTGCCGGTGGCGGAGGGATTGTGGTCGGCCAATAGCTACGTCTGGCACAGTGTCGACGTCTTGCGCTTCGGGGCCGAGCGATTCTGGACCCTCAGCCTCGATCCAGGATGCGGAGTTCCGGCATGGGACGAAGGCAAAGTTGCCGACAGCCGCTCCTATGACCAACTGTCCCCACTTGTCGCCGTCGTCGCCATTGGCGATGCCTTCGCCACCTGGCGCACCGCCGCGCTCGGGGCGCCGCGTAATGTCGCCACGTCGCATCCCGAAGCCCGGGCGATCGACACGTTCGACCTGGTGCAGCGCAACGCCCATGAGATCAAGCACCACCTCTACGACGTGCAGCGATCGGCGCACACCAGCTGAACTGCTCGTCACGGGCCGCAATTGCTGCGATCATGTGGACATCGAACCAAACGACGCAGTCGAACCCTCGGACCACGAGCGCACCGCGGGAATGATCGACGACCACGCTTCGCCCGATGCGCAGGCCCCCGACGAACTGGCCGACGAGGCGTTGGACGACGCAACGGTCGCACCCAGTCGCTTCGACGGGTGGCGCCGGCGTTCGGCTATCGGGGGCCTGGCCACCGGAGTTGCCCTCGGTCTCCAAGAGGTCTTCTCACCCAACAAGAACGAGCCCGTCATCTCCGCCGAAGCGCCCGGGGAGCCCCCCGACGCCGGCGAACGGATGCAGGTGCTCTTGGATCCAGACGACCCGACAAAATCAATCGTGGTCTGGCCGTCCGCCCGCCCGGACGAGGGAGACGCACCACCGCCCGGGCCCGCCCGAAAAGACGGCTGACCCGCCCGCTCGGGCACCCCCGCCGTCTCCCCTCCCCCGCCTTCGCAATGTTTGACGCCCCACCCCGGTGGACGTAACATCCAAAGTATCGGACATCGTGTCCGATACCTAAGAGGAGCTGTCCGAACGTGACCGATACCATTGCTGACCTGACCCCGGTCGACCTGGCTGACTCAAAGTCATTCGTCCCGGCCGTCCCCCACGCCTGGCTCGCCTATCTGCGCAAGAACGACCCGGTGCACTGGCAGGAAGAATCCGATGGGCCCGGATACTGGGCTGTCACCAAGTACAACGACTGCGTCACCGTCAATCGGGACTTCGAACGGTTCAGCTCGGCCACCAGGGGCACCATGCCCTTCGAGCTCGAAGATGATGAGATCGCGCAGCAGAGCCTGATGATGCTCAACATGGACCCGCCGCTGCACACCCGCTATCGGCGCCTGGTCAACAAGGGCTTCACACCACGCATGGTCCGTGACCTCGAAGCGAACATCCACCGCTCGGCCGACCAGATCATCGACCAGGTGATCGAGAGCGGGCAGGCAGATTTTGTCACCGACCTTTCCGCCGAGCTCCCGCTCCAGGTCATCGCCGAGCTCCTCGGCGTGCCCCATGACGATCGGCACAAGATGTTCGACTGGTCCAACCGGATGGTCGGCGGCGAGGATCCCGAGTACCAGTTGACGGCCGAAGAAGCCATGACGGCGGCCATGGAGCTCTACGCCTATGCCGCGGAGCTCTTCGCGAAAAAGCGGCTCGACCCACACACTGACCTGATGAGCGCACTGACCACCGTCGAGGTGGACGGCGAGCAGCTGAGCGAGATGGAGCTCGAGTTGTTCTTCTTGCTCTTGACGGTGGCGGGTAACGAGACCACGCGCAACCTGATGTCCGGGGCGATGCACGCCTTCTTCTTGCACCCCGACCAGTGGCAGCGTCTGGTGGCTGACCGAAGCCTGCTCCCGAGCGCCGTCGAAGAGATGTTGCGGTTCGTGACCCCGGTCATGAACTTCCGGCGCCAGGCCACGGTCGACGCCGAACTGAGCGGCACCACCATCAAGGCCGGCGACAAGGTCGTCTTCTACCACGCCTCGGGGAACCGCGATGAGGACATCTTTGCGGACCCCGACGTCTTCGACATCGGGCGCGACCCCAATCCCCACATCGCCTTCGGTGGCGGGGGGCCACACTTCTGCCTCGGTGCGAATCTCGCGCGCATGGAGATCAGGGTGATGTTCGAGCACTTGCTCGACCGCATGCCCGACATCCACCAAGATGGGGACGTGCAAAGACTGCAGTCTCGGTTCATCAACGGGGTCAAGCATCTGCCCGTCGCCTTCACCCCGGGCGCTCGGCGCTACGCATGACCGAACGAAGGTAGGCGGGCACCGCCGTGGCGCGTCGAGCGCCCGATGCACTCAAAGAGGTCATCCGGGACTTCCGCCGAGATCAGATCATTGAAACCTCGCGCCGCCTCTTCGGGGAGCGGGGCACCACCGAAGTCTCGATGGATGAGATCGCCACGCAATCAGGCGTGGCCCGATCCACCGTGTATGTCTATTTCTCCAGTCGTGACGAGCTGCTCCAGGCCTGCGTGCAGTCCATGTACGACCAGCTCAAGGACTCGATCGTCGTTAGGCTCGAAGATGGGGCGTCACCCGCCGAACGCCTGCGCGGCTTGATCCGCGCCCTGCTCGAGCGCATCGACGAGAGCCCGGCCTTCTTCCGCCTCGCCATGGCCACCCAGGCCACCGCCAACGCGGCCGGGTCGGCCGCGGTCGGGGGCACCCTCATGATGATCGGGCTCGACATGATCCGACTTCTCGAAGATGTGGTGTCTGCGGGAATGGACAGCGGCGCCTTCGATCCACGCATTGAACCGTCGCGCGCGGTGGTGCTGATCGGCCAGCAGATCTACGGGGCGCTCTCGGTGCGCGCCGGGGAACCTGACCCCATCCCCGTCGAGGTCGCGACCGAAGAAATTGTGACCTTCGTGATGCACGGACTAGGAGCTTGAAGTGAAGTTCGACCTGTGGATGCCGACCGCCAACCCCATGACCACCCCCGAGCTCTTAGACAAGGTGGCCGCCGAGTCAGAGGACCGGGGCATCTCGACGCTTTGGGTGGGCGAACATGTCGTCCTCTTCGAGGAGTACGCGAGTTCGTACCCCTACGCAGCCGACGGGCGAATCCCCGCCCCCTCGGGCTCGGGCCTGCTCGAGCCGATCGTGACGCTGACCTATCTCGCCGCTCGCACGAGCACCGTCCGGCTCGGGACCGCCATGCTGTTGCTGCCCCAGCGCAATCCTGTCTATACCGCCAAAGAGGTCGCAACGTTGGATTGGCTCTCGGGCGGTCGGGTGGATCTCGGCATCGGCGTCGGTTGGCTGAAGGAGGAATTCGACGCGCTCAATGTCCCGTGGGAGCGTCGGGGGAGACGCACCGATGAATACGTCGAGGTGCTGCGCACTTTGTGGTGCGACAACCCGTCGTCGTTCACGGGCGAGACGTACACCCTCCTTGAATGCGAGATGTTCCCCAAGCCCATCCAGCAACCCCATCCCCCCATCCACGTCGGCGGCGAGACCGATGCCGCGCTGCGGCGGGCCGCCCGGATCAGCCAAGGCTGGCACACCTTTAACCGCTCTCCGGCCGAATTGGCCGAAGGTCTGGCCAGGCTCGACCCGTTCCTCGAAGCCGCCGGGCGCAGCCGGGACGACCTGCGAATCACCGTCTGCCCCTATTTCAATGCCCTCACCCCTGAACTCGTCGAGCAATACGCAGAGGCTGGCGCCGACGCCGTCTCGGCCCTGTTCTTCTGCTTTAGCGCCGATGACGTCGAGTCCACCTTCGAAGGTCTCGAAGAATGCCGAAAGGCCGCTGAGCGCAGCTAACTCGAGCACGGCGACGTGCCCGCAACATCCCCTATTCGCCCAGGCTGACCCGCAACTGGTCGAGGTCGCGCCGCAGCCCACTCAGCTCGGCGCGCAGCTGGGCCACCTCGCCTTCGAGCACGCCCAGGCGATCCGGTGAGGACATGGCTCCCGCGCCCTCACCGTCCCCGGTCTCGAACGAGCGGTCCGCCCCCTCGGCCGATCGACCGGTCAGCTCCCCTTCACCGGGTTCCACCAGCGGGCACGCCCACCGGCCTTCCTTTTGTCCGGGCCGGCGGCCGAGATTGACGGCCAGGGGCACGTCGAGCTCGGCCAGGCGCTCGAGTTCATGCTCGACCGCATCCAGTCCGTCGAACTGCGCCATGCGTTCGGTGCGGATGCGCAGCTCGCCGACAGTCTGGGGCCCACGCAGCACCAATACGGCGAAGAGCGCGCAGGGCGCCGCATCGAGACCCATGACCTCATCGATCACCGCCCGATAGCGCACTGCGGTACGACCGCTCGAGGGAAGGACGAAACGCACGAGGTGCTTCGCCTTGAGGGAATCGAGCGCATCCATCACGGTCTCTTCATCGAAGGAGACGACCGGATCGCGGTTCGACGACTGGTTGCACGCCGACACCAACGCCGCCAACGTGAGGGGGTACTGCTGGGGCGTCGTGAGGGCCTTTTCGATCAATGACCCGAGTACCCGGGCCTGCGCCGCCGTGAGTTCCATGCAAGAGAGCATACGAGCGGGCGCGTCACCATCTCTGGTCGCGTCGTCCCTCGCCCAGCTCGGGCCACCGCAGCGCGCCGCGCTCGTGGCGTCAAGCCCCGCGTGCGAGCACCGAGGCGTGGCGATGCGCCGTGGCGGCTGAAGACGGGGCACCCCCGTCGCGTTCACATGCAGTACCCAGCACCTTGAGCCGCTTGATAGATGACCGCGGGCATCGAAGCGCAATAGGCGGCGGGATCGCCGACACTCTGCCAGGCGCCGCCCTCGGCCATGAGTATCTCGACCGCTCCATCGGACTGACCTGGACTGGGCGATATCACCACATCTGCGTAGGCAAAACTTCCCGAGCAAGCAAAGGAGGAGAGGCTTGTGGGGGCCTGAGTGGCGGACTGGACGGCCGCAGTTATGGCCTGAGCATTACACGGAGCCACCGATGTCGCACTCGCGGGTGCGGTCGTCGTCGTGGTTGCCGGCGGTGGTGGCGGAACCGCGGTGGTTGTCGTCGCAGGCGGGACAGTCGTGGTCGTCGTTGGAGCAGAGCTCGGAACCGAAGTCGACGTCCGCACCCCGGTGAAAGAGATGGGGCAGGGAACGTTGTTCCCAGCCTCCAAGTTGACCTGGCCGGTGCCCATGATGTCGTGACCACCATTGCTGAGCGTGATCGTGATGTCGTCTTCTATCTCGTTCGGCGGTTGCACGAGAACAAGGTGATAGCCCGCACCTTGTGCGGAAGCTGCACCGGTGAACGGGCCGCCAGGACCACCTTGTGGAACGGTGATCGTGTTACCATCGACGTACAACACTTGTCCCGAACCGTTCCCGGCGGGTCCACAGAAATTGGGCGTCAACGTCAGGGCGTACGTGCCGACAAACTGGTTTGCGCCCACCACCAAAGCCTTCTGGGCGCTCACCCCGCCCTTGACGGAGGCCACGAGCTTCGCCCGAAGTTGTGATGTCGCATTCGCTTGCGCCAGCGAACGGCGCCCGGTCTTCGTGAGGGTGAGGTGAAACGTTGCGCTCTTTCCCTTGGCCAGTTTGTAAGGGGTGATCGCAAGGACGACAGACAGAGCTTTCGTGACGGTTCGCTTGCCTACCTTCTTCTTGGACTTCACGGTCCCGCTCAGCTGGATTGATCCAGCACATGGCGCCCCACTGCAGCTCAAGGTCACCGGGGCGACGAGTGACTTGCCCGCAAGAGCGACGGAGGACGAGGTGATGACAACCTTTGGCTTGGTAGTTGACGCCGCTCCAGCTACCCCATTCGCTCCGTTCGCCAATAGGAGAATCACCCCCATCATGATCAATGCCATCGTGTGGACGGCTACCGACCTGCGGGTGAGCGCGTGGCTTCGACGTCTCCAACGTGATGCAATGACTTGGCTCCTCGAACGCCAGCCACCTGCCAGCTTCGTCGCGAACCGATATCCCCCCACGGACAATCTCCCCGTGCTTTATCGATAGACCAACTTCATGGTCCACAAATGACGACAACGGGTCCTCAGAATACCTAGGGAATCAAACGTCCGCCTGGGAAGCGGAGGTCCGACTGGGCTGTGGCAACGCATGCATCTGAATAAATAGACGCTGTTGTCGGGGCCAAAGGGAGCGCACCATCGTTGGCCCTTGCCGAGATTGCGCCGCTCGACACGGGTCGCGCCAGGTCCACGTGCATCTCGGCTTCGAGCGCGCGGACCCCGAGACCGAAGCATCCAGTACGACGGAGCTGGAATTCGTCGGCGACCGACTGCGCCGACTCAGCTCTTGAGCGCGTCGGCCACCGCGGCACCGGTGACCATGGCGTTGAGGTAGGGCTCGGGTGCATGGGCCCGGTGGCCATTGTCGACCAAGAGGTCAACTACACGGGGCCCGAATTTCTCACCGAGGGCTACGGCGGCTGCCTTGTCACCAACGGCTCGCACATTGACCCAGCACTCGACCGGTTGGGGCCACACCCCCACGCCGTCGACGGGGGCTGGATCGAGCGAGTCGAAGATCATCGGGGACCCGAGCGGCGATCCCAACGTCACAAAGGTGTGGATCGACCAGTTCGGGTGGTGGCACAACGCCATGTAGGTCAACACAGTCCCGAGTGAATGCGCCACGATGACGCGGGTGGTGTCATCGACGCTGGCTTCGATGCGCTGGCGCAGGCGGTTCTGCAGATCGGGTTCGGTGAACATCACGGTGACCATGTCGACCGTCCGCTCGAAGGCCGCGTGGTTGGCCGCCTGCCCGATCGCCGAAATGGCGTCACCCCCGGTCAGCTCCGTGAGCGAGTCAGCGATCCCGGCGCGCGATTGTTCCAAGAGCTCTTCTTCTTCGGTGCCGGGCTTGCGGCGGAAGAGGTCGCCGTAGAAACAGACGTCGACGTCGTCGGCACTTATGTCAACCCCGTGGTGCCAAAGACCGTCACGAAGAGCCGGGAGCCAGCGGGCCTTGAGCTCGTTGGGTCCCCATAACTCGTTGAACGCTCCGTGCACCAGCACGATCTTGGCCATGCCACCCCTCTTTCGGATCGGCGGGAGAGCCTAGCTGGGGGACCCGAGTGGGCCCGCCCACCCGGGGGCGTGACGCCCTTCGGACCGGCATCTGCGAGGCACCGCTTCGTCGCATCTTCCATATACTGAAAACACCACAGCGCACCCGGCGAGACCGGGGCCGACACCGGCCCGCCGGGCGGAGAGAGTGGGGGGAATCTGGGTCCTTTGGGACCCTCTTTCCCTATTTGGCGCCGCTGGCGATCTCCACCCGCGAGACGCGACGGGCCGGGAGGCATCGCTCCAGGTGAGGGGACTTTCCTACGGGCGGCCGGCGCCGGCGAACCCGTCGCCGAGGCGCACCCCGGTGATCCACACGGATGCGCCGGTGTGGGGAGCTTCGATCATCGAACCGCCCCCGATGTACATGGCGACATGCTCACTGCCGTCGGTGCCGTAGAACAAAAGGTCCCCTGGCTCGAGGTCTCCGACGCTGACCGGGGTGGTGGCGTAGAACTGGTCGCCCGAGGTCCGGGGCAGGTCGACGCCGGCCTGGGCCCAAGCCCACTGCACCAGCCCCGAGCAATCGAATCCGACCCCTGGGGACTCCCCGCCCCAGACGTAGGGCACCCCGAGCTGCGATTCTGCCGCCTGCACCGCCCCCATACCCCCTGGGGCACTCGGCGGCGGCGGGTCGGTGCTGGCCGACGAACCGCCCGAACTCGAACTCGAAGCACTCGACGAGCCGGAGGAAGTGGACGACGACGCCGAGCTCGTTGGAGCAGAACTCGACGGAGCAGCGGGTGCGCTCTGCGACGCCGCAGCTTGCGCTGCGGCCTGTTGTTGTGCCGCCACGAGCTTGGCTTGCGATGCTTGTGCCGCGGCCGCGGCTTCTTGTTGCTGTTGTTGTTGAACCAGTGTGGCGATCTCGCCGTTCTCTTGCGCCAGCGCCGCCGCTTGTTGTTGCTCGGCCGCTTGGTTGGCGTTGATGGCGGATTGCTCGCTCGAGAGGTCGTTCTGCGCCTGGGTCTGTTGCGTGTTGAGTTGAGACTCTTGGGCGGCCAACTTGTTTTGGGCCGCGTGCAGTTTGTCGACCGCCTCGTTGAGATTGCCCGACGCAATCTGGTTGTACTCAGTCTCCGCGCCGAGGGTCTCCTCGTTCTTGGAGAAGATCGGGTTGTCGGTCGACGCCGATCCGTCGGACACATAATTGGCGATGGCCGTGTGCTCCAGTGTCGTTTTGTCCTTGGCCACCTGCTTTTGGTTCACCGCAATGGCGGCCTTGGTGGTCGTGATCGCCGCATCCACCTGGGTCAGCTGTTCGCGTGCGGCGTCATATTGCTGACCGAGTGCGTCCATTTGCGCCTGGGTCGAAGCCAGCGTCGCCTCGATGGCGGCCGCCTTGGCCTTGGCACTCTCGACGGTGTCGGCGCCCGCCATGCGCGGCAAGACCGCCAAAGTGCCGGTGCACACGACCAGCGCGCTCAGGGTGGGCGCAAGTACCCGCCCGAGCAGCCGACACCTCCGAGCTGAGCGCGGCGTGGAGGGGTTTTGGGGCCTCTCAACGTCAGTCACGATCCGCCAAGTCTTACCGGCCGAGGTGACCCAAAGCAACCACCCCCGGTAGCACCGGGCCACATGCGGTCATACCACCGGTATGAAAGTCCAGGCCGCACGCGCACAGAGTGAATTTCGTGATCATGTCGCTACGCCCGTAGCAGATTTGCGGTCCGAACCTTCTTGGCCACGACGTGACTCGAGAACGCCGAGATGTCGGCTCCGCCCAGTCGGAAAATGAGGGCGTGGGCGACCGGGGCGAGCCTGCCGTGATCGAATTTTTGGGCGTTAGGTCGCTCATGGCCTCGATGGAGGCGACCTGTGGTTGCCCCCTACGGCTCCCGAGGCGCCGGCTGAGCGCAATCCCCATTCTGCTACTCTGGGCGCCGTGCGCAGATATTGGTGGTTTCATGAGCCGGCCCTCCCTGGGTCTCGGAGCGCCGCCACGCACTGAGTTCACGCACAGGTAGGACCGGCTTCAAGGCAAAGGCGTTGCGCCTTTGCCTTTTTCTTTGCCCCGACACGAGGCGAGCCGGTCACTTGGGTGGACGAGCGGCTCGCAGGAAGGACGCCAGAGCATGGCTCCCGAGACATCAGTTCAAAACAAGCGCATCACCAACGTCAGCAGACTCATCTCGCCGTCGGAGTTGCGCGACAAGCTGGCGCTCACGCCTGCCCATGAGGCAGCGGTTGGTCGCGGGCGCCGCTCTGTCACTTCGATCCTCAATGGCGAGGACGACCGGACCTTGGTGATCGTCGGGCCGTGTTCGCTCCATGACCCCATTGCCGGTCTGGACTACGCGCACCGACTGGCCAAGTTGGCCGAACGCCATGAAGGCGAGCTGTGCATCGTGATGCGCACCTACTTCGAAAAACCGCGGACGACCGTCGGATGGAAAGGGCTTATCAACGACCCACATCTCGATGGCAGCTACCAGGTCAACGACGGACTCATCGCGGCGCGTGGCTTCTTGCTCGAAGTGATCTCATTGGGCCTGCCCGTCGGGTGTGAGTTCCTTGATCCAATTACCGCTGAATTTGTGGCCGATGCGGTCAGCTGGGGTGCCATTGGGGCGCGCACCACCCAGAGTCAGATCCACCGCCAGTTGGCCAGCGGCCTCTCGATGCCGGTTGGATTCAAAAATTCCCCAGATGGCGATGTGCAAAGTGCCGTCGACGCAGTCGGCGCGGCTCGGGTCTCCCAGGTCTTTCCGGGCATCGACCGAGACGGGAGTGCAGCCGTTTTCGAGACGACGGGCAACCCTGACGGCCACGTCGTGCTGCGCGGGAGCACCCTCGGACCGAATTACGACGAACCCAGCGTCGCCGACGCGCTCGACGCCCTCGAGCGAGCGGGACTCCCTCGCCGGATCGTCATCGACGCCAGCCATGCCAATAGCGGCAAGGTCCATGCCCAACAGGTCGTCGTCGCCCACGACATGGCGCGGCGCATGGCGCGTGGCGAAGAAGGACTTGTCGGGATCATGCTCGAGAGCTTCCTCGTCGAAGGTCGCCAGGACTTCTCTCCTGCGCCTCGCACCCAACTCGTCTACGGCCAGAGCATCACCGATGAATGCATTGGTTGGGACACCACCGAAGCGACCTTGGCGGAACTCGCCAACGCGAAGGCGGAGTCGAGAACGGACCGGGCAGCGAATCGCCGGCGCCTCGAGTCGCCCCACCGGTAAGCCACGATTCTTCGGGGGTGCACCCACCTTGCGCCTCTAGGTGCTCGGGCAACGTCGCATTTCACCGAAGGGGTACCGGACCGCAAGCACCCCGGGGCTGAGCGAGGGGACCACGGCCTCTTTGACCGCGCATCTGGGCGCAGTAGGAACTGCGTCCGCCATCGTTACACTCCCCTGAGTGACCTCTCATGATCTCGACATTGGTGTCTTCACCAATGACGGGCCGTGGGAGATCGACCCGTCGGCGCTCATCTGGAAGGGTGCACTGCCCCGGGCTCGCGCCCACCTGCGTGCGACCCTCCCCGATCTCATCCGCGCCCGCACGCTCCCACCCGGCACGCGGGTGGGTACCACCATCCGTCATCTCGGTGGCGCGCTCGCCGGGTGGTACCTCTTCGATCGAAGGTTGGACGAGCACGAGCGCAAGGCGGCGATGTCACGCCGCCTTCGCGTGGCGGCCGAGAATCTCGGCCCGACGTACATCAAGCTCGGTCAAATTGTCTCGTCGGGTGAGGGGATCTTCCCTTCGGAGTTGGTAGAGGAGTTCAAGCGCTGTCGCGACCAAGTACGACCCGAACCGTGGACGGTCGTGCAGCGGGTCATTGAAGAGGAGCTGGCGCGCCCAGTCCACACCGTCTTCTCCTCCATCGACCACACCCCACTCGCCGCGGCCTCGATCGCCCAGGTCCACGCGGCCACCTTGGTCGATGGCACCCCGGTGGTCATCAAGGTGCAGCGACCGCAGGTGGCCAAGCTCGTCCGCCACGACCTGGCCGTCATGTCGTGGCTGGCGCCCCATCTGGTCGGGCGCCTGCCGGTGGCCGCCCTCGCCAATCCCCCCGCGCTCGTCGAACTCTTCGCCGAAACAATCGTCGAGGAACTCGACTTTCGGCTCGAGGCAGAGAACATGCTCGACGTGGCCGAGACCTTCGCCAAGCTCGACCAACGCGACTACGTCATCCCGCGCCCGCATCCCAAGCTCGTGACTCGCCGCATGCTGGTCATGGAGCGGATCTACGGTTTCAACTTCGCCGACGTGGCCGGCATGCACAGCGCTGGCATCGATACCGAAGCCGTGGTGCGTACCGGGATGATCGGCTTTCTCGAGGGCGCCATGATCTATGGGATCTTCCATGGTGACCTCCACGGTGGCAATCTGTTGGTCACGGCCACGGGCCGAGTGGCCCTCCTTGACTTCGGCATCACCGCCCGGCTCAGCGAAGCCAAGCGCATGGCCCTCCTCGCCTTGGTCGTTGGTGCGACCAACGGCGATATCGCTGGCCAGGTGGCGGCGTTGCGCGACCTCGGCGCTCTCCCACAACACACCGATATCGACGCGGTGATCGCCCAACTCGGGCTCGACCGCCCGCCCGTCGATCCGACCACGCTGACCCCCGAAGAATTGGTCGCCGAGTTGCAGGGCTCGATCAAGTCACTGTTGGCACTCGGCGCCCGCATGCCCAAAGAGCTGATGCTGTTCGTCAAGAACCTCGTCTTCCTCGACGGCGCCATCGCCACCCTCGCGCCCGACCTGGACCTCTTTGCAGAAATTGAAGGCATCGCCTTGCTCTTCGCGCAAAAGCACGGCGAACGGATCGTCGAGCAATTGGGCCTGGTCGCACAAGAAGACTGGCAACCCGACCTGGCGGGGATCAAAGCCGGCTTCGGTCTCGACGAGAGCACCGAAGGACTGACCCATCGCGAGCTGCAGGCACGCCGGGCCGCGGTGCGCCAGAAGTTCGAGCGCCGGGGCAGCGTGCGCCGGGGCCGGCGCAACAAGGAATTCAAGCCGCCGCACTAGTCGCGCTTTTCGGTGTGCCCCGATGCCGTGGGCACCGCGCAACGAATGAGGCCCCGTGGTGCGCCTCGAGCATCGGCCATGACCAGACCCATGGTCACAGCGCACGACACCGAGGGCATGATGCACCCCGACCCGCCCGTGTGGTGGCAACCATTAGATCCGCCTTCATCTCGGGCCCGACGAGGCGGCTTGGACGTGGCCCGCCGCTCGCGCCCGTCACTCGCTGCGTCTCCCCATGCGTCGCTGGCGAGAACAGTGACTTAAGTCCCTGGTCGGCTCGATTTATCGGCCGAATACTGGCCAGATGGGAATCGAACACACGGCGAACGCACGTGGAGCGCAAGGACCATCGGGATCGGGCGCGCCCAGGTGCCTGGTGACGGTGCCGCGTTGACCAGCGCCGCTGCCATGGTGTTCGTGCGATCAAGCGCCAGCAGATGAAAGAGGGAAGCGAAATGGACCTGCAACTGAGTGACGAAGAAGCCAAGGAACTCTCCGGCCTCTTGGCCGACACCCTTGGAGACCTCAGCTCGGAAATCGCCGACACGGACAACCCGGCGTATGGGCGGTCCATCCGCAACCGCCGCAGCGTGTTCGAATCGATCGCCAAGAAACTCGATTGACCATCCCCGCGCCCATGATGGCGTCCGCTCCTAGTACTTCTGCAAAAACGTCTGGTAGGAGGTCACGTCGGCGGGCGGTGGGGCGGTGACGCTGACCGGGGTGCCGAAGTTGGAAAAGTCCATCGAAATGGTCCCAGTGAGCGCTTGGCCGTCGACGGGCACCGACAGATCGATCACCAGTCGGTCGAGCAGGCCGGTGGTGGCCACGAAGACCTTGTAGGAGATATCGAGATTGCCCGACACCGCCACGCTTTGTTGCATCCACGCGGGCAGATGGGCCAACGCCAACTCAGAACGGACGGCGGCCTGATTGACGGTGACCGCATAGCCCTGCACCGTCGTCCCGTTGATGCTCGACTGCCCGAGCGCGGTGACGCTGTTGCCGTGCTGACCGAGCACCTTGAGAATGGCCGACGGATTGTTGGTGGACAGGCCGCCGCCGATTCCCAATGGCGAGGCACTCCCCCCTTGGTTCAGCTGCCCGAGACCGACCGAGACCCACGACTTGGTCGGCACCACCTCGTTGACCAATGAACCGAGGTCGAGATAGACGGTGTTGCCCAACGCAATCTCGTTCTCGGTGACCGAATGGCCGTGAATGGTGGTCGCCAACGACAATTGCGCTGCGTTGTGCGCGAAGTCGACCGCCCCGGTGCCAGAGAGGGCGACCTGCGCGGTGCCGACGCCGACGGCCCCGGTCACGCTGACATCCGCGCTCTGATTATTCAATGTGCTCGAGAGTGCGAGTGCCATGGAGGCATCGGCGTTCGGATTCGCGCCCACAAAGGCGAACGTGGCGACCCCGACCACCAACACCAGAGCCACGAGTGCCGCCACATTCATCCAGGTGCGCGGGCCCCGGTGGGGCGACCGCACATCAATCCCCGGTGCTGCATCGTCGGGTTCTTGGGGCGGTCGGTGCGGCGTTGGGTGGGGCATACCGACCAGGATCTCCTCGAGATCTACTTCGTCGGGGTCTGGGCACCCCTCGATGTCCGAGCCCGCAGCGCCGCCCGCGGCACCGTCGACCAAGAGACCAAGTTCGGGTTCGCTCGACACATTTGGGACTTCGAAGAATCCCGAGTTGGACTCGCCGTCGTCAAGCAATCGTTTGATTGAACGAGTGCGCTCGGTCCAGTCGGTGCCGTCCCACCACCGCTCGATGGTGTCGTCGGTCACATCGACGTACCAGCCCGCTGCGCTCCCCCTCATCACATGACCCTTCTCGCTCGTCGGGGCGACAATTCGCAGTGATCAGCACCACGACCAAGAGCGGATTGGTCGCTGGACACTGGCGCATCACCGCTCGCCCGTTGACAAATGTTACCGCAGCATCGACACAATTCGGCCGCGATATTCACTCAATCGCGTCAATGCACGGCCCTCCGACTCACCGCATCGACGTCGCCGCACTCGTGCATCGCGTCACGAGACCGAAAGCACAATTGTGCGCACTCCAGCGTCCGCCGCTGCCCTCGGTCACCACCGCCAGCCAAGGCTGCACCGCGCCGCTCGGCGAATCACGGCGTCGAGGCACGACGCGTGCCCTTAGGCCAAAAGCACCAGGGCGCCGGTGCGCGGCGCAGACCAATGCAACGAGTGGCTCCGCACGCGGTGCAGTTTGGCGCCCGAGTGCGCGCGCTCTCGCGGTCATTTATCCTTGTGGAAGCGGACGAGGAGGTGCGAAGTGACCGTGGCGCTCAATCACACGATCGTGTGGTGCACGGACAAAGCGCGCTCGGCTCGGTTTTTGACCGAGTTGCTCGGCTTGCCCGAGCCAGAGCCTTTTGGCCCGTTCTTGGTCGTCGAACTCGCCAATGGCGTGTCGATGGACTATCACGAGGCGGAGGGACCGATTGCCAGCCAGCACTACGCCTTTCTCATCACCGAGGTCGAGTTCGACTCGATCTTCAGCCGTCTTCGAGCCCAGGATCTGGATTTCTGGGCCGATCCCGCCTGCCGCCACCTCGGACAAATAAATTTTTCCGATGGTGGTCGCGGCGTCTATTTCAACGACCCCGACGGTCATCTCCTCGAGATCATCACCCGCCCTTATGCGAGTTCGGCCACCTGATCGAGAGCCGCCAGGGCCTCTGCATCGAGCACCACGTCGACTGCGGCCATGTTCTCTTCGAGGTGGAGCAGCGATGACGTGCCCGCGATGAGGAGCACGTTGGGCGCACGGTGCAACAGCCACGACAGCGCCACTTGCGCCGGCGTGGCACCGAGGCGCTGCGCCACGTCGATCACCGTTCGCGCACCCAGGACGGGATTGTGCTCGTTGAAAGCCGAACCCAACGGAAAGAAGGGCACATACGGCACGCCATCGCGCACGCAGGCGTCGAGGACGTCTTGGCCCGATCGGTCGATGAGATTATAGGGATTTTGCACGCAGGCGATGTCGACCTGCGCCCGAGCGCGCTCGATATTCACCGAGGTCGACATTGCTCAGTCCAATCCCGAGGATCAACCCGTCATCGACCATCTGGGACATTGCCCCCAATTGTTCCTCCAGGGTCACCGCACCGCCTTCGTGACGGCGCAGATTGACCACCGCCAGCTGGTCGACGTGCAGCGTCGCCAAGTTGGCCTCCACCCCGGCGCGCAAGTCTTCTGGCCGTTGCGCCGGGAGCCAGTGTCCTTCATCGTTGCGCGCCGCACCGACCTTGGACACCAAGACCAGGTCGTCTGGATAGGGAAAGAGCGCCTCGTACAAGAGCTCATTGGCCACCTTGGGTCCGTAGAACTGTGCGGTGTCAATGTGATTGACCCCGAGTTCGATGCAACGGCGCACGACGGCCAGCGCTTCGCCACGGTCCTTGGGCGGTCCCAAGACACCAGGACCGGGCAGCTGCATCGCACCAAAGCCCATTCGAGCGACGGGACGGTTGGCCAACAGCACGGGGTCATTCGTCATGGCGACCACGCTAACGAGGACCACCCGCCGCTCGACCGCTCGGGTCGGTCTGTGACTGCAAGGCGGGTGACACATATCGGCCCCGAGAGCCGACTACCGTTTTTCGCGTCCAACCGACCACCGCGGTGCACCTCGTTGCGTCCGTGGCTTGAAAGGATCCAGATTCATGGCTCGACTGCGCAATGCTTCGCTCCTGGTGCTCTCTGCCGGTGCACTGGCGCTCAGCGCCTGCTCGAGTTCGTCGAGCCCCGCCTCGAGCACCGCCACCACGGCGGCGCCGACGACCAGTTCATCGCGTCCCGCCTCGAGCACCACCACCACGGCGGCGCCGACGACCGGAGCGACGAGTGGAGCACAGGCCACGACTCCCTCGACCGCCAATCCGAACCTGATTGCCACCATCCCGAGCCAGGATCTCTCTCCGGCGGGCACTGCGGGGACTGCGCCCACCATCGTCGTTCCCAAAGACGCCCCACCAAAGCAGCTGGAGAGTGCGGACCTGATCCCCGGGACCGGGGCGAGTGCCCAACCTGGAGACGCCGTCACGGTGCAGTACGTCCTGGCCACCTATTCGACCGGGCAACAGGTCCAATCTTCGTGGACCAGCCAACCGTTCACCTTCACCCTCGGCGAAGGCCAGGTGATCAAGGGGTGGGACATGGGCGTGGTCGGCATGCAGGTCGGAGGCCGGCGTGAACTGATCATCCCGCCCAGCGACGGGTACGGCGCCCATTCCCCTGGCTCGGGCATCGCACCGAATGACACCTTGGTCTTCATCGTGGACCTGCAAAAGATCAACTGAAGCCACTCGGACCGCGCCAATTCTCGCTGCCGACGAACCCGGACCGTTGAGCTCGTCGGGAACGAGGTGGTACGGATTATCCCTCCGTAGTTCCTCGAAGCCGAGCTCATCGACGAACGCGAGAACGTCGTAGGACCGACTCTTCTCCGAGACTGAGCGATCCCTGAGAAGACCCAGCTCTCTCGGTCGCCCCCGCTTCGTTTCTCACCACGCGTTGGTTTGGTGGGCGACTTGCCGTTGGCCTCCACCGGGGTGTCGCACGTAATATGTGCGCACTTCGGCACCGCCGTTGCTCGTTCTTCACTCACCAGGAGGATCCCCCATGGCCGTTGACACGTTCTTTGCCTACGCCGGCATCTACTCCGACGTCGACGGTGCGCTCGCCGACTATGAGGCGGTGCACCAACTGCACACCGAGATCGGTCTCATCGACGCGTATGACGCAGCCGTCATCGAGCGCAAGGCCGACGGCAAGGTCAAGATCGTCAAGAAGCATGAGACGCCGACCCGGGTGGGCGGGGTGCTCGGCGGTGGCGTGGGCCTGGCCACCGGCTTGGTGATTGTCCTGTTCCCCGCCGCGGCCATCGGCGGTGGCCTTCTCCTCGCCACCGGGGCCGGGGGTGCGGTCCTCGGCGCGGTGGCCGGTCACGCCGCCGCGGGCATGAGCCGCCACGATCTCAAAGAGCTCGGCGAAGAGCTCGACAAGGGCCAGGCCGGGCTCGTCGTGGTTGCGGTCGCCGACGTCGAGGCCAAGGTCGAGGCAGCCATGAAGCGCGCCGACAAGATCCAGGCCAAGCAGCTCAAGGCCGACAACGCGGCCATCGAGGCCGAAGCCAAGGATCACGCCTCCTAGCGAGTTCAGGTTTCGGCGAGCCGGGGTGGGAAGCCGCCCCGGCTGATCGGGCCCCACCACGTTGGGGTCACCCGGATCGCCACCTTGCCCTGGCTGATCATGGCCTGGCGAAATTGGGCCCAATCTTCATGTTCCCCGCTGATGGCGCGGTAGTAGGTCACCAACACCTCGACCGCTTCGGGAAGGTCGATGACCTCGGCCGGACCCGACACCGCAATCCACTCGCCGTTGAAGGAATCGGAAAGAACGCACAGTGACGCCCGGGGACGACGGCGCAGGTTCTTGACCTTGGCCCGCTCTGGGTAGCTCGCCACCAATAGTGCGCCACCGGCATCGACCCCGATGCTCACCGGGGACATCTGTGGGCTCTCGTCGGCGCGCACCGTAGAGATGATCGCGTGGTGCCGCGGGCGGATGAACTCGAGCATTTCGGTCCGTCCGACCGGCGTGTCGCTCGCATAGCTCGGGGTCATCGCCCGGACCGTAGCATCGAGGTTGCATTCAAGGTGACCTCCCGCACAGATGCGCCAGCCAGCGGCTAGGGCAACGGCACCTCGGTCGCCGTGCCCGGGTCCTCGTGCAGATCGAAGAAGGTGCGCAGGCGGATGGAGCGCCGAGGCAGGATCCGCAGGAGCGGCAGCGAGAAGAAACGGGGCGACACACTCCCGAAGCGATCGAATACCACGGCGTTGATCTCGGTGGACAAGGCAATCGCCCGACCAACGAAGAAGAACCACCCGAGCGTCACCACCGTGGTCCCGATGGCGCCGTAGAGCTCGCTGGCCCGCCCCAGTTTGTCGGGGAGGTAGAGCTCGCTCAGCCCCTGCATGAGCGTGATGATCAGGGCCACGATGATCGAGCCCGGCAAGAGCGCACCGGGGTCTCGGGTGCCCCTCGGCAAGAAGCTCGAGACCGCCAGCCAGGCGGCGATATAGACGAGAAACACCGGGATGAGCGACGGCACGGCCACGCTGAGTCCGAAGTCCTCGCGCAGGCGGTTGACGATTATCGAGAGCAACCCCATGACGCACACCAGCCCGGCGATGATGCCGATCGTGCGCAGCGGGGTCCGATTCGGCGTCGGCACCTTCCAGGCAATCGCCGCCGAGGAGATCAGGACCTTGCTGAGCGAGCGTCCAGCGGTCAACATGCCGAGCAGGCCCAGCCCAACGGCGATCCAGCGTGATGCCCCGGGTTCAGCGAGGGCGCTACGAATCTGGACGGCGAGTCCACCCGACGCCCCCACGGTCTTCTCGACGTCGTTGGCGCTGGTGAAGCTCGAGATCAGGCCGACCAACCCCACCACGAAGAGGAGGAGGGGCACGAAGAAGAGAAAGAGGCGAAATGCGATAGCGCTGCCAGCGACTCCACCGGCCGATTCCTTGTCACGTTCGAGCAGCTGGACGAAGAGGCCACCCGCCGTCGTCTGGCGATATTTCGCCGAGCGTGCGCTCACCCAGCGCTGCGCAGGCTCGAGCCGCCGGCCCCCTTTGCTCGGTGCACTTTGGTCATCGGTGGTCATAGCCGGGGGCAGTTTGGCCCAAGAAGCCGACGGACCGAAAGGCCGCTCAACCACCCCCGGTTGAGGGTCCAGGTGCGCCTGGTCCGCCGAAGCGGAGCTCGGTGAGCCGTCAGGGTGCACTCGGCACCCCGATTGCCGGCGCGCCGCCCCCTGGGCAGAGCCGGTTCGCCCTTAGACTTCGAGGCTGATCTCGATGCGCGGAGGGCCAATGACCCCAGCCTTGGCCATGGCGTCACGCAATTTCGGGGTCCGCCGCAAATCCCAAGGCGTCATCAACGGAGGCGAACCAGTGCAGCCCGGTGATCTCGTTGGGATCATCAACGTTGCGAAACACCGTTGCATCACTCACCCCGTAGCGGTCACGCACCGGTTGCGCCCCGTCGTACTCGATCCGCCATGCGTCGTAGTCCTTGACGGGGTGCTGCACGATCATCAGTACTCGGGCCATTTGTTGCTCCTCATCTACGCGTGCCTGCCTGCGCTCGGATCGTCACGTTAACCCTCCGCGGGC
The DNA here is from genome assembly GCA_963800725.1 of uncultured Acidimicrobiaceae bacterium. Lineage (GTDB taxonomy): Bacteria > Actinomycetota > Acidimicrobiia > Acidimicrobiales > RAAP-2 > Bog-473. Next base: position 53,286 of record CAWDCE010000024.1, on the reverse strand, counting down.
ACGGTGGGTCACCACCGAGCACGATCAGTCGATTCGCGGCCCACCGGTGCGAGAAGTCCGCTCAGGCGAACTCGACGACGGCAACGACGTCGACGCAATTCGGTGCACCATTTGTGCCTAATGAAATGTCAGAGCATGACCCCGCTGCGCCGCCAATCAGCGAATCAAGTGGACGGAGACCCGCACACGACATAGGGCTTCATGTTCATGGTGACCCCGGCTCCGAGGGGTCCGGTGACAATGCCCTGGGTCTCCCACATCGTCGCGCTGAGGGGGAACGACGTGCTCAACGCGACATATTGGTTGGAAGCCGGATTCGACGCCGCGATCTGCCCACCGCCACTCAGAAGCAGCTTTCCCGCCGGACACCCGGTCTTGGCCACGAGGACGGTCCCAACCGGTGCGTCAGCCGCCGTGCTCAGGGTCGTCGCCGAGACGACCTCCGTGGCCGCAATGGTGCCCGCCGGACCTGCTGGTCCGGGCGCACCGCTCGGGCCCTGCACGCCCTGGACACCTTGTTTTCCCTGCGGACCGACGGCGCCCGTCGGTCCCGAGGTCTTGGCCGGCATCTTGACGACGGCGTAGATCCCGAACCCGAGTCCAGCCAGCGCGATCACCAACGCGGCGATCACCACGGGAATGACCCAGCCCGGCGAGGACTTCTCGGGTGTCGGCTCGCTGTAGGGGACGAGATCGCTCCCCGTTTGTGGTGTCGTCATGCGCTTCGTTCCTTCCTTTGCGTCAGGGCCGAGCTTGGCGGCATCGACGCTTCATCCAGGTTGACGCCCCAAGGGCGGACCACGCGTCATGGTAGCGGCAGCGTCTGTTGCGCTCCATGGATGCCCCCCACTTCGCGCCGGGGCATCGCCGAAGCTCCCTGTGTTTTCGCACGTAGGGAGTTTCCCTCGGTGACCACCGGGCGCAACACCTTCGTGCGTCCTCGCCTCATCCGTTCGTCGCCACATTTCACCCGGTCACCCCACCGGCATCAATGCCGTGCTCGCACTTTCCGGCGCTGGGTTCGGCCAGCCCAGTACACCCGCAAGCCGCGAGGTGAGCGGCCACTCTCGGTGCGCGCAGACCGCCATCGACGGGAGTGGCAACGAGTCCGCGGTCGTGGGCATTGTGCCGTCCGCCAAGTCGGGACTTCAGTCCAGGCGGCGGCGCGTCGTCGCGAGTCTGTGGCGCGACGGGGGCATTGGTGCCTCGGTCACCAGGGACATTCCTCCCGCCGGCGAGCCAGTCCCTCGAGTCGTGATGCCGGGGCATCTATTGCGAACCATTCGCAATTGCCTTAGCGTGGCGGAAGATCGAATCACGGCGCACCGGGGGAACCGCTTGCATGTCCGACCCAATGGGCCGCATCACCAAGATCCGCAATGGGCTGACACCGGGCGAATGGGCCAAGGTCGGCGGCATGGCCGCCTCCATCATTGCCCTCAACGTCGTGGGCTGGGGCATGTTGGCTCTCGCCCTCAAGGGTCGCTACCACATCAATAAGTCCGACCTCTTCGGAATCGGCACCGGGGTCTTGGCGTACACCCTGGGCATGCGCCACGCATTCGACGCCGACCACATCGCGGCCATCGACAACACCACCCGAAAGATGATCGGCAACGGCGAGCGACCGCTCAGCGTGGGCTACTTCTTCTCCCTTGGCCATTCCACGATCGTGTTCGTCCTGGCCGTGCTATTGAATTTCGGCATCCGCGCCGTCAACGGTGCGGTCAAGAACGCAAAGTCGGGGCTGCACCACTGGACCGGGATCATTGGCACTGGTGTGTCGGGGACATTTCTCTGCCTGCTCGGCCTGCTCAATCTGTTCGTGTTGCTCTCGATCATCAAGGTGAGCCGCGCCATGCGCGAAGGTCACTACGACGACGAAGAACTCGAACGCCAGCTCGACAACCGGGGCCTCATGTACCGCTTCCTCGGCGGTTACGCCAAGCGAATCGACACGCCGTGGAAAATGTACCCGGTCGGCATCTTGTTCGGTCTGGGCTTCGACACCGCAACCGAAGTCGCCCTTTTGGTATTGGCCGGATCGGCGGTGGTCGGGGGCCTCCCGTTCTACGCTGTCTTGTCCTTGCCGTTCCTCTTCGCGGCCGGGATGTGCCTCTTCGACACCATCGACGGGTGTTTCATGAATTTCGCCTACGACTGGGCCTTCGCCAAGCCAATACGCAAGATCTATTACAACCTGACGATCACCGGTCTTTCGGTCTTCATCGCGCTCTTCATCGGCACCATCGAGATCCTCGGGCTCATCGCCCAAGAGACCAGGTGGACCGGTGGATTCTGGGACTTCATGGAGACCTTCAACATCAATCGGGCCGGCTTCGTCATCGTCGGAGTCTTTGTCGCCACCTGGGTCGTCGCACTCGCCATCTGGCATTTCGGCGACATCGAACAGCGATGGGACTTCCAAGCGGCCCAGAGTGCAGCTGAATATCGCCAGCGGAGCGACGACTGAGCAACTTCCAAATTCCGCCCGAAGAGCCAACAAGTGTCTCGTTGGGGAGTCGCCTCGTCCCAATGATCGGCGGATCTGGACCCGAAGCAGACGCCATCGGCAGCGCCGGCGGTGCAGCCACCGGCGCGACCGGTCTCGGAGGTCCCGTTATCGTGCACCGAGGAGGAGTACCGATGCCCCAGATCCCACAGTCACACCACGATCTCTTGGAAACGCAAGGTGGCCACTTTGGCCACCATCGGGCCCGACGGTCCACCCCAGCTCTCCGAGGTGTGGTTCGTGGCCGAGGACGGTTCGGTCGCCATCTCGCTCAATACCAGCCGCCAGAAGACCAAGAATTTCACTGGCACGGCCGCAGTGTTCGTTGCTCATCCTCGATCTCGAGGTCACCCAGCGGTATCTGGAATTGCGCGGTGATGCCGAGATTACCGACGACGACGATTATTCCTTCGCTGAAAGAGTCGGCCGAAAATACGGCGCCAATCTTCGAGACCGACGACGCTCCGGGGGACCGACGGGTGATCGTACGGATCTCGCTGCACAAGGTCAACGCCATCGACATGCGCCGCTGAACCCGGGCGGCTGCGCCTTCAACGAGCGGGTCCATCGGCCTCGCTCGAACGGCCCAACCGGTGTCGTTGGCCCAGTGAAGCGACAAGCCCTGCGTGTGCAGCGCCTCTTGGAGAATGCGCAGCGCCTTGGGGCCCACTCCGTGAAGTGCCAAGAGTTCCGAGGCCGGTACGTCGGCCAGCTCGACCAGCTCGACCAGCTCGACCAGCTCGACCAGCTCGACCAGCTCGACCAGCTCGACCAGGCTCGTGTAACCGGCTCCGAGGAGCGCCCGAGTGGCCGGGGCGCCGATCTCTTTGGGTAAGGCGCCCGCCTCGTTGGACATCGCACCATCGCAGGGATTGCCCGCGACCGGCACAGAAGCGGCGCAGGTCGGCGTCACGGGGTCGCTGAGCGGACCCCGTCTTGCTCGAGCTACGTCTCGACGACCGGCCCACCCGAAAGATCGACCGACGACTCGCGCACCGAGGTGGGTGACGAAGCGGCGTGGACGCCGCTGGCGCGCTTGGATCCGAACACCGAACGGCCCGCCCGGTGCGACATGATGGCGCCGAAAGATAGAGCGGACATCACGGATCCGATCGAGATGAAGGAGCCGATCGAGAGCAACGACCCGGCCGAGCCGATGCTGGCGACCGAGAGCACCGAGCCGACGGACCCGATGGACAGCACCGAGTTGCGCGAGCAGATGCAGAGCACTGAATCCTGCGACCAGAGGGACCATCGAGAATTGGCGCCATCGTTTGCCATTGCGTCACTGATCCCCTCACCGCGAGCTGCGAGCCCAGGTCCGGCGAACCGCTCGACTCGATGAAACGCTAGGTCACGTTGTTGAGTGGTGTCACCCGGACCCAGGCCCTCGATGATCGATCGACCTCGCGTCGACCCCCGAGTCTCGACTCCGACACTGCGCTGGCCCCCTGACCCGAACTGCGCTCAGATGGTGGTGTGCCAGATCCAGGAACCGTGGTCGTCCTCAATGGGATACCGCGATCGGGTAAATCGACCATTGCGAGGCGCCTCATGGCTCTGACCGATGATCTGTGGTGCAATCTCGGGGTTGACGCATTCTCTGCGCACATCGTGCCCCAACGCCTCTGGCCCGGGATCGGCCTGCGCCCGGGGGGCGACCGGCCGGATCTCGAAGTCCACCTGCGGGCGCTCTTCGATGCCCTCTATACATCGGTCGCCACATTGAGTCATCTCGGCGTCAACGTCGTGGTCGATGTCGGCCACCACGACGACTACTCCGAGCCCCTCGGAATTTTACCGAGGGTCGCCACGCTGATCAGCGCATTGCCGGCCTACCTCATCGGCGTGCGTTGCCCGGTGCCGGTGATCATGGATCGCCGCAATTCCGCCGGTGCGCACGAGGACCGCTACGAGCGCAGCGGTCCGGGTGATGCGGTCCCCGACATCGTGGTGCGTTGGGAACGGGCGGTCCATGACCCGGGGATCTACGACCTCGAGGTCGACACCTCGATACTCTCGCCCGATGGCTGCGTCGAAGCCATTCGTGCCAGGATCGCCCGCGGTTCGCCAACCGCCTTCGCGGCAACTGGCGAACACGGATCGTGCGAGTTGACCCACGCTGTCTTCACGCCACCGCGCTTTGGAACCGCGTCGCACTGTGGCCCGGGTTCTGGCTCACTACGCGGGCACGCCGACCAAGGCCAGCAACGCCCCGACGCCCCCGCACACCAATAAGACGCTGACGACCCCTCGTTTGAGGACAAACACGGCGATCAGCGCGGCCGCCAGTACCGGGATCTGCCACAAGTGCGCGAAGGAGAGCCCGAGTGGAATTGCCGAACCAGCGATAGCACCGATGACGGCCGGCCCCGCACCGGTCAAGAACGACTGGATCTTGATGTTCGCCCTGATCTGGTCGAACCTCGGTGCACCGAGGATGATGAACACGAAGGACGGACCAAAGGCAATGGCGGCGGCGAAGAGGCCCCCACCCAGGCCGGCCGCGGCATAGCCCACCGCCGCCACCGTCTGGACGACCGGACCCGGGGTGATCTGGCCGAGAGCCACCGCATTGAGAAACTGCGACGCACTCATCCAGTGATAGGTCGTCACGGCGTCGTGTTGCATTAACGGGACGATGACGAATCCCCCGCCATAGGACAGCGCACCCACTTTGAGCGCGACCCAGGCCAACGCACCGAGACCGCCGATTGCGGCGCTATGGACCAGGGCGATGGGGAGAAACGACCGGGGTCCACCCGCGCTGAGCGATCGGCCTCCCGTGCGAACGATGATCTCGGTGATCCCACACCCGATCAGCACGAGTACCAGCAACGGACCCAATGTCGCCGCAGCAATTCCCCCGAGCAGGGTGTAGAGGACCCAACGAAGGACCTGCGGACGCCTCGATCCCATCCGGCCCCGACTCGCCGGCACGAGTGCCCATGCTGCATTGAGGGCGACGGCGGGCACCGCCGCTCCAGCACCGGCTGCGGCGCCGAGCGCCCAGGCCGACGGATGCCCCGACAAGAACAATGCAGAGAGCGCCAAAATGAGGATGAGGCCCGGGATAATGAAACACAATCCACCGAGAATGGCCCCGCGCACTCCCCGCAGCCGCCATGCACAAAAGATGGCGAGCTGTGTCGACGCCGGGCCGGGTAACAGATTGGTGGCAGCAATGGCATCTTCGAAGTCCTCCGCGTCCAACCACGCGCTGCTCATCAACGCACATCCGCCGAAGCAGTGCGATGTGGGTGGGTGGCCCACCAAAGCCCACGCAGCCCAGCCTGGTCCACTCCTTGACAATGGTGCCGAGCGGCACCGGCTCGACGCCATCAGGCGCGGTGGCATCGTCACTGCCCTTCACGGTCCTCCCTCGCCGAGGACCTCGTTGGCCAACTCCCGCAGCTGGGCGCGGGTGGCCGCGAGTTCACGCCGTCCCTTCGCGGTGGCTGCATAGAGCCGGCGAGAGCGACCATTGACGACGTCGAGATGCGAGCGGAGCAGCCCCTCGGCCTCCATCTTGTGCAGTGTTGGATAAAGCGATCCCGGACTGATCCGGTAATCATGGTGCTCCAGCTCCTCGGCCATCCAGGCTCCGTGGATCTCCTCGACGGCGGCGTGGTGGAGAATGTGCAGCCGCACCGCTCCCCGGAGAAATTCGCACGGCTCAGAGCCTAGGCTTTAACGGTTTTCGATATCGGTTTTCGATATCGGTATTCGATATCACCCCTCGGGTAGTCGGGCGCCGTGCGGAGATTGGCGGCCGGTTCCGTCCGCTTGGCCATCGATGGAGGGAACGACGGCTGTAACCTCACCAACAACCGTCAAAAGGAGTGACCCATGCGTGTGGTGGTCAATGAGTTCATCAGCCTGGACGGGGTGGCCCAGGCCCCCGGAGGTCCAGAAGAGGACCTCGACGGTGGTTTTGCCCATGGGGGCTGGTCCATGCCGTACTTCGACCCCGAAATCATGGGCCCGATCGTGGCCGAAGGGATGGAAACGGCCGAAGCCCTGGTGTTTGGTCGGCGGACCTGGCAAGCAATGGCGGCGGCGTGGCCAGAGCGGGCCGGCGACCCCTACGCCGACCGGATGAACGCCATCAAGAAGTACGTGGCCTCACGCACGCTCACCGACGATGATCTGCATTGGAGTAACTCCACCTTGTTGGCAGCGGACGACGCGGTCGGCGAGATCGCGGCGCTGCGCACGCAGGACGGAGGCGACCTCCAGATGTGGGGCAGCATCGGCCTGGTGCGCGAACTGCTGGCCGCCGGACAGGTCGACCAACTCGTGTTGATGATCGAGCCAATCGTCCTCGGAGGCGGAAAGCGGATCTTCTCCGACGACGGTGTGGCGCGCCCCATGCGCCTGATAAAGAGCACGACGACGACAACGGGCGTCGTGGTCTGCACTTACCACCTTGGTGATGAGGACGACTCCTAACTCAAATCGCCAGAGTCTCCCCGCACCTGGTCCGGGCGGCCGATCGTCGGCAAATTGCCGAATTCGGGCAGCACGCCCTTTGCCGCGTCGGGCTGCGATAATTGACCGCACGGTGACCGACAATCTCGACAACTTGATCTTGGACCTCTTGGAGTGGCTGAGCGGCGGTGCCCGCCCCTACGACGAGGTCCTCGATGCCTGGCGGACGTCGTGTCCGCGCTTTCCAGTATGGGAGGACGCCAACGACCGTGGGTACGTGCACTGCGATGCCGGGCGCGGCACCACCTCGATGGTGTCGCTGACCACCGCAGGCAATGAGTACCTTCGACAACAACGACCGGCGATTCGCCAGTTCAACTGACATAGCCCTGACGGCGCAGGCCCATGGTCAAAGAGAGGCGAGTCCTCGGTCCAGACCGGCTGCGCCATTGGGTGGCGCAATGGGCAACCGACAGTGACTCGGTGGTCGAGCAAGATTTGTCGCGCCCTGGCATGATGGCGGCGTGGAGCATGTGGCAGGAATCGGAGGGTATTTCCTACGAGCGCACGATCCGGTGGCCCTTGGCGATTGGTATCGCGAGTGCCTGGGCCTCGAAGTTGACGCGAACGGCCTGTGGCGCCAAGAAGTTGGGCCCACGGTGTTCGCGACTTTCGAATCAGAAACTGACTATTTCGGGTCCCACGCCCAGCAAACCATGATCAACTTCAGGGTGCACGACCTCGAAGCAATGCTCGCGAACTACGCCGCAAGGGAGCAGACGTATCGGAGGAGACCCAGGCAATGGACGGGGTCGGCCGGTTCGGCTGGGTCACCGATCCAGAGGGCAATCGGGTCGAACTCTGGGAGCCCGCCTGAGTCCAGTATCGGCCTTCGATTCTGGCGGATTCGAGGGGTGTGGGCATGCAGAATTGCTCGCCCACCTGGCTACGGCTGTCGGCGGTGGCGCACCCGTCGGGCGTCTCGACTTCGAGGCCTAAATCGCACCGCTGCGCTCGCCCACGAGCCGGTCACCGTCGATCGGGGGCGCTCGACCTTCAACACGCATCACGCCAGACGCACCCAAGCGGACGGTTGACCTTCCCGAGAGTTGGGACAAGACTCACATTGATGTCGGGCGTCGAGATTGACACGTATCTGGCGGATCTCGACGAGCCAAAACGGTCCACACTCCGTGCGCTGCGCCAGACAATTCTCGAGCTGGTCCCCGAGGCTGAGGAAGGCCTTTCCTATCGACTCCCCGCCTACAGGCTGAATGGGAAGGTCATTGCTGGGTTCGCAGCTTTCAAGAACCACCTGAGCTACCTACCCCACAGCGGTTCGGTCTTCCCGGTGCTCAACGACGAACTCACTGAATACAAGACATCCAAGGGGGCGCTGCAGTTCCCCATCGATTCACCCCTGCCCAAGGCGCTCGTCGCACGGCTCATCAGCGTGCGCATCGCCGAGGCGTAGCGCAGCGTTTCGCGCATCGCGCTCGAGTACCACGACGCTGAGAGGAGGGCTCAGGGACCTCGGTGTGGCGACCGGGCATGGAACGTGTCGTAGACGAGCATGAGCCGCATCGACCAGAGGCCAGGTGGAGGCTCAGGAAGTTGGCGGCGCGTCCACAAGAAGCCGGCCAGCGTGACCGCAACGGTGGCAAGCCAGATGATCACGCCAACGGCCAGCAGCCACGGCGTGGAATCCAATGCCATGACGATCAGGCCCGCCGTGGCAACCACCAGCCCGACATACCCCACCCGCAGGGACCAGACCGCCATCCTCCAGTGCCGGTTATTTTCGAGCTCGGGAGGTTCGTCCATACCAAGGGATTCTTCCACCGTCGCCTGGCACGTGCTGGCGGTCAACCTTGCGGGACTATGGGTGGAGATCAAAAGCTTGCGGGACCGCCCGGCGCCCCCTCACCGCTGGTCCGGTCATGCGCACTCGTGGCGAACGAGGCCAGCGACAGCGGCCCAGCGACAGATCTCGGAAGCACGTTTGGCATCTGGGGTGTTACTTTGCAACCCGGGGTGAACTTCGAGATCCGGATACCCCCGAAGTTCACCCATTTCGTTGGTCACCAGGCGTGAATGGAGCGACACGGTGGCGCAAGGATTCATACAAAGGCACCGACACTGGTGGGCGGTTGCGATCGTGCTCCCCCTGATCGTGGTGGCCGTAGCCGTCGGCATCGACCGATCATGGAGCGACTACTCCTCTGCGGTGCGAGGCACAACACAGGGCGCGTGCGAGGGAAGTACCAATAGCCCCAACTACGTGTTCATTGCCGCAACGATCATCGCCGTTGACACCGATACGCTCAGCGCGACCGTGCGGGTGGACTTCACTCCAAATGGAAATCTGATCAACGAGGACCAATCTCAGGATTTCTCCACGCTGGCGCGCTCGATGACCGTGGCCACCCAAGGCCTTCTCGCGGATCCGTCCGGAAGCTCGTCGACCGGTGCGCCATCGGGGTCGCCCTCCTACACGTCCGCCTCGTCGTCCTTCGTGTTTGTCAAGGGCGATTACATGCAGGACATCGACCTGACCCTGCCCCTCGAGCCGGGAACCCTCAAATCGCCGAGTCCACCCGGCACATCGACGGCAAAGTATCCCTGGGATACCTATGTCAATACATCACCCTTCGCACTTCAAGTTCGAAATGGGCTCGGCACCGGCGGCGCCTTCTTGCCATCGTGTGTGGGTTTGAGCTCCTCGGTGGGCGGTTGGACGGTGGTGGAGCATCCCTTCTACGTGAATAACGCGTTCGACGTTTCCTTCGCGCGTTCTCATCCGGTCAAGTTCTACTGCTACTTCGTGATGGCGCTCATGTGGGCCCTGGCCCTCGGCGGTGTTGCGATGGCGGTGATCATGATGATGCGCAAGCAGGATGAGATCGACACCGCGGCGTTTGCGTACCTCGCTGCACTCCTGTTTGCATTTCCGTTGATTCGCCAGACCCTTCCCGGCAATCCTGGGCCAGGCTCGCTCATTGACATTCTCGCCTACTACTGGACCGAAGTGATCGTGGCGGCGACCCTGGTTGTCCTCTTGGTGAGATGGATCACCATCAAAGGGAAGCAGGAGCGCAAAGACGCACTTTTCGACGACGCGCACGACACCATTGATTCGAGGGAATAGACCCCGCATCGGGCGGCCATGACCGGGGCTTCGGGTCCTGATGGTGCCGATCACCCGCACCGGCGGCACGCGCACCAACGACGCGCCAGCAAGAGTCCAGAAATTCGAAACAGCAGGAGAACGGTGGAGTGAGGCTGCCCCCTACGTTTGTGCAAACTCCCTAAAACGTGGCACAGGTCAGATTCGCCTGAGTGACGACGTAGGAACCCTTGGAGAGGCGCGAAGTCGTGACGCGAATGATCCCGTGTACGCCCGAGTACACGAAGAGATTCTTCGATGGATGCGTCCACGTGCGCAATGGAAGATGCAGGCCGTCACTTCCGGTGCGAAGAAACTGAGCGAGCGCACTTGACGGGGAAGCCGCGCCGGGAGTGCCACCCATATAGGCGAAGGAGTGATTGGCCGCGCCGGGAGTGCCCGGGCAATGAAAGCCGGTAGCCCCTGACGCTGACGAAAGGGAGAGGAGGCCCGTCGAACCCACAACCAAGGCCAAGAGCATCGCGCCCGCCGTACGGACAGATCTGTGCACCTGGCTCCCTCCACCTCTGTGCGTCGAGATTACTTCACGACTCGGCGCGGACGACTATTTCACCCGCGGACGGTGACGAGCTGGGCCACTTGACCGGGCGGAAAGGAAGTCCGAGGGCGCAAGGCCACGAGGACCAGGCACCCAATGGGCGAGTGCCCGTCGTCCGCTCCCCCAGCGACGGGCGTGTCGGAGCTGGGCGATGGTGCGAGTCCCCGGCGTGCTCATCGGTGCGGGTCCGCCGCGGATCGGGTCGCCTCAGGGTGCAGCGACAAAGCTGAAGCGGACGTGTCGCTGCGGATTATCGACGTTGAGATCGACGAGGACGAGTGACTGCCAGGTGCCCAATACCACCTGACCGTCGATTACCGGAAGGGTGACCGAGGGGCAGAGCACCGCGGGCAACAGGTGGTCCGCCCCGTGGCCCGGCGACCCATGGGCATGCCGGTAGCGATTGTCTCGCGGCAGCATGCGCTCGAGGGCACCCGCCAGATCATCTTGTGATCCAGAACCTGTTTCCATGAGCGCCAGGCCCGCTGTTGCGTGCGGAACCAGCACATTGACCAGACCGTCGCTCATGCCGGCACAAAAGTCGTCGAGCGTCCGAGTGAGATCGACGAATTGTGCTGTGGAGGTGTCGATGTCGATTTCGATTGTCCGCATGGCCGGTCCAGTCTGGTGCTTTGCGCTCGGGCCCACAAGCCCTCCGTGCCCGTGGCGGTGCCCGACGCCGCGGTAATCTCATCGGCCATGACAATCGCGACCTGCGGCACATCGCCATGACGGTTGTGCTCATCCACGGGGGCGGCACCACGGCGCGTTTTTGGGATCGACTGCTGCCCTTGATCAATCACGACGTGCTGGCGGTGAACTTACCCGGACGCGCCGACCGGCCTGCTGATCTTGCGACGCTCTCGGTCGACCAAGAGGTCGCGTCGGTCGCCGCCGACATCGAGGAAGCAGCCCCGAGGGGCCCGATCACGCTCGTCGCCCATTCATCTGGTGGCCTCGTCGTGCCCGGCGTCGTCTCGGCCCTCGCTGGCCGCGTCTCGCAGATCGTCCTCAACGCGGCGCTCGTTCCCGCCGAAGGTGGCTACGGGATTGACTGCATGAAACAACGACACCGCGACGGATTGATCATGGCGATCCAATCCGCAACACGTGAGGGACGAACGATCACGCTACCCGGGACACCCGAGGACCCTGAGTCCCTGCGAAACTCCTATGGGGGCGAGCCCCTCGACGATGCCACCTTGGCCTTCGTCGCCGATCCGGTGCGCTGTGTCCCCGACACGGTGCACCACTACTTCCAGCCCGTCCACTGGTCCAAGGTCGCAGGCATCGCCACCACCTACGTCTGCAACGAGCGGGACCGCCCGGTGCCGGTGGGAACGCAGGAAGAAATGCTCCAGCGGCTCCCCGCGCCAACCGAGGTGATCCGGGTCGACTCGGGCCATCTGCTCGCGGTGACTTCACCGGACACCTTCGCTGCCATTCTCGCGAGCGTGGCGAATTGAGCGGTCGCCACGTTGTCGGCCGAACCACCCACGTCGGACCGAGCAACCACGCCGAATCTCCTCAGTTGGCGACGGCTTCGACCAGAGGGACGATGCCCGCCAGCCGAGCCGCCAGCTCGGGTCCCAACCCGTAGCGTTGGGCCAAGACGGTGGGATTGGTGTAACTGAGGGTCGTGCGACCTTCGTCGTCGAACACGAGCACCTTGAGCGGGAGATCCAGCGCCGCCAAGGGCTCAGCCTGCATCACCGGTGTGCCGGCCGCGGGACTCCCGAAGATGACCACTTTGGTGTCACGTAGCTCAAGACCGACCCGGGCCGCTTCACCGCTGTGATCGATGACGGCGAAGACCATCAATCCTCGTTCCCCAATGGCCGCAATCAGTTGGTCGACGGTGTCGGCGACACTTCGGTCGACTGTCGTCGACACAATTTGTCCTGCGCTACCTCGTTGATCGGCGTCTCGCACTGCGCTTTCCTCCTTCAGTAAGTCCAAGACTCAAGATCGGGGTGAGGTCCGGCGGGCCAAACGCTCACCCCGCGCGGCCGAGCAATCACGCGCATGTGAGCGATTACTCCGAGGCAACCAGTTCGATGGCCACCCCGTCGGGGTCGCGAAGCTGCAGGGACGGATGACCGTCCTCTAGGACCACGCCGGGATGATCGATGCCGAGCTCACTGAGATGCTCGGCCCACGTGGCCAGTGCGCCCGAATCGCTGACGGCAAACGCCAAGTGGTCGAGGTGCTCGACGCCAGCTCCGTTGGTTCGTTCGAGTTGGCCCTTGGTCAGGACCACCACGATCTTGGCGTCTCGATGTCCGAGCGCAATGTAGCCAATGGCGTCGTCTCGGGCGTAGGGCGACAGACCCAACACGTCTCGGTACCACCGAGCGCTGACTTCGACGTCGGACACCCTAAGTTGCACGTGCGAGAGTCCCGTGATCGGTGCACCCGGTCCCGTCGCATTGACCCCGGCCACGCGGTCGATCCTAGCGAGACCACGTAGCCCCTGCGCTGACACGCACGTGGTGCGGCGCGCAATGGCCGAGGACTTCACCACCGTCGCTTGTGCCGCTCCAACCCTTCACCTCGGCCGGCTCGTGGGCTACTTTCGTGACGACGAAGCGAAAGGATCGACATCATGCTCATTGCGTCCAGCGGGGCCTTCATCGGTATTTGGGCCGCCATCTACATCGTGCTGTTGATCACCCTGGGGGTCATCTCGATCCGCAAGGGTCATTGGGTGATGTTCATCATCGGGATCTTCATTCCCTTGTTTTGGATCATCGGCGCACTGCTGCCACGAAAAGTTCGCTGACCTCGCACCGCGCCGCGCCTCGAGTACACGGGAGATTCGGACCGGTCGATATCGAAGCATCGATTCGGAAGTGACGAGCGCCAAGATGTCTTTTAGGGAGGAGCCCGATGACGGGAGCAGCCATACCACGATTCGATTCGGTGACCATCGATTGTCCCGATCCCGCCGCCTTGGCCCGCTTCTATGGAGCGTTACTCGAGTGGCCCATCCCAGAGGGCGACGACGACTTCGTCGCCCTCGATCCGCCGGGCGGCGGTACCGCCATCACGTTTCAGCGCGCCGAGGGGTTCGTCGCTCCGACATGGCCCAACCCATCGGTGCAGCAACAAATGCATCTGGACCTGGCGGTCGACGACCCTGACGGAGCCCACGTCCGTGCGTTGGCCCTTGGTGCACGCCACCTCGATACCCAGGAGAAGTTCCGGGTCTATGCGGATCCTATTGGCCACCCCTTCTGCCTATGCTCGTGGTGACTGACCCTGCCCATCGATCACGATGCGACGCGTGACGGCGTCCGCCAACTAACGACGAATTCAACCCACCCGTCGAGAAGGGAGCCGAGCCATGGCTGAAGTGATCGTGTTCCACCATGCGCAGGGACTGACGCCCGGCGTTGTCGGATTCGCCGACGAACTGCGCCGCGCCGGACATGTCGTCCACACCCCCGACCTCTACGGTGGCCGTACCTTCGCTTCCCTCGATGCGGGTGTGGCCTTTGCCGAGTCCATTTCCTTTGGCACCGTGATCGAACAGGGCGCGCGTGCGGTCGACGGACTGGCCGACGACCTGGTCTATATCGGCTTTTCACTCGGGGTACTGCCCGCCCAACAGCTGGCCCAAACCCGCCCGGGGACCAAAGGGGCCCTGCTGATCCACTCATGTATTACGGTCAGCGAGTTCGGTGTCCCATGGCCGCGGGCTGTGCCGGTGCAAATCCACGCCAAACAGTCCGACCCCTTCTTCATCGAGAGCACGGACCTCGAGGCAGCACGCGACCTGGTCGCGCGAGGCGACCGGGCCGAGCTGTTCTTGTATCCGGGGGACCAACACCTCTTTGCCGACCCCAGCCTCGATTCATATGACCCCGCCGCCGCGGCGTTGATGAACCGGCGCGTTGGTTCCTTCCTCGCCAAGATCTGAGCAGCTCCATAGGCGGCGATGGCCAATGCCTGGCTCTGTGCAGCACATTCGGTGGCGAAACGATGGCGGTGCCCTCGACGTCTCCCAAAACCAGACTTGGTGAACTCAGACGCGATCGAAAGGCTCGGCGTAAGTGAAGCGACCCCGGATTCTCGGGTCGTAGTTGCCAAAGGTCAGCGCCAAGAAGTGGGGGGCCCACGCCGCATTGGGCGGGTCGATGCCAAGACGTGACGCGAGTTGAAAACCGAAGCGCGAATAGAAGCGCGGATCTCCCAGCAAGACGACGACCGGCTCGCCCATCACGTCGACCACCTCAATGAGCCGCTCCATGAGGGCGCGACCAACCCCTTGTCGTTGGTGGGCGACCCGCACCCCGATTGGTCCGAGTCCGAGTGCCCCCACACGCTCTACGCCGACGGTCGCCCTGGTGGCGATGACATGGCCCACCACCGCGCCATCGACGACGGCGACGACGGAGAGCTCGGGGATGAATGCTTCGCTTTGGCGCAGTTCGTCAGCCAATGCGACCTCTGGGGGCACTGCTCCGTCAGAGCCCTCCCGGGCGAAGGCCTCCGTATGAACGAGGCGGACGCCTACATGATCATCAGGCACTTCTTGTCGGAGCAACACCGCCCTGGAGGTATAGCCAATGTCGGGGTCCGAGACAATGCCAACATGGGGTCATGGCAACCCTTCGGGCGCTCGAGCGCCGTGATTATGCGCAATGGCTCCCGCTGTGGCATGGCTATCTCGACTTCTACCGTGAAGAACTCTCCGAAGCGACGACAAAGTCGACGTTCGAGCGCTTGACCGGCGGGGACGGCCAGATGTTTGGCTTCATCGCCCTTGATGGGCCCCAGGACGAGGACGGAGTCGGCCTGGTCCATTGCATCATCCACCCGACCACGTGGTCACGCCGTCCGTACTGCTACCTCGAAGATCTCTTCGTGGCTCCTTTCGGGCGAGGAACCAGCGTCGGGCGCCAACTCATCGAGACCGCCAAGGCCGAGTCAGAGGCGAGGGGGGCGGGGCATCTGTACTGGCACACCCAAGAGTTCAACGGAAGAGCGAGATCCCTCTACGACCAGGTCGCACAGCTGACGTCATTCATCGTCTATCAGATGTGACACCCCTTCCCTACACTGCCGACATGGCCATCTCGAGCGTCCAGTGGATCACGGGGCTGCGCCCCCGTGGGCGATAGGGTCGACCCGGTGCCACCACGTCGTCGCGCCGCGACCTCAACCTCGAATTTTGGCGTCGGACGCCGAGAGTCCCATGTCGCCGATGCTTTTTACGCGCGCTTCGAAGCACCCGAGGTGAACGATGACCAAGACGTCGCACTTCTCGGTCCGCTCCGAGAAACCTGCATCTGCGGTGACGCCCGGAACATGACCGTCCTCCCCGACAACTCCGTGGCCCTCGTCGTCACCTCACCCCCGTACTTCGCCGGCAAGCAATACGAGGAGGAACTTGACCGAGAGGGTGTGCCCGGTTCCTACCTCGAATACCTCCAGCTGCTTCGCGAGGTCTTCGCCGAGTGCAAGCGGGTGCTCGAGCCCGGCGGGCGGATCGCCGTCAACGTCGCCAACCTCGGTCGCAAGCCCTACCGGAGCCTGGCCGCTGACATCATGTCGATCCTCCAAGACGACCTGCGCCTCTTACCTCGGGGCGAGATCATCTGGCAGAAGGGCGAGGGAGCCAGCGGCTCGTGCGCCTGGGGCTCGTTCCGCTCCCCCACCAACCCGGTGCTGCGAGACGTGACCGAGCGGGTGATCGTGGCGAGCAAGGGCCGATTCGGGCGGGCCAAGAGTCCCAAGGAACGCCGTGCCGCATCCTTGCCATCCGAAAGCAGTATTCGAGCCGACGATTTCATGGCCTTGACCCTCGATGTGTGGGACATCCCCCCCGAGTCGGCGAATCGTGTGCGTCACCCCGCACCGTTCCCGGTCGAACTCCCCCAACGCCTGATCGAGCTGTACACCTTCAGCGGGGACGTGGTCCTTGACCCCTTCTTGGGATCGGGAACCACTGTCGTCGCGGCGCACCGAACGGGACGGCGTGGGGTTGGCTTCGACCTCGATCCCGCGTACGTGGACCTTGCCCGTGCCCGGTTGAAGGAGGAAGTGGCCGAACCGGCCGGAGATGACCCGGGACAGGGCACCGCTCGTCTCGACCCGGGCGCATCCGCCGGGACGCTGGCTTCGGCGGCTTTGACGGCTGCCGGATTCACCGACGTTCGGCCGAACCGACGCTTGCGCGGGCTTGGACTGGTCGTGAGCTTCACGGCCAAGGACGCCAAGGGGACAACGTGGCATTTCGAGGTGGCGGGGACCAATTCGGCCTTTCGCGGTGGCATGACCAAGACCGACACGGTCTGGCGGATGCTCGGTCGAGCCCACGTCATGGCCGCCCGTGGGGTGACCCCGCTCGTGATCTTGACCCCACAACTTCCCCGTGCGGGCAGTGAGGGCGACAAGGCACTGCGAGCCACCGGACCGGCCGGTTTCTTCGACGCCATCGACCTTTTCTCCGCTGCGGCCCATCAACGCCTCGCCAGCTACGCCGGGGGCCAAGACCAGGTCCCCTTGCCCGGCTTTTGGCGCCCGAAGGAACTGGCGACCGACACCAAGTGAGTCGCCAGGTCGCCTGCGCCGTCGTCCGCGACGATCCCCCGCGGGTCTTCGTGGCCACAGACATCGACACCCTTAATTGGGTGTTGGCCTGCCAGCTGGTCGCGAAGATGCCCGGAAGCGACCTCGCCGCTGGTGAGCGAGACGCTCTACGTCAGGCACTGCGCGAGGAACGATGGGGCGACGCAGTGTTCGCGTTCATCGACCGGACCGGCATCGCCGTCGACGTCTATGAGAGCACGGAACTGACCAACCCGACCGATGTCGAAACCGGCCCGATGGAGCTGCAGTTGACACCCCTCTTCAACGAATAGCGGCCAGCTCGACCGCACCGACGTGGAAGGATGCTGGCGTGCCCAACTTGCGCACCATGGCGACCGAACTCGGCACGGGTCTGGGCATGCTCGGAGCTGGCGACATCGATGCGGCGTTGGCCGCCCGTTCGCCGGTAATGCGAAGCCTCTCCCCACAAGACTGGGATCAGCTCGACACGACGCGTTCTGGCGGGGCCTTCGATGCCGAATTTCACGCCGCGTTCGAGAATGGTCGGGCGTTCTTGGCGGCCGACGACGGGTTGCGCGGGCGCTTGCCCCGCGTCGTCGAATGGAAAGGGGTGGTGCGCGCCACCGGGGACGAAGTCGCCCCGGTCGACCTGCGGATCGACCATGTCTATCTCGTGAGCTGCAAGTACCTCTCGGACATCTTGTTCAATGTGTCCCCGACACACATCTTCGATGACCTCTTGGTCGGCAGCCAGGGCCGGCGCGGCCGGGGCCTCGGGGGCGACTGGTTCGCCGACACCGCACCCGAGCACTACCAGAGGCTCTATGGGATCGTTCGCCGTGAGATCGGGGAAGGCTTGGGGGCGGATCTCGAATCCGCCTCGACAGGGGCCGCAGCGTCGAGATCCGACATTCGCAGCACTTCGGCGAACCAGGGTCGCACCCCACAACTCTTCGGGTCGGTCGCCCCGCACCGAGAGGCCGCCGTGACCACGATTCGATCCGCACCGATCGCGGCATTGGGTGACCTCCCCGCTCACGCCGTCGACCTCACGTCCCAACAGCGCTCGGCCTTGGCCTCATATTTGAAGGGCCGTTGGTCCAAAGGGGCCAAGGACGCCTATGGCGAACTCTCGCTTGCGGTTGCCGAGGCGTCGGTTCTTCGGTGGCGCCGGGCGCTCGAGCAGCGCAGTGGCGGCGCCGAGGCGATGCTGTGGCGGTTGCTCCGCATGGGGAGCGCCCCATATTTCGTCCTGGGTTCGTCGTCGACCCGCTCGTTGCGCTTGCGCGTGGCCACACCGTGGGACTGGCGCCAACTCTTCGTGCTCGATCACCTGTCGGTCTTCGCCCAGTCTGGCGGCCAACCCCGGGTGGGCTGGCTGGCCGAGGTACGCGAGCGGTCCTCGGGACAGGTCCACGAAGTCAACGGGCACGTCGAGATTCGCTGGAGCCACGGTCGCTTCAGCGGTCCCCCCGAAGCCAAGGGGTACCTCGACTCGGGACATCATCGTGTGCCGGGGTACTTCGAACTGGCGTGATCACATTCGATCTGGCCCGCTTCGCACCACCGTTGGTGGTGCCACACCTCGACGGCGGACAGGTCGTCCTTCGGCCGTGGTCGACAGACGACCTTCCGCTGGTCGAAGCGGCGGCTGAGGACGCCTACATCCCCTCCATCACTTCGGTGCCTCGCCACTACAGCGACTCCCTAGGTCGAGCCTTCTTGGCCCGCCAATGGCATCAGGCCGAGGACGGTCACGGTTTTGCCTTCGTGATCGCCCCTTCGAACGAGCCCGAGCGTGGGGTGGGCGCAATTGGGCTGTGGCTCCAAGAGATCGAGAGCGGGCGGGCCTCGGTCGGCTATTGGCTGGTGCCGTCCGCCCGCGCCAAGGGCTTGGCGACCGCCGCGTTGCGCTGCGTTGTGGCATTTGCCTTCTCGGATCTCGCCATCCCGCGCCTGCACCTCTTCGTCGAGCCATGGAACGTCGCCTCGCAGCGCACCGCGGCATCTGGGGGATTCGAGAATGAAGGGCTACTGCGGGCCTGGGAGCGAATCGACAACCGCCAATGCGATGCATTGGCATTCGTCCGCCTCCACAACGAGTGGTCCGATGCCGCCCGCTGATCGCCGCGGTCCGGCGCACCCGCATTGGTCGCTACGGCAATGCGGGTGCGCCTTGGTGGCAGCACTGGTCCTGATCACCTGGATCCTTGTTCACGCCACGCGGGCATCGGGCGCCGTAGTCGCCGCCGGCACGACGTCAAGATTGGCCCACTCGGCCACGACGGTGGCGACGAGGGCGAGAAGCGGAGGCCATCCACAAGGTGGGTTGGCCGTGGTGATTTCGTTCATCGGGCTCATGGCCATTGCCGTTCTCATCGTGATACTCGGATCGCTCTCGGCGCGGCGGCGGACCCGCGATGCGCCACCCGGCGAGGCGCTTCGACGGCGCAAACCCGACCCGGGCTGACCGGGACTTCTTCGATGAGCGCGAATGGCCCTCGGCGAGGATCCCGGCGAAACCCGTTCGGCCCATCGGGGGACACCTCGGAAACGGTCCTGACTCGGGTCAGGGGCTTCGCACCCGTGCCTGCCCACCAATGACCGCCCGACGCCAAGGCGGCGCGCACGGTGTCGCCGCGTGAGCAGGGTCCCGATGACCGGGTCCCTGCTCGTCGGTCATCGGATCGACCCGCCGCTCTCGGCACGGCAATCTCGGTGCGCGCTGCGATGAGGAAGAATCAGTGCCGACAAGACCGGGGGTACGAACATGCTGGTTGAATCCGAGGTGAGCGACGGGGTGGGGATCATCACCCTCAACCGACCCGAGGCGCGAAACGCGCTCTCGGGCGAAGTCACCGAGCTCTTGGACGACATCATCTTGGAACTCGACGCTTCGCCTGAGGTCGGGGCGATGATCTTGACGGGCGCCGACCCGGCCTTTTGCGCCGGATTCGACTTGCGCGCCCTTTCCACCGAACTGCGCACAGTCCAACAGTCGCGCCAGCGCACACCGGTGAAGCACCTCGGGATGATGCCGTTGCACCACAAGCCAATCATCGGCGCCATCAACGGTGCGGCCGTCACGGGAGGCCTCGAGCTGGCGCTCGGCTGCGACTTCTTGATCGCCTCTGACCGGGCCCGCTTCGCCGACACCCACGCCCGGGTGGGCGCCATGCCAGGCGGCGGAATGACCATCCGCCTCCCCGAACTCATCGGGATCGACCGGGCTCGCAGAATGACCTTCACCGGCGACTTCATCAACGCGCAGACTGCCTACGAGTGGGGGCTCGTGGTCGAGGTGGTGCCCCATGACCAACTGATGGATCGGGCCACCAAGATCGCTGCCACGATCGCCTCGGTCCCGCCGGAGAACGTGCGAGAGATCCGGCGCATGTACCAAGAGATCGGGGACATGGTCGGCCACGATGCCTGGGTGGCCGAATCGCGCACCTCACGCCAATGGATGGCCGAGCGCTTCGACCAGGGTCGTCTCGCCGAAGAGCGCGCGGCCATCGTCGCTCGCGGACGCGCGCAGAGCGGCGAGGGTGACGGCGAAGCGCAATGAAGGTCTACTCGGGAATGGACCGCGCGCCTCGCTGCCCGACGTCATCGCCCACGCCCAGAGGGTCGAGGCCCTCGGCTATGACGGGCTCCATGTCGCCGAGACCATCCACGACGCACTGGCCATTGCGCTGCTTGCCCTCGAACACACATCGCGTCTGGTGGTGCGCACCAGCGTGGCGCTCGCCTTCACCCGCAGTCCGACGCTCACCGCCTATGCCGCGTGGGACCTGGCACGCTTTGGCGGCGGGCGTTTCGAGCTCGGGCTCGGTACCCAGATTCGCCAGAATATCGAAGACCGCTACGCCATGGCGTTCAGCGACGATCCGCTCGAACAGATGCGCGACTACGTCGGCGCCGTCCGAGCCGCCTTTGGCGCGTTCGAAAGCGGCACTCCCCCGACGTTTGCAAGCCGTCACTACAACTTCACCCGGCTCCAGCCGTACTTCAATCCCGGACCCATCGACGCTGGCACCGCCCCGGCGATCTACCTCGGTGGCGTGGCCCGCCGCTCGTGCGCACTAGCCGGCGAGATTGCCGACGGCTTTGTGACTCACCCGACCAACTCCAACCCCCGCTATCTCGAAACCGTCTGCCGGCCAGGACTGGCCGAGGGAGCAGCACGGGTGGGACGTTCACTCGACCAAGAAGAATTCGAACTTGTGATCGGGACCCAGGTGATCACCGGGGCGACCCCGGCCGCCCTCGACCTCGAGCGCGAGCGCCAGCGCCGACTCTTGGCCTTTTTGTATTCGACTCCCGCCTACCGGGCCACCCTCGAGCTCTACGGCTGGGGTGATCTCGGCCCCAAGCTGCGCGCCATGATCCGTCGCGACGGTTTCGACGAGCTCGGTACGATCCTGTCCGACGAAGTGCTCGACACCTTGGTGCCGACCGCAACGTTCGGCGAACTCCCCGGGCTCTTGACGCAGCGCTTCGGCGCGCTCGGGGCGGGCATTGTGGTGACCCCGCCCGCCGATGCCAGCGACGATGCCGCCTTCGCTGAGGTCATCGGGGCGATTCAGGCCGTCTGATTCAACGCGCCATTGGGAAAATCAACTCGCCTGACGCCATCTCGTCGATCGCGCCGTGGCGCTCATCGTCGCTCAATGCGACGTACCGGTCCGCCGAATCGAGCACCCGCCCGAGCAGTCCAATGTCGCCCGGGGTGCAAAAGGCGTGGACACCGGGCGTCGACAGGGCGAAATGCACTCCCCGATCGATGTCATGGTCGGTGGCGGCGGGTTCGTACCACGAGGTCGCCCAGCGATCGGGATCGCCCATTTGGCGCCCATCGTCCCAAGGTCGCCGTGCCACCGCCTTGATGGCCATGACCCCGAGATTGCGTTGGGCGCAGATGGCCAACAACTCGGTGGCGCCCTCGCGGTACTCATCGTTGGCCCACAGCGCTGGGTAGACGGGGAACATGACGGTGTCGAGGTCGAAGCGGCGCAGCGCCTCGATGAAGGTCCTCGGCACCGTCACATCGTGCCCAGTGATGCCGGCAAAGCGAGTTTGCCCGAGATCGCGTAGGTGCAGGATCCGCTCGATGGCACCCGAGCGACGATCGAGTTCGCCCATCGTCGTGACGGCGTGAGCCTGATAGAGGTCGAGCACGTCGGCATGAAGCAGTCGCCGGGTGGTGTCGAACTGCGCCGACACGCCTTGAGGATTAGCGCGCAGCGTCTTTGCGGCCACGAAGAGCTGCGCCCGACGGGTCGCCAGATGCGGTCCGACCACCGACTCGGCATCGCCGTATTGGGGAGCGATGTCGAGGTGATTCACGCCGCGGGCGAGGGCTGTGTCCAACCAGATCCCCGCCGCCTCGGTGCTGGCCGAGAAACAGGCCGCACCTCCGAGAATGGCCACGCTGCTCTCGTGGCCGGTGCGACCGAGGCGCCGACGCTGCACTTCGCTTACGCCAGCTCGGGCTTGAGGGCGAGCACGTTGAACATCGCCCCGATCGGGTCGGCCAACGTGGCGAAGCGGCCGGGTTCGATGTCCATTGGGTCCATGATCTTGGTGGCACCGAGCTCGACGGCATGGGCCACGATGGCGTCGGTGTCAGCGACGGCGAAGTACACGCCCCACAAGTTGGGCATCTCGGCCGGCATCTCGGGCATTTTTTCCATCATGCCCCCGATCGACTTGCCGCCGAGTTGCCATTCGATGTACTCGCTCGGCCCGTTCGCCGCGTCCTGGGACTCCGACCCCCAACCGAACACCGCCCGGTAGAACTCCTTCGCTCCGGCGATGTCGGTGGTGATGAGTTCGCTCCAGCAATAGGTCCCGGGTTCATTGGCCACCTGGGCGCCGGTGTGCTGGCCTGGTTGCCACAAACCAAGAACCGCCCCGCCCGCGTCGGCGAAGATTGCCATGCGCCCGGCGTCCATCACATCCATGGCCGGCAACAGCACCGCTCCACCATTGGCTTCGATCTTGGCCAAGGTGTCATCTGCGCTGTCCACGTTGACGTAGGTGCACCAGTTCGCCGGCACGCCCGGGTTCATTTGTGGCCCGAGGCCGGCCACGGTCTTGCCGCCCAAGGTGCAGACCGAATACCCCCCGGCTTCGGGCGGTCCCTCAGGGCACTCCCAACCAAAGAGCGCACCGTAGAAGGTCTTGGATCCGGCGAGATCGGGACTCCCCATGTCCACCCATGACGGCACCCCATTGCGGTAACTGGTGAACTCCATGTTGCAACCTCCTCGTGCGCTCTGACCGACCTTTGGACGGTACCTGATTCTTGATGCGCTCGCTCTGGGGCCGCGGATGCCAAGATGAGGGAGATGAGTTCAACCCCGGCTGCCCCATGAGCCCCAATCCCGTGACCTCGCGGATGGAGCAGATGGCACAGCAGGTGGCCGAGCGCGTGGTCGCCCTCGTGCTCGACGCCATCGACATCGACGCGCTCCTCGACCGGGTCGATGTCGAGAAATTGATCGAGCGGGTCGATGTCGAGAAGATCATCGAACGGGTCGACGTCGAAAAGATCGTCGAGCGGGTTGACGTGCAAAAGATCATCGAACGGGTCGACATCAACGCAATTGTTGGTGAGATGGACATCGACGTGCTGGTCGAGCAGACCGAGCTCGGGGCGATCATCGCTCGTTCAACCACCGGTATCCTTTCCGAGGTCCTCGACGTCATCCGGGCCCAAGGGGTCGGCCTCGACGACTTCAGCTTGCGGTGGGCCAACCGCCTCATCGGCCGTAAGGTCACCGACTGGCCCAAGGGGCCACCACTCCTCGTCGCTCCCGAAGGTGCGCAGTGACGTCGACTCCGACCACCCCGTCGCCCAAAGAGGTCATACGGCGCCAGGGCAACTACGCCGGCGGGGTGAGTCGCCTGGCCGCATTCGCCGCCGATGTCGGCGCTTCGTGGGGCCTCTTCATCTTGGGCGCCGCCTTGTTGTCGGTGGCAACCGAACTCTTCATCGGGACGTCGGTCAACCTCACCCGCCACCAGGTGGTCGCTTTCGTGTGCCTGGTGGTGTGGGAGTTCTTCTACTTCACGTATTCGTGGACCGTCGCCGGCAAGACCGTCGGTATGGCATTGCTTGGCATCCAGGTGGTGACCACCGACGGCGACCGGATCAGCGCTCGGCAGGCGGCGGTGCGGACTATCACCTTGCCCTTGGGCTTCCTCACCTTGGGTATCGGCTTCTTGGGCATCCTCTATCAACGCAATCGGCGGGCCGTGCAGGACTTTTGTGCGGGAACCGCGGTCGTCTACGCCTGGGACGCCCGAGCGGCTCGTTTGCGATTCATGTCGCACACAGACTTCGCGCCAAGAGCCAAGGCCAAATAGCCCCGACGCACCAACCTCGGCCTCAACAGCGCCGAGCGGTTCTAGACACCGTTCACGGTGGGTCCATCGGTGGTCGGCGCGATCGTGCGAACGTCTGCGCTCGACGCATTTGGCACCCAGGTGCCACAATGGGCTGGTTGGGAGGTCGATGATGCTACGGACAGCCAAGGTGACGGCATTGCTCATAGCGCTGGCGTTGATGTGGAGCGCGGCCCTCAGCGTGCTGATCTTCTTCGTGCACATTCCCGTCCGCCCAGGATCTCACCGCCTCATCGAAACAGGATCCGGTGGTCTCAAAGAGGTGCGATTCCTTCCGCAGACCTACTTCGAGGCCTACGGTGCGGCAGAACTGGTACTCACCGGCGTCGGACTCATCGCCTCCGCGATCGTCGCAGTGGTGTTCTATCGACGGCATCGCAACCACCAGCGCGATCCCGGAAAGGTGGCCTGGGGCCTCGCCGTTGGTGCAATGGTGATCGGCATTGCGGGCGTGTTGACCGCGGCCCATTCCACGCTCCTTGTGGGCATCTTGCTCTTGCTTGCCTGCTTGAGTTTCTCGTCCCGCCGGGTGTCGCCTGGGACTTCCTCATTGCCCGAGCAATCCCCCTGCCATTGATCGTCGGGTGAACTGTCGGCGCCGCCTCTGATCTCGTCACTTCTCCTCGCTGAGGGAGCCTCTCGCCGGCATTCCCCTCTGTCAGCATGTCGCCAGGTCGATCTCGCACTGCAGCTGCCAGTTAGTGCACGGTCAGCGCGATGTTCGCACGAGCCAGCGGCCGCTGTTCACTCGACGGCTGGTGGGGGCCCGGATAGAGGGAAACCAGGTACGTCCCGCTCGTCAGCTGCACCTGGACCGGAATCGTGAGGTTCTTGCTCGTCCCTTGCGGTACCGCGAACGTATCCGGCCACGTCACCGTTGGCTCCATTGACCATGGGGGCGATGGCGAGCACGCCTTTGGTGGCGCTTGTGCCGCTGACGGAAGTCTTGGGGTAGGTCACGCTCGCCACGCTCACCGTGTACCCGTTCGACACCTGATCAACCGCCACAACGGACGGCTTGGCCGAAGCCGCACGGTTCGCTTGGCGAATCTGTTGCTTTGAGTTCACTGCTGAAGGACTTGTCCCACCCGAAGAACATGCCGCCAGCACGATCGCAACGAGCGCGAGGGGTGCCAGGAGCGAAATCGGAGAATTCTTCGTTCGCATGCTCACAAAAGTTCCCATTGTCGGTGCAACCAAAACATCCCTTCGGTCACGACAACCCCGCCCAGATGGGCGTGCCAAGACGTCGGTTCCGGCAAATCAAGCACGTATGCGCATCGTCAAGAATTGCCTATGGAGCGCCTGGTCGAGGCAATGCAGGCGACCCAACGCGTGGCGGTCGCCATCGCGGGCGTTGTCACAACGGACTTCGCGTCACGGTGCGCTGAGGGCAGTGCCACGATGAGCCGGAGTGACCCGTTGAACTCGGGCATACGCCGGGCATCTCCGTACCGGCGGTCCCACTCGCCACTTTGGAGGTCACTGCGCAATTGTTCGACTCCTCGATGTTCGTCGTCGGGAGACACGAATCCCCAGGCGGACTGCGATCTGCGAACCGCGGGGTCCAAGAAGCGCTCTGGGCGGGCATAGAACGCTTCGGTAAACCCATCGGTGCAGTCAATCGGAATCGGTACGGTCGTCACTGTGGCGGTGCCCCCGAGGACGTCGCAGATGTGGCGAATTTTCGGATACCTCAGGCGTTCGGCGGCGATGAGTTCGGGCATGTAGTGGGAAAGCCAGAACTGGTCGAGCGCGTCACCATCGAACGTCAAGATCACCACGGGGCCCGAACTGACCCTCCGGAGTTCTCTCATTCCAGCGTCCTGATCGCTCCATTGATGCACGGTGACCATGGCCATGGCGGCATCAAATGACCCGTCGGAAAACGGAAGGTCCTCGGCCGTTGCATTGACGGCGGGAGCCCGCTCGGGCGGTCGGCGCGACCTCATGTATTCAGATGGTTCGACCGGCACCACCGAGAGATTGGCCGGTTCGTACGAGCCGGCCCCGGCGCCGACGTTGACGACACTCGACGCGGAACCAAGGCCACGGTGCACGTAGTCCGCAATCCGTGGGTCCTCTCTCCTTACGGCCGAATATTCGGCACTGAGTGACTCATAGTCGAAGTCTCCGGCCGGCGACACGAGCTCAATTCTATGCGAGGCCAGATAACCCGCGAATCAGCGAGACGGCCTTGAGCGGGTGCACACGACGAAGGTCGCGACCCGAGCGTCCGACGCTTCCCGATTCAGCGCACGACTGCGTTTGTCACCTCATCCCCATCGCCCAGATGCAGGCGGCTCTTCCCCACCCTGACGTCGGTCAGGGCGAATGCGCACACCCGGCGACTTCGAAGTCGCGCCTGGGATCGGCCAAGTCAGCCGTTGCGACACCAGCCGACCTGGTCGCAGTTGCGCCCAAGGCGCAGTGATTCGAAGAGGGCGCGTCCACCCAATAGCCGAACAAGGGCTCCATCTCTTGCTCAATGCGGGCCCAGAACCGTTCACTTTCGGAGATTCGTTTCGGTCGTCCAAACATTGGCACCGCTCCTTTTGGGATCGACCTTGAAGGATTGTGTCAACCCGCGGTAGGGCATCAGGCCCCTCTGAGTGCGGCGCCTCTGAAACTACGTCGCGGTTGACTTCGCCGTCGATCTCACGCAGTGCATCGCGCCCTCGACTCATTCGGCAGCTACTCCACGAGGCAGGTCGAATTCCGCGTTCGTCGCGCCTCGAAATCCCCGAAGTCCCCGTGTGGCTTGTAGCCTGACCGGGCGCGTCCTAGACAGCTCGAAGGAGGATGGATGCCCGCTTGCTCCCGCTGCCTGGTTGAGGTGTCCCCAGGCACTGCGCTGTGCCCCAAGTGCGGTGCCGCGATCAGGCCGCCCATCATGCGTCGGCCGGCACCCAAACCGGTCCGTAAGTCGCGCCAAAAGGTCAACGCCCTCAACTCCAAGGAGCGGATCGTCGGTCCCGCTTCCTTGGCCCTCCTGGTCTCTTTTTGGATGCCCTGGTACAGCTTCGGGCCCATTTCCGTCGATGGACTCAGCGTGCACGGGTGGCTGTTCATCGCCGTGTTGAACTCGATCGTGTTGGTGCTCTACGTCCTGATCACTGCGTTCGACGTAGGCGACCTCGCAGATATGGGCCGAATGTCCAAAGAGCAGCTCCTGGGTCTGCTCACCGGGATCAATGTTGTTCTGGTGGCGCTGGCCTTCTTGCTCAAGCCCACGGGTTTGAGCTGGTCATGGGGCGCTTTCCTCGCGCTCGCCGCCGCCTTGGTGGCGTTCGTGCCATTCGGCGTTCCCCTCATCCAGGCCAGACGTCGCCGCTGACGCGGTGACTCGGCACGTCTCGCAGATGGCATAGTGATCTCGTGAGCTCGACGAGCGTGCTTGGAACGCAGATTGGCGCGCGCTGTCGGTTGAACGGCGAATTCACACTTCGCTCGGGTCTGGTGTCCACTACCTACTTCGACAAGTACTTGTTCGAATCAGACCCCATCCTTCTCAAGGACATTGCCCACCACGCGGCGGCCCTTGTGCCATCGAACACCGAGATACTGGCGGGGCTTGAACTCGGGGGCGTACCAGTGGCGACTGCGCTCTCGCTTACCACGGGACTTCCCGCGGTCTTCGTGCGCAAGCGGCCGAAGTCTTATGGGACGATGAAGCCGCGGAGGGTGCGGATATAGATGGTCGGCGACTCTTGATCATCGAAGACGTGATTACCACCGGAGGTCAGGTGGCCGATTCAGCGGTCGAGCTACGCGACCGCGGGGGCGAGGTTGAATCCGTGCTCTGCATCATTGATCGGAGTGGAGGAGTTCACCCGAAACTGGACTCGATCGGATGTTCGGTGACTTCACTCTTCACCTCAGACGATTTGGGCTGAACCCGCTGACCGGCCGTGCGCAGCGCCGGCGATGGTGCGCAGACATTCGGTGGCACAGTACCCCTTGGATCGAGCGTCATCTCAGCGCCCGCACGAATGACTGCCGCGATGTCCGCCACCACTCCAGCCGACGCTCATAGCGATGCATCCCACCCATGTCCTCGAGCATCCGAATGAAGTTACGGTCGCCTGCTTCAACCCGCCGTTGGACAAACAATCCACCACTTTGCATGGACCGATCGAGATGTTCGAGCAGGCCATGGCGCCCAGCGGAGTCCAATCCGTAGGCGTCGGCCACCAGGCGTAGTCGGCCAGGACGGTCCAGATCCATAAATCCCAGGCGCCTCGCGCTGAGGTCGTCGTCGATCGGCACGCACATGCGGGCGAAGGCGGCGACGTCGAAGAGCGGCCGCCCCGGTGCGGCGAAGTCGAAATCCAAGAGTGCGACGGCATCGCCGTGTCGGAAGACCACATTTTCCAGGCACACATCGTTGTGGCAGATCATCGTCCCGCCGCGCGGATCAGCCAGCTCGTCGCTCCACTTCGTATCAACGACGTGAATTCGGGACGAGGCCTCGTGGAACGCCCTCACCAGGGTGGCGATCGAGGAGAGGGCCTGGTCGGTCTGCGCCCAGGGGGCAAACGGCGGCACGGCAACGTCACCTTCGATGAAGACCAGCCGTTCTCGCCCGTCGGATTGGATCCCGACGGGCATCGATGCACCATCGAATCCAGTCGACCGGAGTTCACGCAGGAAGGTGTGCACGGCCTCGGAGTTGGGGTTTGCGGGGCGAAGGACGAAGTCGCCCTCGCGGAGAACGCCGCCGGCGTTCGCTATACCGCCCGGCAGGATCTCGCCCATAGCGCCAGTCTCTCAAGGACGGGGGCGATCCGCCCGTCTTTTCGCTTCGCGAATGTCATTGCGTTCGCCGCTGCATCCGGTCGGCTGGGTAGCCTTGCGTTTCGACGACATGGCACACCGCAAATCCCATGTGCCGGTAGAAGGCTTGTGCGTGAGGGTTGGCCGTCACCTCGAGCGTGACAAACCCGAGGTCGCGTACCAATGTCGCTATATCTCGCACCAAGGACGCTCCGATGCGCTGGCGCATGTGCCGAGGGTCCACGAAAAGATCTTCAAGCTCGACGATGTCATCGACGATCAGATAGGTCGCAAACCCAACGACGGCGTTGTTGTCATCAACCGCGACCCGCATCCGGTGATCTCGGATACCCGCGGGTGAAAGCTTCAGCCATTGGGGATGGCGCGCCAGTAATTCTCGATCATTCTCGTTCGACAGAGATGCACTTCGAAATACCCTTTCGACCTCTGTTGCATCTTCCATGGTGGCGTAGCGGATGGTGATCGGCATGACGAAGAAGGCTCCTCGGACGGACGCGGCGGCGACCTCGATACCCATATTGCACTAGGTCGTGTCGGCATTAGGTCGCGCCCTGGCGCGGGACGGCCTCTCGATGCACGTCGCTACGGGCCGGGAAACGCCTTGGAGAAGGATCGACCGAACGCGATATCTCCCGTGATGACGGGCGCCGTGCGCAAGGGGCGCCCCAACAACAAGGCCAACAGGTCCCGACTGCTTGCCTCGATGACCGCCGTCGCTTGTTCGTCCCGGGCCGCCGGTCGCGATTCGATCGTGGTGCCGTCCACGCTCACCTTGTAGGTCGCTCCATCAGTCGCCACGAGCAGCCACGATCCCTCAAGGGTCCGGTCGGACACCTGGTCGTTAGCGCGACGGACGTTCAACCACTCGAGGCGCATGGGCAGGGCGGCTTCGACGAAGATCTCGCTCCAGTCCTCAAGGTGCATCGCCAAGTCGGTCCCGTGCACCTCGACCTCCGTCAACCGCAACAGCGGGAGGCGACCAAGGCGGATTGGACCCAGATCGATATTGCCCGGGGGTTCGGCGACTTCTACTCGCCAAGCGACCGGATCGAGGGCAGACCATTGTTCGTTGAGTTCGTCACTCCGTTGCGCCAATGACGCCACCACGTCGTCGGGCGATTCCCCCCACTCTGGTGCCAAAGTGCGCGGACGTTGCTCGTTTCGACCTTCGGGGTAGTAAGCCACGGGCACCGCGTCGAGGGCGGAGCGCGTCATACGGCTGAGCGCCTCGGCGCCATATCGAAGGTGACACGCGATGGTCAGCCGGCTCCACTGCGGGAGCAAAGAGGGCTGACGCAGCTCGTCAACGCCCAGAGCGCTCAAACCGTCAACAATGCGTCGGGTCCTCACCATGGCCGCGCCGACAAGTTGTTGGACGTCTCCGTCGACACTTGCCGTGTCACGCACTCTGGCCACCCCGGTCCATAGTCCCTCTGCGCGCCTGTTCAACCGGTTGCATCGGTTCGAAAGTCTGTCGACACCGGGCGTGCCAACCGCTCAGTCAGCCGTACCACGACCTCGTCTCCTTCGTCCTTTCCGATTCTCTTGCGAATCTCAGCCTTGATCGGCAGCTTGTGGGTCCCGTCCCCGAGCGCCATGAATGAACTTTCAAAAGGTTCGCCGTCGACTGTTCCGCGCACCTTGACGAGACCCCTGGTCCCGAAGTACTCCACAGATCCGTCCATCACGACGTACGTCCATCCGCCCTTATTGGGGCTCTTTTGCATCGTGGCTCGAAAAGTCTTGTCGATATCTGACATTTTTCATCTCATCCCGTGATCTGTCGACCCTCAAGAGGTCCGAAAGCTCTGGTACGTGGCACCCTCACTTTGACCTGTTCGCGAGACTATTCAGCGATTTGCGTCGGGGCGCAGAACTGCCGGGGCGGCACTTCGAATTCGCTTCGATCTGTCTCTTCCGCGGAGCCCCTCTACGATGCCCGCCATGGCATTTGTCGAGGTCTCCCACCCCTATCCCCACGTTGCCCTGGTTACCTTGAACCGGCCCGAGCGTATGAACGCCATGGCCTTTGACGTCATGATTCCGCTGCGTGACACCTTGCGGCAGATTGGTCAGGACAATGATGTCCGGGTCGTCGTCTTGACCGGTGCCGGCAAGGGGTTTTGTTCGGGGGCCGATCTCGAGGATCCCGGCACCATTCCCCATGTCGATGGACTCACATTGCCCACGCTGGCGATGCGCTCGATGGAATTGCTCGACGAGGTCATCGCCACCATCCGGCGCCTCCACCAACCGGTAATCGCCGCCGTCAACGGCCCCGCCATTGGCGGGGGGTTCTGCCTCGCCCTCTCCGCGGACATCCGGATCGCCTCGTCGAGTGCCTACTTCCGTGCCGCGGGCATCAACAACGGCCTGACCGCGGCCGAACTCGGGATCAGCTACCTGCTCCCGCGGTCCATCGGGCAATCGAGGGCTACCGAGATCATGCTGACGGGTCGTGACGTCGACGCCACCGAGGCCGAGCGGATTGGATTGGTCGCCCGGGTGGTCGAGGGCGACGAGCTGCTCGATTCTTGCGCCGAGATGGCCGAGCGGATCATTGGTTGGAGCCGGGCAGGGATCGAACTCACCAAACGCCAGCTGTGGAACAGCCTCGACGCCGCAAGCTTGCAGACCCACATGGACGCCGAAGGCATGGCCCAGCTCTTCGTGCGCATTACCACCAAGAACTTCGAAGAGTCGATCAGAGCCCGGCGCGAGGGTCGTGCTCCGGATTTCGTGGACTGATCAGGGTGCGTTCACGAGCGACCGCGCCGCCATGGCGAAGTAGTCATTGAGCTCTCGGGCGTCGTCGTCGGTGACCTTGCCCGCACTGCGCATTGCATCGACGGCGGCATTCATGTGGCGCAGCCACGCATCTCGCTCGGCCGGGCCTATGACGAAGGGCATGTGGCGCATGCGCAGGCGCGGGTGGCCGCGAGTCTCGTTGTACGCGGGCGGGCCACCCCAATACTGGGCCAAGAACAGGGCGAGGTGTTCCTTGCCTTCGGTGAGGTCGTCGGGATAAAGGGGTCGGAGCAACGGGTCCCCGGCCACCCCCAGGTAGAAGGCGTCGATGAGGTCGACGAAGAACTGATTCCCAGCGACCCGGTCAAAGAGTGCGTCCACAGCATTGACGGTAGACGTTCTAGACTGCTGCTCCGCTACGCGGCCGTAGTTCAATGGTAGAACCTCAGCCTTCCAAGCTGATCATGCCGGTTCGATCCCGGTCGGCCGCTCTCCAAGAAACTCCACTTCACGACGCTCGCCATGGCGCCGTCGTGTCCACTCGGGTGCCCGTCCCCGCCTCGTCGCCTCGCAGTGCACCGGCTCGATCGATCCCCCCGTCTCAGCCAATGAATTGGGTCGCCTGCACAGAGTCGGTCGTCTCGGGTGGACCCGTGCGCCGAGGGCCAGAATCAAAAGGGACTGCGTGGAGCGGTACTTGGCAACCTCGACTGATTTCGTAGCGATCACCGAGCGCACCGGCCATGGCGTCCTGATCGGGCCCTTGACGAACGACGAGCTACTCGACCATGTCCCCAACCAGCGTCTCGTGCCTGTGCCGCACGCCAGCGACCTGCGTGATCCCAAAAGTTGCGCGTCCCATGGCGAAACACGCATAGAGCAACTCACGATGCCCTCGGCTCGGCCATGTGCGCCGATGTCGCGAACCGTGAGAACGTGGACGATGTCGAGTGGTGACTTGGTCGAGGACGGCCTCGGCTCCACGCAGTTCCGCACGGTGTCGTGCGACCTGTCGTTCACAATCGCCGAACCCGCTGAGGTGATCCTCCAGGTAGTTGCCTCCGCCACAGCCGGTCATGTGGACGACAAGCAGTTCACGGTAACCACCGATGGACAGGCACCGGTCTCGGTCGACGAGATTGTGAGCCGTGACGGGGCGACAATGCAGGTCGTCGCCACCAACCCGGGCCGCCTCAGCGTGCATTACCGCAGTCAGATATCGCCAACAGCGCAAACTGCGGCCCCGCTCGACCATGCCGAATTCGATCGGCAGGTCTACCTCCGCCCGAGTCGCTACTGTCCGAGCGACCACTTGGTCGGTTTCGCCGTCGCCGAATTCGGTACGGGACCCGATGTCGGCGCACGGGTGGGGGCGATCTCCGAGTGGATCCGCCACCGCACCGGCTACGTCACAGGTTCGAGCAGCGTCCATGATTCGGCGGAGGACACCTTGCTCACCGGGGTTGGCACCTGTCGTGACTTCGCCCACCTCGGGATCGTCTTGTGCAGGGCCACCGGTGTCCCGGCTCGTTTTGCCGCCGTCTACGCGCCCGGGCTTTCCCCAATGGACTTCCACGCCGTCTTTGAGGCCTATCAAGATGGTGTCTGGCGCGTCTACGACGCCACCGGCCTGGCCCCACGCCAGTCACTGGTGCGCATCGCCACGGGCCGCGACGCCGCCGACACGGCGTTTGCCGCCGTCACCAGGGGCATCGCCGAGCTCGATGAGGTGGTGGTTTCGGCCACCGTGTCCCCCTCACTGCCCCTCGACGACCAAACCGGCCTCGCCACCCTCGCCTGATCAGGTCAGAGGGGCGGCGCCCCTACGCACTGGTCCACTCGGCCAACTCGATCGTGACATCGCCCGGACCGACCAAGAACACCAGTTGTCGGTCGTGGAAATGCATGATCTCGTTCCTGACCTCGACGCCGTGGGCAGTGAGATGTTCGAGCGTGGCCGCAAGGTCGTCAACCGCGAAACAGACATGATTGAAGCCGAGCCGGGCCAGGTTGGCCTCGTCTCGCTCTTGGCTGAGGGGCGGATTGTGGAAATTGAGGAGCTGTACCTCTTGATGTGAGGGTCCATCTTTCAACGCCAGCGTGACGTGGTCAGCCTCCCAATCTGCGATCCCCATGAAGTCCGACATTGCCTGGCCGGAAACCACCGTCGACGCGGTCTCCTCGAAACCGAGCAGACCGAAAAATTGGGTGGCGGCGGCGAGATCACTGACCGCAATGGTCACGTGGTCAAACCCACGGTGCGTGGCCATGGTCGCTTACCCCCTTACAACGCGGCGAGTACCTCTTCGGCCGAACTGGCCACCAAACCCGGGCCCGGCTCAACCGCCAGCCAGGTCAGCGTCCCGTCCTCGATGATGGCCGCGTAGCGCTGCGAACGCGACCCGAGGCCGAACCCGCTCCCATCCATTGGGAGCCCCATGGCCGATGTGAAATCCCCGTTGCCATCGGCCAACATGACGACTTGCTGCCCGACCTTTTGGTCTGAGCCCCACGCCCCCATGACAAAGGGGTCGTTGACCGACACGCAGACGATCTTGTCCACGCCCTTGGCCTTGAGTTCGTCGGCCCGCAGCACGAAGCCGGGCAGGTGGTGGTCCGAACACGTCGGCGTGAAGGCACCGGGCACGGCAAAGAGCACCACTTTTCCGGTCCCGAGCACTTCGCCGGTCGTCGTGGCCTCGGGGCCGGACTCGCCGTACGTGAACACCTTGACATCGGGGATTTTCTGTCCGGTTTCGATCGCCATCTTTGTCTCCTCTGCGGCTCGTTTGTCACGGCCAGGTTGCCACAACTCGAAGTGCCCTCCGCAAACGTCTCCAAGGCGGTAGCGTTTCGCGCCAGTCGCCGACGGCGGCTTTTGGGGGGCCGCAGGCTTGGGCTCTTAGCAGCAGGGGGGTTTCAATGACGCACCGATTTGACCGCCGATCTTTGCTGGCCGGAGGGGTCGCCCTGGGCGCGGGCGCCGCCATCTTGGGGAGTGGTGCCCAATGGGCCGAAGCCGGCCAAACCAACGGCCCGGGCCTCAACGGCGTCTCAACGGCCAAACCCAAGCGCGGGGGCTCCTTGGTCATGGGGATCGACACCGAAGAGGGCGGATTCGATCCGACGGTCGCTCGCTGGGACGAGGGCGGCTACCTCTACGGGCGCACCATCTTCGACCCCCTCGCCATCGTCAATGCGGCGGGACGCTGGGAGCCCTACCTGGCCCAGTCGATTACCCCGAACGCGGACTACACCGCATGGACCATCACCCTTCGTCCAGGGATTCAGTTCCACGACGGCACCCCCCTCGACGCCAACGCGCTACAACTCAACTTGACCAAGCAACAGGCCTCTCCGCTGGTCGGCCCGGCCTTCGCCGCCCAGATCGAGGGCTCGGCCATCACCGGTCCCATGGCCGTGACGATCACCATGAAGTCGCCGTGGGTCCCCTTTCCCTATTACCTCGCCCAGGGCCAGACCGGCTACATCGCCGCCCCCTCGATGCTCAACAACCCCAACGGCACCACCCACCCGGTCGGCACCGGCCCGTTCATCTTCAAGGAGTGGGTACCCAACTCCCACTTCACCGCAACAGCCAACCCGCACTACTGGCGGCCGGGACTCCCCTATCTCGACGAGATCACCTTCAAGCCCATCATCCAACCCAACTCGCGTAATGCGGCACTCCAGACCGGCACCATCGACATCATGCACACCAATTCGCCGTCGGCCATCTTGACCTTCCGGGGCAACAAGAAGTACTCCTACGTCGACAACAGCGGTCCGATCATCGGGCAACCGACCATCAACTGCCTGATGCTCAACACGGCCAAGCCCCCGTTCAACAATGCCAAGCTCCGCTTGGCCCTGGCCAAGGGCTCGAACTCGAAGCAATACGCCAAGGTCATCGATCTCGGCGTCAATTCCCCGATCAACGGCTTGTTCTTACCCAGTTCGCAGTACTACTCCAAGACCAGCTATCCGACGTACGACCCGGCCGGCGCCAAGAAGCTGGTCAAGCAGGTGGCCCAAGAGACCGGTAACCCGGTGTCGTTCACCCTGAACGCAACCCAAGACGCCGAAGTCGAACGGGCAGCCGAGTACGTCAAACAGCAGTACGGCAACATCGGGATCTCGGTCACCATCAACGTCTTGGCGCAAAGTGCACTCATCAACGATTCGCTCGCGGGCAACTACCAGGCCACCACCTGGCGCCAATTCGGCGCGGTCGATCCGGATCTGAACTATGTGTGGTGGAGCACGACGACCGTGACCCCGGGCCTTGCGCTGAATATGGCTCGCAATTCGGACCCGATGCTCCAAGCCGCCCTGGTGCAAGGGCGCGCCTCGAGTTCACAAGCCGAGCGCAATGCCGCCTACAAGACGGTGAACCAGCGACTGTCGGTGGACATTCCTTACATCTATACCGACCGCAATACCTGGGCGGTGGTCGCCAACCCGAACGTGCAGAACTACAACAACCCCAAGACGCCGAGCGGGCAGAAGGCGCTCGCCTTCGACGAAGGCGTGTTGTGGCCGACCCAGATCTGGATTAGCTAGGGAAAACGAACCATTAGCGCATCTCGACGTCGTCGAGGTACTCGTCACGCCAATGGGTGAACTGCTCTTCTGGGAGGCGCAGGCAGTAGGTCGGGCGTAGGGCCTCAACGAAACCGCGTTCGTGGCTGACCGCGATGATGGTCCCGGGCCAAGATCCAAGCATGTTCCCCACCGCCACGATGGACGAGGGATCCAAGTTGTTGGTGGGTTCGTCCAAGAGCAAGAGGTTGGTCTCCCCCGCCGAGAGCATGGCCAGCCCGAGCTTCGCCCGCTCACCGCCCGAGAGTGTGTCGGGGTGCTGATCGGCGGCCTTGGATGGGAGCCCGAACGATCCGAGGAGCGCACGACGTTCGCGTTCGGTCGCGAGCACCGTGTCGGCGATATTCGCAAGTGCCGTCAGCGTCGGGTCGATCTGCTCGTGTTCTTGGGCGAAGTAGCCCACAGCGACGTTGGCTCCGAGCTCGATTGTCCCGTTGGTGGGTTCTTGGACCCCGGCCAAACAGCGCAACAGGCTGGACTTGCCGGCGCCGTTGCGCCCGATGATCACGATGTGGTCCCCGCGTCCGGCATGAAGAGTGACATTGGACAGCACCTCGTTGGTGCCGTAGCGCACGGCCAGCTTGGCGACCTCGATCGGGGTGACCCCTGAGCGTGGCGGCGTGGGGAGGCGGAACTTCGAGGCCTTCTCGCGCTTGTCGACGTGGGTTCGTTGCCCTTCTATCCGCTCGACCCGCTTATCGAGCGACTTGGCGATCTTGGCGCGCTTCTCGGTGCTGCCCCGCATGGAATCGGCCAAAGTGGACAAGCGGGTGATCTCGCGCTGTTCGAGGACGGCGGCTCGCTCGCGCTGGGACTGGTCGGCTTCGTGGAGTGCCTCGAATTTGGAATAGTTGCCCTTCCACTCGGTCAACTTTTGATTCGAGATGTTGAGCACTTTTGAGATGGAACGGTCCAAGAGTTTGAGATCGTGGCTCACCACCAAGAGGGCGCCATTAAAACGCTCGAGTTCGTCGAGCAACCAGCGCTTGGCCGAGCGGTCGAGGTGATTGGTCGGCTCGTCGAGAATCATCAGTTCGGGCTCTTGGAAGAGCACGCGCATCAGGTCGACTCGGCGACGTTGACCACCCGAGAGCGACTCGATTTCCTCGAGGAGAAGCTCTTGGCGCAGGCCCAACCCGTCGGCGAGCCGGGCCATGATCGACTCCGCCTCGTAGCCGCCGTTGGTCTGGAACTTGTCCTGGAGGTCGGTGAAGAGTTCGATGTTCTCTTCGGAAGGATCGTCCGCCATCGCCTTTCTGGCCGCGCCGAGCGCATCGTCGAGCACATCGAGGCCCCGGGCCGACAAGATATGGGAGAAGCCGGTCGGCTCGAGTCCGAGTCCCCCGACCACCGGAGCCTGGGGCAGATACCCAAATGTGCCGAGCAGCCGGACATTGCCCCGATGTCTCAGCTGGGGCGTGGGTTCGCCGACGATGATCGAGATAAACGACGATTTGCCGGTTCCGTTTCGACCGACCAGACCGACCTTCTCGCCGGCACCGACCACGAACGAGGCGTCGCCGACCAAGAGCCGATCGCCAATTTCAATGGTCAACGAGGAGGCAACGATCACACCAAAGTGTACGGGCGCCTCGAGGTGGCTCGATACACTCCCATGGTGCCGAGTCTCGAACGCAAGTGGTGGACCCTGATCGCGGTCTGCGTGGCCATCTTCATGTTGCTACTCGACATCACGGTGGTGAATGTCGCATTGCCCGACATCCAGCGGGCCCTGCACTCGAGTTTTGCCGATCTGCAATGGGTGGTCGACGCCTATTCGCTCACCTTGGCCGCCTTCCTCCTCACCGCCGGCGTGGTCGGCGACATGTTCGGGCGGCGCATCGTCTTCGCCGTCGGGCTCGCCATCTTTTCGCTGGCCTCGCTGACCTGCGGGCTGTCGACCGACTCATTGATGCTCAATCTCTCCCGGGCGGTCCAAGGTGTCGGCGGCGCCATCATGTTCGCCACCTCGTTGGCCCTGATCGCCCAGGCCTTCCAGGGCAAGGACCGCGGCACCGCTTTTGGGATCTTCGGCGCCGTGACCGGGGGCGCCGTGGCCGTTGGGCCTTTGGTCGGTGGCGCCATCACCACGGCCATTGGATGGCGGTGGATCTTCTTCGTCAACGTGCCGATCGGCGCCATCGCCATCATCATCACCTTGACCAAGATCGCAGAATCGCGCGACCCGACCAGCCGGCGGATCGACTGGATCGGCTTCGTCACTTTCTCCCTCAGCCTATTCCTCTTGGTCTTTGCCCTCGTGCGAGGCAACGACGACGGCTGGTCCAGCGTCACCATCGTCACGTTGTTCATCATCTCGGCGCTGCTGATGATCATTTTCTTGATCAACGAGGTCAAGACCAAAGACCCGATGCTGCACCTCGACCTGTTCAAAAAGCCGGCTGTCGTCGGGGTGTCGATCGTCGCCTTCACCATGTCGGCGTCGATCTTCGCCATGTTCTTGTTCTTGACCCTCTACATCCAAGACGACCTCGGGTACGGACCGCTCCCCGCCGGGGTCCGCTTCTTGCCGCTCACGTTGCTGGCTTTCATCGTCGCCCCATTCGCCGGCCGGGCCACCGTGCGCATCAAGTCGCGCTACCTCCTCGGCACTGGCATGCTCTTGATCACCATCGGTCTGCTCTTGATGACGTCGATCCAGACCAATTCGGCGTGGACCGTGTTGCTGCCGGGCTTCATCGTGGCCGGGATCGGCATTGGGATGGTCAATCCCGTATTGGCCTCCGGCTCGATCTCGGTGGTCAAGCCCCAAGAGAGCGGTATGGCGTCGGGGACCAACAACACCTTTCGACAGGTCGGGATCGCCACCGGCATTGCGGTACTCGGGGCGATCTTCCAGAGCCAGATCATCAGCCACACCTCCGCCGCGCTCCGCTCGAGCGCCATCGGGCGGGTGGTACTGCATCAAGGCGGGGCCGGGCTCTCGGCGGCGATGGCGGCGGGTGAAATCCGCCAGACCCTGCCCCACGTGCCCGTCGCCGCCCAATCCACCCTCTTGCACGCCTACCAGGTGGGGTTTGCATCGACCATGGACAATCTCATGATCATCGGTGCCGTGGTTGCGGTCATTGGGGTCGTCGGCGGGTTCGGCCTCGTCCGTCAGCGTGACTTCGTGGTGCTTGGGGGTGGACCACCCGCCGGCGGTGGTCATGCTTGATCCCGTCGTCCTGACCGGGGCGCTGGTGCGTCTCGAACCCTTGTGTATCGACCACATCGAGCCCCTGGTCCTCGCGGCGCAGGACCGCCGCACATTCGAGTGGACCTACACGCCCAACGGCGTCGAGGAAATGACGCACTACGTCCGAGACGCCCTGGGCAAGGTCGATTCGGGCCAG
This sequence comes from uncultured Acidimicrobiaceae bacterium, assembly GCA_963800725.1. Taxonomy (GTDB): domain Bacteria; phylum Actinomycetota; class Acidimicrobiia; order Acidimicrobiales; family RAAP-2; genus Bog-473. The sequence goes on along the minus strand of CAWDCE010000024.1, from coordinate 13,144 downwards.
CACATGGCCTTCGCCACCGTGCGCCGGCACCCAAACGGCACCGATGAGGTCGTCGGGGCCACCCGGTTCTGCGAGATTGAGTTCTGGCAGTGGCCGCCCGGGGCCACGCACCAACGCCGTGCGAACCCCGACGTCGTCGACATCGGATTCACCTGGCTGGCGCCTTCGGCACAGCGCACGGGCATCAACACCGAAGCGAAGCTCTTGATGCTGAGCCACGCCTTCGAGGTGTGGGACGTCCATCGGGTTGGCCTCCGAACCGACGTGCGCAACATGAGGAGTTGGGCCGCCATCGAGCGGATTGGCTGCTCGCTCGACGGGATCATGCGGGCGGACCGCCCCGGAGCGGATGACACCGTGCGCACGTCGGCCCGCTTTTCCATGGTCGCCGCACAATGGCCGGCAGCCAAGCGGCGCCTGATCGAACGCCTCGAAGCGCACCGCGGGGAGGACTGAGGCGCTACGCCCGGTCGAGCGAGGCCGAAATCTTGCGACGGTGCAGGTCCCGCACGGCCCGCTCGGCCTCATCTTTGGGCCTGATGGCCGCCACCGCCTTGCCGGTCCGGTGGATCTTCCAGGCCAGCTGATCGGCCCGCTCCACCGAGTGGTGGAAGATTTCGACGAAGGCCTGGATCACGGTTTGGAACGTGGTGACGTCGTCATTCCAGACAATCACGGCCCACAGGTCCTCTGAAGCAAAGAAGGCGTCGGCGTCGATGTCGTCGATGACCTCGGGGTCAAGGGTCGTTGGCATTTCAAACGTCACGGTCATAGGTCCTCGGGCCCGCTATTTCAGCCCGGAGCAGTGTAGTCCGACCGCTAACGTGCGGTCATGCGAGCGACCATTTTGTGTGGACCAAGAGACGTGCGGGTGCAAGACGTGCCCGATCCGGTGCTGCCCGGGCCGGCCGGCATCATCGTCGAGGTCGAGCGCACCGCCATCTGTGGATCGGACCTGCACCTGTACCACGACACGCCGACGGGGACGGGGGTCCACCTCGGGCACGAGGCCATCGGGACCGTCACCGACGTCGGGGAGGCGGTGCGCAACCACGTGGTGGGTGATCGGGTGCTGGTCTCGGGCGTTATTGGCTGCGGGGTGTGCGGCCCGTGCCTGGCCGGTCTGCCTAACGTGTGCCTGGCCGGCAAGGCCGCCGCATTTGGGACCCAGCTCGACCTACCCGGCGGGCAGAGCGAGGCCCTCGCCGTGCCCTTCGCCGACGCATTCGCCCTCAAAATCCCGAGGGATGTCAGCGACGAGGACGCGGTCCTCTTGACCGACATCCTCCCAACGGGCTACCTCGGGGCTCAGCGGGCCGACATTCATCCGGGGGCAACCGTGGTCGTCGTCGGCCTCGGCCCGGTCGGCATCATGGCGCTGCAGTGTGCCCAACTCTTCGGTCCGGCCCGCATCTTGGCGGTCGACATGGTCCCCGAGCGCCTCGCTCGGGCCGAACGCCTCGGCGCGGAGGTCATCGACCGCGCGGGTCGCCCCCGCATCGGCCCAGGTGCGCGAGGCCACCGGCGGACGCGGCGCCGAATCGGTCATCGAAGCCATCGGGGCCGACGAAACCGTCACCGAGGCCATTGGGTGTGCCGCCGCCGGTGGCACCGTCTCGGTGGTCGGGGTCAACCTCAGCATGGAGATGACCTTCCCAATGGGCCTGGTCTTTTTGAACAGCCTCACCCTACGGACCATTTTCGCCCCGATCCCGAGCACCTGGGCGGCGCTGGTCCCATTGGTCCAGGCCGGCCATTTCACCCTCGCCGAGACCTTCACCCATCACTTTGGACTCAGCCAGGCGGCCGAGGCTTATCAGCTGTTCGACTCGCGAGACGACGGGGTCTTGAAAGTCTTGTTGGATCCGAAGCGCTGAAGGCCGTCGGGGAATTCGGGCGTGCGGTTGCGCACCGCCGGCCAGGGCACCTCCCCCATCACCGGCTGGGCCAACAGCCACGGCGCGGGTGGTGGGAGGGTGAGGCGGGTCAAGGTGTCCACAATGGACTCATAGTTGACACGCCAACCCTGGAAGTGGCGCCAGGCATCTTCGAGGCCACGCTCGATCGGGAATCCGACATCACTCAGCCGGTGGTAGCCGGCTTCGAACTCATCCTTGCTCAGGCGCAGTCCGGCATCGGGTCGCGGGTCGGCATCGTGGGGGATGCGTAACGCCCGGGCGATGGAACGCACGCAACTGGTGCCCATCGAGAGGCACAGGCGGGCGTAGCGGGGCGTCTGCTCGGGGCTGACCGCGTGGTAGAGGGCGGCTGAGTCCATCACCGCCACCAAGCTGAGGAGCCAACTGCGCGACGAGACCGGGGAGCGGAACCAGATCAGGGCTGGGTAGTTGGTGTGACTTTCCGACACCGAGGCCGCCCAGCGTTCCCAGTCGCTGTAGAGGCCGGGCAGCGCGTCCATGTTGTCGAGCATGTGGTGGCGGGCCAGGATCTCGGGGCCCCAGGCCGGGGTGCCCGAGCGGGTGGCGAGCAGCGTCACTTCGGTCTCTCGGGTCGCGAACGCGTTGTAGAGAGCCGGCAGGTAGGCGATCTCGAGGGCGACCACCAACAACCCCACCCCTGCTGCCACGATCTCGAGCGTCTTTGCACCCCCATGCCAACTGGTGGCGATCCCGAGCGTAAAGACCGACGATCCCGCAACCGCGATCGAGGACCAGAAGTCGAGCCCGCTGCTCCACCAGGTCATAAGACCAAATCCGATCACCAAGAGCACCAACCACGATGCGAACAACAAGATCATCGAGAGTGGGCCGACGAAGGACATGAGGCGGTCGCGCAGTTCATAGGTCGGGAGCCGGGGCACGATGCGGCGGGCGGAGATACCGAGTGCACGCGCGATGGCGCGCATCACCCGCGATGACGTGGCTCTCGGCACCACCAGGTTGGTAAACACACTGAGCGCGGTGCCCAAGATGACGCCGAGGCCGACGATGAAGGCGGCGATGCGAAGGACGGTCTCCACTGCGTCATCCTGCCATGGCGTGGGTCAGGGGCGGTCCAGAAGTGGCGGGGCGGTCCATTTGTGTTCTTCGAGACCGCCTTTGGTGTAGGTGACGTCGTCGCTCGGGTCCCACCCGAGCGCCGCCGCCAGCTTGGATCCGTCGCTCGTCTGTGCGATGTAGCCGACGCTGCGGGTCGCCCCGGCCGATGCGGCCCAACGCACCAGTGCATCGATCAACGCGGTCCCGACCCCGCGGCGACGGCACTCCCCTTCGACATAGACCAGGTCCAGCCGAGCCAGTTCACCTTGCACATCTACATGACCCATCGCGACCAGGCCCGCGTCGTCCTCGGCCACGAAGAGGGCCTGGTCCTCTGCGTGCGCGCACATCCGCACGAAGTTCTCCCAAAAGTCGTCGGGCATCGAGAAGACCTGGTTCAACTCCACGTCGACAACGGCGGGAAAGGCGAGCGCGAGCTTGACGTGGAGGCGACGGATGTCGCCCCAATCCTGTGGCTCACACCGTCGAATATGCACACGCACCGGACCCTTCACGCCGTGGGCCAACACGGCGCGCCGGGGTCCTAGACCTTGACGGAACCTTCGCCGATGAGGCGGGCCAACTCCTCGTTGACGCGGGCATCGTGCTCGGCTTCGTCGCGGCGGGCCGACGATGGCTTCCAGCGGCCCTTGGTCAGCCAGATGAGCGGGATGAAGATGATCATGCCCGCCAGGTCGACGTAGAACCAGTGCTGCCACTGCTTGGGCGCCTGCTTCTGGGCCGAGTTGAGGCTATTGAGCTGGGACTCATGGGCCGCGATGAAGGTCAACTGGTCTGGGTACGGGGCGATCAGGTGTTCCAACTGGACCTTGTACTGGGCGAGTTGGGAAAGGCCCTTGGCCCCGAACACCTTCTCGGCCGCCGCGATGTTGGCGGCCGTTGGGTCCGCCCCGACCTTGTTGGCGAGGGCAGGGTCCTTGTTGAGCAACGTCAACAACGCAGCGTGCTCGGTGGCGAACGCGATGGTCTGGGGATGTTGGGTGGCGAAGGCCTGGATGGTCTGGCCGCCAATGACCGTCTGGGCGACCGGGAGGTTGTCGACGATGGGGTTGACGCTCGTGATGACCACAGGCAAGAAGATGAACGACAAGCCGACCGTGAGTCGAAGTATCCAACCCCACAAGGCAAGCCCGGTACCGACCAGGGCGGGGTTCTTGTCTTCGACGCTCTCGGTGTAACCCGCCATCCACGGCGCGAAGACCAACGAAAGGCCGAGAGCGAGCAGCATGGCCTCGACCGCCAGCGTGTAATAACCGGTATGCGCATCGGTGGCATTGCCCAAGAAGATGACCAACATGACCATCGACACCACGGCACCGACCAGCATGAAGGGCTTTCGGACCTTCAAGGCATCTGAGAGCATCCCTACGACGACCAAAGAGATCATGTCGGCCGCCCAGAACCAGGTGTTCAACCCGTTGGCCTGGGTCACCGAAAAGCCCGAGCCGTCGGGATTCTTGAAGATCACCGGGTAATAGATGGTGAAGAGGCTCGCGGCCGCGTAATAGACCAGCAAGAACAACGCGATGCCGATCGACATCCCGACCAGGTCCCACTTGAAGATCTGCTTCCAAGGCTTGTCCGTCGCTTCCATCAGCTGACGGTCGGTCAAGCCACGGGCGCGGGCTTCGACCAACGCCTGGTCTCGCGCTGAAACCATGAGTTGATCGCGCAACTGCGGTGACAGATCCTTCAAGAAGAACAGCGACACCGCAAACACCACCAGGGCCGCGACCCCAGAGATGACGAACTGGCTCTTCCAGTGGGTCTGGCCGAAGTGGTCGAGGGTGTGCAGCGCCACCAAGGAGGTGATGAAGACTTCCCGCTACCGGACCAATGGTCCAAAAGCCCATGGCCGATGCTCGACCGAGCTGGGGGCTGAAGTCGCGTACCAGCGCGGGGGTGGCGACCAGGATCGCCCCTTCGACGATACCGATGAGGCAAGTGACGATGGCGTAGTCCCACTCGTTCGACGACAGCGGGATGCCAATGGCGGTGAGAAGCCCGACGATAAGGAGGCCGTAGATCACCACGTTGGTGCGCCCGAGCCGGTCGGTCCGCCCGGCCGGTAACGAGGCAAACGCCCCCATGAGATTGGAAACCACAATGATGCCGATATAGAAGGCGAAGCTCATGTGGAAACCGGCCAAAATATTCGGGGTGACGCCGGTCTGGGTGTAATAGACGTAATAGAGGACGACCGTGGCGAGAACGGCCAGGGACAGATACCCCCAACGGCGACCCCCGTGCGGGTACTCCTCAATGGTGTGGTCGAAGAGAAATCGCCCGAGCGGGCTGCGCACTTGTGGTTGCCCGGCTGCCGTCGCCATAGAAGCTTCCCCAGGACTCATGTCGTCGCTCCGGTGTCCGTGTTACTCGAATAGTGCGTGATTCCTCTTGAACCTAGCGCGCTATGTGTCCAAAAGCGTGGCTAAACGCTCCGCGGGACGACCGTGTGCAACCAGCTCGGCCGGCACGGCGACCTGGCGGGAGCGGACCAGTTCGGCCAGCCCCTTGGCCTGGGTGTCCATTCGCAGGTTTGCGGCCACCCCCCACCCCAAGAACCGGTGGATCACGAAGTTCAGCGCACCGATATTGGCCAGTGGATAGCGGCTGACCTCGAAGTCGCGCACCTCGGCATAATTTCTTTGAGCAACGCAATATCGAATTGCGCCAACATCCATTGCTCGACGATCGGCGAGTCGGCCCAGAGCCCGAGATTGGCATCGCCCCCCTTGTCGCCCGAACGTCCACCGACGAGGACCCAAAGCGGGACCTCGAGCCTCGACGAGCCGCTCGGCGACCACGGCGCCGGAGCGACCAAGGGGCCCACGCCGTGACCCGATCCACCCTGGTGCACCGCGGGGGTCGAGGCGTCGATGACGCGGCCGTCGATCGCGACGAGCGCGGCGACCTCGTGACTCGCAATTGTGGTGGGCCAATAACGCGCCACCGCCTGCGCGGACGTCGGTGCCGACGTGAAGAAGGTGCCGGGATAGCTGGCCAGGCTGGTCTCGACCACGGCTGCGGAAAAAGCCCGACCGACCGCGCGCTCATCGTGGCCGCGCACCGCGAGTCGCAAGAAGGCCAGGCCCGCTCCGCTCAGATCTCCCACAAGCTCCTCTGAGGTCTCGTCGAATGACGCCACCCCGCCGTCGATGCCCGCCCACACCGCTTGCGCGGCCAGGCGCGCCTTGGCCTGCACCGCGCGCGCCGGTGATCACCATGGTCATCGCGTTGCGCCAGCCCGCATCGAGATTTGCCGTCACCTTGAGGGTCGGGGGCGGTGGCTCGCCGCGGGTGCCGCTGATCTGGACGCGGTCCGGCGCGACCTGGTCAAGGTGAATGGAGTCGAAGCGGGCCACAGCGTCGGGACTGAGATCGCGCGGCCCCCCGATCTCGTAGAGGAGTTGGGCGGTCACGGTGCCGAGGGTCACCGCCCCGCCGCTTCCCGGGTGCTTGGTGATGACCGATGATCCGTCGCCTGAGAGCTCGGCGATGGGGAAGCCGAGGTGGGCGGCATCGGGGATCTCGTCGAAGAACGCGTAATTGCCACCGCAGCACTGGGTCCCGCACTCGATGACGTGCCCGGCGACCACGGCCCCGGCGATCTGGTCGTAGTCGGTGTCGCGCCAATTGAAGGCGTGGAGGGCGGGACCGACGACGAGTGAGGCGTCGGTGACCCGGCCGGTGACGACAACCTGGGCCCCCGCACCCAGCGCATCGGCGATCGGGCGGGCCCCGAGGTAGGCGTTCGCCGTCACCGAGCGCGCCATTGTCGTCGAGCGGTTCGCCGGTATCGATGTTGGCGAAGGGCCATCCGGCCGCCCGCAACTCGGGGACGCGGTTGGTGATGTCGTCTCCCGAGACCGAAGCGACGCGGACGGCGACCCCTTGACGCCGGGCCAACTCGGCGACGGCCCCAGCCAATCCTTCTGGATTCAAGCCGCCGGCATTGGCCACGATGGTGATGCCTCGCTCGATGCAGGTCGGGAGCACGTCTTCAAGTTGACGCAAGAAGGTGCGGGCGTACCCGCCGCTGCGTTCGCGGGTCTTGTGCAAGATGTACATCGTCAACTCGGCCAGCCAGTCGCCGGTGAGGACGTCGATCGGGCCACCTTGGACCATCTCTTGGGCCGCCGAGATCCGGTCACCGAAGAACCCGCTGCAGTTGGCGACCCGCAATATGACCGGGTCGGTCGTCATTGCGGCGTCACGGTCACCAACAGGTCACCGAGGTCTACCTGCTGGCCCAGCGTGCAGTGCACGGCGCCCACCGTGCCCGCTCCCCCCGAGCGCAGCGTGTGTTCCATCTTCATGGCTTCGAGCACGACCAGCCCGTCACCTTCGGCGACCTGGTCGCCTTGGTGGACCAAGATCTTGGTGATGGCCCCGGGCAGGGTTGCTCGACACTCCCCCGCCAGACCGGCCAGCTGGTCCTCGTCATCGGGACTGCGCACCAAGAAGCTCGATTGTCCTTCCGGACCGTTGACCTCGACGCCGTGAGCCGAGATCCGAACGGCGTAGCGGCGGCGCAAGCCGTCGGCGAGGAGGTCGACCACCCCGGGTTCACCGTCCAGCGATGTGGTCGCAATCACCCGCCATTCCTCGTCGATGCGCACCGAGGCGGGGCGGTCGAACGACGGCGCGTGGACTTCGAGCACACCGTGGGCGTCGCGTAAGTCGTCGATGTGACCCGCAACGCCGACATTGCGCCAGCCGGCCGCGCCGCCCGGGACGAGGCTGCGTGACGCGCTGGCTCGCAAGAGGGCAAAACCCGCTGCGGCACCGTGGCGGCAACGGACGTCGTCCCCGAGAGCACCGTCGCGCAGATCACGGCGCGCGTCGAGGAAGTCAATGCCGATATCGCCACGCTCGAACGCTTCGTCGGCCACGACGGCAGCGAGGAGGTCACGATTTGTCTCAAGTCCGTCAAGCTCGAGGACGGTCAGGGCCCGGCGCAATCGGGCGATGGCGAAGTGACGGGAATCGGCGTGCGCCATCACCTTGGCGACCAACGAGTCGTAGGACGCGCTCACCTTGTTGTGGGACTCGATGGCCGCATCGACCCGCAGGCCTGGCCCTCGCGGCCACGCCACATGGGTGGCGACGCCCGGGGTCGGCCGATAGTCCTCACGCGGTCGTTCGGCGCACAGGCGGGCTTCAACCGCGTGGCCGGTGGCCGAGATGGAGCCTTGGGCGGGCACGGCCGCTCCGGAGGCGACGCTGAACTGCAGGCCGACGAGATCGACCCCGGTAATCAGCTCGGTCACGCCGTGCTCGACCTGGAGGCGGGTATTCATCTCCAAGAAGTAGTAGGCGTCGCCGTCGACCAAGAACTCGACCGTGCCGACGCCCCGGTAGTCAACCGCTGCGGCCGCGGCAATGGCGGAACGCCACATCTGGGCCCGGGTGTCGTGAGCCACCATGGCGGCCGGCGCCTCCTCGATGACCTTTTGGTGGCGGCGCTGCACCGAGCACTCACGGTCGAAGAGATGGATCAAGGTGCCGCGGTGATCTCCGACAACTTGGACCTCGATGTGGCGGGGCGAGGCCAGATAGCGTTCTACGAATACTTCATCGGACCCGAATGCGGCGCCGGCTTCGCGGCGGGCCGCCGCCACGGCGTCCACCAGGTCCGCCGCGCTCTTCACGAGGCGCATGCCGCGCCCGCCGCCGCCCGCCGAGGCTTTGACCAACACGGGATAGCCGAGCGGCGCCGCCGCCGCCGCCACCTCGTCGTCATTCATTGCCGGGTCGAGTACCGCTGACTCGAGCACCGGCACTCCCGCCGAGGCGACGGCTGCTTTGGCTCTGGCCTTGTGACCCATGACCCGCATCGACGAGGGACTCGGGCCGACCCACACCAGCCCCGCCGCTTCGCAGCGCTGCGCCAGGTCCGCATTTTCCGACAGGAATCCATAGCCCGGGTGGATCGCATCCGCGCCGGATGTCTGGGCTGCTGCGATGACGGCCTCGATGCTCAAGTACGTCTCCGCCAATGACTTCCCCGACAACGCCACCGCCACGTCGGCTTCGCCGACATAGGGCGCCCCGGCGTCGTCGGGCGCAAAGATCGCCACCGCCGCAATGCCGGCGTCGTGGGCGCCTTTGATGATGCGGCGGGCGATCTCACCACGATTGGCCACCAACACCCGGCCCAACTCGAGCTCGGCCATCAGTGTCGGACCACCCCGAAGACCGCGGTGCCCGAAACCGGGGCGGAGTGCACCGCAGTCAGGGCGATGGCCAGCACGGTGCGGGTGTGGCGCGGGTCGATGATGCCGTCATCCCAAAGACGCCCGGTGGCGAACTGCGCCGTCGACTCGCGCTCGATCTGGGCTTCGGTGGCGTCTCGCAGTTCCTGATCGGCCACCTCGTCGAAGTCCCGCCCGGCTAACTGGGCCGCATTGCGCCGCACGATGGACAAGACGCCGGCCAGCTGCTTGGGACCCATCACCGCAATGCGATGATTCGGCCAGGTGAAGACAAACCGGGGATCGTAGGCCCGACCCGCCATGGCGTAATTGCCCGCGCCATAGCTGGCCCCGACCATGAGGGTCAGGTGCGGAACCGTCGAGTTGGACACGGCGTTGATCAACTTGGCGCCGTCTTTGATGATCCCCCCTTGCTCGTAGCACGTCCCCACCATGAAGCCGGTGATGTTCTGGACGAAGACAATGGGCGTATCCGAGCGGTTGCACAGCGCGGTGAATTCCGCGCCCTTTTGGGCTTCGGGTGAGAACAAGATCCCGTTGTTGGCCACGATGCCGATGGGGTAGCCACCAAGCGTGGCCCAACCGCACACGAGCTGGGCGCCGTAGGCGGCTTTGAACTCCTCGAAGCGCGATCCGTCAACGACCCGAGCCACTATCTCGCGCACATCGAACGGCACGCGCACGTCAACCGAGGCAATGCCCAAGAGCTCGTCGGCTCCATAAAGCGGGGGATCGGGATCGGGCACCACCGGTCCGGGGCCCCGGCGTGACCAATGGAGGTGCCCGACGACTCCTCGGGCGAGCCGGAGCGCTTCAGCTTCGTCACGAGCGAGGTAGTCGCACAACCCCGAGGTCCTCGCGTGCATGGCGGCGCCCCCGAGCTCCTCTTCGTCCGCGTCCTCGCCAATGGCCATCTTGACCAGAGGCGGGCCGCCCAAGAACACCCGGGCCCGACCCTCGACCATGATGGTGTAGTCGCTCATCCCCGGCAGATAGGCCCCGCCCGCGGTCGAGGAACCAAAGACCACGCAGATCGTCGCGATCCCTTGCGCCGAGAGTTGGGTCAGGCGCCGGAACTGTTCGCCACCGGGCACAAAGACATCGGCTTGGCGGGGCAGATCCGCTCCGCCGGACTCGACCAGAATCACCAAAGGCAGTCGGTTCGTCTCGGCCACGTCCATGGCACGGAGCAATTTCTTGATCGTGGTCGGACTGGTGGTCCCCCCGCGCACCGTCGGGTCGTTGGCAATGACCAGGCACTGCGTGCCCGAAATCTCGGCCAACGCGACGACTACCCCTCCGCCCAGGGGATCGTCGGTCTCGAGTCCGGCCAGCGGGCACAACTCGAGGACCGGCGTGCCCGGGTCGACCAGGGCCTCGAGGCGCTCTCGCACCATCATCTTGTCCCTCGATCGATGTCGCTCGACGTACTGGGCGCCGCCCCCTTCGAGCAACCGCTCGTGGAGCGCTTCGATATCCGCGACCATGGCCGACATCGCATCTGCGTTGGCGGCGAATGCATCACTGGTGACATCGAGATGCGAAACGATCGGCGCGCTCATTGGACGGACCGGTCCCACGACGGCAAGCGCTTTTCCAAGAAGGCCGCCATTCCTTCGGTCGCTTCGGTGCCGGAGAACAACGCAGCCGACCGCGCTTGCGCGTCCTCGAGGGCCGCCGTCCAAGCCCGGCCGGGCAGATCCCTCAGGAGTCCTTTGGTGGCCGCCACCGCACCGGGAGCCGATTTGAGAATCGAGGTAATCACCGAATCGCACCATTGCTCGAGCGCCACCGCGTCGTCAGCCACCGCATTGAGGAGTCCGGCCTGCGCCGCTTCGACTGCGCTGAACCTTTCACCACTCAACATCATGCGGGCGAGGAAGCGGTGGTCACACACCGCCAACGCCGGCACCATGATCATGGCGGGGGCCACCCCCACCCGCACTTCGCTGAAGGCAAAGTTTGCGGCCGCCCCAGCCACAGCGAGGTCGGCCGCAGCAATGAGCCCGAGGCCGCCGGCCCTCGCGTGCCCGTTGACCTTGGCGATCACGGGTGGACCTGCACCGCGGATGGTGTCGAAGATCTCGGGGAGCCGATTGGTGGCGCCGTCGGCCCGTTCGCGCAGGTCAGCCCCCGAGCAAAACACCGAGCCGGTGCCGGTCACGACGATCACCCGAACCAACGGGTCCGACGCCGCCTCAGCCAGCCCGCTCGCCAGTTCGTCGAGCAGTTGCCTCGACAGCGCGCTCTTGTTCTTCGGGGAGTCAAGTGTGAGGGTGCGAACCGAATGCGCATGGGTGATGTGCACCATCTCGACTGTCACAAATGCGCAGTGTAGGGGGCCAGGGCGACCCCGGGGAGAGCCGGTTACCCGGTGGTAACGTCAAAGCGTGATCGAGACCGAAGAGCATCAGATCTTCCGAAAGTCCCTGCGGGACCTCTTCGCCCGCGAGATCGAGCCCTACATCGACGAGTGGGAGGCGGCGCGCACCTTCCCCGCCCACGAGCTTTTTCCGAAATTGGGCGCCGTCGGGCTCTTGGGCCTCGAATACGACGAGGCCTATGGCGGGATGGGGGCCGACCACTCCTTCACCGTGATCGCCGGCGAGGAAATGGGTCGGATCAACTGTGGCGGTGTGCCCATGGCGATGGCTGTCCAGATGTCGATGGCCACCCCGGCTCTGGCACGCTACGGCTCACCCGAGTTCAAAGAGCGCTACCTCGCGCCGTCGATCCGCGGCGAACTCGTGGCGTCCATTGCGGTCACCGAACCCGACGCCGGCAGCGACGTGGCCGGCATCCGGACCCGAGCGGTCAGAGACGGTGACGAATGGGTCATCAACGGGAGCAAGCTCTACATCACCAACGGTACCCAGGCCGATTGGCTGTGCCTGTTGGCGCGCAACGACGACGAGGGCGGGCACCGCGGCATGTCCCTCATTGTGGTCCCGTGCGCCACCCCCGGCGTCGCAGTCGCACGCAAGCTGGCCAAGTTGGGCATGTGGTCGAGCGACACCGCCGAGTTGTCCTTCACCGACGTGCGCGTGCCGGTGGCCAACACCATTGGCGAGATCGGGCGGGGATTCCAACAACAAATGGTGCAGTTTCAAGCGGAGCGCTTGATCACGGTCTACAAACAGGTCGGGTCCATCGAACAGGCGCTGGAACGCACCAAGGGCTACCTCGCCCAGCGCCAGGCCTTCGGCAAGCCGTTGTTGGCCAACCAACATCTCCAGTTCGTCCTCGCAGAACTCGCGGCCCGCCACGACATGCTCAAGCACTACGCCCTCGCTTCGGCCGACGCGGTGTTGCGCGGCGAGGATGCCACCCGTTTCGCCACCATCGGCAAACTCATGGGTTCGAGGCTGCAACGTGAGGTGGCCGACGTGTGTGTGCAGTTTCACGGAGGAATTGCCTACATGGAAGAGCACTGGGCCTCGCGCTTCTACCGTGACACCCGGCTCGATTCCATCGGGGCCGGCGCCGACGAGGTCATGCTTCGGATCTTGGCCCGCCTCGACGGTTTCGCCACCGACTGAAGCGCCACGAGTCAGAAGCGGGTCACCGCTATCGTCGAGCGTGTGAGCGATTCGGCCCCATTTTGCCCCGGGTCGGTCTCCCTGCGCCTCTATCCCCATAACGAACTGGCGGCCCACTCGGTGGTGGCCGAGTTCTGCACGCAGGCTCAGCTGGGACTCACCGGCGGATTCGACGGCATCATGACGAGCGAACACCACGGGGGCTTCGCCGGGTATCTCCCCAATCCGCTGCAGATGATCACCTTCATCCTCGAGGAGAACCCCCTTGGTTGGGGAGCGGCGTGCCCATTGCTCCTCCCACTACGGGCCACCGCACTGGTGGCCGAAGAAGTGGCGTGGTTGGCGGCGCGGCACCCCGGCCGCGTCG
>CAWDCE010000023.1:0-103488 GCA_963800725.1 uncultured Acidimicrobiaceae bacterium | reverse complement strand
GTGGCGCTTCAAGGAGCCGAGAGCCGCCACTCCACGTGGGCCAAGATGGCGCCGTCGTCTTCGATCCAGCCCTTGGTGCGGGCGTAGGCGCACATGGCCTCGAATCCAGCCTCCCACGCCGCATCGACGCCATCTCGGGCCAGTCGACGCAGTGCGGCGGGCAAAACCACGACGTGCGCCCCGTCGATCCCCATGCGGCCGAGTCCCGACGCCGCAACCGCCGTGGCCAGGTCCTTTTGTGTCCCCTCCCCGAGCACCGCCACCGAGAACCCGCTGAAGTCGTCGGGCCCCGTGAGTTCGGTGCGACCACCTGGGAGTTCCACCACCACCTGCATGGTCGCCGACGTCAGCGGCCCGCCTGGTCCACCCGGGGTCTGCGTAAACTCGCGCCCCATGCCCGATATCGCACAACGCGACCCCGAACACGTCGCCTCCGTCTTGTCCACCTGGTTGCGCACCAAACTCGGGGCCGACGCCAAGCCCGAGGTCTTCGACGTGCAGGCTCCGGGCTCCAACGGGTTCTCCAACGAGACCATCTTGTGCCGCACCCGCACCACGGCCGGTACCACGACCAGCGAGAAGCGCCTCGTGGTTCGGGTGGCCCCGACAAAGCATCTCGTGTTGATGGATGCACACTTCGACACCCAGTACCGCGTGATGCGGACCCTGGCCGACGGAAATCCGGCGTCCCACTCCCCACCCTCGGTTGGTACGAGGGACCCCCATATCTCGGTGTCCCGTTCTTCACGATGGACCACGTCGAAGGTGACGTCCCGGCCGACAACCTGCCCTACACAATGGACGGCTGGGTCAAAGACGCCACCGAGGCACAGCAAGAGACGATGTGGTGGAGCGGCCTCGACGCCATGGCCCAGGTCCACCGGGCCGATTGGAAGGCCCTCGACCTCGGGTGGCTGGACTGGCCCGAGCACGGCCGACCCGGTATTGGCCAGCAGATGTCCTACTACCGGGCCTTCTTGGACTGGGCCGCCAAGGGAACTGCGCACCCCACCCTCGAAGCCACCTGGCAGTGGCTGGTCGAGCACCAACCGGACGAAACCGGCGAGGTCGTGCTCAACTGGGGCGACAGTCGCATCGGCAACATGATCTGGCGAGATTTCAAGTGCGCCGCGGTCATTGACTGGGAGATGGCCTCGCTCGGGTAACCCGAAATGGATCTGGGCTGGTGGCTGTACTTCAACCGCCAGTTCGCCGAGGGTCTCGGGGTGCCACGGCCCCCGGGTTTTGCGTCACATGAAGAGACGATCGCCCGCTACGAGGACCTCTTGGGGCGCGAAATGAAGGACGTCTTCTTCTACGAGATCTTCTCGGGATTCCGCTTCGCCGCCATCATGGTGCGCCTGGCCGAACTTTCGATGGACTCAGAGACCTTGCCCAGCGACTCGGACATGGCCACCAACAACCTGGCCACCCAGCTTCTGGCCACGCTCCTCGAACTGCCGCCCCCCGGCTGAGCCGGACTCAGCCCTCAGTCGTCTTCGAGCGGTTCGGGCACGATCAACACCCCGGCCGAGCGCAGGCGCTCGGCTAACCACTCAGCCCCGCCGTCTGCCGCCATCGCGGCGGGCCAACCGTCGAGGATCTGGTGCACGGTGTCGAGGTCGCCAATTTGGGCCACGACGTGGACGGTCATCTTCTGCTCTTGATCGTCGGTGATCGAGTAGCGCTGACCGCCGAATGGATCTTGGCTGATGTGAGGTACGGGCTCGCGGATGACGTAGAGCTCGCCGGTGTCCTCAATCCAGTTCAGCTCGTAACGAGTGTCGTGGACGTCCTTCCATTCGGTGCCGAATTGACCTCGGCCGAAGGCCGTCGTCGGGGGTCGCCGTCGTAGAACTGCTCGATATCCATCGCGGGAGGTTATCTCCGGCGGGGACACGGGCGGATTTGCGGCACCAAGAGGTCCTGGCCCGGGGCGGTGGGAGCGATCGGGGGACCATCACCGGTCACCGTCTCGACCATGACACTCACCCGCCTGCGAATCGCCGCGATTGACCAAATGAACGCCGAATGGCACACCCTCGGGCGCAGCCGAAGAGCGATCGAGGTGTTGCACCTCGTCACAGAGCGCGACCTCTCGTTGGCGGACCTCGTCCACGGTGCCGCACCGGGCGGTGCGGATCGGTGCCCGACACCCTTCGACCTTCTCGTCGTGATGGCCGCTGCCCGCGGCACCGCCGAACGCGAACAAGCAGCGGCGGTGGTGCGGGTCCTGCTGCGCGAAGCCGCGGCCGATCCGTTGGTCCCGCGCATCTTGTTACAGGCGTTGATTCCGGGCATGTTGCACATCGCTGCACGTCTGCGCTGGGGCCGAGGGGCCGCTTGGCAGGACGCCAGCTCGTTCTTCACCGAGCTGATCTCGGTGACCTTCGAGGTCATCTCGGACTGGGCCGGCCAAGACCGACCCTACGCGGTCCTCGACCTGCTGTCTGCGGCACGCTGTCGCATCCGGCGCCAACTTTTCAAGGAACGCGATGTGCGCCGACGCACCGTTGCGCTGACGCCCGAGATGCCCCAAGCCTCTTCGACCAGCTCGGAGTCCGCACTCGAGGAGCTCACCCGGTCTTTGGTCGCGCTCCATCGCAGCGGTGCCCATAGAGACGACGTGGCGGTGGTCTACGCCCAACACGTGTTGGGGTATTCCATCTCCGAATTGGCGGCCGCGACCGGACGGGACCGTCGGGCCCTCTATGCCCGGCGCGACCGAGGGCAGCGCCAACTGTGCGCGTAGGGCCGCGTACCGGAGCGCGTCACCGCCATGCCTATGGTCACCCGATGGATGTTCGCCATGGTGGTCACGGCGATCATCACACCAGCCGTCGTCGGCGCGACTGGCCGCACTGGTGGATCGTCCTTGCCGTGTCACTCGCGTTGATGGCCCTCGTTGTCGCGACATCACCGCACTCGCAACCACGTGCAACCTCCTCGTCGGGCCGAGTCGTCTCGCGCCCGACCACCGCGCTCGCGCCGGCCGTCGCTCACTCCTCCTCGAGGTCGCCGGTGCCCATGGGCCGCTCGAACACCCTTTCCGAAACCACCACGACCGCGCTGGCGCCGCGGGTGACGGCGATCACCCCGGGCGCCCCCGGCGCGCTGGCCAGCCGCGTCAACCACGAGTGACCCAGCGACCGCCGACCCAGTCACCACCTCGTCGGCGCCCGGTGCCGCCGAGGGCGCGATCGTCGATCTT
Organism: uncultured Acidimicrobiaceae bacterium; assembly: GCA_963800725.1. GTDB lineage: Bacteria > Actinomycetota > Acidimicrobiia > Acidimicrobiales > RAAP-2 > Bog-473. The sequence continues at coordinate 100,277 of CAWDCE010000023.1, read as the reverse complement.
GGCTACCTGCAGCCACCACAGAATGCCTCGGCGACCTACCCGGCCAGCTCGAGTGGCACCCTGGTGGTCACCGCCACCTGGTCGACGTCCACCACCTTGTCCCTGGTGCTCACCTGCGCGGGCACCACGACCACCAGTACCGGCCGCGGGAGCGTGGTGGTGACCTGGCCCGCACCTGCCGGCAACTGCGCAGCCACGTTGCCGCGAACCCCAAGACGAGAGCGACACTGTGGCCTATACCTTGACCATCAGTGCCCAAGACACCGGCGCGTCGCGGTGAAGGTGCCCCCGTCGAACTCGACCGATCGTCTTCGGCGACCAAAGGCGTTGGCGCTTTTCGGTTCGCTCTTCAGCGCGTTGGTGATCTTTGCGGTCACCCCCGCAGTGTTGTGGCTGTCCATCGGTGAACCCTGGGCCGAGCGTTTCGGTTCGCACTGGGCGCCGGGCGTCACGACCACCGTCTCGGGTCTCGCGCTGGTGGCCTGGGTGGCTTGGGCGGCCTGTGGCCTCGGGCTCCTTCGTTCGGTCGTGGACCACCTGCGTGCGGGTCGTATCGATGAGCCCCACGGCGCCCCACTCGCCGAGCGCCTCGGGGCCCGAATCGCCGCGGGCATCTTGACGCTGTGCGCACTGGGCGCCCCCTTCAGCGCACCGGCTCCCCCAGCCGACGCCACCTCGTCGGTCGGTCAGATGCCCGCCGTCGTCGCCCTCGACGAAATCGCCGCGCCGTTGGACCCGGGCAGGGCCGATTCGCCCAAGCGCGCCTCGCGCGTTCTCCGAGCTCGTGGTCCTCGGGCTCGGGGCCTTGGCTGCGCGGCGCTGGCCCGTCGGTCCCGGCGGACCCGGTTGCTGCGCCAATTGTCGAACGATCCGCTTGCCTACACCCCGACTGCGGTTGCCATCGATACCGACATCGCGGTGACCAAGGCAGCGGATTTCGATGCGTTGGCCGCATTCGAATCGGCCAATCGCGCCTTGGCTTCAAGGCTCGGGGTCCCCGGGGCCGATAATCCTGCAACCCACCTCTCGGCCGTGCGCGTCGACACCTCTGGCATTGAGTTCTGGCTGGCCGAACCAACTTCGGTCGCCCCACTCGGATTTACCGCCGGTCACGGGGGACGCACATGGCACTCGTCCCTGGCCCAAAATTCGACCGATGCGGGGGGTCCGCCGCATCTCCCAATCGCACTGTGTGTCGGTGAAGGCGACGGCGCCACGTGGTTGGTGCCGCTCGTGCCCGGGGATTGCCTGACCCTGATTGGTGAGGCGGCCGACGCCTTGTGGCACGCGGCCCGGATCGTCCAAGAAGCCTGGGCGTGGTCCGAACTGGTCGTGGTCACCACAGACCCGACCGAAGTGGCGACCGAGCTCGAGCGCAGCGTCAACGCCGCTAGCGCGTCCAGTGGATTCCCGAAGATCTTGTACTTCGGCGACCCGGGCGCATTGCCGTTGGCACAGCGCCGCCGGATCTCGATCGTCACCACTTCGATACAGCACTCCGCCGCTTCGTCGAGCGATGTCACGATCATGGTGGACCGCCGCTGCGTCACCATCCATCCGCTCGGCCAATCACTGAGGCCCCACCTCATCGATCATGCCAGCATCGGCGTCGTCGCCGACGTCGTCTCCGCCACCACCCCGGCCGGCCCGCCACCAAGGGTGGCATCGAACGACGACGTCACCCACGGCGGCGAAACCGCAGCGCACCCCGGCTCCCTCGGTCCCGAAACCCCGGGCGCCGTCGAGGTCAAGCTCCTCACCGCGACACCTCGAATCGACGGGTTACGCCAGCCGCTGGCCCAGAACCGGGCGCGTCGGGCCGTCGAACTAGTGGCCTACCTGGCGTTGCACCGGCCCGATGCGGTGACCAGCGATCGCCTCCGAACACGGGTCCTCGGCACCGCCGACGCCGACGCCGCCCGCAAGACGCTGTTCAACATCGCCACCGCGGCCCGACACGCGCTCGGCGCCGACGACACCGGCGCGCCGTTCCTCCCGTGTGGCAGCCGGTCGGGGTACTACCAAGTCTCCAACGCCATGACCGTCGACGTGCAGCGCGCCGGCGCGCTGGCCGCACTCGGCAGTGCCAAGTCGGACCCTGAAGAATCGATGGCCTATCTGCGGGCCGCACTGGCCCTGGTGGAGAGCGAGCCGCTGGCCAATGCTCTCTCGGGCTACACCTGGTGGGACGCCGAGGGCCACGGCGCCCGACTGGCCGCCGTCTTGGTGAACGCCGCGTGCGACCTGGCCGCACTCGCCGTGGTGAGTGGCTATTTCGAGCTGGCCCGCTGGGGCCTCGACCAGGCCCGGCTCGTCGAACCGTATTCAGAGGCGATCACCAGGGCGTCTATGCAGGTCGCCGCGGCCAGCGGTGACGCCGACGACTTGCGCCGCGAATGGCGGGAATGCCAGCGCCGCATGGACGACCTCGACCCGGGCAGCAGCCCGTCGCCGCGGACCGAACGCCTCTACGGCGAGTTGCGCCAGCGGGTGGTCACTGGAGCGGTGCGCCTCGAACCGTCGCTCGCCTTATCGACCGACGGGTCTAGCGCGGTTGGGTGATGGCGTCGTCGGCGTCGTCAGCGTCGTCGGCGTGGCCGTCGCTGAGCCATCGCGCCACCACCTCCATCCCCGACGCCCGGCTGCCCTTGACGAGCACGGCATCTCCCGAAGCAATGCCCCCGAGCACGTCGAGCAACTCAGCGACGTCGTTGACCTCCGCCGTCCCATAGGCCGAGGTCTGAAAGGCCACGACCGTGATCCCCATGGATTTGGCCATCTGGGCAATGGCTGCGTGGTGCTCGTCGGATCCCGGCCCGAGCTCGGCCATTGCCCCGAGGACGGCAATGCGCCGTTCTGCTTCGATCGCGGCGAAGGGCCGACAGGGCGGCCTCGGTCGAGGTGGGGTTGGCGTTGTAGGTGTCATTGATCAAGATCAGGCCCGGACGCGGGGTCGTGATGTTCATCCGCCACGGTGGATCCTGCACCGAGGAGATTGCGGCGACGGCGTCATCGATCGGGACGCCGGCCCACAGACCCGCACACAATGCCGCGAGAGCGTTGGACACCTGGTGCGCACCATGGACGGCCAGATCTACCTGCGCACTCCCCCACGGTGAGCCCAACGTGAAAGTGGCCTGGGCTTGTGCACCGAGCCGCACGTCGGTGGCCACCACGTCACAGTTGGCCCCGGTGCCGAAGCGCAGCAAAGGTGCTGCGGCATGCTCGGCGATGAGTCCGGCCATGGGGTCGTCGCCGTTGAGTGCGGCCAGTCCGTCGCTCGGCAAGGACTCGAAGAGTTCGGCTTTGGCGGTGGCCACCTGTTCGAGCGTGCCGAAGAACTCGGTGTGGGCCAAGCCGATGCGCGTGATGATGCCGACGGTCGGTCGCGCAATGGCGCAGAGGTCCGCGATGTGTCGGGGCCCGCGGGCCCCGAGTTCGCAGACCACGGCTTCCACGCCGTCGGGCGCGTTGGCCAGGGTCAAGGGCAGGCCGATCTCGTTGTTGAACGACAGGTGGCTGGCCTGGGTCACGAACTGACTGGAGAAGATCGCACTGGTGAGGTCCTTGACCGTGGTCTTGCCGACTGAGCCGGTGATGCCGATGACGTGACCGCCCACACGGCCGCGCGCCACCCGCCCGATCTCGCGAACGTGAGCGCGGTGTCGCTCACCACAATGGCGGTGGCCCGATCGGTCGTGACCCCGTCGCTCAAGTAGGCGACTGCGCCAGCGTCGATGGCGTCGTCGATGAACTCGTGCCCGTCGCGCCGGTCGCGGCAAGGGCACGAAGAGTTGGCCCTGGTGGAGCTCCGCGGTATTGGTAGCGACGCCCTCGATGCTCACGTCCGGGCCGACCAGTCGAGCGCGGAGGACCTCGGCCAGCCCCGCCGCGGAGAATCGCATTCCTCAAGCCTTCCATATGACTGCGGTAGATTTGCTCCAACTATGACTGGACGCGTCAGATTGGTTGTGCTGTTCGGCGGCCGGTCCGCCGAACACGACATTTCGTGTATCTCAGCCTTCAATCTGATCCAGGCCGTCGACACCGAACGCTATGACGTCGTGCCCATCGGCATCACGAGGACCGGTCAATGGGTGGACGCCAGCGCCTTGTCGATCGAGGCGGTGGCAGCGACGGGCGCTTTGCCGTCGCCCGATCTGGCCACCGAATCCTCGGTCCTCCCCCCCGCCGACCTCTCTGCCGGCGGAGCCGACAGCCCGACCACGGTGGTCTTCCCGCTCCTCCACGGCCCGATGGGCGAGGACGGCACTATGCAGGGATTGCTCGAACTCGCCGGCGTCGCCTACATCGGCAGCGGAGTGCTCGGATCGTCGATCAGCATGGACAAGGGGGTGGCCAAGGAGGTGCTGGCCGCACACGACATCCCCCAAGCCCGCTGGCGCACCGCACGGATGAGTGAAATGAGCGACACCTTCGCCCGTGAAGTGGCTGCCGAGCTCGGGTTCCCGCTATTCGTCAAGCCGGCCAACCTCGGTTCGTCCATCGGGATCAGCCGGGTCGAAGATGCAACTGGCCTCGACGCGGCCATCGCCCTCGCCGCCACCTATGACGAGTACCTCGTCTTTGAAGAGCACGTTGTCGGTCGCGAGATCGAGGTCGCCGTCCTCGGCGACACCGAACCCAAGGCGTCGTTGCCCGGAGAGATCGTGTGCGATGGATCGTTCTACGGTTTCGAGGAGAAGTACGAGACGCAGGACACCAAGCTGTTGATCCCCGCGCCGCTGACGGACGCCGAGATCGCCGAGATCCAAGCCCTTGCACTCGCCACCTATCGCGTGCTGCGTGGTGCGGGCATGGCGCGGGTCGACTTCTTCCGCCGTGACGACGGTCGGTTCTTGGTCAACGAGGTCAACACCATCCCGGGCTTCACCCCAATCTCGATGTACCCAATGATGTGGGAGGCGAGCGGGTTGTCCTACACCGACCTCATCGACGAGTTGGTCCGACTCGCCATCGAACGGCAGCGTCGGCGCTCGCAATTCGCCACCGAACGCTGACTCGCCCGCCGCGGCTCACGACTCGGGGGTGACGCCGGGCGACGCGGGGTCGGGCGAGGGCCCCCGAGGGGGGCGTCGGCGCGGGGTGGCCGCCCGCCGGGCCGCCTCTTTGGCCACCACCTTGGGCAGGACGCGCACCACGTAGTAGCCACTGACCACCGCACCGGCACCAATGATGGCCAAGGGGGCCGGGTTGAAGTGGTTGTTGACCGAGACCGAGGCAATCACCGCCAGCACACCGAAGATCACGACCCCGATCGAACCCAACACGGTCGCGGCGGGGACGGCGAAGGGGCGAGGGGTCTCGGGCTCTTTGGAGCGCAAGCGCACCGTGGCGAATGCGGCGACCGAATAGATCATCGCCTCGAGTGCGGCACCGACCGCGACGAGGACCTGCCAGCCGTGCGTCAGCGCCACGATGAGGGCAACGACCAACGACACCGCCCCGAGGGCGACCACCGGCACCCACGGCACGGCCCGGTCGTTGAGGCGGGCCAGGCCCCGGGGGAGCGAACCCTCCCGAGCGGTGCCGTAGATGAAGCGCGACGCGGTGATGAACCCACCGTTGAAGGTATTGAGCGCGGTCACCGCCGTCACCCCGGCCATCACCCACAACCCGGCGTGCCCGATGGCCGCAACCCCGAGGTAGAGCTGCGGGTAGGCCGAGGTCAGTTCGTGGTGGTTCAGCCTGTGACTCATGGCGACCGTCGCCAGCATGCAGACCACGCACAAGATGCCGATCGCCATCAGCATGCCGCGTTGGATGAACTCGGGCCGGCGCACCTCCTCGGCGCTGGTCGTGACCCACTCAAAAGCGCTGTAGAGGAAGACCCCGAGCGCAATGGCCTCGACCAGGTCGCTGGCGCGATGGTGGTGCAGCGGTTGGAGCGGCGTGCGCAGAGCGTGGCCGCTGTGGAAGATGGCGATGAGCGCAATCACGATGGTGACCACCACGACGAACGTGGTGGCGGCATCTTGGAGGACACCGGCCACGGTGATGCCGCGCAGATTTGCCACCACCGCAACGGCCAACAAGGCAACGATCCACAGCGAGGCCACCCAGGCCGGTTCGCCGAACGCATGGGCCAAGGCGGTGCCCACAATGAAGGCGTCCGAGGCAATCACCAGCACGATGCTGATCAGGTAGGTGAACGTGATGGTGAGCGCGATGCGGTCGTCCATCGCCCGCTTCATGTAGAGACGGATGGCCGCGGCAGTTGGATAGAGCCCGTTCAGCTCACCGAAGAAGGCGTACGCCAAGAGGGCGAGCAACCCGGCGACCAGGATTGGTATCCACGCCGAATCCCCCGCGACATAGGTGACCAACCCGGCGGCGGCCAGATACTCGAGGGCCGCGAACGCCAGGCCGGTCGATGTCGCGACCACGGTGCCTTGGCCCATGGCACGGCGCAGTGTGGCGCGGGTGGGTGCAGCGGCCGGTTGGGTCATGGCGGCAAGCTCGGTGCTAGTGATCCAAGAAGGCGACCATCGAGATGGCATCGATGCGCATCACGTCTTGTTGAGACCCGGCCAGGGTGATCTCGCCCGCCATGTACTTCTCGGAAGGATTGAGATCCCCCCAGAACATGTCGCAGAAGTCCTCGCTGGTGCCCGTGACGATGACATCGGGCTGGTCGACGTGTCCGACCACGAGTTCGTGGAGCACCTGGCGCTCGACGCGCATGGTGAAGGTATCGCCGGTGTCGCTGGCCGAGAAGTGGACCACGCGATCCCACCCCTTGATCATCTTGGTCAGTCGCGGATTGTCGTTGCTCCGGGTGCGCCAATCTGCGAAGGCCTCGCAGATCTCCTCAACGCTCGCCACGCTCGTCTCCCTTCAGGGCCGAGGCGACCTCGCTCGCGGCGCGCCGGCCCGACGAGATGGCCCCGTCGAGGTAGCCGCACCATTGCTCGGCGGTCTCGGTGCCGGCCCAGTGCAGCGGGCCGATCGGTGTACGCAGGGCACTCCCGAAGCCGACCAGGGCTCCCGGCACGCTGACGGCGACCGGACCACCCCGGGTGAAGGGCTCCCCCGGCCAATGTTGTTCGATTACCTCGATGGGCTCGAGGGCGCGGGGGCCGAACGCCCGGGCGAGTTCACCGACGATCTCGCGGCGCCGCACCTCGGGGTCGAGCTGCTCCATCCGGCGGCAGTCGTCGCCCGCGATAAATCCGGCGATGGCGCCGAAGGAGGCGTCGTCGGGCGAGTTATCGAAGGCGCTCGAGATGGCACCGTCGGTCGCCACGATCTGGCCATTCAGCCCTTCGTCGCGCCAGAACGGTGTGTCGTAGAGCGCATGGACCTTGGTCACCGACCCCATCGGCATCCGCATCGCGAGCTGGTCGCGCCGCCCGGGCAAGGACGGGGTGAAGCAGAGCCGCCCCGTCAGGACCGGTGACATGGCGAGGATGGCGCGCCGGGCCACGATGGCCAGATCGTCATGGTCGGCCCCCGGATCAGCGGGGTCCGCACCCGGTGGGCTCACCCGGCCGCTGACGCGAACCTCGTCGGGTCCGTGCGCAATGGCACTGACCGGCGCACCGAGGAGCACCCGGTCGCCGAGTTCGGCGGCCATGGCCGTGGCCAACTGTTGGGTGCCCCCGAAAAAGCGCCGCTCCTGGGCGCCGCCGGTGGTGCGGGCCAGGTTGGTCAACCCACCCCCCGACCGCAGGTAGAAGAGCGTAAAGAGCAGCGACAGCTCTGAAGGTTCGGTGCCGAAGATCGCCTTGACGGCGACGGCGAGGATGTCACGCGCGACCTTGGATTCGAGATTTGCCTCGAGGTAGGTGGCGAGGGTCTGGGCGTCGAGGGCGGCGGCATTGTCGGCGGTCCACGGGGCATCGAGGGGGATGTCGAAACTGGCCAGATCGAGATCCAACATGGCGGCGACGCCCTCGGAGGCCGCCTCGGGATCAGACGTCGGGATCAACCCCACATAGGTGTTGCGTTGACCCTCCCGAAGTTCGACGCCCTCCCCTTTGGTGTAGGTCAAGAACGTCGAGACCGAGAATTCTTGCGCCAGCGCCGCCAAGTGATCCTGCCCGGGGCCCATCCACTGGCCGCCGCGTTCGACCATGAATCCGGCCTCCGTGCGGTCGGTAAATGAGCGGCCCCCGACCCGATGACGCGCCTCGGTGACCAGGACATCGACGCCGCCACGGGCCAGCTGGCGCGCCGCGGTGAGTCCGGCGAAGCCGGCGCCGACCACGACGACTTCGCACTCGCGCTTGATCAATGCCATGGCCCGCCACCCTAATAAGACGCCGGCCACGGGACCGTGTCGCAACGCTTCGGTACGGTAGCGGTGTGGTCATGACGTTGGAAGGAGAAGCCTGGGAGCGCCTGCCCGGCGCCAGCCGGCTCACGCCGTTTCAACGCGAGGCCATCGAGTCCGACGATCCGCTTTTGTGCGTCTTCGCCGGTGCGGGGGCCGGCAAGACCCGTGTGCTGACGCTGCGCGTGGCCCGCCGGGTTCGCGACGGCTCCATCCACGCCGACCGGGTGCTGGTGACCACCTTCAGCCGCAAGGCGGCCGAAGAACTCCGGACGCGCCTGTGGTCGCTCGGGGTGGCTGGGGTCAAGGCCGGCACGTTCCACCGCACCGCGCTCTCCTTGCTGCGCGAGCACCGGGCGCAACGTGGTCGTCCCGAGCCCCAGCTCATGCCCGACCGCCGTCGCCTCCTCGCCGAAGTCACCACCGGGGACCCTCGCCGAGTCCGTGCCCTCGACGGCGAGATTGGCTGGGCCAAGGCGCGACTGGTCAGTCCCGAGCACTACGAGGCCGAGGCGCGCCGGGCCAAGCGACGCAGCGGGGTCAACGCCGAGCAGGTGGCCGACGTCTACCGCCGTTACGAAGAGGAGCGGACCCGACGACGGCTGCTCGACTTCGACGACCTCATCGTGTCGTGCGCCGACGCGTTGGCCGGCGACACCGAATTCGCCGACGCCATCCGCTGGCGCACCCGCCACCTCTTCGTCGACGAGATGCAAGACGTCAACCCGGCGCAGTTCCGGCTCCTGAGCGCGTTGGTGTCCGACGAGCCCGACCTCTTTGTGGTCGGTGATCCCAATCAATCTGTCTACGGGTTCAACGGTGCCGACCCGACTCTGCTCGACCGATTGCCCGAAATGTTGCGGGGCACCAAAGTGATCCGTCTCGACGAGAACCATCGGTGCACGCCTCAGGTGGTCGCCGTGGCCACCGCGGTGCTGCGCCACGGCACATCGTCGGGCCCAACGAGCGATCTGGCCGATCCGAGCAGCAGCCGGGTCGACGGCCCCGTGCCGAGCATCGTTTCGCACGAATCGGATCTCGCCGAGGCCGCCTGGGCGGCGTCGCGGGCCAAGGCGGCGCGCGGTCCGGGACGCCGCTGGGCCAGCATCGCGGTCCTCGCCCGCACCAACGCGCAATTAGCGGTGATCCAGTCCGTCATGGAGGCAGCCGGGGTGCCATCCGCGGTCGCTGGAGCGGACCTCGGTCCGGCCAGCGATCTACGGACGCAGCGCCAAGGCCGCTTCACCGCCGGGGTCGACGACGAGGACGATGAAGAACCTCCCGCGCGACGCCGTGGTGCTCACCACCTTCCACCGCTCCAAGGGCCTGCAGTGGCCGACGGTCATGATCATTGGCCTCAGTGCCGGCCTGATGCCGATCGCCTCGGCCCGAACCGATGCCGCCATCGAAGAGGAACGCCGGCTGTTCTATGTGGCGCTCACGCGGGCCCAAGATGAGCTGTGGTGCAGTTGGTCGGCGGGTGACGGATCAGTGTCGGCGTCGGGGGCACCCCGGCCGGGCCGCGAGCCCAGTCCCTGGCTCGCCCCGATCGAGACCACGATCGCCTCGCTCGCCCGAGCGGCGGCACCGACGGCCGCCTCTGAGGTCTCGGCCCGCGTGGCCGAACTGCGGCGGCGGCTCGAAGAGGGCGCAGGAGCCCCCAGCCGATAGCCTCGGGTCCACATGACGCGCGTGGAGGTTGGATCGGTGCCCGAGATAGTCGAGGAGATTCGCCGAGCGCTGGGCGAGGACAAAGTGGCCGCCGGTGCCGCCGTGCACGTCGACTACACCCACGACGAGGCCCTGACCGCCCAGCCCGTGGTCCCTTTGGCGGTGATCTTCCCCGCTTCGACCGACGATGTGGTCGCGGTGATGCGCCTGGCCCATGAGCATTCGACCCCCGTGGTGGTGCGCGGCAGCGGGACCGGGCTCAGTGGCGGGTGCCGGCCCGAGCCCGACGGCATCGTGCTCGCCTTCGACAAGATGCGATCGATCCGCACCATCGACACCGACAACAGCGTCGCCGTCGTCGAGCCCGGCGTCACCCTCGCTGAACTCAACACCGCCCTCGAACCACTCGGCTTGATCTATCCCGTCAGTCCCGGCGAGACGAGCGCTTCGCTCGGTGGCAATGTGGCGACCAATGCGGGGGGCATGCGGGCCATTCGCTACGGCGTGACCCGTCACCACGTACTCGGTCTCGAGGTGGTGCTGGCCAACGGCACGGTGCTGCGCACCGGCGGCAAGTTCGTAAAGAGCTCCTCGGGCTACGACCTGACCCAATTGCTCATCGGTTCTGAAGGCACGCTGGCGGTCACCACCGAGGTCACCGTCAAGATCGAGCCCCGGCTCGGCGCCGCCGCCACGGTGCTGGCGCCGTTCGCCTCTTTGGACGAAGTGGCCCACGCCGTCGCGCCCATCGTGGCCAGCGGCGTCGTTCCGTCGATCCTCGAATACATCGACACCCTCGCCATGGCGGGCATCGTGGCCAATGCGGAGCTCGACCTCGGGGTGCCCGATGCCATCAAGGCCGAGACCTTGGCCTATTTGGTGGTGGTCATCGAGGGCACCGACCCCGGGCGGGTCGACGAGGACACCGAGGCACTGGCCACGCTGCTCGAACGCTTGGGCGCGCTCGACGTCTATGTCCTGCCGGCCGCAGCCGGCGCCCAACTCATTGCGGCCAGGGAGAATGCCTTCTTCGCCGCCAAGGCTTCGGGCGCGGACGACATCATCGATGCGGTGGTCCCAAGAGCCGCCATCCCCGACTACCTGGCCATCGTGGCCAAGCTGGCCGCCGATTACGGTGCGCTCGTCACCGGGTGCGGCCATGTAGGCGACGGCAACGTCCACCTGTCGGTCTTCCAACCCGACGCGGACCAGCGCCACGCCCTGATCCGCGACATCTTCACCGCCGCCCTCGACGCGGGCGGGGCGATCTCGGGTGAACACGGGATCGGCACCGAAAAACAGGAGTACTACCTCGACACGCTCGACCCGACCGCCCTGTCGTTGATGCGCTCGATCAAGTCGGCCTTCGATCCGTCGGGGATCCTCGGGCCCAACCACGTGTTCACCAGTGAGGGGGACGATCAATGAATGGTGCCCGCAGCCTGCTCACCACCTTGGTGGATGCCGGCGTCGACGTGTGCTTCGCCAATCCGGGAACCTCGGAGATGCACTTCGTCGCCGCACTCGACGAGGTCACCGAGATGCGGGCCATTCTCACGCTCTTCGAGGGGGCGGCCACCGGGGCGGCCGACGGCTACGCCCGGGTCACCGGGCGCCCGGCCGCCACGCTTTTGCACCTCGGTCCGGGTCTCGGCAATGGATTGGCCAATCTGCACAACGCCCGTCGGGCCCGGGTGCCGGTGGTCAATATCGTCGGTGACCACGCCACCTACCACGCCCGCTTCGATGCCCCGCTGCAGTCCGACATCGCGTCAATCGCCCGCTCGGTCTCGGGTTGGTACCGCGTCACGGCCCGGGCCGACGACGTCGGTGCCGACGCGGCCGACGCCGTCGCCGCCGCGTACGGGCCACCGTCGTGCGTGGCCACCTTGGTGCTGCCGGCCGACTCGTCGTGGAACGAATCGACGGTGGGTCCCTGTGCCCCCCGACCCCCCCAAGCACCGAGCCTGGTCCCGCCCGACACCGTCGATGCCGTGGCCAAGGTGCTCGAGTCGTCGGCCAAGGTCGCCCTCTTCTTGGGTGGCACCGCGGTGCGCTCGCGCGGCCTCCTCGCCGCCAGTCGGGTCGCCGGCGCGACGGGCGCCTCGCTCTTGGGCGAGACCTTCCCGACCAATTGGCCCGCGGCGCGGGTATCCCGGCCCTCGATCGGCTCGGTTACCTGGCCGAGTTCGCCCAGGCCCAGCTCGAAGGCATCGAACACCTGATCCTGGTCGACGCCAAGTCCCCCGTCTCGTTCTTCGCCTACCCGAACAAGGCGAGTGACCTGGTGCCGCCCGGATGCACGGTGCACACGCTGGCGGCCCCCGGACAAGATGCCCCCGCCGCCCTCGAGGCCCTCGCCGACGCGGTCAACGCGAAGCGAGACGGCGCGACCTTGGCCCCCGCCGCCCGACCACAACGCCCGAGCGGTGCGCTCGACATGGAGTCGTTGGCGGCGGCTATCGGGGCCACGTTTCCCGACGACGCCATCGTGGTGGACGAAGGCAACACCGCCGGCCTCTTCGTCCCAGGCGCGACCGCCGGTGCGCCACCGCACGACTGGTTGACCCTGACCGGGGGCGCCATTGGCTACGCAATCCCCGCGGCCACCGGTGCCGCTGTCGGTGCCCCGGGGCGTCGGGTGTTGTGCCTCGAGGCCGACGGCAGCGCCATGTACACCTTGCAGGCCCTGTGGACCCAGGCGCGCGAAGGGCTCTCGGTCACCACGGTGATCCTGGCCAACCGCTCCTACGCCATCTTGAACCTCGAGCTGCAGCGCGTCGGCGCCGACGCCGGGGGCCCTGCGGCGCGGCGCATGCTGGACCTCACCGGTCCCGACCTCGACTTCGTCTCGCTGGCCCGAGGGCTCGGCGTGACGTCGAGCAGGGTCGAATCAGCCGAAGCGCTGACCCAGGCGCTCGAGGCGAGCTACGCCGAGCCGGGCCCGGCACTCATCGAAGCCGCTCTCGGCTAGGCACCGGCGCCGGCCGGGATGGTCGGTGTTTCTCGACCACGGCGGGTAACGTGGGACGACTTGACCGGCTCGTACACACCAGTCACGGCGGGTGACGCTGCGGCTCCGTCGGGTCGCCGGGTCGATGCACTCGACGGCGTGCGGGCCGTCGCCATTCTCGCCATCATGGCCTTCCACTCGGGAGTGCCAGGCCTCGACGTCGGCGGATTCTTCAGCCAGGACGCGTTCTTCGTGCTCTCGGGCCTGGTCATCACCTTGATCCTGCTGCGCGAATGGCACCGCTCGCAGCGCATCGCGCTCGGGACGTTCTACGCCCGCCGGATCCGCCGATTGATTCCGGCCCTCTTGGTGATGTTGATCGTGGTCTCGCTCTTCGTCGAGTTCGTTGAACCCGCCGGCCTCTATCCCGGCTTCCGTGGTGACGCGCTCGCCGTGCTCGGCTACTTCAGCAACTGGCACTTCATCGCCATTGGTGCCAACTACTTCCAACAAGGTGCGGCCCCCTCGCCGCTGACCCACACCTGGTCGTTGGCGATCGAAGAGCAGTTCTATCTGGTCTGGCCCCCCATCGTCATCGCCATCATGTGGTGCGCCCGGCGGCGCCGTGGGCTGGGACTGGCGGCGGTGTTGGCCGTCTCGGTGCTCGGGGCCGTCGGGTCGGCGGCGTGGATGGCCCACCTCTACCGCGCCGGCGCCAACGTCACGCGCATCTACTACGGGACCGACACCCATGCGCAGTCGATCCTCGTCGGGTGCGCCCTGGCCGCGATCCTGGCCATCCTCAAAGAGCGCCGTGGCATCAGCGCGCTCGTCCCGCGGGCGCAATCGCCGCGGCTGCACCGGGCCCTGGGCGTCGGCGGCGTGGTGGCAGCGATCGGGCTCGCTTGGCAGTGGACCCGGCTCTCCTACGCCGATGCGTTCACATTCGAGGGCGGTTTCTTGGTCGGCGCCCTCCTCACCGCCGCCATCTTGGCGTCGGTGGCCTGCGCACCCACCTCCGCGTTGGCCCGGGCGCTCTCGGTGCGACCGCTCATTTTTCTCGGGACCATCTCCTATGGGATGTACCTGTGGTACTTCCCCATCTTCGGCTACGTCGACGGGAGCCGCACCGGGATCACCGGCCTCCCCCTCTTCGCACTGCGGGTCACGCTCGACGTCGTATTCGCCACCCTCTCGTTCTTCTTGATCGAGCGACCGGTGCGCCAAGGCACGCTGCTCAGCTTCGAAAGCGCCAAAGTGCGCCAGCGCGTCCGCGCCTTCAGCCTCTTGGTGATGGGGCTGGTGGCCACCGTGGTGGTGGTGATCTTCACCACCGTGAGCTCATCGGTCTCCATCGGCACGCCGGGGTTGGCCGCGGCCAGCACCAACCCGTATCTGGCGGCGCCCGGTTCGACCAAGGTGCTGCTCGTCGGCGATTCGACCGCGCTCGACCCTCGGCCTCGCCCTCCCCGACCGCGGCCCGACGTGGGACGCAGCGATCGATGACCAAGGTGTGGTCGGGTGCGGGCTGGCCATCGGCCCCGAGGTCCGCGAGCACGGCGTGGTGGCCCCGCCGTCGGCCCCGTGCGCGAGCTCGACGCCGATCGACGCGCAGTGGCCCTCCCTCGAAGCACGCCAGGTGGCCTCGTTCGCGCCCCGGGTCGTCGCCCTCTTGGCCGGTCGCTGGGAAGTGGCGGACCGCGTCTTTCACGGCCGGTGGACCAACATCTTGGACCCGAGCTTCCAGGCCTATATCCGGGAGCAACTGACGCTGGCCATCCACATCGCCACGGCGGCCGGGGCCCACATGGTGTTGTTGACCGCACCGTGTTACTCGAGCGGCGAGCAGCCGAACGGTGCGGCGTGGCCCGAGGACGCGCCGGCCCGGGTCAACGCCTACAACGACCAGCTCCGCGCCGTGGCGGCCCAGTTTCGGACCTCGGTGTCGGTGGTCGATCTCTCCGCGCTGGTCTGCCCGGGCGGCCACTTCACCTCGAGCATCGACGGGGTCACCGTCCGCGCGCCCGATGGCATCCATTTCCCCTATTACCGCGTCGGTGATCCCAGCGCGGCGGCGCCCGACACCAAGGCGCAGATCGATGCCTTTTCCAATTGGATCGGCCCGAAACTCATGCCCGAAATCCTGGCCGGGATCACCCCGCCCACGCCGTAGCGACCGGTTCAGCGCGGGGCGCGGGGCAGGCCGAGTCCGAGCATGGCGATGATGTCGCGCTGGACCTCGTTGGTCCCGCCACCGAACGTGAAGATGGTCTGGCTACGCGCCTGGCGCTCGAGCTGGCCCCGCAGCACCGCGGCGGGAGCGCCTTCGCAGAGGTAACCGGCTTGGCCGACGACCTCCAACAAGGTGGCGTAGACCCAAAGGGAGAGCTCGGTGCCGTAGACCTTGGTCGCCGACGCATCGGCGGGGTTCAACCCCTTGTCGGCGGCCCACGCCACCTTCCAGTTGAAGAGCTTGAGCACCTCGATGCGCGCGTGGGCGCGGGCCAGGTGTACCTGGACCCACTCCTGGTCGATGACCCGCCTGCCGTCGGCCAACTTGTGGCCCTCGGCCCAGCGTCGCACCTCGCTCAGGCTGCGCAGCAGGCCCGACGCGGGCAGATGGCCACCCGCTCGTGGTTGAGCTGGTTGGTGATGAGCTTCCATCCCTGGTTCTCACCCCCCACCAGGTTCTCGGCGGGGACCCGGACGTCTTGGTAGAACGTCGAGCTGGTGATGTCGCCCGCGATGGTCGACAGCGGCGTCCAGCTGAAGCCGGGTGCGTCAACGGGCACGATGAACACCGAGAGTCCCTTGTGTTTGGGGGCGTCGGGGTCGGTGCGGGCCGCCAACCAGACATAATCCGCGTACTGGATCGCGCTGGTGTAGATCTTCTGCCCGTTGATCACATACTCGTCGCCGTCACGCACCGCCCGGGTCGTGAGCGACGCCAGATCGGTCCCCGCCGACGGTTCGGTGTAGCCAATGGAGAAGTGGACCTCACCGCGCAAGATTCCCGGCACGATCCGGCGCTTTTGCTCCTCGGTCCCGAGCGCCATCAGGGTCGGGCCCACACTGGTGAGGGTCAAGAGCGGGAGCGGCACCCCGGCCCAGTGGGACTCTTCGACGAAGATCATCTGGTCGATGGCTCCGCGGGCCTGGCCGCCAAAGGCTTTGGGCCACCCGAGACCAAGCCAGCCGTCGGCACCCATCTGGGCGATGTAGCGGGTGTAGGTCGGCTCCTCGCTCGGTGACCCTTCCACCTGGTCGACCAATCGGACGAAGTACTCGCGCAGTTCGTCCTGCAGCGCTTGTTGTGCTTTGGTCAGCCCCAGATGCATCGTCCCCTCCTCTCGGCCACGCTATCGGCGGGTGCGATGCGCCGTGACTCCTCGTCACCCTCATCATGGTCGGAGCCAATCTGGTGGCCGAAATCGCCGGGCGACCGGCGGCGCGGACCCCGACCGCCATCTTGTGACGCGCCAAGTGACGAACGCACACAGACCGGGCCAAGGCCCGGTCTGTGTGCAACTGCTTGTGTGCTGGGCGTCGTCAGGTGGTGACGCGAGGCGAAATGTCGGATCTACGCGCTGACCTCTTCACGTTGGCCGTAGGCGGCCAGTGCGTAGATGACGAAGAAGCAGATCCCGATGTAGGTCAACGACCAGATCGGGTAGTACGGCATCCACCAGATCGCCGAGATCCCGAGAATGGCTGCGGCCACGATGCCGATCCACCGGGAAAGCTGTGACTTGGCCATCACCCCGAAGCCGGCCAGGATCAAGATGATCCCGACGACGAGGTAGACCCACCCGTAGGTTTTGAGCGTATGACCGAAGAGTGCTGCCTCGAGATTCGACGGCAAGACCCCGTGATAGCGGAAGGCCCAGATGGAGTCGAAGATCCGCATGATCCCCGCAACCAAGAGGGCGATTCCGGCGAAGAGTGTCCAACCACTGCCGCGCTCATTCATCGTGTTCCTCCCCTAAATAGCACCAATACTGTCGTGGCGAGTCGCAAATACTGTGCCGGGGCAAGGCTAAGTCAGTGCAGCAGGCGAAACGTGGATGATCGACCAGGGCCGACACGTGATGGACCGACAACGCGGGCGGTGCGATCAGCCACGAGGGCGGACACCGTGGCGCTGGCCGGTGCTATCGCTCGCTGACATCGAGGACCACCGGTGCGTGATCAGACGGCTTCAACCCGTCCTTGGTGTAGCGCGCCTCGCGGTCGACGAAGGACCCGTTCGCGCGCACCGCCAGATCCTCGCTCACCAAAACCAGGTCCATGCGCACGCCCTCGTTCTTGTGAAACGCGCCGCCACGGTAGTCCCACCACGTAAAGGTCCCCGGCGCATTGAAGCGGGGGAAGGGGTCGCTGAGACCCCACCCTTCGACCAGTGCGAGTGCGGCGCGTTCGGGTGCGCTCACATGGGTGAGGCCCTCGAACGCCGCGGGGTCCCACACATCGTCGTCGGTCGGCGCCACGTTGAAGTCTCCACATACCGCCACCGTTGCGCCCTTGGGGCACGTCTCGTCGAGCGTGGTGCGCAGCCGGGCCAACCAGTCCAGTTTGAACTGGTAGAACTCGTTGTCGAGGCTGCGCCCATTGGGGACGTAGACCGAATGCACCCGCACTCCCCCGCAGTCCGCCGCCACGATCCGACAGCCGTGATCGTCTTCTTTGGCGCCAAAGCCGCGCACGATGTTGTCGAGGCCGACCCGGCTGGCGATGGCCACGCCGTTCCACCGTCCGTCACCGTAATGCGCGCTTTGGTACCCGAGCGCCGCAAAGGACTCCGCGGGAAACTTGTTGTCGGCCTGCTTGGTTTCTTGGAGGCACACCACGTCGGGGTGGTGTGCTTGGATCCACTCGATCACCCGGGGCAGTCGGGCGGTGAGCGAGTTCACATTCCAGGTGACCAGGCGCATCAGGCGCTCGCGGGATCCACCAAGACGAAGAGGAGGTCAGCCTCACAGGATTTTTGTCCATCGACGGTGGCCACCCCATGGGCCTTGCCGGCGCGGGCGGACATGTGATCGAGGGTGACCGCCAACTCGAGGGTGTCACCGGGAAGCACCTGGCGGCGAAAGCGCGCCCGTTCGATCCCCCCGAAGAGCGGCAACTTGGTACTGAAGCGGGGATCAAGCAGCAGCGCAAAGGCCCCGAGTTGGGCCAACGACTCGATCTGGAGGACCCCGGGGAGGGTGGGGCGCCCGGGGAAATGCCCGGCGAAGAACGCCTCGTCGCCGGTCAGCTCCCAGCGACCGCGTGCGGACACCCCGGCTTCGACCGCTTCGACCGCGCTGACGAAGAGGAAGGGGGGCCGGTGCGGCAGGACGTCGGCGGGTTCGGGGATCGGCATCGCATCGACACTACCGATCATGGGTCAGGCCGACTTCTTGGCGGCCTTCTTGGCCGGGCTGCGCCGCTTCTTGGCCGGCGGTGTCGCCAACGCGAGTTCAGCGACGCGACGCGGCGGGTCCAGGCCGGCCAAGACGAACGGCCGCACCTCACCTTTGGTGAGCACCTCTCGTGCCTTGGTCGGTGCGGGCGTCCCCATGGCGCTCAGCGGGATGTAGCAGTGCAGGTCCGAACCGTCGGGCAACGCAACATCGACCATCGCCCCGTGCGAGGTGAAGGAGACCACTTCGCCCTCGATGGTGCTCCCGAGCGGGTAGGCGGCCACGAAGTTGATGAAGGCGAGCGGTTGGTTGACCGCGGGTGGCGGCGTCGTGGCGGGTCGCCTCGGTGAGGGCGCTGCGGCAAGTTGCGCGTGCGCGCGCTCGGGTGCCGCGACCTTGGCCACAGCCTTCTTGGCCGGAGCCGCCTCCTTCTTCGTTGCCGTCTTCTTCGTGGACAGCGCCTTGGCCTTGGTGCCGGCCTTCTTGGCCGGAGCCGCCTCCTTCTTCGCGGCGGTCTTCTTCGCGGCCGGTGTCGCCTTCTTCGCCGGGGCGGCCTTCTTGGCCGCCGCGGTCTTCTTCGCCGGTGCCTTCTTCTTGTTGGTGGCCTTCTTCTTGTTGGTGGCCTTCTTCTTGGCCACTGCCTTGGTGGGGCCCTTGGGTTCGTCGTGGTCGGCCGTTGGCTCGAGGGCTTCGGCCACGGCCTCATTGATGGCGGTGGAGAGTTCGGGGTCGTTGCGCACCACCGACTTGGTCGGCCGGGCCGGCGGCGGTTGCGCGGGGGTGATGGGCCATGAGGTGCTCACCGGCACCTCGGCCGTCTTGCGCGACCGCTTGGCCGCCTTCTTGGCCGCCTTGGCCAGCTCCGCGGCCTTGGCCGGTGCGGAGTTGGGATCGAGCTTGGCCCGACGCTCGGCGGTGGCGGCCCGGCTCTTGACCCCGCGCACCGGCAGGCGCGGCGTGAAGATCCACCCGATCCCGGGCACGGGCTTGCCGCCAATGAGGCGGCCCTCATCGAAGAGCCACGGGTGCTCGCCGTGGAACTCTTGGAAGGAGTCGTTGGAGACAACAATGGCCCCGGTGCGCTCGGCGATGCGCAAAACGAAGGCGTCGCCGCGACCAATGGCTCCCGCCGGGGGCGACACGATCTCCCCGTTGAGCATGGCGTCGCGCACCAGGTCGCGCTCGGACTCGTCGATCCGGTGCTCGAACGAGGCGTCGACCACCACGGTGATGACGCCCTCGGGATCTTCTTCGGCGTACGCCCGGACCGCTTCGTCCAGCTGCTCGAGGCTTGGGAGCGTCCGTCCTTCGGTGGCGAGATTGGACCCGTCCACCACGACGTGATGCGATTCAGCCAATGGACCGCCGCAACAGGTCAGCCTGCTCCAACTGGTGCAGTGCGGCGCTCCCGATGGCCGGGCTGGCCGATTCGGGGCGACTCACGTGGCGCAGCTTCAGGCGCTCGGGCAGTTCGGCGTGGAGGCGGGCGTGCATGAACGACCAGGCTCCCATGTTCTCGGGCTCCTCTTGGAGCCACACCACCTCGGTGGCCGAGCCGTAGCGCTCGAACACATCGATCAGTTCGCGCTTGGGCAACGGGTAGAGCTGTTCGACCCGCACGATCGCCACCGCAGTTGCGGCGGCCGGGTCCTCGGTGGCGAGCTGGGTGCGGCGGGCGGTGGCTTCGTGCGCGACCTTGCCACTGCACAGCACGATCCGCTTGATCTTGGCCGCATCTGTGGCGTCGGGGTCGTCGATCACGGTTGCGAATCGGCCATGTTCGAGTTCGTCGAAGGTCGAACGGGCCGAGTGGGCCCGCAGCAACGACTTGGGGGTCACGACCACCAGGGGCCGCTTGGGTGCCCGCACGGCCTGGGAGCGCAGCAGGTGGAAATACTGCGCCGAGGTCGACGGCACGACCACCCGGATGTTGTCGCGGGCGCCCAAAGCCAAGAACCGCTCGAAGCGCGACGAGGAGTGTTCGGGGCCCTGGCCCTCATAGCCGTGCGGCAACAAGAGCACGAGCCCGGAGTGCTGGCCCCATTTGATCTCGGCCGCCACCAAGAAGTTGTCGATGATGATCTGAGCCCCGTTGACGAAGTCGCCGAACTGGGCCTCCCACAACACGAGTGCTTCGGGGGCTTCGACCGAGTAGCCGTACTCGAAACCGACCGCCGCGTATTCAGAGAGCAGCGAGTCGCGGACAGTGAAGCTGCCCACCGGATGCTGGCGCGGCTCGAGGTCGGCGGCACCCACACGCACCAGTCCGTCGCCGATGTGGGCCAGCGGGATGAACTCCTCGCCGTTGGCGTAGTCGACCAGCACGGCGTGGCGTTGGCTAAAGGTGCCGCGTCGGGTGTCTTGCCCGGTGAGTCGGACGTTGACGCCCTCATAGAGCAGCGACCCCATGGCCAGTGCCTCGGCGAGGGCCCAGTCGACCTGGCCCTGCGCCACCAGTTCATCGCGCTGGACGAACTGGCGCTCGAGTTTGGGGTGGATGAAGAAGCCGTCGGGGGCGCTGCGCACCAGGGCGGCCAGGGCACCGAGCACCGGGGCCGCGACCCCGGTGGCCTCTGATTCGACCTGCGCTGGCTCCGGTTCGGCCGAGGGGAGGTGGTCGGGGGCCAACGACGGTTCGCCCCGCACCTCGTCGAGCACGCCCTGGAGCGACGTGTTGAACGCATCGAGTGCGGCCTCTGCGTCGTCGAGGGTGATGTCGCCGCGGCGCACCAGCGTCTCGGTGTAGAGCTTGCGCACCGAGCGCTTGGCCTCGATGCGCTGGTACATGAGGGGCTGGGTGTAGCTCGGGTCGTCGCCCTCGTTGTGGCCGTGCTTGCGGTAGCAGACCATGTCGATCACGACGTCTTTGTGGAAGGTCTGGCGGAACGAGAAGGCCAGCCGCGCCGCCCGCACGCAGGCTTCGGGATCGTCGCCGTTCACGTGGAAGATCGGGGCCTGGACCATCTTGGCCACGTCGGTCGGGTAGACCGAGCTGCGGGCCGAGGCCGGCGCGGTGGTGAACCCGAGCTGGTTGTTGATCACGACGTGGACCGTGCCGCCGGTGCGATAGCCCGAGAGCCCCGACAAGTTGAGGGTCTCCGCCACCACGCCCTGCCCGGCGAATGCCGCGTCGCCGTGCACGAGCACGGTCATGCAGGGGAAACCGAGGCTGCCTTCGGCCATCGCTCTCGGCGTCCCGTCGGTCGGAGGGGACAGGCGGTCCTGCTTGGCCCGGGTCATCCCCTCGACCACCGGGTCGACCGCCTCGAGGTGCGAGGGGTTCGAGGCCAAGGTGACGGGGAGTTCCTCGCCGGCGCTACCGATGAAGGTCCCCCTCGCCCCCTTGTGGTACTTGACGTCACCCGAGCCCTGCACCGAGTCGGGGTCGAGATTCCCTTCGAACTCTTCGAAGATCTCGCGGTAGGACTTGCCCACGATGTTGGCCAACACATTGAGTCGGCCCCGGTGCGACATGCCCATGACCACTTCGGCGACGCCCGAGCCCGCCGCGGCATCGAGCAGGGTGTCGAGGAGCACGATGGCTGACTCCGCACCCTCGAGTCCGAAGCGCTTCTGGCCGACATAGCGGGTGTGCAAGAAACGCTCGAACACCTCGGCGGCGTTGAGCCGGTCCAAGATGTGGCGCTGCTCGTCGTGGTGAAGGGTGCTCGGTTGGCCTTCGACGTGCTCTTGGATCCAGCGCTTTTGTTCGGGGTCTTGCATGTGCATGTACTCGATACCGAGCGTGCGGCAGTAGGCGTCGCGCAGCACATGGAGGATCTCGTCGAGGGTGGCCACGTCACGACCGGCCAATCCGTCGGTGACGAAGGAGCGGGGCAGGTCCCAGATGGTCAGGCCGTAGGTGAGCGGGTCGAGCTCGGGGTGGATGTGGGG
Source organism: uncultured Acidimicrobiaceae bacterium (assembly GCA_963800725.1). Lineage (GTDB taxonomy): Bacteria > Actinomycetota > Acidimicrobiia > Acidimicrobiales > RAAP-2 > Bog-473. The sequence continues at coordinate 78,058 of CAWDCE010000023.1, read as the reverse complement.
CGGCTCGGCGTCGAGCGGGTCGAGGTGCGCAATGAGGTGGCCGCGGACCCGGTACATGTTGATCAGGGTCTGGACGTGGACCTGCTTGATCAGGTTCTGGTACTCGCCCTCGTCGCTGCCCGGTCCCGGATTGGTGTCGCGGTTCCAGCGCACCGGCTCGTAGGGGACGCCCATTGCTTCGAAGAGCGAGTCATAGAAGCCGTCGGCCCCCATGAGCAGTTCGGCCACGCGGCCCAAGAACAGGCCCGACTCGGCCCCTTGGATGATCCGGTGGTCATAGGTCGAGGTGAGGGTGACGACTTTGCCCAGATCCGAGTTGGGCGAGCACGCGTGGGTCGGCCGCCTCGAAGCCCGGCGGGTAGCCAAGTGCGCCCACGCCGACGATGACCCCTTGGCCCGGCATCAGGCGGGGCACCGACTGCACGGTCCCGAGCGTGCCCGGGTTGGTCAAGGTGACCGTGGTTCCCGCGAAGTCATCTGGGGAGATCTTTCCCGTGTGGATCTTGCGGATGAGATCCTCGTAGGTCATCACGAAGGCCCGGAAGTCCAAGGTGTCGGCATCTTTGATGCACGGGACGAGCAAAGTGCGCGAACCGTCGCTCTTTTCTTGGTCCACCGCAAGGCCGAGGCCCACATGTTTGTGGTGGATCACCCCGGGCTTCTTCGATTCGCCGGCATGCTCGACGAAGGCGGCGTTGAGGGCCGGCACGTCGTGCAGGGCCCGCACCACCGTGTAGCCGATGAGGTGGGTGAAGCTGACCTTGGCCCCGGTGGTGCGGGCCAGCTGGTTGTTCAGGACCTGGCGGTTGACCTCGAGGAGGCGCGCCGGCACGGTCCGCACACTCGTCGCCGTCGGCACATGGAGGCTGGCCTCCATGTTGGCCACGATGCGCGAAGCGGCACCGCGCAACACGGTGGCCTCGGGATCGGTGGCATCGGGCACATTCGACGCGAGTGGCGGACTCGGTGCGGCGTTGCGGGCCGTGGGGGCTTCGGGGCTCGGTGCGACTGCCTGGGGCACCGGGACCGGGGCGGGACGATAATCGGCGAAAAACTCCTGCCAGCTGTCGCTGACCGAGGTCGGATCGACCAAGAACCGGTCGTACATGTCGTCCACCAGCCACGCATTGGGCCCGAAAGAACCCGGGGCGGAGTCAGACTCGGACATGGGTCCACCCTACCGGTGGCGCTCGGGTATCTGGGGCACGGCGGTATCGTCACCGTGCCCATGACCTACCCGAGCGGCCTCCATATCATCGAGCGGCCGGTGGCCGAATCGCCCCAGACCGTGGTGTTGGTCCACGGCTCGCTCGATCGCGCCGAGAGCTTCCAGCGGGTGATGCGCCGACTGAGCGATGTCGCCATCGTGGCTTACGACCGCCGCGGCTACCAACGGTCGCGCGGTCGGGGTTGCCGCCAGCATCGACGCCCATGTCGAGGACCTCTTGGGCATCGCCGACGAGCTCACCGGGGCTACGGGCACGCTCAGCGCGGTCGGGCACAGCCTCGGCGGCGACGTCGTCATCGCCGCCGCCCTGGCCAAGCCCGAGGCCTTTGCCTCCATTGGGGCCTTCGAGCCGCCCATGCCCTGGCTCGGCTTCCGCCGGGCGGCCCCCGGTGCGCCCCCCGCCCCTGGTCGGCGAACGCAGTCGACCCGGGACTCGAAGCCGAGCAGTTCTTCGGTCGCATGGTCAGCGCGAGCGCATGGAGCCGCCTCAGCGACGAGGGCCGCGCCACACGACGTGCCGACGGGCCGGCGTTGGTGTCCGACATGACCTTCATGCGCGGCGAGCAGCCCTTCGATGTGACGGCGTTGTCGGTCCCGGCCGTCTTTGGCATGGGTGGCGAAGCGAGCGGGGTCCATCACCGCCGCACCGTGCGCTGGCTGGGAGAGCACGTGGTCGGGGCCGAGGTGTACGAGATCAGCGGAGCCAGCCACGGTGCGCACCTCTCGCACCCCGACCATTTCGCCACCTTTGTGCGCCGCGTATTGTCGCGTGGGGTGGGACGCGGCTTAGGTAGGCGAGAACGGCGGCAGGCCGCTGTCGGTCACCGGGGCCTCGACCTCGTCGTGGCCGAAATGCTTGACGCGCCGCGACAAGAGGTCCTCGTACTCGGCCCCCTTGCCCTCGCCCTTGAGCCCCGTGATGAGCGGTGAGTGCGACAAGAAAACCGCACCGATGAACATCACGAGGAGCGAGATCGCCTCGAGCGGGCCCCACGGGCTCGAGGTGCGCAGACTGTCGCCGAACAAGGCGATCCCAAAGATGATGCTGGCCAAGGGGTCGACGAGGACGAGGGTCGACTGCGACGCCGCCAGCGGACCAGCGTGGAACGCGTTCTGGGTCAAAAAGAGCCCGGCCAGGCCGAAAGCGATGAGCCCATAGGTCTGCCAATGGACGAAGAGGCTGACCCAGTTGGTGGCGGCGTAGTCCCCGACCGTCTTGATCAGCGCCGCGGTGAACGCGAAGGAGATGGCACCGGCCGAACCGAACATGGCTGCCTTCCACCACCGCGGCCCCCACCGGGTGGCCACGATCGTCACCGCAATGGCGAAGCTGGCTGCGCCACCGACCACGATCCACGCCAGGTTCGACGGGACGGTGTTGCCGCCGCCGGGCTGGGAGAACACCAAGAAGCCCGAGAGACCGAACGCAATGGCCGACGCCCCGACCCATTCTCGCAACGTGATGGTGTAGCCGAAGTAGGTGCCCAAGATGAAGACCAAGAACAAGAGCTCCATGGTCAAGATGGGCTGGACCACCGAGAGACGACCGACATGGAGGGCGAAGGCCTGCAATAAGAAGGAGCAGACCATGAAGAAGAATCCGAGCAGCCAGACCCCGCGCCGGATGGCATGGGCCATGAGGCTGAGGCGCATGGTCGACTCTTCGGGGGCGTCCTCCACCCCCATTCGTTGGAACACGCTCGTGAGCGCGTTTGCCAACGCTGCAGCAAGGGCAAGTACGTAGACCATGGGGCTGGCCGAATTGTACCGGCATGTTCTTACAAGTCACGCAGTTCGTTCACAGCTTGGGCTCAGACTGGCGGAAACAGGCGTGTCAGTCCCGGTCCGCGCAGAAATCCTGTGCCTGGACAGCTGAATTGACGCACTCGATCAGCCAAAGTGGGAAGGCCGACGGAAATTGTGCGAACTGACCGACACCGAATGTGGCAGTTGCGTTACATTTGTGTCGCCTGCCGCCGGCGTGCGAGAGCGGGCAGATCAACGGTCGTCATTCTGGCGACCCAATAGCAAGGGAGTGCTATGGGATTGAAGGGTGTATTTAAGCGGTCGGCCTGCGCGGTCTTTGCCGCAGGGATAATGACCACCGGTTTGCTACTGGCCGCACCGACCACGAGCGGGGCGTCCTCGACGCCGACCACCGCCACCTATGCCGAAGGTTCGGCGGGAGCGCCCAACTACATCTTTCCGTACCAGAGTCTGGCGTTCTTCAGCACGGTCAACATCGGCCAGTTCCAACAGCTGATGTACCGTCCGCTCTACTGGTTCGGTAACGGCTCGACCCCGAACCTCAACCCATCGCTTTCGGTGGCCAACCAACCCAAATACACCACCGACGCTGAAGGCAACACCTCGGTCGAGGTGGACATGAAGGGCTGGAAGTGGAACAACGGCGAGTCGGTCAGTGCAGGCGACGTGATGTTCTGGATGAACATGATGCACGCGCAAAAGGCCGGCTATGCCGCCTATGCCCCCGGCACGCTGCCTGACAACGTGAAGACCATCACGGTCAACAGTCCGACCGAGATCACCTTCGATCTCACCCAAAAGGTCAACAGCTACTGGTTCACCTACAACCAGTTGAGCGAGATCACCCCGATGCCCAATGCCTGGAACGTGACCAGCCTGACCGGTGCCCCCGGTTCTGGTGGTTGTTCGATGACCACCTACGGCACCACGGACGCCCAGTGCACCGCGGTCTACAACTTCTTGTCCGAGCAGTCGGGGTACAACCCGGCCAACCCGGGCTCGACCGACACCTCCAACGCGTTCTCCACCTACGCCACCAGTCCGATCTGGCACGTGGTGGACGGGCCGTGGTACCTGACCCACTTCGACGCCACCGGCAACGTGTCCATGGCGCCGAACCCGACCTACTCGGGACCGATCAAGCCAACACTCAAGAAGTTCGTCGAGCTGCCATTTACGTCAGACACCGCTGAGTACAACGCACTCGCCGGAGGCAAGGTCAACGTCGGGTACCTCCCCTCACAAGACGTGACGGCCTCGACGACCAATGCGCTGACCGCTGGGCCCAATAACCCACGGTTGTCGAACTTCACACTGGCCCCGCTGTACACGTGGTCGATCAACTACTTCCCGTACAACTTCAATTCGAGCGGAGACGGTGGCAACGCCGGCAAGATCTTCAGCCAGCTCTATGTGCGCCAAGCCATCCAGTACCTGGTCGATCAGCCGTTGTACATCTCCAAGCTCGGGAAGGGCTACGGCGTGGGGACCTACGGACCGGTTCCCGTCGAGCCGGCCAACTCGTTCGCCTCGAAGTTCGAGGAGAACAACCCTTACAAGTACAACCCGACCAAGGCCAAGGACCTCTTGACCAGCCACGGGTGGAAGGTCGTGCCCAACGGCACGTCGACGTGCCAGAAGCCGGGCACCGGTGCCAATGAGTGCGGTGCGGGGATCCCCTCAGGAGCGCAGTTGGCCTTCAACCTCCAGTACGCGAGCGGGGTCACCCTCACCACCAACACCATGAACGCCGAGAAGTCGAGTTGGGCCCAAGCGGGCATCAACGTCAAGCTCAGCACGGCGTCGTTCAGCTCGGTGATCGGTACCGCGGTGCCGTGTGCCGCCGGTTCGGCCGGTTGTTCGTGGGAGTTGCAGAACTGGGGAGCGGGTTGGGTGTTCGCACCTGACTACTACCCAACTGGTGAGGAGATCTTCCAAACCGGTGCCGGGTCGAACTCGGGGAACTACTCCGACGCCACCAACGACGCCAACATCAAGGCGACCGACGACACCAGCACGGGGCTCACCACCTATGAGAACTACCTGGCCGAGCAACTGCCGGTGATCTTCCAGCCGAACTACGCGACGGCCCTCACCGAGATCCAAAAAGGTCTCACCGGTGTGACCCCGCAAAACGTGCTCTGGAACATCAACCCGGAGGACTGGCGCTGGAATTCATAGCGGCAGCGGTCCAGTACTGCTAAACAGCTGAATTAGGTATGAAACCCCCCGGTCTGAGCCCACGTGACTCCGGCCGGGGGGTTTTGCCTTTTTGTCGGGCGCTCACCGCATGATCGGATTCATCATCCGCCGTATCGTCCAGGCGATCATCGTGATCCTCGGGGTGTCCCTAATCGTTTTCTTCTTGGCCAGACTCGTCCCCGGTGGAGAAGCCCGGGCCGTGCTCCAGACCAAGGCCACCCCCAAACTCATCGCCCGTTTCAATCGCCAAAACGGGCTAGATCTCCCGTTGTGGGACCAGCTCTACCGCTACATCAAGGGGCTTGTCTGGCCGATTTGGCGGCCCGACCTCGGGTATTCCTACAAGTTCAACCAAGGGGTGCGCAGCGTGATCGCCCAGCGCCTCCCCCGCACCTTGATGCTGGTCGGGGTTTCGACCGTCGTCTCGTTGATCATTGCCATCCCGCTCGGCATCGTCCAAGTGGTGCGGCGAAATTCCTTTACCGACTACGCGTTGACCGGGATCTCCTTCATCCTCTACGCCATGCCGGCGTTCTTGCTCGGGACGATTCTCATTGTCTATTTCTCGCTCGACAACCACATCTTCCCGGTCAGCCCCCCGACCAATTCGGCCTGGCAGGTGATCACCGATCCCCGGGCCTTCGTGTTGCCCATGGTGACCTTGTGCGCGCTCACCGTCGCTTCGTTCAGCCGCTATATGCGTTCTTCGATGATGGACGCTCTGGCCGAGGATTACATCCGCACGGCGCGGGCCAAGGGCGCAGGCAGCCAACGCGTCCTCTACGGCCACGCGCTGCGCAATGCCCTCATCCCCATCCTCACCCTCATTGGGCTCTCGCTGCCGGCCATCGTCAGCGGTGCCTTGATCGTCGAGAACGTCTTTAACTACCCGGGCATGGGGCTGCTCACGGTCCAGGCCGCCCAGAACGTCGACATCCCCATGGTGCTCGGGACGACGTTGGTCATCACCATCGCCACGGTGATTGGATCCCTGCTTGCCGACATCCTCTACGCGGTGGCCGATCCGCGCATCCGCTTCGGGAACGCGTCATGAGCCCGACCGGCGACTTCGAGGAGGACCCGGTATTTGGGACGGACATGGCGTCGACCCGGCTGCCCATTGGGATCTTGGGCGAAGCCATCACCCCCGACGAGCTCGACGCCCCCGAGGGCGGTGAAGTCACCAGCGCCGGCGGGATGGGAAAGCAGATCCTGCGGGTCTTTGTCGAGAACAAGCTGGCGGTGGTCGGTGTCTGCGTCATCATCTTCTTCATCTTGTTCTGCTTCGTCGGCCCGCACATCTACCACACCGACCAGGTCAACCAACAAGCTGTATTGAACAATCCCTCCAACGCCCCGCCGGGCAACGGGCATCCCCTCGGCACCGACGGCACCGGTTTCGACATCTTGGGACGCCTCATGTACGGCGGGCAGACCTCTTTGATCATCGGATTCGCCTCGGCCGCCGTCGCCACCATCGTCGGTGTCCTCTACGGGGCGATCTCGGGCTTCTTCGGGAGCTGGGTCGACGCCACCTTGATGCGGCTGGTCGATGTCTTGTTGTCGATCCCCGCACTCTTCCTCCTCATCGCCCTGGTCACCATCTTCCAGACCAGCGAGACCCTGATCATCTTGGTCATCGCCTTCGTCAGCTGGCTGATTCCGGCCCGGCTCATCCGCGGCGAGACGCTGTCGTTGCGTGTGCGCGAATACGTCCAGGCGGTCAAGGTCATGGGTGGGGGCCGGACCCGCATCATTGGTCGCCACATCATCCCCAACTCGGTTGGGACCATCGTCGTCTTCGCCACCTTCCAGGTGGCCGATTCAATCCTGTTGCTGGCTGCGCTCGGTTTCCTCGGATTTGGTGTCCCGGCTCCGGGGACCGACTGGGGCTCGATGCTCTCGGTCGGGGTCGATGCGGCCGGCAACGGCTGGTGGTGGGAGATCTACCCGGCAGGTTTTTGCATCGTGGCCGTCGTCGTCGCCTTCAACTTCATCGGCGACGCCTTGCGCGACTCGCTCGAGGTACGTCTCCAGCGCCGCTGAGGACCCCGCACCGACCGCACAGCGTCGAACGCGGCCGGTGGAGCTTGGTTCGCACGTCCACCGACTGCTTCACCCGATCACCCTCCTTCGGCCGCGTCCGCCTCGAGTGGCGCGCACCACCGCTGAGGACACCCCCATCCATGGCACGCCGTCGCGCCCCTTGACACCACCGGACTTTGCACTATGGTTCTCTATATGACTAGAGAACAACTGAGGCAGTCGATCAGCTTGCACCTCAACGCCAACAGCGGCGTCCCCGCCTACCTCCAGCTCATCGCGCAGATCAAGCAGGCACTGCGGATGGGGACGCTCGACGTCGGCGACAAGCTCCCGACGGTCAAAGAGGTCGTCGCCCAGGTGGCCATCAACCCGAACACGGTGATGAAGGCCTACTGGGAGCTCGAGCACGAGGGGCTCGTCGAGGGCCGCCAGGGGGTCGGGACCTTCGTGGTGCAGCGCCCGAAAGGTCCTCCCCCCGACGTCCAGGCGCGTCTGGCCCGCGGCCTCGATCGCTGGATCAAGACCGCAATAGACGCCGGCCTCGACGACGAATCCATCGAGGCGCTGGTCCACGACACGTTGCACAACACGCAGAACCGCGCGGATCGCCTGATGGCCGGCGCACCGCTGACGTTGCGCACCGACGCGCTGGGGAAGCGCTTCGGTCAGCAATGGGCGCTCGAGCGCTGCACACTTGCGGTCCCGAGCGGGCGCATCAGTGCGCTGGTCGGACCCAACGGGGCCGGCAAGACCACGCTGTTGCGCATCTTGGTGGGGCTGGCGGCGCCGACCACGGGTGGGGCCGAGGTCCTTGGGCGCTCCCCCGCGCAGAGCACGGACTACCTGGCCAGCGTCGGCTACCTGGCCCAAGAGGTCCCCCTCTACCGCAGACTCACCGGCGAGGACCACCTTGGCCTCGGTGCGCACCTCAACTCGACCTGGGATGGCGATTCGGCGCGCCGGCGCCTCGAACGCCTCGGTGTCCCCCTCGACCGCCCCGTCGCCAAGCTCTCGGGTGGCCAACGGGCCCAGATCGGTCTCGGGTTGGCGCTGGCCAAGCGACCCAAGGTCCTCCTGCTCGACGAACCAGTGGCCGCGCTCGATCCGTTGGCGCGTCGCGAGTTTCTGGCGTCGCTGACCGAGGCGGTGGCCGACGGTGATCTCTCGGTGATCCTGTCATCGCACCTCCTGCACGACCTCGAACGGGTGTGCGACCACCTCATCTTGCTGTCGGCCGGGCGAAGCCAACTCTGCGGTGACATCGACGACCTCTTGGGTTCGCATCGCATGCTGGTCGGACCCAAGAGAAAAATGGGTGACATCGAACCGTCGATTCACGTCGTCGCCGCCACCGCGACCGCCAACCAGCTCCGCCTGGTGGCCCGGCTCGACGGTCCGGTGCTCGATCCCTCGTGGGCGATCGCCGAAGTGGCCCTCGAGGACATCATCTTGGCGTACATGGGGCAAGAAGATCCGAGGTTCTCGAACCTGCGGGTCATCGAGGAGGTGGCATCGTGAACCAACTGATCTGGCGGCTCCATCGCAACCAGGTATACCTGGCCACCGGCGCCCTCGGCGCCTTCGCTCTGGTCATGGTCATCACCGGCGTGGTGATGGCGAACGACTACCACCACTATCTCGCCACCTGCGCGCTCACCCAGACTTGCGGACAGTCCCAAGGTCAGCTCTACAGCGGCGATGGGGCCATCTTCGACATCGTGAACCTGACGATTGTGGTCCCCTTGCTCTTCGGTCTGTTCTGGGGTGCGCCGCTCATCGCCAAAGAGCTCGAGGACGGCACGCAAAATCTCGTTTGGACCCAGGGTGTGACGCGACGCCACTGGTTCAGCACCAACGTTTCGTGGTGCCTCGGGGCGGCGATTGTCTGGGGTGGCGCCATCTCGATGCTGGTCTTGTGGTGGCGGGGACCAGAAAACGCCCTCGGCACACGATTCGACGCTTTCGACATGCAGGGGATCGCGCCGATCGCCTACGCCGTCTTCGCCGTCGCCCTCGGGATTTGCGTGGGGTCGTTCTTCAAGCGGGTGCTCCCGGCCATCGCCACGACCCTCGGCGTCTTCGCCCTCATCCGGGTCGCGGTCGGGGTCTACGTGCGGCCGCACTACCTTTCGGCGCTGACCACGTCAGTTTCGCTCACCGGTGCGAATGCGAATCCACCGGCGGGGTCGTGGGTGATCAGCCGGGATTCATGAGCCCGACCGGCCAGGTGCTCGGGCATGCCTTCACGCCCGGCGAGATCCCGGCCGCGTGCCGCGGGGCGCTGCCGGGTGGCAAGGACGGACTGGTGAACTGCCTGAGCACGCACGGCTTTACCAACGTCTTTTCGTACCAGCCGGCTTCGCGGTTCTGGGCGTTCCAGGGGATCGAATCGGCCCTGTTCGTCGCCTTGGCCGCCGGGTTGGTCGCGCTCGCCTACTGGCGGGTGCACCGTTTCGACGCCTGATATTTCAGCGCCGGGCGCGACCCGATCGATGTGCGGCTAGGGCGTGGCCGGGGTCGATGCGGCGCCGGTGAGTTGGACCGGGGTGTGCAGTGGGAAGTGACAGGCCGCCATGTGGCCGTCCCCGAAATCGCGCAACAAGGGCTCGACTTCGGCGCAGACCTCGGCGGCGGCCGGGCAGCGGGTGCGAAAGCGGCAGCCCGAGGGCGGGTCGATGGCCGAGGGCAGTTCGCCGCGCACCGCCACTTCGCCGTGGCCGGCCCGCGCCTGGGCGACGTCGGCTTTGGGCACGGCGTCGAGCAGGCCCTGGGTGTAGTGGTGGACCGGTGACGAAAAGACCTTCACCGCCGGACCGCGCTCGACCAGTTTGCCGAGATACATGACCCCAATGGTGTCGGCCATGTAGCGCACGACGGCGAGGTCGTGCGAGATCATGATGTAGGTCAAACCCAGCTTGGCCTGCAGATCCTTCATCAGGTTCAGGATCTGGGCTTGGATGGACACGTCGAGCGCGGACACCGGCTCGTCGGCCACGATGAGCTGGGGGCGCAGCGCAAGCGCGCGCGCCAGGCCGATGCGTTGGCGTTGGCCGCCGGAGAACTCATGGGGGTAGCGCTCCCCCGCCTGGGGGCTCAGGCCGACCTCTTCCATGAGTTCGGACACGCGCTGGCGTTGCTCGGCGGTGCTCCCCATCTTTTGCACCTTGAGCGGCTCGCGCAGGATCGTCGCCACCCGCATGCGGGGGTCCAACGAGGCGTAGGGATCTTGGAACATGAGTTGGAGGTTGCGCCGGTAGCGGCGCAGTTCGCCGCCCGACATCTTGGCCATCTCATCGCCCTTAAAGGTGATGGACCCGCTCACCGGGCGTTCGAGACCGACGACCAGGCGCCCGACGGTGGTCTTGCCACAACCCGACTCACCCACCAGACCGAAGGTCTCACCCTCGCGTACCGAGAACGACACGTCGGAGACGGCATTGACCTTCCCGACGGCGTGGCGCACGAGCGAACCGGCCATGACCGGGAACTCCATGACCAGGTTTTGCACCTCGAGCACCGGGGTCTTGGCCGCGAGGTCGGCCTCTCGGGCGGCCCGGGCCACATCGTCGCTGGCCCGAATGGCGACCTCGGTGGCGACGGCCTCATGGCGCACCGGGTGGAAGCACGCGAAGCGGTGCTCGCTCGGACCATCGGTCACCACCTCGAGCGGGGGTTCGTGCTCGCGGCACTGGTCGGTGGCGTAGGCGCAGCGCGGATGGAACCGGCAGTTGGTATGGACCTGGGACAAGTCGGGCGGGAGCCCCGCAATGGAGTGGAGCCGCTCGCTCGCGTGCTGGTCGAGTTTGGGGACCGACGCGAGCAGCGCCTCGGCGTAGGGGTGGCGCATGTGGCTGAACAACTCTTGGGTCTCGGCTTCTTCGGCGATCTTGCCGGCGTACATGACCACGACCCGGTCGGTCCGGCCCGCAATGACGCCCATGTCGTGGGTGATGAGCAGCACCGCCATGGAAAGGCGCTCACGCAGGCCGTCGATGAGATCGAGGATCTGGGCCTGGATGGTGACGTCGAGTGCGGTGGTCGGCTCGTCGGCGATCAAGAGCTTGGGTTCGCAGGCGAGTGCCATGGCGATCATCACCCGCTGGCGCAGACCGCCGGAGAGTTCGTGGGGGTACTGGTCGAGGCGTTCGGCCGGGCGCGGCATCTCGACGAGGCTCAGGACCTCGAGGGCCCGGGCTCGGGCCTCCTTGCGACTGACGTCGCGGTGCAAGAGGACCGCTTCGGCGATCTGGCGTCCAATGGTCGTGGTCGGGTTCAGCGAGGTGAGGGGGTCTTGGGGGATGAGGGCGACCTCGTCGCCGCGCACCGCTTGCATCTCTTTTTCCGACAGATCGGCCAGATTGCGCCCGTTGAGCAAGATGCGGCCGTCGCTGACATGGCCATTGGCCGGAAGGAGGCGCATGATGGAGAAGCCCGTGGTGCTCTTGCCGCATCCCGACTCGCCGACGATGCCGACGCATTCGCCCTGGTTGACCCGCAAGGACACGCCGTCGACGGCGACAACGTTGGCGGTGCGCATGTGGAATTCGGTCCGAAGGTTCTCGACCTCCAGCACGACGCTCATGGGCCCAACCCTACCCGACGCACGGCGGGGGGACTCGGCGCTGGTCCTGGTCAAGTGGGGTTTTGGGCCCAAGCGGGCAGCCGTCGCTCCAAGGCAGGTCGCCCACATAGCTCCACGAACGCCGGTGGATCGACGTCAGCCCGTAGCCGCGCAGGGCGCGCTGGTGGGTGGGCGAGGGATAGCCCTTGTTCTGCTCGAACGCGAAGGGCGGGAAGTGCACCGATTCGCGGCGCATCAGGCGGTCGCGCACCACCTTGGCCACGACCGAGGCAGCGGCCACCGACGCGCAGGTGGCGTCGGCACCCTTGAGGGCGAGCACCGGCATCGCTTCGTGGTCCTGCGCCGCCTCGTTTCCGGCCAAGAGGTTCAAGGGGCCGTCGACAACGACCGCATTTGGGACGCAGCGAAGTTGGGCCAGGGCCCGCTGTGCGGCCAGCGCCAAGGCGGCGCGCATCCCGAAGCGATCGCACTCGGCGGGACTCGCGTGACCGACGGACCAGTCCAAGCACCACTGCGCCACCGAATCGAAAATCTCCTCGCGGCGGGCCTCACTCAGCTGTTTTGAGTCACGCAGCCGAGCGCGGCATGTTGGACTCTTCGGTGTCGCCGTGCACGACTGCGGCCCCGACGGACACCGGACCGGCCCACGCGCCGCGCCCGACCTCGTCGATACCGACCACCAACGTGTGACCCGAAGCGAACAACCGTCGCTCCTCGCGCAGATCCGGGGCGATCGCTGGCGGCGTCATGAGGAGGGGGCGGCGTTCAATACGATGGTGGCGTGAGTTCTGGGGAGGGATCGCCACGAGATCCCAATGCACGCTCGCCCCTGGCTCCTCGAACACCGGTCGACGTGCGCAACCGCTACCAGGGCACCTGGGTGCGCGGCTTCGAGATCGCCGAGTTCACCAACGACGGCTACCGCATCCGCCGGCTCTCCGACGGGAGCATCCTCGCCGACCTCTTCAGCCGCGACGACGTGCGCCGCGAGCGCAAACGTCAAGGGTTTTGGTGGCACTAGCGCCGATCAGTCGAGAACGGTGCGCACCGAGTCGATGTACTCGTCAATCGGGATGGCCGACAACGTCAAGGTCTTGAGCGTCCCGCGGGCCCCGAGCACCAAGGCCACACGGGCCATGGTCTGTTCGTCGGGGGCCTCGAGCACGGTGCAAAAATCGTAGGGGCCGAGCAGCGCCCATTGGGCCAGGACCCGCACTCCCATCGCTTCGACCTCGGCGTTGACCGCCTTGAGCCGGTCGGGATTCTCGGTGAGCGTGGCCGCCCCGTCGGGGCCGATCGTCGAGAGCATCAAGAACGTGGACATGATGACCAACGCTACCGCAGGCACTGCGAAGCGCCCGGTGCGCTCAGCCACCCAGTTCGCGGCGCAGCACCTTGCCCAGGGCATTCTTGGGCAGGGCGTCGATCACGCGATATTCCCGTGGCCGCTTGAACGGTGCCAGGTCACGCATCGCCAGCGCTTCGAGGGCGGCTACGTCAGGGGCGCCGAGGTGGCCGACCACGAAGGCGACGACCGACTCCCCCCACTCGGGCGAGCGAACACCGACGACGCACACGTCCGACACCGACGGATGGGCCCGCAGCACCGCCTCGACCTCGGCGGGATAGACGTTGTGCCCCCCGGTGATGATCATCTCGGTGCGCCGGCCGCGAATGGTGAAGTACCCGTCGCTCGACACCGAGGCCAGGTCACCGGTGGCGAACCAGCCGTCGCGCCACGCGCCGGCGGTGGCGTCGGGTCGCCCCCAATAGCCCGCGAACAGCGACGGGCCGCGTACCATCAGCTCCCCGATCCCGAGGTCGTCGGTGCCGTCGAGGGTGGCCGAGATCCCGGGCAGGGGTCGCCCGACCGATCCAGGGCGCCGTTCGCCGAGAAGGGGATTCGACAGGGTCAACAACGTTTCGGTCATGCCGTAGCGCTCGAGCACCGTGACCCCGTGGGTCGAATGGAGGTGGGTCCAAAGTTCGGGGTCAAGGCGAGCCGATCCACTGACGCAGAGCCGCAACGGCGCGAGCGCGCCGGCCAGATCGGACTCGGCCAGGCGGTGGTACATGGTCGGGACACCGAAGAACAACGAGCAGGTCGCGGCCGCCTCGGCCACGCCGGCCGGGGTGAAGCGCTCCAAGAGCGCGATAGAGGCACCGGCAGCCAAGGTGGTCAAGAGCCCGGCGCACAGTCCGTGCACGTGGAAGAGCGGCAGCGCCAAGAGGAGTCGGTCGTTCGCCGCAATGCCCCAGGCCTCACACAGCGAGCGGCTGCCGGCGAGCAAGGAAGCGTGGGTATGGACCGCACCTTTGGGGGTCCCGGTGGTGCCAGAGGTGTACACAATGAGCGCAGCGTCCTCGGGCCGGGCAGAATCGAGGTCGTCCACCTCGGGCACAGAATCGGCGATGGGCGCGGCGTTGAGCGATGCGGCGTCGAGCACGCGCACCGCTTCGTCGAGCGCGCCGATTGCCGCGACCGTGGTCGGATTGCTCGAGTACGGCCGCTGTGGGCGTGACGTCGTGCACCACGAAGGCCAACTCGCTCGGTGTGCTCTGCGGATTGAGGGCCACGACCACGGCACCGAGACGCAGCACGCCGAGGAGGGCCACCACCGAGTGCGGAGTCGCCGTGCAGCACCACAGCACCCGGTCGCCGCTTCGGACCCCACGCTGCGCCAGGGCGCGAGCCGCGCCGGCGCTGCGCTGCGCCAATTCCGCATTGGTGTAGCGCACCGACCCCTCGGCGCCGTGGACCAGGGCGATCTGCTGGGGGGCGCTGCGCCACCGCCGTACCCACGCCTCGAGCAGGGTGACCTCGCCGAGTGCGTCGGGGGTGGCACTCACCGCAGACACCGAGGCGCTTTGGTGCCTTTCGCCCGCATGTACGCCACGCCATAGTCTGGCGGCCATGACGCCCCGTCGAGTTGCCATCGTGCCCCACACCCATTGGGACCGGGAGTGGTACCAGTCCTACCAGGAGTTTCGCCTCAACCTGGTCGACCTGGTCGACACCTTGGTCCCCCTCCTCGAATCCGACGACGCCTACCCGTACTTCATGTTGGACGGCCAGATGGCCGTGGTCGACGACTACCTCGAGGTGCGCCCCGAAAACGAAGGGCGCCTGCGGGCCCTGGCTGCGTCAGGGCGCCTTTCGATGGGCCCGTGGTACATCTTGATGGACGAGTTCTTGGCCTCGGGGGAAACCATCATCCGCAACCTCGAGCTGGGCCTGGCCCGTGCGGCGGCCTTCGGTGGCCCGATGGCCGTTGGGTACCTGCCCGACATGTTCGGGCACATCGCCCAGATGCCCCAGATACTCCGCCTCGGGGGCTTCGCCCACACCGTGGTGTGGCGCGGCGTGCCCGCGGCGATCACCAAGAACGCCTTCATCTGGGAGGCCCCCGACGGCTCGGCGGTGCGGGCCGAGTACCTCCCCGTCGGCTACGGCAACGCGGCCGCGCTGCCCGACGACGCCAAGGCCTTGGTCCAGCGCACCGCCGACCACCTCGACGAGGTGGCCCCCTTCGTCATCGATTCGCTCTTGTGCATGAACGGCTCGGACCACCTGTTCCCCCAGCCCCATCTGGGCCGGGTCGTGGCCGAGGCCAACGACCTCCAAGACGACTTCGTCTTCGAGGTCACCTCGCTGCCCGCCTACCTCGAGGCCGCCCCGAGAGAGGGCCTCGAGCACTGGCGGGGCGAACTGCGCTCGGGGGCCCGGGCCAACATGTTGATGGGGGTGACGTCCAACCGAGTCGACGTCAAGCGCAGCGCAAGCAGCGCCGAGCGCCAGCTCGAACGCCGGGCCGAGCCCCTCAGCGCCTTGTTCTGTGCACCACAGGACTGGCCAGAGCGCCCCTTGGCCATTGCCTGGAAGGAGATGGTGCGCAACTCGGCCCATGACTCGATCTGTGCCTGTTCGATCGACGACGTGGTCGACGCCGTCTTGGTCCGCTACGCCGAAGCCCGCACCATCGCCATCAGCCTGGCCGAGCGGGCCACCAAGACCTTCGCCCGTTCCTTGGCCACCCCGGGCCCGAGCGTCTTGAACCCGACGCAGCGCACCCGCAGCGGCATCGTCGAGTTGGTGGTCGACGCCACCGAGCCGGCCGACGACTCGGTCCAGGTCATCTCGGAGCGCACCGGGCTGCCCGGCTCGATGGTGCTCGACGCCAATACGGTGCGCACCGTGCTCGGGATGTTGCAAGGCCCGCGCATCGACGCCGACGCCTGGGTTCACGACATCTTGATCGCCGAAGACGACGAGGGCATTGACATCACCGTATCTATCGGCACCGAGGAAAAGCCCAACGTCCCCATCGCCCAAGCCAAAGCGGACGTCTACACCCGGCTCGGGGCGCGCCCCGACGCCGTGGTGCGCATCGCGATGAATCAACCCCCCATCCGCCGGGTGGTGGCCAAGGTGGCCCCGGTCCCGGGCTACGGCTGGGCGGCGTTCGCCCCCGTGGCCCTGACCCACCCGGTCACCGCCAGCGAAGGGGACGGGCCCCTCACCTTGTCCAACGGCCTGGTCACCGTGGTGGCAGACCCAGCCGACGGGACCTTCGCCATCGACGGGCGGCCGGGCTATGGGCGCCTGATCGACGGCGGGGACCTCGGGGACTCGTACAACTACTCGCCCCCCGCCCAGGACGCCTTCGTCGATGCCCCCGATGCCGTGGCCCTCAAGGTCCTCGAATCCGGGCCGGTGCGTGCCCGGGCCCAGATCACCTCGGTCTACACCTGGCCGAGCTACGTCGACGGCAAGAGCGGGGCGAGGGTGGGCGAAGAAGTCGTCGAGGTGACCACGCTCCTCGAGGTCCACGCCGACGACCCGGTGGTGCGCGTCACCACCTCATTTGTCAACCCGAGCCGCGACCACCGCCTCCGGGTCCACCTGCCGCTGCCCACCCCGGCCACCACCTCGCTGGCCGAGTGTGCCTTCGGTCCAGTCGAGCGCGGCCTGCTCGCCGAGGGGCGCGCCGACGAGTTCGGTCTGCCCACCGCCCCGGCCCGGCGTTTCGTGCGTGCCGGGGGGCTCAGCGTCGTCTTCGACGGGGTGAGCGAATACGAACTGGTCGACATCGCTTCGACCAATAGCGGGGACGCCGCCCACACCATCGCGCTGAGCGTGGTGCGCTCGACCGGGATGCTCTCGCGCCTGGGCATGGCCTATCGGCCCTTCCCCGCCGGCCCCCTCACCCCGGTCGAGGGCCTCCAGATGACCGGCAAGCGCATCGAGCTGCGCTACGCCATCGCGCTGGACAAAGAAGACCCCTACGCCCTGGCCGACGAGGTGCTGATGCCCCTCGAGGTGGTCAACGCCATGGGCGGGGGCACCCGCGGTGCCACGGGAAGCGCCCTGAGCGTCACCGGGGCCGAGGTCAGTGCGCTGCGCCGGGTCGGCGGGCTGCTCGAGGTCAGAGTCTTCAACCCGACCGAGCACCCGACCACCGTGGTGATCGAAGGCCACTCGGGCCACCTGGTCGACCTGCGGGGCTTTCCCCAAGCACCCTTCGCTGAATCCTTCGCGCTACGCCCCTTTGGGATCGCCACCGCCCGCCTCGCCCACCCCTGAGTCGGCGCGGGTCGACGACAAGAGGCGTTCGCCCACCCCGCGGAGCTCTTCGAGGTCGCGCAGCACTTCTGAGAGACGTTCCCAGCGCACGTTGCGCCGACGGTCGGCCGCCTCGCCGGCGCCGTCGGCCACGTGCCCGGCGCGCCCGGCCCACCACAACTGCACCCGACCGAGATCTTTGAGCAGCCGGGGCCGCAACGGCTGGGCCGTGAACTCCTCGGGGGCCTCGGCGGCCGAGCGCGGTGCGGAATTCGTCCGAGATCAACACGGTGCCGGGATTCCCGATGTTCACAATGCGGTGGGCCAGATTGACCGTCGGGCCGAAATAGTCGCCATCGCGCAGGAGCACGGGGCCGAGCGCGAGCCCGACCCGGACATCGGAGAGCAGCTCGTCGTCGGCATAGGCATCGGCGAGGTCGAGGCCGATGCGGGCGGCGTCGACGGCGCTTGGGACCACGAACATCACTTCATCGCCGATCATCTTGACCACCCGCCCGTTTTGCGCGGTGACGATGTCGTGGGAGATGTCCTCGAACCGCCCGACCACCTCGGCCAGCTCGCGATCGCTCAGGTGCTGGCTGAGCAGGGTGAAACCGACCATGTCGGCGAACCCGACCGCCAGGGTGGGACTTTCCCCCGGCGCCACCCCACGACTGCGCTGCATCATCGAACGCTGGATGGCGGCCGCTACCTGTCGTCGCCAGACGAATTCGAGGAGGCGGGCCATGGCGGGGATGGTGACGTCGGCCACGCTGGCGAAGGCATCGGCGGCGACGACGGGGTCCATGTCGGTGCGCACCATGTCGCCGGGCACCAACTCGGCCTCGGCGATACGCGACATCGACGAGCCAATTACCCGGGCCAGCTGTAGGGCGGTGTCGGTGCGCGCGGCCCCGAGTGCCTGCATCCCTTGGAACAACCGCAGCGCCTCGAGGTCGAGATCGGTAAAGGCGAGATCGTCCTCGTCGACGTTGGCGAACCCGAGGGCCCGCCAGAAGCGCTCGAGCAGGTCGGGATCGACCCCGGTGAGCTCGGCCACCTCTTTCCTCGTGTAGCGCCGCCGCGACGGGACCAACAACCGCTCGACAACGAAGAGGTCGAGCACGTCGTCGGCCACGGCCTGATCGATCTCCGCGTCGGCCACCCCGTGGGCGTGCAACAGGTCGCGCACATGGGCCAGGGCGCTCAAGCGTGTGGCCTCGTCGGCATCCTCGGGGATGTCGTGTGCCGCACCGAACATCGCACTCACGAGGACAAACCCCGCAACAGCGCCTCATCCCATTCTGGACGCGCCGGGCGGTCCATCAGGGCCAAGAGCGCCTCTTTGGGTGAACACTTGCCCTCGACGATGGAGCGGACCTGCTCGGCAATGGGCATCTCGACGCCGTGTGCGCGCGCCAAGGCGACCAAGGGGCCCGCGCTTTTGACTCCTTCGGCGACCATGTGCATGCCGGCGGTGATGTCGGCGAGCGGGCGCCCGAGGCCGAGCTCGTAGCCGACGGTGCGGTTGCGGCTCTTCGCACTCGCACAGGTGGCGACCAGGTCGCCGACGCCGGCCAGTCCCCCAAATGTCAAGACCGCGCCCCCGAGTGAGACCCCGAGCCGACCGAGCTCGGCCAGGCCGCGGGTGATGAGGACCGCCCGGGTGTTCTCACCAAACCCGAGTCCGTCGCAGATCCCCGCAGCGATGGCCATGACATTCTTGGTGGCCCCCGCAATTTCACAGCCGACGACGTCGGTGCCCATGTAGACCCGGAAGGTGCGGGTGTGGACCAACGACTGGACCCGGCGGGCCAGCGTCTCGTCCGCCAATGCCACCACGCTGGCGGCGGGTTGGCCCTCGGCCACCTCGCGGGCCAGGTTCGGGCCGGTGAGCACACCGGCCGGCGTGTCGGGGAGCACCTCGGCGATCACCTCGGACATGCGCAGGTTGGTCCCGTTCTCGATGCCTTTGGCCAGGCTCACGACGGCCTCGACCTCCCCCGCAAAGGGCGCGAGATCCTCCAGCACGGACCGAAAGCCATGGGAGGGCACGGCCATGAAGACCACCGCAGCCCCCGACAGGGCCGCTTCGAGCGACGACGTTGCGACCAGCTCGCTCGGGAGCGTGATCCCGGGGAGGTAGGCGGGGTTCTCGTGCGTCGTGGTGATGGTCTGAGCCAAGTCTGCGGAGCGCACCCACAGCTGTGTCGCAAAGTTCGGGGCCGTCAGCGCGGCGACCGCGGTGCCCCACGAACCACCTCCAATGACGGCCACCCGGTCACTCACTTCGGCCAGCCTAGGACCGCCGGGGCTTTGGCCCGGTCCTCGGCCGTACACTGTCGCGGGTGTCCGCCGGCCTCACTGTGACCGAGCCCCGGGCGGGTGGCGACCCCGGGGCTGACTTCGGTGCCCAAGCCGTGCTGATTCCCGTCAAGGGCTTCACCCAGGCCAAGCGCCGGCTCGGCGGGTCCTTGAGCGACACAGAACGGATTGCGCTCGTGCGATCGATGGCCGAGCGCGTGGTGCGGGCGGCCGCCCCCTTGCCCGTCGGCGTCGTCTGTGACGATCCCGACGTGGCCGAGTGGGCCGCCGCCCTCGGTGCCACGGTGATGTGGGAACCGGGTCGCGGGCTGAACGGCGCGGTCCAGGCGGGTGTCGCCCACTTCGCCCGGGCCGGGGTGCACACCGTGACGGTCGCACACGGCGACCTCCCTCGGGCCAAGGGCATTGGGTCCTTGGCGCCCTTCGACGGCGTCACGCTCATTCCCGATCGCTTCGACGACGGCACCAATGTCCTGCGGCTGCCCGCGGGCTGCGATTTCCAGTTCGCCTACGGGCCCGGGTCCTTTCGGCGCCACCGCGCCGAGGCGACCCGTCTCGGCTTGGCCGTGCGCGTACTGCGCATCCCCTCCCTCGCCTATGACGTTGATTGGCCGGCCGACGTGGTCGACCTCGTGCCATGAGCGACACGGGTTCTCGCGTCAACCCGGTCAATGCCTTGGCCCCCAAAGGGGTGGTCACCGTTGATCTTGCGGTCCCCGACGTGGCCTTGGCCATCGGGGCGCATCCCGACGACATCGAATTCGGCTGCGGCGCCACGCTGGCCAAGTGGGCCCGGGCCGGGACGCGCATCCATCACCTGGTGCTCACCGATGGCGCCAAGGGGACGTGGGACCGAGAGGTCGACGTGCACGAACTGATCGAGCAGCGAAAAGTCGAGCAACGTAACGCCGCGAAGCTCCTCGGTGGCGGGGATGTGGAATTCTTGGGTTACACCGACGGCGAACTGCACAACGATGCCGCAGTGCGATGGCAGGTGGCGAAGTCGATCCGCACGCTGCGACCCGACGTCGTGCTCGGACATGATCCTTGGCGGCGCTACCGACTCCATCCCGACCACCGCCACGCCGGATTCATCACCACCGATGCCATCGTGGCGGCGCGCGACCCACATTTCTTTCCCGATCAGTTACTGACGCCTCATCGGCCGCGTGCGCTCTTGTTGTGGGAAGCCGACGAGCCCAACCACGTCGAAGACGCCGCCGGCTACACCGACAGCAAGATCGCCGCGCTCATGGCCCACGTCAGCCAGCACCAGAGCACGATGGGAATCGATGGCTCGGGCGAACAGCACGCGGTGTTCGCCGGACACGTCCGCCAGCAACTCGCTGCCCACGGGGCCTTGGCCGGGCGCAGTGAGGGCGAGAGTTTCCACTGCATCACCGACACCTGATCGATTCGCACCGAACCGAGACGTCGCCGCACCGTCGCTGACGCAAAGTTGGCGCAATTGCAAAGTCGGGGGCCCGAAGGCCCCCGACCTCACTCGTTCCGCTTGGAACGTACTGCTTAGCGCCGCTTGGTCGCCTTGCGAGCCGGAGCACGCTTGACGGTGCGCTTGGCCGGAGCCCGCTTGACCGCCTTCTTGGTGGTGCGCTTCGCCGCCTTCTTGGCCGGCGCCCGCTTCACCGCCTTTTTGGTGGTCCGCTTGGCGGCCTTCTTAGCCGGAGCCCGCTTGACCGCCTTTTTGGTGGTGCGCTTCGCCGCCTTCTTGGCCGGCGCCCGCTTCACCGCCTTTTTGGTGGTCCGCTTGGCGGCCTTCTTAGCCGGAGCCCGCTTGACCGCCTTCTTGGTGGTGCGCTTCGCCGCCTTCTTGGCCGGCGCCCGCTTCACCGCCTTTTTGGTGGTCCGCTTGGCGGCCTTCTTGGCCGGAGCCCGCTTGACGGCCCGCTTTGTCGTGCGCTTTGCGGCCTTCTTGGCCGGAGCGCGCTTGGCTGCCTTTTTGGCTGTCGTGCGCTTAACTGCTTTCTTTGCTGGAGCCCGCTTCACGGCCTTCTTGGCCGGGGCCCTTCTCTTCGCGGCTACTGCCACAGGTGCACCTCCCTAGGAGCATGGTCACTGAATAGAGGCGAAGCCTGCGCCACTCCGATATGGGTTCCATATCCTCGTGCGCATTGCCGCACCGATTTCTCTTGCAACCGAAACGAAGGACACACATGAAGTGGGTTCAACACGTTCCCCCCAGTGCGTCGTTTCGCTCCGACAACCCGAACCATGACAGATGATTGGTGTGATGAGGCTTTGCATGTCGCGCTCATTTGGCAATCCGACACCTTCGCCTCGCGCGCTGCACGTGGTTTCGTCGCAGCACAGTTCAACCCTCCATAACACTTCGGGTACGTACATTCTTGGTTGTTATCGCGCTCAGGTCAAGCATCAATGCTTTGCGCAAGCGTTTTGGCGCGCCAATCGCCTTGGCAATCGCACTGTGTTTCGCGTGCATATCGAGTGCGCGCACCGTGGTTGAATGCGCGCTCGTCGCCCTTCGCCGCGCGATGTCCTATGGAATTGCATCTCCGAAGACGCGAGCATCGACACCATGGACGCGACACCACCAAACGTCGCGGCATTGCGTTGCGCCTACGGTGATTTCGCGCACGGTATCTACCTCGGCGAAGGACCCAATGGCTGCGTCTTCGCCGGTGCGCAACGCTCGACGATGGTGCTCGGTCCGTCGCGCTCTGGGAAGACATCATCCCTGGTCATACCCAATCTTTTACTCGCCAATGGCCCAGTTGTCTCGACGTCGACCAAGCCCGACGTGCTCCACGCCACGCAACTGGCCCGCCGCCAAGAAGGAGCGGCGCTGCTCTATGACCCGAGCGGTGAAATAGAACGCCCACGCGGTGTCGATGCGGTCGGTTGGTCACCGCTCACCACAGCCGCGCGTTGGGACTTCGCGGTGCAAACCGCAGACGCCATGGTGCGTGCGTCGCGCATCAGTGAGAGCGGCTATTCGCGCGGCGGTGGCGACCAACATTGGTCCGAACGGGCCGGTGCGCTCATGGGACCAATTTTGCACGCCGCGGCACTCGAATCGCTCTCGATGCGCACAGTTGCCCGTTGGATCGACCGCCACGACGGGGTCACGCCATTGGCAATTTTGGCCTCGACGGTCGGTACGCAGGCCGCGCCGACCGACTTGTTGGCCGGAATTGTCGGCACCGATGCCCGCGAGCAGTCGAGCATCTGGTCGACGGCCTCAGGCGTGCTTGCGGCCTACCGTTCGGAGGCCGCCATGGCCTCGACCGAGCTTGCGCCGCTCGATGCCGATGCGTTCTGCCGCGGGGCGCACACGATGTACATCTGCTCGCCGGGGCGTCGCCAGCGCCTGTTCGCACCTTTGGTCGTCGGGGTCATCGCCGACGTGCGCGACGCCACCTATGACCTCGAACGGGCCGGTGCGCACCGAGCGCCGACCTTGCTCGCCCTCGACGAGATGGCCAACATTGCCCCGATCCCCGATGTGGCGGCCATGGTGAGCGAAGGGGCCGGTCAGGGCCTGCTGGTGCTCGCCTGCCTCCAAGACCTCTCCCAGGCCCGGCAACGCTGGGGACCAGAGGCCGACGGTTGGTTCTCCCTCTTCGGCGCTTCGGTGGTGCTCCCGGGCATTGCCGATCAGTCCACGCTGCGCATGCTCAACGCACTCGGCGGCCAGCACGAGGTCGAAACCACCACGCTGAGCCGCTCCATTGGTCACCGCGGACGGCTGCGCCCCTCAAGCTCGGTGAGCACGGTTCGCCTTGACCGCCATGCGCTCGACGTCATCTCGCGGGGCACGCCGGGCCGCGCCCTGGTCCTCAACGCGCAATCGGCTCTGGCCGAGATCACCCTCACCCCCGCGCACGACCGGCGTCCGTGGCGCGAATTCTTGCCACCAACCCGGGTCCTCGAGCGAGGGATGGCGCCCGATCCCCCGACACGTGGCCGTTGAGGTCACCGTCCCCGATCGAGGGCCATAGGCTCACGCCAGCCCAATCGTCGCCGGGTCCCCTCGATGACGTGGATGATGCGCAGGTGCTCGACGAGGCGTTGCGGCTCGAGTTGGGCCATTGTCGAGATGCCGGCCGGGACCCCGAGCGCATCGTCACTGCGCGTCACTCCCCAGCGCCGGCGGTAGGTCTCGATGGCCACCGCGCCGTCGCGCCACGCCTCGTGTGCACCCGCGTCGACCGGACGTGGTCCGAGGGCGGCCACGATGTGATCCGCCGGCACCACGCTTCGCGGCGTGTGCCGTGCCTCGGCAATTCCAACGCCGCCCGATGCTTGGATCCACAGATCGGCCAGGCGAGCGGTGTTGTCGCCCGACGTGCCGCGCTGCGCTGCACCGGCCAATGCGGCCACGACGTCGCGCCGACGCACCGATCCGTCCGCCAGATTCGAGAGCGAGGCACGAAATCGGTGCTCGTCGAGGGTTGGGCGGGTGGACCCCGCTCGGTGACGGGCGAGTTCGGACGCCAAGGCAGTGCGGCTCTGGCCACAGCTCTCGGCGCGTCGCTCCCAGTCCGGCCACAACGCAGCCACGGATCGCTCACCGCCCTTGGGCGCTCTCGTCACCGCCCACGCCACCTGGGCACCCCGGCTCGAATGGGTACCGAAGTCCGCCATGTGCCGGCGGATATCCGCGGCGCGGCGAGGAGAACTCCCCCAAGAGATGCGGTCCAACCCCCGCAATCTCGGTCCGCCCGTCGATCCGCCTCGACCAAGCGACTCCGAGGCGTGCGCTGACGTCGGCGCGCAGGTGCGCCTCGTAGGTCGCACCCGCGGCCACCCGGTGAGCCCACAGGCCCCTTTGGTCACACGTGCCCCAACGTCCGTCGGCACCGTGCACGAGGTTGGCCGCCACGATATGGGTATGGAGATGGGGGTCGAGGTTGCGATTGACGCCATGGGTAAAGGAACCGGCCACCAAACCTGTGGTAGCGATGACCTCTCGGTTCTCACCCGAGCCACGCCGGGTGGACAGCGCATGGGCCTCGACATAGGAGAGCGCCGCATCCACCGCGCCGCGGTGGGCCACCAAAACCTCGTGAGCCACATCGGGGCCACCAAGCCCAAAGAGCACGCTGGCTGATTTCGGTGCGCTGAAGGTCAGGTCGTAGCCCGAGACGGTGGCGCGATCGGTGCGCAGACGCTGGGGTGCACGGGGGTGGCGGCCTTGGAGAGCGGCTTCGAATTCGCCGTGGGAGATCACGCCCTGACAACCGAGGCCGGCGGCGGCCGTGCCTACCCACAGCGCATTGCCCGCCACTTCGCCCGCGCCGAGCACGAGCTCTTCCGCCACGTCATCGAGGTAATACGCGGCCCCGCGTTCCGCGATGCGGTGGACACCGAGCACCTGTGATCGCGTCTCCCTTCACCGTGGCGCACTACGTACGTGCGAACTCACCAAGGAAACGGTCGCCGGTCGCAGTTGCAGCGTACGGCTGGTGCCCGGGAAAATTGCCCTCTGCGCTGGTGGGTTAGGGCTTCGCTTCGATCGACCGCACGGTGACATCACCGAAGAAGGTGTGTCCGGTGATTTTGATGACGTTGGCGTCATCGGACGATGCAAAGCCCGCAAGATCGTTCTTCAAGTGGTCGTTATCCGAGCGACCCGACAACTCGACGCGCGCACCGGGTCGAACGAGCACTTCGACATCTCGGCCGATGGCATACGCCTCGACGCCGATGTTCGACGGCATGGATCTCGGATTCGTCAGGTCAATCGTCACGTCTCCGAGCAACGCAACCGCACCGAGTGATTCTTCGACGTCCCATGACGAAGCGCGATTTCCCTTGTGGAACCATCCCCCCTCGAAAAAGGGTTCGGCGCCGATCAACCAGCGATGACTTGGCTTGGCGACTCGGGTTCGTGGCATGAACAACACATTGCTCTCGCTGTCACCTCGCAGCTAGAGGCGAAGGACCCGACGCCCCCACGGCATATTCCCTCGCGCCCAGACGATGGGACCTCGACATCAGAGACGAAAACGTAAGCTCGGCCCATGACCCCACCTCGCCTTCTCCTGGTCCACGGTGCCTTCCATGGTGCGTGGTGCTGGGATTCGCTGACACCTGCGCTTGATCGTCTCGGGATTGACCATGAAGCCGTCGATCTCCCCTTTACCTCGACCGAGGACGATGTGGCTGCGGTGAGGAAGGCCATCGACGCCAGCGAAGCGGACGTGGCGGTGCTTGGACATTCCTTCGGTGGTGCGGTCATCAGTGCTGCGGCAGCGCAAGAGGCAAAGCCCTACGGATCGACCACGTCGCTCATTTTCTTGACCGCCTTCATGACCGCGCCCGGGCAAATCGTCGACTTCGGCGATGCGCCAGGCATGGCGGACGTGCAAATCGATGATGTCACCGCATCAATCGATGCTCGCGCGGCGCGATCTGTCTTCTACCACCGGTGTTCGACACAGGACGCCGACTGGGCGGCGGCGCACCTTCGCACGATGCCGACATCGGTGTTGCTTGCTCCGCCTCCCCCGTCACCGGCGTGGCAGGTCGTGCCGAGCACCTACATCGTCTGCACCGATGACCGGATCCTGAGCCAGTCGGCGCAAGAGCAGATGGCCGAGAACGCAGATACCACCATACGAATCGACAGCGACCACTCCCCGTTCCTGTCCAACCCCCGCGAGCTCGCCGAAGTGCTGTACGAGGTCATCTCGGACGCAGGAGCAAGTGGCACACCGCCGTGCGATGACCCCGGCGAGCTCTCTAGAACGCTCGGTCTGCGAGGAGACCCTCGATGAGTTCGATGATCTTCTCTGGATACACGGTCTCTGTGGTGGCGCGGAGTTCCTCGAGGGACCACCAATGCGAGCGCACCATGACCTGCTTCTCTCGCTGAGTCCACCCGGTGGAATCAGGTTCGAATGCGTCAATGAAAGCGGCGAAGTACGTCTCGTCTTGTGCATAGGTGTCGCCGTCGAAGCCAAAGTCGACCTGGCGGGTCATCACGGGCGGACCGAGGTCGAAAATGTGGAGACCGGTCTCTTCCCTCACTTCTCGAATGGCCGCTTCTTCGAGGGTCTCGCCCTGATCGACCCCACCGCCGACGGGGAACCAAATTGGCGCTTGGTGCGGTGCGGCCGGATCCACCCCGCTGTACAACAGCACTCGCCCGTTCGGGTCGATAAGCATCACTTTGGCGGACCTGCGCTGCACCCGGGCCACCCACGTACGATGCCACAACGGGCATCGACCGGGTCGGGGCGAGTCAATCGCCGGTCCCGCTTGCTCGCAGCGCACCCGGGGCCGCTTTCAGGCTCGAGCTTGCCCCAGGTCACCGAGCGTGTGTCATTGCGAGCAGATGCCAATCTCTCCCTACGGCTCGATCCGCTCTAGTGAGCCAACTCGATCGATCCTCCTCTCGAATGAGGCAATTTGTCGCACCCTTGTCGTCTCCGCACATGCCACGACGTAGGCCTCAGCGAAATCGAGATGGTCGTGTTCGTCGGCCTCCAAAGAGCGCAACAAGAACGCCACCTCGACCATCGTCACCGAGTCGAGCGCCAATAGCGATCGAACCGCAGTTCCAATGTCAGAGCGGTCAGCTTCGTAGAAGGACTCGAGGACGTAGATCGTCTCTGCGACGACGAGGTCTGCCACCAAGAGCCCGGCCTCTTCGCGGAGATACGCCGTCGCTCGCTTCGCCATGGCCGGCGGGTCGCCCACAAGGTGACGAACCAAAATGTTGGTGTCAACAAATGCGCGCAACGCGATTTGGTGACCCGCCCCGGGGGGTCCGCTCGAGCACCTCGCCCCATGCCACATTGCGCTGTGCCACAGGCACTTTGATCGACCCGGCGAGACTCAAAAAGCTTGGCGTCCGCTCCATCACCGCCCGAGCGCCCTTTCCTCCAAAGATCACCATGTCACCATGGACTATGCCGAGTGCGTCCCGAACGTCCTTGGGCACCGTCACCTGACCCTTCGAGGTCACCTTCGCAGCTATTTCCACGAGTTCTCCTCACTTATTTCCTAAAGTAGGAAGAGCGGAGATGGCAACGAGAGCGGCGCGTCTCGAACGGGATCGGGCGGTCCGCTCTATCCCCACGAGACCCGCGACGATGAGTTGGGCGACCTGAGCGTCACCGCCGTGTTGCGGACTCGCCCACAGACGATCGGAGCACTCCATGACCGAACAAGTTCCGGTGAGCGAGCTGGGTGCCTTCAGCAGCCCAGGTGCAACAGCGACCCGGTGGGCCGTGGCTCGAGATGCCCTCGCGGCTGCCGAGCTGTACTGGCTCTCGACCGTTCGACCCGATGGCCGCCCGCACGTCACGCCCCTCCTCGCAATCTGGCTCGATGGTGCGCTGTACTTCTGCACCGGGCCGAACGAACGAAAAGCGAAGAACCTCGCAGCTAATAGCCGTTGCATCCTCACGACGGGGCAGAGCACCCTCGAAGGTCTCGATCTGGTGATCGAAGGGACCGCCGTCCCCGTGGGCGACCGCGGTGCACTTGGACGCGTGGCCCACACCTACGAGGCCAAGTACGGATCGCATTTCGTCGAACCGGAGGGAACATGGGCGGGTCTGGGCGATGCCATTCGCCAGGCCGAGGTCCTCGTCTATCGCGTCGAACCCGAGATCGGCTTCGGGTTTGGCAAGTCCCCCTCGTTCAGCCAGACACGCTGGACCTTCTAAGTTGCCCCGCTCGGTATCGTCGCACCGAAGAACCCGGGCCGGATCGCCGAGCGTCGCTGCTTCTTGGCTGAGCGCCACGAGATTGGCACCCCGCCCGAGCGGTGCCCGCAGCGAGGCTCGATCACTGCCTGCTCAAGAGAAATGGGTCGTCGGTCGCTCGAGTGCGATGCCGTCGATCGTGATATCGACCTTCTCGTTGTAAAAGGCGATCAGCCCGGCAATGGGGAGCAACGGCGCCGTCGGGAAGTCATAGGCCCACGCCAAGTCCGGGTAGACCACCTCACCGAGGCGCACCGACCAATACCCGGTGGTCCGGCCTTTATACGGGCAGGCCGACACGGTGGCACTCGCTTCGAGGTGGGCGAAGTCCACCTCGGTGCGGTTGAAGTAGTAGCGGGTCGGCAATCCGGTCTCGAAGACCATGACGCTCGACGACGAGCGGGCCAAGAGGGTCCCGTCGAGTTCGACGCTGACGGTGCGTGTCGAACGCAGCGCGTCGACGTGGGTGTAGGGATCGTCGGGGGTGGACGAAGACCCGCTCGTCCTCTTCGAACCAGGCGTCAAGGGCGGCCCAGTCGATGCGCACCAGACCGACCAGCTCTTGGACCTTCGACTCGGTGTAGCGGTGGGCGACCCCTTTGTGCACTACCCCACCCGAGGAGAGTCCGTAGCGCTGCGCGGTGCCCCGCGAGAGGTGTTCGGTGTGCTCCTCGTCGACCAGGACCCCCTCGGCGAAGTCCTCGAAGGGGATGTAGTACTGCGGGAAGTTGGGCCACTCCCAGACGTAGCGGGCCGACGTGGTGTCGATGACCGTGCGGTCACCGACGTAGGCCCGGATCCGCCTCGGTACGGCTTCGGTGTGGTTGACGGTCGGAATGGACCTCGGGTAATCGCTCATCAGCTCTGCCTCCTCGGCCCTCAGCGGTGCCGGCACGTGTACTCATCGTAGGGAGAACGCGCACAGGTGCATTCGGCGATGGCGGCCAGGTCAGTGTGCTTTTGTGCCTTCGTCCTCGTAGCGCGCCAAGAGGCGCCGGGCGGCCCGGGCACCGAGGTCGGCGAATTCGGGGGGATGGACCACCGTGGCCCCGACCCCGACCTGGAGCAACAGTCGTTCGAACCAGGCCAGTCCCGCCACATCGAGGACGACCGCTTGGGCCAGGCCGTCGGGACCATGGGCGACAGCACGCACCGGGACCGACTCGGCCACCCACTGCGCGCCCTTCCCGAGCGCCAACTCCACCTCGACCGCGCCCGGCCCGGGCACGAATCCGTCGGTCTCGCTTCGCGGCTTGGCCCCCACCACCGACGTCGGTGCCTCAGCATCGAGGAGGCGCACCGAGCGCAGCCGATCGATGCGGAACCGGCGCATGTCCCCGGCCTTGCGGCAATAGGCATCGAGGTACCAGTGCCCGTCTTGGGTGATCACCTGGACCGGCTCGACCACCCGGGTGGTCGACTCGTCACGCGAGGCGGAGTGGTAGTCGATCTCGAGCACGTCGTGCGAGGTTGCGGCCCGGCGCACGGCGGCAAGATAGGGCGGGTCATCGACATCGACCCCGAGCGCGGCATGTGAACCGAGGGCGACCTCAAGCTTGGCCAGGGCGCGGGCCAGTGCGTCATCGCCGGCGCCCGGGACCGACAGGATCAACCGGGCCGAGGCCGCCACGGCGAAGCCTTCGGCCGCGGTGAGGCGCCGCGGCCGCGCGGAACTCGGGCGGCAAGAAGGCCCGGACGCTCGTGTCGGAGACCTCGATCTCCATGAGTGCGTCGGGGGTATAGGGCGGGACCCCGCAGCACGCCGCGAGCTCGAGCTCGCGCACCAGTTCGGTGTCGTCCATCGCGAAGCGTTCCGCCAGTTCGCCAATGGAGGCCTCGCCCACCTGGGCCAACCACCCAACGATGGCCAACAGGCGGCGCAGGCGATCACTGGTCTGGCGCCCCGGTCGGGCCGGGCCGCTCTCTTGGTGGCCACCGGCCGCTTGGTGCGCGTCGCCGCCATGGCCGAGCGTCCGCTCGAGCGGGGCTGTGGCACTTCGGTCCGCGTCCACCATGGCACCGAGCCAGGCCCGCATCTCGGAGCGGAATTCCGCCGGATCGAGGATCTCCGCGTGCTCACCGAGACCAAGGACCCAAGACCGGATGGCCGCGAAGCTGGCCACGGAAAAGGCGAGCACGACCGCCCCGTCGTCCTCGCGCCGCTCCACCCGGTTCTCCCCCACTTCTTCGGCGACTCTCGGTCCCTCTAACGAGTCGACCCTGATGCGGGTCGCGGTGAGGTCGGCCCCCGACCCGTTCTCCACCCACGGGTCGTCGGGCAGGGCGGCACTGATGTCGATGGAATCGGGGGCAACGGCGCTGCCCGGAGCCCCGCGCACGACACTCCCGTCCACCCGGTCGACCCGGAAGGTCCGCACATCGAGGCGCGACAGGTCCCACGCCACGAGGTACCAGTGCCCGAAACGGAACCACAGTCCCGCCGGGGCCACCCGGCGCTCGACGCCGCGGTAGGTAAACGTCACTTCGGCCCGCACCCGCACCGCCTCGAACAGCTCGATCAGCGCGTCGGGCGCGATCATGGTCGCGATGGGCCGCACGTCGCCGAGGCCCGTCGCGCCCAGTTCAAAAGCGCATCTCGACCACTAGGATCGCCCAGGTGAACGCCGGCGACGGCAAGCTGCAGCGCCACTTGCTCATCGGGTTCGAGACCGAGGTCGGGCAGGGAGAATGCGTCGCGGTCGATCCGGTAGCCGAACTGCTCGGAACCCGCGAGCGGTTCGGTCAGCACCGGGATCCCCTCGTCGCGCAACAACCGCTTGTCCCGCTCGAAGGCCTGGCGGCGGGCGCCGTGCTCTTCGGGGTAGCCCGGCACCGCGTGCGCGATGGCGTCGAGGGTCAAGGGTGCTCGGGTATTGAGCAGCACCAGTACCAGATCGGTGACGCGTTCGAGCCGGTCGAGTCGAGCGGGAGCCACCATGGCCCCAAGCCTACGGCGAGCACCGTGTCATGAGAGACCCCGGCCACCCCCTCGATTGGCACTACAGCGCCTTTTGGACCCTGGTGGCCATTGGCCTCGTGGTCGCCTATGTGCTGGCGAACCGGCGCCAAGCGGTGCGCCCGACCGGGCGCCAGGTGGCGTGCTTCGCGCTCTGTTTGTGCTGCCTCCTCGGTGCGGTGTCGTGGCCGCTCGGGAACCTGGCCGCCCACTGGTCGCTGCTCGCACTGGTGCTTCAGCGCCTCCTCCTCATGTTGGCTGTGCCTCCCCTGCTCGTTGCGGGGACCCCCGATCAACTGCTGGTCAGCGTCACCCGGCCTGCCGTGATTGACGGTGCGCTGCGCCAAGCCACCCGCCCACTCCTCGCCATTGTCTTCGTCACCGTCGTCGCGGTCGGGACCCTCAGCACCGGGGCGGTATCGCTCGCCACCTCGTCGGCGGCCGGCCGGGTGGGTTTTGAGGCCCTGATCCTCGTGGCCGGGTTCGTGCTGTGGGCCCCGGTGCTCCGCCGCCTTCCGGGCACCCATCACCTCTCGTCGCTGGCGGCCGTGGGCTACCTGATCGTCCAATCCATCGTGCCGAGCTTCCTGTCGATTGTCTGGATCTTCGCCCGGCGTCCGCTCTACCGCGCCTATGACCACCAGCACTTCGCGGGGATGTCACCGCTCCTCGACCAACAACTCGCCGGCTTCGCCGCCAAGCTCGGGACCATCGCCGTGCTCTGGGTGGTCGCCTTCGTCATCATGAGCCGGGCCCAAGGCGACGAGCGGCGCGACGACATGGACCCACCACTCGTCTGGTCCGACGTCGAGCGCGAGATCGAACGCGCCGAGCGCAAGGGTCGCTGGAGCAAGTGGGCGCCACCGTCAAACCGGTAGGCAACACAGCGGCAACAACATCACCAACACTGCGGTGCGCGCCGAATGGCGCACCGCAAAAGAACGTCAGGCGAGCGACGCGCCGCGCAGATCGTCGAGGGAGAGTTCACCCGTCTGGTCGCCGCCGCACTGGGCGCAGTGGTCGACGTGGCGCCAACTGCGCAACAGGCGTGTGCCTTCTGGATTCAAGAGCACGACGAAGGATTCGGAGATTGGATCGATCTCCAAACCGAAGTATGGACGCCAACTCGTGGTGGCCGTGTGCGTGTCGATCGCCAAGCCCTTGAGTATCCGACGGAAGCGCAGGCGCTCCGTGTCGAATATCCAGGTGCTGTGACACGATTCGAGAACGAACAGGGGATCTTCAGTGGAGGGAACCACGGTTTCGATCATGCCTGATGTATGCCCGGCATCGGCAACGAATCTGCCTCAGATACGTTGCAAAATGATGACAAACCCTAACCCTCCAGTAGACATATCTATTGCGGGCCCGCATCGTGTTTTCGGCCCACGATGCGCTCACGCTTGGTGCAGAGCTGGCGCAGGACCGAACACAGGACGATCCGGGTCTCGGCCGGGTCGATGACCTGGTCCACCAGGCCTCGCTCCGACGCCGGCCAGGGGTTGAGGAACGAGGTCTCGTAGGCCTGTTCACGTTCGGCCCGTTCGGACGGATCGAGGCCCCGGTGCAGGATCTGGACCGCCCCCGACGCCCCCATGACGGCGATCTCGGCCCCGGGCCAGGCCAGGCAGATGTCGTTGCCGATGCCCCGCGAGTCCATGACGATGTAGGCGCCGCCAAAAGCCTTGCGCAAGATGAGGCAGACCCTGGGCACCGTGGCCTGCGCGTAGGCGAAGGCGAGCTCGCGCCGTGGCGGATCATGCCCCGCCACTCAAGGTCCTTGCCCGGCAAGAACCCCGGCGTGTCGACCATGGTGACCAATGGCAGATTGAAGGCGTCGCAAAAGCGCACGAATCGCGCCGCCTTCTGCGAGGCCACGATGTCGAGGGTGCCGGCCAAGATGCGCGGTTGGTTGGCAATGATGCCGACCGGCAGGCCACCAATGTGCCCGAACGCGGTCACGATCTGGCCGGCCCAACGCGGCCAGAGCTCTCTGTAGACTGCCCCTCGTCGGTGACCGCGCGGATCACGTCGCGCACGTCGTAGGTGGCCGCTTTGCGCTCTGGGATCACCTCGACCAGTTCGGGGGTGAGGCGCCCGACCGGGTCGACAATTGTTTCGACGGGCGGGATCTCGTCGGTGTGCGACGGCAAGTACTCCAACAACTCGGTGATGGCGCCCTCGACGTCGTCGGACTCCATGGTGCACAACCCGCTCGACGTGGCGTGCGCGGCCACCCCGCCGAGCTCTCGAGCCCGACCGCGACCCCGGTGAACTCTTCGACCATCTGGGGACCCGACACGAACGCCACGGCTTCTGAGTTCATGACGACCAGGTCGGACATGCCCAAGAGCAGGGCAGGTCCAGAGACCACCGGTCCCGTCGCCGCCGCGATGATTGGGACCACGCCGCTGCAGCGGGCCATGGCGGCGGCGGCTCGACCCCAGCCGTGGAGCGCCGCCACCCCGTCGCCGACGTCCGCCCCGCTGCTGGCCACGATGAAGACGAAGGGGATGCGTAGATGGCGGGCCTGGTCGGCCGCCTCGGCCAGGCGGATCCCGTCCGCGTGGGTGATCGCCCCACGCCGCATAGAGGCCAAGGAGCGGCAGATGACGACATTGCGCCCGCCCATGCGACCGACCACCGAGGTGACCGCCCCGACGGTCCCCTTCCCGACATCTTTGGATTCGGGTCGTGTCGACGGTCACTGCCGCAGAATCTAAACGAGCCGGAGCCGCCACGACTACGGGGATTTCACCGAATCGACGGGACCCCGACGAACCGGGCGCGCCGGGGGGACCGGCCTTAGATGTGGTGGGTGCTCAGAGTGACGGTTCGGGACGGCGCCACGGACCCGAGCGGCCGCCCGACTTCTCCCACAGCGCCACGTGTTCGACCGTCATGGTGCGATCCGACGACTTGCACATGTCATAGATGGTGAGGGCGGCAATGGTGCACGCCGTCATGGCCTCCATCTCGACGCCGGTGCGATCAACCGTCTCGACCTGGGCCTCGACCTCGACGTAGTCGTCGCCAATCTCGAAGTTGACCGCGATCGAGCCGACGAGGACGGGGTGACACATGGGGATGAGTTCGGCCGTGCGCTTGGCGGCTTGGATCCCCGCAATCCTGGCGGCGGCCAGCACGTCGCCCTTGGTAATGGCGTTGTTGGCCACCAAGTGGTGGTCTCGGGCTGCATCGAGACCCGGCAACGGGCCAGTGCCCGGCGATGGGTCGGCTCTCTCGGGGTGACGTCGACGATGCGAGCGCCGCCGAGCGGATCGAGTTGGGCCAGGCTGCGTTCGGACACGAGACCTCATTGGACGATGTCCGCGCGCTGCCTACATTCGCTTTGGGGCCGCATTGGGCAGTTTTCGTCGGGTAGTATTGGCAGTCACATGTCGAGAGTGCCAACCGAGCGATAAGGGGAGACCAGATTGCCGACCTATGAATACGCCTGCACGGCGTGTGGGCACAAACTCGATGCGGTCCAGAAATTCACCGACGACCCCCTCACCGAGTGCCCCGAGTGCGGCGGCACGCCGCGCAAGGTCTACGGCGCGGTCGGGATCGCCTTCAAGGGCAGCGGCTTCTACAAGACCGACTCGTGGGCGAGTACCGCCAAGACGAACGGCGAGGCCAAGAAGTCCCCTGACTCGACCCCGGCCAGCACCGAGTCAAAATCCGAGCCGAGTTCCACGAAGGCCGATTCGGCGTCGTCGTCAAGCGATGGGGCAAGCAAGGCCAAGGATCCAAAGCCGGCGTCGTCGACCACGAGTTGAACCCGGCAGTGATCTCGTCAGTGGAGAGCAACGCTTCGTAGCACGCGTGCTACAATGGGGAATGGTTAACGAAGTCACGCAGCGTCAGCTTCGAAATGACAGCGGTGAGATCATGCGCGGCTCGATCAAGGCGAAGAATTCATCGTGACCCGAAATGGCGTACCCGTGGGCGAACTGCGCCCAGTGGGTCGTCGTCGTTTTGTGAGTGCGCAAGCAGCAATGGCTATTTTCATCAACGCTCCGCACGTTGACTTACAACGTTTGCGCGAAGACCTGGACGCCGTCGCAACCCAAGATATAGATCCCCGTGCCTGATGCCCCCCGGCCAAATCGTGGCATCGTCGATACCTCAGTCGTCATTGACTACGAAGAGATCGAGGTGTCAACCCTCCCACTCGAAGTCGCGCTCACTTCGATCACGTTTGCTGAACTCGCGGCAGGTCCTCATGCCGCAAAGGATCCGGTGGAGCGAGCCCGACGTCAGGATCGACTCCAGCGTGTGGAAGCCAC
The DNA here is from genome assembly GCA_963800725.1 of uncultured Acidimicrobiaceae bacterium. Taxonomy (GTDB): domain Bacteria; phylum Actinomycetota; class Acidimicrobiia; order Acidimicrobiales; family RAAP-2; genus Bog-473. The sequence continues at coordinate 42,398 of CAWDCE010000023.1, read as the reverse complement.
ATTTGATCCCATTCCCTTTGATTCGGAATCAGCGCGCGCTTATGGACGGATCTACGCCGCGGTCACAATGTCTGGTCGCAAGCCAAGGGGGGCCCGAGCGCTTGACTTACTTATCGCTTCGGTTGCCTGCGCGTCGAACCTCCCCCTCTACACGCGCAACGGAGATGATTTCCGTGGACTTGAGCAATTGGTCGACGTGATCGAGGTTTGATCTCGAACTGCCGATGAACTAATCCCCGCTCAGCGACATGTCGGCAATCGCCAACGTCTGACCGGCGGCCAGGCCGGGCAGCCACCGCAGGTCTGCGCCGATCGCGATGATGTCTTGGAGCATCCGCTGCAACGTTGAGGCGACCGTGACCTCGCGCACCGGTTCGGCGAAGGCGCCACCTTTGATCTTGACCCCTTCGGCCCCGACCGAGAAGTCGCCGCTGACGGGATTCACCCCCGAGTGGATGCCGGTGACCGACTGCACATAGAGGCCGTCCCCGACGCCAGCCACGATGGCGTTCGCATCCATGGTGCCCGGCTGGAGCACCAGGGCCCGGCACCCGGCCGACGGGGTACTCGAGAACCCGCCGCGCACCGCCGATCCCGTCGAGGCCATCTGGGCCCGCCGCGCCGAGACGGTGTCGAACACGAACATCTTGAGGATGCCGTCTTCGATCAAGACGTTGCGCCGACACGCCAGGCCCTCGGCGTCGTAGCTGGCCGCACTGAAGGCCAGCGGATTCGTCGGGTCGTCGACCAGCGTCACCGCGGCATCGGCCACCGATTCGCCGATACGCCCCGCGAAGAACGAACGGCCCTTGACCACCGCCTCACCCGAGAGGGCTGAGGCGATCACACCGAGGAGGGACGAGACCACTCTCGGGTCGAAGACGACACTGGTATGGCCGGATTGGGTCTTTTGCGCACCGAGGAGGCGGGTCGCCCGCAACACCGCCTCGGCCATGGCCTCGTCGGGGTCGAGGTCGTCCGGGGAGCGGCCCACGCTAAAACCCGAACCAGTCTGGGTGTCAGCGCCCGTACCGGCGATCGCCTCCACGGTGACATAGGCATTGGTCCGCCGCGAGGTGGCCCGGATCCCCGTCGTCGACGCCAACGCCGACTCGGTGCGGCCGTCGGCATAGTCGGCCGATTGGACCTGGCGGACCCGCGGGTCGGCCGCCCTGGTCGCCCGCTCGAGGTCGAGGGCGAGAGCGATCTTGTCCTCCATCGGGGTGGTCGCCACCCGCTCGTCCCACAAGTCGAGTTCGGCGGCCGATGTCCCGTCGGGCCGGGCCAGCACCACGTCGGGGTCAGGCGTGGCGTAGCGGGCGTTGTCGCGGGCGTCCTCGAGCGCGGCGTCGATCACCGAGGGGTCGAGCGAGCCGGCCCAGGCGAACCCGAGGCGGCTCCCCTCTTCTTCGCTGCCCTCGAGGATGACCCTGATCCCGACTCCCGACGAGTCGGCCGACGTCACCGATTCGACCGCACCGTCATAGGCCCGCACCTCGGTGTCGGTGCCCCGGGCGACATAGACCTCCATGGCTTCACCGCTGCGGGCCCCGTCGATGACCGAGGTGGCCAGATCCAAAAGATCGCTCATCAGGCCGTCCCGCCCAACGTCACGCCGGTGATGCGCAAGGTGGCCTGACCACAGCCGACGGGCACGCTCTGGCCGTCTTTCCCGCACGTGCCCGGTGTCATGTCGAAGTCGTCGGCGACGGCGTCGATCTTGCGGAGCACGTCGGGACCGTTGCCGATCAGGTTGGCGTCGCGCAAGGGCTCGGTGATGTGCCCGTTCTCGATCAGGTAGGCCTCGGTCGTCCCGAACACGAAGTCGCCGGTGGCGGTGTTGACTTGTCCGCCCCCGAGTTTCTTGACGTAGACGCCGTGGGGGGTCTGGGCCACGATCTCCTCGGCGTTCTCCTGGCCGGCCAAGAGATAGGTGTTGGTCATGCGGACCATCGGGAGGTGCTGGTAGCTCTGCCGCCGCCCGTTGCCCGACGACGCCCGGCCTTGTTGATGGGCCCGCAACCAGTCCCACATGTAGTCGGTCAAGATGCCGTTCTCGATCAAGACGTTGCGCGCCGGGGCATGCCCCTCGTCGTCGACGGCGAAGTTGCCCCACTCCCCCGCCACCGTGCCGTCGTCGACCAGGGTCACCAGCGGGCTGGCGACCAGTTCGCCGACCTGCCCGGCGTAGACCGAGACGTCCTTGACGATGTGGTCGGCCTCGAGGCCGTGCCCGCAGGCCTCGTGGAACAAGATGCCGCCGCTGCCGCCGGCCAAGACGATGGGCACCTCGCCCGAGGGGGCGGGGCGGGCCGACAGCTTGGCTAGCGCCCGGCGCGCCGCGGTGCGGGCCAGGTCCTCGACGTTGTGGTCACCAAAGATCTCCCAGCCCTGCGTCTTGGCCAACGCCTCGTAGCCGGTCTGCATCCCGGTGTCGCCGTTGGCCACGCACATGACGTTGAAGCGGGTGCGCACCTGGTCGTCCTCGGCCAAGAGGCCTCCTGAGTTCGCAATCAAGATGCGGCGTCGAGAGTCACCGAAGCCCACCTGCACCTGGACGATGGCATCGCCGCTGGAGCGGGCGGCGTCGTCGGCCCGGGTCAAGAGTTCGAGCTTGTCGGCCTTGGCCACCGATCCGGGGAGGCGTTCGGCGCGGCGGCGATGTGATTGGGGCGCACCGAGGGCGACGGTGCGCACACCGCCGCCGCCTTCTCTGGCCGCCGCCGCCGCGGCCGCGGCGGCGGCGAAGAGCCCGGCCTCGCTCAGATCGGCGGTGTGGGCGAACCCGGTGGTCTCCCCGTCGACCACCCTGATGCCCGCACCGCGGGAACGCCCAGAGGTCAGTTCCTCGATGCGACGGTCGTCGAGCGTGCCCCCCGACGAGGTGGCGTCCTCGGCGAAGACTTCGGCCATCTCCCCGCCTTTTTGCAGTGCCGCCCCGAGCACTCGCTCGAGCACGTCGGACGGGATAATTGAGGTGTCGGTCACAGCGGTATCGTAATCGTCGTGCCTGCACCCTCCTCCGACGACGCTCCCCCGGTCGGGCATCCCCCCCACACCGGCCTCTCGGCCCAGGTCGAGCTGACGGTGAGCGAGGTCGACACCGCGCTCGGCCTTTGGCTCGGGGGATGTGGCGGTGCTCGCCACCCCACGCCTGGTGGCGCTCTGCGAACAAGCGACCTTGCGGGCGACCGACGGGCATCTCGGCCGCAACCAGACCAGCGTGGCGACACGGGTCCAGTTCGACCATCTCGCCCCGGTCGCCATTGGCAAGGTGATCCTCGCCGAGGCCACGCTGGTCAAGGTGGAGGGTCGCCGGCTCACCTTCAAGGTGTCGGCCGCCAGCCTCGAGACCGACGGTGCCGGATTGGTCGGGGCCGGCCGCGTTACCAGGGTCCTGGTCGACGAGGAGACCTTCTTGGCCAAGGCCGGCGCCGCCGGCTCGTCCTGACCAAGGCGCCCGCCTTTTCAACGGGGCGGGAATCCCTCGCCGGCGCGGGACCCGTGGTGGCCGCCTTCGCCACGTTCGGGCTGTTTTGGGGGAGCTGGGCCGTCATGGTCTTCAACATCCAACAGACCTTCAAGATCAACGACGCACAACTCGGCCTCCTCCTCGGCGTGGCCATCGCCGTCGCCGGGGTCTCGAGTGCGGTGATGGCCCACCTGGCCGACCGGGTCGGCGCCCGGCGCCTGTTATGGGTGGCCATGGCGATCTGGTCGGTCCTCTTAGTTGTCCTGAGTGCCGTGGCCGAGAAGTGGGCCTTTGTCGTGGCCCTCGTCCTGGTCGAGATCGCCGGCGGCTGCATCGACACCGCCATGAACGCCGAGGTCTCGCATCGCCTCATCGGCCACCCCGCCGTCCTGGTGCGCTTCCACGCCCTCTTCAACGCCGGTGCGCTGATCGGGGCTGGCGTGGCCGGCATCGTGCTGCACGCCGGAGTCTCGTGGCGATGGATCTGGCCCGGCGTCGCCGTCGTGGCGGCGGTTGTCGCCATCTGGGCCGCCAGCGCCAACGACAAGATGGCCGTGCACCACCGCCACAGCGCACAAAGCGCGGACCCGGCCGCTGGGCACCCATCCGCAGACGCAAGCGGCACCGAATCACCTTCCATGCCACGTGAGCGCCACCCCATCGGGCGCCTGCGCCGCGACGGCCTCTTGGTCCTCTTGGTGGTCTTTGCGCTGGCCGAGGTAACCGAGGGCGGCGTCGACACCTGGGGTGTCCTGTTTCTTGCGCAACCACCTGGCGACCGGGGTCCTGCTCGGGGCCGGTGCCTACGTGGTCGGCCAATCGGTGGCGGCGACCACCCGGGGGGCGGGGGCTCGCTGTTCGGGGAAACTCTCGGCCCGCCACGCCCTCATCGTCGGGGGGTGCGTGGCCGGCGGGGAATCCTCCTCGAGTTGGTGGTCCCATGGTCCGGCCTCGCCGCGGTCGGGCTGGCGCTCGGGGCCGGTGGGGCCTCGTTGTTCTGGCCCCTGGTCATGAGTACGGTGTCGAGCCTGGCCACCCAGGTGGTCAGCGCGGTCGGCACCTTCACCGCGGCTGGCTACATCGGTTGGGTGGCCGGCGTGCCCGTGGTCGGGTGGGTCTCGCAGCACTACGGACCCGCCCGGGGCCTCCAGGTCCTCGCCGTGGCGGCTTTCGCCGTCGCCGCCATCTCGTTCCTGCGCCCCGAGCGCAGGTCGGCCCGCGCCGTGTCGGGGTAACCTTCGCCATCGCCATGATTCTTCCCAGCATCGAGACACCGGCCGATATCAAGGCCCTCAGCCACGACCAATTGGCCGAGTTGGCCGAGGAGATCCGGACTTTCATCGTCGAGACCGTGACCACCACTGGTGGCCATCTCGGCTCGAACCTCGGTGCGGTCGAACTGACGCTCGCGGTGCACCGCGTCTTTGATTCGCCTCGCGACGTGATTTTGTGGGACACCGGTCACCAGGCCTACGTCCATAAATTGCTCGACGGGTCGGCGCTACGGGTTCAAGACCCTCAAGCAGGCCGGCGGGATGTCGGGCTATCCGAATCGGGCCGAGTCAGAACACGACTGGATCGAGAACTCCCACGCCGTCCACCGCCCTCTCCTACGCCCACGGCCTGGCCAACGCGCTTCGCGCTCGGTGACGAGTCGGCGGCGCGACCGAAAGGTTATTGCGGTGGTCGGCGACGGCGCGTTGACCGGGGGCATGGCCTATGAGGCCCTCAACAACCTCGGCCATTCGGGCATCCCCGTCGTCGTCGTCCTCAACGACAACGGGCGCTCGTACGCGCCGACGGTCTCGCATCTGTCCCAGAGCCTGACCAGCCTGCGCCTCAACCCGACCTACACCACAGACCCGAGAGCGCCTGCGCACCGCGTCTGCGGGGCCTGCCCGCGTTCGGTCCTTTGGCCTATTCGAGCGTGCACTCGGTCACCAGCGCACTTGCGTGAGATGGTCTCGCCGCACACCTTCTTCGAAGCGCTCGGCGTCCGCTACGCCGGGCCGATCGACGGCCATGATGTCGATTTGATGGAACAGGCGTTCGCGCATGCGGCCGAATGGGACGGCCCGATCGTCGTGCACGTGCTGACGCAAAAAGGTCGCGGCTACGCCCCGGCCGAAGAGGACGACGTCCAACGCCTCCACGATGTGCGCGCCGCCAAGCCCGCCTCGCTCGGCAACACGGTCGGCTCTTCGGCGGGCAAGGCGGTGGGTGGATCGGCGGGGGCCGACGCCGGGGGGATCTCGACCCCGGGCACGAACCCGGGCGCAGACCCCGACCAGGCGCCGGGCCGCAGCGCCACTTACACCGAGGCGTTCTCGCGGGCCCTGCTCCAAGCAGCCGAGGCGGACCGGCGCATCGTCGCCCTCACCGCCGCCATGCCGGGCCCGACCGGGCTCTTGGCCTTCCAGGACCGCTTCCCCGACCGATTCTTCGACGTCGGCATCGCCGAACAGCACGAGGTCACCTCGGCCGCGGGCATGGCCATGGGCGGGATCCGCCCCGTCGTCGCGGTCGATCCGACCTTCTTCAGCCGGGCCTTCGACCAGGCCAACCTCGACGTCGGCCTCCACGGGGCCCCGGTGGTCTTCATCTTGGACTGCGCCGGCATCACCGGCGACGACGGCCCGAGTCACCACGGCATCTGGACATGGCCCTCGCCCTCGCCATCCCGGGCATGACGGTCTTCGCCCCGTCGGCGGCCGAAGAGATCGCCGCAATGCTCGACACCGCGCTCGAATCCGAAGGACCCTCAACCATCCGGTTCCCAAGACCGCACCACGCCAGTCGACCCCGCCGATGTCGGCCACGGCCTGCGCGGCCCAGATATTGCGCGCAGGGCGACGGGTCGATCTGCCTGCTGGGCGTCGGCAAGCTGGTCGGGGCCTGCCTCGACGCCGCCGACGAACTGGCAGCCGAGGGCATCGTTGCGAGCGTGTGGGACGTGCGGGTGGTCTCACCCCCCGATCCCGACATGCTGGCCGACGCGGCCACCCATTCGTTGGTCATCACCGCAGAAGACGGCGTGCGCCACGGCGGGGCGGGATCATTCCTCATCGACGGCTGGCCGCCAATGTCGACGCGACGCAGTCACGTGGCCCGGTGACCCGCGGTGCTCGGCATCCCGCGCGAGTACATCGCCCAGGGTCGCGCCGACGACATCTTGGCCAGCCTCGGCCTCGACGGTGCGGGTATCGCCGAGAGTGTGCGCAAAGCGCTGCTCGTGGCCGCCGAGCAGCGCTCTCACTGAACTCAGCCTTGCGGCGCGCCCGGTGGTACCCACCACTGGCAGCCCACTTGCTGCGGGGCGCGGCACCTAGGTCCCCGAGCGTCGCCATAACGCCTTCGGGTCGTTCGCAGCTATTAAAAGTGCGCTACCACTCGTGCGGCGAAGGCGCTCGACAGCCGGCGTCGTCACCGTAGTTCCACCCGTTGTGGCAGTTGGGCACGGGAACCACAATTCGACCTCGGAACCGTAAGGACTCTGCGACGGCGCATTGGCCGCGTCACCGAATAGGTCGCCTGCCAGAAATAGATGCCCGTTGGGTGATGGTGACCGGCGCCGAACTCGGCACGACACCGTTGGTGCACCGTCACCGTCCCCCGCTCGCCACCACGTGCGGGTGGGCCCAGTCGTGGCCCGAGTAGACGGTGTAGGTGACCGTGCCGCCCGCGGCGCGCGGTTCGGTCCCGGACAAGGTGGCCGAATCGGTCACCGACGCACCCGAGAACACGAAGATCACATCGCCGAACCAATGACACCAGCCTCCGCCGAAGCGCCCGCTCCCGAGCAAGGAGGTCCGCAGGTGGGTTGGTTTGATACTTGGTGGCGGCGTCGCGCTGGTCACCGTCTCGATCTCGCCCGCGGGACCACAGGTGCTCGTCGACGTGGCGTTGTTGGCGTCACCCGAGTAGGTGGCCTGCCAGTAGTAGGTGCCCGCATTGGCGAGGGTCACCGGGATGGCATCGGGCAACGAGCCGGGCGTCGTGATGGTCTCGGGCGCACCGGTGCTGACCGCGGTGGTGCAGGTGGCGTCGGAAAGACGCGGTAGCTCACCGTTCCGGTCGCGTCGGCCGCAGCTGATCCCGCCAGCGTGGCCGAGTCGGTCACCGGGGTCGAAGTCGGGACCGCGATCGACGCACCTTGTTGACCGCCGCCGGCCAGTGTGGTCGTCAGCGATGTCGTCGCGATGGCGGCGGCCACGGTCACGCTCGAGGTGGCACTCGATCCGAGGTAGTAGGTGTCGCCGGCGAAGTTGGCGCTGAGCGTGACCGCGCCGGCCGTCTGGTCGACCGCGGCGATGGTGCAGCTCGCCGCACCGCTGGCGTCAGTGTTCGCAGAACACATTTGCGCGTCCTCGGTCCCGTGCCCAACGTGAAGGTGACGCTTCTCGCCCCGAGCGGCGTGGCCGGGGCCGGGTCGTCGGTACTCAAGACGCCCGAGAGCGTGACCGACTGCCCGTTGGTCGCTGTCGTGGCCCCGGTGTAGTTCAAGGCGGTCTCCTCGTGGGTCACGGCGAAGTTGGCCGAACCGTTGGTGGCGCCGAGTCCGGCGTCACCGCCAAACGCTGCCGCGAGCGAATACGAGCCTGCCGCCTCGCTCGGGGTGATGGCACACGACGTGGTGCCCGTGGCGTCGGTGACGCCCGTGCAAGTCTCGTTGGCATCGAGCGTGAAGACCACCGACTTGTTGACGGCGGGGGCCGAGGTATTGGCATTGGTCAACACGGCCGAGACGGTCGTCGAATCGGCGAATTTCGCCGGTGGCGGCGTTGACGACCAGATGGCTCGGTGCGACCGTGCCCGCGGTGACGGTGACCGGGGCCGCTGCTCCTGTGCCGACAACGGTGAAGCCGGTGGCCGCGCCCTCGGCGTCATCGCTGTAGGTGCCCGGCGTGCTCGATGCAGTGACCCCGAAGTGCACGCTGGCCGTCCCGCCCGCGGGCACCACGATCGAACCCCAGGTGAGGGTCTGGCCGCCGATGGCGGGGTCTGCGGTAGTGGCCCCGGTGGTCGTGCCGCTTTGATAGGAGAATCCGGCACCGAGCGTGTCGCTCAGCGACGTCAGTGTGACCGCTGAGGTGTTCGGATTGGTCGCGGTGATCGTGTAGCCGTCGCTGCCGCCCGCCACCACGCTCGAGGCGTCGGCGGTCTTGGTCAGGGTCACCGGTTCGGCCCCGAGCGGCGAGAAGGTGACAATCGACGAGTCGGTGGTCGATGCGCCGGCCGCCAGATTCAGGTTCCACGACAGGCCCAGCGAGTTGTCCTCGTCAATGGCGCAGTCGCACGTGTTGGGAAACGGCGCCTGCGTGCCGATATTGGCCCACAGCGTGTTGTAGAAGCCCTCGAAGTAGTTGCTGGCGGCGGTGAGGGGGAGCATCTGTTCGATGCGGCTGCCCGGGGTCAGGCTGGTGGTGCAGGTGATCGCCCCGGTTCCGGCGTCATAGATCCCATATCCGGTGTCGGAGTCTTGGAGGTAACAGTCGCCGGCGCGGGACAAGACGCCGGTGGCGGCGCTGCTCGCGGTGTTGGTCACCACGACGTCGTCGCGATAGGACTCTTGTCCGACCACATAGGTGTCGGTCTCGGTGACTTGCAACCCGCTTGTGCCGGCCGCGTCGACGGTCACGATCTTGTAGGGATCACCCGCCGTCCCGCTGCCGGTCACTGCGCTCTGGCTGATCTCGGTCCACGGCGTCAGTGGTGCTGCACTGGAGCCGGCGGGAATGCTCGCCGGTCCGTAGAGGGTGCCACCGGTCGCGAGCAGCGTGCCGCACGCCGTGTTGCCGTACCACTCGCCATCGGCATCGCCTGAGTGCATCACCGAACAGTTGAGGTCGGTACGACCCCAATGTCGGTCAAGGGACCCGATGAGGTGATGTCGGTGGTTGTGGCCGAAGCGACTGAACTCGAGAGGGTCACCGCCCCGGCGCTGGCGATGGCCCCGATGACGGTGGCCGCCAGGAGTTGGCGTAAGCCGAAAATGCGACTTGAACCGGTGGTCATAATGTCCCCCCACTCGTTGCGCTTGGGATCTACCCAACGCTTGTTTAGCCCCGGACTCCTCCTCTTGCAACTGGTATGAAGAACATACGCCGACGGCCCGTTGAGCAGGGTCTATTTCCCAACTGATCACCCGCGCCACCGGCCTTGACCGCCAAGAGTGATGTGCGCCGCCGCAGATTCGCCCCGACATCGGGCGTGCCGTTGCCTTCATTCGACCCAGTTGCCGAGACCGAGATTGCGGTCGCCCCGGGAAAATCCGCGCCCCTGCGGGGCACCTCACTAGCGCGCCAGAGCGCGCACCTTGGGTCGAACTGAGGCCAGGTAGACGCAAGCCAGTACCAGTCCAACAAGGCCGGTCAATACCGTAAAGACCACAATCAACGCGATCCACATCCCCTTGGACGACCCCGCGGCGGCGAAGGCGGGGCCGGGCCGGCTGGCCGCGTCGATTACGGCCCAGATCGGGATGGCAATGGTGGCGACAGAGAGCACCAAGAGTACGAACGCCACGAAAATATCGGGTCCGAAAATGTCGCCAATCATCTGATTCCCCCCAATCCCTTAGCCGCATCCGGCGTTGGGCAGTCTGTCATTCGCGGTGGTTGGCGCCGTGGGCCCGCACGTAGTCGTTGACCGCGTAATAGGCGTCGATCGACTCGCCGGCATCACCCCAGAAGCCCTCGAGGACGTCGTAGGCCATCTGGCCGGCCGCCACATAGTGGTTGTTCACGTCGGTGATCTCGAGTTCGCCGCGCCCGGAACGCTCCAGGGTGCGGATCACGTCGAAGACCTGAGCGTCGTAGCAGTAGATGCCGGTGACACAGAAGTTCGAGCCCGGGCGCTCGGGCTTCTCCTCGATGCGCAGCACCGCACCGTCGTCGCCGAGCACCGGGACACCGAGATGGCGCAGGTGCGCCGGTTCGGCCACCGCGCTGAGCAAGATCCGCGCCCCACTCGGGTCGGCCCGGAACGCATCGACCATGGGGGTGATGGCGCGCTCCATGATGTTGTCGGCCAACATGACCAAGACGGGATCGTCGTCGACGAAGCCTTCGGCCTCGCTCAAGGCCTCGGCGATGCCGCCCGCTTCTTCTTGGTAGCCGTACAAGAGCCGCTGCACGCCGTACTCGCTGCCGTTGCCGAGCAGGCGCAAGAACTCGCCGGCGTGGTTGCCCCCGGTCACCAACATGATCTCGTCGATCCCGGCCGTGACGAGCGCCTCGATCGACCACGCGATCATCGGGCGGTCGTAGATGGGCAAGAGGTGCTTGTTGGTGATGCGGGTGAGGGGGTACAGACGCGACCCGGTGCCCCCCGCCAACAAGACGCCCTTCATCGCGTCAGCACCTCACCGCGACCCGAGCGGACGGGGTCCCCGTCGCCCCACCGCTTCGCCCCGCTGTCGCCGATCGCACCAGTTGCACCCCGTGTGCTTAGTCGAAGGTGAGGACACCGCGCGCGACGCGGCCCGCGTGCATCTCGTCGACCACGTCACCAAAGGCCGCCAGCGGGCGGGTCAGCGACACCAACTCGTCGAGCATGAGCCGCCCGGCCAGGTACAGGTCGACCATGAGGGGGATGTCGTGGTGGGGGCGGGCCGAGCCGTAGCGGTTGCCGAGCAGGCCCCGGTCGACGTAGGCCAGCGCGTTGACGTCGACGGACACCTCGGTGCCGCGGGGCGGGATCCCGATCGCCACGGCATTGCCGCCCCAGTCGAGACAATCGAGCGCACTGCGCAAGACGGCGGGGTGCCCGACACAGTCGAAAGCCCAGGTGACCCCGCCGAGCGGGAACAGGGCGCCGGCGGCCGACTCGCGGTTGGCCGGCGTCAGCTCACGCACGGTCTTCGCGGCATCCCCGCTCGAGGCATCGACGAAGTGGGTGGCACCGAACTGGCGCCCGAGCGCCTCTTTGGCCGCCAACGTGTCGACCGCGATGATCCGCGTCGCCCCCGCAATGCGCAGCCCCTGGATGACGTTGAGCCCAACCCCTCCGACCCCGAACACCGCCGCGGTGTCGCCGGGGCGGACCTTGGCCCGGTTGAGTACCGCACCCACACCGGTCAGCACGCCACAACCAATGAGGCAGGCCGAGGTGAGGGGGACCTCTTTGGGGATCCGCACGGCCTGGACCTCGCTGACCACGGTCATCTCGCTAAAGACCGAGGCCGCGGCGAAGTTCGACGCCGGCTCACCCTTGAAGGTGAAGGGGGTCGAGATGTTCCCGAGCGAGCTCTTGCACCACGTCGGGTGCCCGGTGCTGCAGGCCCGACAGGTCCCACAGCTCGCCAAGGTCGCGATCACCACATGGTCGCCCGGCTTGACCGAGGTGACTTCGGAACCGACCGACTCGACCACGCCCGCCCCCTCGTGGCCCAAGACGGCCGGGGCGGGAAACGGGATGGTGCCGTCAATGACCGAGAGGTCCGAGTGGCAGACCCCCGCCGCCACCATCTGGATCCGGACCTCTTTGGGTCCCGGAGTGCGCACCTCGAGCGCGTCGGTGACTTCGACGCCCTCGCCCGTATAGACAATTCCTCGCATCAATTGCTCCTCTCTAAGGTCACGACGTGATCTTGACCGGCACCGTGGCGCTCACGCAGTTCGCGCTTGAGCACCTTGCCCCCGGCGTTCAGCGGGAGTGCCTCGACCAGGACGACCTGGCGCGGCACCTTGTAGTTGGCCATGTGTTCTCTGGCCCATTGCATGATCTCTTGGGCCAGTTCGTCGCCCTGGGTCTCGCTCTGGGGGTCCGCCACGATATAGGCGCAGCCGACCTCGCCCATCCGCTCATCGGGAACCCCGACGACCGCTATCTGGGCCACGCCGGGCACCGAGCGCAACATGGCCTCGATCTCGGCGGGATACGCGTTGAATCCCCCGACCATGAACATGTCCTTCAACCGGTCGGTGATCGTGATGTTGCCGTCGGTATCGGCGACTCCAATGTCGCCGGTATGGAGCCAACCGTCGGCATCGATGGTCGAAGCCGTTGCGGCCTCGTCGTTCCAGTAGCCCGACATGACGGTGTAGCCCCGCACGACGATCTCACCGGGTTCTCCTGCGGCCACGGTCTCGCCGTCGACCATGACCGCGACCTCGAGTCCGGGGATGGCCCGCCCAGAGGTGTGGGCGATGATCTCAGGCGGGTCGCTGCGCCGGCACATGGTCACGGTGCCACAGGACTCGGTGAGCCCGTAGGCGGTGAGCACGGTTGAAAAACCCAGCTCGTCGCGCATGGCATGGACCAGTTCAACCGGCACCACCGCGGCCCCGGTGACCCCGAGGCGCAGCGACGAAAGGTCGAACTGCGAGCGCTTCGGGTCTGCGAGCAGGCTCTGGTAGAGGGTGGGAGGCCCGGGCAGCACCGAGATCCGCTCGGCCGGGATGCGCGCCATGACCTTGGCCGGGTCGAAGACGGCTTCGGGGACGACGGTTGCCCCCGCCATGAGGCTGGCCAAGATGCCCGCCTTGTAACCGAACGTATGGAAGAAGGGGTTGACCACCAGGTAGCGGTCGCCGTGGGTGAGCCCGACGATCGAGGCCCAGGTCCCGAACGTGCGCAGGCTCTGGGCGTGCGTGGTCGCCGCACCCTTTGGGTGCCCGGTCGTCCCCGAGGTAAAGATGAGGTCCGAGATGTCGCTCGGTCCAATGGCCTCGGCGCGTGCGGCGGATTCGGACAACAAAACAATGTCGCCGAGTGCGAGGAAGGCCTCGATGTCGATGAGCGAGGGACTTTCGTCCCCGCCCTCGTCGCGCAACAACACGGTGGTGCGCAGCGCCCCGACGTCCTCGCCCTCGAGCAGGGCGGGATAGTCCACACCGAGGAACCCGCGCACCGTGACCAACGTGGTCGCCCCCGACATCCGCAGCACGTAACTCGCTTCGGTGCCCTTGAAGCGGGTGTTCATTGGCACCAGCACCGCCCCCGGCCCGAAGTGCCCCGAGCGCGGCCAGCATCCAGGGCGCGCAGTTGGGCGCCCAGATCGCTATCCGGTCCCCGGGCTCGACCCCGAGCGCCATGAACCCGCGGGCATAGCGGTCGACCTCGTCGGCCAGATCGCAGTAGCTGAGCCGGACGTCGCCGTCGACCAGAGCCTCGGTGTCACCGAATCGGTGCGCGGCGTCGGTCACCAGGGCCGGGATGGTGCCCCAGGTGAGATCGGCGCGCGGGTCCTCCTCGCTGGCCGCCGCCCCGCCGATCCCGGTGCCTTCCCCCTCGGTGCTCATGGGTGCTGGCTACTGACCGAGACGACCTCGCCGCTCATGTACGACGAGTAGTCACTGGCCAAAAAGATGATGACGTTGGCCACTTCCCAGGTCTGCGCCCCGCGACCGAACAGCTCGCGACGACGCAGGACGGCCAGGTCCTCGTCGGGGATGGCCCGGTTCAAGAACGGGTGCTCGGCCAGGCTCGGTGACACCGCGTTGACCCGCACCCCGCTCGGCGCCGCCTCGGCCGCCGCGCAGCGGGTGAGCGCCATGACCCCGGCCTTGGCCGCGGCGTAATGGGCCTGGCCGGCTTGGGCGCGCCACCCGAGCACCGAGGCGTTGTTGACAATGACCCCACTTCCCTGGGCCAAGAGGTGCCCGAGGGCGGCGCGGGTGCAGCGGAAGGTGCCGGTCAAGGTGATGTCGAGCACGCTCGACCATTGTGCGTCGGTCATCTCGACCAGCGGCACAGTGCCACCGAGCCCCGCGTTGTGCACCGCCACGTCGAAGCGACCGAAGTGCTCGATGGATGCGCGGTAGAGCGCTTGGACCTGGTCCTCGTCGGTCACATTGCACACAACCGCATGGACCGCTCCGCCGGTTTCTGCCGCCAGTTGCTCGGCGGTTTCGTTGAGGCGGCGCTCGTGGGTGTCCGACACCACCACCTTCGCGCCCTCTTCGAGGCAGCGGCGCGCGGTGGCTGAACCAATCCCGGTCCCCGCCGCCGCCGTCACGATGACCACCTTGTCCTCAAGCAGCGCGTGGCCAGTGGGCGGGGTGGGCGGTGGTGGTGGATCGAAGTGCGACGAGAGGCTCACGCCACCCCTTTCGGCTCGGGCGGGAGTCCGAGCACCCGCTCGCCAATGATGTTGCGCTGGATCTGGTTGGACCCACCGTAAATGGTTTCCGAGCGCGAGAAGAGAAAGGACCGCTGCAGGTCGCTGAGCTCGTAGGGGGCGCCGTCGAGCACCGTTGCGTGCATGCCGGCCACGTCGAGGGCGAGCTCGCCGAGGCGGCGGTGCCAACTGCCCCAGTACAGCTTGGCGATGGAGGCTTCTGGTGGAGCGACTGGGCCGTCGACACCCGAGAGGCTGCGCAGGGTGTTGTAACGCATGATGGTCAGCTCTGCGTGCGCCTGGGCCAGGCGTTGGCGCAGCACCGGGTCCTTGGAGCGGCCATTGCGCTGGGCCAGGGCCACAATCCCCTCGAGCTCGCGGACGAAGCTCAACTGGTGACCGAGCAGGGCGACGCCACGTTCGTAGGACAAGGTCGCGAGTGCCACCCGCCAGCCGTCGCCGACCTCGCCGACCACGTGGTCGACCGAGGTGCGCGCCCCGTCGAAGAAGACCTCGTTGAACTCGCTGGTGCGGGTCAGCTGGGTGATGGGGCGAATTTCCACGCCGGGTTGATCCATCTCGACCAAGAGGTAGGACAGCCCCTTGTGGCGAGTGGACTCGGGGTCGGTGCGCGCGACGACGAAGCACCAGTCGCTTTGATGGGCGAGCGACGTCCAGACCTTTTGCCCCGTGATGACCCACTCGTCCCCGTCGCGCTCGGCCTTGGTCTTGACCCCCGCCAGATCAGAACCCGCGTCGGGTTCTGAGTAACCCTGGCACCACAACTCGGTACCCGAGCGGATCGGGGGCAAAAAGCGCTCCTTTTGGGCCTTGGTGCCGTAGTGGATCAACGTCGGCCCCAAGAGCCCCTCACCGAGGATCGAGACCCGACCAGGGGCCAGGGCTCGGGTGTACTCCTCGTTGAAGATGACCTGTTCGGTCATGGTCGTGCCCCGCCCGCCGTACTCGGTCGGCCAACCGAGACAGGTCCACCCGGCCTCGGCCAGGACGCGTTCCCAGCGCAGCCGGGTCGCAAAGCCGAACGTCTCATCACCAGAGCCACCCCGGCCCCCGAGGGCGGCGAATTCCCCGACGACGTTGGCCTCGAAAAAGGCCCGCACCTCGGCGCGAAACGCCGTGTCGGCTGGGCGATCTCGCAGGTCCATGGCCCCGGTAGGTTACCAACGCCCACCGAGCGATCTGACGGGGCGTCAGCTGCTACCTCTAGCCCGAGAAACCCCTGGCCAGGGGAACACATCTGGACCGCTGCGCCCTCAGTGCGTGATCGGCCACGTGGCACGACTCGGGAGCCATTTGTCCTCAAGGCCGCTCACGTGTCGCTGCTCAGTCCTCGATTCGGCGCGCACGACACATTGAGGCGACCCACATCACGTCTCCGCACATCCTTGGGAACTCACATCCGAAGCAGGCGTTCGGGACGCGCGGAGCCGAAACATCGCATCGCACATACGACCGCCGGGAGGGGAAACTTTCTCGGCGAAGAGGAGCGACGAAGGGAGACCGACGGCGGGTGTGCTCAGTGCTCGCGTGGCCGGGCCCGGAGGCGCCGAACGGCAGTTTCAAGGATCGGGAGATCCATGTCGACGGTGGCCCGGACAATTGCGTGAGACGTGTCAAAGTAACGATGCGCCAGGCGGTCCCGCATTCCGGCGACGTCTTCGCATGGAATTTCAGGTTCGGACGCCAACACTTCGGGGTCTCTCCGCCTCACCGATTTCGATGAGGCGAAGGCGGACCGCGTCGAACACGAGCCCGTCGTCGAACGGACCTCTCTTTAGGTACATTCCAATCGCCTCGATGGCATCGATGAGGTCAGCCAGCCACTCGTCATCATGTCGGCTCACAGTTCGATCGCTTCAGATTCCGCTTCGGCCCGCACCTTCGGGCGCAGGCTGTCGGACGGGGCGACGTCGACGTGCGTGCCAAGGATGTCGGAGATCTCCCGCTCAAGCTTGCCCAGAGTGAACGGTCCGGTGCCTGGAGCCAAGTCGACCAGCAGGTCAATTTCACTTTGCGCCGTTTCTTCGCCGCGAGCGACACTGCCAAACACCCGGACATTCGATGCCCCATGACGACGAGCCGCTGCGAGAATCGCCTTACGCCGATGGCGTAACCGTCGACCGAAGGGCGAATCGGGCAACCCGGGTCGGGCATCGAGATCGGTCTCAAGCTCAAGGACCAGACGGTGCCCGGTCGCCGCAACCAACCGCTCGAGCGTGCTCAGGGCGGGCTCGCGGTGACCAGACTCGTAGACACTGATCACACTTTGCGCGACATTGGCCCGCCGGGCGACTTCGGTCTGCGAGAGCGAAGCGCGCAATCGCGCACGCTTCAACAGCGTGGCGGATGCCAGCGACTCTCGCCCCATGGAACTTTAGCCTATATCGGATTGTCTATAGGCGGGCGTCGAGCGAAATCAGCGCTTCGCTCCCTCCTCGTGGTCCGCCCGCCATCTGGCCGGGGCGGTGACCACTCGCGAACTCGAGTCGCTGCCTGATCCCTTCGCTTGTGCCATGGGTCGCAGAGCGCTCGTGGTCGGGTTTTGCGATACTCGGCACCGAGGAAAGAGGTGGCGATGCCCTATAACGACACCCGGCTGATCCACGATGCCGACGCGCACATCATGGAGACCCCGACGTGGCTGCGCGACCACGCCGACCCGGCCTTCCGGGATCGCCTCCCTATCCTTGAGTACCGAAGTGGCAACGAACTGCGCCAGACGGGAAACCCCGACGAGCAACAACAAGATCTCGCGGCATCCTTCGATCGCCTCCGCCAGACCCATCGCTCAAAGGACTACCGGGCCAACGAAGCCACCGAGATCATGGCGCGGAAGAACTTCGCCGCGACCGGTTCCTTTTTGGCCAGCGACCGTCCCCGCGCCCTCGACTTGTTGGGATTCTCCAGCCAACTGGTGTTCAACACCTTCCACAACACCCGCCTCCATGACTTCGAGCACTCGGGCGATATCGATCTCGCCTACGCCGCGGCCGAGGCACACAACCGGGGCATGCTCGAGTTCTGCGCCGTCGACCCCCGGCTCTTGTCCACCTGCTACGTCCCACTGGTTGACCCAAAACGCGCGGTTGTGACTGCAACCGACGTCATTGCCCGAGGGGCGAGCGCGTTGTTGGTGGCGTCGGGGTGTCCCCCGGCCTTCTCGCCGAGTCACCTCGATCTGTTCCCGCTCTGGGCGGTCGCCCAAGACGCCGAGGTGCCCGTGGTCTTCCACGTCGGCGGCACCGGCGACCTGATCGACCCGCACTATTTCATCAACGGTCTGCCCATCCCCCATGACTTCCACGGGGGCGACGAGAACTTCCGCTCGGTCGACTACATGGGGATCCCGGGTCCACCGGCCCAGACATTGGCCACCATGATCTTCGACGGCGTGCTCGAGCAGTTTCCCGGACTTCGCATCGGGGTCATTGAACAAGGGGCGATCTGGGTGCCGTCGTGGCTCCGCCAAATGGAGTCGGCCTTCGACGCGTTCGCGCGTCACGAGGATCGATTGGAAAAACTGTCGCTGCGACCGAGCGACTACGTGCATCGCCAAGTGCGTTTCACCCCCTACCCGACCGAGGACGTGGGCTGGATCATCAAAGAGGGCGGGGCGGACCTGGTCATGTTCTCGTCGGACTACCCCCACGTCGAAGGGGGCCGCCGCCCGATCGAGCGCTTCGAGGCGTCGCTCGGCCAAGCCGACGAGGCGACCCGCCGGGCCTTCTACGTCGACAACTTCCGCTTCTTGATGGGTCGGGCGAGCGAGCGGCTGGCGGCATGATCCGAACCGACACGAGGCGCACGGAGGAGGAAGCGTGGACGCGCTGATCGACGGAGTGGTGGCACCGGGTTTCGAGGGTGTGCGCGAGGCCTTTGCGCACAACTTCGAAGTCGGCCGCGAGGTCGGCGTGGGGTTCTGCCTCCACGTACACGGCGCCAAGGTCGTCGATCTCGTGGGTGGCACCTTCGATGCGGCCGGGACGCGTCCCTATGACCGGGACACCCTCCAACTCGTGTTCTCCTCGACCAAGGG
This sequence comes from uncultured Acidimicrobiaceae bacterium, assembly GCA_963800725.1. Taxonomy (GTDB): domain Bacteria; phylum Actinomycetota; class Acidimicrobiia; order Acidimicrobiales; family RAAP-2; genus Bog-473. The sequence goes on along the minus strand of CAWDCE010000023.1, from coordinate 23,807 downwards.
AGCGACCGCCGCCTGTGCGAACCTCTTGGTGCAGCGGGGCCAACTCGACCTGGCCCAACCCGTGTCGCACGATTGGCCCGAATTCGCGCAGGCCAACAAGGCCGATATCCCCGTCTTGTACCTGCTCACCCATCAGGCCGGCCTCCCTGTGCTCGACACGCGTCTCTCGGCCGAAGAGGTGCAGCGCTGGGACCCGATCATTCGTGCCCTCGAGGCCCAGTCGCCGCTGTGGGAACCGGGTACCGCGCACGGCTACCACGCCGTCACCTACGGCTACCTGGTCGGCGAGGTGGTGCGTCGCATCACGGGCCGCTCGCTCGGCACCTTCTTCGCCGAAGAGATCGCGGGTCCGCTCGGGCTCGAGTTTTGGATCGGGCTCCCGGCCGAGCTAGAGCGGCGCGTCCTCGCCCGTCGTCGGGAACCTCCTCGGGGACGCCTCGAGCACCGGGGGCGGGGGCTTCTCTAAAACCCTGTTGGCCCGCGCCCTCAATGTCGCGGGAGCACTGTCTGAGCCGGGGTGGATGAACCGCCCGGCCTGGCACGCCGCCGAGATGCCCGCCGCCAACGGCATCACCAATGCCGCCTCGCTCTCCCGCCTCTATGCCGGCCTCATCGGGACCGTGGACGGCGGGCCCCGCACTCCGCTCCTCAGCGAGGACCAGATCAACGCCGCCCGAACCGTGCACACGTTCGGGCCCGATCAGGTGTTCTTGTCCTTGGGATTCGCAATGGAACAACAGATCGGTCTGGGTTTTTGGATCTCAGGCCCGTTTTCGCCGTTCGGCGGTGCCGGGTCCTTCGGTCACACCGGGGCCGGGGGCTCCTACGGGTTCGCCGACCCCGAGAACAATTTGGCCGTCGGCTACGTCATGAACCAGATGCAATCAGGGATGGTGGGCGATCCTCGGGCACGGCGGCTGATTGCGGCCTGTTATGCCGCCGTCGGGGCCACACCGAAATACTTCTGAGGCCGGCCACGTTGAACAACTTGAGGAGTGATGCACCATGCTGCTGCGCCGGGCCAAGAAGAAGGGACCAATGGTGGACTACGAGGTCACCAAGACCGACGAGGAATGGAAGGCCGAGCTTTCCCCCGAGCGTTACCGGGTGCTGCGTCGGGCCGGAACTGAGCCGGCCTGGAGCGGGGACCTGCTCCACGTCGATGGCGACGGCGTGTTCCGGTGCGCCGCCTGTGCGGCCGTGCTCTTTGACACCGATGCGAAGTTCGAGTCGGGCACCGGGTGGCCGAGCTTCGACCGGGCCAGGTCGGCGGGGACCATCATCGAGCACACCGACCGCAGCTTTGGGATGGCGCGCACCGAGATTCTCTGCGCCCGTTGCGGTGGGCACCTCGGCCACGTATTTGCCGACGGGCCCACCGAGACCGGGTTGCGCTACTGCGTGAACTCCCTCTCTCTCACCTTCGATCCAACCAAGGACGAGGGCCCGGGCGAGCGCTGAGGCGACAACTCGCCGAAGCGACCCTCAGCGGCGACCGGTTCGGCACCGGGCGGCCACGATGGCGCCGGCGCGCCACACAATCACCGATGCGGTGAGCGCGCCCACCCCCGCCAGCCAGATGCCGTGGACGAGTTGGACCAGCACCAATTGGACCAGGACCGTGCTCTCCACCACTACCCATGAGGTGATCAACCACGGCGCCACTCATACCTTGGCGGTGTCGCATGCCGAATCGGGGCCACCCAAGGGGAACTGCGCGGGGCTGGACCGTTCGCTGCGCTGCACGTCGGCGGTGGCAAAGCGCAGGCTCGGCCCGATTTCATCGGCCGTGACCTCGACTTTGGTGCGGTGATCGCCCTCTTCGCCCTCCCAGCTGTGCTGTTCGATGCGGCCGGTGACGATGACCCGCATACCCTTGGTGAGACTGAGTGCGACGTTCTCCGCCATGTCTTTCCAGCAGATGATGTCGAAGAACGATGTGGCTTCTTGCCACTGTCCGGTGGCTCGATCGAGCCAGCGTCGATTGACGGCGAGGCCCAGTTGCGTGTTGGCCTGACCGTCCTTGGTGTAACGGATTTCGGGTTCTCGGGTCAGGTTCCCCGCAATGGTGATGGTGTTGGCCATGGCACATTCCTCGCTCTGTTGGTGCACCGCTGGTGCGGGGCCCCTTCAGTGTGCACGGGTGACCTTGTCGCGAACCTTGACGCGCTGAGCGGTCACCGCCGGCACGGCGCGACGAGCCGGCAGCGCGCTCCCTCAGTCGAGAAGTGCTGGGTCGGCCCGTAACTCGACGCGCACGGCGGCCTCCCAGAACCCAACGAATCCCTCGCCGTCGCTGGCCACCATGGCGGAGCGGAACGACTCGGGCAAGAGCGAGTGTGCCCCTCCGCCGATCGCCCGCGCCATGTAGGACCGTTGGCACCGCTGCTCGAGGGCCACACCGCGTTGGTGAACGGCACGGGCCGAGCCCCCGACCACGAACGCCCCGTGCCCCGCCAGCAGCGCCAAGTGTGCCGAACCCATCTCCTCGATGGCGCGGCGGGCGCTGGCCGGGTCGTTGACCGGACCGCGGTACTCGTTGACCAGGACGAGGGCCCCGCCACCGAGCGCGGAGCTTTGGTCGAGGACTGGTGGGCACTCGGCGATGTCGGCCCAGATCGTTGCGTAGAGCGGGTGGTTGTGCACCGCCCAGGTGACGTCGCTGCGCATCTTGTGCAGCTCGAGGTGGAGCGGGATGCCCGGGGGCACCGGCCATTCGCCCTCGATGACGCCACCGTCTCGGTCGATGCGCAAAATGTCGGCGGACGTGAACTCCTCCCAGGTCAACAGCCACGGGGTGCACAACAAGGTGCCGTCGTCGAGGGCGACGGTGATGTGCCCGGCGAGATGGTCGTTCCAGCCTTCACGCCACAACGCCCGGGCCAGCACCACCATCTCTTGGCGCGTGCTGAGATCGGGCATCAGGTGCTCGGGCGATACGGAAAAACCCATCGTCTACAGCTCGGGCAGGACGCGGGGCGGAGCGGGGTGCGGTAGAGAGCGGCCGTGTTCAGGCAACACATGGCCCGCAGCTCGGCGGTCGGGAGGTGCCCCCAGTACTTCTCGATGACGTCTTGGGTATCGGGCCACGTGCCGTCGCCGTGGGGATAGTCGGTCTCCACCATGATGTTCTCCACCCCGATGCGATAACGCGTGTCGATGGTCGACGGGTCGTCAATGGTGCAGAACCAGAAGTTGCGGGTCAGGACGTCGGCCGGTCGAAGATCCCAGCCGAGCCCATAGCCGGACCGGTCGACCATGTTGTCGAGACGGTCGAGCAGCATGGCCACCCAGCCAATGCCCCCCTCGCTCATGGCGATTTTCAAGGTCGGGAACTTGGCCGGATAACCCGACCACAGCCATTCGCTACAAGCAATGAGGGACAGTTGACCGAACAATGTGGCCCCGAGCTGCAACGCCGGGCCACCCGGAGGGGCGGGGGTCAGGCCCGAACTCCCGACATGGAGCGACACCACGGTGTCGGTGTCGACAATGGCTTCGATGATTGGGTCCCAGTGATCGCGGTCCCAAAGGGACGGCAGTCCGATCTCGTGGGGACGCTCGGGCAGTGTCACCGAGGTGAACCCGCGCTCGGCGTTGCGACGGATTTCCGCGACGGCCTCGGCGGGGTCGGAGAGATACGTGATGCCGAGGGCGACGATGCGCTCGGGGAACGGGGTGTGCCATTCCTCGAAGAGCCAGTCATTCCAGGCCCTGACGCAGGCCACGCCGAGATCGCGATGGGTCGCATCGAAGAAGACCCGACCACAAAACCCAGTGATCTGGGAGGGGAAGTTCACCGAGCCCCAAACCCCGTTGAGATCCATGTCGGCGATGCGGGCTTTGGCGTCGTAACAGCCCGGTCGCATCTGGTCGAAACGGAACGGCTCGAGCCCGTGGCTTTCGGGACGCCGGCCGGCCACCGCGTTCATGCCGACCTGGGTGTAGCGATTGCCCTCGAACTCCCAGACCTGGTGGCCCCCCTTGGTCTCGACGATCCGCGGGGCGCAATCAGCCAGGTGGACGGGCAAGCGTCCTTCGAAGGTGTGGGGCGGCTCGACTACGTGGTCGTCCACCGAGATCACCGTGTAGCGCACGGGCCGCGGCGTCGGCTCGGGAAGGAAGAGTTCAGGATCGTTCATGCTTCACCCACCGAGGCCCCTCCCACGTGCCGATTGGTGGCCAGGCTACATCGACGTCTGCGCCGTGCGTCGCACCCAAAAGGCCCTGCGGCACTCGCCACCGCGCCCTGCCGAGCGAGGGCTCGACCCACTTCAGGGTCTGTGGCGAAGGCGCCTAGACGTCGAGGAAGCGACGGATGGCGATGGCTGATCCCAAGGACCCGATCACCACGCCCACCACTACGACGACGATGTTGGTCAAGATGACCTCGCCGCCGCTCATATGCATTGCGCCCAAGATGTTGCCGGTCCCCGACCCGTTGCCGTAGTGGTTGATGACGCCGTAGAGGCCCCACACCGCCAGCACGGCCAGGCCAGAGCCCAAGAGGCCCTGGATCATCCCCTCGGACATGAACGGGACCCGAATGAACCAGTTCGTCGCCCCCACCAGCTTCATGACCGACACCTCGCGTCGACGGGCGAAGATGGCCATGCGGATCGAGTTCAGGATCAGCACCGCGGCCGAGATGATCAAGATCACCGCCACGCTCAAGAAGACCCACTTAAAGACGTTGATGACGGACTCTTCGGTATGGATCTGCTGCGACGGTTCGGTGACGGCCAACACGCCGGGGGTCCCCTTGAACGACGTCACCACCTGGGACGCGTCAGCCAGGGTTTCGGGGACACACCAGTACGACGTCGGCATATCGGCCACGTTGGTCGACGCCACGACGTCGCTCGGGAGCAACTTGCGCGCCTCGTTGAAGTTCCGCTGCTTGTCCCAATACGTACAGGGCTGGCGGATGTAGCTCAGCTGGGCGATCTGGGTCCCGACCGCCTTGATCTCTTACGCGTTGGCGGACGGCTCCATCCACACCGTGACCTTGGTGCCGCGTTCCCATTCGCCCGACGCGTTGGCCGCGCCCTGGCGCAACAACAAGGCGGCACCGACGAGGGTCAGCGACACCGCGACCGTCAGCACGGCGGCCACCGTCATGAGGCGGTTGCGCCACAGATTCGATCCGGTATCGCGGACGACGTAGTCGACTGATACCGGCATCTCAGCCCGGTGTCCCGGTGATGAGTTCGGCCCCGGTCGCAATGGTGCCGTCGATGCCGTAGACGCCACGCGCTTGGTCACGCACCATGTTGCCGTTGGAGAGCTCGATGACCCGGCGGCGCATCTTGTCGACGAGGACCTCGTCGTGGGTGGCGACCACGACGGTGGTGCCGGTGCGGTTGATGCGGTCGAGCAACTGCATGATGCCCTGGCTGGTCTGGGGGTCGAGGTTTCCCGTCGGCTCGTCGGCGAGGAGGATGAGGGGGCGGTTCACGAAGGCGCGCGCAACTGCGACACGTTGTTGCTCACCACCGGAAAGTTCGCTCGGCAGGCTGTCGGTCTTCTTGGCCAACCCGACGAGGTCGAGCACCTGGGGCACCTGGTTGGCGACGACGTGGCGGGGACGGCCGATCACCTCGAGGGCGAAGGCGACGTTCTCGAACACCGTCTTGTTCGGCAGCAAACGGAAGTCCTGGAAGACGCAACCAATATTGCGACGCAGGTACGGCACCCGCCATTTAGGCAGATCGACAATGTCGCGTCCGGCCTCCCAAATATGACCCTGATCAGGAAGTTCTTCGCGGAGTAAGAGGCGGATGAAGGTCGTCTTACCCGACCCCGACGAACCGACCAAGAAGACGAACTCTCCCTTGTCGATCTCGATCGAGATATCGCGCAGAGCGACAGTTGACCCCTTATAGGTCTTGGTGACGTGATCGAAACGAATCATGGTGTGTGGGCGGCGGCATCACACGCAAAGCGATGATGCAACGCCCCAATCCTAACGAAGTCGCATCACCAAATGGGTGCACCGTCTTCGGCGCTGGTCAGAAGGGGTGATCCTCAGGTATTTCCGCGTTGGCGGCGCAGTTCGGCCTCCATGAAGTCCTCGAGATCGCCGTCGAGCACCGCGTCGACGTTGCCGGTCTCGTGACCGGTGCGCAGATCCTTGACCAGCTGGTACGGCGCGAGCACGTAGGAGCGGATCTGATTGCCCCATGCGTTATCGACCCGGTCGCCACTGAGTGCATTCATCTCGGCCCGGCGCTCCTGGCGCGCCCGCTCGGCCAACTTCGCGCCGAGGATCTGCATCGCCTTGGCCTTGTTCTGATGTTGGCTGCGCTCGTTTTGGCATGAAACGACAATGCCGGTCGGAAAGTGGGTGAGGCGGATGGCCGAGTCCGTCTTGTTGACGTGTTGGCCCCCTGCTCCCGACGAGCGGTACGTGTCGATGCGCAGATCCTTCTCGTCGATCTCGATCTCACTCGAGACGTCTTCGAGGAACGGAGTCACGTCCATGGACGCGAAGCTCGTCTGGCGGCGCTTCTGCGAGTCAAACGGCGACATGCGCACCAGGCGGTGCACGCCGCGCTCGGTGGCCAAGAGCCCGTAGGCGAAGCGACCATGGACGATGAAGGTGGCAGAAAGTAGCCCGGCCTCTTGCCCCTCGGTCGCCTCGTCCAACTCGACACTAAAGCCGCGCCGCTCGGCCCAGCGCTGGTACATGCGCAACATCATCTCGGTCCAGTCCTGCGCGTCGGTCCCTCCCGCACCGGCGTGGACCTCGACGATGGCGTCCTTGTCGTCGTACTCGCCCGAGAACAACGACTGCACCTCGAGCTTGTTCAACCGGTCATTCAGCGCGTCGACGCTGGCGACCAGTTCGGATTCGAACGACGCGTCGGGGGTGCCGTCGGCCCGCGATTCGCTCACCAACTCGAAGAGGGCCTGTGCCTCGTCCAGCGCGTCGCGCAGCTCGTGCAACTGTTCGAGGTCGGCCATGACCTTGCCCAACTCGGTGGTAATGGCCCGCGCCGCGTCGGCGTCGTCCCACAGGTCGGGCTTGGCGGCTTGGATTTCGAGTTCGGCCCGGCGTTCCTCGAGTCGCTCGAGTCCGAGATAGCCCTCCGCTTCGCGCGAGACGGGTCTGTGCGGTGGCGAGTTCGGCGGCGAAGTCGCGGGGTAGCTCGGCCGCCGATCCCGCCTCAGACGGCGCCATGACAGAACTTGAACTTCTTGCCGCTGCCGCACCAGCACGGGTCATTACGTCCGACCTTCTCGTGTGGGGCCTTGACAATGGGCACCATGGCGTCGGGATCGGGGGCAACAGGCTGGCTGAGCTGGCCTTTTTGCTTCTGCCCCCCGCCGTTGGTGGATGGGGCGGGACCGTTGCCCGCACCGACAACGCCCGCAACATTGCGGCCTTGTTCGGCCAAGAGGGTGCCGGCGAGGGCGCTGGTCTCGGCGACCGGGTCTTCGGCCGCGGCATAGACGGCCCGGTTGAGGTCGGGCTCGGCGGAGGGGGCTTGCACCGCTTCGACGTGGAGGATGTAGCGCAGGTAGTCGTTGTCGATGACGTCCATCAACTGGCCGAAGAGGGAGAAACCCTCTTGCTGCCAGGCATTGAGCGGATCGGCCTGGACCGTCCAGCGCAGGTGGATGCCGTCTTTGAGGTTGTCCATCTCGGCGAGGTGGTCACGCCAGCGTGCGTCGATGATCTGCAACATGACGTCGCGCTCGATCTGGCGCATGGTGTCGGCACCCTCGGGCATGGATTCGGAGTGCTTCTCGTAGTACTCGAGCGCCTCTTCGATGATGCTCTCGGTGACGTCTTCGGCTGTGGCGGCCTGGGCCAGGTCGGCCTCTGAGAACTTGGTCGGGTAATACTGCGTGAGGCCGTCGATGAGGGATTTGAGATCCCATTCTTCTTGGTAGTCGCTCGGGCAGTGCTCGGCGACGAGGGATTCGGCGACGCTGGCCAGGAGGTCCTCGGTGCGCTCTTCGAGATCGTCACCGTCGATGATCTGGAGACGGCGCTCGTAGATCACCTGGCGCTGCTGGTTCATGACCTCGTCGTACTTCAGCGCGTCCTTGCGCTGTTCGGCGTTGCGTCCCTCGACCGTGCTCTGAGCCCGCTCAATGGCCTTGGCCACCGTCTTGGACTCGATGGGCACGTCATCGGGCAAGGTGCGTCCCATCACCCAGTTCATCGCCCCGGTGGCGAAAAGGCGGAGCAGCTCGTCTTCGAGACTGAGATAGAAGCGGCTCTCGCCGGGGTCACCCTGGCGTCCCGAACGCCCGCGCAGCTGGTTGTCGATGCGTCGGCTCTCGTGGCGCTCGCTGCCGAGCACGTAGAGGCCCCCGAGTTTGCGGACCTGCTCGCCCTCTTGTTTGCACCGCTCGTCGATGCTGACCTGGCGCTTCTTCAGCGCGACCTGACCCTCGTCGGTGGTGACGTCGACCCCTTCGGCCGCCAACTCGTGGTGGGCCAGAAGCTCAGAATTGCCGCCCAAGATGATGTCGACGCCTCGACCCGCCATGTTGGTGGCGACAGTGACGGCTGCGAGGCGCCCGGCCTGGGCCACGACCTCGGCCTCTCGGAAGTGCTGCTTGGCGTTCAAGACGTTGTGCGGCACGCCCTGCTTTTCGAGCAGGCGCGAGAGCAACTCGCTTTTGGCCACCGAGGCGGTACCGACGAGAACGGGTTGCCCGGACTCGTGGCGCTCGACCAGATCCTCGACCACCGCGTTGAATTTCGCCTCTTCGGTCTTGAAGACCAGGTCGGGCTGATCGATGCGGATCATGTCCTTGTTGGTCGGGATGGGCACCACCGACAGGCCGTAGGTGCCGGCGAACTCGCCCGCTTCGGTTTCTGCGGTCCCGGTCATGCCGGACAACTTTTCGTACATGCGGAAGTAGTTCTGCAGCGTCACCGTCGCCCAGGTGTGGTTCTCCTCTTTGATGTTGACCCGCTCTTTGGCCTCGACCGCCTGGTGCAGGCCGTCGGACCAGCGCCGCCCCTCGAGGGTGCGCCCGGTGAACTCGTCGACGATCTTGACCTCGCCGTCGGCCACGAGGTAGTCCTTGTCGCGCCGGTAGAGGTCTTTGGCCTCGAGCGCCTTGATCAACTGGTGGACGTAGTTCACCGAAACGGCGTCGTAGATGTTGTCGACCCCAACCGCCTTTTCGACCTTTTCGATGCCGCTCTCGAGCGGGACGACGGTCTTCTTCTCCTCGTCCACTTCGTAGTCGGTGTCGCGTTTGAGGGTGCGCGCAATGGAGGCGAACTGGTAGTAGAGCTGCGCCGCCTCGTCGGCCGGTCCCGAGATGATCAGCGGGGTGCGGGCCTCGTCGATCAGGATCGAGTCGACCTCGTCGATCATGGCGAAGACGTGGCCGCGCTGGGCCATGTGCTCGCGCGAGCGGGCCATGTTGTCGCGCAGATAGTCGAACCCGAACTCGTTGTTGGTGCCGTAGGTGAGATCAGCGGCATAGGCGGCGCGCTTGAGCACCGGGTCTTCGATGTCGGCCCCGATGCGCCCGACGCTCAGGCCCAAGAATTTATGGAGCCGTCCCATCCACTCGGCGTCACGAGTGGCCAGGTAGTCGTTGACCGTGACGACGTGCACGCCCCGCCGGTCCAGCGCGTTGAGGTAGACGGGCAGCGTCGAGACCAACGTCTTGCCCTCACCGGTCTTCATTTCGGCGATCCAACCGAAGTGCAGCGCCATCCCACCCATGAGCTGCACGTCGAAGTGGCGTTGCCCGAGCACCCGCCAGGCTCCTTCGCGCACCACCGCATAGGACTCGATCAAGAGGTCGTCGAGGGACTCGCCCTGGTCCAGCCGCTCGCGGAACTCGACCGTCTTGTGGGCCAACGTGTCGTCGCTGAGGGCCTGCATCTCGGGCTCGAGGGCACCGATCATTGGGACCAGCTCGGCCAGGCGCCGGACCTTCTTTCCTTCTCCAGCACGCAGGACCTTGGTGAACACACTCATGAGGGGCCAATCCTACCGGTCCCCCACCTGCTCCCGGCGTCGTTTGGCCCCGAGGAGGTAATGGGCTGCGTGCGGCTGACCTGGTCTTTGACCCCACACTCGCCTGCAGCGAGGTTGACGGGCCGGCTCGGGCGGTCCCCGGTGCACGCACCTCGGACCCAGCAAAGCCGTGTTGACCCGTATCCCCCCGTCACCACCGGCCCCCGAGGACCGGGGACTCGTTGGGCAGGACTTACCTCTAAATCGCACCATGCTCAGCAACCACAAGTTGCCTTACGTGGGTCGTTTTGCCTGCGACTGGCCTCGACTTGCAACCACAGACCCGCACGCAGCCCACAGGCAGTCTACGCAAGCTGTCGATCCCGGTTCCCGGGGTCCGACGCCGCCCACCATGCCCGGGAGTTGCGCGAGCACCGTTGCGTCGCCTAATCAGGGGTGATGACCGAGATCTCACGCCTCCTCAGCGCTAACGAGGGCTACGCCTCGGCCAGGGAGAACGTGGCCGACCCACGTCCCGGGCGCCACCTCGCCATCGTCACCTGCATGGACGCCAGAATCGACGTTTTTGCCACGCTCGGGCTCCATCTTGGCGAAGCCCACGTCATCAGAAACGCCGGCGGCCGGGTCACCGACGACGTGCTGCGCAGCCTTGCTCTCTCGAGCCACGTCCTCGGCGTCGACACCGTGGTCGTCATGCAGCACACCAAGTGCGGTCTGGCCGGGGTCACCGACGCCTATCTCCGCGAGATCACCGGGGCCGATCTCGGGTTCTTGCCGATCGACGACCACGCCGCGGCACTGCGCGAGGACCTCCAGCTCTTAACCACCAAGGCCTACCTGAACCCGCTCAAGTTGATTGCGGGTTTCGTCTATGACGTCGAAAGTGGCCTCATCGACGACGTGGTCCGCTGGGAACGCCCCGCCTGAACCACCTTCGCATCGGTCTATTCCAAGGACATCTGCTCAGGCACCGGCGCGACGATCGGCACGGGGGCGGTGTTCCCCGCAGCCGCGGCCACCGCGGCAGCTGCCAATACCGGCGGACGAGACGACGGAGGTGGCGCAAGCGCCGCACGCTCCTGCTCATCCTTGCGGCGGCGACGCTCACGGAAGTACCGGGTGATGGCCAAAGCAATGAGCTCGAGCACGATCAAGACAATGAGGACAAGACCCCAGGGCATGAGCCACGTACCCACCTGGAACCGCACCGTGGTCCCGGCGTTCCCGAGTTTTCCGACCACTTGATGTTCCCCGACCGAGAAGGCAGGGAACGAGACGGGGATGTCGTAAGTCTCTGTCTTATCCCCGTCGATGGTGTCGAGGCGCTGCGTGGTCGCCTCGAGCGTGGTCAGGTCCTTGTCCTGCCCGACCGCCAAGACCAACGGCGGGAACAGGTACGGGGTCGGATTCGGATTGTGGACGGTCAGTACCAGGGTGCGTTTGGGCGGCGCACCGAACCACGACGTCCACGGCCCACTCCCCGACAATGAAGCACTCAGCACCTTGAGGGGATGGATCTTGAAGACCGGGGTCGGGGTGGAATAGGGCGCCCCGATCACCTGGAACGGGGTCGTGGGTGTCACCGATGAAGAGAAATTGAGCACCAAGATGACGCAGGGACAGGGTTTGGGCGGGATGGCCACCAGCATCTGCAAAGAAAACAGCCCCGAGGACGTGGTGGATACCTCCTGGGAGGTACCGGGGTCGCAGTCATTGGAACCGTCGAGCGCCTGATTCCCGCAGATCTGCACCTGGACGTTCGTATTCGCCGGGAAATTCGAACCGGTCACCGTCACGATGGCACCAGGGGCCGCCGCGCCCGGTGAGACCAGGACCGACGGCGGCGGGGTCGACGCCGCACCGGCCGGGGCCGACGTGATCACCAACGAGCCAACGGCCGCCACCACCAAGACCAGTCCCGCGACAAATGCCGCGGTCAGGCGCCCGAATCGGCGCTCAGCGTCTCGAAGGTGCAAAGCGATGTGGGTCATTTTTCCACCACGAGCAGGGAATTTCCACAATCGCCCAAACGTGCCGATGCTCCGTTCATTCTTCCCCCACCTCTGCCTGAGATCGTCGCAACCTCAGAAATACCAACAACGTAGATCGGCCATGGCCCGTGCCGCCTCACCGGACCCCAAAACGGCAGTTCCCGCCGGACTGGCTTGCGCCGATCCGGCGGGAACCCACCGTCTACCTATTAAGAGAGCCCCCCGGGGTCTTCCCCCTGTTCTCTCGAGCTATACGTAGGTGAACACTCCAGTTGCGACCACGTTCGAGGTGTTCGCCCCGGCCGTGACGGTCACATTGACCGCACCGGCTGCCTGGGCTGGCGCCTTGACCGTGATCTGGGTCCCAGCCGTGTTCACCGTGATGCCCGTGGTGACCGCAACACTCCCGAAGTTGACCGCAGTGGTCCCGGCGAAGCCGGCACCCTTGATGGTCACCGTGGTGCCACCGAGGTGGCTCCCCGACATCGGCGAGATCGAAGAGATCACCGGACCGTAGGTGAACTTGTCAGCCGACGTCGTCGGGCTCGTACCACCAGGACCGGTCACCGTCACATCAACGGTGGACTTAGCCGTCCCCGCTGGGGTGACTGCGGTGATCGAAGTGTCCGAGTTCACCGTGATGCTGGCGGCCGGAGTGACCCCGAAGCTGACCGTCGTCGCACCCGTGAAGCCCGACCCGGTGATGGTCACCGTGTCGCCACCTGCGGGCGTTCCGACGTTCGGCGTCATGGAACCGAATGACGGCACCGGGTAGATGTAGGTGAACTTGTCACCTGTCACCACCGGCGAGGTGCCGTTCGGCGAGACCACGGTCACATCGACCGGGCCCGGCGCCTGTGCCGGCGACTTCACCGTCAGCGTGGTCGGCGAGGACACGTTGATGCTGGTCCCTGGAACCGTGCCGAAGTTGACGGCCGTCGCTCCCGTGAAGCCCGTACCCGTCACGGTCACCGTGGTGCCACCGGTCCTCGGACCCGAAGCCGGCGAGACCGAGGTCACGGTGGTGCCGTAGGTGAACTGACCCAACGTCACCGCCCCACTCGTGCCCGACGGCGTCGTCACGGTTACCGGCACCGTGGTGCCGACTGTGCCGGCTGGGCTGGTCACCGTGATTGAGGTGTTGGTGTTGGTCACGATCGTGCCAGGCACTCCGCCGAAGCTCGCAGCCGTCGCCCCAGCCAAGTTGTTCCCGGTAATCGTCACCGTGGTGCCACCCGCAGCGGGGCCGCTGGTGGGCGTGATGCTGGTGACGGTCGGGGGAACACCGGTGTAGGTGAAGCCTGCGGTCTTGACGTTCGACGTCACACCGCCGACCACGACGGTCACGGTCACCGCTCCGACCGCCCCAGGTGGCGTGACCACCGTCAGCGACGTTGCGGTGCTGCTCGTCGGGATGGCCGAGTTCGCACCGAAGGCGACCGAGGACGCTCCACTCAGACCCGTACCCGTGATGGTCACGGTCGTGCCACCCGCCTGTGGCCCAGTGGCCGGCGCGATGTTCGAGATGTACGGACCGTAGGTGAACTTGTCCAAGCTGCTGGTTGCGCTGGTGCCACCAGGCGTGGTCACCGTCACATCAACCGCACCGGTCGCCCCCGCAGGAGAGGTGGCCGTGATCGATGTGTTGGTCACCGAGTTGATGACGCCCGGGTTCGCACCGAAGCTGACCGCGGTCGCCCCGGTGAATCCGTTCCCGCTGATGATCACCGTGGTGCCACCGGCCACCGAACCTGAGTTCGGAGAGACGCTGCTCACCGTCGGCACTGGCGCCAAGTAAGTGAACTTGTCCGAGCTCGAGATCGGGCTGGTGCCGTTCGGGGTCGTGACCTGGACGTCGACCGTACCGGTCCCTGGCGGGGCCAGAGCGGTGAGCGACGAATCCGAGTTCACCGTGATGCTGCTGCCGGGAACGCCGCCGAAGGTGATCGCCCCAGCCCCGGTCAAACCGGATCCGTTCACGGTCACCAAGGTGCCACCGGCCGCGGGCCCAGAGTTGGGCGTCACGCCCGAGACGGCAGGTCCGTAGGTGAACTGGTCGGCGGGCAGCGTGGTGCTGGTCCCACCGGGTCCGGTCACCGTAACGTCCACCCGGCTGCCCGCAGTACCTGCGGGAGCAGTGGCGGTGATCGAGGTGTTCGAGTTCACCGTGAACGCTGTCGCCGGGCTCGCACCGAAGCTGACCGAGGTCGCCCCAGTGAAGGAGTTACCCGTGATCGTGATCGTGGTACCGCCGGCCGGAGCGCCCGACGACGGAGTAATCGTGCTCACCGATGGTGCCGGGAAGAAGTAGGTGAACGTGTCAGCGGGGATGGCCGTCGTGGCGCCGCCAGGCGTCGTCACGATGAAGTCACCCAAGCCCGAGACCGTCGACGACCCGGTCGTGCAGGTCAACTGCGTTCCATCTGGGCTCACTGTGGCCACGGTGCACGGCACACTCGCCGTACCGCCGCCAGCCTGCTGCCAGACCACCGTCGTCGCACCTTGGACCCCGGATGCAAATCCGGTGCCGCTGATGGTGACGGTTTGCCCACCGGCGACCACCCCTTGCTTGGGGCTGACGCTCGACAGTGTCGGCACCGGATCCCAGGTGTAGAGATCAGCGGCGCTGACCGGCGTGGTGCCACCCGAGGACGTCACCGTGACGTCGCCGGATCCAGCCACTCCACCTGGAGCAGCCGGAGCAATCGCATCGATCGTCGTGTTGTTGACGATCGTGAAGCTGCTGGCCGGCGTGGAACCGAAGTTCACTGCCGTCGCCGTGGCGAAGCCGTAACCCGAGATCACCACTGGCGTGCCCTGGGTCAACGGACCCGAGAATGGCGTCACACTGCCGACACCAGGCACCGGGAACACGGTGATGTGCACCGTGGACTCATTGGAGACCTGACCGTCGGTGTCCTTCACGGTGTAAGCGAAGGAGTCATTGGTCACCGAAGTGGTGCTCGCCGTGGTCGGGGTGTACTTGATCGCCCCGCTCGGCTCGACCACGACTGTCCCATAGGTCGGGTTCGCCACCACGGTTACCGTGGAGGGATCGATCGGGAAGGTCGAGGTGTCGTTATTGAGCACCGGCACGATGACTGAGTTCGGGTTGATCGTCGTCGCACTGTCGTCACTGGTCACCGGTGCCGGCGTGTGCACCGTGTAACACGGGGTGCTCGTCGTGGTGAGACCGAAGAAGTTCACCGCGGTGATAGTCAGACAGTGGATGTCGCCGACGATCAGGCTCGACGTGTCGATGGGGGACCCATCGGGCACAGAGACGGTGGCTCCATTGACCACCTGTGACGCCGTACACGAGGTGATGCCGCCGACCACGAGGTCGCTGCAGCTGTAGTTGGCGTCAACGACGTCCTGATAGTTGTACGACCCCGTCCCATCGCCCGGCGGTGTCACTGTCGTGATCATCGGGGCGTTGGTGTCGGTCATATTCAAACTGACCGTCTCGACGTTCGACGGGTTGCTTGCGGTATCGCTCACCGAGAAGGAGAACGAGTCAGTAGCGTTCGGCGAATTGTCGTTGGTGTAGTTGATCGAGCCGTTGGGCAGGATGGTCGCCGTTCCGTGACTCGGTGGCGACACGATCTGTTCGGTACTCAGATCAGCCGGATAGGTGCCTGAATAGTTGAACGGCACATTGGTCGTCTGGCCCACAGGCGCGTTCAGCGACTGATTCACCAGGACCGGTGGATTCGCCAGCGCAATGAAGGTGGCATACGACGTACTCGTATAGCCCTCAGAGTTGGTGGCAGTCACCGTAAAGGTGTGGATCTGATTATGGATCAGACTCGTGGTATTGAGCGGCGACCCGTTGGGCACGCTTTGTTGGAAGCCAGACACCCCGGCATCTTCGACACCTGTACACGAGGTAATTGTCACCCCTGAAGTCGGTTCCGAACAGCTGTAGCTGGCATTGACCGACTGGCCGTAGGAGTAGACCGCTCCTTGGATCGGTGCGTTGAGTGTCGCTACCGGCGGGCTGGCGTCAACTGCGGTGTAGCTGATTCCCGGGTTGGCGGCCGCAGCCGTCACGAAGGGGTTGGTTCCCCAGCACGTACCGCTGTCGAGACTGCTCGAGTAGCAGTTGTTGCTGGTCGAGGAGGTGGTGACCGGCAAGCCCGGCATGGTGATCGTGCCCGAGCTCGTCACCGTCAGTTCGTACTGGAGGTAGACGTAGCTTCCGTCCATTCCGAATTGCTCTTGGTTGTTGCACGGGGTCCCGTCGTTGCTCGAAGGACTCGTGGCCGCCGGAATTCCCTGACTGTTCTGGCACGAACTGTCGTTCCAGATGACGCCGAGGGTGCTCTGGTTCGAGACCGGGACGGACCAGTTGTACCCGCTGACGGCCTGGCCATTGACCGAGGTGGCACCGGCGGCAAAGGTCGGCGCTGCCTGTCCGGCCAGTGCGCCGGCGAAGATCGTGCCGGTCGCACCGTTTTGGGCGCTGACACCAGTAAGGGAGTTCCCCGAAATCCCGGTGAAGGTCAGATTCTGGACGCCGCTGGTGGTATTGACTTCAACGATTCCAGGTGCGGTCCATGGCGTTGCCGTGGCGCTGGTGAGTGGCAGGGTGCCGCCGCTCAGACCACTGAGGCTGATCGGTGCGGTCCCTTGGGCCACATTCCCGAAGGCGTCGAGGTTTTGGGTCAGTCCGTTGGCCTGGGTGACCGCCCCCAGACCGGTGACTGTGCCACTCGCCCCACCTTGGTAGGTGACACCGGTCAAGGTGCCGGTCCCGGTCCCGGTGAAGCTCAGGTAGGCCGTGCCGCCCGAGGTCGCCACCGAAACCAGGCCAGGCGCCGAGAATCCGGTCGACGAGGTGATGGACAGGCTGGCGTTGTTCAACGTGTTGACGTTCGGCAGGTTCTGGGTGATCGCCCCGCCCGTGGTCAAGGTGCCGGTTGCGCCACCTTGGGTGGTGACCCCGGTGAAGCACGCGGCGGAGCCGCATGTGGCGGCGGTGGTTGAGGTGCCGGTGTAGGTAAAGGTTGCCGGGCCACCACTGGTCGCCACCTGAAGGCTTCCGCTGCTGGTAAACCCAGTCACCGAAGCCGAGGGAATGAGCCCACTCCCGGTGAAGCTGGAAATGTCCGGCACGACTTGAGTCAGCGCGGTTCCCGACGACGCGGTCCCCGAACCACTCACGGTGGTGACCCCGGTGAAGCAGGCGGCCGCACCACAGGTGGCGGCCGTGGTCGAGGTACCCGTGTAGGCCAAGACGGCCGGGCTCCCACCGAGCGTGGCGTTCAAGGTTCCCGTGCCCGGGAAACCGGTCACCGAAGCGGCGGGAAGTACTCCAGTTCCGCTGAAGGCCACCTGGCTGATGGCGGCGCCAGCTGAGGCCGTGCCCGAACCACTGGTGAGGGTGACGCCGGTGAAGCAGGCGGCAGCACCACAAGTAGCGGCCGTGGTCGAAGTGCCGGTGTAGGCAACAACCGCCGGACCACCGCTCAAGGTGACATTGAGGCTACCGGTGCCGGTGAACCCAGTCACCGAAGCCGCCGGCAAGATACCGGTGCCGGCAAAGGGCGTCTGGAAGACCGAATTGGTCTTGGCGATGGTCCCCGACCCACTGATCAGCGTGACGCCGGTCAGACAGGGCGTAGTGCCACAGGTACCTGCCGTAGTCGAGGTTCCCGTGTATTGCAGCGTCGCAGTACCAGCGGTCGTGGTGACGTTGACCTGGTTGGTACCGGTTGTGCGGAAACCAGTCGTTGCAGCAATCGGAACGACGGTGGTGTCAGCGACATTGAGCGGCTGGTTGACCGCACCACCCGTCGCCATAGTGCCCGAACCGCTCACCAAGGAAACGCCGGTGAAGCAAGGCTGCGCGTCGGCGCCACAGGTCGTGGTCGAGGTCGAACTCCCGGTGTAGGCAATGACCGCGGTGCCGCCGGTCGAGGCGACTTCGAGTCGACCCGACGTCGGGGCTCCGGTGATCGAGGCGACGTGCAGGTTGCCCGATCCGACGGTGCCGCCGTTAGAAGCTGCGGCCACGGTGGTGGAGAACAAGGTTCCGACCGTCGTGCTGCCGTAGGCGCCAACCGTCGTGCTGCCGAAGTTGCCGACGGTCGTGCTTCCGTAGGCCGCAACTGTGGTGCTCCCCGATGCCGTGCTCGTCGTCGAAGCCTGGTTCCCAGCCGGGGTGGCGCTACAGACGCCAGAACCCGTCGTCGCGTTGGCTCCGTAGTTGCAGGCCGACGCAGCCGACGCGTTCGCCGTGCCGCCGAAGGTGGTCGAGGGTAGGCCGGTCGCTGACGAGGTCACGGGGCCGTTGAACTTGGTGCCCGCAGGTGCGGTCAGGGTGAAGTTCATCCCGTACGGGCCGGTGTAGTACCCACCGGCCGCGGCCGTGGCGTTGTACCCGGGCTTGTAGATCTGCTGTTGGACCGTAATCGTGTCGCCAACCGCGACCTGACCGCCATTGGCTGCCGGAGCAGTGACCTTGGTGTCGATTTCGGCATTGGTGCCCGAGTTACAGGTCTTCTTACTCGTGATGATTGAGACAGTGATGGTGTAGTAGGTCGAACCCACCGCGGAATCGCTGTTGCCGGTGCCCGCCGTGTAGCTGATCGACTGCACCGCACTTGATGACGTATTGGTATTGCTCGACCGGGCGTAATAGCCCACCGTGACCGTGGTCGGATTGCCACGGGTGTCGATGGCGCTCACCGTAAAGGTGTGGTAGCCGGCCGTCGTGCTGATCGTCGATCCGCTCGGCACTGAACCCGTGCAGGTGGTGGTTCCAGTCGCCGCGGCACACGAGTAGTTGGCGGTCACAATCGAACCAGTGATGTACTGCGCACCGTTTTGGGGCGTGGTGATCGTCACGGTCGGTGGGATCAAGTTGTAGGGCGGTGCAATGACGGTATAGGTCGATGTGGAAGTACTCGTCGTGCCCGAATTATTCGACGCGTTGACGGTGAAGGTGTGCGTGCCGAGTGTGCTCGTGTTGATTAGCCCGCCGACGGAGATGGGGCTGCCGTCATTGGTGGCGGCGCAACTGGCAATTCCATTGCCCCACTGTGGCGGGTCGACGCAACCGAAGGCGGCGGCCACATGCGCGTTCTGGACGATCTGGGTGGCGTTGCCGGGGGAGGCAATCGTGATGGTCGGGGGCACTGCGTCGATGATGTGAGTCGTCACGAAGGGTGCCTGCGGGTGCGGGAACGGCCAGCAGGCGGTGTTGGCCGCCACGTTGCCGACTGGTGTGCCGGTCACCGTGATGGTGAACGAATCGCCCGGGTCGGTGCTCGAAGTGGCGGTGCCGACAGGCTGGACGTCAAGGACGCCGCTCGACACGCTGCTCGAATATGGGGCCGAGGTGGCCTGGAGGCCAATGCTGATGGTCGGCATCACGTAGTTGTCGCCACCGGGAATATTGCCGGCGTAAGACCATTCGATCTCTTGACCGTTGTTCTGGGTGTTGGTCGGCCCGGCCGGCGTGGCGGGGTCGTTGATCAACGTCACGGTCTCACCCGAGAACGTCGTGTGGGCCCCGCTCGGCGGTGAGTAGTAGTAGCCGTGGGAGGTGATGGTCGGGCCCGAGGTCACCACCGTGTTGGCGGGAACGTTCAACTTCAAGATGCTGTTGGTGGTTCCAGAGATGCCGTAGGAGCCCGAGTTGGCCGGGACGCTGTTGTTGCCGGGGTCCGAGTAGGTGAGGGTGAAGCTGCCGCCGGGGAGGACGGAGTTGGGCGACGATTGCGCGATCAGTTGGCGGTTGGAAGTGGCGGATTGATCGCCGTCAGACGTAGTCGCCCAACAGTTCTCGAGTTCGTTGACGGCGTATTGGAATTGGTCAGCGCTCGACGTCGGACTGGCGCCAGCGGTTGTCGTCACGACGGTGTCGACCACGTTTGGCGATACGGATCCGGCGGGGGTGACGGCCGTGATCTGCGTCGGGGAGTTCACGACTGTTGAGGTGGCCGCGTTCGAACCGAAGTCCACCACCGAACTGCTGTCGAAGCCCGTGCCGGTGATGGTGACGCTCGTCCCACCGGCCAGCTGGCCGTTGTTGGGCGAGATCGCAGTGACGGTCGGTCCGCCCGCCGCACTCGCCGGCGTGGCGGAAATGGCGAGTGACGCGATGACGGTCGTCAGTGTCCCGAGCATGAGGGCCAGGGCCATCAATAGCGAGAACAGACTCTTCAGCGGTGTGATGCGCCTCTTGCCCTTCCGTCCGTGAATCGAACTGCTCCGGGCAAAACCTGCATCTGACGTGTCTGGCACGCTATTCCCCCCCCATTGGTGACGCCTCTCGACGCCGCTAGGTACTACCTACTCAAACGACGATCTACCTGTCGCTGTAGAACTCGGCCACGATATCCAGCTGGACCGGCACAGTCAAACGTTTGTTGGATCTGAATTTAATGACCTCTGAACTGGATGTTTAGGCGCAATCAGGAACAAACCCGAAAAAACATCTGCCAGGATTCCTAACTCGCTGCTGCCCGCTTGGCCAGAAGCTGCATGGTTGAGGCAACCACGTCGGCCGGTGGCGGTGCACC
Source organism: uncultured Acidimicrobiaceae bacterium (assembly GCA_963800725.1). Taxonomy (GTDB): domain Bacteria; phylum Actinomycetota; class Acidimicrobiia; order Acidimicrobiales; family RAAP-2; genus Bog-473. The sequence goes on along the minus strand of CAWDCE010000023.1, from coordinate 3,323 downwards.
GGTGTTCTCAAACTCGGCCTCGATCAGCGCAGTCTTGCTCGGGAATCCAACCACCTCGACGTAGACGGTCGTTGACTGCTGCTTCTTGTTCTTGTCCGGGTAGCTCACCCCGGCCGCGGTCTGTTGGGCAAAGCCACCGGTCGGGGTCCCCGCCGGTTGAACGCTCGTCGTCGCCACGCTTTGCACCGTGACTCCCTTGCCGACGGTGCCCTGCAGTCCGGTCTTGATCTTGCCCGACATGCAATTGCTGACCGAACCACTCGCCGCGTTCTTGGCATTGGTCGCGGCGTCCTTTTCGCTGTCGAACACCTGGACCTGGGATCCGACTTCTTGTCCCGTGGCTGATTGCAAGAAATTGGTCGATACCGCGGTGGCGGCCGGGACTACCGAGCTCGGCTCGGCGAGCACACAAGTGTTGAGGGATTCACGGACCACATTCGGGCCGGTTCCCTGCGGTTCCTTGGTCCACGACTCGTCGGGGAGGTCGCCGTTTTGCAGGTTCAGGGCCCGGGCCAAGAAATCCTGCGACGCCGTACCGGTCCCGGTGGTCTTGCTCGAACTCGTTGGAGGTGTGCTCGACGAACTGCATGCGGCCGCCACAAGCGCCACCAATGTCAGCCCGACGGCGATCCTCGCCGCACCCGAAGTCAGCTTCGTCACGACGTGATGAGGTTGCCGTCGAGCCCGACGATGTACCAGACCCCGCCCGCCCCCTGCGCATTGGCCACCAAGGCGTTCTTGGTGTGGGCATAGAGATAGAGCGGGTGGCCGCCATAGGTGATCTGCGTCGACCCGTCGGACCGCTTCACTGTCCCGATGAGGCTCGCTTGCACACCTGAGTTGGCCGCGGGATGTACTGCGGCACCATCAGTGACCCAAGGGTGCCACGTGTCGGTACAGCTGCCGGTGCATTCGGACTTCGAACCCGATTCGTTCTTATCCGCATAGGCCACGATGCCGTCGATTGATCCGACCGCCGTCCCATAGGACGTTTTCCAGCTAAAGATGACTATTCCGTTCTTTCCTGGCTTTGGCTTATAGCCGGACGACGGTGAACTGCCCGACGAACAGGCTGCGGCACCGATGGCGACCGCGACGAGCAACCCAACTATTCGGATGTGTCGTTTGAACTGCATTGAGAATCTCCCCACTCAAGATCGATAGAAGTTCGTTTTGCCACGCGATAGCCCGTGTCGCCGTGCAAAATCACGTCGCCCGCCTCACCGGGCAGCTTGTCACCCTACTGTCGCTGGTGCCTCCGCATCAGTTTGGGGTCCCGGTGATTCTGGCGTGTCCACATCACCGCCCGCCGGTGGTGGGGTGTTTGAGCGTCGGCGTCGTCGTCGTATCCATAGATAGATCAGGACGGCGATCACCACGATGATGATCAGGATCAATAGCCACGGTATGACCCAGAACGACGCCTGCCCGGTCGCAGACACACTCGAGGTGAGCATGTACAACTTGAGTTTGACGGGGCCGGCGAACGGGAGTCCGCTCCAGGTGGGTTCAGTGACCGACATCTTTTGGCCCGGTATCAGTGCGTCGATGGGCACGGCCTTGTATCGCTTCACCACCGTGCCGAACGCGTTGGTCGCCTCGAGTTGCGCCTTACCGTTCAGTACTTCATTGCCGGTGTTGAGAACGGAGTAGTGCGCCCGGGCGGTACTGGTGCCAAAACCAAGCGGCGGCGTCGACTTCGTCACGCCAATGTTGGCGGCAGCGACCCCGGGAATCAGTTTCCCCGGGACCCGCACGTAGACGGCGATGCCCTCACCACGCTGAATTGCCAAGTTCGTGCCATTTTGCACGCCGGTCGGTGGGGCCAGGTTGAGCGCCACGACACCACCGGCGTGGTCACCGGGCGAGGCGTTCATCGGTACGGTCACGGCGAAGTGGAAAGTCACTGATTGTCTGGGTGGGACCGTGCGGATGTTCACCGGCAAGGTGATCCACTTGCCGACATCCACTTTCGGGGCCTTGGGAGGATTGAGCGTAAAGACACCCAACTTGGCGGTGTTGTAGGCGTCCGATCCGTAGACGTTGAAATCCAGGGTCTGCGTGTAGGAGTAGTTGGTCAAGATGGCGTTGTCAGACACCGTCTGCCCGGGGCTGGCAATGAGGTGGATGGCGGTGCGCTCGAGCGTGTTCCCGCTCGCCGAATACGGAGCAAACGTCCAGGTCGGAGTCTGATTCCCAGTAGCTGGCGAAGTTGCAGCTTGGGCGGCACTGGGCAACGTCGCGGCCCGAGTCGCCGCCCCGGCTGATGGCGCCACAAGTGATCCAATTACTGCGGCACATGCTGACAATGCGACGGCGAACCGACACGCACGCATGGTGACTTTCCCCATACTTCTCGCCCCTCCACACAATCGAAAAGAAGTCCCCGGTACGTCAGTGGGGGACGGCCGAAGCCGTCCCCCACGACGATACATCTCACAAGTCGACAGTAATTGTCGACCCGTGTGTCCTCAGCGGCTCAGGTGGCCGTGGTGAGGATGTCCAGCGTTGCCGTGTAGTGACCAGCAGCCACGTACGGCGGCACAGCCAGCGACAGTGAAGCGTCACAGTTGAACGCACCGCCACCGCCACCAGAGGGTGCCTCACAGAGAACCTGCGCAGGCTGCGTGCCGAAGTCGGCAGCACCCGTGTCGCTGGTGCCCAGGTTGGCGATCGGGCCAGCCTGGATCTCGTAGAGGAGACCACTCGGGCCCTCAGCGCCAGCGGCCGGCCACGTCGGGTCGGTCGGGTGGTTCTCAGGAGCCGTGGTGTTGTTGGTCTGACCAGCCGGGTTGTTGGCACCGGCGTTGTCATTCACGGTCGGGCAGACGATGTTGGTGTTGGTACCAGTCGATGCCGATCCAGCCGCACAAGCGTCAGGGCCGTACACCGGCGGGGAGACCGTTCCGGAAGGAACGACACCAGCAGCCAGGTTGCCTGGGAAGGTCAAGCTCACCGAGGGGTTCCACGTCAGGTAGTCCGCAGGAATGGTGTTGTCATTCCCGACGTTCGGCCCGATGAAGTCACTCTCGAGGATACCGGTCACGGTCCAACCCGAGAGTGAGCCTCGCGAGTCGTTGACCTCGACGGTGTTGAGCATTCCTTGACCAGCTTGGAACACACCAGGTCCCAAGGTGACGGTGCTCAGGTTCACCAAGATGGCGCTCGGGTTTTGTCCCGGGGCACCGATTCCCGATGTTGCTGCGTACTCGGTCACCGTGAGGTTGGTGCCGTTGACTTGCTGACCAATGCCCTGCTGCACGAGGCAGCTACCAACAGTGGCGATGGAGCAGGTGGCCGTGAGGTCAACCAAGCTGATGGGA
>CAWDCE010000022.1:0-195516 GCA_963800725.1 uncultured Acidimicrobiaceae bacterium | reverse complement strand
CTCAATGCGGCGCCCGGAATGTCCTCGACGCCCTCCATGAGGCCGATGAGCCAATCGTGGCGGTCCGGCATCGCCGGGGCAAAACCCACGCCGCAATTCCCCATGACCAGCGTGGTCACGCCGTGCCACGATGAAGGAGCGAGCTCGCTGTCCCAGGTGGCCTGGCCGTCGTAGTGGGTGTGGATGTCAACCCAACCAGGCGTCACCAAGAGGCCGTCGGCGTCGATGGTTCGCTGGGCGTTGCCGCCCACCTGGCCGACCTCGGAAATGACGCCATCGTCAATGGCGACATCCGCCGTCCTCGGCTCGCTTCCTGTGCCGTCGACGAGCGTGGCACCCCGAACAATCAGTTCATGCATACTGCGATGCTGGCACGTGGAGCGTTTGCGTGCCCGCCACCTCGGAAGTGGTTCAGTCCTTCTTCTTGCCCAAGATGCGGTTCATCTTGGTTCCGCACACCGGGCAGAGACCCTGTGCAGCCCTACGGCCGTTGGCCAATTCGACTTCCTGACCATCGAATTCCCGCTTTTCGCGACATTTCACGCAGTAACCCTCATAGTTGGCCATGACAACTCCTCTGTTCGGTCAGCCCCCTGGATGGTCGGTCCCATCGTGGGGTCCGATTAATTCGCAAGTTAGCGGGAGGCACGAGCCAACTGGGGGATGCTCACGAACGTCCGAGCCGGCGGGCGGTACGCTCAAAGCCGTGGTTGGACCAATATGAGCCTCGGCGACACGTGGACGGTGCGGGGCACTGCGGCCAGGATGGCGATGGCGCAGACCTGGTCCTCTATGGCCGAGGCCGGCGAGGGATTGGGCCAAAGCGAGTGGCAACGCGCCACTGCGTGTCCGGGTTGGGCCGTCAAGGATCACTTCTCACACCTCATCGGCATCGAGCGGATGCTCCTGGGTGAGGCAACCCCGATTACCAATGAACCACTGGGGGATCACGTAAAGAACGAGTTCGCGGCCTCACTCGAGCCGTGGGTGTCGGTGCGGCGAGCATCGGCCGGTGAAGTGGTGCGGCTCGAATTCATCGACGTCACCGCACAACGCCTCGTCGCACTCGAGGCACTGAGTGAAGAGGACTGGGCCAAGGTCGGCTTCAGCCCCGCGGGCGAGGTTCCCTACGCCCAGTTCATGGAGTTGCGGGTCTTTGACAGCTGGGTGCATGAACAAGACGTGCGCACCGCACTCGGCCGTCCCGGCGGCCAGGGAGGCCTGGCCTCGCATCTGGCGGCCGATCATGTGCAACGTGCCATGGGATTCGTGGTGGGCAAGAAGGCCGCTGCCGCGGACGGCAGCGTGGTGCGTTTCGAGATCTCTGGAGCGCCGAGCGATACCCGCAGCTTCACGCTGGCCGTCGAGGGAGGCCGGGCCCACAGCACCGACGACGCGGTCGAGCCCACCGTCACCTTGGCGCTGAGCTGCCTCGACTTCGTCCAGCTCGGGTGCGGGAGAACGACGGCCGCCCAAGTCGACGCCGCCGGCGGAATTGGCGTTGACGGCGATCCGGCGCTGGCCCAAGCCATCGTCAATTCAATGAACTTCATGGTCTGAGATGCCACGGTGCGGGGCGTTCGTGGGTGACCAGTAGAGTGTGCTGCTCGTGATGCGTGCCACTGCTGAACCATTAGACGGAAACCTCGTCCGCCTGAGTGTCGAGATCGACGAACCCGAGTTTGAAAGTGCACTCGGCGACGTCGTCAAGACTTTGGCCAAAGAGATCCGCGTGCCGGGCTTTCGACCGGGAAAGGTGCCCCGACGGGTGCTCGAGGCCCGAATGGGCGGCGCCGAGGCGTTGCGGGCCGAGGCGTTGCGGGAGTCACTTCCTGACTTCTACGCCCGGGCCGTGGTCGACGCCGACGTCGACCCCATCGCCCCACCGCAAATAGACATCACCGCGGGCGAGAAGAGCGGGGCGGTCAGTTTCGACGCCACCGTCGAGGTGCGGCCACTCGTCGCCATCCCCGGTTACGACGGGCTGCAGGTGACCTTGCCCGGGTTGGCGGTCACCGAGGAAGAGATCGAGCGTCGAAATTGATCGACTGCGCGAAAACGATGCCGAACTCGAAGTGGTGAACCGCCCGGCCCAAGACGGTGACTTCATCAGCATCGACCTCCACGGAAATGATCCAAGTGACGCCGAAGTGGTCGGCGTGGACGACTATCTCTATGAGGTCGGGAGCGGATCGGTCGTGGCCGAGCTCGACGATCAGGTGCGCGGCACCAAGAGCGGCGAGATCCTGGCCTTCAGCGCGCCCGCACCCGGGACCGAAGAACCCATCTCATTCCGGGTTCTCGTCAAAGAAGTCAAGGTGAAGAAACTCCCCGAGACGACCGACGAATGGGCCGCCGAGAGTTCGGAGTTCTCGACGGTCGCCGAACTGCGCGAGGACATCTCAGAGCGGATCGCCCGGGTCAAGCTCGTCCAGACCCAGATGGGCTATCGCGAGAAGTCCCTTGAGGCGCTGGCCGAGTTGGTCAACGACGACGATGTGCCGTCGGTCTTGGTCGACGCCGAGGTGAACGAGCGTTTGCACGATCTTCAGCACCGCCTCGAGAGCCAGGGAATGGGCTTTGCGGACTACATGAGCGCGACCGGCACCAGCCCCGACGACATGTTGGCGTCGGTGCGCGCGGACGCCCACCGGGCGGTCAAGGCTGACCTGGGCTTACGGGCCCTCGCCGAGGCTGAACAGCTCGAGGTGGACGACGACGAATTCGATGCCGAGATCGTCACCATGGCTGATCGCACGGAGACCACCCCGAAGGCGCTCCGTCGCCAACTCGACACGAACGGCCGGACCGGCGCGGTACGCTCAGAGCTGCGAAAGGGCAAGGCCCTGACGTGGTTGTTGGACCATGTGGAGCTCTTCGACGAAGAGGGAAACTCAATATCTCGGGACGACCTGAAGTTGGATGCGTCGAAGGAGAGCGAGGAGAGCGAATGATGGCACTGGACGCAGGCATAGGGGACCGGTATCGGGCGAGTAACCACCTCGTACCTCAGGTCATCGAATCGACCAGCAAGGGCGAGCGTGGCTTCGACATTTTCTCGAGGCTGCTGCGTGAGCGCATCATCTTCCTCGGCACCGCCGTTGACGATGTCGTGGCCAACTTGGTGTGTGCGCAGATCCTCTTCTTGGAGTCAGAAGACCCCGATAAGGACATCCACCTCTACATCAACTCACCCGGCGGCGACATCACCGCGCTCTTTGCCATCTATGACACCTTGAAGTTCGTCAAGGCCGACGTGTCCACCTTCTGCTTCGGTCAAGCGGCATCGGCGGCCGCGGTCCTGCTGGCGGCGGGAACCCACGGAAAGCGCTTCGCGCTCCCACACGCCCGGGTGCTCTTGCATCAGCCCTGGGGCGGCGTCGAAGGACAAGCGAGCGATATCGAGCTGCAGGCCAAGGAGATTCTCCGCATGCGCGACCTGCTCACCGGGATGCTGGCCCAAGACACCGGGCAGACGCATGAAAAGGTGGCCAAGGACACTGACCGGGACTTCATCATGACCGCCGAAGAAGCGGTGACCTACGGCGTCATCGACGAAGTGATCAGTGCCCGAACGATGGCGTCGCTCGAAGCCATCGGTGCGGCGTAGGTACCCGAAGTCGCAACGGTGAAATCGAACGGGAACGGATAGGGGATCTGGTGGCGAAGTTCGGTGAAGGTGGGGACCTGGTCAAGTGCAGCTTCTGCGGCAAGACGCAAAAACAGGTCAAGAAGCTGATCGCCGGTCCCGGCGTCTACATCTGCGACGAATGCATCGACTTGTGCAACGACATCATCGCTGAAGAGCGTGACGAGACCACCGAGCTGAGTTTCGAGGATCTTCCCAAGCCCAAAGAGATCTTCGAGTTCCTCAACGACTACGTCGTCGGCCAGGAATACGCGAAGAAGATCCTTTCGGTTGCCGTCTACAACCACTACAAGCGGGTACAGGCCGGGCCGGCCCAAGAGGACGGCGTGGAGTTGGCCAAGTCGAATATCTTGTTGCTCGGTCCGACCGGCTGCGGCAAGACCTTGCTGGCCCAGACGCTCGCCCGCATGCTCAACGTGCCGTTCGCCATCGCCGACGCCACCGCGCTCACCGAGGCGGGCTACGTCGGCGAAGACGTGGAGAACATCTTGCTGAAGTTGATCCAGGCGGCCGACTACGACGTGAAGCGGGCCGAGACCGGCATCATCTACATCGACGAGATCGACAAGATCGCCCGCAAGAGCGAGAACCCGTCGATCACGCGTGACGTGTCGGGTGAAGGTGTCCAACAGGCGCTGCTCAAGATCTTGGAGGGGACCACGGCGTCGGTTCCCCCCCAAGGCGGGCGCAAGCACCCCCACCAAGAGTTCATTCAGATCGACACCACCAATGTGCTGTTCATCTGTGGCGGTGCGTTCGCCGGTCTCGACAAAGTGATCGAGGGGCGCATCGGAAAGCGGGGGATCGGTTTTCGGGCCGAGGTGGCCAAGCGGGGGCGCGACGACGACGAAATCCTGCGCCACGTCCTGCCCGAGGACCTGATCAAGTTCGGCTTGATCCCAGAGTTCATCGGCCGCCTCCCGGTGGTCAGTGCGGTCTCGCCGCTCTTCAAGGATGCTTTGGTGCAGATCCTCACCGAGCCGAAGAATGCGCTGATCCGTCAATACGAGCGGGTCTTCGCGCTCGACAACGTCGAGTTGGAGTTCACCCCCGATGCCCTCGAGGCGGTGGCCGAGCAGGCCCTGTTGCGCGGAACGGGGGCCCGAGGGCTGCGGGCCATCCTCGAAGAGGTGTTGCTCGAGGTCATGTATGACCTCCCCAGTCGCACCGACGTCCAAAAGTGCGTGATCGACCGGGCCGTGGTTCTTGACAAGGTGGCGCCGACGTTGGTGCCGATCGGGGGCACCCCGGCCAAGTCGCGCTCTCGACGCGCCGCCTCGTAATCAGCACGGACGCGGGTGGTTGCGTGAGCGAGCATCACGACGTGGGCGCGCCCTTCGACCCCGCCACGTTCTCGGGTTTCAGGCGCTTGAGCGATGCACTGGCGTGGCTGGACCGTCACATCGACTTCGAATCGACGATGCCGACACGCCGGGCCCTGCCGACCCTCGATCGCATGCATGCCTTGATGGCGATCCTCGGCGACCCCCAAGATTCCATCCCTTCAATCCACGTGACCGGCACCAATGGCAAGGGTTCGACGTCGGCCATGGTGACCGCCTTGTTGATGGCCCAAGGTTTGAGCGTCGGGACCTATACGAGCCCGAACCTCCACGCCGTCTCCGAGCGGCTGGCCCGCAATGCCGAGCCCATCGACGACGAATCCTTCACCGCGGTGTTGAGCGAGTTGGCCTCGCTCGAGGCGCTCGTCCATGATCGCCCGACACGCTTCGAACTTCTGACCGCGGCGGCCCTTTCGTGGTTCGGGGCCGAAGCGGTCGATGCCATGGTCATCGAGGTGGGGCTCGGTGGCACGTGGGACTGCACCAACGTCGTCCATGGCGACGTGGCGGTGCTCACCAACTTCAGCTACGACCATACCGACGTGCTTGGACCCACCCTCGAGGGGATCACCGCGGACAAGGCCGGGATCATCGAAGCCGACGCTCGGGTGATCGTCGGTGACGCCCCGGCCGAGCTCGTCGCCATCGTCGAGGCCCAGGCGGCGCGCGTCGGCGCCGCCTCGGTGTGGGTGGACGGGCGTGACTTCGGTTGCGAGTTCAACGAGGTGGCCGTCGGCGGACGGCTCGTGACGTTGTTCACCCCCGGCGGTCGCTATCCCGACGTCGTGGTGCCGTTGCACGGCGCGCACCAAGGGGCCAACGCCGCCGCCGCGCTGGCCGCCGTCGAAGCCTTCTTCGCTCGAGCGCTCGATCCCGATGTGGTGCAGGCGGCCTTCGAGGCCGTGCGGGTCCCGGGCCGCCTCGAGGTCCTCGGCCGCCACCCACTGCTGTTGGTCGACGGGGCCCACAACGTCGCCGGGATGACCGCACTCGGCCGGTCACTACGAGAGGAGTTCTCGCTCTACGGGACCACCGTCGCGGTCGTTGGCATGTTGACCGGACGCGATCCGTCGGCGATGTTGGCACCCCTCTTGGCGGCGGGTGTGAGCACCGTGGTCGCGTGCGCGCCCGATTCGCCGCGGGCCATGGCGGCGACCGACGTGGCCGAAGCGGCCCGGGCCCTCGGTTTGGGCGTCCAGGTCGAGTCCAGCGTCACCGCCGCTCTGGCCACCGCGCGCGCCATGGTCGACGCCGACGGCATGGTCGTGGTGGCCGGGTCGCTCTACGTCGTCGCCGACGCCCGGGCCGAAATTCTGAGCGAGGCCGTGCGCTGGGAGGATGCGGGGAGCTGAGGAGGCCCGCGGGCGTGCTGCTAGCGTGCCCTCCTCGTGAAGCGGACCCTGGTCATTGTGAAGCCCGACGGCGTTGAGCGCGGTCTGGCGGGAGAAATCTTCAGCCGTCTCGAGCGCAAGGGCTTGGCGCTCGTCGCCGCCGAGTTGCGCACGCATCTCGCCGAAATTGGCGCGCCAGCACTACGCCGAACATGCCGAGCGTCCCTTTTTCGGCGAGCTCGTCTCGTTCATCACCCGTTCGCCGTCGTTGGTCATGGTCATCGAAGGCCCGAGCGACGACACGTTCTCAGTGGTGCGCCTCATGATGGGGGTCACCAACCCCTCAGAAGCCGCCCCGGGCACGATACGCGGCGACTTCGGCCTCCTCACCACCGAGAACCTGGTGCACGGCTCGGATTCGCATGAGTCCGCCGCCCGCGAGATCGCTCTGTTCTTTCCCGGTCTCTAGGCCAAGCCTCGGCCCCCCGGGCCCGTTCGATGCGCCCGTGTCGCGTCAATCGGCGGACCGTCTCGTGCGAGACGCGTCCCTCAGAGCGCTCCGCAAATCCATAATCCCTGCTCAAGAGGGTCGCACCGTTCGGCGGCCTTGTGGAGAGCGGCTGCGTCCCGTAGCCTGGAACTGACGAACAGACGCCGGTTCCCGTCCGGTGCTCTTCCCGCATCCATCGGGAGAAAGACCTTATGCCCGACAATCGCCTATCCCTTCTCGGTCGCGACATGGCCGTCGACTTGGGGACCGCCAACACGCTGGTGTACGTCCGCGGCCGTGGCATCGTGCTCAACGAGCCTTCCGTGGTCGCCGTCGACGTCAAAGACGGGCGCCCGCTGGCCGTCGGCGCCGAGGCCAAGCGGATGATCGGGAGGACGCCGTCGAACATTCAGGCCATCCGCCCGCTCAAAGACGGGGTGATCGCCGACTTCGAGATCTGCGAAAAGATGCTGCGCTACTTCATCCACCGGGTGCACCAGCGCCGCTTCGCCAAGCCGCGCATGGTCATCTGCGTGCCCTCGGGCATCACCGGCGTCGAGCGACGTGCCGTGATGGAAGCGGCCGAGTATGCCGGCGCACGACGGGCCTACATCATCGAAGAGCCCATGGCCGCGGCGATCGGGGCCGGCCTGCCGGTCCATGAGCCGACCGGCAACATGGTGGTCGACATCGGCGGCGGGACCACCGAGGTCGCGGTCATCTCCCTCGGAGGCATCGTGACCAGTCAGTCGGTGCGCATCGGCGGCGACGAGTTGGACGAGGCCATTGTGTCGTTCGTCAAGAAAGAGTTCAGCCTCGCCCTCGGTGAGCGCACGGCCGAAGAGATCAAGATCACGCTCGGTTCGGCCTACGAACTCGAGCAGGAGCTCCACGCGGAGATCCGCGGCCGCGACCTGGTGAGTGGTCTGCCCAAGACCATCGTGGTCTCGACCGAAGAGATCCGTCGCGCCATTGAAGAGCCGGTTTCGGCGATCATCGATGCCATCAAGGTGACGTTGGACCGCACGCCGCCCGAACTGGCTGCCGACATCATGGAGCAAGGGATCGTGGTCACCGGTGGGGGAGCATTGCTCCACGGGCTCCAAGCTCGCCTCCAGCACGAGACCGGCATGCCGATTGTCATTGCCCGCGACCCGCTCAACTGTGTCGCCATCGGCAGTGGCCAGTGCTTGGAAGAGTTTGAGGCACTCAAGCGAGTGCTGATTACGACGTCCTCGCGCTGACGGATCGTCCGGTCCAGCCTGGGTGCCGAGGTCCCGGCGGTCGCGCCGCACGCTGACAGTGGTCGTGCTGCTCGTCTTGTCCTTGACCATCATCTCGGTCGATCTCAACGGCCGGACCCACAGCATCACCTCGGGGGTCAAGTCGATCGCCAACGACATCTTCTCGCCCATACGCGGCGCGGTGGTCGACATCTTCAGTCCGATCGGCAACTTCTTCGCCGGCGCTTTGCACTACGGGTCCGTGCAATCGCAGAACGAAAAGCTCCAGGCGACCATCGGGCGCCTGCGCGCCGAAGCGGCCGAGAAGGCGTTCCAGCAACAACAACTGCGTGAGCTGGCCGCATTGCAGAACATTCCCTACCTCCAGTCGCTCTCGACGGTGACCGCGCAGACCATCAATGAGAACAGTTCGAATTTCACCTCCACCATCACCATCGACAAGGGCCGCAGCGCCGGCGTCGATGTCGGCATGCCGGTGGTGGCGGCCGGCGGTCTGGTCGGCCAGGTGATCCAGTCGTTCTCCAAGTCGTCGGTGGTCCAGCTCATCAATGACGGCCAATCCAAGGTCGGGGCGAACAACCTGGCCAACACCGTGTCGGGGACGGTCGACGGACAGGGCCCGACGGCGCCCATGACTCTGGACCAGGTGCCGTTCGACACACCGGTGCAAAAAGGTGAGTTGCTCTACACCAGCGGTCTCGATGCGTCGGCCTTCCCGCCCGGCATCCCCGTGGCGCGTGTCGCCTCGTTCCACAACACCCCGGGCGCGGTGCAAGAGACGATCACCGTGACCCCCGCCGCCGACCTGCACACCGCGCTCTCCTACGTCGATGTCGTGCAATACCAACCGGTACCCTCCCCATGACCCCGCGGGTGGTGTTCCGCCTGGTCCTGGTCACCCTCGGGCTCTTGTTGCTCCAAACGACCATCGTCCTTTCGGTGCGCATCTACGGCGTCCACCCGGACCTGGTGTGGCTCATGGCCATCACCGCAGCCCTCCTCGACGGGCCCGAAACCGGCGCCATTGTCGGTTTTTGGGCCGGGCTCGCCTTTGACCTGGTGCTCCCCACCCCGCTGGGCCTCTCGGCCCTGGTCGGCTGCATACTTGGCTATTCGGTGGGCATGGCGACGGGGAGCCTGGACCGGCGGGCGGGCTGGCTGGCGCCGGTGGCCGCGGCATTTGGGGCCGCCGCAGCGGACATGCTGTTTGCCGTGCTCGGCGGAATCTTCGGCCAACAACAGATGGTCCAGATCAATTTTTTGGCGGTGGCCCTGGTCGTCGGCCTCTCGAGCGCGCTCTTGGTGACCCCGGTCAACTGGCTGATGCGCTGGGCGCTGTTCCCCGAGGGGACTGACCGCTCACTGGTGTCGGCCCAGAGCACGTCGAGCCGGCCCTGGTGAGTCGATCGCTCCGCCATCCCTTCCGCGGCGACAACCGCTACCCAAAGCCCCCGCGCCAGACCCGGCGCGGCACCAAGCGCTCGCGCGAGCGCCAGCCGCGCATCGCCAAGCGCAAGGGCGTCACCGCCACCGCGGCCGCTGCCATCGTCGGATCCCCCGAAGAAGAGACGTCGCGACCCAATCTGCGGCTGCGCGTGGTCGGGATCGCGGTCATGGTGCTGTTCAGCCTGCTCTTGGTGCGCCTGTGGTCGCTCCAGGTCGTCGACGCCAAGAGTTACGCCGCCCAGGTCACGCGCAACCAGGTCCGCGTGGTGGCCGTCACACCGCCGCGCGGCGAGATCGTGGACCGCAACGACACGGTGCTGGTCGGCAACGTCCCCATCCAAGAGATCCTCTTGTCGCGCGTGTCGGCGACGCAGAACCCCTCGGTCATTGGCAAGGTGGCCGCTCTGGTCGGTGAGACCCCCCTCGCCGTGCAAAGTGCCATCAACAACAATCGCTACGGCCCCTATGATCCCATCCCCATCGCCACCGGCGTCTCGGCGGCCACAGTGCAGTACCTCCAGGTGCACCAAAGCGACTACCCGGGCGTCTCGGTCCAGACCGTGACGCAGCGCACCTACCCCCAGGGCGGCACCACCGCCCCGCACGTGCTGGGCTACATCGGCGACATCACCAGCACCTTTTTGAACACCCACCAAAACCAGGGCTATCAACAAGGCAGCCAGGTCGGTCAATCGGGCATCGAGGCCCAGTACGAGAACTACCTGCGCGGCGTCGACGGCCGCCAGGCGCTCGAGGTCAACGCCTCGGGAGAGGTCGTCGGCACGCTCTCGAACACCGCACCCAAGACCGGCGACACCGTCGTGCTCAATATCGATACCGGGCTCCAACAGGCGGTCGAGGCTGACCTTGCCGCCCAGATCCAGTCCGACCGCAACACCCCCGACAAGGCGGACCACGGGCTCTATCCGCCGGCCAAGGACGGGGCGGTCATCGTGATGAACCCGCAAAACGGCGAGATCCTCGCCATGGCTTCGAGCCCGAGCTACGACCTGAACCAGTGGGTCGGGGGAATCTCGACCGCCAACTTCAATGCCCTCCAGGCCAGCGGGGCCGAGAACAACAACGCCATCCAGGGGCTCTACATCCCCGGGTCGACCTTCAAGCTCATCACCGCCACCGCCGACCTCCAAGACGGCGTGTACTCACCGTCGACCTACTACCGCGACACGGGGACCTTCGTCGTCAATCCCTGCGGTGGTTCCGCTGCGGTGTGTACGTTCTCCGACGACACCGGGGCGGCGGAGGCCGGGAGCTACGACCTCTCCGACGCGTTGTCGGTGTCGAGCGACTCGTACTTCTACAATCTCGGCGAGCTGTTCTGGAACGGTCGGGCGACTTATGGCGCCAACGCCATCCAAGACGTCGGCAACCAGTACGGCGAGGGTGAGATCACCGGCATCGACCTGCCCAACGAGGTGCAGGGCCGTATCGACAGTTTGAGTGAGAGGGCGAAGTTGCACGCCGAATCACCCAAGGGTTTCCCCAACTCCCCGTCGTGGAACACCGGTGACAACATCGAGATGGCCTTCGGGCAGGGCGAGACGGTCGTCACCCCGATCGAACAAGCCGTGGCCTATGCCACCTTTGCCAACGGAGGCACGCGCTACCAGCCCCAGGTGGCCGCGGCGATCGTCGATCCACTCACGGGGAAAAAGATCAAGGTGTTCACCCCGGTGGTCACCGGCAAGGTGAATTTGCCACCGGCCATCTACGACCCGATCCTCCAAGGGCTCGAGGGCGTCATCACCACGGGGACCGCGGCCGCTGATTTCCAGGGCTTTCCGTCGAACTTCGTCCTCGCCGGCAAGACCGGGACCGCCACCACCCCCGGTGCAACTGGCGGGGCCGGGGAGCCGACGAGTTGGTTCGTGGCCTTTGGGCCCCAGCCCACCCCGACCTACCTCGTGCTCGCCGTCATCGACCAGGGTGGCTACGGCGCCGACGCGGCCGCGCCGCTGGTGCGCAACGTCTTTGACTACCTCTTGACCAACCCGATCGGGCCGGTCAAGTACCCGAGCGGTTCGAATCAGCCGAGCGTGACCGCACCGGCCTCGAATGCTCCCGCGTCGACGCCGACCACCACCACGACGACCAGCCCGTCGCAGTCGAACACCTCGACCACGACCGATACCACCGCCACTTCCACCACCACGACGACGCCGGGGGCCTAGTGGTCGCGTAGGGTGGCGCGGCGATGCACACGCTCTGGCCCGAGATCGAACGCCTTTTGCTGGGCGTGACCAAGCCCGCCCGCTACATCGGGGGCGAGCAGGGGGCCCAATACCCCGAGCATGGCCCGGGCAAGGTGGCCTGGCTCCTCCTCTACCCCGACACCTACGAGATCGGGCTGCCCAACCAGGGTTTGCAGATCCTCTATGAAATCTTGAACGAACGGAGCGACGCGGTGGCCGAGCGGGCCTACGCCCCCTGGGTCGATATGGAGGCGGCCATGCGGGCGGCGGGCGTGCCGCTTTTCAGCGTGGAGCAGCATTACGCGGCGCGCGACTTCGACATCATGGCCTTCAACCTCTCGGCCGAGCTGGTCTACACCAACGTGTGCAACCTGATCGACCTGGCCCAGGTCCCCCTGCACGCGAGCGAGCGCTCATCGAGCGACCCCCTCGTCATCGCCGGGGGGCACTGCGCGTTCAATCCTGAGCCCTTGGCCGACTTCGTCGATGCCTTTGTGATGGGCGACGGCGAAGAGGTGGCGGGGGAGATCAACGAGGTGGTGGGGCAATGGTTGGCGACCCCTGAGGCCCAGCGGACGCGCCACGAGCTGCGCCTCGCCCTCTCGGGCGTCGAGGGCGTCTACGTCCCCGCGCTCTATGAATCGACCTACCGTAACGGCCGCCTGGTGGCGACCGTGCCCCGGCACGATTCGGTGCCCGAAGCGGTGGCCAAGCGCACCGTGGCTGACCTGGCGCAGTGGCCCTATCCCCGCCACCCCTTGGTGCCGCTCACCGAAGTCGTCCATGACCGACTCAACGTCGAGGTCTTCCGGGGTTGTACCGCGGTTGCAGATTCTGCCAAGCGGGCATGATCACCCGTCCCGTCCGCGAGCGGCCCGCGGCCCAGGTCAAAGAGATGGTGAGTGAGGGGCTGGCGTGGAGCGGCCATGACGAGGTGACGCTGACGTCGTTGTCGACCGCCGACTTTTCGGGCATCGAGGACACCGTGCGCGACATCATCGACGACCCGGTGCACGAGGGCAGGGTCTCGGTCAGCCTGCCGTCGCTGCGGGTCGACGCCTTCACCGTGGCCACGGCGGCGCAGATCCAAAAGGTGCGGCGCACCGGCCTCACCTTCGCACCCGAGGGCGGGACGTGGCGCATGCGCCAGGTGATCAACAAACTGATCACCGAAGAGGACCTCTACAGTGCCGTCGACGCCGCCTTCAGCCAGGGGTGGCGCCGGGTCAAGCTCTATTTCCTCATCGGGCTCCCGACCGAACGCGACGAAGACGTCCTCGGCATCGCGGATCTGGGCGCCCACTGCGTCGAGATCGGGCGGCGCCACCAAAAGTCTGTGACCGTCACCGCCTCGGTGGGCGGTTTCGTGCCCAAACCCCACACGCCCTTCCAGTGGTTCGGCCAAGACACCGTCGAAGAACTCCAGCGCAAGGTCAATTTCTTGCGCGAGGCGGCGCGCCCCACCAGGGGGCTCACCATCCGCTGGCACGATCCCGAGGCCTCGGCCGCCGAAGGGGCGATGAGCCGCGGCGATCGAAGGATGGGGGCAGTGATCGAGCGGGTGTGGCGGGCCGGGGGCACATTCCAAGAATGGTCCGAGCGGTTCGACCTTGGTTTGTGGAAGGACGCACTGGCCCAAGAGGGGCTGAGCCTCGACGAGGTGGCCTACCGCGACCGCGACGAGCACGAGCCATTGCCGTGGGATCACATCTCGGCGGGCCTGCACCGCGACTTTTTGTGGACCGACTGGCAGGACGCGCTGGCCGAGGCCGGGGTCGAGGATTGTCGCTGGACCCCGTGCTACGACTGCGGCGCCTGCACCGAATACGGCCTCGAGCACGTGGTCGCCTCGGCGGTCCCACCAGCCGGGGGGAGCCAAGGTACCGGCCAGGACCTGGCCAGCGGTGGTCGGATCCCGGTGCGCCTGGTGAGCTCGGCCGCCCGGGCCACCTAGATGGACGACATCGAGCCTCGCCGGATCCGGGTCCGCTTCACCAAGCAGGGCAAGATCCGCTTCACCAGCCACCGCGACGTGGCCCGCATGTGGGAGCGGGCCCTACGACGCAGTCGCCTCAAGATCGCCATGTCCCAGGGTTTTTCGCCCCATCCGCTCTTGAGCTTCGGACTGGCGCTGCCAACTGGCGCTGAATCGCTCGGCGAGTACCTCGACGCCCGCCTCGAACCCCCCCGGCCCGGTGATCCGACCATCGATGAGCTGCCCGAACTGCTCAGTGGCCTCTTGCCTAAGGGAATCGACGTCGAGGCGGTCGCCCCGATCACCATGGCGGAGGGGTCTCTGCAACAAGAGGTAGCATCGTGTACTTGGGAGCTGGAGGTGCTCGGAGTGATCGGTGAGGAACTGGAGGAGCGGATCGGGCGAGCGCTCGCTGCTCCTAGCCTGACCGTCCAGCGAGAGCGCAAGGGTCGTGAGATCCAAGATGACATCCGCCCAGCCATCTTGTCGCTGTCCCCGATGGAACGCGACGGTCTTGACCAGGAGAAAACCCCAATTGGTCGCTTTCGGGCCGAACTGGCTACGCACCCGCGCAGCGTCCGGCCCAGTGACCTGATTACCGCGTTCGGCACCGATGTGGTGCTCACGCGTGCTTGTAGAACGCATCAATGGATCGAGCGCGACGGTGCCCGGTTCGAGCCGCTCACACTGAGCGGGCTCGGAACCGGCCCCGCCGTGGAACACGCCCCAGGGCGTGCCTCATGAACGACGCAAGGAGGGCATTCCCTCATGTCCGATTCCGACATCAGCCAGACCCAAGAGGGTCCTGCCACCGAATCCACCGGTGGCGCCGGATCCCCTAAAGAACCCCAGGTCACCTCGCCCCCAGAGTCCCGCAAACCTCGCATTGGCGATACCCGGCCGGCTCCGGCCGTCCCCCCGCTGCGCGACGCTCCGGTCATCGGGGCAGAGCGCCCCCCGGCGGTCGTTCCCGACGCACCGAAGAGGCCGCAAACAGCGGCGACTGCGGCGCCGCTGCCGGTTGCGACGCCCGCCCCGGCGCCGGTCGTCACCCACAACGGTGCGGCCGCCCCGTCGCCGAGTGGGGACGCCGAGGGCGCGGGTGGGGGCCGCCGGTCACGGAGCCGGCGGCGCAGCGGGCGCGAGCGCTCCAAGGGCAAGCAGGTCGGACGGTACCTGGTCTGTGTTCACGTCCAGCCGGCCATGACCCAGATCGCCATGCTCGAGGGCCGGTCCCTCGTCGAGCACTACGTGTCGCGTGCCGCCGATGACACCAATCAGATCGACGGCAACGTGTACCGGGGCCGGGTCCAAAACGTCCTGCCGGGCATGGAGGCGGCCTTCATCGACATTGGGATCCCGAAGAACGCCGTCCTCTATCGCGGCGACGTCCGCTATGACCGCGATGATATCGAGGGCGGGAGCTCCAAAGGCGCCCAGCCCAGGATTGAAGACGTCCTCAAAGCCGGGCAGACCATCTTGTGCCAGGTGACCAAGAACCCCATTGGGGCCAAGGGCGCCCGCCTGACCCAAGAGGTGTCACTGCCGGGTCGATTCGCGGTCCTGGTGCCCAACAGCAGTGCGTTTGGCATCTCGAAGCGACTCGGGGACAACGAACGGCGTCGCCTCCGCAAGATCATCGACGAGGTCAAGCCGGCCGGACATGGGCTGATCGTGCGCACCGCAGCCGAAGGGGCCTCCGCCGACGAGCTGCGCCGCGACATCACGACCTTGCTCGAGCAGTGGGAGAGCATCGAGGCGGCATCGAAGAAGTCCGACGCCCCCGGCCTCCTTTACCGCGAGCCCGAACTTTCGGTGCGGATTCTGCGAGAAGAGCTCAACGCGGAGTACCGCGGCGTGGTGATCGATGACCGGGCCCTCTTCGAGCAGGTGCGCGACTACGTCCAGGCGGTCAGCCCAGAACTCTCCGACCGGGTCGAGTTCTACGACGAGGCCGTCGAGGGACTGCCCATCTTCGAGCGCTACCACGTCCACGAGCAGCTCCATAAGGCGCTCGATCGAAAGGTCTGGCTGCCCTCTGGTGGTTCGCTCATCATCGAGCGGACCGAAGCACTGACCGTGATCGACGTCAACACGGGCAAGAACGTCGGCAAGACCAACCTCGAAGAGACCGTCTATCGCAACAACCTCGAGGCGGCCGAAGAGGTCGCCCGCCAGCTGCGATTGCGTGACATCGGCGGGATCATCGTCATTGACTTCATCGATATGGAGATCAAGGAAAATCGCGAAAAGGTGGCCGCCGCCCTGCGCAACGCCTTGGCCCGGGACAAGACCCGGACCCAGATCTTCGACATATCAGAACTCGGACTGGTCGAGATGACGCGTAAGCGCATCTCAGAGGGCCTCTTAGAGACGCTGTCCAGCGAGTGCGCCGTGTGCAGCGGCCGGGGCGTGACGCTCGACGACTCGGCCCTGCGCTAGTATCTCCTCCTTATGTATGCGGTCATTAAGTCGGGTGGAAAGCAGGAGCGGGTGGCCGAGGGCCAGCGCCTGCGCGTCGAGCTGTTAGGTCAGCCGGTCGGCACCGAAATTGCGCTCGAACCCGTCCTCGTCGTCGACGGCACCACGGTGCTCGCCACCCCGGACCAGCTCGCGGGGGCATCGGTCACCGCCAAGGTGGTCGGTGAGGAAAAGGGTCCCAAGATCAACGCCATGACCTACAAGAACAAGTCGAACCAGCGGCGCCGTTGGGGCCACCGCCAGCACTACGCCACCTTGGAAATCACCGCCATCACGGCCGCGGGCTGAGGGCGAGAGGGCAGGAGCAGCTATGTCAAAGACCAAGGGTGGCGGGTCCACCCGAAACGGACGCGATTCACAGGCGCAGCGCCTCGGGGTCAAGGAGTTCGACGGCACCGCGGTGACCGCCGGCTCGATCATCGTGCGTCAGCGCGGCACCAAGTTCTACCCCGGGGCCAACGTCGGGCGCGGTGGAGACGACACACTCTTTGCCACCGCCGACGGCGTGGTCAAGTTCGGTGAACGACGTGGCCGCAAGCACGTCGACATCGTCACCAGCGTCTAAGCCCGCACCTCAGTCGGCGGCCGCAACGTCGTGCTGGTGGAGTTCGATGGTGTTGCCGAAAGGATCTTGGAGGAAGGCCTGGCGACGACCGGGGCTGCTCGGGGTCGGGTCGCTGACCGGAGTGCCCTGGGCGCGTAGGCGTTCGACCACCTCGCCAATATCTGCGTAGAGCAGCGCGAAGTGCTGCCCCATGTTGTTGGGCGGCGGCAACTCAATGAGGTGGACCTGTTGGCCGCCGGCGTCGAGCCAGGCCCCCGCAATCCCGAAGTCGGGCCGGTCGTCGCGCAAGGTCAAGCCCATGACCTCGGTGTAGAAGCCAATGGCTGCGGGGACATCGTCGACGTTGAGGGCGACGTGGTCGATGCCCTTGGGTGCGTGGGTCACCGAAGTGACCCTACGACGTGGCCAATGATGGCGGCCACCGTCGGTGCGGCGTGCGCCGCCGCCTGGGCGATGTCGCCCGAGCGCCCGGCCGACTCGTTGGTGACCACCCCAAGCCCGAGGACCCGCGCTCCGGCGTCGCGGGCCGCAATGGTCTCGATCGCCATGGACATGCCGACCACGTCGGCACCCATCTGGCGCAGCATGGCCACCTCGGCCTTGGTCTCGAACTGGGGCCCGAGCACCTGGGCGTAGACGGCGTCGCGCAAAGGTTCGATGTCCGGCGTGGCCCGGGCGGCCTCACGGAGCTGTGCGTCGTAGGCGTCGACCATGTCGATGAACTGGGGACCAAGGAGCGGGGAACGCCCGGTCAGGTTGATCTGATCGGACACCGCGACGACCGAACCCTCAGCGAGGGCGGGGTCGAGTCCGCCCACCGCGGCGGTGAGGATCACCGTCGAGCAACCCGCAGCGATCCCGGTGCGGAGCGGATGGACGACTTCGGCCACCTCGATGCCCTCATAGAGGTGGCAGCGTCCGGCGAAGACCAAGACAACCTTGTCGCCAATGGTCAGGGACCACGCCTCGGCGTGGTGCCCGGTCGCGGTGTAGCGGGGGAAGAAGGGCAAGGTGGCGAGCGGGAGGGACGGGCCCGAAGCGCCCAGCAACTCGGCGGTGTGGGCCAGCCCACTCCCGAGAATGACCAGGACATCGTGGTGGTCGACCCCGGTGCGGCGGACCAGCTCGCGGGCCGTGCGCAGCGGTCGATCACCCAAATCGGACATGGAAGCACCCTACGGGGTCCCCGCCCCTGGCCGCGTAGCATTGCCCCCGACATGACGAATCCAGTCCAGCACCCATTGGCCCCGCTCGACGGCGACGAGATCAACCGGGCCCGCCAGATCATCGAAGAAAGCGGTCGGGCCACCATTGCCTTCGAGGATGTCCGCTTCGCCTATGTCGGCCTGTGCGAGCCCCCCAAAGACCTGGTCCGTGCCGTTGACCGCGGTGAGGACGTGACACCCGATCGCCGGGTGCGGTTCCAGCTCTTGATGGGACCCTCGGCCAACGTGGTCGAGGCGGTGGTCTCGGTGACGAGGGGCACCATCGACAGCTGGCGAGAGGTCGACGACGTGCGCCCCGCACTCCAGATGGACGATGCCATCCGCGCGCTCATTGCACTGCACGAGAGCGGCGAGTGGAATGCCGCCCTCAAGCGGCGCGGCATAGAGGACACCTCGCTGGTGCAGATCGATCCGTGGCCGGCCGGGACGTTCGGTGTGGTGCACGAGCACAAGCGGCGGATCTTCCGCTGCCTCGCCTACCTGCGCACGTCCACCGAGGACAACGGATATGCCCGGCCCCTCGAGGGCCTCATGGCCTACGTCGACGGTGGGGCCGGTGAGGTTCTCGAGGTTCTCGACCTCGGGGTCGTGCCCTTCCCCCCGTTGTCGGGGAGCTATTACCCCGAAGACAACGCGCCGTTGCGCACCGATCTCAAGCCGCTCGAAATCACCCAGCCCGAGGGGCCGAGCTTCGTAGTCGACGGCAATCTGGTGCGCTGGCAGAAGTGGTCGTTGCGCGTCGGCATGGACCCGCTCGAGGGCCTCGTGCTGCACACCGTTGCCTACGACGACGCCGGAGTGACCCGCCCCATTCTTTACCGGGCGTCGGTGTCCGAGATGGTCGTGCCCTATGGGCATCCCGGTGCGATGCACGCGTGGAAGAGCGCCTTTGACGCCGGGGAATGGGGTCTTGGTCGCATGGCGAACTCCTTGACGCTCGGGTGCGACTGCCTCGGGGAGATCTACTACTTCGACGATGTCTTTGCGGACGAGCGGGGCAAGCCGCGGACCCGGGCCAACGCCATCTGCATGCACGAAGAGGACTACGGGATCTTGTGGAAGCACGTCGACCTGCCGTCGGGCCGGGCCGAGGTGCGCCGCTCGCGCCGCCTGGTCGTCAGCTCCATCGCAACGGTTGGGAACTACGAGTACGGGTTCTACTGGTACTTCTACCTCGACGGCAGCATGCAACTCGAGGTGAAGCTGACCGGGATCATGTCGCCCATGGCCGTCGACGGCGACGACCCGGGTCCCCACGCCAACATGGTCGCCCCCGGTTTGGCTGCGCCGATGCACCAGCACCTCTTCAACGTCCGCCTCGACGTCGAGGTCGACGGCCCGACAATTCGGTCCTCGAGGTCGACGCCGTGGCGTCGCCGCCCGGGGACGACAACCCTTGGGACAACGCCTTCTCGCCGAGCGTGACCCTGCTCGAGCACGAGCTTGAGGCCCGGCGCCGCGTCGACCCGTCGCGCAGCCGGACCTGGAAGATTGCGAACCGCACCAAGACCAACGCGGTCGGGCAACCAACGGCCTACAAGCTCTTGCCCGCCGCCACCCCGACGCTCTTGGCCGACCCGACCTCGAGTGTGGGCCGGCGGGCCGAGTTCCGCGGCCCACAACTTGTGGGTCACGCCCTTCAACGAGGAGGAGCGACGCGCCGCGGGGGAATACCCCAACCAGTCGGCCGGTGGGGAGGGCTTGGCGACCTGGACGCGCCAGGACCGCTCCATTGTCGACACCGACATCGTGGTGTGGCACTCCTTTGGGATCACGCACCTGCCCCGACCCGAGGA
Source organism: uncultured Acidimicrobiaceae bacterium (assembly GCA_963800725.1). Lineage (GTDB taxonomy): Bacteria > Actinomycetota > Acidimicrobiia > Acidimicrobiales > RAAP-2 > Bog-473. Next base: position 175,757 of record CAWDCE010000022.1, on the reverse strand, counting down.
CTGGCCGGTCATGCCGGTCGAATACACCGGGTTCTCGCTGGTCCCCGTCGGCTTCTTCGATCGCAACCCGGCCCTCGACGTACCCCCCTCGTCGAATGGAGGTGGGCACTGTCATGCCGACTGAGCCGACGCATGCGCAAAAGGAATACCACCCACCGGTGGAGGAGTATCTCGAAACGATGCTCTCGTTGGCCGAAGAGGGGACCCCAGTCATCCAGGCCCGCATCGCCGAACGCCTCGGCCGCTCCGCCCCGTCGGTGTCCGAGATGCTCGAGCGCCTGATCGACGAGGGGTACGTGACCAGGGATGGCCGACGTCTCGATCTGACCGAGCAGGGGCTGGGGTTGGCGGAAAAGGTGGTGCGCAAGCACCGGCTCGCCGAGCGCCTCTTGGTCGACGTGATTGGACTCGAGTGGCACAAGGTCCATCGAGAGGCGGGCCGGTGGGAGCATGTCATCTCCGACGACGTCGAAGCCCGCCTGATCGAGCTGTTGGGCGATCCCGCCACCTGCCCACACGGCAATCCGATCCCCGGATCACACTCGCAGCGCCCGAGCGGCCCCACCCGGCCGCTGGCCGAGGTGGCCGATGGAGAGCACGTCCAGCTCTTGCGCATCAGCGAAGAGGTCGAGCTCAACATGGGCTCCCTGGCTCTCCTCGACGGGGGCGGCTTCATCCCGGGTGCGTGGGCCGTGGTCGATGGTCGCGCCAGCGACGGATCGCTCGAGGTAGTGGTGGAAGGGACCGAAGACCCTTTGCGCCTTCCCGCGGCACTGTCGCACCGGCTGTTCGTCTCCGCGGCGTGACGCAGCGCCCATGACGCATCGTGTCGTGGCCGACGCGGTTTTTAGTGTCGACGAAGGCGACACGGTCTACCAGCCAGGCGCGCTCGAGTTCGAGGGCGATCGCATCACCTGGGTCGGCGACCCGACCAAGGTGGCCGCGGCCGCAGCGACGACGGTCGAGCACCTCGGCGGCCTGTTGATGCCCGGACTGGTCAACTGCCATGCCCATTCGCCCATGACGTTGCTGCGCAGCGCCGGCGACGGGCTCCCCCTCGATCGGTGGCTGAACGAGGCGGTGTGGCCGCGCGAGGCGAGGCTCAGCGACGACGACGTCTATTGGGGCATGACGCTCGGGGCCGACGAGCTGTTGAGCGGCGGGGTGACCACCACCTGCGAGCAGTACCGTCATCCCGGGGTGGTCGCCGCCGCGGCGATTGATTCGGGGATCCGGTGCGTCTTGACGCCGGGGATCTTCGACGTGCCGGGCCACGGGCCCGAACGCGAGTGGGTGCGTCAGCTCGATGAGGCCTGCGCCATGTTCGACGAATTCAACGGGCGCGAAGACCGGCTCCATCTCGGCTTCGGCCCCCACGCCGCCTACAGCTTGCCGCCCGAGGCCTTGGTGGCCGTCGCGCATGCGGCGGCGGAGCGTGACGCGCTGATCCAGATTCACCTGGCCGAGACCGAGGCCGAAGGTGCGCTGGTGCGCGAACGCCACGGCATGGGGGCACCGCACCATCTCGCTTCGCTCGGGGTGTTCGATGGCCGGGTGATCGCGGCCCATTGCGTCTGGCTCGATGATCAAGAGATGGCCCTGCTGGCCGAGCACCAGGTGGCCGTGGCCCACTGCCCCGGTTCGAATGGAAAGCTCGGAGCGGGCATGGCCAGGTTGAGCGCCATGCGCGGCCACGGGCTGGTGGTGGGGCTCGGCACCGACGGGCCGGCCTCCAATGACGACCTCCACCTGTGGGACGAGATGCGCCTCGCGGCGCTCTTGGCCCGTGCCAGCGCCACCGACCCCGCCGCGTTGACTTCCTCCGAGGCGCTGCGGCTCGCCACCCGAGACGGGGCCGAGGCACTCGGGCTCGCGGTGGGGGCGCTCGAGATCGGCCGGGCAGCCGATTTCATTCGCCTGCGCACCGACGATGCCCGTTTCACCCCCGCCCTCGATCAGGCCGAACTGCTCGGGCACCTGGTCTGGGCCGGGACCGGGCACCTGGTCACCGACGTGTGGGTGGGCGGGGATCAGGTGATCCGCGCCGGGCACAATGTGCGCACCGATCGGGTGGCGGCCCGCACCGAGGTGGCGCAGCGGGCCCGGAGGGCCACATTTCGCGCCGAGGGGGCCTGAGCAAGCGCCAGTAGGCTGGCACGCCCATGTCCGGATTCGTCGATCAGGCCCAACTGCACGCGCGAGCCGGTGACGGGGGAGCGGGGGCGGTGTCGTGGCGCCGTGAGGCCCATGTCGATCGGGGCGGTCCCGATGGCGGCGATGGCGGCCACGGCGGAGATGTCTGGCTGGTGGCTTCGGTGAATCAGGCTTCCTTGCTCGGGTTTCGAGACCATCCGTTCCGCCGGGCCACCGACGGGGTGCACGGCCAGGGGGCCAAGAAGCACGGGGCCCGGGGAAAAGACGTCATTGTCCAGGTCCCCGTCGGCACGGTGGTGCGCGACAACCTCGGCGTGGTCCAGTGCGATCTGGTCAACGACGGCGACCGCTTCCTCATCGCCGAGGGCGGCCAGGGGGAAGGGGCAATGCCCGATTCCTCTCCAACCGGCGCCGGGCCCCTGCGTTCGCCGAGCAGGGCGAGAAGGGCCAAGAGCGGTGGCTCGACATGGAACTCAAGCTCATGGCCGACGTGGCGTTGGTCGGGTTTCCAAACGCGGGCAAGTCGACCCTCATTTCGACCGTTTCGGCCGCCAAACCCAAGATCGCCGACTACCCCTTTACGACCCTTGAGCCTCATCTTGGCGTGGTGCGCGTCGGTTCGATGCGTGACGGCACCGAGTTTGTCATGGCCGACATCCCCGGTCTGGTGGAAGGGGCCGCCCAGGGCAAAGGGCTCGGGCACCGCTTCTTGCGTCACATCGAGCGGGCGCGTGTACTCGTGGTGCTTGTGGACCTCGACCCCCACGCCGCGTGCACCCCCGACGATCAGCTGCGCATCTTGTTGGGCGAGTTGGGCGACTACCAGCCCGAGCTCTTGGCGCGGCCGCGGATCGTGGTCGGGTCCAAAGACGATCTCCACGCGCCCGGCGCGGTGCGCGGGGTCAGCGGCCAGGACGGACCGATCGAACTGCTGATCTCCTCGGCGACCGGGGTCGGGGTGACCGCATTGGTCCAACGCCTGGCCGCGATGGTCGACCAGGTGCGCTCTGCGGCGACGGTCGAAGCCACCAGCGCGGTGGTCATCCATCGGCCGGTGCCCGAAGGGGTGTCGGTGCAGCGGACGGGCGGGGGCCACTGGCGCGTGCTCGGACGCACCGCCGAACGCGCCGTGGCGTTTTCGGACCTCAATGACGACGGCGCGCTCGAAGAGGCGGTCAAGCGCCTGCGCCGACTCGGGGTCGACCGGGCACTCTCGAGAGCCGGGGTGCGCGAGGGCGACGAGGTCACCGTGGGCGAGCTGACCTTCACCTGGGGCGAGCAGTGAGCGGAGCTGACGCGGGCCGCGGCGCCAAGTCGGTCGTCCTCAAGCTCGGTTCGTCGTCGGTCACGGCCGACACGGTGCAGCGCTTGTCGGCCGAGATCGCCGAGGCACGCGCAGCTCGACACCGGGTGGTGGTCGTCACTTCGGGCGCCATCGCGGCCGGCTGGGCCGCCCTTGGGCGCGGGGAGAGCCGACCGAGCGACCCGGCGGTGCTCCAAGCGGTCTCGGCGGTGGGCCAGCACCGCCTCATGAAGATGTGGCAAGAAGCCCTCGACCCCCATCAGCTCTTGGCCGGCCAGGTGCTGTTGGCCCCCCTCGACTTTGGTCACCGCATCCAGTATCTCCACGCGCGCGACACCCTCGGGCATCTCAACGACCTCGGCGTGGTGGCGGTGGTCAATGAAAATGATGCCGTCGCCGACGAGGAGATCCGTTTCGGCGACAACGACCGGCTGGCGGCGTTGGTGGCCCACCTGGTGCGCGCCGACTTGTTGTTGCTCTTGACCGATGCGCCCGGCCTCTTGACCGCCGATCCCCGCCACGTCGCCGAAGCGTCGCTGATCGAAGAAGTCGTCGAAATCGACCAACAACTTGAGTCGATGGCGGGGGGCCCGGGCACGGTCGAGGGCAGCGGCGGGATGGCCTCGAAGTTGGCGGCGGCGAAGATGGCGACATGGTCGGGCGTCGAGACCGTCATCGCCGATGCCGCCCGCCCCGGGGTGCTCGCCGCGGCCATCTCGGGCGTGCCCGGTGTCGGGACGGTCTTTCGCCCGAGATCCGAACGCCTCTCGGCCCGAAAACTCTGGATCGCCTTCGCCTTGGCGGCCTCGGGCTCCTTGGTGGTCGATGCCGGAGCGCAGCGGGCGCTCAGCGAAGACGGCCGATCCTTGTTGCCTGCGGGCGTGGTGTCGGTTGCGGGCACGTTCGGTCCCGACGACGCCGTCGAGATAGTTGGACCTGACGGCAGCGTCTTTGCGAAGGGCCTGGTCCGCCTGGCGGCGAAGCGCTCGACGCAGTGGGTCGGTCGTCGAAGCGATCAGCTGCCCGAGGACATGTCCCACCTGGTCGTGCACCGCGACGACCTGGTCCTTGTACGCTAATTGGGTGACTTCACCGGCACTTGAGCAGCTGGCGCGGCGCGTCCAGGCTGCCGCACGCCTGGTCGCACGTTCGTCGGTCGTGGTCCGTGACGAGGCGCTCTTGATGGCAGCTGATCTCTTGGACGCCGAATGGGCCACGGTGTTGGAGGCCAATGCGGCCGACTTGTCCCGGGCCGAGGTTGCGGGTCTGGCCCCCGCCGCCCTGGATCGCCTGCGCCTCAGTGAGGATCGGGTCCACGCCATGGCGGCCGGTCTGCGCAGTATGGCCGCGCTTGGTGACCCCGTCGGCGAAGTCGTCGAAGGGTGGGTCCGCCCCAACGGGCTGGCGGTGACCCGCGTGCGTGTGCCGCTCGGTGTCATTGGGGTGATCTACGAGAACCGGCCCAACGTGACGAGTGACGCCGCCGGTCTGTGCCTCAAGGCGGGCAACGCCGCATTCTTGCGTGGCTCGGGCTCGGCCTTGGCGTCGAACCAGGCGGTGGTGGCCCTCCTGCGGCGGGCCTGCGTCAAGGCCGGACTCCCGGCCGACTCGGTTGCCCTGGTCGAGGACATCTCCCACGAGACCGCCGTCGAATTTCATGCAGCTGCGCGGCCTGATCGACTGCCTGATCCCGCGGGGCGGCCCGTCGTTGATCGCATCGATGCTCGAGCATGCCAGTGTGCCCTACGTGCTCGATGGTGACGGCAATTGCCACGTCTATGTCGATTCGGCCGCCGACCTCAACATGGCGCTGGAGATCGCGCTCAACGCCAAGACGCAGCGCTTCGGTGTCTGCAACGCGGCCGAGACCATCCTCGTCCACGTGCGGCGTAGCCGAGGTCTTCGTGCCCGAGCTGGCCCGGGCCATGGCCGCGGCCGACGTTGAGGTGCGCGGCGACGAGGCGGTGCGCGCACTGGTCCCCGACGCGGTGGCGGCAAGTGACGACGACTTTGCCACCGAATTCCTGGGCCCGATCGTGGCGGTCGGCGTGGTCGACGACCTCGATGCCGCAATCGATCACATCGCGCGGTACAGCTCGGGACATTCGGAGGCCATTGTGACCAGCGACGTGCACACGGCGGAGCGCTTCGTGACCGAGGTCGACGCCGCGGCCGTGCTGATCAACGCGTCGACCCGCTTCATTGACGGCAACGAACTCGGGCTCGGTGCCGAGGTGGGAATCTCCACCCAAAAACTTCATGCCCGCGGACCGATGGGAGTACGAGAGTTGACTAGCACCAAATGGGTCGTGCGCGGCGACGGGCAGGTGCGTCGATGACGAACGCCACACCGAGCGGTCTGGGCCTCCCCGACGCCGGACCCGCCCGATTCGCTTCGCTCAACGACGTGCGCGGCGGCCTGGCCGAGGTCGGCTATCTCGCCGACGAGGCCATCAGCGGCGTCGTCTATCTCGCCGACCGCCTGGCCAAGCCGGTCCTGGTCGAAGGACCCGCGGGCACCGGCAAGACCCAACTGGCCAAGTCGGTCGCCGAACTGACCGGGGCGCGGCTCATCCGGCTCCAGTGTTACGAAGGCCTCGACGAGTCCAAGGCCCTCTATGAGTGGAATTACCGCAAGCAGCTCTTGCGCATCCAGGCGGGGGAGCACGGCGAGGGTGAGCGCGAGAGGTCCTTCGTGGAAGGAACTCGAAGAGGACATCTTCTCCGAAGAGTTCCTCTTGGCCCGCCCGTTGCTCGAAGCCATCCGCTCCACCGACCCGACGGTGCTGCTGGTCGACGAGGTCGACCGGGTGGAGCTCGAGACCGAGGCCCTGCTCCTCGAGATCCTCAGCGAGTACCAGGTGTCGATCCCCGAGCTCGGAACGGTCAAGGCCACACGGCTGCCGATGGTCTTTTTGACGTCGAACAACACCCGCGAGTTGTCCGAAGCGCTCAAGCGCCGCTGCCTGTACCTCCACGTCGATTACCCCGATCTCGAACGCGAACGCGACATCGTGCGCTCGCGGGTGCCCGGGATCACCTTGGAACTGGCCGATCAGGTGGCCCGCATCGTGCGCTCGCTGCGCACGCTGGAGTTGCGCAAGGCCCCCTCGGTGTCCGAGACGCTCGACTGGGCCCGGACCCTGGTCATCTTGGGGGTCGAGACCATCGACGCCGCGGGAGCGCGCGACACCCTCCATGTCTTGTTGAAATACCAAAGCGACATCGAGCGGGCCGCCAAGGAACTGCTCACGGCGGCGGGGTAGGCGAAGGAGCGCTGTCGCGTGCTTGATCTTCTTTCGGGCTTCGTCGTCGAGCTACGCCGCGCCGGGTTGCCCGTGTCGTTGACCGAGCACCTCGATGCCGCGGAGGCCGTCAAGCACATCCCGCTCGAAGACCGCGAGGGGCTCAAGTACGCCCTGGCGGCGACGTTAGTGAAGTCGTCGTCGCACTGGCGGGCCTTTGAAACTGCGTTCGAGGTCTTCTTCGCCGTGCGCCATCAAGGCGGTGCCGGTGCGGCCGCCGGCGAGCTGGACGGCGCAGCGGGCGATGACGCGGGCGACGAGGGCGCAGGTGCAGGTGCGGGTGAAGGTGGGACGCGGGGCCAGGGGCGGTCGTGGCAGGGCGGTGGGAGCGGCGAAGCAATGACGCCCGAGGAACTGGCCGAAATGCTTTTCAAGTCGCTCCTCTCAGCCGACGCCGCGCTCGATGAACGTCGTGGCGAAGAATGCGGTCGACCGCTATGCCGGCATGGAGCCCGGGCGGCCGGTCGGGGGCACCTATTACCTCTACCGGACGCTGCGCAATCTCGATCTCGATGCCGTGCTGGCCAAATTGCTCGAACAGGCCCAGGGCGCATCGGTCGGTGGCGCCGGGTTGACCGATCTCGAAGAACGCCTGGCGGCGGACGAATTCAAGGCCCGCATCGAAAAGTTCCGACGGGCGGTCGAAACCGAGATCCGTCGCCGCCTGGTCGAAGATCGCGGCGCCGAGGCGCTGGCGCGTTCGGTGCGCAAGCCGTTGCCCGAAGACATCGACGTCATGCACGCGACCCGAGATGAGCTGGCCATGTTGCACCGCGTCCTCCAGCCGCTCTCGCGCAAGATGGCGGTGCGCCTGGCCCGCAAGCGCCGCCATGGCCGCAAGGGCCCGCTTGATTTCCGCGCCACCGTGCGGCGGTCGCTGTCCACCGGCGGCGTGCCGATCGAACCGCGCTTTCGCCATCCGCGCCCGGCCAAGCCCGAGATCTTCGTCATCGCCGACATCTCGGGATCGGTGGCTTCTTTCGCCCGCTTCACCCTCCATCTGGTCTATGCCATCAGCTCGCAGTTCTCCAAGGTGCGCAGTTTCGTCTTTGTCGACGGCATCGATGAAGTCACCCGGTTCTTCGAAGGTGTCGTCGACCCCGCCGAGGCGGTGGCGCGCATCAATCTCGAGGCCGATGTGATCTGGGTGGACGGCCATTCCGATTACGGCCACACGCTCAGCGAGTTCCACCGGCGCTGGGGCGACGAGGTGACCTCGCGCTCGAGCATCTTGTTGCTCGGCGACGCCCGCAACAACTACCACGCCTCGGGCGCCTGGGTGGTCGAAGATCTCCAGCGCAAGGCCCGTCGGGTGTACTGGCTCAATCCCGAACCGCGCGACTACTGGGGCTCGGGCGACTCGATCGTCGGTGAATATGCCGCGCATTGTGACGACGTGGTCGAGTGCCGCACGCTGCGCCAGCTCGAACATTTCGTCGGCAACCTGGCGTGAGCGGTCCGGGCGAGGTCGATCCCATGGACGCACCCGGCGCAGTGGCCGACGGGCGCGGGGCGGCCGCCGGGGTGCCCGACGGGGTGCGCCGGGTATTCGGGGCCTCGCCCGGTGCCACGAGGATCGTCTTGGTGCGTCACGGCGAGGCGCAGTGCAACATCAACGGGATCGTCGGGGGTACCACGGGCTGCACGGGCCTGAGCGAGTTCGGTCACCGCCAGGTCGAGGCGCTGGCGGACCGCCTCGAGTCGACCGGCGAACTGCGCCACGCCACCGCGCTCTATGCCTCGGTGCTCCCTCGGGCCATCGAGACGGCGACCCTGCTCCAAGCCAGCGTGGGCGACGGCACCTTGGCGATTCAACAGGACTGCGATCTGTGTGAGGTCCATCCCGGTGAGGCCGACGGGTTGGGGTGGCAAGAGGTGGTGGACCGTTTCGGCGTCCCCGAGTGGGATCGCGATCCTGATCGACTCATCGCGCCCGGGGGCGAAAGCTGGTCGGGATTCGTGGCCCGGGCTTGTGGCGCGGTGCGTCGCCTGGGCGAGCGCCACCGCGGCGCTTTGGTGGTGGCCGCGGTGCACGCCGGTGTGATCGAGGCCTCGATGATCGGGTTCTTGGACATCCCGCCGTCGGCCCGTCGGCGGGGTTGGGCCCGGGTGCTCCACGCCTCGATGACCGAATGGGAATGGGACCCCGACTCCCAGCGATCGGTCCTCTTGCGCTTCAACGACGCCTACGGGGTGCCGGCCCGCACCACGAGCGAGTCGTTACCCCGCTGACCAACCGGCGCGTCAACCAAGGAGCGCAGCGTCAGCTTCGCAAGAACTCCGCGACCCGGAAGGCCAGGTCGAGTGACTGACGGGCGTTGAGGCGCGGATCGCATGTCGTGGTGTAACGCACACCGAGGTCGCCCTCGAAGATCTCTTCGGCCCCACCGAGGCATTCGGTCACGTCGTCGCCGGTGAGTTCGATGTGCACGCCGCCCGGCCAGGTCCCCACCGAGCGATGCACGGCGAAGAACGAGCGCAGCTCGCTCGAGATGTCGTCGAAGCGCCGCGTCTTGCGCCCACCCTCGCTGGTGAAGGTGTTCGCATGCATTGGATCGCAGGCCCACACCACGCGGTGACCCGCATCGGTCACCGCTGCCACCAAGGGCGGCAACTTGTCCTCGATGCAATCGCGACCGAAGCGGGTGATGAGGGTGAGGCGGCCCGGCGGTGCGCGCCGGATTCAACTTCTCGCACAACGCCAGCACCTCATCGGGCGTGGCTGAGGGACCGATTTTCACACCGAGGGGATTGCGGACCCCCGAGACGAATTCGAGGTGGGCGCCGTCGAGTTGGCGGGTCCGCTCGCCGACCCACACCATGTGCGCCGAGCAGTCGTAGTACTCCCCGGTGAGCGAGTCCATGCGGGTCAGGCTCTCTTCGTAGGGGAGGATGAGCGCCTCGTGGGAAGTCCAAAAGTCGACCTGGTGCAGGCCGACCTCGGCGCCGAGGTCGATCCCGCAGGCGGCCATGAAGCGCAGCGCGCGGTCAATCTCGGACGCGATGTGCTCATAGCGTTGCCCTTCGGTGGACGACGCCACGAACTGGCGGTTCCACAGGTGCACCTGGGAAAGATCGGCGAAGCCGCCCTTGGTGAAGGCCCGCAGCAGGTTCATCGTCGACGCGGACTGGTGATAGGCCGCGACCAGCGCGCCGGGTCGGGTCGGCGGGCCGCTTCGTCGAAGGTTTCGTCGTTGACCATGTGGCCCCGAAACGACGCCAACTCGGTGTCGCCGATCTTCTCGGTGTCAGCTGACCTCGGTTTGGCGAACTGTCCGGCGATGCGTCCGACCTTGACCACCGGCACGCCGGCGGCGTAGGTGAGGGCGACGGCCATCTGCAAGATGATCTTGAGCTTGTCGCGAATGGCGTCGGCGGAGAACTCGGCGAAGGACTCCGCACAATCGCCGGCCTGGAGCAAGAACGCCCGCCCGTCGGCCACGTCGCCCAATTGCTCGGTCAGGCGGCGGGCTTCTCCGGCGAAGACGAGCGGGGGGAGCGAGGAGAGCGTGGCTTCGGAGGCCTTGAGCGCTTCGGCATCCGGCCACTGGGGTTGTTGCGCGGCCGGATACTGGCGCCACGAGGCGGCCGTCCAGGCAGATTCGAACGAGGTCTGCTGCGGAGCCGCCATCGCACCAGGCTAACGCCGTAGGATCGCCGCCCATGGCACCGTTCCGCTTCGGCCTCCAAGCGTCCCAGGCGACGTCGGTCGACCAATGGCGGACCCTCGCCCGCACGATCGAAGATCTTGGCTACTCGACCCTCTGGGTCCCCGACCATCTCGACGAGCAGTGGGCGCCGATGATCGCACTGAGCATCGCGGCCGAGGCAACGACGACACTTCGACTCGGGACACTGGTCCTCGACAACGACTTTCGCCACCCGGTGATCTTGGCCAAGGAGGCGGCGACCATGGACGTGGTGACCGCCGGGCGCTTCGAATTCGGGCTCGGGGCGGGTTGGTTGCGCACCGACTACGAGCAGTCGGGGATCGCCATGGAGCCCGCCTCGGTGCGGATCGCCAAGTTGGCCGAGAGCCTCGAGATCATGCGGCGGCTCTGGCGCGATGGTTCAGCGACGTTCGACGGAACGTATTACTCGGTGTCTGGCGTCACCGCGTCACCGGCGCCGATCACGCCGGGGGGTCCACCGCTGGTCATAGGTGGCGGGAGTCGGCGCATCTTGACCTTGGCCGGACAATTCGCGGACACCGTCAGCATCGTGCCGAGCCTGGCTGCGGGGGCCATCGGCAAGGAGGTGGCGGCGCAATCGGTGGCGGACAAGTACACCGAGCGCGTGGGCTGGGCCACGGCCGCGGCGCGCCCAGCGGGCCGACCAGATCGAGTTGCAATGCTGGACGGCCGCGGTGCATGTCAGCGCCAATGCAGCCGAGACCGAAACGGTGATCGATGCCCTGGCACAACCCTTAGGACTGGCCCCCGCCGAGCTGCGCACCGCGCCGATCGCACTCGTTGGCACAACCGAGGAAATCACCGAGACCCTCCAAGAGCGCCGCGAGACATTTGGGTTTCACCAACATCGTGGTCCATGAAGGTGAGCTCGAGTCAATGGCGCCGGTGATCGCCCGCCTTGCCGGGACGTGAGGCGACCCGGGGCACCGTGCCCCGGATCGGCATCTTCGGCGGGACGTTCGATCCACCGCACACGGGGCACGCCGCGGCGGCCCGGGCCGTGCTCGAGCAACTCGACCTCGATCGCCTGTGGTTGATGGTGGCCAATGACCCCTGGCAGAAGTCGCCCACCCGCACCATCACCCCGGCGGCGGACCGGCTCGCCATGACCACGGCCATGGCCGAGTCGATCCCTGGCGCCGCGGTCAGTGGCCTTGAAATCGACCGCGGTGGTGCGACCTACAGCATCGACACCGTCGAGGCCGATTCGCCGCGCCACGCTCGAGGCCGGCGAACCCGAGCCGATCATTTTCTTGATCGTCGGCGCCGACCTCGTGAGTGAACTCGAGACCTGGCATCGCGCCGCCGAGCTCGCCCAACTCGTCACCGTGGCGGTGGTCTCGCGCCCCGGGGCCGAGCGGCCCCGCGCCCCGGAGGGCTGGGACGTGCGCTTCGTGGATGGCCCCCAGGTGGACGTGTCGAGCTCAGGGTTACGAGATCCCTGGTCGAGGGCAGATCCGTGGGCGCACTGGTGCCCGAAGCGGTAATGCGTTGCATCGCTGCGCACAATCTGTACGCTGTGCGCAGATGAGTGCCCTGTCGGCTCAGTTCACTGAGGTTGCCCAGCGACCGCTCCCGACCGCTCCCTTGGTCCCCCCTCACCCGGTGACGAGTGCAGCGGCGCCGACCACCACGGCCCAATCACGGGCCCAACTTGTGGCCGAGCGGCGCTGTGACAACCGGGCTGAGCGGCGCATGCGGCGCCGCTGGGCTGTGGGCAGTATCGCTCTGCTTTCCATGTGCTTCGCGGGCACGGTGGCGATATTGGTCGTGTTGCGTTGAGCCCTGAGTCAACGGGTGTCTCCCCGATGCCCGAGCCGGCACCGATTCCGCCACCCGCGCGACCGCGGCCCAAGCCGCCGACGACAAACTCGGCACCGACACCGTGGCCCTGGCCATGACCGAGCTCTTCGGTGTGGTTGACGCGTTCGTCATCACCAGTGCGTCGAACAGCCGCCATGTGCGCACCTTGGTTGAAGAGATCGAGCGGGCGATCAAGGACAGCCACCAGATGGCGCCGGTGCGGGTCGAAGGCCTCGGCGACGCCACGTGGGTGTTGATGGACTACGGCGACTTCATCGTCCACGTGTTCTTGCAAGAGACGCGCGACTACTACGACCTCGAGCACCTCTGGTCGGGCGCACCGCGCCTCGAATGGCGAAATTCGATCGAACACGCCGGCTGAATCGACCCCGCACTAGGGCGCGACGTCGTCGGTTCAGCAATGAACTGCAACGCATAGACCGGACCGAGCACTTCGGCCCCGCTTGATATCGGCACGCTGGTCCGCTCGCCACCGATCTCGAAGATCACTCCGGTCCCGACCCCATTTGCGCCGCGATGGTGAAGACGACCTGGGAGACGGCCAGCTCGGTGGCGGCGCCCGAGATCTGCGCAAAGGCGCTGTTGAAGTTCACGGTCACCACGTTGTGGCGGTCACGACGGAGAGCACCTGGACCGACGTGGGTATGGCGGTGGTGATCCCTGCGATGGCCTCGGCGTGGGTCGGGCCGACCACGAGCGAGGAGAGCACCGAGGAGAGGGGAGCGGGCGAGGGGATCAGCCGCTGCACCGTGTCGACTGGGCGTTCGGACCCAAGAGGTAGATCTTGACCGGCACCAACGACACCGTCGGTGGCTGGGTGGTCGACGTGGTCGGTATGTGCGGGTCGAGGAGGTGGAACGGGACGCGATTGCAGAGATGGCGCTCGGATGCGCCTGGGTCGGGATGGCGCACCCACTGCAAGGCCACCGCTGCCATCGCCCCGGCGGCCACGCGCCCACCCACCGCCGGCGCCGGGCCACCGGGCCTTGCGCCTCATTCGGGATCCCCTTCGTCGGTCGCCACCGGCAACGTCACCACGAAGCGCGCTCCGCCAGCGGGCGACGACTCGACCCGGACCTCGCCGTGCATGAGGCGGACATGCTCGGCGACCAGGGCCAGCCCCAACCCGGTCCCCGTGCCCGTGCCCCGCCGGCCCGAGACCGGACCCCGGAAGAAGCGCTCGAATATCTGGGTGCGCTCGCCCCGGATTGACGCCGGACCCTCGTCGTCGACGCTGATGTCGACGTGGCCGAGCCCGTCGAGCGAGGCGTCGCCCGTCGCCGCATCCTCGGGCCCCGTCGCCTTGGCTCAGCCGAAATCACGGTGGCCCCGCCGCCATAATTGGCGGCGTTCTCCAAGAGATTGGCCATGACGCGCTCGAACCGGCGCTTGTCGACGTCGACCCGAAGTCGTCACCCCATCACCGAAGACGATGCAGCGCGTGAGGCCGCTTCGCCCAAGCTGCGCACCCCGGCATCGACGGCCCGCTGGACCAGTTCGCAGACGTTGACCTCTTCTAGGGACACATCGACCGAGCCGGCGTCGGCACGCGACATCTCCAAGAGGTCACCCACCATTCGCTGAAAGCGCCGCAAGTCCTCCCCGAGGAGCTGCAAGGCACGCCGGGCCCGGGCGGAGTTCATCGTGGTCGGCTTCGAGCACTTCGAGCGAGGCCGACAGCGTGGTAAGCGGCGAGCGCACTCGTGGCTGACGTCGGAGTTGAAACGGGCTTCCGCGCTCGATGCGGACCTGGAGTTCATCGACCATTGCGTTGAATGAGGTAGTCAGCCCCACCAGGTCGGGATCGGCCGGGTCGGGCTTGAGCCGGGTCTCGAGTTCGCCACCGGCGATGGCCACCGCGGCTCTCGAGACGCCGGCCAATGGGCGCAGTGCCCGATCGCTGGCCAAGCGACCGAGGGCGGCCCCGATCAAGGTGGTCACGATGCCCGCCCCCAATGAGGGTCAGGCCGAGGACGCGCAAGATGTGATCGAGGTCGGAGAGCGGGAAGACCTCGAAATAGGCGGCCTGGACCGAAGGGATGGGTACCCCGACGACGATCTGAGGCTGGCCTTGCACGCCGCTGCGGAAGGTCTGGGTGGCGGCGGTGACCAGCACCACGTCGCGCAACTTGTCGGGGATCGATGAAGGGCTGAGCGATAACGAGCCGGTATACGGCTTGCCCTTGTGGATGAGGATCGAATGCGAGTCCGACCCGGCGTCGAGGGAGGCCGACAGGTCGGCGTAGCCCGTGTTGCCGGCAATCAGCGAACTGCGGATCAAGGTGGCGTTGGCGAACGCCTGGCGTTGGGCTGCGACTCGCGTTCGGCCGACAAGAAGTGCCGGGTGGTGAAGTAGGAGAGGCCGCCCATCGAGAACGACAGCGCCAGCGCGCCCCCAACACGAAGATCGCCGTGATACGCGCCCCCGATGCCCAAGCGCCGCCAGATGGGCTGACGTCGGGGTGGGGATCGGGGCGTCGGGTGCCTTGCCGGTGTCACGTTCGGTGCCCGCCACACGCTCGCCCGACATCTCAGGGACCAGCTTGTAGCCCATGCCCCTCACGGTGAGTATGTGGCGGGGCAGTGGTCGGGTCGGGCTCGACCTTGGTCCGCAGTCGTCGAATGTGCACGTCGACCAGGCGCCCGTCGCCGAAGTAGTCGTAACCCCAGACCCGGTCCAAGAGCTGTTCGCGGCTCAGCACCTTGTTCGGGCTCGCCGCCAACTCGCACAAGAGGCGGAACTCGGTCCGCGTGCAGTGGACCTCTTCGCCGTCGATGTGGCGCAGCACGCCTTGTTCGGGGAGGAGTTGCAGATCGCCGAAGGTCGAGCGCGCCGGGGTCGTCTTCTTCGGGTGGACGGGCCCGGCGCAACGTTACGGATCCGCGCTGCGAGCTCCTTGGCGACGAAGGGCTTGGTGACGTAGTCGTCGGCACCGGCTTCGAGTCCCGCCACCACGTCATGGGTGTCGGCTCGGGCGGTGACAATCATGATGGGGACCGCACTGTGGCGGCGCAGCGCCCGGCAGCATTCGAACCCGTCGATGCCGGGCAACATCAGGTCGATCGGCGCGATATCGGTCGGGGCTTCGGCGAACACCTCGAGGGCCTCTTCGCCACTCGCCACGTCCTTGACGTCATAGCCCTCACCTTCGAGGGCGAGGCGCATGGACGAGCGGATGCGTTCGTCGTCCTCGACGACGAGAATGCGTCCGCTCATCAGACCTCAGCGCACATCGCGCACCTCAACTAATCCAGATTTGGGTCGGCCAGATCTGCCCGCCGATCATGCCGTAGGCCCGGCCCCGACGGGGTCTTCGGATTATTGAAGTTCTGCACGGTCGGCTTGGCGATCACCGCCCATACGGCGCGGTCGGTCCACAGATAGGGAAGATCGACGGCGAGGCGCTGGTTGACCGTCCGGTAGGCAGCGGCGCGGTGGCGACGTCGGTGCTGGTGCGGCCCGAATTGCAGTGCCGCCTCGATCTTCGGATCGTCGTTGCGGGTCATGTTGATGGACGTACCCGACTGGCTGACCGTGGTCGTGCTCCAAAAGATGTAGTTGAGGTCCGGGTCCACCGCACCGAACTGGCGCCAGGTACAGGCCTCGAACTTGCCGGCCAGTGCGTTGTTGATGAGGTCGTTCTGCTCGACCACACCGGGGGTGACCTTGAAACCGACCGTTTCGAACGCCTGCTGCACGAAAGCTTGACCGCGCTGGGCGGCGGGGGAGTTGGTCGTGGTCAAGGTGAGGGAAACCGCGCTGCACCGTTGGTCTTTTTGACCTGCGACACCAGCTTCTTGGCTTCGCTCGGGTTGTAGTTCGGGTACGAGGTCTTCGAGTAGTACGGCGAACCGGGCACGAACAGTCCATTGCTCACCGGGAGGACGCCCTCGTCGATGACTTGCGCGTACTGGGGACGGTTGATCGAGAGTTAGGCGGCGCGGCGCAGGTTGGCGTTGTTGAACGGTGCGGCGGCCGTGTTGATCAACAAGCAGTTCATGTCGGGTTCTCCGGCCACATGGGTGCTGTCGTCGATGTAGGAGTATTTCTTATTGCCCCGGAACTGGGTGATGATCTGGGGGGTGTCGGTGATCATCATGTCGATGGTCCCCGAGGTCAACGCCTCGGAACGAGCCTGCTCGTTGTAGATTGACTGTAGGTAATCGAGTCGAGATACGGCAGTCCCGGACGCCAGTAGTGCGGGTTGGCCGTGGCGGTGAAGTGGCTGTTTGGTACCCACTCTTGGAAGACGAAGGGTCCGGTGCCGACCGGGTGGCTGGTGCCGTTCGGGTTCGAGAGCATCGACGGTGCGGCGACATAGGCGATCTGACCCCCGATGCCGCCCGCCAGCCAGAACGGGAACGGCGCCCACGGCGACTTGAGCGCCATGGTCACGGCCAATGGACCGCTTTGGGTCAGGCTCTCGAGGATCGGGGTGATGACGATCCCCGTGAGGCCCGACTTGGATTGGGCCGTGAGATTGGTCAGCAGTGCCGCCCCGTCGCACGGTGTGCCGTCGTGGAACACCAGATTGGGACGAAGCGTGATTGTCCACGACGTGTAATTCGAGTTGGGCACGACCGACTCGGCGAGATAGGGCGCCCAGCCCCCCGTGGCGGTGATGATGGTCAACGGGTCGAACACGGTGCGGGCGTACATGACCCCGACCTCGTCATAGCGAGCCTGTGTCGGGTCGAAGCCGGACTCCTCGGCGTCGACCCCAAAGACGAGCGAGCCACCCTTCTTCGGCGTCGCGGTCGAGATGCCGTTTCGCCCCGGACCATTGGTGACCGCACCGGCGATGCCACCGAAGTCGAGTCCCAAGGCGTTCGCTGCGGCCAAGCTGGCGGCCGTGGCGGCCCCCCCGGCCAAGAGTGTGCGCCGATCGAAAGACTTTCCCATTGCAGCTCCCTTGGTTGCCCAACCGCCAACGGGGCCCCCCGTGGTTCGTGAGCGACGTTAGTGCCCCGGGTGCCGAGAGTGCGGCCGGTACGCTTGTTTCGTGCCAACAGGATGGGAACTCGGCGCATTCGACGACTGGTTAAGCGGCCGTTCGGTAGCTACCCGGCGCACGTATGGCAGTGACCTGCGTGCCTTTGCCCAATGGATGGGTCGAAGCGACGTTGGTGATCCGAGCGAGGTGACCCGCCTGCATCTGCGTCGGTACCTCGCCTCCCTCGGCACTCGGCACCTGGCCCGGGCGACCGTGGCCCGAAAGGCCGCCGCGTTGCGCTGCTACTTCTCGTGGCTGACTCGCAGTGGTCGCATCGAGGTCGATCCGGCTCTCAGCTTGCGGGCCCCGAGCGGCGGCGGTCGGCTACCCCGGGTGCTTTCTCCCGGCGAGATCGGGGCGCTGCTCGATGTGGCGGTCACCACGCCGATCGACCAACGCGACGTTGCGGTGCTCGAGCTGTTGTACACGGCCGGGCTGCGGGTGTCTGAACTCTGCGGCCTCGATCGGCGTGGGGTCGACCTGGGCGCTCGCACCGTGACGGTGTTGGGCAAGGGCAACAAGGAACGTCAGGTGCCCATTCACCAAGAGTGCGCCGAGGCACTCGCGGCGTGGCTCGCAAGTGGCCGGGCCACCATGGTGACGCCGCTGAGCCCGCCCGATGCGGTTTTTTTGAATCAACGGGGCGGTCGCCTCGGTCCGCGTGACGTGCGGCGCCTGCTCGACAAGCGGGCCTCGTCGCCGACCCACCCCCATGCATTGCGCCATAGCTTCGCGACGCACCTGCTCAACGGGGGTGCCGATTTGCGGGTGGTGCAGGAATTGCTCGGGCACGCCAGCCTCGGGACGACGCAGATCTATACCCACGTGAGCAAGGAACGGCTGCGCAGCGTGTACGAAGGGACCCATCCAAGGGCTTAGCACCCGCCTCGGCGCCAAGGACTCGGTGCCTGATCGGCTAATGTGGCAAGGCCCATCGACCGATGGGTGGCACCACCGACCAACACGCACCCGGGCGCGTCCACGGTCGCTCCTCACCAGAGGGCGCGGCACTCGGGGGAGTAACCGACTGGAGGAATAACTATGGCCGTCGTTTCCATGCGACAGCTGCTGGAAGCCGGGGTGCACTTCGGCCACCAGACGCGCCGATGGAACCCGAAGATGAAGCGCTTCATTCTTGGCGAGCGCAACGGGATCTATCTGATCGACCTTCGCAAGACCCTGACCGGCGTGGAGTCCTCGTACTCCTATGTACGCGACCTGGTCGCTGGGGGCGGGACCATCTTGTTCGTCGGCACCAAGAAGCAGACCCAAGGCCCGATCGCCGAGTACGCAGAAGCGTGTGGGATGCCCTTTGTCAACCAGCGCTGGCTGGGCGGCATGCTCACCAACTTCGCCACGGTTTCGGGCCGCGTCAAGCGGATGCAAGAGCTGCGGGCCATGCAGGCGGCCGGCGACTTCGAGGGCATGCCCAAGCGCGAGGCTCTTCGCACACCCGTGAACTCGAGAAGTTGAGCCGCAACCTGAGCGGTATCGCCAATCTCGGCAAGCTGCCCGACGCCATCTTCGTTATCGACACCAAAAAGGAACACATTGCGGTGACCGAGGCCCGCAAGCTCGGTCTCCCCGTGGTTGCGGTCGTCGACACCAACTGTGACCCTGACGTCATCGATTACGTCATCCCGGGCAACGACGATGCCATCCGCTCGGGCTCATTGATGTGCCGGGTATTGGCCGACGCCGTGGTCGAAGGGCGCTTCATCGCGGAGCACCGGCGCGCCAACGCACCGGCCCCGGCCGCCGAAGAGGCGCCCTCGGGCCCGTCCCGCGCCCGCGACGGGTCCCGGCCCCGCCGGCCCCGTCCAGCGACGCACCCCCGGTCGCCGGAGCCAACGACGCCCCGGCGGCCGACGCCGCGTCGGGCGACGGTGCCCAGAGCGAGACGCCCGAAGCGCCGCTCGCTGAAGTGGCGAGCGCGACGGCGGAGGCCTGAGCATGCCCGACTTCACTGCCAAGGATGTACAAGCCCTACGCCAGTCCACCGGTGCCGGCATGCTCGACGCCAAGAAGGCGCTCGAGGCGACGGGGGGCGACATGGAAGAAGCGGCGAAGTTCCTCCGCCTCAACGGCTTGGCCGGAGCGGCCAAGCGCGAAAAGCGCGAAGCGACCCAAGGAGCCGTCGCTGCGGTGCGCAACGGCGAAGCTGCTGCCGTGGTCGAGTTGCGGTGCGAGACGGACTTCGTGGCCAAGGCCGACGAGTTCGTGGCGCTGACCGACGAACTCGCCGCCCTCGTTGCCTCCAAGGGTGAAGAGGCCGTCGGCGAGCTCAACGACGAGATCGACCGTCTGCGCACGACGCTGAAGGAGAACATCTCGGTCGGCCGGGTCCAGCGCCTGGTGGCCGAACCAGGACAGGTGGTCGACACCTACCTGCACCAGCAGGCCGGACGTGGCGTCAACGCGGTGGCGGTGGTACTCCAAGGCGGCGACGAAGACCTCGCCCACAACGTGGCGGTGCACATCGCGTTCACCAAGCCGACCTACCTCAGTCGCGACGACGTCCCCGCTGCCGACATCGAGGCTGAACGCGCCACGGTGGCCGAACTGAGTCGCAAAGAGGGCAAGCCCGAGGCGGCCCTCGACAAGATCGTCGACGGCCGCATGAACGGTTGGTTCAAAGAGCGTGTGCTGTTGGACCAGTCCTACGTCAAGGACGAGAAGCAGACGATTACCGGCATGCTCGGCTCGGCGCGGATCGTGGCCTTCGCCCAGGTCGTCATCGGCTCCTGAGCCGCGGGTCAGACATGGGACAGCCCAAACGGATCGTCCTGAAAATGTCAGGCGAAGCGCTCGCTTCGGCGGCATCGGACGAGACCATCGACGCAGCGACCGTCGAACGGATGGCCGTCGAGATGACCCGCGCCATGCAAGGTGGCGATCTCGAGCTGGCCGTCGTGGTCGGCGGCGGCAACATATGGCGTGGCACGACGGGTGAGAGCGGCGGCATGGACCGGGCCACGTCGGACACCATGGGGATGCTCGGCACCGTGATCAATGCGCTCGCGCTCCAAGATGCCCTCGAACAGCAAGGCCAGGCGACCCGTGTGCTCAGCGCACTGTCAATGGCCGAGGTGGCCGAGCCCTACATCAGGCGCCGGGCCATCCGGCACCTCGAAAAAGGCAGGATTGTCATCTTCGCCGCCGGCATGGGCAATCCCTTTTTCACGACCGATACCCCAGCCGCGCTCCGGGCGGCCGAAATTGGGGCTGAGCTTTTATGTAAAGGCACCCATTCAGGCGTGGACGGGGTCTATTCAGCCGACCCGAAGCTCGACCCGAGCGCAACGCGATATGACGAGGTCACCTTCATGGAGGTCATCCAGCGTGACCTGCGGGTCATGGACCTGACCGCCATCACCTTCTGCAAGGACAACAACCTGCCCATTAGGGTCTTTAACCTGATGATCCCGGGAAACATCCCTCGTGCGCTCAGCGGCGAACAGATCGGTACGCTGGTCCGCTAGTGACATCTCTGACGGCGCGAGCCACCCGCTTCACCGGAGGCCTGTGATGGATGATGAGCTGGTCGGCCTGGTGGTCGAGGAGACCAGAGAGAAGATGGACAAGGCCATTGACCATGTCCGCTCCGAAATGAGCAACGTACGAACCGGTCGGGCCTCATCGGCCCTTCTCGAACCCCTGATCGTCGACTACTACGGATCGCCGACGCCGCTGCGCCAGCTGGCGGGATTCAGCGTTCCCGACGCGATGCTCTTGGTCATCACCCCCTATGACAAGGGATCCCTCAACGACATCGAACGGGCGATTGCGGGTTCCGACCTCGGGATCAATCCGACCAATGACGGCAACGTCATCCGCCTTTCATTCCCGACCCTCACCGAGGAGCGCCGAAAAGAGTTGGTCAAGGTGGTGCGCCACAAGGCCGAAGAGGGCAAGGTGGCGGTACGCAACCTTCGACGCGACTCGCGCAAAGAGCTGGAAGGATTGCAGAAGGACGGATCACTCTCCACCGACGAATTGGAGCGGGTGGAGAAAGACATCGAGAAGCTCACCCATGAACAGGTGAGTTCGATCGACCGACTCCTGGCGCAAAAAGAGCAAGAGCTCCTGCAGGTTTGAGGAACACGAATCCATGACCGACGACCGCGATGACGAGGTGACCCCAGGCCCAGAGGGCGGTGGGATTGACGAGGATCCCCCGATCTACCGGTCCGGGCGGGTACGCATCATCGGGGCCGAGCCTGCGGGGACCGCGGTTCCCGAAGAACCGGCCGCGACCGGGGCGCTTTTCGGTGCCGACGACGAGCTGCCGCTGCTCGGTGGTGACGGACTCGACGACGCGCTGCCGGCCGACGAGCCCGATCTCGAGATGCCGCACTGGAACGACGCGCCAACCGGGCAGGTTCCGGCCATTTTGGACCGCGGCACCGGCGACGAATCGACCGTTGCACCCCCGAGTTGGCGCGAAGAGGAGACCGACTGGGCCGCCCACGAGGAGCTGTTCGAGCCCTCGATGCTGTCCAACGACTTGCCAGCGGTCGGCTCCATGGTCAATGACAACAATGAGGCCATCGACGTCGACCGCCAACCCTGGCACTTCGATGACGAGGATCTGCCGAGCGACGAGGACACGCTGGTCATCGCCTCGCCCCTGGCCGACTTCGGTTCCACCTACGAGCCCAAGGTCGAAGATGCGCCCAGCGGGATCGTCTCGATCATCCAAGAAGATGTGGCGCCGCCCCCCGACGCGTCCGTGCGCGGCGTGCCGCCGACTCCGGTGGCCCCCGCCGCCAGCACCGCCGCAGCGTCACGGCTGCGACCACCTGAACCGCCGAGCACGTCTCCACGCACTTCCGCGCTCGACGCGTCGTCGGGTCAGTGGCGGTGGAGACTCGAGCGCACCGACGCCAAGCGGCACCCAAGGCCGTGACATGCGGCTCGCCATTGGCTCGGGGATCGTGTTGGGCATCGTCGCCCTCCTCTGTTTTTCGGCTGGCAACTTGCCCTCGCTGGCTATTGCTTTCGTCGTCGTCGTCTTAGCGTCCGCCGAGGCCTTCGCCGCCTTCCGGCGAGCGCAGTACCACCCGGCGACCTTGCTCGGCCTGGTGGCGACCATGTCCCTCATGATCGAGACGTACAACAAGGGCGTCGCCGCGCTGCCGTTGGTGGTGGTGATCTTGGTGGTCGCCACCTTCGTGTGGTTCATGGCCGAAGTCGAACCGGGTGCCGATCCCGTCGCCGGGGTGACCTCGACAGTCTTCGTCTTCATCTGGATCGGCGTGTTCGGGTCATTTGCGGCTTTGTTGCTTGCGCCGAGCGTGTTCCCCAACCGTGAAGGCATCGCCTTCCTCTTGGCCGCAGTCATCGTCACGGTGGCGGCCGACGTTGCGTCGCTGCTGGTGGGTTCGGCGTTGGGACGCCATCCAATGGCGCCGTCGATCAGCCCGGGCAAGACCTGGGAGGGTTTCGCCGGCGGCGCGGTTGCGGCGATCTTGGCCGCAGTGATCGTGGTGCACTTCATCCATCCATGGACTGTGGGCAAGGCGCTGGTGTTGGGCGTGGTGGTGGCCGTCGTGGCGCCGCTCGGGGACTTGAGCCAGTCGATGATCAAGCGCAATCTCGGGCTCAAGGACATGGGCCGCATCCTGCCCGGCCACGGTGGGATTTTGGACCGGGTCGACGGGTTGCTCTTCGTCCTGCCCGCGACCTATTTCGTGGTCAAGGCCATGCACCTCGGGTGACATGATGCGCTCCGTCAGTCTGCTGGGATCGACCGGTTCGATTGGCACCCAAGCGGTCGACGTCCTGCGACACGCCCCCGAACGCTTCAAAGTGACCGCGCTGGCGGCGCACAGCTCGACCGAGCTCCTCGTGGCCCAGGCGCAGCTCTTGCATCCCGATCTCGTCGTGATTGGCGATGAGGCCCTGGTCCGCACCGTGCGCGAGGGCGTGCCCGCCGGCACCGAAGTCATGGCGGGCATCGAGGGATTGACGGCCGCAGCTCGGTGCGCCGATGTCGTACTCAACGCGGTGGTCGGCTTCGCCGGTCTCCCCGTGACCATGGCGGCCCTCGAATCGGGCAAGCGGCTCGCACTGGCCAACAAGGAATCCCTCATCGCCGGGGCACCGGTGGTCCAAAAAGCCCGGCGCACCCCAGGTGCTGAGATCGTCCCCGTCGATTCGGAACACTGCGCCGTGCACCAGTGTCTGACTGCGAGCCGCGGACCCGACGATGGTGGCGCGTCTCCTTCTCACCGCCTCAGGTGGGCCGTTCCGCGGCTACAGCGCCGAGCAGCTCGACGCGGTCAGCGTTAGCGACGCATTGGCGCATCCGACGTGGTCCATGGGTCCAAAGATCACCATTGATTCATCCACGCTGATGAATAAGGGGCTCGAGGTCATCGAGGCTCACGAATTGTTCGGCATCTCCTATGACCGAATCGACATCGTGGTGCACCCCCAGTCGGTGGTCCATTCGATGGTCGAGTGGCGCGACGGATCGACCATCGCCCAACTCTCAGAACCCGACATGCGCCTCCCGATTGGCTATGCATTGTCGTTCCCCGATCGATTTGGTAACCCCTTTGGCGCACTGGATTGGAGCGGGTCGACGACGCTCACCTTCGAGCCTCCCGACCGGGCGGTGTTCGTGGGCATCGACCTGGCTTATGCCGCGGGGCGCAAGGGTGGTTCGGCACCAGCCTGGTTGAGTGCGGCCAACGAAGTCGCGGTGGAGGCCTTCTTGGCGGGACGATTGACCTGGCGGGGCATTACCGACGTCGTGGCCGAGACCCTCGAGTCGTGGCGTGACGAACCAATAGACCAGGTCGAAAGCGTGTTGGCGGCCGACGCAGAAGCCAGGGTGGTTGCCGAAGCGGTGGTGGCCCGACGCACCGTGTGAGGACCGGCCGGGTAGCGTTACCTACGCGATGACTGTGACCGAGAAGGGGCCGCGCGCCGAGGTTTCTCCGGCCGAAGAGGGCCACGGCGACGATGCCGTGGTCATCGAGACGGGAAATTTCGGCCAGGTCATTCGGCTGTTGGTGGCACTGGCCCTCATCACCGCCGTGTTCTTGTTGTTCGGTCTCGGGGATCTGCTGCTATTCATCGCCATCTTGATCGTGACCGTGATGCTGCACGAGTTGGGTCACTTCGCAACCGCCAAGTGGGCCGGCATGAAGGTGACCGAGTACTTCGTTGGTTTCGGTCCCCGGCTGTGGTCGGTGCGGCGCGGGGAGACCGAATACGGCGTCAAGGCCATTCCCGCCGGCGGTTATGTCCGCATCACGGGGTTTACGGTGCTCGAAGACGTGGCCGAGGAGGATGAGCCGCGGGCCTATCGCCAGCAACCGTTCGGCAAGCGGATGATCGTCGGTTCGGCCGGTTCGGCGATGCACTTCCTCTTGGCCTTCATCTTGGGTCTGATCGCGGTGCTGTGCTTTGGGACCGCGACCAACGATCAGCGCGTCGTGCACCTCGACCATCTGGCGGGCGGCGCAGCCGCCCCGGCGCAAAAGGCCGGCATCAGGCCGGGCGATGTCATCGTCTCGATGAATGGCAAGGCTCTTTCGAGCCCGAACGCACTGCCCGACACGATCGAACATCTCAGCGGCCACCCGGTCACCCTCGGCGTCGAGCACGACGGTCACCTGCGCCACGTCACGGTGACCCCGGTCGATGCCCGTGGCCTCAAGGTCGGGGGTTCGGTCCTCGCCCCAAAGACCGCCAAATCCCCCCACGGGTTTGTCGGTGTCGAGACCGAGCAGACCAGTCGCTCGGTCAACCCGCTCCATGCCGTCACGCTCTCGGCGCAGAATGTCTGGGCGGTGACGACCGGGGAGATCGCCGGCATTGGCCACCTGTTCGCGCCGAGCGGGATCTCGTCGGTCTTCCACCAAGTGTCCAACTCGAAGGACGCGGCCCAAGTGGCCGCCAATCCCGGGCACGCGGTGCGCCCGATTTCACTCATCGGCATCGTCCATCTCGGCAGTCAATCCCAACAAGACGGGATCTTCTTCCTTCTCGAATTCTTGATCCTGATCAACATCGTCTTCGGATTGTTGAACATGTTGCCCATGCTCCCCTTCGACGGTGGCCACGTGGCGATCGCCGGCTACGAATGGATCCGGACCAAAAAGGGTGCCGCCTACTACAAGGCCGACATTACAAAGCTCTTTCCGGTGGTGTTCGTGGTGATGGCCTTCTTGGCCCTCTTTGTGGTTTCGAGCGTCTATCTCGACATCACGCACCCGATCAAGAACCTCTTCCAGTGATCAGTCGGGCGGGCCTGTGGAACTGACGTCGTCATTGCTCTCGCCCCGGCGCCCCACTCGTCGCATCACCCTCGGTGGGGTCCCCATCGGCGACGGGGCGCCCGTGAGCGTGCAGTCGATGACCACCACCAAGACGGCGGACGTCGAGGGGACCCTCGTCCAGATCTATGCCCTCGCCGCCGCGGGCGCCGACATCGTGCGCTGCACCTGCAACGAGGAGGCGGCGGCGGTCGGTTTGGCCCAGATCGTGCCGCGCTCGCCGGTGCCGATCATCGCCGATATCCATTTTCATCACGAGATGGCGCTCGCCGCGCTCGAGGCGGGCGTCCAAGGTTTGCGACTCAATCCCGGCAATTTGCGCAAAGAGGCCGAAATCAAGCAGGTCGCCGCCGAGGCCCGCGACCGCGGCGTGCCGATCCGTATTGGGGTCAATGCCGGATCGCTGCACCCTGATCTCTACAAGAAGTATGGAGGGGCGACCCCCGAGGCCCTGGTGGAATCGGCCCGCAATGAACTCGCCTATTTCGAAGAGGTCGACTTCAACGACGTCAAGATCTCGGTCAAGGCCTCTTCGGTCGCACTCATGATCGCGGCCTACCGGCTGGCGGCAGAAACCTTTGACCACCCGTTGCACCTCGGGGTGACGGAGGCGGGCCCACCACCGGCGGGCCTCATCAAGGGCACCGCGGGAATCGCCACCCTCTTGGCCGAGGGAATTGGGGACACCATCCGGTTCTCCCTCACCGCCGACCCGGTCGAAGAAGCCCGGGCGGGCCGCCAATTGCTCGAGGCCCTCGGGTTGCGCGAGCGCAAAGGCCTTGACCTCATTGCGTGCCCGAGTTGCGGCCGCGCCCAGGTCGACGTGATTGCGGTGGCCAAAGAAGCCCAAGAGGCGCTCGAATCACGCAACTTGGCGATCCAGGTCGCCGTCATGGGGTGCGTCGTCAACGGTCCGGGCGAAGCGCGAGAGGCCGATATCGGGATCGCCGCGGGCAAGGCGAAGGGCCATCTGTTCATCCGGGGCAAGATCGTGCGCGTCGTGCCAGAAGAAGGCATGGTCGCCGCCCTGGTCGAAGAGGCCGAGCGGCTCGTCGCCGAAGGGATCGAAGCCCGGTTGGCCGCGGCCGACGCCGGGGCCGAGGCCGAGGCCGAGGAGGACCGACGGGCCTTGATCGACGCCACCGGCGATGACCCCAATCACACCTCGGCCAAGATCGAGATCATCCGGCGGCACGGCGAGACCTGAGCACCCCGAGGGCGCTCACGCCCCGGATGCACCGGTGCTCGAGGGTTCCGTGCTCCGTGGTCGCCGCCATGTGATGGCCCTCGGTTGGTCGCGCGCCGATCGTTGTCGCCGCTAGCCTGCGCAGCTATGCGCATGTCCAAACTCTTGGTGCGAACGCTGCGCGACGCACCGGCCGACGCCGATGTCGAGGGTCACGCGCTCTTGGTTCGGGGTGGCTTCGTGCGACGGTTGGCTTCTGGGGTCTATACCTACCTCCCGCTCGGTTGGCGGGTGCTGCACAAGGTCGAGACCCTGGTGCGGCGCGAACTCGATGCGGCGGGCATGCAAGAAATGCTCATGCCCGCCCTCAGCCCCTATGAGTTGTGGGAGGAGAGCGGCCGTTCGGCCTACTTCGGTCAAGATGCGCTTCCGGCCATGTTGGTCGAGGCACGAGGCGGGCGGTTCGTGCTCGGGCCGACCCACGAAGAGGTCACCACTCGCACGGTCGGCGCCGAGGTCGACTCCTACCGCCAGCTGCCGGTCACCGTCTATCAGATCCAGACCAAGTTCAGAGACGAGGCTCGCCCGCGATTCGGGCTGATGCGCACCCGCGAGCTGGTCATGTGCGACGCCTACTCATTCGACACCGACAAGGCGACGATGGGGGAGAGCTACCAGATCGCGCTCGATGCGTACCTGCGCATCTTTGCCAAGCTTTCTCTCGACGTGACGCCGGTCGTCGCCCAGTCAGGGGCCATCGGCGGCGATGTCAACCACGAGTTCATGGTTCCGTCGGTGGTCGGTGAGGACCACTTCGCCCGCTGCCCCTCGTGCGGCTATGCCGCCAACATCGAGGCCGCGCTCGCCCGACCCGCCGCCGCCGCTTCAGCCAGCGGTGCGGCAACCGGCGCGCCGGTGACCCACGACACCCCCGACACCCCGGGAATCGACGAGGTGGTCGCGCTCTTGCGTGCTCGGGGTGAAGAGGTCGGGCCCGAGGTCTTCTTGAAGTCCATGGCGGCGGTCGATGATCAGGGCGCCCCGGTGGTGATATTGGTGCCCGGGCACCGCGAGGCCCGGGTTCCCCATGGCTGGCGCCTCTTCGAAGAGGCCGACTTCGTCGCGCACTCGGGTCTGGTCCGGGGCTACATCGGACCGCTCGGGCTCCAAGAGGCCGGGGTCCGGGTCGTGGCCGACGAGTTCATCCAAGGCCGTCCTGGTCCCTGGGTCACCGGTTCGAATCGCCCCGATGCACACCTCGCCAACGTCTGGCTCGATCGAGACTTCCACGTCGACGAGTGGGGTTCGTATGCCGTGGTTGTCGATGGGGATCCCTGCCCCAACTGCGACGGCACGCTGTCGTTGGTCCAAGCCGTCGAAGCCGCCCATACCTTCCAGCTGGGCCTGCGGTACTCCTCGATGATGAGTGGAGCGACCTACCTGACCGAGGCCGGGACCGAGGCCCCGATGTGGATGGGTTGCTACGGCATGGGCATGTCACGCCTCCTCGCCATCTTGGCCGAGGAGCACCACGACGAGGCGGGACTCCTATGGCCGAGTGCCGTTGCCCCTTATGCCATCCACCTGGTCACTCTCGGCGCCGGGCGCAATCGGGCCGTGGCCGAAGCAGCCGAAGCGCTCTACGACGCCTTGACCTCCCTCGGGGTCGAGGTCCTCTACGACGACCGGGACGTCTCCCCGGGCGTGAAATTCGCCGATGCCGACCTGCTCGGCCTCCCGCACCGGTTGCTCATCGGGGGCAAGGGGATCGAGCGGGGGGTGGCCGAGGTCCGCCGGCGCAGCGATGGCAGTGATCGAGAGTTGCCGCTCGCCGAAGCGGCCCAAATTCTGGCGACCGAGGTCACGGCCGAATTGCTATAATCTTTTGAGCTGTCCAGATTGAGAATCAGTACCTCGGTGAAGCGTGGGCTGCGGCCCACGCTTTCGTTTTCCGGGGGACTCGCACCAAGTGCGGCAGAAGGTGGTGGTTTCGAAAGAAAGGAGGTGACAGCGATGGTGCAGAGCAGTAACGACCTCACGAACGCGCTGTCCCCACTCCTCGAAGCCCGCGGCCTCGACCTGGTTGATCTGGTCCTGCGAGGCTCAGAACTCGAGGTGTTCGTCGACCGAGTCGGCGGCGTCGACCTCGAGGCGTTGAGCGAGGCCACCAAGGCCGTCTCCGCGGCCCTCGACGAGATCGACCCGATTCCGGGTCGCTACACCTTGACCGTCTCGAGTCCGGGACTCGAACGGCGACTCCGCACGCCCGAGCATTTCATGCGCGCGCAAGGCGAGAGCGTCACCTTGCGCATCAACTCGGGCACCGACGAAGTGCGACGGGTGAGCGGCACGTTGGAGAGCGCAGACGCCCACGGGTGCACGTTGGGGGGACCCGACGTGCCCGGGGGATCGCTGCAGGTGCCCTATGACGAGATCGAGCGGGCCCGCACCGTATTTGTGTGGGGTCCGCAGCCGAAGAAAGTGAGAGGGTGAACAGGTCATGAGCAAGACCAACTTTGAGTTCCTCGACGTGCTGGGACAGATCGCGCGCGACAAAGGAATTTCTGTCGAAACATTGCTCGACGCCCTGGCGAACGCCCTCGTGGCCGCGTACAAGCGTCGTCCCGATGCAGCCGAAGAAGCCGTCGTGACCATCGACCCGGACTCGGGGGAGATCCGCGTCGACGGCCAAGAACTCGACGAGGACGGCGAGGTCATTCGCGAGTGGGACGACACCCCCGATGACTTCGGTCGTATCGCCGCACAGACGGCCAAGCAGGTGATCCTGCAGCGGATCCGCGAGGTCGAGCGGGACATGAAATACGACGAGTACGCCGGACGGGAGGGCGACATCGTCACGGGCATCGTCCAACAGACCGACAACCGCTACACCCTCTTGGACCTGGGCAAGGTCGAAGCCCTGCTGCCCCAGGCCGAGCAGGTCTCCTATGAGCGCTACGAGCACGGCACCCGGCTCAAGGCCTACATCGTCGAGGTGAGAAAGACGACCAAGGGCCCACAGATCGTGGTCAGCCGCACCCACCCGGGCCTCATCAAGCGCCTCTTCGAGCTTGAGGTACCCGAGATCTCCTCGGGCGTCGTCGAGATCAAGGCGGCCGCTCGCGAACCCGGGCACCGCACCAAGATCGCGGTGTGGTCCAACGATCCGAACGTGGACCCGGTGGGGGCATGTGTCGGGGCGCGCGGCTCGAGGGTGCGCATGGTCACCAACGAGTTGCGTGGTGAGCGCGTCGATGTCGTCCCGTTCTCCGACGACCCGGTCGACCTGATCCAAAACGCACTGGCCCCGGCGCGGTGCGCGAGGTCCGGCTCGACGAGGAGACCGGAACCGCAACGGTGGTCGTGAGCGACTTCCAACTGTCCTTGGCCATTGGCAAGGAAGGGCAGAACGCCCGCCTCGCCGCTGCGCCTGACCGGGTGGCGCATCGACATCAAGAGCGAGACCCAACTGGCCGAGGAAGAGGCCGGATACGCCAACGAGGAGTGGGCCGAAGGGGAGTGGGTCGAAGACGAGAACGGCGAGATGGTCTGGAAGCCGGCCGAGGGCGGCGAGGCCATGTCGGCAGAGGAGTGGACCCATCAGGCCGAGGACGGCCCGGGCGACGATGCCTCGACCGATGGACCCGTCACCACCGATTCGCCGGTCGCCACCACGGACTCCCCAGCCGAGGCCGTCGACGAGTCGAGTGGTCCGTGACCCGAAGAGGCCGAGGCATAGGACCGACACGGACGTGCGTCGGTTGCCGCAAGGCCCTGCCAGCCGGCGAGATGATCCGGATAGTGCGGCATGGCGAGGACGGCTTGGCGGTCGTTGCCTCCAGCCAGGGTCGAGGGGCCTGGTTGTGCGCAGATTCGCCGGACTGCCTCAAAGCAGCAGTGCGGCGACATGCCTTCGATCGGGCGTTCAGGTGCCCGATCAGCGAGCGGGCGATCTCCGCACTCGAGAGGACCCTGGGCGGCGCGTCGGAGCAGCCCACACATGATGTGCGAGGATAGAGGGCTTCGGGTCGCACCCCGAGCCCCAGACTACGAAGGACACCGAGAACCACTTGCCGAAGAAGATCCGCGTCTGATGAGCTGGCCAAAGAGCTAGGCCTCAGCAACAAAGAAGGGCTTGACCTGGCCCTCTCTCTTGGAATTGGGGTCAAGAGCCACTCGTCGTCCATTGAGGACGCCCAAGCGGACCGCGTCCGTCGCAAGGCCGACGCCGAGGGCCTGCGCCGCGCGGTTCAGCCCGAAGAGCCCCCGGCCGCCAAGAAGACCGCCGCCAAGAAGACAGCGGCGGCCAAGAAGGCCACCACGGCCGATGGGGCCTCGGCCACAGAGCGGGTCGCGGACAAGCCCCGTGACCCACGCTTGATCTCGAGTCGATCGACGACGCCGACAGCCCCGCCGGCCCGAACGACCACCGCACCCCCCGCCGCCCGCCCGGCCCAGCCGGCCGTCAAGCGCCCCGCCCCGTCTGCCCCGCCGGCGCCGGCCACCGAGGCCGCCAAGGTTGCGCCCGCTCCCGCAAAGACCGTGGCCCCACCGCGAACACCGGTTCCAGCGAGCACCGATCCGGGTGTCGCGCCGGCCGCAGCTGGTGCGCCGCCCGCACCGGCGTCGACCCCGCGCGCGCCTGCGGCGAGTGCCCCGTCCACGGCCCCGACGACCGCAGCCCCCGAAGCAGGTGCACCCCCGGCGCCCCCGACGAGCGTCCGCCACACCCTCCTCTCAGCCCGAGCGGCAAGCCCGTGCCGCCCCCACCCCCGCCCCGACCCCCCGTGGGACCGAGTGGCCGGCCGATCCCGCCGCCTCCGGGCATGGGTGGTCGTCGTCCCTCCCCACCCGCCGGTCGACCCGGCGGCGGTGGCTACCCGGCGCGGACCGGTGGCCGACCCACCTCAGGGGGGGGACGCCCGACCGGCGGTCCAGGAGGTCCGGGTCCAGCAGTTTTGGTAGCCGCCCAAGCGGTGGCGGCGGCGGCGGCTTCGCCGGCGCCCCGGTGGTGGTCCCGGTGGCGCTGCCGCCGGCCGGAGGCCGCGGTGGTATCCCGGGTCGACGTCCGCCGCAACGACGCGCCCGGCGACGTCGCCGCAATCTCGAAGAACTCGAGCCCACGCAACTCACCACGTACCAGCCCTCCACCGCGCCGGTCCCAGAAGGCGAAGTCATCGTCGAGCGAGGCTCCACCGTGCGCGACCTCGGGCCGAAGCTGAACCGCAGTGCCGGCGACATCGTGCGCTTTCTCCTGCTTCAAGGCGAGATGGTGATGGCCACCCAGTCGCTGAGCGACGACATGATCGAACTCTTCGCGGCCGAGATCGGCGCCGAGGTGCGCCTGGTCGATCCCGGTGAGGAGCAAGAGGCCGAACTCCTGGCCCGCTATTTCGAAGAGGAAGAAGAAGAAGACGACGCCGACCAGCGGCCGCGCCCGCCGGTCGTCACGGTGATGGGCCACGTCGACCACGGCAAGACGTTGTTGTTGGACCGAATCCGCTCGACCGACGTGGTGGCCGGCGAGGCCGGTGGGATCACCCAGCACATCGGTGCGTATCAGGTGGTCTGGAATGACAAGCGGATCACCTTTATCGACACCCCCGGTCACGCCGCCTTCACGGCCATGCGTGCGCGGGTGCCAACGCGACCCACATCGTCGTACTCGTCGTCGCCGCCGATGACGGGGTGATGCCCCAGACCATCGAGGCCATCGATCATGCCCAGGCGGCCGAAGTCCCGATCATCGTTGCGGTCAACAAGATGGATCGCCCCGACGCCGACTCGGCCCACGTGCTCCAGCAGCTCTCAGAGCGCGGCCTGGTCCCAGAAGCCTGGGGCGGCGACACCATCGTGGTCGAGGTTTCGGCGCTGCAGCGCACCGGCATTGAAGAGTTGCTCGAGCAGATCACCCTGGTCGCAGAAGTCGAAGAACTGACCGCGTGGGTCGAAGGTGAGGCCCGTGGCGTGGTGCTCGAGGCCAACCTCGAAGCCGGCCGTGGCCCGGTGGCCACCATCATTGTCCAACAAGGAACCTTGCGCGTTGGTGATCCGGTCGTCGCCGGTGCCGCGTGGGGCAAGGTCAAGGCCCTGGTCGACGACATGGGCGATCACATCAAAGAGGCACTTCCTTCGACGCCGGTGCAGGTACTCGGATTCTCCGAACCCCCCCATGCCGGCGACGAGATGCGCGGGGCCAAAGATCTGGCACGTGCTCGCACGCTCGGTGAGGCCAGGGCGCAGCGTTTCCGGCTCTCGGGCCACAAACCAGTGGCGTCGGCGGCCACGGGGGCCAAGCTCGAGGACCTGTTCGAACAGATCCAGCGGGGCGAGACGGCAACGCTGAACATCGTGCTCAAGGCCGACGTGCAGGGTTCGCTCGAAGCGGTCACCGAGAGCCTCAAGCGCCTCGAGCGCGACGACGTCAAGTTGAGCTTCGTGTTGCGCGGGATCGGTGGCATCACCGAGAACGATGTGCAACTGGCCGCAGCGTCGAGTGCGACGATCATTGGATTCAACGTCCGCCCGGACAAGCGGGCCCGAGAGTTGGCCGAGAATTCCGACGTCGAAGTCCGAAACTACGAGATCATCTACAAGCTGCTCGAAGACATCGAAGCCGCCATGCTCGGCCTGTTGTCGCCGGTCTATGAGGAAGTGGTCACCGGAGAAGCCGAGGTGCGGGAGATCTTCCGGGTGCCGCGGGTCGGGGCGATCGCCGGCTGCATGGTGCGAGAAGGAAAGATCACACGAGGCTCCAAGGTTCGCTTCTTGCGCGAGGGCACAGTGATCTGGAAGGGCGCCATCAACTCGCTCCGTCGTTTCAAAGATGACGCCAGAGAGGTGCAGGCAGGCTTCGAGTGCGGGATTGGCCTGTCGGACTTCCAGGACTTGCACGCTGGCGACATCATCGAAACGTACGAGGAGCGCGAGATCCCAAGAACGTGACCGCGGCATGAAACGGCGGACCGCGACCTATCCGCGATCGTTGCGGGTCAACCAGGTGCTGCGACAAGTCGTGGCCGAAGAGCTCGAGCGCCTGGCCGATGCCGACGAACGCTTCCGCATGGTGACCGTGACGTCGGTCGACACCGCGTCTGACATGCGCACCGCGACGGTCTATGTCGTGTCGCTCAGCGACGATGCAGCCGAAGCGCTCGAGGAGCGACGCCCCCACTTGCAGCGTTCCATCTCGATGCAGGTGAGCCTGAAGCGCACGCCCCGGTTGACCTTCAAAGCGGATCCGGCCATCGTGGCGGGCAATCGGGTAGAAGAACTCTTGCGCGGTCTCGACCCGGTCACCGAGTCAGATTCGGCGGGCGGGATCGACGCCGACGATCAGTGAGTCGCTAGGACGGTGCCGACGTGACGGCCACCGGGCTGGTGGTGATCGACAAGGAGGCGGGGTGGACGTCCCACGACGTGGTGGCTCGATGCCGGCGGGTCTTCGGGCAGCGCCGGGTCGGCCATGCCGGCACCCTCGACCCCGATGCCACCGGCGTCTTGTTGGTCGGACTTGGTCGGGCCACCCGACTGTTGCGCTTCTTGACCGCGTTGAAGAAGACCTACGAAGCCGACATTATGCTCGGCACCGCCACCTCGACGCTCGACGCTTCGGGCGAGGTGACCGGGCAGTGGGACATGGCCGGCGTCACCGCCGACGAGGTGGCGCAGGCGGCGGCGGTCCTCACCGGCACGATCGAGCAGGTCCCCCCAATGGTCTCGGCCATCAAGATCGACGGGCGCCGCCTCCATGAGTTGGCCCGCCAGGGCATCGAAGTCGAACGTCCCGCGCGCACCGTCAACGTCTATCGCTTCGACACCGAGCCCGATGCGCAGCGGCCCGGTGTCTACCGCTGCGTCGTCGAGTGCTCCTCGGGCACCTACATCCGCACCTTGGCCGACGATCTCGGCCGGGCCCTCGGCGGGGGAGCCCACATCGGGTCGTTGCGGCGCACGCGGATTGGTTCGTTCGGTGCAGCAGAGATGCGTCCGCTCGACCGGATCGACCACGATGCCATCTTGACGCCGGCCCAGGCCATGCGCGACCTCGACTTCGTCGCCGTCGGCGCCGAGTTCGCCAGCGCCGTCGCACACGGGCTTGCGCTCGATCGGGTGCCCGTCGGTGCCGTGGGCGATGGGCCGTGGGCCATGATCGACGATCGGGGCACCTTGTTGGCCGTCTACGAGGCCACCGGCACGGACCGGATCAAGCCGGCTGTCGTACTCGTTGGTAACTGACGTCTAATGTCGAGCGCGATGTCCGGGACCGCGGTGACCATTGGCGCCTACGACGGCGTCCACCTCGGGCACCGCGCCCTCCTGGGCGATCTGGTGGCCCGGGCCAGGGCAGAGCACCTCTCCCCGGTCGTGGTCACCTTCGACCGCCATCCGGCCAGTGTGGTGCGGCCCGAGTCCGCGCCCGCACTGCTCACCGACCTCGACCAAAAGCTCGAACTTCTCGCCAGCTGTGGAATTGAGCGAACCATGGTCATCCCCTTTGACCGGTCCCGGGCCGACGAGTCGGCCGAGGAGTTCGTCGACGAGGTGCTGGTCGACGAACTCGGCGCCAAGTTGGTCGTGGTCGGCCAGGACTTCCACTTCGGTCACGGGCGCAAGGGCAACGTCGCGTTGCTGCGCGAACTCGGTGTACGCGACGGCTTCAGCGTGGTCGGTGTCGAGCTCACCGGCGAGGACGCCGCCCCGGTCAGCTCGACACGCATCCGCTCCTTGGTGGCAGCGGGGGACGTAGAGGGGGCAGCGGTCCTGTTGGGGCGCCCCCACGAGGTGCGGGGCCCGGTGGTCCACGGAGATGGTCGCGGCGGTCCCGAGCTGGGCTTCCCGACGGCCAATGTCGAGGTCTCGACCGAAATTGCGCACCCGGCCGACGGGATCTACGCCGGCTACTACCTACGGCCCGAAGGGGTGCGCCACAAAGCGGCCATCTCGGTGGGTCGCCGGCCCACCTTTTATGACCCGTCCACGGCGTCGGTCCTGGTGGAGGCCTTTCTGCTCGACTTCGCGGGGGACCTCTACGGCGAGCCGGGGCGGGTGGCGTTCGTCAAGCGGCTGCGCGACGAGCGAAAGTTCGACTCGATTGAGGCCCTCAAGGCCCAGATGGCCCGGGACGTGGCGGACGCAGACGCCCTGCTCAGCGCCGATCCCAGCTGATCGGTAGCCACCTGCTAGCATATTTGCCGGTTGGGGCTGGTCCCCGCCGCACTCCTACGAATGCTTTGAGGTTCTTCTTTTCATGCCCGACACACAGGCCACTATTGCCGAGTACCGGCTCCACGAGACCGACACCGCGTCTCCTGAAGTGCAGATCGCTCTGTTGTCAGGACGGATCAACCATCTCACCGAGCATCTCAAGGAGCACAAAGGGGACCACCACACCCGGCGCGGCCTGATGAAGCTCATCGGTCAACGTCGGCGGTTGCTCGACTACGTCCGCAAGAACGACGTAGAGCGCTATCGCAGCATCATCGGCCGTCTCGGCATTCGACGATAGCCAAACACATCCGGGCGTCTTAAGACGCTGGCTGCCAGTCGCCGGTCACTTCCACAAGGGAGGTGGTCGACCACTGGGAACCGGCCACGAGATGCCCCTAAACACCACACGAGGAGCATCATGGCTGACGCCATTTCCGTGTCGGGCCCAATCAGTGGCACCGACCGCACGCTGACGTTCGAGTCGGGAAAGTTGGCCCAGCTGGCCGACGGCGCCGTACTCGCCCGCATCGGCGACACCGTCTTGTTGGCTACGGCCACCGCCGCCCGATCTGTACGCGAGGGCACTGACTTCTTCCCCCTCACCGTCGACATCGAGGAGCGGACCTACGCCGCGGGCAAGATCCCCGGGTCGTTCTTCCGCCGGGAGGGCAAAAGCTCGGACCAGGCCATCTTGACCTGTCGTCTCATCGACCGACCGCTGCGCCCGTCCTTCCCCAAGGGCTTCCGCAACGAAGTCCACATCGTCGGCACGATCTTTGGGGCCGACCAGATCAACCCGCACGACGTGCTGGCCATCAACGCCAGCTCGGCCGCCTTGATGCTCTCGGGCATCCCCTTTGACGGCCCGATCGGTGCGGTGCGTGTCGCCTACACCGTCGATGGCACCTGGATTCCGCACCCGACATTCGAAGAGGGCGAGGCCGCCACCTTCGAACTGGTCGTCGCCGGGCGCGCGCTGAGCGAGACCGATGATACCGACATCGCCATCATGATGGTCGAAGCCGGCGGGACCGAGCGCTCTTGGTCCTATTACGAAGACGGTGCACCAAAGGTCACCGAAGAGGTACTGGCCGAGGGGCTCGAGGCGTCGAAGACCTGGATCCGCGAATCGATCTTGCTGCAGCGCCAACTGGTGGCCGACTTCATCGCGGCGCGAGGTCCGATCGACACAATGGAATTCGCCACACAAAGCGACTATGCCGACGACGTGTGGGCCGCGGTGGAGCGGGTCGGCACCGCATCGATCGCCAAGGCCAACACGGTCACGGCCAAGGCGGCGCGCAACGCCGCCCTCGATGCCGCCGGCGAGGAGATCAAGGCTGCGCTCGGGGACGAGTTCGCCGACCGGGGCGGCGAGGTCAAGGCGGCCATCCGTTCGCTGACCAAGAAGCTGGTGCGCCAACGGATCATCGAAGACGGCTTGCGCATGGACGGCCGGGGCACGGCCGACATCCGGCCGCTCTCCGCCGAGATCGACCTCTTCCCGACCGCCCATGGTTCGGCGTTGTTCCAGCGGGGCGAGACCCAGGTGCTCAATGTCACGACCCTCGGCATGCCACGCATGAATCAGCTGCTCGACACCATCACGCCCGTCGATTCCAAGCGCTACATGCACCATTACAACTTCCCGCCGTTTTCGACGGGGGAGACCGGATTCATCCGCGGACCCAAGCGCCGGGAGATCGGTCACGGCCTCCTGGCCGAGCGCGCCCTACTGCCGGTGGTGCCGAGTGCCGAAGAGTTCCCCTACACCCTGCGCCTCGTTTCCGACGTCTTGGCGTCGAACGGTTCGACGTCCATGGCCTCGGTGTGCGGTTCGACGCTCTCCCTCATGGCGGCGGGGGTGCCGCTCAAGGCGCCGGTCGCCGGCATTGCCATGGGA
This sequence comes from uncultured Acidimicrobiaceae bacterium, assembly GCA_963800725.1. GTDB lineage: Bacteria > Actinomycetota > Acidimicrobiia > Acidimicrobiales > RAAP-2 > Bog-473. The sequence goes on along the minus strand of CAWDCE010000022.1, from coordinate 137,895 downwards.
CTCATCCATGAAGATGGCGCCTATGTGACCCTGACGGACATCTTGGGATCCGAGGACGCCTTTGGCGACATGGACTTCAAGGTCGCCGGCACGGCTGAGGCGGTGACCGCATTGCAGCTCGACACCAAGATCGCGGGCCTGCCCGCAGACGTGTTGGCCAAGGCGCTCCTACAAGCCAAAGAGGCCCGCCTGGCCATCCTCTCGGTCATGGCCGCGGCCATCAGCGAGCCGCGTGACCACGTGGCCAACAGCGCCCCGAAGATCGTGTCGATGGAGATCCCGATCGACAAGATCGGTGAAGTCATCGGGCCCAAGGGCAAGGTCATCAACACCCTCCAGCAGGAAACCGGTGCGGACATCGCGGTCGATGACGACGGCATGATCGGAACGGTCACCATTGGGGCCAAGGACGGCAACGCGGTCGAAGAGGCCCGTCGTCGGATCTCCTTGATCCTCGATCCCCCGACCGCCGACGTCGGTGCGGTCTACCCCGGCAAGGTGGTCAACATCACCAAGTTCGGTGCCTTCGTCAACGTCCTGCCTGGACGCGACGGCCTGTTGCACATCTCGAAGCTCTCGCCGCTGGCCGGTGGCAAGCGGATCAACAACGTCGAAGACGTCTTGACGCTCGGACAGCCCATCGAGGTCCGCGTCGATGACATCGACCCTCAGGGCAAGGTTTCCTTGTCCCTGGCCTCGGTGCCCGAGGGTGCTGGCGCCGCCGACAACGGCGGCGGAGTTCCCCGCCGCGAGCAGTCGGCCGGCTCGAGCAGTGGGGGAGCGAGCAGTGGTGGCGGGAACGGTGGCGGCGGAAACGGCGGCGCAGCGAACAGCACCGCCGCACCGTCGTTCGAGGACGCATTCGAAGCCGAACTGGTGGCCGATCTCGGTGATCTGGGCCCCGGTGCGGTCGAAGGCGAGAGCCGCGGTGGTGGGAATCGCCCGCCCCGTGGGCGTTCGCGTCGTCGTTGATCCAATCGTCTGTCCTGCCGAGCGGCATCCGCCTGGTCACCGAGACCATGGCCGATGTCCGCTCGGTGGCGGTCGCCTTTTGGGTGGGCTCGGGCTCGCGCGATGAGTCCGACGAGTTGGCCGGCGCCTCGCACTTCCTCGAGCACCTGCTCTTCAAGGGAACGGCCGCGCGCTCGGCCGCGGCCATCGCCGAGTCGCTCGATGAGGTCGGCGGCGATTGCAACGCGTTTACGACCAAGGAGTACACGACCTTTTACATTCGGCTGCTGGCCGAGCACCTGCCCCTCGGTCTCGATATCTTGAGCGAGATCATGTGGGATCCGGCCCTGCGCCAATCCGACGTCGACGCCGAGCGGACGGTCATTCTCGACGAGATCCTCATGCACGCCGACGAGCCGGCGGATCTGGCCGCCGAGCAGTGGCAATCGTCGCTGTTCCCGGGCCACGCGCTCGGTCGGGACACCTTGGGCACCGCTGCCACCGTCGGCCAACTCTCCGCCGCGGACATCCGCGGTTTTTTCGACCACCACTACCGTCCGGCCAACATGGTGGTCTCGGTGGCCGGTGACTGCACCCATGAGGGGGTGGCCGCTGACCTCGAGCGCCGGTTCGGTGGCGCGAGCGGGGGAGCCGCACCCGAGCGCAGTGCCCCGGGGCCGACCACGGTGCCGCTGCGGATCGTGCGGCGACCGACCGAGCAGGCCCATGTCGTCTACGGCATGCGCTCGGTGTCGCGTCTCGACGACCGGCGCTGGGCGCTCTCGGTGCTCAATCACGTGCTCGGCGGCGGCCTGTCGAGTCGCCTGTTTCAAAAGGTGCGCGAAGAACGCGGGCTGGCCTACTCGGTGTGGTCGGAGCGGGCGGCCTACGTCGACGCCGGATCGCTCGCGGTCGTGGTCGGCACCGCGCCCGGGCACGTTCCCGAGGTGTTGCGCATCATCTCGGGCGAACTCGAATTGTTGGCGGTTCACGGCATCACCGAGCGCGAACTGGCGGTGGCCAAGGGCAATATCCGGGCCGAGATGCTGTTGTCGGGAGAAGACTCAGGGGCGCGCATGAGCCGCATCGGGGCGTCCACCCTCTTGCAGGGCCGGGTCCAATCCGTCGACGACGTACTGGCCCACATTGAGGCCGTCGGACTCGAAGAGGTACTGGCCGTGGCCAATGAGGTGGCACTCGCCCCCCGCACCCTCAGTGCGGTCGGCCCTTTCGATCCCGATGCCTTCGACGAGCACCTGGCAACCAGTCGGGCCCAGTAGGGTCACACCATGGTGAAGGTCGCGGTGCTGGGCGCGGGCGGACGTATGGGCCAAGAGGTGGCGCGGGCGGTCAGCGACGCCGACGATCTCGAACTGGTCGCCGCCGTCGATCCCTTCCATGTGGGCGAGTCCGCGGGCGGGTGCGAGATCACTGGGGACATTGCGTCGCTCGGTGCATCGGGCACCGAGGTCGTAGTCGACTTCTCGGTGGCCGAAGCGGCCCGGGAAAATCTCGGCATCTATGCCGACCTCGGGATCCACGCGGTGGTCGGGACCACCGGGCTCAGTGAGGCCGATCTGGCGGAGGCCGCCAAGCGTTTCGATGCGGGTGCGGCCAACGCCATCGTGGCGGCCAATTTCGCTATCGGGGCCGTCCTGCTGATGCGCTTTTGCGAACTGGCGGCGCCGCACATGGATGGGGTCGAGGTCATCGAACTCCACCACGACGCCAAGCGCGACGCGCCATCGGGGACGTCGTTGCACACCGCCCAAGGGATCGCCGACGCCCGTCGCGCCTCTGGATCGGGATCATTTGCCCCCGATCCGACCACCGAACACGTGCTCGAGGGGGCCCGTGGTGCGCTTGGACCTGGCGGGGTGCGGGTCCATTCGGTGCGCTTGTCCGGGCTCATCGCCCACGAAGAGGTCATTTTCGGTGCACTCGGGCAGAGCTTGACCTTGCGCCACGATTCCTATGACCGCCGCTCATTCATGCCTGGCGTGCTCTTGGCCGTGCGCAGTGTGGGCGAGCGACCGGGCTTGACCATCGGCATCGAGGCGCTACTCGGGTTGTGAGCAATCGAGGTGATGTGCGAGAGCGTCTCTTGCAGGCCACCTACGACTGCGTGGCCCGATGGGGATTGGCCAAGACCACCGTCGAGGACGCGGCGCGCCAGGCGGGGGTGTCTCGGGCCACTGTGTACCGCTATTTCCCCGGTGGGCGCGAGGAACTGATCGCGGCCGTCGTCTCGTGGGAGTTCGCCCGTTTCTTCTTGCGGCTCTATGACGAGGTGCACGACTGCGAGACCCTCGAAGAGGTCATGGAGCGGGGTTTGATGTTCGCGCACGCAGCCCTGGCCCGCCACGAGGTGCTCCAGCGCATCTTGGTGACCGAGCCTGAGATCCTCTTGCCGCGCCTCACGGTCGAAGCCAATGAGACCCACACGTTGGTGGCCGCCTTCTTGCGGCCCTATCTTGTGCGCCACGGGATGCACGAAGGCACCGACCTCGATGCGGCCGCTGACTTCTTAGCCCGCATGGTGCTGTCGTACATCGCGTCCCCCGGGCGCTGGGACCTCGGTGACCCGGCCCAGGTGGCCCGGCTGGTTCGCGGCGAATTGTTGGCCGGCATCCGATGACCGCCCCGCCGTGCGCACAGCATCCGGACCGTCCGGCCGCAGCGCGCTGCGCCCACTGCGACCGGGCGATCTGTACCGAGTGCATGATTCAGGCGCCCGTTGGTTGGCAGTGTCCCGCCTGCGTGCGCGAGGGTGCCAAATCGACCCGGGTCATCCGACCCTTCGCCGACGCCAACCACACCGGCGCGGTTGGATCGACCAATCCGACACCGGTGGTCATCGCCATTGTCGTGGTCAACGTGATCTGCTTCGTCGCTAGTGGCTTCGGCAAGCCCGCCGTGTTGAGCCGGTTCGCCCTCGAGCCCGACGACGTCCACTTCTTCCATCAGTACTACCGGGTGTTCACCGCCATGTTCCTCCACGTGAACTTCTTGCACATCGGGCTCAACATGGTGACCCTGCTCATTGTCGGCCCGGCCGTCGAAGTCATGTTGGGCAAGGCGCGCTTCGTTGCCCTGTATCTCATCGCCGGCCTCGGCGGCAGCGTGTGTTCGTACCTGTTGGGCCCGGCCGGTGTGTACGGGGTTGGCGTGTCGGGGGCCATCTTTGGGGTCATGGGCGCCTACGTGGTGTTGGCTCAGCGCAATCGCAAACCAATGGCACCGGTCGTCATCTTGATCGCCATCAACTTGGTTTTCGGGTTCGTCGGGTCCGGGGCGGGGGTCGGCAACGTCGACTGGCGGGCCCATATTGGTGGCCTCGTCGTCGGTGCGGTGCTCGGCCTCCTCTTCGACATTTCGTGCAACCTGGCCACGCGCGCCCAGCGCATCGGGGTCGTGATCGGCGCAAGTGCGGCCACGCTCGGGATATTGGCCGCCCTGACGCTGAGCATCGCCCCTGGTCACGTGGGCCTTAGTTGACACTGAGACAAATATCGCCATACTGTTTCATCAGTGGAGGCGGCGGAGATGGAGCACCAGGTCAGCACGGCGGACGCGTATGTCCCGGCCGCCAAGGTGCTGCACCATCTCGGCGCTGACGACCGTTCTTCGACCCGGGTGCGCTTAGTCGATGCCGCGCTTCGCTGCGTCGAGCGCACCGGGGTGGCCAAGACCACCGTCGATGACATCGCCCGCGAGGCCGGATTCTCGAGGGCCACTCTCTATCGCACGTTCCCCGGCGGCAAAGACGAGGTGTTCGGTGCCGTCATCTCCACCGAGGTGGCCCGCCTGTTCTCTGCGCTCGCCGTCGTGATGGGCGAGGCGACCGATCTCGAAGCGGTGCTGGTCGCCGGCATGACCGAGTCCGCCCGTGCCTTGCGCACCCATGGCGCGTTGGCGGCGGTGTTGGCCCACGAGCCTGGCATCATCCTCCCGAATCTGACGTTTTCGGGGATGGACCGCATATTGATGGTGGCCGGGGACTTCGCCGCCCCGTTCTTCGCCCGTTGGCTCGAGCCCGATCAGGCCTCACGCGCCGCCGAATGGGCCGTGCGGATCGTGGTGGCCTACGCCGTCGACCCGGCCGACGGCGTAGATCTGGCTGACCGCAACGACACCGAGGCCCTGGTGCGCGCCTTCGTGCTCCCCGGCATCCTGGCGCTGCGCACGCCGGGCGACCAATTCCAAACGATCGATCCATATCCGCCCACGACCAGCGAACAACCGACCCAAAAGGGGGCAGTCAAGTGACCACCGTCGATGACGACCAGGCCATGATGAAGAGCAATCTCGAGTTGATCGGTCGAGACAAGATCGACGATCTCGAGGCGGTGCTGAGCTTCTGCGGGTCCTATGACGTGGAGGGCTACCACCGGGTCGAGAACCACTGTCCCTCCGAGTTCACCTGGGACTACGAGAAGGGCTCCAAGCCCAAGCTCGACAAGCTCTACGAGAAGGCCAAGAAGGCCCAGTGGAACGGGCAGACCGATCTGGACTGGTCCATCGAGGTCGATCAAGAACGCGTCGTGATCAACAATCAAGAGGCCAACCCCGACCAGATGCAACTGACGGCGGGGGACCTCTCGGGGACCGCCGTGGCCCATTGGGGCGACAAGGAGTGGCTCCGGTTCGGTGTCGAGAACCAGAACTGGCTCTTGTCCCAGTTCATGCACGGCGAGCAGGGCGCATTGCTGTGCACCGCCAAGATCGTCGAGACCGTGCCGTGGATCGACGCCAAGTACTACGCCGCCACCCAGGTGATGGACGAGGCCCGCCATGTCGAGGTGTTCTCCAAGTACCTCGACACCAAGTTGTCGGGGCACTATCCAATGAATGCGCACCTCGGTCTGCTGCTCGACGACATCGTCCAGGATTCGCGCTGGGACATGACCTATCTCGGCATGCAGATCATGGTCGAGGGCCTGGCGCTGGCCGCGTTCGGTTTCATCCACTCCATGACCACCGAGCCGCTGCTCAAGAAGCTGCTGCGCTACGTCATGGCCGATGAGGCGCGCCATGTCGCGTTCGGGGTCCTGAGCTTGCAGGAGTACTACCAAGAACTCACTGCGGCCGAGTTGCGTGAACGCCAGGAATTCGCCTTCGAGGCCGCGATCCGTATGAAGGACCGCCTGGTCATGCAAGAGGTGTGGGAGCGCCTCGAGGTGCCGACGGCCGATGTGGTCAAGATCATGAGCATGACGCCCGAGCGCGACGAGTTCCAGATCCTTTTGTTCTCCAAGATCGTGCCGAACCTCAAGAAACTGGGACTGCTCGATGCCGCCGACGGCTGGCTCCGCCAGAAGTTCACGGAAATGGGCGCCATTGCCTTCGAGAACCTCAGCGATTCGACCGAGGAAGAGGACGCCTTCGCCGACGGCTCACCCGTCGACCGCCAGGTCGCCTGAGCATCACCGCGGCTCGGGGCTTCTCGGGTGTGGGGAGCCCGACTGGTAGCGTGACCAGGTGATGAGTTCTGCTGCACCGATGCCGAGATTCGGCCGGGTCGTCACCGCCATGGTGACGCCGTTCGACGAGGCGGGCGGTCTCGACGTCTCGGCTTCGGTTGACCTCGCCCGATGGCTCGCCGCCCACGGCAGTGACGGGCTCGTCCTGAGCGGTTCGACCGGGGAGAGTTCGGTGCTCACTGACGCCGAGAAGGTCGATCTTTGGCGAGCCGTCGCCGAGTCGGTGACGATCCCGGTGATCGCGGGCACCGGCTCGAACGACACCGAGCACTCGATCAAGATGACCCGGGCGGCCGCCGAATGCGGCATTGACGGCATCTTGGCCGTCACCCCGTACTACAACCGCCCCTCGCAGACCGGAATCGAGGCGCACTTCGGTGCCATGGCCGAAGCCGCAAGCGGGCTCCCGGTGCTGCTCTACGACATCCCGGTGCGTTCTGGCCGGCGCATCGAACACGAGACCATGCTGCGCTTGGCGCGCGGCGTGAGGAACATCGTCGGCCTCAAAGACGCCGCGGGTGACCCGGCCGGGTCGGCCCGTCTGGCCGCACAGGTGCCGGCAGGTTTCGAGATCTACAGCGGCGACGACGTCATGACACTCCCGTTGCTGGCGATCGGTGCGATCGGCCTGATCAGCGTGGCGGCGCACTGGATCGGCCCGCAGCTGCGCTCGGTCATCGACTCCTTCTTGGACGGGGATCTGGCGGGTGCCATCTCCCATCACGCCGAGTTGCTCGATTCCTTCGACTTCGAGTCGACGCCCGAGTACCCCAACCCACTGCCGGCCAAGGCCATGTGCCGCGCACTCGGCCTCTCGGTCGGCCAGTGTCGGCTCCCGATGGGCGAATCCACCCCCGAACTCGACGCCGCGGCCGCCAAGGTGCTCGCCGCCGTCGGTCCCCCGACCGAAACACCCCGTCCGCTTGCCTGAAAAGAAGAAGGCATCGGGGGGAGCAAGGCCGGTTCGGGTCGTCTTCCTCGGCGGGCTCGGGGAGATCGGTCGCAACTGCGCCTGCATCGAGGTGGACGGCCGCATCATCGTCCTCGACTGCGGGACCATGTTCCCCGATCCCGACATGCCGGGCGTCGACCTCGTCCTGCCCGAGTTCACCTACCTGCGTGACCACGCCGACCAGGTCGACGGGATCGTGCTCACCCACGGCCACGAGGACCACACCGGCGGTTTGGCCTACTTGCTGCGCGACCTCAAGGTCCCCATCTACGGGTCCGAGCTGACGGTCGGTCTGGCCCGCCACCGCGTCGAAGAGGCCGGACTGGCGGAGCGCACCAAGTTCGTCTCGGTCAAAGACGGCGAGCGGATCCGTATCGGCGCGTGCGACGTCGAATTCATCCCGACCACGCATTCGGTCCCCGACGCCTGTGCCATTGCCTTCCACACCCCCCAGGGGATCATCTTGCACTCGGGGGATTTCAAGCTCGACCTCCAGCCGGTCGATGGCCGGCGCACCGACCTGGCGCGGATGGGCGAGTTGGCCAAGACCTCCGGCATCCGCCTGTTGTTGTCGGATTCGACCAACGCCGAAGAGCCGGGCTTCACCGCATCGGAGTCGTCGGTCGGCGTCACCTTGCAGCGGGTCTTTGAGTCCAAACCGGACAAGCGGATCGTGGTGGCCTGTTTCGCCAGCCACCTGCACCGGGTGCAACAGATCATCGATGCCGCGACAGCCAACGGCCGCAAGATCGCGACCCTCGGTCGTTCCATGGGCAAGAACGTCGAGCTTGGGAGCCGCCTCGGGTTCATCGAGGTGCCAAAGGGTTCGCAGATCGACATCGAGCACGTCGACACGGTTCCACCCGGGGAGATGTGCGTGATCTCGACGGGGTCCCAGGGCGAACCAATGTCCGCACTGTCGCTCATGGCGACGGGCGACAACAAGTGGTTGCGGATTGGCCACGACGATGTCGTGGTCATCAGTGCGCATCCAATCCCGGGCAACGAATGGTCGGTGGGTCGGGTGATCGACGAGCTGCACCGCCGGGGAGCCGAGGTGATCCACTCGGGGACCGAGGCCGTCCATGTGAGTGGGCACGCCAAGGCCGGCGAGTTGCAGACCTTGATGCAAGTGACCAAGCCGGACTGTTTCATCCCCGTGCACGGCGAGTACCGCCACCTCGTCCATCATGCCCGCCTCGGACTCGGGATGGGCATTGCGCCCGCGGGTGTGCTCTTGTGCGAAGACGGTGACGCAGTGTCACTGACCGCCAAGGGCATCAAGCGCGACGGCCGGGTCCCGGCCGGCTATGTCTATGTGGACGGGACCGTCGGTGACATCGGGCACGGAGTACTCAGAGACCGCCAGAAGCTGGCCGAAGAGGGCGTGGTCATGGTGGTGGTCACCGTCGACAACCGCCAAGGCACACTCAGTGGGGCGCCCGTCATCGAGACCAGGGGATGGGTCCACGCCCCAGAGGCCGAGGCGCTGCTCGGTGAAGCGAGCGACGTCGTTGGGGCAGCCATCACCGCGGCGCTGCGAGACGGGGCGCGCGACATCGAGGTGTTGAGCCGCCACGCCGGCAAAGCACTGGGCAAGTTGTGGGCGACCGCACCCGGCGCCGACCGATGATCGTGCCCGTCGTCTTGTTGGTCTAGCGAATCCGGGCGATCGGCACCGGCCGATGTTGCTCCTTCTAGCGGGCCGCAGGGCCAAGGCGCAGACCATTGAAAGCGGGACGGCGACGACGCCGATGCGACTGGCCCGGGCCAGTGACGGGCGGACGCCGGCGACCCGGGCACTGCGCAACCAGATCAGCCACGACAGCGCCCCGGTGACCAAGAGATTTGGCCCGACGTTGAGGCCGATCAACAAGGCGTAGGGGTGGGCTGGGGTCCGGGCAGCCAGCAGGCTGGCCGCGGGCAGGTTGTTCACCAGCACCGAACTGACCGCGGCGAGGGCTGCGGTGCCCCAGATGTCGAGATCGAGAGCAGTACGGCGGGTCCGGACCACACCCGACCCAAGGTCCCGAGGGCGGTGGCCATCCGAATAAGCCAATGAGGGTCGGGAGCCCGACGACATCGAGCGCGCGACGTACATGCTCACGACCGGTCGCAATGCGTAGGGCGATGGCAGTCACGCCAATGATGGCGACGGCGATGGCGGGGGAGTCGAGCACGAGCACGCAGAGAGTCGAGGCTGCCACCGCTGCGGCGCCGATCCCGAGGGTGGGTCGCTCGATGTTTCCTCGTGCCGCCGAGCCGAGGCGCAGGGACTTGCGCTCCATGACGGCGACGACTGCTGCGGTGACCACGAGAGTGGCCAGTGCGGGGGCCCACATGTGGGAGAGAAACTCGAGCCCGCTCACGTGGAAGTGACCGAGCACGATCAGGTTGGTCAAGTTGGCCCCGGGGAGGAAGAGCGATCCGGCATTGGACAACAGCAGACACCCGTAGAGGAGGGGCGCCTCGCCGCCGCGGCGGCTGCGAGCGGCGTAGAGGAGGGTCGGGGTCAAAAAGGCGACCGACGTGTCGAGATTCAATAACGCGGTGACGATGGCGATCACGGCCGTCGCCCCGATGAAGAGCAACGGACCACTTGGCGCGGAGCGGGCGAGTTGGTGTCCGGCCGCGGCGAAGAGCCCATCGCGATTGGCCACCAGCCCAATGAGGAGCAGACCGGTGACGAGCACGAAGGGTGACCAGTCTTGCGCGGCCGCCGACCGGGCGTCTTCGGGCGAGAGGGCAAACGACGCCACCAGCGCACCCAGGCCGAGCGCTCCGAGGATCCAGCCCAGGCGGCTGGCGGCGGATCCGTCGTCGACCAAGGAGCGGGGTCGAGGTGACGACATAGCGCTCCCCGAGTCGTCGATCGCCCTCACCTCCCCCTACTTTGCCCAAATCCGGTGTGGCTCATGCACGCGGCGCACTCGGGCGGGGCAGTCTCCCATGGCCACGATGTGTCGGCCGGAGTCTCGGCGTGTGATCAGACCTCAGGCGCCGCGCTGGTCGAGGAGTGAGAGCTGTGGGTTTGCGGTGATCTGGACCCTTTGGGGTCCGCTCGTAGCGGTTGTGGCCGGTCACGCCGAACGCGCTGGCCGCGGCTCGCACCAGATTGTCGATCCGGTCGCGTGCAGCTTGGGGCTGATAGGCCCCGCGGCTGAACCGGCGTCGGTAGAGGTCACCGAGGTCGGGTCGGACCGTGCTCAGCCACTCGGTGTAGTCGCGCGGCATCGGCCGCGTAAATGCAAGGCCACGCCATTGATCGACGTCGCCCCGGCCCGGGCGCACGCTTCGACCACCTCGTTGATCTGCTCGGTGCGGTCGGAGAGACCCGGCAAGATGGGCGCGATCAAGACGCCGCACGAGATGCCCGCATCGCTCAAGCGGCGCAGGGCCTCGACGCGTTTGTCGGGCGGGGGCGTGCCGGGTTCACTGAGCCGCCAGATCTCGCGGTCGAGGGTCCCGATGGAAAAACTCACCGCCACCTCAGTCCGTTTGGCCGCGGCGACCAGGGCCTTGGTGTCACGCAGGATCAGTGTCGACTTGGTCAAGATGCTGAATGGATTCCGGGCGTCCGCCAGCACGTCGATGATGCCGCGGGTCAGGTGGTATTTGCCTTCGGCGTGCTGGTATGGGTCGGTGTTGGTGCCCATTGCGATGTGCTCGCCTGACCATCTCCGCGACCGCAGCTCGGCTGCGAGCCGTTCGACGGCGTTGATCTTGACGACGATCCGCCGCTCGAAATCCGAGCCGATGTTCAGCCCGAGGTATTCATGGGTGGGCCGGGCGAAGCAGTAGGTGCAGGCGTGACTGCAACCCCGATAGGCGTTGATCGTGAAGCGAAAGGGCATCTGGCTCTGGGCAGGGACCGCATTGATGATCGACCGGGCATTGACGTGGAGAAATTCGAAGTCCCTCGTAGGCCCCTTTCCCGACGTGTCGCGTCGCCTTGCGCTCGTCGTCGAAGAGGGTCCCGACGTCGTCTGAGCTGGCCAGGGGCCACCGAAGCGTCACCGTAGTACCCTAGCGAACATATGTTCGTTTTTCAATTGGCCGGGTGTCCCCCGAAACCGCTCCGAGCAGGACTAATCTCGTCCGCACTGTGGTGACGACGAAGCGCCGACCGACCGCGCCGCGTACCCCGGCCCGCAAACCCGCTCAGCGGGCCAAGAAGAAGCCAGCGCGAGCCCAACCGTCCATTCTGAGCGCCCACGCCGTCGATCTGTGGGCCATCGGGCTGATCACGCTCGGGGTCCTCTTGGCCCTGGCCATCTGGTTCCAGGCGCTCGGGCCGGTGGGCCATGGCGCGGACAACGGCCTGGGGACCCTCATGGGCTGGGCCCGCGGGGTGCTCCCCGTTGTCTGTATCGGCGCCGGCATCATCCTCCTGGTCGAGCGCGAACGCCCGGATCCGTGGCGCACCGCGCTCGGATCAGCCCTCGGGCTGATCGGCATCTGCGGCCTCGCCGAACTGTCCAACCACACCCCGGCGCTGGGCAATCGCAGCGGCGTGCGTGAAGCCGGCGGATGGGTCGGGGCCCTGCTCGGGCACCCCTTGGCTGCGGGGATCGGCACTGCGGGTGCCGCGGTGATCTTCGTCGCCTTGATCATCGTGGCCGTTCTCATCGCAACCGGCACATCGCTTGCCACCTGCGGGCGGGCGATCCGGACCGCGTCCAAGGCGGTCGGGTCCACGGTGGCCTCGTGGTGGAAGGGCGGTGCGCTCGACGACGAAACCGGCGCAGCGTCGCCGCTCGAGACGGCGCCGGCCCTCAAGTCCGAACCGCAACTTTTCGACGCCATGGCCGACGAGGTGGCCGAGCCCGAACCCGAACCGCCCACCGAAGTCCAGCCCGAACCCGATGAGGCCGTGGCCGTCGCACCGACCACGAAGGTGGCCGTCGCCGCCTTCAAGGCGACCGGGGATTGGAAGCTGCCCCCGATGAGCTTTTTGCCGCCCACCAAGCAGCTGCGTCACGACCAGCGCCAGATCGAGTTGGCCGGTGACGCGCTCGTGGCGGCGCTCGGGACCCACGGCGTGGCCACCCGGCTCGTCGGGGCGACCGTCGGTCCGTCGGTGACCCGCTTCGAGCTCGAGCTTGGTGCGGGCGTCAAAGTCGCCCGGGTCACCAGCCTCTCGTGTGACATTGCCTACGCCATGGCCTCGCCGGATGTGCGGATTCTCGCACCGATCCCCGGCAAGTCCGCCATCGGCGTCGAAGTCCCCAACCGCAACCGCCAGCTGGTGGCGCTCGGGGATATCTTGTCCTCGAGCGAGGCCAAAGCGGCGACCCACCCGCTCGAGGTGGCCATGGGCCGAGACATCGCAGGCCGCGTGGTGATGGCCAACCTGGCCGAGATGCCCCACATCTTGATTTCGGGTGCCACCGGTGCGGGCAAGTCGTCGTGCATCAACTCGATCATCACGTCGATCCTGATGCGCAGCACACCCGACCAGGTTCGCATGATGCTCATCGACCCAAAGCGCGTCGAACTGGGCCAGTACAACGGCCTGCCGCACCTCATCACCCAGGTGGTGGTCGACCCAAAGAAGGCGGCCAACGCCTTGGCCTGGGCGGTCAAGGAGATGGAGCGCCGCTACGACATCCTCGCCGAGTACGGCATGCGCGACATCACCGGCTACAACGCCGCACTGGCGGCCGGCGAAATTGGGCCGGTCGGTGCCCCCTCGATCCGTCGCCGCTCGCACGAGACCGCGGTCAAGGCGCTCGGAGACGATCACTCGGCACTCCAAGGCGGGGACGACGAGATCGACGACGATCCCCAGATGCCCGAGGCCCTGCCGTTCGTCCTGATCGTGGTCGACGAGCTCAACGACCTCATGATGGTCGCGGCCCGAGACGTCGAGGACTCGGTGGTACGCATTGCGCAGATGGCCCGTGCCGTCGGGATCCATCTGGTTCTCGCCACCCAGCGCCCGTCGGTCGACGTGATTACCGGGGTGATCAAGGCCAACGTACCGAGCCGCATGGCCTTCTCGGTGTCGTCGTTGGCCGACAGCCGTGTGATCTTGGACCAACCCGGGGCCGAACGACTGATCGGCAAGGGCGACATGCTCCTCTTGACGGCATCGTCGAACATCCCACGGCGTCTCCAAGGACCGTGGGTGGCCGAAGAAGACGTGCGCAAGGTGGTGGCGCATTGGACCGCCCAAGGTGGCGTCACCGAGCCGGTGGTCGGTATCGAGAACGTAGAGGAGGGCACCGGTGGAGTGCGCGGTGTCGACGATGACGATGACGAGCTGCTCAGCCAGGCCATGGAGCTGGTGGTGCGCTCGCAGTTGGGTTCGACCTCGATGCTCCAACGCAAGCTCAGGGTCGGCTTCGCCCGCGCTGGCCGCTTGATGGATCTGCTGGAGCGCCGCGGAGTCGTCGGACCGAGTGAGGGATCCAAGGCTCGTCAGGTCTTGATGACCGTCGATGAGCTCGAAGGTGGCTGAGCATTGACCTCGCCGCGCCCGGTGCCACTGATGGTGGCGCCGTTCCAGCTCGACGCGCTCGACCCCCCCGATACCGCTGGCCCCAAGCGCAAGGGGCGCCATGCGGCGAAGCCGGCCAAGAAACGCTGGAGCTGGTTTCGCACGTTCCTCGTCTTGGTTTTGGTGCTCATCTTGGGTGCCGCCGGATTCGTGGTCGTGCGCCTCAGTTCCCCCGTCGCCGCCGCCACGGTGACCCCGGTGCTCTCGCCCGAAGTCACCGTCCCCGAGTCGGCGACCTCGCTCCCTTGGACCACCGTTGGTCAGTCGGCCATCTCGGTGCCCTCGCTCGCGATCGCGCAAAAGGCCGGTGCCGAAGTACCCGTGCCGGTGGCGAGCCTCACCAAGATCATGACGGCCTACGTCATCTTGGAGGATCATCCACTCGCCGTCGGCGAGAGCGGCCCCGACATCACCATGACCCAAGCCGACGTGACCGACTACGACATTGACACACAACAAGACGAAGCCAATGCCGCCATCACGGTCGGTGAAGTCCTGACCGAACAGCAGATGCTCCAAGGCCTTTTGGTCCATTCCGCCAATGACTTCGCCGATGCGCTGGCCGTGTGGGATGCCGGCAGCATCCCGGCGTTCGTCATCAAGATGAATCAGACCGCGGCGCACCTCGCCATGACCCAGACCACCTATGCCGATGCCAGCGGATTCTCCGATAACTCGGTGTCGACGGCGAGTGACGTCCTGATCGTCGCCGCCCGAGCCATGGCGATCCCGGCCTTCGCCGCCATCGTCAAGATGCCAACGGTGACGCTGCCCGTTGCCGGCACACTGGGTACCTACACGCCGCTCTTGGGGTATCTCGGGGTGATTGGGGTGAAATCAGGATTCACCACCAAGGCGGGCGGCTGCGACGTCATGGCGGTCGAGCGTGTCGTCGACGGTCACCAGGTGATGATTCTCACCGCAGTGACCGGACAGGTCGGCACGGACCAGCCCAATGTGTTGTTGGTGGCGGGCGTTGCCGCACTCACGCTCGCCGATGCGGTGACCAACGAGTTCGGGTCACTCGAGCTGGTCCACCCCGGTGCCGTTGTCGCCCAGGTGAGCGCGAATGGACACACGGTCCCTGCGGTTGCGAGCCATGGCGTCAACGTCTTGACCTGGCCGGGCGCCGTCTACCGGCGCAACCTCGTGACACACCAAGTGGTCAAGCCCGGTGACGCTGCGGGGACCCGGGCGGGTTCGATCCTCGTGACGCTCGGGACCACCCATGTCGTGGTGCCCGCACGCCTCGGCACCACATTGCCCAAGGAGACGCTGCTCCAACGCTTATTCTAACGGCGTGCGAGCTCGAGCCCCAGCGTCGTCAGCCAATCTCGGGCCCGGATTCGATGTGTTGGCGATCGCACTGGAGTGTTACGTCTACGTCGAGGTGATCCCCGCGGCGTCGCTGTCGGTCCACAGCACCGGCGAAGGGGCGCACTTGAGCGGCGATGCCTCCCATCTCGCCGTCAAGGTGGTGACCGACGTCCTCGGACATGATCGGTGCTCGGTCACGGTCCATTCGCAGATCCCTGTCTCGCGCGGACTTGGATCATCGGCGGCGTTGGCTGCGGCGGCCGCTGCCGCGGCTGGGTCGCACGATCCCCTTGCGGTGGCGGCCGCCTATGACGGCCACCCCGAGAATGCCGCGGCGAGCGTGATGGGTGGGTTCGTGGCGGCGGCGAAGGTGGGGGACTCGATACAGGCGGCGCACCTCACCCTCGACGAAGCGTTGGCCTTCGTGGCGGTGATCCCAGAGCGAGCACTGGCGACGTCGGAGGCCCGGTTGGTCCTGGCTGATTCGGTGCCCAGAGCCGACGCCATCTTCAACCTCTCTCGCATGGGACTCTTGGTGAGCGGCATGGCCGATCACTCGGTATTGACGCCGGCAGCCACGGGGGACCGGCTCCATCAAGATGCCCGTTCGGCCCTGTTCCCCGAAGCACCCGAACTCTTGTCGGCGCTGGTCGAGTCGGGTTCGCTCGCTTCGTGTTGGTCGGGAGCCGGTCCGACGTTGCTCGGGATCGCGCTGGCCCATGACACGGCCGATGTGGCTGACAAGATGCAGGCCGCGTGCCGAAGGCTCGGCGTTGCCGCCCAGGTGCGGACATTCAACGCCGACCACCGTGGACTCGTCTCTGGCGAAGCGGCCGACTTCCCCACCTGACTCACCGCGACGTCGCTCCCGGGTCGAGTTGGGCCCGCACCGCATTGACTGAGTCGCCAAAGGCCGCCACCACCTGGGTGAGGCGGGTTTGGGCCACCGCGTCGTGGTAAGCCGCCTTGGTGGCCGGTGCGTGGCCGACATGCGAAAAGGTGCCAACGGCCGCGCCCGCCTGGGCGTGGGCATGGGCCATCACCGCGGCGTCGAGGCCGAGGTCCCCGGCCCGCTGCAGGGCCGTGGCGTAGGCGCGCAGGTGGGGCAGCAGGTCCAGGTCGGCCCGCTCGAGGCACCGGTAGGGGTTGGCCACTTTCTCGCAGGCGACGGCCTGTTGTGAATAGCGATCGAAGTGAGTGACCAGCGTCACATTGGCCGAAGCGAGGGCGTTGCGTTGTCGATCGATTGACGCGTTGTGCACCACCACGATGACCACCACTGCGATGACGGCGGCGACCACGACTGCGGCTGCGACGATGAGGCCCACGCGTCTGGTGGAACGCCCGGTTGGTGTCTTGCGCCCCCGAGGGCGTCACGACGAGCTCGAGGGGCTCGCCTTGTTCACCCGAAGGCGGCATGGTCATGGCACCGAGATCGTACGGCACCCACTTTTCGACCGGCGGGCAGCCCCACGGCCGCCCCGCGGCATCGTCGGGCGGAGGGGTGGAGATGGGGCGCCTCGTGGGTGAACAGTCCCTAGGTAGCGTCCCGGCTCAGGACCAACGTGCTTGATGTTCTGGGGGTTCACGTAGATGGTCGTGGTGTGATGGTTCCGATAGATGTCAGATCCGACTTGTCCAAATACGCCCAAGACGAGCGCGACGACCAAGATGACCTTTGACGGCTGGGGGAGAACCATGGACCATGGCGACCCGGCCGGGGGCGCCGATGCATCGGCGAATGCACTTGGTTCAGGGTCACCGAAGAGTCCGAGCGGATAGGTCGGCACCAACAAAAGGAAATAGGCACTGACCCTGGCCTGGTAGCGCAGGAATGCCGAGAAAGCCCGGTGGACCGATTCGGGGAGCTTGCCCGTGATGAGGACGACGAACCACATGAAGAACACGATGATTTCGCATCCTGTCGCGACGAGGGAGACGACGACGAGGACGGGTAACGCCAAGATGAAGCGGAAGAACACCGCGGCTCGGTTCATACGCGTCGCTTCGGGAACCGCCAGTTGGATGACGTCGAGCGGCGACGCCTCGAATTCGAACTGGGGAAACACGTCGCTCAACAAGAAGAAATACACCCCGAGGCGCACGGCAAGCCGCAACCAGATCGTGACAAGTTGGCGAACGAACGTCGGGGTTCGGCCCGTGAACAGGGCGCCGAACCATCCAATGATGACGACGACGTAGACGGCGACGGAGATGGCCCACACCACGATGGCCAGGGGAATGGCCAAGATCAAGCGGATCAGCACCGTCCAACGCCGCTGCTCGGTAGGTTCGGGGAAGGCGACCAACAACGGAAGTGGCGTTGGGGGTCCCCCCGGCCCGACCGTTGACGTCATCCCGGGAGGTGGTGGGGGTGGGGGCGGCGGGGGAGGAGGGGGCGGCGGTGGCGGGGGGTGGTGGAGTCATTCCCGCCGGCGGCTCGCTCGGCGGCATCGGGGGCGGAAAGACCGGTGGCTCTGATGCTGAAGATGGTTCTTCGGGCAGGTCGGGCGGCGAGGGTGTGGTCATTGAGGACAAATGCTAAAGCAGCGGATTGGCAATTCGAGGGATCGGGCCAGGTGGCGGGCCGTAGACTCGTCTTGATGTCCAAGTCCTTCTACATCCGCACGTTCGGTTGCCAGATGAACGAACACGACTCCGAGCGCCTGGCGGGGATGTTGGTGGCCGACGGCATGGAGCAGACCCAGGACATGGACCAGGCCGATGTGGTCGTGCTCAACACGTGCTGCATCCGTGAGAATGCCGACCAGAAGCTCTACGGGACGCTCGGTTCGCTCAAGACCCTCGTCGATGCCAGGCCTGACGTACAGATCGCCGTCGGCGGATGCCTCGCCCAAAAAGATCGCGAGCTCATCCAGCAAAAGGTCGGGTGGGTCAATGTGGTCTTTGGGACCCACAATCTGAGCAGTGCACCGGACCTCTTGCGGCGCGCCGCCACCGAGGGGCAGGTCATGGAGATTCTCGACGCGCCCGATCCCGAGACCATCACCAATCACCTCATGGCGCCCGCGGCGGTGCGCGAACTCCCCTACGCCGCCTGGGTCAACATCCAGATGGGTTGTGACAACTCGTGCGCATTTTGCATCGTGCCCTCGGTGCGTGGCCCCGAGGTCAGTCGTCCAATCGACGACATCGTCGCCGAAGTCAGCGCGCTCGCACAACGCGGGGTGAGCGAAGTCACGCTGCTCGGCCAGAATGTGAACTCCTATGGGCGAGACATCACCCGCCGCCGCCCATTGTTCGCGGACCTCTTGGGGCGGGTCGGTGCGGTCGAGGGCATTGGTCGCATCCGCTTCACCAGCCCGCATCCGAAGGATCTGCGGCCCGAGACCATCGCCGCAATGGCCGACACCCCCGAAGTCTGCGAGCAGCTTCACCTCCCACTCCAATCGGGAAGTTCGCGCGTGTTGGCCGCCATGCGACGGGGCTACACCGCGGAGCGCTACCTCGAGCGACTCGCCGCGGCACGGCTCGCCATTGATGATCTGGCGGTCACGACGGACATCATCGTCGGATTCCCCGGTGAAACCGAGGCCGACTTCGAGGACACATTGTCCGTCGCTGCCGAGGCGGCCTTCGACAGCGCCTACACGTTCATATTCTCCCCGCGTCCGGGCACACGGGCCGCGGCCATGGAGGCCGAGTTCATCGAGCCCGAAATCATTGCGCAGCGCTTTGACCGCCTCAAGGCCGTGGTCGAACGATCTGCACTGGCTAAACACCAAGCCCGAGTTGGCCGAGTCGAAGAAGTATTGGTCGAAGGGACGAGTCGGCGCGACGCCTCGATGCTCACGGGGCGGACCCGCCAGGGCAAGCTCGTCCACTTCGCAGCCCATGCTCGGGGTGAGGGTGCGACGTCGGCGCCGGGTTCGTTGGCCGAGGTGACCATCACCGGGGGGCATCCCCACCATCTCTCGGGTGTATTGGGCCGCGTCACCGCGCGACCGCGGCACCGCGTCCGGATCCCGGTGGCCAGCGCTTGAGTGCCGTCGCCCTGGTCGGGGTGACGGCTTCGGGGAAGTCATATGCTGCTCGAACAGTCGCCCGGCGACGCGGCGACACCGAGATCGTCTCGGTGGACTCGATGTGTGTCTACCGGGGAATGGATCTCGGCACTGCGAAACCCACCAGGGCCGAGCGGGCCGAAGTGCCGCACCACTTGATCGACCTGGTTGACCCGGACACCGAATTCACGGTCAGCGAATTCCAACAAGCGGCCGAGGCCGCATTACGCGACATTGCCGGCCGGGGGCGACACGCCCTGTTGGTCGGCGGTACCGGCCTCTATCTGCGCTCCGTGGTCGATCAGCTGCAGATCCCGGGTCGTTACCCCGACGTCGTGGCGGCCCTCAATACCGAACTCGACGCGCCAGGGTGCGATATCGAAGAGCTCCATGCCCGGCTCGCCGAACTTGACCCGGTGGCGGCGGCCCGCATGGAGCCCAACAACCGTCGCAGAATCGTCCGGGCCCTCGAGGTCACCATTGGTTCGGGTCGACCGTTCTCCTCGTTCGGTCCCGGGCTCGAGGCCTATCCGCCCTCGCGTTTTGCGCTGATCGGGATTGCCATCGATCCAGATCAGGTTGATCGCCGGATCGAAGCGCGCTTCGCCGCCTGGATGGAGGCCGGCTTGCTCGACGAGGTGCGGGCCTTGGCACAGCGACCCGGGGGAATCAGCCGCACGGCTCGACAGGCCCTCGGGTATCGAGAGCTGTTGGCCCACGTCGAGGGGGGCCGGGACCTCGACGAATGCGTGCAAGAGGCGGTGCGGCGAACAAAGACCCTGGCCAGGCGCCAGGCCAGCTGGTTCGGACGGGATCCTCGAATTACCTGGGCCGCTCCGGGGTCCCAAGTCGAAGCGCTGCTCGATCGGGCCCTCGGAGCGCACGGCCGGACCTGATGAACTGCGACAATGGAGGGGTGAGGTGCACGAAGCACGAAGGGGCGGGGAACGACTTCATCGTCGTGGTCGACCGAGATGATGCGCTCCGCTTGAGCGGAGCGCAGATTCGCCTGCTCTGTGACCGCCACCGCGGGATCGGGGCCGACGGGATCATCGGGGTCACGCCCGGACGACTTGGGGCCGACATCTCGATGGTCTTGCACAACGCCGACGGCAGCGAAGCCGAGATGAGCGGCAACGGGATCAGGTGCCTGGCCCAGGCCGCGGTCGATGCAGCTCTGGTGACCGAGCCTTCGTTTTGCGTGGCGACCGGTGGCGGGATGCGTCAGGTGACCTACTCGCCTGACGAGCGGCCCGGGTGGGGCCGGGCCAGCGTTGCCATGGGTCGAGTGACCCTCGGATCGCAGCGCGAGGCGATTGAAGGTCGCTTGGTCCGAGAGGTCGACGTCGGCAATCCACATCTAGTGCTCCTGGGCGACGGCGTGGCCGAGGTGGACATTGGCGTGCGTGGACCCGAGCTGCAGTCGAAGTACCCCGCAGGGGTCAACGTCGAGTGGATCGAGTTGGCCAAAGACGACGACGGGCCCTATCTGGAATTGCGGGTGTACGAACGCGGCGCGGGGGAGACCTTGGCCTGTGGCACCGGCAGCGTGGCCGCTGCCGCGGCCGCACGCGACTGGGGAGTGGTCGACGGCTCCGGGGCGATCCGGGTCCATAACCCCGGCGGCATGCTTACCGTGACGCTCGGAAGCGATCCCGAGAGTGCTGCGGTGCTGGCTGGACCGGTGCGCAAGGTTGCCGACATCGATATTCATCCGGGGATGTTCTCTTGAGCAACGTCTTGCCCGGGACCCTCATCGACCGGTCGTTCCGAGAGCGCATCATCTTGGTCGGGGTGGCTTTTCCCGGCGGCACACTCGAAGCGGTCGACGAGGCCATGGATGAGCTGGCCCAGTTGGTCCACAGTGCCGGAGCCGACGTGGTGGCCCGGGTGGTGCAACGACGAGACGCCCCGGATCCAGCCACGTTCGTCGGCCGCGGCAAGGCCGAAGAGATCGCCCAGCTCAGCCGCTCGGTCGACGCCGATACGGTGGTGTTCGACGAGGAGCTGAGCCCGGCCCAACAGCGCAACCTCGAGAAGATCTTCGGGCGCACCGCCATCGACCGCACGGCGGTGATCCTCGATATCTTCGCCCAGAACGCCCGGAGCCCTGAAGGCAAGGCGCAGGTTGAACTGGCGCTGTTGCGCTACCGCCTGCCCCGCCTACGAGGGCGCGGCGCAGGGCTCTCCCAGCAGGCGGGCGGTATTGGGACGAGAGGTCCCGGTGAGACACAGCTCGAGGTGGACCGTCGCCGCCTGGTCCGCCGGATGCATCGGCTCGAAGCCGATCTGCGTGAAGTGGACAGGACGCGGTCGCTGCAGCGCCGCAGCCGAGCACGGGGCCGACACCGCGAGCTCGCGTTGGTCGGATACACCAATGCCGGCAAGTCGACGCTCCTCAATCGCCTGACCGATGCGGGGGCGTTGGCGGGAAACCGGCTCTTCGTGACCCTCGACCCGCGCACCCGCCAGTTCGCCCTGCCGGGCGGAGAGACGGTGCTCGTGACCGACACCGTCGGATTCGTGCGCAAGTTGCCCCACCAACTCGTCGAGGCCTTCCGATCCACCTTGGATTCGGTGCGACTCGCCGACCTCTTGGTCCACGTGGTCGACGGAACGGCGGCCCACGCCGAGACCCAGATGCAAGCCGTTCAGACGGTCTTGACCGAAATCGGGGCCGCAGAAGTTCCCCAACTGGTGGTGATCAACAAGATGGACCGGGCACCCCAAGCTGCCAAGGAGCTGGCGGCGCGCCTCGACGGAGCCGTCATGGTGTCGGCCCAAAGCGGCGAGGGGATCGACGAGTTCCTCCGCGTGGTGGCCGATCGCTTACGCGGTTCGGACCGGGTGGTCGAGCTGGTGGTGCCCTGGGCCCGCGGTGACGTGTTGGCCGCGGTGCACCGTGAGGGCGAGGTGGTTGGCCAGACCGACGGGGAGGAGTCCGCCACGCTCCAGGTCGTCCTCGATGACGTGGGCAAGGCCCGTTTCGCAGAATTCGTTCAGCGCGCCGTGACATTCGAGCTGCCTCCCTACCCCTACGACCGGGTGGCCGAACTCGCCAAGCTGGCCGAGGCGCTGCCGGGCGGGTTGGTCGACTGTTCGATTGGCACGCCGTGCGATCCGACGCCGGACGCGGTCGTGGCCGCGTTGTCGGGGTCGGGGACCGAGCGCGGCTATCCGGCGTCAATCGGGAGCCTCGCGTTGCGTGAAGCGGCCGCACGTTGGTTGACCCGACGATTCTCCATCCCACCCATCAGCGCATCATCGGTGGCCGCGTGTGTTGGTACCAAGGAGTTCGTCGCCTCGGTGCCGGCCCTGCTGCGGCTGCGCCAGCCCGAACGCGACACGGTGCTCTATCCACAGATCTCCTATCCGACCTACGCCATGGGGGCCATGCTCGCCGGGTGTCGAGCCGTTGCGGTTCCCCCGGCTCCCGGCCATAGCGGTGGCCTCGATCTGGGCGCCATTGACCCGAGCGATGCACAACGCGCCCTCGTACTGTGGTCGAACTCGCCGTCGAATCCGACCGGAGGCCTCGGCGATCTCAACGCCGAGGCGGCGTGGGGGCGAGACCATGGCATTGCGGTGTTCTCCGACGAGTGTTACGCGGAGTTCACCTGGAGCGGGCCTCCCCGCTCCATGCTGGAATCGGGACTCGAAGGTGTCATCTCGGTCCACTCATTGTCGAAACGTTCCAATCTCGCCGGGGTACGGGTGGGTTTTTTCGCCGGCGACCCCGAGTTGGTGGACTTCTTGGCTCTGGTACGTCGCCATGCCGGCCTGATGGTCCCCGGCCCGGCCCAAGCAGCCGGCGTGGTGGCGCTCGATGATGACGCCCACGTCGAGGTCCAACGCGGTCGCTATCTCGAACGGCTCAGATTCATGGCCGGCGTGCTCACCGAGTGGGGTTGCCCGACCGAGCTCCCCGAGGGTGCCTTCTACCTCTGGGTGCGCGTGCCCACGCAGCGGTGGCCCGACGCATGGGCCATGGCCGAGGACCTGGCCCGAACCGCGGGGCTCTTGGTCGGACCCGGTGACCTCTACGGGCCCGCAGGTGCCGGATTCGTCCGCATTGCCATGGTGCAGCCCATGGACCGACTCGCCTTGGTGGCAGAGCGCTTGTCCGTCGCTCGGTAGTGTGCACCATGGCCGATCTGCGAGGAAGTATCGAAGAACTCTACGAGCGCCGGGGTGAGCTGAGTCCGGCGGATACCGAGGCCGCCGCCGTCGTCGAGGTTGCCATCGCCCTGCTCGACTCGGGCGAGGAGCGCGTGGCCGAGGTGGACCCCGTCACCGACGAGGTGGTGGTCCACGAGTGGCTGAAGAAGGCCATCTTGTTGTTCTTCGCGGTGCGTGGCATGGAGACAATCGAGGCCGGCCCGTTCGAATACGCGGACAAGTTGCCGCTCAAGCACGACTTCGCCGCCGCCGGGGTGCGGGTCCTTCCCGGGGCGTCCGCCCGATGGGGCTCGTTCTTGTCCCGTGGCGTGGTGCTCATGCCGAGCTACGTGAACATCGGGGCCTGGGTCGGGGAGAACACCATGGTGGACACCTGGGCCACCGTGGCCTCGTGCGCCCAGATCGGGGCTCGGGTCCACCTGTCGGGGGGCGTGGGCATCGGTGGGGTCCTCGAGCCCCCCAACGCTCGACCGGTGGTCGTCGAAGACGATGCATTCGTGGGTAGTCGCGCCATGATCACCGACGGGGCCCGGGTAGGTCGCGGCTCGGTGATCGGGGCCGGGACCATCTTGAATCCGACCATCCCCGTCATCGACGCGCAGACCGGCGAGGAGCTGAGCCGCGGGGTGGTGCCACCGTGGTGCGTGGCGGTGTCGGCCAGCCGACGGCGCGAATACCCCGGCGGCGAATTCTTCTTGCCGTGCGTACTGGTCATCAAACGCCTGAGCGAAGGCGAGCGCCACGACAAGGCGCAACTCAACGATGTGCTGCGCACCCACGGCGTCAGTACGTGACGACGGGGACGTGAGGCAGTGAGCGATCTGTTGGCGGCAACGGCCGAGTTGGTGGCGATCCCGTCGGTCAGCCACCACGAGGGCGCGATTGCGGACCTGGTCGAAGCGAGCTTGCGTGACGTCGATTGGCTCGAGACCGAACGGGTCGGGGACAACGTGGTCGCCCGGACCCAGCTCGGCCGCGACCAACGCCTGGTGCTGGCCGGGCACCTCGACACGGTCCCACCGGCGGGGAACGCCTCGCTCAAAGTGGAGGGCGACACCTTGTGGGGCCTCGGGGCTTCGGACATGAAGGGTGGGCTCGCGGTCATGTTGGAGCTCGCCACCACGACCCCCGAACCGTCGGTCGACTGCACCTGGTGCTTTTATGCCCGCGAGGAGATCGGCCGAGTCGACAGCGGCCTGCTCGAACTGTGGAACGGCCGCCCCGACCTCTTGGCCGGCGATGCAGCCATCTTGGGCGAACCGACCGATGCGCTGGTCGAGGCCGGCTGCCAGGGCACCATGCGCGTCAAGATCTCACTGGGCGGGGTCCGGGCCCACACGGCGCGGCCGTTCACCGGCCGTAACGCCATCCATCGCCTGGGCACCCTGCTCGAGCGGGTGTCGACGTGGGCGGGCCATACCGCAACGCTCGACGGGTGCGACTTCGTCGAGCAGCTGCAGGCGGTGGCGGTCGAAGGGGGAGTGGCGGCCAACGTGGTTCCCGACGCCTCGAGCGTCACCATCAACTTCCGCTACGCGCGGATCGCACCGCGGCCGACGCCGAGGCGTATCTGCGGGACCTCCTGGTCGGCACCTTTGACGACGACGATGCGTTCGAGCTGATCGATGCCTCCAATGGTGCACCGCCGTCACTCGGGCACCCGCTCCTCGCCGCATTGGTGAGCGCTACCGAAGTGGCACCACGGGCCAAAGTCGGCTGGACCGATGTGGCGTCATTTTGGGAACACGGGATACCGGCGGCAAACTTCGGTCCTGGGGATCCGCTTTTGGCCCACCATCGCGACGAGCGGGTGACCCGGACCCAGTTGGAGCGAACCCGCCGCGCCCTTGGCGCACTCCTCGCCTGACCCGGCGCTTGCGCACCTAGAACAGCCGATGGTCACGTGACGGTGATTGTCCCCATCATGTATTGGTGAATATTGCAGATGTAGTGATACGTGCCGGCCTTGGTCGGTGCGGTGATGGTCTTGGTCTGGTTATGGCCAATGTTGCCGGTATTGAACTTGGCGTTGCCCTTGCCGCGCTCAGCGTGTGGGTGGTCGAGTCCTTGTTGGTGACCTTGATCTTGGTGCCGGGCTTCACCTTGATTGACATCGGGCTGAACATGAAATTCGAGATGGTGATCGACGCACCTTTGCTGGCCGCGGCGACGTCCGCGCCGACCCGGCACTCGGTACGGCCACGAGCAGGGCGCCGGCCAGAGCCAGCGCTCCTGCTCCGAGGCGCACGGGGGACATCGTCATGTGCCTACGCCGCCTGATTCGTCGGGTTGAAGGCCAGCGGTGTGCCAGACGAGGACTGCGAGCCCGGGTATTCACCCAAGACGTAGTACAAGATGGCGATGTGTTGCATCTCAACCGGCTGGATCGATGAACTGAGCCCGATTGCCGCCGAGCTCTTGAGTTTCGCCGTCTCGGCCTGGTAGGTCTGCGCCGCGATGGTCTCGAGGGTGAGTGCCAGCTGGGCCAGGCCGGTGACGTCGGTGACCTTGGCGAAGTCCGATTGCACCGTCGGGGTCAGGGTCGGGTTGGTCACCGTCACCTTCTGCTTGCCCGCGCCCGTCAGCACGCCGTTCCACGCCGCGGCGTGCTGGGTGTGCTGGGCCTTGGCGGTCGTGGCGAAGGTCGCCACGGCGGGGGCACGGTGCCGAGTTTGCCGGCCGTGGCCGCGGTGAGTCCCGCGTTGTAGGCGAAGACCGCCAGATTTTCCAGGCTGGCTGCCACAGCCGCCACGGCGAGGTCGCCCTTGAGATTGGCGGGTGGGAACATCGCAGCGCTGGCCCTGCTGAGCGAGCGCTGCGATCTCGTGGCCGCCGCGGCCAGGCCGGGAGCGGCGCCGACGGTGAGCAGCGCGGCGCCCCCAACCGCAGCCGCACCGGCTCCCATGAGAAAGGTCCGACGGTGAATTGCGCATCGGGATCGCATCGTCTCCCATGCGTTCAATCATCTCGGCGACTCCCGCCTCCATGGCCGGTACGCCGATGTCATGATGCATCTGGTCGAGGTCACTGGTCATGGCGACCAGTTCGGCTTCGGTGCCGGCGAACTGCGTGGATTGCTTGGTGTGCTTACTCACTTGACAGCTCCTTGGTTGGCCGGGGCGGCCATGTTGGTCTTGTAGAACGCATTGGGGAATCCGACGCTGCCCGCAGCCGCCGGCAGGGCGGCGGCGGTGCCTGGGGCCAACGAGATGTCCTGGGGGGCACCGGCCATCAAGAGCGCCTGGACCGCCAAGAGGACGGCCACGTGCTGGGCTTCGATGCCCATGACGCTGGCGAAGAGGGCCTTGTTGGTGGTCGACTTGGCCAACACCGTGTCCTTGACGTAGGTCTCGGCAGCGATGTTCTCGAGCTCCATGGCCAAGCCCACGACGCCGAGCGCTCCTTGCGCATCGGTGGCACCGGTGAGGCTCTTGACGGCCTTGTTGACCACCGGCACGAAGGCAGGGTCTGGCTTGGTCTTGGCTTGGCCACCGAGTTGCTTGGCCGCCGTGTTGAAAGCGTCGGCGTGTTGGGTGTGTTGGCCCATGGTGACCTGCGCGAACTTGGTCACCACCGGATTGGCCGAGGAACCGCCGATGTAGGGCAACGTCAGGGCTGTCGTATAGGCGGCGACCGCCAGGTTCTCGATCGACGCCGCCGTTTGAAGGAGCTGCACATCGCTCGAGCTCGCGGCCGAAGCAGCCGAGGCCAGCACGCCAACGAGGGCGAGGCCGCCAGCCGCGCCGAGCAGCGGCGCCGCGCCGATGCTCGCACCAAGGGATCGCCGGTGCTCGTGGTGGAAGGCCACGTTTGCCTCGGGATCGCTGGGCGATGCATGGCTCTGCTCAACCAACTCGCTAGTGCATCGCGGGTTGGCCGCATCGCATCGGCCTGTTGGTCCTGGGACGCTTCGAGCAACTCGGCGAGTGCTCTCGGATCTGCGGTCATCGTGACCTCCTGTTCGGGGACTTCATGTCTCTTTCGGAGCCCTCGGGTGTTGCGGATGTCGACAATGCAGGATTTCTTGGTGGCGCGAACGTGACGTCGGGTTCGCCGTGCGTTGTTGCGCGCACGAGCGTGCGTTGGCGCTAGTGCGAAGTGTCGCGGCGCCGGGTGGTGACGGGGATGACCACTTCTGGGCGGTGTTGCTCGAGCAGGCCCGGAACGCGTTGGGTGGCCGCCGCGGCGCGACCACGCCGGAGCGCAGATGGCGGCGCGTGCCCGACCACGGCGCAGGAGGCGCGGTCAGATGGTCACACAGCCGGTAGGCGACTGACTCGTAGTTGACGCGCGATCCTCGAAAGTCCGGCCACGCCTCTTCCGCGCTGCGTTCCATTTCGAAGCCGACGTGTTCGAGCATTGCGACGGCTTCGGCGAACTCATCGAAGGTCAAGGTGATCGGGCCTTCGGGTTCGGGGTCCGGATCCCCTCCCAGCGCAGCACCTTGGCGATGCGATTCAGCGCGGTGAACCCCATGCGCAGGCACAGGCGTGACTGCGACGAGGCCGTGCTCGGGGCGAGGGCCAGGTGCATGGCCGCTCCATCGAGGACGGCGAGAAGCCCGACCAGCCACGAGAACCACGGGTCGGGGGAGCGGAACAGCAACATCACGGGATAGGTGGTGTGACTTTCGGCTAGCTCGGCCGACCATTGTTCCCAGCTCGCGTAGAAGTCCGGCAGGGTGTCGATGATGCCGACCAGCTGGTGGCGGGCCAGCACCTGGCCCCCAGGCCGGAATGCCGGCACGGCTCTCGAGCATGGCCACGAGGCTTTCGCGCCGGTTGAAGGCCTGGTAGAGGGCTGGGAGATAGGCGATCTGGAGCGCGACGATGACCACCCAGGTGGCACCGGCCCCGATATCGATGGCCGAGTTGGCTGGACCACTGAGGTCGACGGTGCCGACGGTGAGGATCGCGCCGGCCGCCTGGGCCAGGGCGGCGACGAAGCTGTGCGTCGTCGCCACCAGCATCAGGGCATAGCCCAAGATGAAGAGCGCGGCCCAAAAGGCCAGTTGGGCGATCAGTGCCACCGGGGCCGTCGGGGCCAACAATCATCCTTGCCTTCGTAGCTGCGCGCGATTCGCGAGAGCTGGATGAAGGCCCATTGGACGAGCCAGTTGACAAACGACGACAGGCGCTCAAAGCCGCGCGGGCTCGCGCGGCAGCACGATGGTGAACAAGACGCTTGCCGCCGTGAAGATGACGACGAGGATCCCGACAGCAAAGAGGACGCCGTACATCAGCGAGGGTGCCGCCAAGGAGGAGGCGCCGGGTGAGAGGTCCGCGGCACACGCTCGGTCGCGAGCCCAAGGCTAGGCGGTGAAACCGAGCCCCGAGGCACGAAGATCCACCCAGCATTATGGGTCACCAAGAGCTCGAGGTGACCCGCCGGCCCGGGCGACTTCGTCGACGCTCAGGATCTGAGGCGTCAAGCCTGGCGCACTGCGAGCGACCGGGCGCCGATTCTTTTGCCTAGGCGGCGAGCTCGACGCCTCGAAAGGCCCGACACGGCCGACTCGAGCAGATGAAGCCCGCCCTGTCCGGGAAGGCGGTCGATCCGGCGGTCGATGCGCTGAGCCACGGCATTGCCCTTGGCGCCCTCGAAGAGGTAGCGCACCATGAAACCGACTTCGGCCTTTGGCATCACGCCAGAACCGACGGGACGCCAGAGGTGCCCGAGCGCGAACGGGTCATCTGTCTGGGCCCGCGGGCTGTCGGCCAGACGGCGGCCCGCTTCGGTCGCATAGAAATCGATGTGGCTACCTTCTTGTTTCATGATCCGCCGCAGCACTCGCGCAGCGTCGGGTGGCCCGCCACTCTCGCTGAGCCGACCGTACCCGGCCTGTGTGGTCCATTCGTTGATGGCGCCCCATGTCATGTGCAGTGCGATGAAGGCCCGTCCGGCGAAGGCGGCCGAGCCAATGGTGCCAAAGGTCGACATGGCCTGCCTGCGCGCGGCGCTTTCGCGTAGAGGAGCGATCCGGAGCGGCCCCGACTCCTCGCCGTGCGCCTCGAGTACCCGTCCGATGGCCTCGCCGTGCCACATCTCCTCGTAGGCCCAGCAAGAGAGGAAAGAGGTGATAGTCGGATCAGCGGGGCCGGGGTCAAGAGCAGGTCGCGTAGGTAGCAGATGGTGTGATGCTCGATATCGTGCATGTAGCGCAGCGTGCGCAGGGCTTCGGGCGTGAGCGGTCGGTCCTTGAAGTCATCGAATTCGATGCCAGCAGATCCAAGCGGCCAGATCGCTGCGTGTAGGAATCAATGGTCGTTCGCATAACGCCTACTATTCGATCCGAAGGCTATTCGCCGGATGGGTGAATTTTCCAACATCCGGCCGTCGGAGCGGCTCCGAATAGGGGGTGCATGGCAGAGCTCGAGCGAGATCAGCGACGCCCAGTTGGTCACTTCGATCGCCCGCTACAGCGAGATGGCATTGGCCGAGGTCTACCGCCGTCACGGCGGTGCAGTATTCGGGCTGGCACGCCGAGTGCTGAACAACCCCGCCGAAGCTGAGGACGTGACCCAAGAGGTCTTCTTGCGCTTGTGGAACCAGCCCGACCGGTTCGACGCGAGCCGCGGGTCGTTGCGGTCATACCTGCTCACGCAGACACACGGTCGGGCGGTTGACGCCGTCCGGTCGCTCAACGCCCGGCGGCTACGCGAATCACGCGACGTGGCCCGGACCGCGACCGCCGAGTACGACATGCAGCACGAGGTGTGGGATTTGGCCATCGCCGACCAGGTGGCGCGGGCGCTCGGGGAACTGCCCGAACAAGAGCGTCGGGCCATTGAACTCGCTTACTACAACGGGCACACCTACGTGGAGGTCGCCGACCTCTTGGGTGAACCCGAAGGAACGATCAAAAGCCGAATCCGAAACGGCATGCGCAGAATGCGTGCGGTGTTGGCGGACGCCGGGGTGCAGGGAGTGGACGCATGATGACCCATGACGAGGCAGTCGAATCGATTGCAACCTATGCGTTGGACGCGGTCGACCAGGACGAACGTCAGGCGATCGAGGCGCACTTGGCGGAGTGCCCACGCTGCCGGGCTGATCTCGACGGCTACCACAACGTCACGACGGCACTCGGCAATTCAGTTGAGCCACTGCCCGAAGGTCTGTGGGCGAGCATTGCCAGCCGATTGCCCGAGCGCTCCGAGCGCGAACGACCACCGATGCCAACCTTGATCCCTGCGGTGGCCGTCCGGAAGATCAAGGGTCTTCGCCGGTGCCGATTGAGCGCGGGCGGCAGAAGCGTGGAAGATCAGCCGCGGTGATCGGTGCGTTTGTCGGAGCCGCCGCCGTGGTGGCGGTCTTGGCCGTTGGCCTGGTCCATGCCAACAACCAGGTGACAAATCTGCAGCACTCGATCGGGCGAACGCCCCGACGGCGGTCGTGAGCGCGCTGAGACACCCGGCCACAAGATCATCAACGTGAAGGGACCCTCACACACCACGTTGGCCCAGTTCGTGATGGTTCCCGACGGCCGGGGCTACCTTGTTTCGTCCTCCCTTCCCATCTTGACCGGCAATCGGACTTACCAGCTGTGGGGCGTCGTCAACGACCAGCCGATTTCCCTCGGGCTCTTAGGGCAGAGCCCGACGCAGGCCACATTCACCGTGGCTGGATCGGCCTCTCCCTCGACCCTCGGCATCACCGTCGAACCAGCCGGAGGTTCGGTGGTTCCGAGCCAACCAATGGTGGCCCAGGGGACCGTTTGAGCGTCTTGGTCTGTTAGGTTCGCCTTCCATGCCCGAGGAATCAGCACCCACGACACCCCGCCCAATCGAGATCCAGGCCGGCGCCGAGCCAATCAAGCTCGGCTCGATGCTGCTGACCATTGTCGAGCCTCGCCGAGGCCATGAAGTGGCCTATAACCGCTGGTACGAGCGGGACCACTTCTACGCCGGCTGCATGATCGGCCCCTACAACTTCGCCGGGCGACGTTACGTGGCGACCGCCGATCTCAAGGCGCTGAGGGACCCCGATCCCTCGGTCATCACCGGCGAACCCGCTCGCGGTTCGTACATCGCGGTGTACTGGGTGCTCGACGGCTACCACGACATCTGGCAACGCTGGGCCCTCCGGCAGGTCAACGCCCTGCACGCGGCGGGACGGATGTTCGAAGAGCGCGACCACGTCCACACCCTCTTGTACGACTTCGTCTGGGAACACCGCCGCGACCCCGACGGTGTGCCGGTCGAGCTGGCGCTCGATCACCCCTATCGCGGTTTCGTACCGGTCTTCATCGACCGTGCCGAAGGCGTCACGAATGAAGAGCTGTGGGATTGGTTGCGCAATGAGCACCTGCCGGGGCTCATGACCGGTTCGGACGCTGACCTCGTGGCGGCGTTCACGCCGATCGCGCTCGAAACCGATGCCCCGGGCGACGTGCCGCGCGAGGCGGCAAACGCCACGCGTACGGTGCTGCTGTGGTTTCTCAACACGCCACCCGAGGTGGCCTGGGAGCCGGTTTTCGCCAAGCACCGGCGTCGCCTTGAGAAGTCCGGCAAGGGCAAGGTGGTCGCAGCGCTGCCCTTCATCCCGACCATCGTCGGCACCGACACCTACACCGATCAACTCTGGAGCGACTGAGCCGCTAACGCACCGCGAGTATCTCGACGTGGGGGATGAGGAACACCCCATCGTCGGATTCGGCCCAGTCGAGGAAGGCCTGACCGAGCGACTCGAGTTCGGCCGTGTCGCTCAAGCCGTACTCGACGGCCTGTTCGGCGAAGCGCGAGTACCGCACCCGGTCCGCCCAAAGTCCGCCCCACCACACACGGGTCTGCGTGTCGGCGTAGGTCCACATCGAACCCGACACCGTGACGTCGTCGAAACCCGCGGCATGGGCCAACGCGAGCAGAGACGGTCCAATGAGGGCGTTGTGACCATTGCGCTCAGTCACGTCGAGGTAGAGCTCAAGCCAGCGATCGAGGCGAGGGTCGGCCGGCGCCCAGCGGAATCCCCCATAGTCGCCGTCGCGTACCGCAAGGATCCCTCCGGGTCGCAGCACACGGCGAAATTCGACCAGCGCTGCCACCGGGTCGGCCAGATGCTGGAGCACCTGATGCGAGTGGACGACATCGAAGGTGGCGTCGTCGTAGGCCAAGGCGAAAAGGTCGCCCACCTCGAAGCGCAAGTTGGTCCGATCGACTGCGGCCACGTCGGCCGCTGCTTGCGCCACGACTTCGGGAGAGGCATCGAGCCCGACGACCTGTCCCGGGGCGACCAAGAGGGCCAGGTCGGAAGTGATTGTTCCGGGTCCGCAGCCAATATCGAGGACGCTTGACCCAACGAGCAGGTGGGGGAGCAGGTAGGCCGCTGAATTCTCTGCGGTGCGCCAGGTGTGACTGCGCAAGACCGATTCGTGGTGCCCGTGGGTGTAGGTCATGCATACAGTTTGTCAGTGCCCGAACTCCCCGAAATGCAGGCGCTGGCCGAACGGCTCGATGCATTCTTGGCGGGGCGCACCCTTGATGGCGTCGACCTCTTGGGCTTCTCCTCGCTGCGCACGTACGAACCAGGCACCGACGACCTCATTGGACAGACCCTTCGCGGCGTGACGCGCCGGGGGAAATACCTGATCTTTGCGATGGCCAATGGCTTGCGGATCGTGATCCATCTGTCACAGGCCGGGCGCCTCGATACTGAAACACCATCCAAGACGACACGACCACGAGGTGCGGTGGCGCGCTTCACGTTCGATGGCCACGCCGCGCCAGAGGGGCGGGCCATCTTGATTCGCGAATATGGCACGCAGCGCAAGGCGTCGTGGTGGGTTCTGGCCCGAGGTGACGACGGCCCGCTGGCCGGACTCGGACCTGAGCCCGATTCGCTCGAGTTCGCTGACTTGATCCGAACCAGTACCAGTGGCCGACGACTCTACCGCGATCTGCGCGACCAGCACGTCATAGCCGGTATCGGCCGCGGCTGGGGCGACGACATCTTGCACCGGGCGCGGTTGTCGCCCTTTGCCACCCTTCGCTCCTTGGATGATCAATCCCGTACGCGCCTGATTGAGTCCACCAGGGCAGTGTTGCGCGAAGCATTGGACCAAGAACGTGAGCGTACCGGTGGCCTCTCGCAGGCCAAGCTCGGCGGACGGTTCAAGGTTCACGCGAGGTTCGGCGAACCGTGCCCCAACCCCGAGTGCGCGGAGATGCTTCGGCGAGTGTCATTCGATTCCTACGAGATGACGTATTGCGCCCACTGCCAGACCAACGGCAAGATCCTGGCCGATCGTCGGATGTCGCGTCTGTTGAAGTAGGCGGGACTCAGAGCTGGCGCACGATGGTCACGACCTTGCCGAAGATCGTCACGTCGTCGCCATTGAAGACCATGGGCGCAAAGGCGGTGTTCGCCGGGGTCAGGACGATCCGATCGTCCATTCGACTGAAGGTCTTGATGGTGGCTTCGTCGTCGGGAATACCGGCGACCACCACGTCACCGTCGTTGGCTTCGGGTTGCTGGCGCACCACCACGTAGTCGCCGCTGAAGATTCCGGCGTCGATCATCGAGTCTCCCCGGACCCGAAGCATGAAGGTCGGACCCGTGCCGGTGAACTGCTCGGGCATCGGCAGGAGTTCCTCCACGTTCTCTTCCGCGAGCACCCCGGTCCCCGCCGCCACGTCGCCGACGAGGGGCACGTTGCGCACGGCCGAGGTGGCCATGCTGGTCGAGGACTCCGGGTCATAGTGCACTTGGATGGCCCTGGGCTTGCTCGGGTCTCGCGAGAGGTAGCCCTCGCGCTGGAGCACGGCCAGATGGGCGTGGACGGTCGACGAGGAAGTCAAGCCGACCTCTTGACCGATCTCGCGGACCGAGGGGGGATAGCCCCGGTCGCGCTGGCTATCGGCAATGAAAGTGAGGATCTGCTTGCGCTTCCCGCTGAGGACCTCGGCCATCGGGGTTTCTCCTTTGGCGAATCTGCCCTGATCGGACTGCTCAGGGGCGAACATTCGTTCGTGATGGTCCAAGTTAGCGGGTCAGAGGGGTTAAAGCAAACACCTGTTCGCACGGAAGCCGCCCCACACTGTCACACCCTCCTTCTACGGTGCTCGACATGGTTGGGGAACAGGCGTTCGAGAAATTAGTTGACATCGAACACCCGTTCGTGTTGGAATACCTACGAAGCGAACATGTGTTCGGACAAGGAGATGCGATGTCGGTCGCACTGGAACTGGAATATGAAGCGGTATATCCGAGTCTTCGGCTCGTGCCCGAGCCACCGCGGCGCCTGCCCACGAATCGCCTGCAGCCACGATGGCTGATGCTCGGACTCGTGGTCATTGGTTTGCTCGTCCTCTTGGCGTTGCCCCTCCGGGCGATTGGCGGAACCACCATCGCCGGCTCGGCCCCGGTGGCTGGCCAGATCTATGTGGTCCACGAAGGAGACACGTTGGCCTCGATCGCCCGACAGGTCCAGCCGGGCCACGTCACGAGCCTGGTCAACCGGTTGGCGGCCGAAGTTGGATCCTCCACCATCGTGCCTGGAGAGCACCTGGCGATTCCCTGACTATCGTCAGATGTGTGCGGTGCCCATGGTGTTCGGTCGACGATGACCGTGTTGTCGACTCGCGCCTGGCCGAAGACGGGGGCGCCATCCGGCGCCGCCGGGAGTGTCTTGGCTGTGGGCGGCGCTTCACCACCTTCGAGCGCGTGGAGGAAGTACCGCTGTGGGTCGTCAAGCGCACGGGTCTGCGCGAGCCGTTCGATCGGGCCAAAGTGGTCTCGGGCGTACGTTCGGCCTGCAAGAACCGCCCGGTGACCGATGCCCAGATGGAAGAGCTGGCTCAAGAGGTCGAAGACGCGTTGCGGGCCGAGGGATCTGAGCCCTCCAGCCAACAGGTGGGCGTGGCCGTGCTTGAGCGACTGCAGCGCCTCGACGACGTGGCCTACTTGCGTTTCGCCAGCGTCTACAAGGGCTTTGAGGATGCGGGGGACTTCCAACGTGAAGTGGGACTCTTGACCAAGACCACCGAACCCAAGCGCAAGTGATGTGATGGACGAGCTGCCAACGGTGGTGCTGGCGGTCTACGCCCATCCCGACGATGCCGACGTGGCCTGCGGCGGTTCATTGGCTCGTTGGGCCAAGCAGGGGGCGTCGGTTCACCTCGTCGTGTGCACCGACGGAGGGAAAGGCACTTTCGATGCCGAGGTTGCACCGAAGGACCTGGCGGCCATTCGGGCGGAGGAACTCCGCCAATCGTCCGAGTTACTCGGCCTGGCCAGTGTGACCAACCTCGGCTACCCCGACGGGGAGCTGAAGGATTCGAATCATCTCCGCGGCGAATTGGTGACGTTGGTGCGCAAGATTCGTCCCGATCTCGTCTGCGGGCACGATCCGACGGCGATGTTCTTCGGCCAGGAGTATTTCAACCATCGTGATCACCGAATTGGAGGAACGACCCTGCTCGACGCGGTCTCACCCGCTTCGGCGCTCCCGCATTACTTCCCCGACGCCGGGCCGCCGCACCAGGTGGCCACGGTTCTCTTGTCGGGGACGCTCGAGCCCGACGTGTGGATCGACATCAGCGAAACCATCGATCTCAAAGCAGCCGCGGTTGAATGCCACCGCACGCAGTTCGCTGAGCCGGGCGGATGGGCCGGCGACGCCATCCGGCGCCGGGCCGAAGAAGAGGGGCGCCGGGCCGGCGTCGGCTTTGCCGAAGGATTCCGGCGCTTGACGCTCCGTGCGTGAGGGGACGACCACCCCGAGCATTCTCCATGTCGACATGGACGCGTTCTTCGCGTCGGTGGAGGTGCTCGATGACCCCACCTTGGCGGGCAAGCCGGTCATCGTCGGCGGAGCAGGAGCGTGTGGCGTAGTCGCATCATGCACCTATGAGGCTCGGGCCTTCGGTGTGCGCTCGGCCATGCCGTCGGTGCGGGCTCGCCAACTGTGCCCCCAGGCGATCTTCTTGCCCGGCCGTCACGGTCGCTACAGCGAGATCAGTGGGCGGTTGCACGCCATCATGAAAGACGTCACCCCGCTCGTCGAACCGATCGGTCTCGATGAAGCGTTCCTCGATGTCGTCGGCGCGCTGCGCAGACTCGGCTCCCCCGAGTCCATCGCCCATGGACTGCGTGATCGAGTCCGTGCCGACCTGTCGCTCAACTGTGCGGTCGGGATCGGCCGCACCAAGATGGTCGCCAAGCTCGCGTCCAGGGCGGCCAAGCCGCGTGCGACGCGCCAAGGGATCGACCCCGGGCCCGGTGTGGTCCTGGTCAGCGCCGAGCGTGAGCTCGAGTTCCTCCACGCCCACCTCGTCGAAGCGCTGTGGGGCGTCGGACCGGCGACAACTGAGCGCCTCCACAATCTCGGTGTGCGGACAGTGGGCCAGTTGGCCGCCCTGCCGCCGGACATCTTGGAGCGTCGGCTCGGCCGTGCCTCGGGGCTGCACCTGGCCGCGTTGGCCCGCGGGATCGACCCGAGCCCGGTGACGCCTGACCGCCCGGCGAAGTCGATCGGCCACGAAGAGACGTTCAGTCAGGATCTGGTCGATGCGGCGGTACTCGAACGCCATGTGCTGCGGATGTCCGAATCGGTGGCGACGATGCTCCGTGGCGCATCGAATTCGGCGCGGACCGTCACCGTCAAGGTGAAGTTCAGCGATCTCTCCCTCGTCACACGTTCGCACACCTTGGATCGCGCCATCGCGACGGGAGGAGCTATCGGGCAAGTAGCTGCGGCCCTGCTGGCCGGGGTCCATCCACGAGAGGGCATCAGACTCCTCGGGGTGAGCGCATCGAATCTCGTCGAAGGGACCGCCGGGGATCAGCTCTCCTTCGACTTGGCCGATGGCAGGGACGAGGGGGCCGAGAGTGCGACGACGAGAGAGCAGTCCTGGCAGGACGTGACCGCTGCGGTCGATGCCATTCGCACCAGGTTCGGCAAGGGCTCGGTCGGTTCTGCCGCGATGGTCACCGACGAAGGCGTCCAGGTGCCGGCCCGTCGCGACGCGCCATGGGGTCCGGCGGCCGACGCCGGTGACTCCGACTAGGGCTGCGGCCACCACCGCAGCGTGCGGCCGTGGTGGTGCATGTCGGCCAGGCGGACCATGGTCGCGTTGGGTCCTGGACCCAGGTGGACCAGCGCCGTCACGACGTGTTGGCGACGGTGGGCCTCGGGCGCGTCGGGGATGCCGAGCCCCGGTGTCTCGACGGGGGACTCGGCGAAGAGATAGTGCACCGCCCTGGTGGAGCCCTCCTGGTAGGCCCTGATGGCATCGAGCAGTTCACGCTGGCGGGCCTCGCTCAGATAGGCCGCCACCCATGAGTGGAAGATGACCAGGGGCAGCCCCGGGGCGAGCGATGCCGCGACGCTTTGCAGGTCGTCGATCATGTCGCCGGTGTGAAGGGACGGGGCGCCCGGGGTCGTCCGGGCAATTCGCAGCGCCTGGCGCAAACGGTCGAATCTGGGGAGATTCCCTGGCCAAAGACACGCCAGCAGCCACCGTGACCCGGCGGCGTCGTGCGGATCGATGGGGGAGCGATCGAGGCCGGCTCGATCGGCCAAAGCGGGCGTGGTCAGGCTCGGCAGCTCGGACAGTGGGTGCAAGACGGTGCACTCGAGGTTGACCGGCGACTTTGGGTCACCGGCGGTGAGGCTGGTCGCAACCTCACCGTTCGAGGCGGCGTGGACGTAGTGGTAGGCGTAGTGATCGAAGAGGAGGTTGAGCCCGGCCGAGGTGCCGAGGTCGAGCAGACCGAGGCGTGCACCACGGCAGCGGTCCACGATCAGGCTCAGCGCCGGCAGGAGTGCGGTGCATCGACCGATCTCGTTGGTCTGGGTGCACTTGGTCGCCACCAATGTCTCGAGCTCGTCCCGATGCGTCAGGCAGAAATCCTTAAAAATCGGGCCGACGTCGGTGTCGCGTGCGGCGCGGGGCCGCTCGCAGTAGACACCAACGGTGTCGTAGTAGTCGGCCAACGGATGGTCCGCACCCCCGAGCAGCAGGTAGTGCACGGCGGCGAGCAAAAGGTTGGGCCGCCGCTGGGAAAGCGGAGCTTGGGCCATGAGTGCCAAGAGCTCGGGGTCGTCTGCTGCGAATGCGCAGATGGCGGCATAGACGCCGGCACCGTCGCGCCCCGCACTCTCGCCGAAACTTGCGAATTGCTCACGGAGGTCGACGCCGGACATTGGTCGGCCTAGAGGCTGGCGGGGAGCAGCGGGGTGACGGCGGCGAAGAAGAAGTACAAGAGCACCAGCACCACGATCAGGCCGAGACCCCAGATCAACCAGCGACGGCGTCGGAACATATGGGCGAGGACGAGGACCAAGATCCCGACGCCGGCGACGAGGATGCCCCACAGCACTGCGGAGACGACCTGGCCGTTCGAGGTCCCGGCCAGGTCATTGGACGTAGGCTTGGACGTCGGTGCGGGCGACGGTGCGGACTTGGTACCCGCCACGCCGGCAAAGAGCTTCGAATGGGCGAGTGTGGCGATCACGATCAGGCGTGACGAAGCACTAAAGCGCGGGTTGCAGGTGGTCAAAGTGAGGGTGGCACCCGACGTGTCTTTGAGGGCGCTGTTGTCATTGGGCGAGACGACCTCGCTGCGCACGGCGTCGTAGACGAAGACCCCTTGTTGGGTCGTCACCACGATCGGGTCACCGACCGCGACGCCGTCGAGGTTGTAGAAGGGATGTCCGTAGGTGGTGCGGTGCCCGGCGATCCCGGCGTTGCCCGACTGCCCGGGTAACGGAGTGCCGGTGTAGTGCCCGGGTCCCTTGCGCAGATCGTCGGTGTCGGTGCCTTCCACCACGATCTGGTTGATGCCGATCTTTGGGATCCGGATCTCGCCGACCGGTTCACCCGCCGCTGGTGGCACCGTGGTCGGCGCCACCAGCGGCGGCCCGGTCGGCAGACGCGTCTTTGCTGGTGGCGGCGTTGAGGGCAGCTTGGAGC
The DNA here is from genome assembly GCA_963800725.1 of uncultured Acidimicrobiaceae bacterium. Lineage (GTDB taxonomy): Bacteria > Actinomycetota > Acidimicrobiia > Acidimicrobiales > RAAP-2 > Bog-473. Next base: position 98,572 of record CAWDCE010000022.1, on the reverse strand, counting down.
TGGTCGGTCTTGGCCTGGTGGGCAAAGGTGTGGCGCAAGGTGCTCTGGGTGTGGGCCTCTTGGATCGAGGTGCCCCAGACTTGGTAGGCGGCGAAGAGGAGGACGACGATTCCGGCCCCGATGAGGATCCGTCCGATGACACCGAGGGCACGCATTGAGGGCAAAGACTAGGTGCCCGAGGGGCCCGCACCGGGGCAGGGGTGCTGCGTCAGGCGACGGTGACGAGGGTCCCGATCGGAGTTTGCGGGAAGACAATGGCGGCGTTGGCGATGGGCATCTCGACGCAGCCGTCGCTCTGGGGGAAGCCGTAGGCGGCACGGACATAGCCGTGCAGGGCATCGCCGCCGTGGAAGTAACTGACCCACGGGATGCCCGGGTCAACGTACTTGGAGCCGTCGGGGTTGGTGCCGCTCATGGTGGTCGAGGTCAGGTGCTCGAACACCGGCCACGTGCCCTGGGGGGTCTCGACCGTGGCCGCCCCCGTGTTGACCGGGGTCTCGTAGGTCTCGGCGCCGTTTTGATAGACGGTGGCCGTTTCGGGCAGGTTCTCGCTGACCAGGACGTAGCCGTAGGGGAGCGCGTTGCCCTGCCCGGATTGCACCGCGGCGAGCAAGTCCGACCAGACCTGGGGCCCTGCCTCGCCATCGGTGGCGAGGTTGTGCTGCGCTTCGAAGTTCATCACCGCACCTTGGGTGATGGTGTTGTAGGTGCCTGGCGTCCACAGCGAGGTCAGCTCGGTCGGCAGATTGGCCCAGCGCCACGAGAATGTACCGACCTGATCGTTGCCTTCTTGGGTCGGGCTCGTCACCGGCGCGGCCGAGGTAAAGCTCAGCGGCAGGTAGCCCAGTTCGGCGAGAAGCTGTTGCAGGCGAAGCGTCGACCCGGGGGCGACGGTGAAGGTGCTGGTGACTGTTGCAGCCAGGCGCTGTCCACGCGCGCCGAGAACGCCGGCCGACCCACCGGGGACGGTGATGGTTTCGGTGGCGCCCGGGACGAGCGGCCCGCTCGCTTGGTATTGGAGCAAAGTCGGGGAGAGCACGGACCATGCACCGGGCACGGCCGGACTCAAGGTGGGCATCGGGCTGCCGGGCGCGAGCGGTGTCGAGAACCGGACCGCGATGGTGGAGCCGCCGGCCACCCCCGAACCCGACGGCGATGTCGAGATCACGGTCAGCGGCGGCGGGGGCGGCAGCGGGGTCGCCGATGCGTTCGTGTTCCCCGATCGGTTGGCCACATAAAAGCCGCCGGCGATCACTACGACCGCCAAGGTACCCAAGGCGAGGCCGATCCAAAGGCGAGAGCGCGTGGCACCGCTCTTGGGTGATGCATGACGGGCCGCACTCATAGACATCGCAACATTACTCGCCAGAACCAACCGTTATGTCGTCAATGAACTCCAAATTGCCGCCGTGACCTCCTCGAGACGCTTCGGATCGGTGATCTTTGCGCCCCCCGCCTCACGCACGTAGAAGGAATCGACGACCATCTCACCGAGCGTGGCGACCCGGGCCGAGACCACGTCGAGATTGGCCTCGAACAACGCCCGGGTGACCCGGTGCAACAGCCCTGCCGCGTCACGGGCCCGGACCTCGAACACCGTTGAGGTGTCCGAGGCGTCGTTATCGAGACTTACATCAGTGCCCAAGACGTGCGCTGCGGTCTGGCGGCGGGCGGGGTAGGCCTGCTCGCGTTGGAGGAGCCGCGCCTCGATAGCCAGGTGATCGGCCATGACCTCATCGAGGTCCCGGCGAAGTCGCTCGGGGTCGGGCCAGTTGTCGAAGGGAACCTCGACGGTGAAGATCTCGACGGCCACACCGTCGTCAGCCGCCACATTGGCGGCCCGCACGTCCAGACCGTTGAGCGCGAGCGTGCCGGCCACCGCGGAGAACAGCCCGGGGCGGTCGGCGGCGGCGACCACGATCACCTGGGGCGGCTCGAGCGACAGTGCGGGCTGCCCGGTGGAGCGGACTTGTTCAATCAAGGTCCGGTAGGTGGCGGGGATGGGCGGACCGCTCGCAGGCGCACCGACGTTGTCGTGACCTCCCGTCAGTTCTCGATCGGTGCGCTTGACCAGATCGGCCACCAGGCCCGCCTTCCACGAGCCCCACGCTGACGATCCGGTAGCCCGGCTATCGGCTTCGGTGAGGGCACCCAAGAGATGCAACCTGATCGGGTCACCCACCGCGCGCGCGGTATTGGTGATGGTGGTCGGGTCGTCGAGGTCGCGCCGGGTGGCGGTGTCGGGGAGCAAGAGGTGGTAGCGGACCAGATCGACCAGGATGTCGACGTCGGGTGGGCTGAAACCCATACGCGTGGCCATGCGGCGCACGATGTCCATGCCGACCTCGGTGTGGTCGCCGGGAAACCCCTTGCCAATGTCGTGGAGCAGGGCACCGATCAACAAAAGATCGGGACGTTCTGTGCGATCGGTCAGTTCGGCGGCGATGGCGGCGGCCTCGAGGAGATGCCGATCGACGGTAAAGGTGTGGTAGGCGTTGCGTTGGGGCTTGTTGCGCACGGCCGACCATTCAGGAATGAGCCGCACCAACAACCCGTGCTGATCGAGCGACTCGGTCTTGTCGATAGCGGGGCGGCCGGCCGCGAGCAGGCGCACCAATGCGGCGAGGACCTCGGGCTGCCACGGATCACTCGGGTTCGGCATCCGATCGCCAAGGCGGTGCAACGAGCTTTTGGCGATGGGGCGATCGAGTTCGGCGGCGGTGGCGGCGAGGCGGAAGGCCAGCGCGGGGTCCTCAGAGACCGCCGCATTGGGGGCCAAGGCAATCTCTCCGTCTATCGACACCATGTCGGGGTCGGGCGGTTGAATCTGACTGGCTCGATCATCTTGGTCCGCCCCGCGGCGGAAGCGGCGCTTCGGGGCCGGGGACGGGTTCCAGGCCCGGCGCCGGCGCCACATGTCGTCGATCACCCAGGCCACCTGGCGTCCGGCGACCGAGACCGCCGCCATGAGGTCGTCGGCGTCGGCGTAGTCGAGGGTGGCTGCGACCTGGTCTTGGTCTTGGAGCAACAGGCGGTCTTGCTCCCGGCCTGCCAAGCGGTGCAGTTCCACCCGCACGCTGGTGAGCACCGAGGCCGATTCCTCGAGCGACGCCAGGTCGGCATAGTCACCAAGGAGGGGCGCATAGGTGGAGATGGCGCGTACGACATTGACGTCGCGCAGCCCTCCGTGGCTCTCCTTGACGTCAGGCTCGAGCAAGAAGGCCACGTCTCCGGCGGCGGCACGGCGCTCGCCCATCTGGGCCTCGAGCGTCGGGAGGTAGTGCGGACCCAACCGGTCGCGCCAGGCCGCCCGGGCCTTGGCCAGCAACGGGTCGGCGAGCTTGGACTCGCCCCAGATTCGCCGTCCGTCGAGCAAACCGAGGGCAACCCGCACGTCGTCGGCCGCAGCCGAGATCATCTCTGAGGGCTTGCGGACCGAATGATCGAGTTTTACCCCTTCGTCCCAGACCGGGTACCAGATGGCGTCGGCAACCGATTTGATGTCTCGGTGGCCGTCGTGGACCAAGACGACATCGAGGTCGCTGTAAGGGCACAAGGAGCTCCGGCCGTAGCCGCCGACGGCCAATAAGGCCAGGTGGCGGCTCGAATCGCCAGCTGATCGCTCGGCCAGGTCCGAGAGCCAGGCGTCCGCCTCGGCGGCGTAGGCCGAGCAGAATTCGTCCCCCTTGAGGTCGCCCTGGGCCAGCAGTGTGCGGCGCCGTTCTTTGAGTGACGCCTCGGATGCCATTGCGGGAACGTAGCATTGCAATTGTGAGCAAAGACGTAAGCCCAAGAGGAAGCAACAAGCCCGTCACCTTGTCGCACTACGTAGCCATGGCTGCGGTGGCGGTGATCGGCGTCTTGATCGCCTTTTGGGTCTTGAGCAGCATCGCGGGGATCATCTTCTTCTTCGTCAAGGTCATCGCCGTGATCCTGCTCATCGCCGGGGCCTTTTGGGTCGTCGGTCGCTTGCGTCGTTAGGAGCGCTGCGCCAACCACTGACTGGTGATCGTCCGCGGTGTCCGAGGCTGTTCCCAGGCAATGGACCCATTGCCATTAGGCTGACCGCCCTGCTCTCACGGCGGCGTGGCCGAGTGGTTTAGGCAGGGGCCTGCAAAGCCCCGTACGTCGGTTCGATTCCGACCGCCGCCTCCAGATCACGCTCGCCCACGTGTCGCTCGATTCCCAGGACCAAGTGTCGCTGCGTCCCGCCTCCGGCAACACCCTCGTGGCAAGCTCACAGCATGACTAATTGGATGACCGGCGAGCTGTTGGGCTTCGACTTCGAGACGACTGGGGTCGACCGCTTCAACGATGTGCCGGTCTCCTTCGCCCTGGTGACCGTCAAAGGCGGAGAGGTCACCTCGACCTCGGCCGGCTTGGTCGATCCGGGTCGCGACATCCCCGCGGGAGCCAGCGCGGTCCACGGGATCTCGACGGAGCGGGCGCGTGCCGAAGGGATGAACTTGACCGATGCCATCAAGATGGTGGCCGACGTTGTGGTTTCGGCCAGCGAGCGCGGCGTGCCGGTGGTCGGGATGAAGCTCGATTATGACCTGACGATGCTCGACGCCCAGGCGGGCCGTTTGATCGGTGCCGGCTTGGTCGCCCAAGGGTGGAACGGGCCGGTCCTCGACGCGGTCGTCCTTGATCGCCACGTCGACCAATATCGAAAGGGCAGTCGAACCCTTGGCGCGTTGTGCGCGCATTATGGCGTGGAGATCTTGAATGCCCACGATGCTGCCGTCGATGCCATCGCGTCGATCAAGGTGCTGCTGGCTTTGGGTGCGCATTACAAGGAGTTGCGTGATGCGGATCCGAGCGCGTTGCACCAATCACAGATCGCGTGGCACCGCGAGTGGGCTGAGGGTTATGACAAGTGGCGCCAATCCAAAGGCATGGCTCCCATCGATCCCCGTGACTATCAGTGGCCGGTCGCCGCAGAGGCTTGAAGCTGACTGTGCGGTGGGCCTTGCTTAGGCCTTGAGTGCGTCCCAGACCATGTCCACGCCTTTATCTTCGGTGAGGACATATTTGGCCGGATGCTGCTTGTCGATGTGGCCAATGAGGCCGTTGTAGACCGAGTAGCCAACGAGCTCTTGAAGCCGCCGGGGGAAAGTCGCGACCAAGTCGACCGGAAGGCCCAGCTGTTGATTCTCCTGTTGTCGGATATAGCCGGCGCAATAGTTCATGGCGATCCCGACCCGGCGTTGGTCGGTCTGGTTGGCGCCACCGCCATGCCACAGACTCCCCACCCAGACCAAGACACTGCCAGCGGACATCTCCGCTGCGATGGTGTCGTAGGGCTCAAGCGGATTGGGGGCGTCATCGCGTAGGTGGCTGCCCGGGATGAGACGGGTCGCACCGTTGGCTTCGGTGAAGTCGGTGATGGCCCACATCGTGTTGCAGATGATTGGGATATGGGGCCGGGCGAGCGGGATCAGCTGGTCGTCGGCGTGAATCGGCTGCGCTCGTTCGTCCGGGCGAATGGCGATCGACGAGAGCGAGGAGATCAAGAGGCCCGGGTCGAGCACACGTTCGACGACCGGGAGCACATGAGGGTGGGTGGGGATCTGCTCGAACGTGCGGCCGTGTGCCAACAGGTTGTAGATCCGAATTGTTTCGGTGCCCTCGAAAAGGTTCTTCGCCGGCTCAATGGCGAGGTCGTGTTCGAGCGCGGAAAGGCGGTCGTCGATCTCATGGACCAGGTCGGACTGGATGGCGTTGGGCAGGATTGTGTAGCCATCCTCAGCAATCCGCCTGAGGTGCTCATCGATTTCGCCCACAGGACTGAGGCCCGAACCTATAGTCGTCACGCCCATCAATTTTAGAGACTGCATCTGGTTGGTGTTCGGCGAATCCCGTACTGGCGGGCCCAAGGCAATTTCGCCTGGTGGTAGGGTCTGTGCCGACGGGCCGTTGGCGCAGCTGGTAGCGCACTTGCATGACGCGGGAAGGGGTCACAGGTTCGAGTCCTGTACGGCCCACCATCCACAATCGTCACGTTCGTCAAATTCTAGAGACTGCATCCGACTGGTGTTCGGTGAATCCCGTTCTTGCCGACTTTTAAGGGCAATTTCGCCTGGTGGTAGTGGTCTGTGCCAGACGGGCCGTTGGCGCAGCTGGTAGCGCACTTGCATGACACGCAAGGGGTCACAGGTTCGAGTCCTGTACGGCCCACCAGGGATTATGTATCCGGTCGACTTCCTCGATATCAGTCCAGGCAGTCGTTTCGAGTCCTTTGGGAGTGAGCGAACCGAAGGAATGGGGTCCATCGTTGTTGAAACGGCCGAAATTTGCGGTCCCTGGAAAACGCAGGAAACATCTGAGTCCGGCGTAAAACTCGGGCCAGTCACCCTCAGGGTGCGCCCAGTGACCCCGACGTGCCCGGAGACACGGCATTCAGAATCAGGAGCGGCCGGTCCGCCTGTCCCACTGACCGAGAGCGTCCCACGAGCCCGACCATCAATCCGACAAGTCGCTCGGCACGCCGATTGGACTCGTCTCGGCTTGGTTGACATGGTCATGCGTCACGGAGCTGCAGTATGAGTCCGGCGACGAGCAGTGCGGCAGCCGCCCACGCAGCAAGGATGCCGAGACCGAACCAAGGGGAGATCGGCAGGCCGCCGATGTGCGTCGTGGCTTGGATCGATAGACCGGCGCTCATCGGTCCGATCTGTTCGAGATGTCGCCGCCAGGTTGGGTCTTGGATCAGTTGGGCGGCGACAGGTGGCAAATAGATCAGGCCGATCACCGTGGCGACCGATGCGGCGGCGTCACGGATGATGGTCGCGACCCCGAGGCTGAACAGGGCGATAAGGAGGAGGTGGAGCGCACTTCCGACACCGCGCGAACGGTCGCACCCTGGACGAGCGACACGAGTGGGTAGCCGTGAGCCGGGTCGATACCTAGCGGGGAAGCACAAGCCTCCCAGCAACCAGAGATCCGGCGACAGCCGCCACTCCCACCACCGGCAGAAGGAAACCGGCGAGGTTTGCTGCTTTGGCAGCCAAGAAGTTGAGACGTTGGGGTACGGCCGAGAGGCTGGTACGGATCATCCCGGTGCCATACTCCTCGGAAACGGCGAGCACGCCGAATACGGCGACGACTGCTTGCCCGACATCGATTCCCGTGAGGCTGATCTTGGTGGGATCGGCTGAGCCGACGGTGTTGACGTGCCATGCCGCGCCAGCAAGGGCGCTGACCGCAATGACGATGCCGGCGGCGGCAGCCAGCAGCCAATTGGTGGATGACAGGGTGCGGAACTTGGTCCACTCTGCTCGGATGGCGTCACTCACGCGTCCCTCCGATTCACCACGACGATGGCGGCGGCGAAAGCGAGCAGGGCGTAGCTGCAGAGGACGGCGAGCCCGGCCAGCGGCGAGAGCGGATAGTAGCCGTTGGCAACGGTGTAGTTGTAGCTGACCTGGTGATATTGGGTCAGTGCTTGCAGAGTCGAGAGACCGGCGGCGGGCGTGAGCCTCAGCACCCACGTGCCGGCACCACCACGGCTCACTGTGCCGACGATCATCGGCAGCAAGAAGACCGCGGCACCGGTGGCGATGGCGGCCGCGGGCCGGCGCACGATGGCGGCCAGAGCAATGACGGTGAACGAGGCCAGGGCGATGACGGCACTGGCGCCGAGAACGATGCGCACCTCGGTGAGGGTGGTAGCGGGAAAGACATAGTTGCCGTGTGATCGCAGCAGGTGCTGATCCAGTGGAACGACGATGGCCATCGCGAGCGCCGAAAGCACGAAAGACACCGCACCAATGACGAATCCTTTGGCCACGAGGACCCGTCCCCGGTCGGGCATGGCGGTGAAGGTGATGCGGATAAGACCGCGTCCGGGATTCGGCGGTGATGAACATGGCGGAGACCACGATGACCACGAGGAGTCCCACGATCAGGCCGAGCAGGAGGGTGCTCGAATGCGGCGAACCCATCGCCCAGACCCACGGCAACAGCGGGGGCGATGTCACCTGAGCCGGCGACGACGACGGAGCTGACGGAATGGCGATAGCTGCCGACTGCGAGCGTTGGGTAGTAACTTTCCCGTCCGGTGCCGAGGTCTTGGCCGATCCACGAGGTCGTGGTGGCAGGGGCGCCGTTCACGGTGATGTGGTCGAAGGTGGCGTTGGCCCAGCTCGGGTAGCCGGTATTGCCATGAAATTCGGCGGGCGAGGTGGTGAATAGCCCGACTTGGAGGGTGGCTGGGAGTCCGGATAGCCGGGCCGAGCCGACCTCGGTCCACCTATGCCGGTTGCCCGAGGTGTAGCCGATAATGGTGTCGCCAGATCGGACCAGGCGCAGCCATTGCGGGGTCGCCGCCGTGACGATTCCGGTTGGTCCAGCGTTGTCGTGGGTGTAGTCGTACTGGAAGTGGATGCCGTGATCGCCGGTGGCCATCACCGCGGCGTAAGCCGAACCTTGTTCGGTGCTGGGAGTGATCAGGAGTCCGGCCTTGGCCCACGGCGCCAGTTCCGACCGGCTGGAAGAGAGCGACCCTTGGACGTTGACGGGATCCGTTGAGATGTCTCCGGAGAGGGAGGTCACCTGGGCGATGATGGTGCCGTCACCAGAGAGGGGGTGATGGACAAACTCGTAGGTATCCGCCACGGCTTCCCCGCCTGGTGCGGTCGGGACGACATTCCGTGGTGCGCTGTTGCAGAGCGCGCCCTGGGGAAGCCCAGAGCACCCAGCGGTGCTGGGGCCGGCTGCCACCTGATAACAGAGCCCGAATATGGCTGTAGCGCCGAAGACGAGCGCAATGAGCCACCCCCGTACCGTGTGGAGCTTCACCCACTCGGCCCACAGCACCGACCCGAAGCTGCTTCGCTTCGCAAAGGTCACCGAGTTGCCGGCGAGACTCACTGTGCCACCCGCCCGTCCGTGCCGGCGTGGTACTCGGCTTCACCGCCGGTGAGCTCGAAGTAGACGTCCTCCAAGCTGGCCCGCTGACTGGTGACCTCTGAGAAGCCGACCCCGGCCCGGTGCAGCACGTAACAATGCGCTGCGCATCGAATCCTCTGACCGTGAGCGTCCCGCGACCGGTGACCGTGACAACGGCTCCGCTGCGCTTGAGTGCGCCGGCCGCCTCGGCGGGCGATGACGTGCGCAACAGGACGTCTTCGCCCGAGTTGCGCCGCGATCAGATCTTCGACGCCGGCGTTGGCAAGAACTTTGCCCAGGCCGACGACCACGACCTGGTCAGCCATGTCTTCCAGCTCACTCAGCAGGTGGCTGGAGACGAGCACCGCTCGACCCTCGCCGCGAGGCCGCGCAGAACCCGCGCATCCAGATGATGCCCTCGGGGTCCATGCCGTTGAACGGCTCGTCCAGATCAGCACCGGCGGGTCGCCGAGCATCGCGGCGGCGATCCCGAGCCGCTGGCGCATCCCCAACGAGAAGCCGCCCGCCTTGCGCCGGCGCGCTCGAGGCCGACCAGTTCTGTCACCTCGTCGACCCTGCTGGCGGTCAGCCGCTGGGATGCGCGCCATCCACAGCAGGTGGTTGCGCCGCTGCGGCTCGGCTGAAGCGCGCCGGCGTCGACCAGCGCGCCGACATGGCGCATCGGATGGCGCAGACTCGGTAGGCGTGCCCGCCGATCAGCGCGGCGCCCTCCTCGAGCGAGTCGAGCCCGAGGATCACTCGCATCGTCGTCGACTTGCCGGCGCCGTTGGGCCGACGAATCCGGTCACCGTTCCGGGCGCGACCGTGAAAGGCATTCCGTCCAGGGCCAGGGTCTTGCCGAACCGCTTGCGCAGCCCGCTACCTCGATCGTCGGTTCGCTCACTGGCGTCCATTCTACGTGGGCAGGAGTCGCTGATCGTTGTACGCCCATCGTGTCGCAGCTCGGTCGCAGTCGCTGATACCGGCCTGCGACCGACCACCCGGCATGATTGATCACATGGCAGCTCAAACCCGCAGGCCCCAGTGCCCATCGTGCCACAGAGCTGATCGGTGACCCCAGATGAGAGTCCTGGTGGTCGAAGACTTCGAGGTGATGGCCCGCGTCGATCGGGACCGGGCTGCGGCGCGAGGGGATGGCCGTCGACGTCGTCTCAACGGCAACGATGCCCTTGCCCACCTGGCGCTCACGCGCTACGACGTCGTCGTCCTCGATCGCGACCTGCCGGGTGTCCACGGCGACGAGATCTGCCGGCGAATCGTCGCCGAGGGCTCCGACGCAGGGTCCTCATGCTTACCGCCGCCAGCACCGTCAAAGACCGCGTCGACGGCCTCGGCACTGGGTGCCGACGACTACCTGCCCAAACCGTTTGACTTCGCCGAGCTGGTCGCCCGCGTACGAGCGCTCGCCCGCCGCGACCCCGCCGTGCCGCCGACCCTCGAGTGCGGCGACATCACGCTCGACTCGGCCGGCGGGTCGCGTTCCGGGCCGGGCGGCGCCTCGAGCTCAGCCCCAAGGAGCTCGCGGTGCTCGAGTGCCTGCTGTCTTCGCAGGATCGCGTCCTCTCCGCCGAGGAGCTGCTGGAGCGGGCCTGGGACGAGTACACCGACCCGTTCACGACCGCCGTCAAGCACGACGATCCGTCGGCTGCGCGCCAGCTCGGCGACCCGCCGATGATCCACACCGTCCGCGAGGCCGGCTACCGGATCAGGAGGACACCATGACCGGCCATCACCATGCCCGGACTAGCCGGTCCTCCAGTGCCGGCCGTCCCCACTGCGGTGTACAGCTCACCCTCTTGTATTCCGGGCTCTTCGCTCGGCATCGTGGTCGCCTGTCCTCGCCGTCACCAGCCTCCTCGTCCGGCAAGACCGACGAATCTTCAACGGCGGCACTGAGCTCCCACACGCCCTCTTCAGGCCCCCACTTCGACCGACCCTTGCAGTGCTGGCGCTTGATCGCCGGGTCGTCGCTATCCCATTGGCCTGGTGGCTGGCGGGGAAGTTCCTGCGCCGCTGCGGGCACATGACGCCGCCGCCCGGGAAATCTCCGCCACCAACCTGCATCGTCGCCTCGCCTCGCGGCCCGATGACGAACTCACCGAGCTCGGCCGCACCCTCGACGACCTCTTCGGCCGGCTGCAAGCCTCTTTCGAGGCCCAGCGGCACTTCGTCGCCAACGCCTCCCACGAGTTGCGCACCCCCCTCGCCGGGCACCGAACCCTCCTCGAAGTCGCCCTCGCCGACCCCGATCCAGACATCGAGAGCGCTGCGATCCGCCTGCGAAGAGGCTCTGGTTCTCGGCCAACACCAGAACGACTCATCGATGCCCTCCTCGACCCTCGCCACCGGCGAACGCGGCATCGAGCCTGGGAGCAGCTCGATCTTGCCGAGGTCACCGAGGCGGTCCTGACCGCACCGCAGACACGAAGTCGAAAATCAAAAACATTCGAATCCAAGGCAACCTCCTCGCCACTCCCACCACCGGCGACCCCAAGCTCGTCGAGCTCCTCGTCGCCAACCTCGTCGAAAACGCGCTGACATCACAACACCCCCGGTGGAACCATCGAGATCTCCACCATCCCCGCCCCCGGAAGCGCCACAATTACCGTCAGCAACACAGGCCCTGCCATTCCGGCCGGCGAACTCGACCGGCTCTTCCAACCTTTCCAACAAGCCGGCAACGAGCGCACCCCGGCCACGCCAATGGACACGGGCTCGGCTCTCGCCATCGTCCAAGCGATCGCCGAAGCGCACCACGCTAAGATCCACCGCCATCCCCCGGGCCCAGGCGGCTTGGACATCTCCGTTGATTTTGGGACCTCGTAAAGGGAAGGCTGCCCAGATCTTGGCCACCGTCACTGCCCGATGAGGCCTCGTACCCGTTCCCGCAGTTCAGCCGAGTTTGAATAAGACATCGTCTTCGCTACCAATGTGATGATCCAGATTCTCAGGGCCAACCGGACCCTCGGCGAGCCCCTGGTTCGATTGGCTTCGGCCTTTGAATCCACGACGTGGAGACGCCGAATTGCGATTGCAGGGCTCGACCACCCGGGGCGGGCGTCCGGCACAACATGGGTTCTTGGGCCCGTGATTGACCGCTAGCGTGGAATGACCAAAATGCGATCGATCAAGAACAGCGCGCCATGATCAATCCCCGCGACGAGGCCGTCTTGGAGCGACTTGTCGGGCCCGTGACGTTCAGCCGGGGACACAACTACGCTCGGTCCGGCGCCGTGGGGAAGAGAACCTGGAGCCTGGGCGGGACCCACGTCGTTGGGGAAGTTCAAGGGGGAGCCGCCAAGCCCTACGTGGCCGCCGTGACCTTGGCGTGTTCACGCGACAACTCCCTGTCGTCGTTTCGAGCCACGTGCACCTGTCCGGTCGGCGTGAATTGCAAGCACGCGGTTGCACTCGTGCTCGCAGACGAGGTCGACGAAGTGCCCTCCCAGCCAGCGGCCCTCAAGCTCATGAGGGGTGATCTTGATGTGTCGCTGGCCGAATCGACGGCGAGGCCGGTCCCAGCCGACCCAGCCCAGGCGCAGTGGGAACTCCCGCTGCAATCACTGTTGGATTCGGACGACGACCGAGTCGAAGACGTCGACGCCGTCGAGATCGGGCTCCAGTTCGAATTGCTACTCGACATCGATCGTTCGGGAACCGCCGGCCCGGGAATCCGGGTCCGCCCGGTGGTGCCGGGGAGCGCAGGCGGTTGGGTCAGGAGCGGCGTGTCGTGGGCAAACCTCGATTACCTCGGCTACGGCCGACGACGCTCGGCGCTCTCAGCCGAACGTCTCGCACTGGTCAAGGAGTTCTTGGCCCTCAGCCGGGTGGTCACCCGCCGGCACGCCTATTCCTACGGCGACGAGGACGTCCGGCTCGAAGCCATCTCGAGCCGTCGCCTGTGGGACCTCTTCGGCGAGGCCACTGCGCTCGGTCTCCCGATGATCGAGGCGGGGCGCCGGGGCGAGCCGATCTCGTTCCTGGGCTCCCCCGTCGAGGTCACCATGGACGTGACCCGGACCGAGTCGGGGCTCAGGATCGCGCCGCGTATCGGCACCGCGGACCGCGTGTTGGCCTTGGAGCGCACGATGTTGATCGGCAATCCCGCCCACGGCATTGCGTGGTGGGACGAGGCGCCGGCCGCTCGACGAGGAGGACGGGCCCTCGGGCTTGCGCCCATTGGCGCCCCGATCGATGACGGGCTGCGCAATTTCCTGCGCACCGCCACTTTCGATGTCCCGGCCTTCGACGAGAAGCGTTTCTTGCGCACCTTCGTGCCCAAGATCCGCCGAAAGGTCGAAGTGGCCTCGAGTGACGGATCGGTTGTGCTCCCCGAAGATCGGCCACCGACCCTCTATCTCGAGGTCAACGCCGAAGCGGGGCAGCGCATCAAGGTGAGATGGAAGCGAGGGGCGGACGCCGGCGAGGGCACCGAAGCCCTGTGGGTGGGCGCGGGCCGGGCCCGCCAACGTCGCGCCGAAGATGCCATCGTCACCGCCGTCACCGCGGTGGTCATGGGGGTGCCCGAATTGTTCGAGCGTTCGGGTTTCGGTCGGCGCCTCGCCAACGAGTGCGAGTTGGCCGGGATGACGGCGGTGCGCTTCATGACCGACGTCTTGCCCGCCATCGAGCGGATCGAGGGCGTCAAGGTCGAGCGATCCGGCGCGGTGCCCGACTACCGCGAAGCCTCGGCGGCCCCCTTGGTCAGCCTCGGGGGGACATCGTCGGGCGACAACGACTGGTTCGACCTGACAATTTCTGTCACGGTCGGCGGCGAGGCGGTGCCGTTCGGTGAGCTGTTCATCGCGCTGTCCACGGGGCAGTCGCACCTGGTGCTCCCGTCGGGCACCTACTTCTCGCTCGACCATGACGATCTGCGCGAGTTGGCCCACCTGATCGCCGAAGCGCGCGGCCTGAACGACACCCGAGGTGACCGCATCCGACTGAGCCGTTTCCAGGCCAGCCTGTTCGCCGACCTGCAGCGGGTGGCCGAAGTCGGCGCTCAGGCGCAGGCCTGGGAGTCTTCGGTGCGCACCCTGGTCGACGCCACCGACCGGACCGAATTGGCGGCACCAAAATCCTTACAGGCCACGCTGCGGCCCTATCAGCTGACCGGATTCAACTGGTTGGCCTACCTCTATGCGCATCGGCTCGGCGGCGTGCTGGCCGATGACATGGGTCTCGGCAAGACCCTCCAAGCCCTGGCCCTCATGTGCCACACCAAAGAGACGGGACTGAGCAAGGACCCCTACCTCGTGGTGGCCCCGACCAGCGTGGTCGGGAACTGGGCGGCCGAATGTCACCGCTTCGCCCCCGATCTGGTTGTCGCCACCGTCACCGAGACGGGCCGTCGGCGGGGCACCACCATGCGCGACGTGGCGAGCTCGGCCGACGTGGTGATCACGTCGTACAGCCTTTTCCGCATCGACTACGACGACTACGCCGGGTGCGCCTGGGCCGGGTTGTTCCTCGACGAGGCCCAGTTCGCGAAGAACCGCCAGTCGCAGACCTACCAACGGGCCAAACTGCTGCCGGTCACCTTCAAGGTGGCAATGAGCGGGACCCCGATCGAGAACAACCTGATGGAGCTGTGGTCCTTGCTCTCGATCTCGTCCCCCGGGCTCTTCGCCAGTCCCGAACTCTTCGCGGAGTACTACCGGTTGCCGATCGAACGCAACGACGACGCTGAGCGATTGGCGCAGCTTCGGCGGCGCGTCCGGCCGCTGCTCTTGCGGCGCACCAAGGACCAGGTGGCGAGCGACCTGCCCGACAAGCAGGAGCAGGTTCTCGAGCTCGACCTCAACGCGCGGCACAAGAAGATCTACCAGACCTATCTCCAGCGCGAGCGCCAAAAGGTGCTTGGCCTCCTCGATGACATGTCCAAGAATCGCTTCGCGATATTCAAGTCCTTGACGCTTCTGCGCCAAGCAAGTCTCGATGTCGGATTGGTCGACCCGGCCCACGCTTCAGTGCCGTCGACCAAACTCGACCTGCTGATGGAAATGCTCGACGACATCGTGAGCGATGGGCACCGGGTCCTCGTATTCAGTCAGTTCACTCGATTCTTGGGTTTGGCCCGCGATCGAATGCGGGCGGCGGGGATCGAGCACTGTTACCTCGACGGGCGCACCAAGAACCGCCCGCAGGTCATCGCTGAGTTTCGCGAAGGGAACGCCCCGGCCTTCCTCATCAGTCTCAAAGCCGGGGGCTTCGGGCTCAACTTGACCGAAGCGGACTACTGCATCTTGCTCGATCCGTGGTGGAACCCCGCCACCGAGGCCCAAGCGGTCGATCGCGTCCATCGCATCGGGCAGACCAAAAAGGTGATGGTCTATCGCCTGGTCGCCAAGGACACCCTTGAAGAAAAGGTCATGGCCCTCAAAGAGAAGAAGGCAATGCTCTTCTCCAACGTCATGGACGGGGGCGGGTTCGAGTCCGGTGCGATGACCGCCGCCGATATCCGCGAGCTCTTGGACTGAGGGGCATCGCCGAAGGGCGTTGGCGCGGTGACGAATTCAGCCGTCTTCGCCGGCATCGAGGGCTGCGAGAATCTCATCACCCCAGCGTTCGAGGCGAACCGGCCCCATGCCTCGACACGCGGACAGCTCGGCCAACGATTCGGGTCTGCGCTCGGCGATTGCGATCAATTCGGCGTCCTTCAAGATCACGTAGGCCGGGACCGCCTCTCGGGCCGCGACGCTCGATCGCCAGGCCCGCAGCCTCGTTTCCCCCTCGCTTTGTTCCTGGGTGTCCGCCGACGTATGGGTGTCGGCGGCCACCAACGTGCGGGTGTGGCCGCCGACGCGTACGTCTGCACCCAGTGCCACCCTCGTGGTCACCGAGCCGGTGGCCACGACGACATCGGCGTCGGTAATCGCCGAGATCGTGCCCGTGGTGCCGCGGTATTCGATGTCGAGTCCAATGACCGCCGCCACTTCGTGGAGGTGGACCTGCGCGAACACCGCTTCTCTTGGGCGGGCCGCGCCGCGGCCGCCCCGGGATCTTGGCGCGGGGCGTGAGGAGGCGGCTGGCGCAGGCGCGCCCACCTTGGTGCGGCTGCCGTCGAGTTCGGCGACGAAGATCGATGGGGCGCTCGCATCGGCAAGGATCACGACTTGGCGCTTCGCCCTGGTCAGCGCCACGTGAAAGACGCGGCGTTCCCCCTCTTCGTCATCGCTCAAGCGGTGGGGGAAGAGGCCACAGTTTGCCCCGAAGATGATGACGTGGTCCCACTCGCGACCCTTGATGCGATGCACGGTGGACAAGAGGACCGCCGGGGCGCCGTCGCGCGCCCGGGTCGGGACAAGACGTCGCGCATCCATGCCCCGAACGTGGCGGCGTCTGGGTGAAGGGTCGCTACCGCTTCGAGAGCCGCCAGGTCGTCGGCGTGGGTGGAACGATCCGCCGACGACCGCGAGGCATCGAGGATGTCCAAGGTGTCACCGAGTCCGATCTCGGTCCTGATCGACTCGAGGGCGGCGGCGCTCGAGCGGGTGCAAGCCTTGGCGACCCGTTCAAGGTCCCTCGCGTAGGCCTCGAGCTTGGGTACATCTCGTCCGCTCAGGCGATCGGCCAAGCGCTCAATGTCGGCGATCGAGGTGCTGGGCCGGCTGGTCAGCATCTCGACGACTTTGGGGGCGATGCCGCGTGAGGGTCGGCGGATGGTTTCTTGGAGGTCGTTTCGCTTGATGTGTCCGGGGTCACTCCCGATGCGCAGATAGGCCAAGGCGGTACGGATCCCGGTTCTCGAAAGCACATCGGCACTCAGCGGTGTGGTGCAGGACACGCCCGCCTCGATGCACGCCACCTGCACTGCCAAGAGGGCCGAGTTGACCCGGGCCAACACCGCGATCTGCTCTGGGGCAACCCCGCCCGCACTCCAGGCCCCAATCGTCTCTATGCACAGATGGGCCAATGCATCGCTGTGGGCACGACGCACCACGAGCGGTCCAGTCTCCGCCAGCGGTTCGCCAAAGGGAGCGACGGCGTCGCTGCGCCCCGGCGCCGGTGCGATTGCTTTGTCGAGTCGCCGCTGGTTGTAGGAGAGCACCTGGCGGGCTGCGCCGACGATGGCCGGTGGGCAGCGATAGTTCACCTCCAACGCGTGCGAGCCGGCACCGGGGAAGTAGCGATCGAAGTTGATCAAGAACTCAGGACTGGCCCCGGCGTAGCCGTAGATGACCTGGTCGTCGTCCCCGACCCCGAAGCAGTCGTAGGCGGGGGCACAGATGAGGCGGATCAAGAGGAGGTGGGCGGGGGTCAGGTCCTGGAACTCGTCGACCAAGAGGTGACGGCAGCGGGCCTGGACCGTGGCTCTCGCGTCGGGGTTGCGCAACAAGATCTCGATGGCGGCGTAGATCTGCTCGTCGAAGTCGACCGCTCCGAGATCGGCCAGTGATCGGCGAAAGCGCGCGAACGCCTCGGCGATGCCAGCGGCGTCGGGAATGGCTTCTTCGGCGACCGACGGTGGTGTCAGGCCGAGCCGGATGGCCGAGAGCGCCTCGAGGTAGGGCGCCACCGTGTCGGTGTTGGATTGGCGGCGGATCTCGATGTGGCGTTGGAGGAGGTCGCGCACCGCCGATTCCTCGAGCACCCTGAATCGGCCGGTGCCGCCGAACTCGTTGCAGATCGAGAATCCGAGGCTGTTGAGGGTACGGATCGTGAGTCGCTCGGATCCGGCGATGTCACGGCACCGCGCCTTGAGTTCCTCGGCCGCCTTGGTGTTGTAAGCCAGGGCGGTCACCGTCGCGGGGTGGATGCACCGCTCCGCGATCAGATGGCGTAGGCGCTCGGTCAGCACACGGGTCTTGCCCGACCCTGCCGGGGCGATCACCCGTGCCCCGCCGCCGGCATGGGCGACCGCGGCCAACTGGTCGGGGGCGAGTTCGGCGAAGGGGGCGAGCTGGCCAGTCGGGATCAGGCGACCGGCTTCGGCGTCGAAACGGTTGACGACGCCGATTGGTCCGGCGGGACCCGCACCCACGCGCAGAGCACCGAAAAGCGGCTGGGCCGGACCGCCATCGATGAGCAACGGCGTCCCGTCCGCCAAGACCACATCGAGGGAGTGGTCGGGTTCGTCGGGCATGCGGACCCCGTCATCGGCGAAGGCGCGGGCCGTCTTGCGGCCGTGCCACCAGATGGGGGCTGCGCCCCTGGCGTCGTAGTTGTTGGCCCACACCAAGAAGTGGAGCCGTTCACGGGCGAATGAGAAGGACGGCCCGAGTTCGTAGACCGGCCGCTCACAACGCTCGGGTTCGCGCAACGCCTCTTGGTCGACGCCGAGTTCGATGACCACGGGCGTGCGCTGCACCCAATGGTGGTGGAGGACCTCGACGAATGGCGACGGGTCGTCCAGCGCGTCGGCACCGAGAATCACCCGCGGGCACGAACTCCAGGGGCCGGGTGGCGCTTGTCCGGGCGCGATCACCATGCCGCGGCCAAGTGGGACTGGCGCCGACGAGGTCATGGTGCACGGTAGCGATCAGGTGTCACAGGCACCCGAGCGGTAGCGGCGGTGGGGCGCGCTGAGTTGGCGCGCCCGAGCCCGCAAGGGGGGCACGAACGAGGGTGGCGCAACCGGTCCTAAGGGGTCTGGGGCTCGAGCACGAACACCGGAATCTCGCGTGTCGTGTTCTTTTGGTACTCGGCGTAGTCCGGGTAAGCGGCAACTGCTCGGGCCCACCACTGTTGCTTTTCCGCCCCATCGACCAGGCGCGCCGTCATGTCGCGCTTGTCCGGACCATCTTGGAGCTCGATATGGGGGTGGGCGACCAGGTTGTAGTACCAGACGGGATGGGTCGGCATGCCGCCCTTGGACGCCACGGCGGCGTAGCTGCCCTCGTGTTCGACCCGCATGACCGGGGTCTTGCGGAGTTTGCCGGACTTGACGCCTCGGCTGGTCATGATCACCACCGGCATGTCACGAAGCGTCGTGCCTTCGGCGCCCCCAGAGCTCTCATAGAGCTCGACTTGGTCTCTCACCCACTGCTGGGTGCTTGGCTCGTATTCTCCATCAAGGGGCATGCCCCGATGCTACCGAGACCAATCGCCACCTCAGGCCGGGGCGGAGCGTTGCCCTCGAACACCGGGGTGGGGGAGCTTCGCCGAGTAGCGCTCCAAGCAGTGGTCTGAGCAGAAGTAGTAGTCCTTGCCTCCTGAGGCCAAGGTGGCCGGGGCGTGGGCAATCTCGACCACCATGCCGCAGACCGGGTCGATGGCATTGGCCCGGCTCGCTCCCAACCGCTCCCGGTTGCGATAGGTCCAATAAAGGAGCGCGAAGAGGGCCAAGAAGATGAGGTTCAAGAACGTGGTGTAGTTCCAGGCGAAATGGTCGGCCACGATCTGGCTGGTGCTGGGCGATGGCGTCGGAACCAGCCCCGCCGCGCTGAACACGGCGCCGGTGATCAATCCGGCCGTCGACATCACCGCCCAGAACACCGCCAGCATGCGCACCGTGAGGGCGGTGCCGTAGTAGCGGCGGTAGATCAACAAAATGGGCAGCGCGATCAGGTCGGCGAAGAGGAAGGCGATCACGCCACCGAAGGAGATGCCGCCGTGCCACAGGGCCGCAGCCAATGGCACGTTGCCGACCGAGCACACGCAACTCAAGAGTGCGACGAGCGGGCCGACCACGGCGTTCTCGATGCTGGTCCAGACCCCGTGTCCATGGAAGAACACGGTGTTCCACGCGTGCACCGGGACCAGGACGGTCAAGAACCCCGCCACGGTGTAGCCAACGAGGAGCTCCCGGCGCACCATGGTGAGATCGGCCATCGTGTAGGTGGCGGCATCGGTCCAGCCGCTCTTTGAGCGCAGTCGGATGCGCCACGGCTGTCGTTGCAGTGCGTCGACTTCGTCCACGCCGAGGTGGTGCTCTCCCGACCCCTTGGCGACCTCGGTGCGCAGCCGTTCGCGGGCCGCCACCACCAACTTGCCCCGCCACAACAGGCCACCGGCGACGACGACTAGGGCGATCATGATGATGCCCCCAGCGAACTCGGAGACAGCGAATTGCCAACCCATGAGGACGACGAGGACCACGCCGAGCTCGACCACCAGATTGGTGGAAGCAAACATGAAGACGTTGACCGCGATGAAGTCGGCCCCTTTGACGAAGAGCGACTTGGACATGGCTGTCGCCGCGTAGGAGCACGACGAGGACAGCATCCCAAATACCGTGGCGCGCCCCACCGCGGGTAGTCGATGGTCGCCCAACTTGGCGCGCATTGCGTCACGGCTGACGAACGACTGGACCGCGCCTGAGAGACCGAAGCCCAATATCAGGGGCCACAGAGTGACCCAGAACATGAAAAAGGCCTCTCGCAGCGACCGGGCGATGTCGACAAGGAGGCTGGGCACGGTTAAGCGCGGGCCTTCATGATCGGACCAGCCGCGCGATCGCCGCCGATGCTTCGTTGAGCTTCTCGGTGGCCTCGTCGCCGCCGACCTTGACCGCATCGGCCACGCAGGTCGCAAGGTGCCGTTCGAGCAACTCGAGGGACACCGATTGGAGGGCCCGGGTGGCGGCAGAAACCTGCTCGAGAATGTTGATGCAGTACCGATCCTCTTCGACCATCCGCTGCAGCCCGCGCACCTGGCCCTCGATGCGTCGCAGGCGTTTTTGGATCGCCGCCTTGTCGTCGCTGTAGCCGACCGGTTTGTTGGAAGTTTGGGGTGTCACCGCGAGTTCCTCCTCAATGGTCGCGGACAAGTATATACCCCCATAGGGTATAGGATCCCGGAGGCGGCGGTGCCGAAATTGCAGCGGGGGTGACCTGTGCGGGCGGTTGGGGCGGCGAATAGCGTCGGGGGGATGGCTTATGACTTCGAGGTATCCGACGCGATCCCGGCCCGAGTCGACGTGATCTACGACGCGTGGATGTCGTCGGATGGGCATAGCGCCATGACCGGGGCCACAGCGTCACTCGACCCACGCGTCGGCGGCGCATTCGAAGCCTTCGACGCGTACATCAGCGGCACCACGCTCGAACTCGAGCCCGGACGCCGCATCGTGCAGTCCTGGCGCACCAGCGAGTTCGACGAGGACGATGCCGACTCACAAATCGAGGTCCTCCTCGAGCCCGCCGAGGGTGCGACCAAGATCACCATTCGCCACACCAATGTGCCCGATGGCCACCGCAGCTACGAGAACGGTGGGTGGCAGTCGAACTACTTCGATCCAATGAAGGTGTACTTCGCCCAATAGCGGCTGCTCGGTCAGCGCAGCTTCAAGAATCCTTCGCCCCGGTGTTGGTCGATCGTCGGCACCGCTCCAGTGACCGGGGCCTGCCCGAGTGCGGCATCGAAACGGATGGGAAACGTCGGAAACGGGGCGCGTGCCGTCATGGCCGCCCGATCGAGCACCGCGGCGATCGGTACGCCCGCACCGAGCAGGGTCGCGACCAAATTCGTCGCGCCGGCGCGACCTGATCGCCGCCGCCACCGCATTCGTGAGTTCGAGGCCGCGCGCCATGCGCTCGGCGAAGTTCAGGTCGCCCAGCTGATCGAGAGCGAGCTCGTGGCACAGGGCGGTCCAGAAGTGCTGCTCGTTGACCACGCCCAGGGCGACTTGCTGGCCGTCCGCACAGTCGAAGAGCCCGTAGCCCGGGACCGAGGGGCGGTCCCGCTTCACCTGATCACCGTCGCTGTCGCTCGCCGCGCTGGCCGAGCCGGTCCACGTCGACATCACGTCGGTCATCGAGATGTCGAGGTAGGCCCCCTCGCCATGGGCGGCTCGCCCGAGCAACGCCGCGCAGATCCCAAAGGCGGCCGTCATGCCCGAGGCGAGGTCGGCGAGGGGGAGCGGGGGCATGGCCGCGGTCCCCCCGTCGGGGATCAACGAGCCGGCCCAGGCTTGGTAGTTGAGGTCGTGACCGGGCGCCTGGGCCAGTGGCCCTTGCTGGCCGTACCCGCTGATGGAGCAGTAGACGACGCCAGGGTTTGATTTGCGCACCGCGACTTCGTCGAGCCCGAAGCGAGCAACCACCCCGGGCCGGAAGCCCTCGATCACCACGTCGGCCTGCGCCGCCAACTCGGTGGCCCGGTCCCGATCGGGGGCTTCTTTTAGGTTCAAGACGATGCTGCGCTTGCCGCCGCTCACCGCCGCGAAGATCTGTGGATAGCTGCGCATGGGATCACCCCCGGGGGGTTCGACCTTGAGCACGTCGGCTCCGAGTCCGGCCAGCAGTGAGGTGGCGTAGGGGCCCGGCCGCCAGATGCTCAACTCGAGCACCGAGACTCCGGCGAGTTGGGGGAGTGGCGCCACGGCGGACATTCTCACACCACCGTGGTGCCACTTGGCCACCCGTAGCTTGGGCGCGCCGGGTAGCGTGCCGGCGTGCTGGGATTCTTCTCCTTCACCGAGATCACCGACGCTTCGGCCCACCGCGCCTATAACCAGTGGCACCAGTTCGACCATCTCCCCGAGCAGTACTCGATCGACGGGATCCTCTTCGGGCAGCGCTGGGTGGCCAGTCCCGCATGCCAGGCGGCCCGAGTGGCGGTCTCGCCCCTGCTCGCACCGTGTCACTACATGACCCTCTATCTCATGCGGGACCACGGCGTGCTGCCCGAATTCTTCGACCTGGCTCAAGAACTTCGTGCACAGGACCGGTTCTTCGCGTCCCGAACGTCCCATCTCTCCGGCCCGTTCGAGGTCACAGGGCGTTGGGCGGCCGAGCGGGTCAAGGTTTCAGCGCAGGTGGTTCCGTATCGCCCGGGGACGGGCGTCTTTGTCTGGGTGGCACAGGTCAGCTCGTCCGATCGGGCCCGATCCCCCGGCGCGCCCGAAGGGGCCGCACTGCACGGGTGCGAAGGCGTGGCCGGGGCCTGGACTTTTGCGAGCACCGACCCGAAGGATGGGGTGGATCGCTCCATCACCGTGGCCTTTATCGACGGCGATCTCGCATCCGCCGCGGCCGATCTGGGGAACTGGACGCGCCAACACGCTGCGGACGAGGGGCCACCTTTGGTCGAGTGGGCAGGGCCTTTGGCCCGCATCGACCCCAACTCATGGGACTGGTTCGATAGATTGACCCCCCAATGACCAGTGGCAAGCAGTCCAAGGCACAGCGCCGGGCCGATTCCCAGCAACGGGCGGCCGAGAAGCGAGCAGCGGAGAAACGCCGGCAGCGCAACCGCATGGCGGTGCGGGTCGGGGGAATTGTGGTGGTGGTGGCGGCAGTCGTCCTGATCGTCGTCTTGGTCACCGGTGGCTCGAGCACCCCCAATCCGAAGACCAAGAATCCTGCGGTGCCGACGGAGGCCATCCCGGCCTCCATGAAGCTGGTGCCCGCACCCAAGACGACTCTTGGGCCCGAGGGCATCCCGGTCCCGAACGGGCCCAAGCTGGCCACCTTGATCAACGCGGCGACCGGCCAGACGGTCGATGGCATTCAGTGCCAAACCAACGAGCAGACCGTGACCCACGTCCACACGCACCTGACGGTGTTCGTGAACGGCCAGCCCCGGGTGATTCCCTACGGGATCGGGATTCCCGGCGCCCAGGCGACCGAGACGGCCCAAGGACCTTTCGTCCAGACGGGGAGCTGCTTCTATTGGACCCACACCCATGCCAACGACGGCATCTTGCATGTGGAGTCGCCCAACACCACCGATACCTTCACGCTCGGACAATTCTTCGACATCTACGGACAACCGCTGTCGAACAGCCAGGTCGGTCCGAACAAGGGAACGGTCACCGCGTTCTTCAACGGAAAGCTCTACACCGGCAACGTGCGGAACCTTCCGCTCGGCTACCACTATCAGATCCAACTCGACGTGGGAACGCCCATCGTCGCCCCGGTACACCTCACCAGTTGGGGCGGCCTGTAATCGGTGGAGTGTGACGTCATTGTCGTCGGGCTCGGCCCGGGTGGCGAAGAAGTAGCGGGAAGCCTGGCCGAGGCGGGCCTCGAGGTCGTGGGGATCGAAGCCGAGCTGGTCGGGGGCGAGTGCCCGTACTGGGGCTGTATCCCCTCGAAGATGATCGTTCGGGCCGCCGACCTCCTCGCCGAAGGCCGCCGCATCGAGGGCAATGCCGGGACGGCGGTCATTACGCCGGACTGGGCACCGGTTGCCCGGCGCATTGGCACCGAGGCCACCGACTGGTGGGACGACAAGGTCGCCGTCGATCGTTTCATCGCCAAGGGGGGCCATTTCATACGCGGACGAGCAACCCTCACCAGTGCGAACTCCGTCGAGGTCAACGGCGAGGGCATTACCGCGGCGCGGGCGTTGGTCGTTGCCACGGGACAAGAGGCCTTCGTGCCCGACATGTTCGCAAACGTGCCCCATTGGACCAACCGTGAGGCCATTGCCGCCCCGGTCCTGCCCGAGACCCTCCTGATCGTCGGTGGAGGGGCGATCGGGGTGGAAATCGGTCAGGCCATGGCGCGCTTTGGGACCAAGGTGAGCGTGGTCGAGACGGCGGATCGCCTCTTGGCCCCCGAAGAGCCCGAGGTCTCCGCCCTCATCACTGAGGTCTTGACGGGAGAGGGGATCGAGATCCACACCTCGGCCACCATCGAGCGGGTGCAGGCATCGGGGGACGCCGGCGTCGTACTCGAACTCGGCGATGGCACCGAACTGCGCGCGGACCGTCTCTTGGTCGCGACCGGCCGGCGATCCGATCTGGCCTCGCTCGGGGTCGCATCGCTCGGGCTCGACGCGACAGCGCGCGCCTTGCCGGTCGACGCCAGGATGCGAGTGCAACCCGGAGTCTGGGCGGTGGGCGATGTCGCCGGCCAGGGTGCGTTCACCCACATTGCGATGTACCAGGCCCGGATCTGCGTCGCCGACATCTTGGGGCAACCAATTGACCCGGCCGACTACCGCGCCCTGCCCCGCGTCACCTTCACCGATCCCGAGATCGGCTCGGTAGGTCTCACCGAGCACGCCGCGCGCGAGCGGGTGGCGAAGACCCGAGGCGAGGTCGTGGTGATGCACGGTTCAATCTCGGCGTCAACGCGTGGTTGGATCGCCAAGGCAGAGGGCCTGGTCAAGTTGGTGGCCATCGACGACGTGTTGGTGGGGGGGACCGCAATGGGCCCCGCGGGCGGTGAGATCCTGGCCGTCTTGACGCTGGCGGTCCATGCACGGGTCACCGTGGCGACACTCAAGTCGATGATCTACGCCTATCCGACTTTCCACCGGGCCATCGACTCGGCATTGTGGGCCTAACGGCGATGGGGTGACGCCGCCGCGAACGGGGTGAGGATCGCTTCGGCGTGATGGGCCAACAAGGAGATGTGGCCTTCGCCGGGAACGACGAAGAGCTTGGCGTCGCGGAAGTGCCGCAAGAGGAAGTCGCGGTAGTCCGGTGGTCCGGTGCGGTCTTCAGCGCCCTCCCAGATGTCGACTGGCGCGCTGATCTCTTCCAGGGCGAATCCCCACGGATCGCCGAAGATCTTGTAGTCCTGCACGCAGCCGTTGGTGCCCTGGCGCATGGACTCGGCGACGAAGGCCACCGCTTGGGCCGGCGGGCCCATCTCTTTGATGACGGCGCGGTCGACGGCGGGGAAGCTGCGCAAGACCTCGTGGTAAAGGCGTAATGGGGAGGCGTCGGCGATCATGATCCGCATGAGGAGCGCGGCAATGGCCGGTGCCCGATGCACCAGGAACAAGAGCACGCGGTCGTCGAGCGTCAAGCCGCGAGTGGTCCCAAAGACGTCGATGGGCACCGCACTCGACAACAAGGCAATGCGCCTGACCCGGTCGGCCAAGCGTGCCCCGCAGGCCGCGGCGTAGGGGCCGCCACACGACCAGCCCATGATCGCGAACTCCTCGATCGAAAGTGCGTCGGCGAGCGCGGCGACGTCATCGGGCCAGTCGACGAGGCGTCGGCCGGGCAGATAGGAGGAGCGGCCTATGCCTGGGCGGTCAGGCGAGATCGAGCCGGATCCCGAGTCGCTGCGCCGCCCGGTGTGCTGGAGCGGCGTCGAGGCGTGAACTCAGTCCGCCGTGGAAGCTGAACACCGGGGCACCGTCACGGGTGCCGTATTCCTCGTAGGCCAAGCGGCGCCCATCGGACAAGGTGACGAAATCGGTCACCGCGTCGCCCGGATCCGTTCGTTCACTCGGGTGGGACCGTCCAGTTGATCAGGTCGGTGCTCTGGGCCAGGCCGATGCGGGCGTGACCCCAGCCGCCGAACGCGGAGAGTTCGGTGCTGGCGGCGTAGGTGAGATAGTCCTCGCCGTCTGGGCCGACGCACAAAAACGCCGAGTTGGCGTGTTCGTAGCCGATGCTCGAGATGCCGGTTCCGGTATTGAAGGATTGGGAGGGGATGAGTAACTCGGCCGCCCGGTGCTCCAGTGCAGCCAGGTCGTCGCCACGGCGGGGTTGCCGGGCGCCAGGGTGAAGATGAAAGGCTGGTCAAGGTGTTCGATGTCGCGATGAGCGTCCACGTGCCGGCGACGCTCAAGAACTCGTAGTTCTCGATGGTGTCGTTGTACACCACGATGTCGGGGCGACCGACCAGATGGAAGGTCCCCGACAAGCTCGGTGCCCAGGCAATCTCGAAGTGCTGGCTCGTGGTGCCGGCCTTGAATCCCAAGATGACTCCGTGACCGGTGAACGCCAGCGCGGCGTCGATCATGCGCGAGGCGAGCCCTGGCCCAAGCGGGTGCGGGCGTGACCACGAAGCGAGCGAGGCGTTGGCGCTGATGCGATACGCGAGACCGTGGGGCGTCTGGTAGGTGACGATGAACTGCCCGCTCGGTTCACGCACAATGTCGGGCGACGCGGCATTGGTGGCGATGATTTTGGGGTTCGACCAATGGGTCAGGTCCGCGCTGTTCGCGATGGCCACTGCGAAATGCACATGGGGGGCGGCCGGGATCTGGGTCATGTCGCTGAAGAGCATGTGCCATTGCCCGCCTGACCACTGCAGCGCCTGGTCCTTGGCCCCGACGCTCGGGTAAGAGAGGATCGGATTGGTGAGTTTTGTCCAGTCGATGCCCCCCGGCGGGGGAGTCCCGACGATGCAGGCATGGTCCTGGCCAGGAGGCACCACCGTGCTTTGGGCACTGGCGGATTGCATCGGACTCGCAGCCGCGAAAGTGCTCAGAGCCAGGATCGCCAGGACAAGTGCGCGCACGCAGGCACGCTATAGGGTGCTGGCATGAGCGTGAACGTTGACGAGCTGGTCGACCAGCTCGTGGCCGACCTGCCGCCGGCCACGACACCCCCCAAGGAATTCCTGGGCGAGCAGTTCGATCGGGGACTGGCCTGGCTGCATTACCCGATCGGTTGCGGGGGACTGGACCTGACCCCAAAGGACCAGGGGCGGGCGCAATCGCGCTCGCGGCCGCTGGCGCCCCCATCAGCGGCATGAAGAACCCAATCGGCTACGGCATGTGTGCCCCGACCATCGTCGCCCACGGCACCGATGCACAAAAGCAGCGCTATCTGCGGCCCCTCTTTACGGCCGAGGAAATCTGGTGCCAACTCTTCTCCGAACCAGGAGCGGGTTCGGACGTGGCCGGGCTTGCGACCAAGGCCGAGCGCGACGGGGAAGAATGGATCATCAACGGTCAGAAGGTCTGGACCACGCTGGCGCACATCTCGAAATTTCGGACTGCTGGTCGCTCGCACCAATCCCGACGTCCCCAAGCACCGGGGCATGACCGCGTTCTTGGTCGATATGTTGGCCCCCGGGGTCGAAGTGCGCCCGCTCTATCAGATCACCGGTGAAGCCGAATTCAACGAGGTCTTCTTCACCGACGCCCGGATGGGCGAAGAGGCGCGGATCGGCCCTGAAGGTGACGGCTGGAGGGTGGCGGTGACCACCTTGATGAACGAGCGGGTCTCCATTGGGGGTGGGGTGGCCCGACGCGGTGGGGGCCCCATCGCCGACGCGCTCAAGATCTGGAATGAGAAATGGAAGGGTGACACCTCGCCCCACGCGCTCGCCCTGCGGGACCGACTCATTGCGAGTTGGATCCGCTGCGAGGCGTTCTCCATGACCAACCAACGGGCCGCCCAGGTGCGCCGGGCGGGCACCCCGGGTCCGGAGGGATCGGTCGGCAAGCTGGCCTATGCCGAGGAGAACCAACGGGTCTATGAGCTCTGCGTCGACATGTTGGGCAACGACGGGATGTTGTTGCCCTCGGGATATCCCATGATCCGCCCCGACCTGGTCGGCATGTCGAACCCCGATCCCCGAAAGATGTTCCTGCGGGTCCGGGCCAACTCGATCGAGGGGGGAACCTCAGAGGTCATGCGCAACATCTTGGGTGAGCGAGTTCTCGGGCTCCCCGGCGACGTGCGAAACGACAAGGACCAGCCTTGGAAGGACATCCCCCGCAGCTAAGTGCATGTGCTCGCTGAGCCACCGGCCCACCGGTTGCAATGCCCATGTGACGTGCCTGAGCAGGGTGAGATAGGCCATTCGGCCCATAGACCGGGCGCCCCCCACCACTTAGCATCGTTTAGCACCGAAAAACGGGTTCATCAGCAGCCCGTCCGTGGTGGGAGAGGGAAGCGGGGCCCGATATGACGCTCAGCCAGATGTTCAGCAACGACACCGCAGCGAGCTTCGAACAGCGCCGTGACGTGGTGATCTCCATCGTGGAAGGCGCGACCGACCTGCGGGGTGCTGACCGGGTCTTTTGCGGCATTGTCGACCAGGTGCGCTACGCCGAGACCGAACGGGAGTTCGACGACGCCTTCGAGGTCCTCGAGTGGGCGATGAGTGGGATCCCCCTCTCGGTCTCCTAGGCGAATTTGCTCCTCAGCCTGCGACGATGGCAACCCGACGATGTATCCATAGGGGTTGTGACCGCTCTTATCGGTGCGGGATGGATTCCATCCGCCTGGCAACAGGCAGAAAGTTGATCGAAGAAAATGGCGGCACAGAGCACCCCCATGAACCGGGCTGAGGCGAAGTGAAATTCAGCCGGAAGGACAAGGACACCGCGGTCGCCGAGCCGGCGCTCGACCTGGCCGAAATCGACGATGTCATTGGTCGGACCGCCAACAGCAACGGGTCCTCGCCCCGCCACGGAGCCACCGGGCCTCTGGGTGAACCCAAAATGACCGTCGTTTCGAACAACGGGAACGGGAACGGGAACGGTGCCCGGGCCCCCCACGGCGATGAGCCCGCCATTGGGCTCATTGGCAATCTCCTTGTCGAGCGCGACCTGGTCACCGAAGCCCAGGTCAAGCAGGCCCGGGCCATCCAAGAAGAGTCGGGCGGACGTTTGGGAGAGATACTCGTCGAGATGGGCGCGCTGAGCCAGCGCGACCTGGTCGGCGCCCTGGCCGAGTTTTTCGGCATGACTGCGACCGACCTGCGTCGTGACAATCCCGAATCAGCCGCACTCGATCTCGTCCCTGAAGCAGTGGCCCGAGAGCATCTCGCCATGCCCATACGTCTGGACGACGAAGGGTTGCACGTCGCGGTGTCGGACCGTCCGAGCGAAGAGTTGCGGATGGTGCTCAGCCAGACGAGCGGACACCCCGTCCGCCTCACCCTCGCACCGGTCACCGACATCCGCTGGGCCATCGACAGCAGTTACCGGGCCATTGGCGGCGTCGACAAGCTCGTCGAGGCCTTCGAGGCCACCGAGACGACCCGCAAGCGTGTCACGGTCGAGCGCGAGACGCCCGAGGAAGTCGCCGACGATGCGCCGGTCGTCCAGGTGGTGGCGCGCATCTTGACCCAGGCCAAGCGCGACCGGGCATCTGACGTCCATATCGAACCATCGCAGGAGATCGTCCGGGTGCGTTTTCGCATCGACGGCGCGCTCAAAGAGGTATTGGTGCTGCCGGCCGCCATGGGGGTCGGGCTGGTCTCTCGCATCAAGATCATGGCGGGAATGAACATCGTCGAACGGCGCCGCTCACAAGACGGCCAGTTGACCACCGAGATCGATGGTAAGCCCACCGACGTGCGCGTGTCGACGGCGGCCACCATCTGGGGTGAAAAGGCGGTGTTGCGAATCCTCGACAAGAACCGCTCGGTGCTTCGCCTCAACGAGCTGGGCATGCCGACCGACACCCACGAGACGTTCTCCAAGCTCGTGCGGGCACCCTTTGGCATGGTGCTGTGCGCCGGGCCAACCGGCAGCGGCAAGACCACCACGCTGTATGCGACCTTGACCGAGGTCGGTGATCCGACCCGCAACGTCATGACGATCGAGGACCCAGTCGAGTTCGTCTTTCCCTCGATCAACCAGATCCAGACCAACGAGCAGGCCGGACTCACCTTCGCCACGGGGCTCAAGTCGATTCTCCGCCAAGACCCCGACGTCATCTTGGTCGGCGAGATCCGCGACGTTGAGACCGCCCGCATCGCGGTGCAATCCGCCCTCACCGGTCACTTCGTGCTGTCGTCACTGCACGCCACGGACTCGGTGTCGGCGTTGCACCGCTTCTTGGACATGGGGATCGAATCGTTCCTGATCGCGTCGTCGGTAATCGCCATCGTCGGCCAGCGGTTGGTGCGACGCATCTGCCCGTCGTGCAAGACCTCGTACACCCCGACCAACGAAGAGCTCAGCTTCTACGAGGAGAGTGGCGGCCCCGAGAAGAAGGACTTCTACCACGGCACCGGCTGCAACTTCTGCGGCAACACGGGGTACCAGGACCGCATTGGGGTCTACGAACTCCTCCAGATGACCCCAGAGATCAAGCGCCTCATCGTTGGTTGGGCCACCCAGGACGAGTTGCGCCGCCTGGCCCAAAAACAAGGCATGCGCACACTCAGCGAAGAGGCGATCAACCTGGTGGCAGAAGATGTGACCACGGTGTCCGAAGTGATCCGCAGTATCTACGCGTCATGAGCAAGGTTCAGGAGTAGACCATGGAAAAGTTCTCGTATACCGCGCTGGACGACGCGGGGTCCAGAGTCTCGGGTGTCGAAGAGGCCACCTCGTCGGGCGCCGCGCACCTCGCCCTGCTCGAGCGCGGCTATCAGCCGTTGTCGGTGACCGAAAAGACCTCCATCCTGCAGTTCGAGATCACCAAGAAGGTGGTGTCACGCAAAGACATCATGCATTTCTCGCGCCAGCTCGGAGTCTTCGTCGAGGCCGGCATTCCCATCATGGAGGCCCTCGAGGTCATCGCGGAAGAGACGACCGACAAGCTGCTCAAAAAGGCGCTCTACGACATGATCGACCGGCTCCAATCCGGCGACACCTTTGCCTCGGCCGCTGCCGCGCACCCAGAGGCCTTCCCCGACTACTACATCGGCATCTTGGCTTCGGCCGAGCTCACCGGAACCCTCGACGTCGTACTCAACCAGTTGGCCGATTACATCCAACGTGACATCGATGCCCGGGGCAAGGTCACCTCGGCGCTGATCTATCCGGCAGTCGTTGCCGTGATGGCGGTCGTTGTGGTGGTCATTCTCGCCACCTTCGTGCTGCCCCGATTCCAGACCTTCTTCAAGTCATTCAACGCCAAGTTGCCCCTGCCGACCCGGATGCTGCTCGAGGTCTCGGGCTTCATCTCGAGTTGGTGGTTCCTCTTGGTTGGGGGTCTTGTCGTCATTGTCGCCGGCACCATCGCGGTCCGCCGCTCGGCATCGGGTCGAGCGCGGATCGACGCCATCATCTTGAAGTTGCCGGTCCTCGGCGATCTGGTTCAGGCCGCCGTCCTCGAGCGGGTGTGTCGGATCCTCTCCTCGCTGATCCGCGCCGGCGTGCCGCTCCCCGAAGCCATGGCCGTGACGGCGGACTCGGCGAACAACGCGGTTTACCGCAAAGGCGTGCTCGATATTCGCGAGGACATGATGGAGGGACAGGGACTTGCCGGGCCCCTGGCTCGAACCGGGCTTTTTCCCGGTGCCGCTCGCCAGATGTTCCGGGTCGGCGAAGAGACCGGGACCCTGGACCAGCAACTCGAGACCGCCGCCACCTTCTACAACCGCGAGCTCGACATCAAGGTCAAGCGCTTCACCAGCCTGTTCGAGCCGATCGTCATCGTCTTTATGGGCGTCATCGTGGGCTTCGTTGCCATCGCCCTTGTCTCGGCTATGTACGGCATCTACAAGCAGGTCAAGATCCAATAGCTGTACGGGCTCGAGCTTGGTTGAACGCTTCTTCCGCGACATCGGCGGCGCCAGCGGACAAGCTATGGGCGCGGACGGTTAGCCGGGTGGAGGCGAGAGGTCGTGCAGATCTGGTCGCGGCGCATTGTCCGGCACTTTCGATTCGGCTCGACGCTTGATCCCGCGCAACATCCGGCGATCCATAGCGAAATCACCAAACTCCATGAGCACCATGCCGGCCAATGCGGCCATCGGATGGCCAAAGTCGTAGCGGGCAGCAATGCGGCTCACGAGCCGGGTGGCACCGTTATCAACGGGAGTGAGCTGCCAGAACCAGGTACTGTCGGGCTTGGCCAACAAGAGCCACTCGTCCACCTCGAAGGAGCGGACTCGAAATGCGGTGCGCTCGTTGGGTGTGTTGCTGGGCGACATCGGGACCCACTGACCGCGCTCGAGGTGTTGGAGCTCAGGCAAGATGGTGGCGGCACTCGGAATGCCGCAATCGTCAAGAAGGTCGTTGCTGCACCAGCTGGCACGCTGCCACCCGACTTGGACGTGCCAGGGCCCTACCGGCGCAGGGGGGATAGTTCGTGATGACCCCTTGGCCGAGAACTGGGCGACGACGACCAGTTCGTCGCTACGAAGAGATTGTGCGACCTCAGCCGATGTGGCGCCCCAGCGAAGATGGTGTTAGCGAATCAGCGGGTTCCCTTGAACGCGGGGACGTCGTGGTCGACGTCGCCCCGTTTCTTGGCACAGCTGGCGCCGTGTCGGACTCACCGTATTCGCCGTCGGATCCTCACCGTGGCCGTTTCGACCGCATCCACCACTGCCAAGTGTCGACCGACGCCAGATTCAATGCCAGGGTCGAAGTGCTCATTTCGTCAGTCGGCTTCCCGCGGCTCAAGCGCTGATTGGCAAGTCGATGGCGCGGTTCGATGGGCGTTGTGGTCCGGGTCGCTTCATGCGAGACTTCGCCGATGCTCGATCACCTGTCCATCCAGTGTGCCGATGTCGTGGCGAGCGCCGACTTCTACGACCGCGTCCTCGCCGTGCTCGGGGGACAGCGGATTATGGAATTCGAAGGGGTGGTTGGGTTCGGCATACCACCGACGCCGATGTTTTGGATTGGTCCCCTGGTCACCGGGAATGGCTTTCGCGAGAGCCATATCGCGTTCCGAGCGGCCGATCGCCGGGCGGTCGAGTCCTTCTATGAGGCGGCAATCGGTGCGGGGGCCGAATCCCTTCACACCCCTCGTCTGTGGCCTGAATACCACCCCAACTACTTCGGAGCCTTTGTCCGCGACCCCGACGGCAACAACGTCGAAGCGGTGTGCCACTCGCCAGAGTAGGGAGCGTCGAGCCCGTGCCCGAGCCGCGGGGGGGTGCCTGAACGGTCACGGTGGGATCGCAAGCGCCGGCAGGCCTCGTGGCCCAAGAGGCGGTACACCGTCGATCAGCGATGTGCGGGCGAGTGGCGCCGTCAAGCGACGCCGAGAGGTTGCAGCCTCCGCCGAGCGCTAGGAGAAAGTGAAGATCTGGCCGTTGGGGCTCGAGCCGTAGGGGGTGGTGACCACTACGTAATACGAACCTGCCGTGGTCACCGGATAGGAGATTGCGGTGATCTTGGTTGAACTCACGACATTGACGGCGGTGGCCGCCAACGGGCTGCCACCCGACACCCTGACAAAGCTGACGGTGGCCCCGCTGAAGAAGCCGGACCCGGTAATGGTCACAGCGATGCCGTGCTGGACAGCTCCGGAGTTCGGCGTCACGGTCGATACAGTGGGCTTGACGGGCGAGTAGGTGAAGGTCGATGCTGCGCCGGCAGCGCTCGTGCCACCCGGAGTCGTGACGGTGGCGTAGTACGAGGATCCTACGATGATGCCTGGCGAAACGGCGGTGATCGTTGTCGGACTTGTGACATTGACGCTGGTTGCCGGCACAATGGCATTGTCGATCCCCTTGGTGTCGACAAAGTTGACCGTCGATGCGCCACTGACGAATCCGCTCCCCGTGATGGTGATCGCCGTGCCGCCAGTCATCGGTCCTGCGGCCGGGCTGACTGCGGTCACGGCGGGCACGTTTGGTGACCAAGTCAAACTGTCGACCGTCACGCCCGTGCCGCAATAGACGGCACATTGGCCAGTGTTGGGTGCACTGACGCCGGCGGGATAGTCGTCGAATGTCACGACTTCTTGGAGGAGTGGGTGTGCGGCACACGTCGCGGCATCGGTCGTGATCGAGATCGGACACGCTGACAGCGTTACCACTCGGGAATCTGGCGCTGGCGGGGGTCCATGTCGTGCTGCACCACACGTCGATGCCCGAGAGCGTCGAAGGAGCGCTCGAGCCCCAGCAATACGTGGGAGGGCTGGCATTAAGCGTGGTGGGAACGCCACCCGACTCGAGAATGGGGGTATAGCGGATGGTCTGGACGGCGACCTGGACCGCATTCGTGGCGGCTGTGTCGACAGTTCGAGATCTAGTGAAGTTCACCGTATTCAAGAGGTCGCTCGATGTCGAGCCCGCGAGGGCCAGGACGATGCCGCTGACCGCAACCAAGAAGACGAGCGCCAAGATGAGCACTGCGCCGGCCTCATCGTGTGCAGCACTCTGGCGGTGGCTCACCCACTGATGCAACTTTGCGGTGGTTGACATGATCATGACGTGTGCTCGGGGTCCTTATGCGGTGAATCCGTTGGAGGTGTCTGAGGCCAAGCCGGTCGCACGGGCGTTGAGGGTGTAGGTGCCTGTTCGGCCGCTAATCCGGCAGCCCGAGAAGGTTGCAACACCGTTGACGGCCGACTTCGGGTTGGAATTACAGGTCAATGTGTTGCCGCCGCCGGGTTGGCTGGCGATCGAGAGCGTCACCGCGTTGGTGGCGCTCGTGACCACGTTGCCGCCACTGTCTTCGACACTGACCACGGGTTGGGTGCCGAAGTTGTTCCCGTTGGACCCATTGGCGGGTTGGGTGGTGAAGGCCACCTGGGTGGCCGCTCCGACCGAGAGCGTCAACGGACTCGACGTTGCATTCGTCAGGCCGCTCGAGGTCGCATTCAATGTATACGTCCCCGCTTGGCCCACGATCTGGCATCCCGCAAAGCTGGCCACTCCGGCCGAGGCCCCCAGCGGGTTGTTCGCACAGCTGAGCGTGGCCCCGCTGCCGGGTTGGCCGGCAATGGCCAGGGTCACGTTCGAGGTGTTGGTGGTGGCGACGTTGCCCGAAGCATCCTCGATGGCGACAACCGGCTGGGTGTTCCATGCCGCGCCGTTGGCCCCGCCGCCGGGTTGGGTGCTGAAGACGACCTGGGTGGCGGTCCCCGCGCTGATGGAGAACGAGTTGGAGGTGGCGCTGGTGAGCCCGGTGGCAGTCGCACTCAAGGTGTAGGCCCCCGCCTTGCCGGTGATCTTGCAGCCCGCAAAGGTGGCCACCCCGGCCGCGGCAGCCTTGGGGTTGGTGGTGCAGGCCAGCGTGCCGCCGCCGACGGGCTGGGTGGCGATGCCCAAAGTGATCGAGTTGGTGGCCCCGGTGACGACGTTGCCGCCGATGTCTTCGACACTGGCGACGGGTTGGGTGCCCCAGGTCGATCCGTTGGCCCCGCCGCCGGGTTGGGTGCTGAAGACGACCTGGGTGGCCGCCCCGACCGAGAGCGTGAACGAACTCGAGGTGGCACTGCTCAACCCGGCCGAGGTTGCGCTGAGCGTGTAGTTCCCGGCCTTGCCGACGATCTGGCAACCGCCAAAGCCGCTCACCCCGTTCGCCGCCGCCAGCGGGTTGGTGGTGCAAGTCAGCGTGGCGCCGCTGCCGGGTTGGCTGGCGATCGAGAGCGTCACCGCGTTGGTGGCGCTCGTGACCACGTTGCCGCCACTGTCTTCGACACTGACCACCGGTTGGGTGCCCAAGGTGGTCCCGTCAGTCCCGTTGCCCGGTTGGGTGCTGAAGGCCAACTGGCTGGCCGCTCCGGCGCTGATGGAGAACGAGTTGGAGGTGGCGCCGGCGAGCCCGTTCGCCGACGCGCTCGAGCGTGTAGTTCCCGGCCTTGCCCACGATCTGGCATCCCGCAAAGCTGGCCACTCCGGCCGAGGCCCCCAGCGGGTTGTTCGCACAGCTGAGCGTGGCCCCGCTGCCGGGTTGGCCGGCAATGGCCAGGGTCACGTTCGAGGTGTTGGTGGTGGCGACGTTGCCCGAAGCATCCTCGATGGCGACAACCGGCTGGGTGTTCCATGCCGCGCCGTTGGCCCCGCCGCCGGGTTGGGTGCTGAAGACGACCTGGGTGGCGGTCCCCGCGCTGATGGAGAACGAGTTGGAGGTGGCGCTGGTGAGCCCGGTGGCAGTCGCACTCAAGGTGTAGGCCCCCGCCTTGCCGGTGATCTTGCAGCCCGCAAAGGTGGCCACCCCGGCCGCGGCAGCCTTGGGGTTGGTGGTGCAGGCCAGCGTGCCGCCGCCGACGGGCTGGGTGGCGATGCCCAAAGTGATCGAGTTGGTGGCCCCGGTGACGACGTTGCCGCCGATGTCTTCGACACTGGCGACGGGTTGGGTGCCCCAGGTCGATCCGTTGGCCCCGCCGCCGGGTTGGGTGCTGAAGACGACCTGGGTGGCCGCCCCGACCGAGAGCGTGAACGAACTCGAGGTGGCACTGCTCAACCCGGCCGAGGTTGCGCTGAGCGTGTAGTTCCCGGCCTTGCCGACGATCTGGCAACCGCCAAAGCCGCTCACCCCGTTCGCCGCCGCCAGCGGGTTGGTGGTGCAAGTCAGCGTGGCGCCGCTGCCGGGTTGGCTGGCGATCGAGAGCGTCACCGCGTTGGTGGCGCTCGTGACCACGTTGCCGCCACTGTCTTCGACACTGACCACCGGTTGGGTGCCCAAGGTGGTCCCGTCAGTCCCGTTGCCCGGTTGGGTGCTGAAGGCCAACTGGCTGGCCGCTCCGGCGCTGATGGAGAACGAGTTGGAGGTGGCGCCGGCGAGCCCGTTCGCCGACGCGCTGAGCGTGTAGTTCCCGGCCTTGCCCACGATCTGGCATCCCGCAAAGCTGGCCACTCCGGCCGAGGCCCCCAGCGGGTTGTTCGCACAGCTGAGCGTGGCCCCGCTGCCGGGTTGGCCGGCAATGGCCAGGGTCACGTTCGAGGTGTTGGTGGTGGCGACGTTGCCCGAAGCATCCTCGATGGCGACAACCGGCTGGGTGTTCCATGCCGCGCCGTTGGCCCCGCCGCCGGGTTGGGTGCTGAAGACGACCTGGGTGGCGGTCCCCGCGCTGATGGAGAACGAGTTGGAGGTGGCGCTGGTGAGCCCGGTGGCAGTCGCACTCAAGGTGTAGGCCCCCGCCTTGCCGGTGATCTTGCAGCCCGCAAAGGTGGCCACCCCGGCCGCGGCAGCCTTGGGGTTGGTGGTGCAGGCCAGCGTGCCGCCGCCGACGGGCTGGGTGGCGATGCCCAAAGTGATCGAGTTGGTGGCCCCGGTGACGACGTTGCCGCCGATGTCTTCGACACTGGCGACGGGTTGGGTGCCCCAGGTCGATCCGTTGGCCCCGCCGCCGGGTTGGGTGCTGAAGACGACCTGGGTGGCCGCCCCGACCGAGAGCGTGAACGAACTCGAGGTGGCACTGCTCAACCCGGCCGAGGTTGCGCTGAGCGTGTAGTTCCCGGCCTTGCCGACGATCTGGCAACCGCCAAAGCCGCTCACCCCGTTCGCCGCCGCCAGCGGGTTGGTGGTGCAAGTCAGCGTGGCGCCGCTGCCGGGTTGGCTGGCGATCGAGAGCGTCACCGCGTTGGTGGCGCTCGTGACCACGTTGCCGCCACTGTCTTCGACACTGACCACCGGTTGGGTGCCCAAGGTGGTCCCGTCAGTCCCGTTGCCCGGTTGGGTGCTGAAGGCCAACTGGCTGGCCGCTCCGGCGCTGATGGAGAACGAGTTGGAGGTGGCGCCGGCGAGCCCGTTCGCCGACGCGTGCGAGCGTGTAGTTCCCGGCCTTGCCCACGATCTGGCATCCGCAAAGCTGGCCACTCCGGCCGAGGCCCCCAGCGGGTTGTTCGCACAGCTGAGCGTGGCCCCGCTGCCGGGTTGGCCGGCAATGGCCAGGGTCACGTTCGAGGTGTTGGTGGTGGCGACGTTGCCCGAAGCATCCTCGATGGCGACAACCGGCTGGGTGTTCCATGCCGCGCCGTTGGCCCCGCCGCCGGGTTGGGTGCTGAAGACGACCTGGGTGGCGGTCCCCGCGCT
The DNA here is from genome assembly GCA_963800725.1 of uncultured Acidimicrobiaceae bacterium. Classification (GTDB taxonomy): domain Bacteria; phylum Actinomycetota; class Acidimicrobiia; order Acidimicrobiales; family RAAP-2; genus Bog-473. Next base: position 60,448 of record CAWDCE010000022.1, on the reverse strand, counting down.
GATGGAGAACGAGTTGGAGGTGGCGCTGGTGAGCCCGGTGGCAGTCGCACTCAAGGTGTAGGCCCCCGCCTTGCCGGTGATCTTGCAGCCCGCAAAGGTGGCCACCCCGGCCGCGGCAGCCTTGGGGTTGGTGGTGCAGGCCAGCGTGCCGCCGCCGACGGGCTGGGTGGCGATGCCCAAAGTGATCGAGTTGGTGGCCCCGGTGACGACGTTGCCGCCGATGTCTTCGACACTGGCGACGGGTTGGGTGCCCCAGGTCGATCCGTTGGCCCCGCCGCCGGGTTGGGTGCTGAAGACGACCTGGGTGGCCGCCCCGACCGAGAGCGTGAACGAACTCGAGGTGGCACTGCTCAACCCGGCCGAGGTTGCGCTGAGCGTGTAGTTCCCGGCCTTGCCGACGATCTGGCAACCGCCAAAGCCGCTCACCCCGTTCGCCGCCGCCAGCGGGTTGGTGGTGCAAGTCAGCGTGGCGCCGCTGCCGGGTTGGCTGGCGATCGAGAGCGTCACCGCGTTGGTGGCGCTCGTGACCACGTTGCCGCCACTGTCTTCGACACTGACCACCGGTTGGGTGCCCAAGGTGGTCCCGTCAGTCCCGTTGCCCGGTTGGGTGCTGAAGGCCAACTGGCTCGGGGCACCGACGGCGATGTTGAAGGCCGTGCTGGTCGCAGAAGTGAGGGTGCCGTCGGTGGCGGTCAGGGTGTAATTCCCGATCTGCCCGCTGATTTGGCAAGTGGTGAACGCAACGGCACCATTCTTGGCCGCCTGGGTATTGGGTCCACAATTGAGCGTGGCCCCGCTGCCGGGTTGGCTGGCAATGGCCAGGGTCACGTTCGAGGTGTTGGTGGTGGCGACGTTGCCCGAAGCATCCTCGATGGTGACAACCGGCTGGGTGTTCCATGCCGCGCCGTTGGCCCCGCCGCCGGGTTGGGTGCTGAAGACGACCTGGGTGGCGGTCCCCGCGCTGATGGAGAACGAGTTGGAGGTGGCGCTGGTGAGCCCGGTGGCAGTCGCACTCAAGGTGTAGGCCCCCGCCTTGCCGGTGATCTTGCAGCCCGCAAAGGTGGCCACCCCGGCCGCGGCAGCCTTGGGGTTGGTGGTGCAGGCCAGCGTGCCGCCGCCGACGGGCTGGGTGGCGATGCCCAAAGTGATCGAGTTGGTGGCCCCGGTGACGACGTTGCCGCCGATGTCTTCGACACTGGCGACGGGTTGGGTGCCCCAGGTCGATCCGTTGGCCCCGCCGCCGGGTTGGGTGCTGAAGACGACCTGGGTGGCCGCCCCGACCGAGAGCGTCAACGAACTCGAGGTGGCACTGCTCAACCCGGCCGAGGTTGCGCTGAGCGTGTAGTTCCCGGCCTTGCCGACGATCTGGCAACCGCCAAAGCCGCTCACCCCGTTCGCCGCCGCCAGCGGGTTGGTGGTGCAAGTCAGCGTGGCGCCGCTGCCGGGTTGGCTGGCGATCGAGAGCGTCACCGCGTTGGTGGCGCTCGTGACCACGTTGCCGCCACTGTCTTCGACACTGACCACCGGTTGGGTGCCCAAGGTGGTCCCGTCAGTCCCGTTGCCCGGTTGGGTGCTGAAGGCCAACTGGCTCGGGGCACCGACGGCGATGTTGAAGGCCGTGCTGGTCGCAGAAGTGAGGGTGCCGTCGGTGGCGGTCAGCTTGTAGCCGGTGCCTGCGGTGTTGATTGAACAGCCGGTGAAGCTGATGACGCCGCTGTTTTCGGTGCCGTTGCACCCAGACAGGGTGCCCGGACCACCAGACGTCGGCGTCGCAGTGGCAATGGCCAACTTGACGGTCGAGCCGTCAGAGGTCACCACGTCACCGAGCGCATCTTCAACCGTGACTACGGGTTGGGTGGCGAAAGCGGCACCGCCGGTCGAACTGCTCGGCTGAGTGGTGATGACCAACTTGGTCGGGGTCCCGGACACGGTGAAGGTAGCGCTTGTGGCCGCGGTCAGAATGCCGTCGGTGGCTTTGAGGGAATAGGTCCCCGGTGAGCCGGTGATCTTGCAACCGCTAAAGGTGGCGACGCCGGCGCTTGCGCCCTTGGTGAGGCTTGCCCCGCAGTTGAGGGTGTTGGATCCAGATGGTTGGGCGCTGAGCGCCAGGGAAACGGTCGAACTGTCGTTGGTCACCACGTCCCCCAAGGCGTCTTCGACCGTCACGACGGGTTGGGTGGCGATGGTGAAGCCGCTGGCGGCGTTACTCGGCGAAGTGGTGAACACGAGGGTCGTTGCGGTGCCTGCGACTGTGAAGGTGCCACTGGCCGCTGGCGTGAGGCCCGATGCGGTTGCCTTGAGGGTGTAAGTGCCTGCAGCGCCGGTGATCTTGCAGTTGGAGAAGCTGGCCACCCCGGCGGTGGGGGTTCTCGGATTGATTCCGCACGACAACGTGCCGCCACCGCTGGGAGCTGTGCTGATACCCAAAGTGATCGAGTTGTTGGCGTTGGTCACGACATTGCCGCCAGCGTCTTCGACACTGACGCCCGGCGCGGTGGCGAAGGTCACGCCGCCGGTCGCGTTGGCCGGTGCCGTTGTAAAGGCAAGCTGAGCCGCGGGTCCGGTGGTAATCGTGAAGGTGCTGCTGGTCGCTGGCGTAAGCGAGCCGTCAGAGGCGGTGAGGGCGTAGTTGGCTCCCGTCTTGTTGATGGCACAGCCCGAGAACTTCACCACACCGCTGTTTTCCGCTCCGCTGCAGCCAGACAGTGTGCCGGGACCCCCCGAGGTCGGGGTGCCCGAGGCAATGGAAAGCGTGACGGTGGACGAGTCGGCCGTGACGGTGTTGCCACCTGCGTCTTCAACGGTTACCGCGGGCTGCGCTACCAACGCAAGGCCACCGGTTCCGTTGCCGGGCTGGGATGAGAAGACGAGTTGGGACGCAGGTCCGGGGGAGACCGTGAACTGGTTGCTCGTGATGCTCGCATTGGGCAGCGACGCATCGGTCGCCGTGACGGTGAAGGTGCCCGCCTTGAGCACGCTGCAGTTCGAGAAGGTCACGATGCCGAAGAACTCACTTCCCGTGCAGTTGCTGGACAGCACCGCGCCGGATGGGCCCGACACCGTGTTGAGCGTCAGGGTGACCGTAGAAAGGTCGGAGTCGACGACATTGCCGGCGGCATCCTCAACGGCGATGACTGGTTGGGGTTGTAGGGCCGAACCGCTGGTGCCGTTGCCTGGTTGTTCGAAGAAGACCAGTTGGGTGGCCGAGCCCGCGGTCGGCACGGGTCGAGTCGTCGGGTCGCTGACTACGGCGTTGACGTTCTGGCTCGCATGGGTGGCTGTGGAGATGACGGAGATGGTCAAGAGCTGGGGATTCGTTGAGCCCGCGGCACAGGTCGAGGAGAAGGTGAACGTGGGGGTGGCAGTCGAACCCGTCCAATAGCTGACGGCCGTAATGCTGGCGGTGTAGCCGCTCGGGAGGTTATTGAATGCGACCTGTCCGTAGTCAGTCGGAACGGCGCACGATTTGTACGGTGCGGCAGCCGAGAATTGGACTTGAGACACCGCGTCCTGGCTTGCGCTCCTAAGAGCAACATCAATCGCTGCGAGCGTTCGGTGTTCGGACGAACCAGTAATTGAAGTTGCAAATGCAAAGAGGATGGCCACCGAAGCGATCCCCAAGATTGCAATGGCTATGAGGACCTCGACCAACGTATCGCCAGCCTCGGATCGGCCCTTTTGAAGTGGCGCGTCGACACTTCGCGACTGTTTGAACGCAGAGAACTTTGAATTCTTCATGCCGGCAACAACAACCCGATAAACATGGCCTCGAGGCCCGTGCCCACCATCTGCACTGCGAGCGTCGACGGCTGCGCGGCTTCGAGCATGACTGTTCCGGTCTTGTCCGAGCTCACCGTCGCAGAACACGTCACGGTGGTCGTGCCAACACCGGTCAGTCCGTCGGGCGATATCGGGGCAGCGCATGCGTTGCCGATCGGTGAGGTGGGACTATTGGGGATGAGATTCAAGTCCTGATCAGACGTCCAGGTCATTGACTCGCCCTGGTCGGTCGACTCGGCGTCACCGGTCACGATCCCCCAACCGGTGGCCGGCTTCCCGTTTGAGTCCAACACTTGGATATTGGTGATGGTGACAACAGAAGTTGAGCCTTCTTGCGTCTGGTAAAACGCCGGATTTCCCGGGATACCGGTGTAGAAGCCGTTGTTGCCCAGGAACGCTTCGCTAGTTGGTGGATTGGTGTAGGTCGGAATCGATGCCTGCGCCACTGGCCCACCCGACACATTGAGGCAGAACGACATGGTGAATGGGGTATTGGTGATCCCGGCGGTGATTTCTTGGCACTTGCCGACACCGGTGGCTTGATTCGGGTCGTACTGGGAGAAGTCCACGAAGCAGAGCGACGATGCGTAGGTTCCGGTCTCTTGAGTGGCAAAGCCGCAGGTCGTGGTTGGGGGAGTGAGCGTGGTCAACTGACTCGAGTTCCCGCTGGCCGCGGGAACAGCCTGCAGCGCGTAGGAGAATTGACTCTTTGTTCCGGTGATTGGGAAGTCAACGCTCGTGACTCCGTTGGTCGATGTCCATGTGCTTTCTGCGGATGTGTTGATGGAGGAAGGACTAATGGTCGGCGGGAGTTGGGTGTTAGGGACGTCTGAGGCAACCGTGACGGCGGTGGTTGGATTCGTCGCTCCGCCCGAGGTACATGAGTTTCGGACGAGCGAAGAGGTCTGGCCGTTGGGATTTGGCCTCAAGGTGTAGGAGACGACGGTCTGGTAGGTCGTCGGGTTGGATCCAGGGGCCGGAGACCATTCCAGCCCCAGCAATTGGTGACCCGTCCCACATTGGGGGTTCGAGTTCGCACTCGTAGTGAGTTGGGCCGCGCTCTGGACATCGTTATTGAAGTGGACCGAGATCACCTGGGCATCACCCGAATCAGCAACGCGACCAGACACCCCGGACTGGAGCGACAAGATCGAGAGGAGGCCAAGGGCAAGCGCTCCGACGACAATCGGCATGACTGCCACCACGACGATCAACTCGATGAGGGTGAAGCCCTGATCGTTTCTCCGAGCGTGAGGCTTCTTCGCCCGATCCCGCTCGGTCCAAGAGGCGCGACGTGCCAGGCGTTTTGCCATAGCCGTGTTGAACCTTCGCCCCTTCATCTGACATTCACCTGGTTATGAGTTCCATTCCTTTGCATTTACGAGGTCAGTACCAGGCCGGCAGATACACGATTCACGCGCCGGATTGCCGCCTGCCAGACTCTGAACCATTGAGGTTGCATCCAGGTCGCACTGCAGTTGCAACCTAACATCGATTTGAAGAGGGGAACTCGGTGGAATCGCGTCCGTTTGATCAGATCTATTTCACGCGCCTAGGAATCAGGCGAGAGGCTCCTCGGAATTGAGATTTGGACGTGCTTAGAAGGAGATACCGGCAGTGTTGTTCATCGGTTTATACACAGGATAAGGACAGTGGCGGGACGTGATTGGGACGACGGAGGGACGTTACGGGCGATCGGCATGGCGGATTGGTAGGCCGATCCCAAATAATCGGCAAGAAAGTTCGATGCCCCCACAACTCCATGACAAGCGGGGGAGAATTGCGCCAAAACCTTGCGCAGAGTAAATGTCAGCGACCACACCAACGAGGACGGATTCTAACCCATTGATCGGAGAATCTGGAAGGCGATAGTCCTAGGGCGCCGGGACGCGAAATCCTAGATTGAGTCATTAAATCGTGAAGTCTCACGATTCAATTGTGGGCTGAATCGGGGCCATCGCCCGGCCCTGCGTGTCGACTTGGACACAGTCGGCCAGGGCATCCAGGAACGAATTAAACGCAGCGCCGCGTGCCTCAGCAGCACACCTTGTGACCGGCACCAATCAAACGAACGGACTATCGGTCCGGCTCCGACCTTGTGGCCCGTTCGGGCTTGACCCTCGACCGGCCCGATCCATCTTGGGTGAGGCCGCGGACTCTGCACCGGTGCCAGATCGCAGAGGTTGCCGCTGAACTGGGAAAATAAGGGAATCTTGAGCCATTGATTGTCGCTCAGGTGAAGAGGTCCTTCACGGCTGCGGCCACTGGGTGCGCGAAGCGAGGCGAGTCATCCGAACTGAACTTAGGTTCTCGATTCGAGAATTCGACGTCGGCCGTTTCGGTAGGTCGCCTTGCAAACTGTTTCGTCTGGCGACTCGAGCCCCTTGGAGGCGGATCGATCTGACGTCGGGTTGAGCATTGTCAAAACCCAGCCGGCCGTCTGGGGCGATACGAGCTACCGATGGAGGCGCCAACCTGTATATCTGGGGTCGGCACCGGGCGCAAAGATGAAGAGTCGTTCATAACTTTCGTAATGAGAATGGCGGAATAGATCCGCAGCGAGTACGCAGTCTTGGTTTGAGGTTTCTGAATCGTTGCTAATCGGTTGCTTCCTCGCTGTCTTCGGATGTTGTCGTACGGCAATATTGATCCCTGACTAGGAAATTCAGCCCATCTCAACGAAGGCATGATCGTTGTCAGACTGCTGAGACGTATCACCGAGGATGTACTCGGCTCTTTTCATCGAAGTAACAGGGGTTACCCAAAAGTCGTAGATGCTGTGGTTTTCCTCTGGACCTTCTAAAGCAGCGTGTTTACAAGCAATAGATGGCGATCGGGTGCTGGGTATCTAGCAGCTTCCGACTCTCCTCAGATCCCGCTCGGCAAAATGAATAGACAAGACACCGCTTCTAAATGAATCGGTTCCAGGGGGATTACAGACTTCGTAATCCAATTAGCGAAAGGTAGAAGAAATTCCATGCAGCACTTGCGGAAGATTCAAAGCCACTTGGCCAAAGGCGAAATCGTCGAGGCTGGCTTCACGCTTATCGAGCTCCTCATCGTCATCGTTGTTCTCGGCATTCTTGCCGCAACGGTTGTGTTCGCCCTTGGTGGCGTGACCGGCCAGAGCGCCCAGGCTGCCTGCAACTCCGATGCCAAGACGGTGGAAGTCGCCGTGCAGGCCTATGAGGCCTCGCCCGACAACGCCACCAACGCCGTTCCGACCACGTGGTCCGAGCTTCTCGGCACCGCCGGTCAGCCTGGCACGCTGGTGAACCCGCAGGGTGTGCCTGACACGTTCCTGCGCCAGCAGCCCACGAACAAGGCGTACACCATCACCCTCCCCGGCAACGGCGTGGTTGATGTGAATGGCGACAACTACGACACCGAGACCGGCACCCAAGGTTGCCTCGGAGTCAACTAGCTCCAATCACAGCATCACCTCTTCAAGGTGAACCAGAGTGCCCGGCCTTCGGGCCGGGCACTCTGGGATTCACCCTCTCAGAAAGGGATTCGATCCGGTGAAGAACATTGAAACGGGCGCCATCTCGCCCTGGCTGCAGATTCTGTGGGACCAAAAAGGCTCAGACCTCCTTTTGGCCGGAGGATCGGCACCGCGAATTCGTGTCGACGGCAAACTCCGGCCGCTCGAAGGAGCACCGATCCTCAGCGGCACCGAGATCCACAACCTGGTGGTAACGCTCTTGGATCCCGCGGAGATCGAGATCTTCGAGGAACACCAAGATGTCGACTTCTCTTTTTCTTGGGAGGACAAGGCCCGGCTCCGAGCCAGTGCCTTTACCCAGCGTGGCGAGACCGCACTGGCGCTGCGAATGATCCCGACCGTGATCCCGAGCTTCCTCGAGCTCGGCCTTCCCGCCGCCGCAGATCGTCTGGCTGCGTTGCCCCGTGGGCTGGTGTTGGTCACCGGTCCGACAGGTTCGGGCAAGTCGACGACCCTGGCCTCGATCATCGACCGCATCAATGAGACCCGGTCCCAGCACATCTTGACCATCGAGGACCCGGTCGAATATCTCCACTTCCACAAGAAGTCAGCGGTGACCCAACGCGAGATCGGACTGGACAGCCCGACCTTCGACCGGGCGCTTCGCTCTGCTTTGCGCGAGGACCCCGACGTCCTGCTCCTTGGCGAAATGCGCGACATCGAGTCGATCCAGATGGCCTTGACGATGGCCGAGACCGGCCACCTGGTCTTCGCCACGCTTCACACCAATGATGCTGCCCAAGCGGTTGACCGCATCATCGACGTGTTTCCCGACTGGCGCCAAGACCAGGTCCGCATCCAGCTGGCGGCCTCCCTCGGTGCCATCGTGGCTCAACGGCTCGTGCCCAGGATCGGTGGCGGCAGAGTGGCCGCGTTCGAGGTGCTCATCGCGAACCACCCAGTGCGCAACCTGATCCGAGAAGGCAAGTCCAATCAGCTCATGAACGTGATGACGACCAACCAGTCCGAGGGCATGCGGACCATGGAATCCAGCCTGGCCGCCCTCATCAAGGACGACGTCATCACTTACGAAGACGCATTGGAAGTCTCAACTCATCCAAAAGAGATCGCTCGCGCCTTGGGCAACCAGGAGCGCATCCCCGTTCCGGCATGAGTGGGGCAATGTCGGCCCGGAGAGGCCCAGAGTTGCCGTATTCACTGGTGGCCGGGGTCACACCGTGCGCCTCGGGTTGGCTGGTCGCCAGCGCAAAACTTGCGGGCACGACGTTCGCGCCGGAGGACCCGAGAATCATCACCACGTTCGGTGAGGTGCTCGACCAGCGCCCGTCCTTCGGCGTGGTCGCCGTCAACGCCCCGATTGGCTACCCCGACGAATCGACGCTCGGGGGACGGTCTTGTGATCGAGAAGCGAGGTCCTTGCTCGGGCGTCGTGGTTCGGCCGTGCACTCCGCTCCGGGTCGTTCGGCCGTCATGGAAGGTGGGTCAGGGGGCGAGGAGAACCTCGACGCCATCACCAGGGAACTCCTTCCCCGTTACCGAGAGGTGGCCATGGAGATGGCGCCCTACCGCCAGCGGACCGTCTATGAAGTGCACTCCGAGTTGAGTTTCTTTCAGCTCAACGAGGACACGCCGTTGCGCTACTCCAAGCACAATGAAGCCGGTTGGCACGAGCGCCGGACGCTGCTCGAAAAGAAGATCCCCGGCGTCGAGCGGATTCTCGACGCGACGTTCGACGGCGTGCCGTACTCGCACCTCCTCGACGTCGCCGCGTTCTTGTGGACGGCGCGACGGATCTTCGCTCGGGCCGGATTACGCGTGCCCGCCGATCCCGAATGGGACAGCGAGGGCATAAGGATGGAGATCGTCCGCTAAGGACTCAACGACGCGGACCTCGCTCAGCGAAAGCGATACTGACTGAACGGGGTGAGGAGTTCCGCACCGGCGTAAATGGCCAAGGCGGCTCCCGCGGCCAGGAACACCCCGTAAGGGATCTGCTGTTGGCGGCTCACCCGCTTGGTCGCGATGAGCGCGATGCCGATGACCGCACCGATCACGTTGGCCGCGAAGAAGCCCAAGAGCACGTAGCGCACGCCGAGCCACCCGAGCGCGAGACCAAGCACGAGCGCCAGGCGGACATCGCCGAATCCGAGGAGGCGCGGGCTGAGTGCGTTGAGCGCAAAGAAGGCGACGAACCAGGCCACCGAACAGATGGCGGCGACGAGGAGGTTGTGCCATTGGTCGGTGGCGCCGCTGGCCAGTACCAGCAGTGCGGCCACCATGGCGAGCAGTGGGTAGACGATCTTCTTCGGGAGGATCAAGAGCTCCACGTCGATACACGAGAGCACCAAGAGGCCGGCCAAGGTCACTAGGTACGCCGGCAACGCCCAGCTGTAACCGAAGCGGGCGGCGGCCCCGGCGAACAGGGCCGCCATGGCCAACTCGACCAGCGGGTAGCGGGCCGAGATTGGTTCACCGCAGGTTCGACATTTGCCGCGCAGGAGCAACCACGAGAGCACGGGGATGTTGTCGCGAGGTGAGATCTCGGTGTGGCAGGTCGGGCAGGCCGAAGGGGGCGAGACGACCGACTCGCCTCTCGGGACGCGGTAGATGACGACGTTGGCGAAGGATCCAATGGCTAGGCCAAGGAGCGCACAAAAGAGGATCAGGAGGGCGAGCACGTGTGGTGACCTAGTCCTCCCGCCCGCACGTCATGGGCCACCACGATAGTTGTCGCAATCGCCTCACCTGGGGCAATGGGTGCGCCAGTGCGCGAAGGTGGGGACTATGGATGTCGGGATCGAAGACGAAAAGGCATCATCGGCACGGGCGGCAGCGAAGTTGGTGGAACCGGCGATGTTGCTCGGTCTCGGCACCGGTTCGACGGTGGCCTACCTTCTTCCTGCCTTGGCGGAGCGGGGGTTGGACATCACCTGCGTGGCGACTTCGGTAGCGACCGGGCGCGCCGCCGAGACGCTCGGGCTCAATGTCGTGGCGTTCAGCGGCATCGACCATCTCGACATGGCCATCGACGGGGCAGACCAGGTCGATCCCTCCGGCTGGCTCGTCAAGGGCGGCGGCGGGGCCCACACCCGCGAGAAGATCGTGGCGGCATCCGCGGAGCGCTTCGTGGTGATTGTCTCGTCGAACAAAGTGGTTGAGCGCTTGGCGCCGCCGGTTCCCCTCGAGCTGATGGCCTTTGGGATCGACGTGGTGCGAAGAGTTTTCCCCGACATCGAATTGCGAGACGCACCGCCGAGCCCTGACGGAGGAGTGCTGGCCGACTACTACGGAGCGATCGATGACCCCGAGCGTCTGGCGGCGCGCTTCGCCATGCAACCGGGCATCGTCGACCACGGGCTCTTCCCACCCGAGATGGTGTCGAGCATCCTGATCGGTCGGGGCACCGAGGTCGAGACCCGTGTGCTTAGCTCGGGGTGAAGGTCACGGGCAACGAGGTCGGGGAGCGGAAGATCTGCCCTTGGATGTGCGGGTCTGAGTCACCGGGATTGAGTGCGAGGTTCGGGAGGCGGTCGAGCACTCGATTGAGCAAGGCCCGGGTCTCGAGGCGGGCCAGGTGCATCCCGAGGCACATGTGCGGCCCGTGGGCGAAGGCAATGTGCGCAATGGCTGGTCGGAAGATGTCGAAGACCTCGGGGTTCTCCCATCGCGTCTCGTCGTGATTGGCGGAACCAATGTTGGGGGTGATGCTCTCACCGGCCGCCAAGGTCACCCCGCCGATCTCCACCTCGGTCGTGGTGGTGCGGTTGATGGTGAGGAGCGGCGGCTCGAAGCGCAACGCCTCTTCGATGGCTTGGGGGAGCAGGGTGCGGTCGTTGCGTACCGCCTCGAGTTGGTCCGAATGGGTCAACAAGAGGTAGATGAGGTTGCCCGACGAGCGGTAGGTGGTCTCGGCACCGGCGGGGAGCAGTAGTCGCAAAAATGAGTAGATGGCCTCGTCACTCAGGCGCTCGCCGTCGATCTCGGCGGTGACGAGGTCGCTGATGACGTCTTCTTGGGGATTGGCTCGTCGCTCGGCGACCACGCCGGCGAAGTACTCCCGCAACGCTTCGGACGCGGCCAGGCCCCGGTCGATGTCGGCCACCAGTCCAATCAGCTCGACCGACCAGCGCTGGAACTGCACAAAGTCCTCTTCGGGTAGTCCGAGCAAGCGCGAGATGACGCGGACGGGGAACTCGAAGGTGAGCTGGCGCACCAGTTCCGCCTCTCCGTCGGCGGCGAAGCGGTCGATCAGCTCGTCGATGATGGGACCGATGAACTCGGGTTCCCAGCGGGCCAGCGACTTCTCCCGAAAGGCGTGGGCGACCAGGTTGCGGTGCCCGCGGTGCTCGGGGTCGTCCATGCCCAAGATCATGTGGCCCATCACCATCCCAATGGTCATGTCGTAACCGGTGGAGGTGAAGGTCTTTGCGTCACGCAAGATCCGCGAGCAGTCGTCATAGCGGTACGCGATCCAACCGGGCTCGACTTCGATGCCTTCGGGCAGGGATTCGCTCGGCATCACTTCGCCCTTCCACACCGGCGTGTCGCGACGCTTGGCGATGAAGTCGGGATAGGGATTGCGGGTCGTGCCGGCCACCACGTCGCTGAAGGCCTCGAACGGGTCGTACTCCGAATCCTTGGTCGCCGTCATTGGAGCCGATCCTTTCGAGCACAGGTGGCTGGGCCACCGTAGAGTCAACGATATGAGCCTTGCAGAGGTGAACGGCCAGCGCATTGCCTACACCGACCACGGCGGGAGCGGGCCCCCGATCATCTTTTGTCACGGTTTCTTGATGGACGGATCGATGTTCGATGCCCAGGTGGCCGCCCTCGCAGCGGACTTCCGGTGCATCACCTGGGACCAGCGTGGACACGGGGCGACGGCGGCGACCGAGCCGTTCACCTACTGGGACTCGGCCGAAGACGCACTGGCCCTGCTGAGCCATCTCGGAATCGACCAGGCGATATTCGCCGGGATGTCCCAAGGTGGCTTCATCTCGATGCGTGCCGCGCTCATAGCCCCCGAGCGGGTGCGCGCCCTGGTGCTGATCGACACCCAGGCGGGCGTCGAGGACCCGAACGCCGTGCCCCTCTACGAGGCCATGCACGCGGAGTGGGTGGCCAACGGGCCGGCCGGCGTCCAAGAGGCGGTCGCCGCCATCACCTTGGGTCCTGGCGTGGACCCGGGCCCGTGGTACGAGAAGTGGCGCGTGCTCGATCGAGGGGCGCTGACCCTGGCGTTCAACGCCTTGATGGAGCGCGACGCGCTGGGCGAGCGGCTCTCGGAGATCACCCAGCCGGCACTGGTGCTGCACGGAAGCGACGATGCCGCCATCCCCATGGCGCGGGCCGAGGAATTGTGCGACGAACTTGGGGGACGTTGCGAGCTGGTGGTGGTGCCCGACGCCGGGCACGCATCAAATGTCAGCCAACCAGACGTGCTCAACGCGGCCATGGGGTCGTTCTTGGCTTCGTTGTAGAAGGGCAGTCCTCCCGGCGGCGACGTAGGCTTCGCCGCGATGAAGACACTGCGCACCCCTGATGACCGATTCGATGGTCTGCCTGGATTCTCCTTCGCCCCGAAGTACGCCGAAGTGGCCGACGGGGAGGGTGGGCGCCTGCGGATTCACTACTTGCGTGAAGGGTCGCCGGACGCACCGGTGGTGCTCTTGCTCCACGGCGAGCCGTCGTGGTCCTACCTCTACCGCACCATGATCCCCGTCCTCGTCGAAGCCGGGCTCGGGATCGTGGCTCCCGACCTGGTCGGCTTCGGCCGAAGCGACAAACCAACGGAGCGCAGCGATTACACCTTTGCCCGCCACGTCGAGTGGATGCGCGCATTCCTCTTCGACGTGTTGGACTTGCGCGACGTGACGCTCGTTTGCCAGGACTGGGGCGGCCTGATCGGACTACGCCTGGTGGGCGAGCACCCGGGGCGGTTCGCCCGGGTGGTGGCGGCCAACACCTTCTTGCCGACCGGCGACGCCGATCCCGGCGAGGCGTTCTTCGCCTGGCAACGCTTCTCCCAAGAAGTCGAGGTGTTCCCGACCGGGTTCATCGTCGAATTCGGGGTGCCTCAGCGATCTTTCACCCGAGGTCCAGGCCGCCTATGACGCCCCGTTCCCCGACGAGACGTACAAGGCGGGCGCCCGGGCTTTCCCGATGTTGGTGCCGTCGCGACCCGACGACCCGGCCCATGACGCCAACGTCGCGGCGTGGAAGGGTCTGGCCGCGTTCGAACGACCGTTCCTCACCGCCTTCAGCGACAGTGACCCGATTACCGCCGGGGCGCATCGACAACTCCAAGAACGCATCGCCGGTGCACAGGGCCAACCGCACACGACCATTGTCGGCGCTTCGCATTTCCTCCAAGAGGACAAAGGGGCGGACTTGGCCAAGGTCGTGGTCGACTTCGTTCGGGCATGAGCAACTCGCATGAAGTGATCATCGTCGGGGCCGGGTTCTCGGGGATTGGTATGGCGATCCGGTTGAAGGACATGGGCATCGATGATTTCGTGGTGCTTGACCGGGGCAACGATCTCGGTGGGACCTGGCGCGACAACGCCTATCCCGGGGCGGCCTGCGATGTGCCGTCGAACCTCTATTCGTACTCGTTCGCGCTCAATCCCGAGTGGACGAGTTCGTTTCCGTCACAAGGCGAGATCTGGGACTACATGCGCGGCTGCGAGGAGCGCTTCGAGATCGGTGACCACCTGCGCTTCTCGCTCTTCATCGAAGAGGCCCGCTTCGATGAAGGGACCCGGGAGTGGGTGGTGCGCGCCAAGAGCGGCGAGATCTACCGCGCCCCGGTGTTGATCTGGGCCACCGGCTCGCTGTCGGAGCCGGCGATTCCGGCCTTTCCCGGCCTCGGAGAGTTCGCGGGCCCGGTGTTCCACTCGGCCCGCTGGGACCATTCGATCGACCTGCACGGCAAACGGGTCGCGGTGGTTGGGACCGGGGCCTCGGCTGTGCAGTTCATCCCGCAGATCCAACCGGTCGTCGATCAGCTCTTCGTCTACCAGCGCACCCCGCCGTGGGTATTCCCGCGCAACGATCGCGTGGTGTCTCGGCTGCGCAAGCGCCTCTACCGGCGTTTCCCTCTCCTCCAGCGACTGTCTCGGCTGCGCATCTACTTGACCTTCGAGTTGCTCTTGGGCGTCTTTATGGGCGAGGGCGAAGGTCGCAAGGATCAGGTGCGCAAGCGAGCCCTGGCCCATCTGTCGGCACAGGTGCCCGACGAGTCGTTGCGCGAGCGGTTGACCCCCGACTACGAGGTCGGCTGCAAGCGACTGTTGCTGTCCGACGATTTCTATCCCTCGCTCACCAGGTCCAACGTCGAGGTGGTGGACTCACCAGTGGCCTCCTTCACCGCCGACGCGGTGGTCGGCGACGATGGCGTGGCGCGCCCGGTCGACGTGGTGATCATGGGCACGGGCTTCGAGGCGGCCGTGCCCCCCTACGCCGAGCACGTCGTCGGTCCAAGTGGCGCAAGACTCTCGGCGGTGTGGCACGCCCAAGGGGTCGAGGCCTACGCCGGGTCTACCGTGGCCGGCTTCCCCAACCTCTTTTTGATGATCGGGCCCAACGCCACCTTGGCCCACAACTCGATGATCTACATGATCGAGTCGCACATCAACTACATCGCCAGTGCGTTGGAGTTCTTGGCCCGACCGGGTGTGCGCACCGTCGAGGTCAAGGCGGCCGTCCAGCGGCGCTTCAACGAATCGCTCCAAGAAGAGTTGGCGCACTCGGTATGGGTGACCGGTGGCTGCCACAGCTGGTACCTCGACGACCACGGCCGCAACACGACGCTGTGGCCCGAACACACCTGGCGTTTCCGAAAGCTCACCCGGCGCTTTCATCCTGCCGAATACATCGTCGCGTCGTAGCGCCACACCGCCAGCGTGGTCATAATCGCGGCGAAGAGCGCCAAGGCGGCGATCTCGGGCACGACGTTGGCAAAGCTCGCACCGTGGTAGATCAATTTGATGAATGCGTCCATGGCCCAGGCCTGTGGGACCAGGTGACCAACGGTGCGCACCGTTTCGTCGACCACGTCGAGGGGGTAGAGGCAGCCGCCCAGCATGCCGGTCGCAATCCCGATGACGACGGCCAGTGCCGTGGCCTGTTCCTCGGTTCTCGAGGCGGTCCCAATGATCACCGACGCACCCGAGAAGGTGAGGGCCAAGAAGAACAGAATTAGAAACACGGCGAACGGATTGCCCCAATGGACCCCAAAGAGGACAACCCCGACGAAGAGCAGCCCGACGGCTTGGCCGGCCGCCACCGCCATCCGGCTGGCGATCTGCGCGGCGACGATGGCGGATCGCCGCACCGGGGCGGCATTGAGCCGGCGGAGTATCCCGATTCGACGGGATTCGACCAGGGCCGACGACAGCACCAAGATGGTGATGCCTAAGAACAGCACCAGGTCGGCGGGCGCCACGTAGGAGAAGGGGGAGAGCGGTGCAGTGGTGTGGGTGTGGGCCAAGGTCACGTTGGTGATGCCGACGTGGGGTCCTTCGGCCGCCATCAAGTCGAGCAGGGCGACGACATCGGTCCGGGCCTGGACCGCATCGCTTTGGGCGCTCTCGCTCACGAACTGGACCGAGGTAGCGCCCGGTTGGGCGGGGAGCGTCACGACGCCGGCGACCACGCGGCTGCGCAAGATGTCGTCGCCGAGCGCGGCGCGGGTGGGTTCGATCTTGACCGACACGTAGCCGGAGCGCTCGGCAAGTGCGACCAGACCGCGCTGAGGGGTGCACCAGGCCGATGGGTTCTTTGGGTCCCCCGGCGAGCAAGCCGGTGACCAAGATGAAGACCACCGGAAAGATGACGGCGAGCACCACCAGTCGCTTGTCACCAATGGCCCGGCGAAGCGTGACCGCCACGATGGCGATCACGGTGCGACCATCTTTTTGACCCGGGCCATCGCCAACCCCCCGAAGACTGCGGCGATGGCCATCAAGATGAGAAAGGGGTTGACGATCGCAGAGGCGGGTTCGCCGAGGAGCGAGAGACGACCGAAACCGACCTGGGCCCAGCCGTTGGGCGTGGCGAGCGCGGCCACCTGGAGGAAATGGGGCAAGGCACCGGGGGGAAGCAGATTGCCGCCCAAAAGGGCGAGGACCAATCCGACGATCAGGGCGACACCGAATGCCGATTGCTCGTCCTTGGCCCACGAGGTGAGGAAGACGCCGATACCGCACATGGCGGCCGACGCGCCGATGCACATCAGGGCGACGCCGAGCGGGTCTCCCCAGTTCGCCCCGAAGAGCGCGGTGGTCGCCCCCCACACCACCAAGATCGAGATCAACGCGGTGATGAAGATGGCCAAGAGTTTGCCCAGCACGATGCGGTTGGGGCTGAGCGGGGCGGCGGCCATGCGCACGAGGGTGCCGCTCGATCGCTCCAACAACAGTGAGCGCATGCCGAGGCCGGCGCCGACGAAGAGGAAGATGACCGCGATCGACGGGGCGAAATAGTCCAAGATGCCTTTTTGGGCGTTGCCGAACGTGGCACTTTGGACCGTGAGCGGGGCGCGCTCGGTGGCCGAGCCCGCCACGAGGCGCCCGGCGTAGAGGCGGCTGGCCAGGGCGGCCGCCATGGACTCGGACCACTGTTGGCCGGCCAATGACG
Source organism: uncultured Acidimicrobiaceae bacterium (assembly GCA_963800725.1). Classification (GTDB taxonomy): domain Bacteria; phylum Actinomycetota; class Acidimicrobiia; order Acidimicrobiales; family RAAP-2; genus Bog-473. Next base: position 43,563 of record CAWDCE010000022.1, on the reverse strand, counting down.
ATGTCGCGCTCATCACGTCGAAGCCGGGGGAGGGCGTCGCACCCGGTGCAACGATCGGGATCAAGAGGTGGTTGAGGGCGATCCGGTTTGCGAAGAGGACCACCCCGCCGTCGAGCGAGCCGTTCGCCACCCCCTCTTTGAGTGCGGCCGGGCTGGATTCGATGCGCACCGTCACCGACGCCGGGAGTTGCGCGGCGTGTTCGGCTGAGCGCACCAGGTCGTCGCTCGCCCCGGCGACCCCGATGATGACGTGACCCGCAGTGTTCGTGTCACCGAACGCGAAGCCCAAGATGCCCGCCAGCGCGAGTGGGGCGATGAGGCAGGTGATCACCATGGATCGGTCCCGCAACCGCCTGCGCAGCTCGTTGACGGCAATGACCCAAATCAGTCTCTGAGCTCCTTGCCGGTCAGCGCCAGAAAGACGCCTTCGAGATCGGGGGCCATCACCTCGACACCCGAGAGGTCCACGTGTTCGTGGGTGGCGGCGCTGACGACGGTGGGCAGGACCGCCGCCCCGTGATCGCAGACCAGCTCGAGCCCGCCCTCGACGGCACGGACCTCGCTGACCCCGTCCAGACGACGGCACGCCGCGGCGAGCGGAGCTCGACCGTTGGCGGCACACGAGAGGCGCACCCGGTCCTGGCCACCATGGGCCGAAATGAGCTGGTCCGGGGTGCCTTCGGCGATCAGGCGGCCGTCGTCGATGATCCCGACCCGGCGGCACAACTTGGCCGCTTCTTCCATGTAGTGCGTCGTGTAGAGGACCGAGATTCCGAGTGCACCCACGGTCTCGAGGATGGCGTTGCGGCTTTGGGGGTCGACGCCGACGGTCGGTTCATCGAGGATCAACAGCTGCGGCTCATGGATCAGGCCCGCAGCGATGTTGGCCCGTCGCTTCATCCCGCCCGAGTAGGTCCCGACCCGCTCACTCGCCCGATCGGCCAAGCCGACCAGTTCGAGGACTTCGCCAATGCGTGTGGCGAGCCGACGTCCGCCGACCCCGTAGAGCTGACCGAAGAAGGCCAAGTTCTCCGTTGCGCTGAGGTCGGGATAGAGGGCGAGGTCTTGGGGCACGTAGCCTACCGCCGCCTTGGCCCGAAGCGATCCGGCCGGCGCCCCGTCGACGGTGGCTGAGCCCCGGTCGGGCGCAAGCAACCCGCACACCATCGAGATCGTCGTGGTCTTGCCGGCCCCGTTCGGCCCGAGCAGTCCGTAACACTCGCCGTCGGCAATGGAGAACGACACGTCGTCGACTGCGACGCGATCACCGAATTGTTTCCCGAGACCTACGCAGGAAAGCACGTGAGGACACTAACCTCGTTGTGGTGATCTCCCTCGACCCCATCGCTGTAGTGGTCGGGGGTCGCACAGAACCGCTCGACGACCACTGGGGGAGCGTGGAGGCGATCATCCGCCTCGACGCCGAACGCTTCAGTGACGAGTCCGTAATTGGGCTCGAAGCCTTCTCGCACTTGTGCGTGGTATTCCAGTTCCACCTCGTCGAAGAATCCGAGATCGTCACCGGGGCACGACGTCCGCGGGGAACGAGCGGTGGCCCAAAGTCGGGATGTTTGCGCAGCGTGGCCGGATGCGCCCGAACCGCCTCGGGGTAAGTGCCTGCGAGTTAACCGGCGTCGTCGGCCTGGACCTCGGCGTCAGGGGGCTCGACGCCGTCGCGGGAACGCCGGTCCTCGACATCAAACCTTTTATGGTCGAGTTCGAGCCAACGGCCACCCACCAACCCCTTTGGGCGAGTGAACTGATGGCGGACTATTACTGAGGTGTCACCTCAGCGAAGATTTGAGGGGCACGGCAAAGTTCTCGAAGGCAAATGACACCACTGGGCCGAACGCCGAAGGTCCACGAGGCTCAGGAAGGAGGCGCATGGCCTCCTTCCTCTTGGTGCAACGCCGATAAGCGCATTGGACTGATTCTTCGATCCCGCAGACGAATCACCGCAGTCGTCAACCCACTGCAATTTGCGGTCAACATGAGGGTGTCGAGCCGGGGGAACAACCTGGCGACGGTGGCGACCTGCCGCCAGGTTGTTCAGATCCGGGACTCCTCATCTCTACGTCATCGATGGGGAACCAAATCAATCGGCATAAGGATTGATGGTCAGCGATGCTTGGGTGCGTGACGTCGAGAAGTTGTCATCGCCCGAATAGATCGCGGTGATCTCGTCGGTTCCGACCGGAGCGAGATTCGAGTAGCAGGACTGCGCGGACAGTGAGAATGTGAAAGCCACTAGCGGCGGGGTCGTGCACAACACGACGCCGTTGATTTCGAAGGTAACGGTACCGGTGAGGTTGACACCGGCATTGGGTTGAAATTTCGCACGATGGCGCCGTAGAGTTCCGAATCACCCTGCGTGATGCCCGACGTTTGTTTGAATTCGATCTGCGTCGTTGTTGGCATCGTTCCAATGGCCGGTGGGTTCACGCTGATCAATTGCGACCCCGATGAAGGGGCGTACGCATCGTCGCCCGAATACAACGCGGTGATCGGCTCGGTACCGAGCGGGGCGGTGCTTGCCATGCACGAAGCGCTCGCCCCATCGCGAGTCGCAGGGCCGAGCGACGCCGAGCAAAGTTCGGTGTTCCCGGCACGAAAGGTGACTTCGCCGCTCGCATTGGCCCCAGGCGTCGTTCCGGCGACCTGTGCGCCATACGTCACCGTCGTGCCCTGGGTGCTCACGCTTGGATCAATCGTGGCTGACGTCAGAGTCGACTTCAGGCTGCTGGAGAGTTCGACCAATGACGCCGCACTTGGGTATTGGAACCAAAGTCCGTTGTCGGTGGAGAAGAGGTTCCCTGATGAATCGACCGCAAGAGCGGTCGTTCCACTCAGCCCCGACTCGACCGAGGACAACTGCCCAACCGTCACGGGATCGCCGAAGAGGGTCCCGCTCGAGGCCGGAAACACATCAACCGAGGAGCCGGATTCGGCTCCGGCGATGTAGAGATTTCCGGCAGCGTCGACCGTCATGCCGATGGGATTTTCACCCGTGGTGACCACGTTGGTCAGCTGATTTGCCGTCACCGGGGCACCGAAGAGCGTGCCCGAGGTGGCGGGAAGGACCGTGATGCTCTTGAACTGGTACTGGTCGATATAGAGGTTCCCGGCCGGGTCGAAGGCCAACTGGAGCGGAGCGAGATCGTACCCACCCGGGTCGATCGCACCACCAGCCGATGCCCGCACCACGGTGGCCAGTTGATCGGCGGTCACTGCCACTCCGAAGAGCGTGCCGGTATTGACTGGCAGGACTGCGATATTCCCCGCCGAATACTGCGAGATGAAGAGATCACCCGTCGCATCGAGCGCCAGGCCATTTGCATCAACCGATGAAAGCAATGTCGTCACCTCGTTGGCTTTTACCGACGTCCCGAACAACGTGCCGCTATGGGCCGCCAGCACCGACACGTTCCCGTGGAACTGATCGGCGAAATAGAGGTTGCCCGCACCGTCAACGGCCACCGCGCTCGGGGAGAAAAGTTTCGGATACCCAACCAGCGTGGTGAGCTGGCCTGCGGTCACCGACTTGCCGAACAGGGTCCCCGTGGCGGCCGCTCGGACCTTGATCGAGGCGTCAGCGTTGTCGGCGATGAAGAGATCTCCGGCCGGGTCGGCCGCCATGGCGCTTGGTTGCCCGAGGCCGGTGGCAGCTCCCGTGGACGCAATGACGGTCCGTGGGGTCGGGGGCGTGACGTAGCTGATCTGCATTTGCCCGTTGCCCGTCGACAGATTGGAGACACCGGTCGACGTATGGGTCGGCACCAGACCATTGGCCCCACCGCTATAGCTGGACCCGCCCCCGCCTCCGCCACCCGACGCATCGGGGACGTTTGGGGTGACTTGGCTTGCGGGCAGGCTATTTTGACAGGTCGCGTCATTCTCAAGCGCTCCACCGCCGCCGGCACCGCCGCCAACGAAGCCGCCGCCACCGCCACCGCCCTGCAACGCCTCACCATTCAGGTCTGCGTCGCCACCGATGCCAGAGGCCGAACCACTGCCACCTGGATCGGACTCAGGTTGACAGGCATCGTCGCCCGAGGGGATGGCACCGGCCGAACCGCCGTTAGGCGGTGCCGTTTCGCCGGCGCCCCCGCCTCCGCCGCCACCGAGCGCACCGCCACCGATGCTTGCCGCCACGTCATTGCCCGATGTTCCGGCTGTGTCTCCACTACCGCCATTGCCACCTCCGGTGGCCGTATCGAAGCTACCGCCGCCCCCGCCCCCGCCGCCGGCGACCAAGAGTCGATCAGCCAGATGATCGGCATTTGGGCCGCGTAATTCGGTGTCGCCCCCGCCCCCACCACTATTGAAGCCACCTTCGCCCCCGGTGTGCGAACCACCGACACCACCGAAGATGTCAGAACCGGTTGGCGTCTGTCCGGCGCCTCCCACATTGATTTCAAATATGCTCTGGCCGGAAATTCCCGCGAGTGAGCCGGTAACCATCGCACCGGGTCCGCCGTGGCCCGAGACATCTTCGATGCCGTCGACACCAACGCCATTGCCTCCCGCCGCTCCGTAGAGGGTCGCGGTGATCTTGGTGACCCCCGACGGTGACACCCAGTAGCAGGATCCCGGATCAGTGAACGTCAGTGTGGTGGTGAGGCCGGTGGTGCTCACCGAAGGAGAACAATATCCCCCCTCGGTGCCGGCCGATGAGGCCGGCAGACTGTCGACGGCAGCGATGCCGGTAATACCGAGGGTCAGCGCTGCGGCGAGCAGCGAGCCAACAGGCCTTTTGAATCGAGCGGACATCGATGACACTCCTCTTGAACGGTTTGGGATGTGTTTCGATGGTGCCGGGCGGTCATCCTTACGGGGGCTACGTGGGTTCAAATTCGAGGCCGGTGTTCGTCCTTTTACGAGCGCCAATGGCGCCAACGGCGGTGCACGAGGCCGCGAACGGTACCGACTCGCGACCGCTACGTGGACCGCGGCGCATCGTGATGACTCAGCGCAGAATTTCGCGACACGAATAATCGACGACTTCGGGGCCGGGTGGATATCGGAGCGCGCCTTCGAACCCCTGGGTCCGCTACTCGGTATTCGAGGTATTGCAGCCACCGTCGCGACGCATATATTCAACGTCAAGCCCAACCAACCAACTTGTTCCAGCCGACTTGGGTCGCGAGGCTTGGTGGGTGATCCGGCGACGGCCTACGACCGCCTCGACACCTCGGCGGGCATCGAGGGATCCTGGTGCAAGATCGCCCCGGCGCGTTCGACGGCGGGCCAGCCGGTATCGGCAAGTTTGAGCGCCGCCTCGCGCTTTCCGCCACCGCGGATACCGAAGAGGCGTTTGGCGACCAAGAGATACAAGACGATGGCCAGGTTGATGACGAGGGTCAAGATCTTGAGCGCCGAGACGCGGGTGGTGAGTTCGTAGATCTCGAACGGCACCAACACCCCGGTTTCAACCAAGGTGAGGTATTCGGCCCACCGCCGGGCGAACCACAACCCAATGGCCTCGAGTGCGAGTATCGCGGTGTAGAGCGTCACCGCACTTCCAATGAGGTAGAGCTCGGACTTGGAGAGTGCGAAGAGCCGGTTGACGTCGTGGAACACGCCGCGCTTGGTGTCGAAAATCGGACCACCGAGGCCACCTTGGAAGTCCGTCAGTATGCGCACGTAGACCTGATGGAGCCGGTTGCGTTCTTGGGCGAAGAGAAAGACGGCCACCGCAATGACCGACAAGACGAGGACGTGGAAGATGCGATCGACGGCGATGAGCCGCAGGACGAAGCGGTCGCGCAGCGGTCGACCACGCAGCGGGACCTCGATGTGATCCCTGGGTGCGATGAACTCGCGGGTCGTTTCGGCGAGGGACGGATTCTTTCTCGGCAGCCAGGTGTCGCAGCGCAAGCAGCGGTGCCAGCGCAGGCCGTCTCGTTCCCGCACGATGTCGTCGTCCTCGGCGGTGATGGTCTTGACGTCGAGGCCCACCAAGGTGTGGCCGTGCAGTCCGCAACTGATGAGCTCGTAGCGGCCGAGCCGCCGAAGCGCTCGCGTCTGGGTCGGAGCTGGGGTTTTCGGAGCGCTCATCGAGTGAGATCATCTCACCAACGCGCCCCCGGCATCTCGACCCACCAACGCGGTGGGGGTGGCCGCTATTGTGCGCACGCGCCCACGAGACAAAGGATCTTCTCCATGTCAAAAGCACTTTCTGGTTACCGAGTCCTCGAAGTCGCCGCGTGGACCTTCGTGCCTGCGGCGGGAGCCGTTCTGGCCGATTGGGGCGCGGACGTCATCAAGGTCGAGCACCCCGAAACCGGCGACCCCCAACGCGGGCTCATCTCGATGGGGCTGATCCCCGGTGGTGAGAACGCGGTGAACTACATCATGGAGCAGCCCAACCGGGGCAAACGGAGCATCGGCCTCGATATCAGCACCGACGCCGGCCGCGAGATCCTCTACAAGCTCGTCGAAACGTCCGACGTCTTCTTGACCAGTTTCCTTCCCTCGGTGCGCCAGCGCCTCAAGATCGACGTGGAGCACATCAGGGCCGTCAACCCCAACATCGTCTACGCACGCGGGTCGGGGATGGGCCCGCTCGGTGACGAGAACAACAAGCCCGGCTACGACGGCTCCATCTACTGGGGGCGCGGCGGCGTCTCCAACGCCCTGACCCCGGCTGATTCGAAGTATCCCATCGGCGGACGGGCGGCGTTCGGTGACCTGGCCGGGGGCATGGCCATCGCGGGTGGCATCGCGGCGGGCCTCTTGCAGCGGGCGACCTCGGGTGAAGCGCCAATCATCGACGTGTCCTTGCTCGGGCTTGCGATGTGGGTGCTCTCGCCGGACATCGTTGCGTCAGGCCTCTATGGGGGTGACCCAATGCCGAAGTTCGGTCGCAGCGTGTCACCCAATCCGTTGGTGGGCCACTACAAGACCAGCGACGACCGCTTCATCATCTTGATGATGCTCCAAGGCGATCGCTTCTGGCCCGAGTTCTGCCGCGTAGTCGGGCACCCCGAACTGGCCACCGACCCCCGTTTCGCCGACGGTGCGGCTCGTTTCGAGCACCGCAGGGAGTGCATCGAAGCCGTCGACGCCATCTTTGCTTCGAAGACCTACGAGGAATGGAAGGAGATCCTGGCCGACCTCTCAGGGGCGTGGGCCCCGGTGCAGATGGCGAGTGAGTTGGTCGATGACCCACAGGTCATTGCAAACGGGTACCTGCCCCGGGTCGAGCGCGACGATGGGCGGGCCTACGACCTGGTCGCCAATCCGGTGCAAATGGACGAGACGGCCGACCAGGTGGTCCCGGCTCCCGAACACGGCCAGCATACCGAGGACATCCTGCTCGAGTTGGGTCTCGACTGGGACGCCATCATTGCTCACAAAGAATCGGGTGCGGTCCTGTGACCCGCACAATTTGCGCCACCCTCGGCGCCGCCGCCGCCGCCCTGGCACTCAGCCTCGCCGCGTCGGGTGGGGCCACGGCGTCGACCCCGCACCGTGGCACGCACCACCATGGTGGCGCGAGTGTGGTCGTGCTCGACCCGGCCACCGGTTCGATAATCAGCATTGTGAGGTCGTCTGCTCCGCGGCCGGGGCCGACCGTCGTTCAGATCGATCCCACCACCGGTCGGGTTATCGGGCCACACTGAGCGGAGCGCCAGGTTCGCCGGTTGCGCCACACGTTGGGCGCAAACGTTGCGCTCAGTCGAAGGCGGGCGCGCGGTCCCGGGTCCGCTTGAGTTCGAAGAAACCGTCGGTGCCCATCACCAGACGCACGCCGTCCCAGAGCTTGCCCGCTGCTTCGCCTTTGGGGGCAGGGGTGACGACCGGACCGAAAATGGCCGTGCCACCTACGTGGATGACCGGGGTCCCGACTTCCATACCCACCGGATCCATTCCTTGGTGGTGTGATTCGCGAATGGCGTCGTCAAGGTCGGTGATGGCAGCCGCGGCGGCGAAGTCGCTGGTGAGTCCTACCTCATCAAGCGCTTCGGTGAAAATGTGGGGATCGCTACTGCGCGCTTCGATGTGGATCCGATTCCCGAGCGCGGTGTAGAGCGGCAACAAGATGTCGGGCCCGCGCTCGATTTGTGCGGCCATGAGGACCCGCACCGGTCCCCACGCCCGCTTGAGCCCTTCGCGGTAGCTCTCGGACAGGTCGTCACGATTTTCGTTGAGCACGGCCAGCGACATGATGTGCCACGACGTCGTGACGTCGCGGACGCCTTCGACTTCGAGCATCCAGCGCGACGTGATCCAGGCCCACGGGCACAGGGGATCGAACCAGAAGTCGACTTCTTCGCTCATGGCATACCTCCATCGACGCGCAGCACCGCGCCGGTCGTGTAGCTGCTGGCATCTGAGGCGAAATAGAGGGCAGCGCCGACCACCTCGTCGGGCTGGCCCCCCCGCCCGAGCGCGAAGTTGGCCTTGGCCGCCGCTTCGAATGCGGGGATGTCCCACGCCGCCGTCACATCGGTCATGAAGGGTCCCGCCATGATGCAGTTGACCCGCACGCTGGGCCCGAATGCGTGGGCGAACCCGACGGTCAGCGCGTTGAGGCCCGCCTTGGCGGCGTCGTAGGGCAACATGAAAGGTGCCGGGCGGATGGAGCCGGTGCTCGAGACGTTGATGATGGATCCACCATATGGACCCTCGGCCATTTTCGAGCCGACCAGCGCACTGAGGCGGAACGGGCCCTTCAAGTTGACGTCGACCACCTTGTCCCACATCGTTTCGCTGACCCCGGGGAGCGAGTCGTAGAGGAGCGACATCCCGGCGTTGTTGACCAGGACATCGACCCGACCGAAGGTCTCATAGGACCGCGCCACCAATTGGTCGAGTTCGCCCCAATGCCCAACGTGCACGGCCAGTGGCAACGCCCGTCGCCCCTTGGCCTCGACCTCACGGGCCACCGCCTCGCAGTTCTCGATCTTGCGGCTGGCGATGATGACGTCGGCCCCGGCGTCGGCGAAACCGAGCACCATGGCCCGTCCGAGCCCCCGGCTGCCTCCCGTCACCAGGGCAACCTTTCCCGCCAGCGCGCCCGCTTGGGTGCCGCCCGACGGCGACGTCGTCACAACGAGGTACTGGACGCGAGGTCAGCGGCCTTTTGGGCCATGTCGAGCACCACGTCGCCGAACATCTCCATCTTGTCGTTGTCCGTCTCGCCCTTGACGACGCGGGCATAGCCGCCCTCGAGCACCACGGCCAGCTTGAAACGGGCCAGGATCACGTAGTAGTCGATTTCGTCGACCGGACGTCCGCTCTCGCGCTCGTAGTAGTCCAAGAGCTCGCTGGCCGACGGCATGCCGGTGTAGTCGACGTAACTGATGGTCGATTGGGCCGAGGTGTCCTCGGGCCAGCCGTTGATGACCCAGCCGAGGTCGAGCAATGGGTCACCGACCGTCGCCATCTCCCAATCGACGATGGCGGCCAGGCGGGCCGGGGCACCGTGGCGGAACATGACGTTGGCAAATTGGTAGTCACCGTGCATAATGCCCGGCTTGTAGGTTTTGGGCTGGTGGGTGCGAAGCCACTCCGCCGCTACGTCGAGGCCGGGAAGGGGTCGGAACTCGAAGGCGGCCAGATGGGCCAGCCACCGGTCGACCTGGCGCTCGTTGAATCCGTCGGGCTTACCGAAACCCTCGAGCCCACGGGCCTGCCAATCGACCTTGGACAGCTTTGCGATGCCGTCAACCAACTCGAAGGCGAGGCCCCGACGGGCCTCGAAGTCCTCCCCAAAGGGCGGGGGCCAGGTGGTGCCTTCTTGGATGGGGGACCAGCCGTCCACGAACTCCATCAAATAGAAGCACCCACCGAGCACCGAGGGGTCGTCACAGCCGGCGACGACCCGGGCATGGGGGACATCGGTGTCGGCGAGGGCGCTCAAGAGGCGGTGCTCGCGCACCATGGTCTCGTTGCGCCCGGGCGGGACCACCTCGGGCGGCTTGCGTAGAGCGACGGTGTAGTCGCCCCGGGTGATGGAGAAGAGATCGTTGGAGGCACCGCCGGTGACGAACTCCGCCGTGATCTCCTCTCCGGCTCCGGGCAGTCCTGCGCTGTCCATGAATGCGGCCAAGGCCGCCAGATCGAGGCTCACTGGTTCCCCACTTCGTGTTCGAGGTAGTCCGCGTACTTTTCCCGGGCGGCGGCCCGGCGGGCCGGCAGGTGGGTGCTCGGCCAGAGTCCCTCGACGGGCTGGTAGCCCTTGAGGACCTGGCGAGCGACGGTGGTGCGATGCACTTCGGTCGGCCCGTCGACCAGTCCCATGATGGCGGCGGCCGTCCACATGCCCCCGAGGGGCATTTCGTTGGAGACCCCGAGCGCACCGTGGATCTGGATGCAGCGCTGCACGATGTCGTGCAGGACTTTCGGGGTCAGCACCTTGATGGCGGCGATGTCCTTGCGGATCGAGCGAGGCTCGGCCTTGGTATCGATGGACCACGCCACGTAGAGCACATAGAGGCGGAACTGCTTGAGTTCGATGTAGGAGTCCGCCACCATGTCCTGGACCGATTGCTTGGACGCCAACGTGCCGTCTCTGGTCTTGCGGCTCAGCGCGCTCGCACATCATGTCGAGCGCCTTTTGGGCCATGCCGACGGTCCGCATGGCGTGGTGGACCCGGCCGCCACCGAGTCGGGTCTGGGCAATGGCGAATGCCTGTCCCTCGCCACCGAGGAGACCTTCGGCGGGCACCCGCACGTTGTTGTAGTGGATGAGGGCGTGCATGCCCTCGCTCTCGTGCTCGCCCATCAGTCCAATGTGACGGACGAACTCGATCCCCTCGGTGTCGGTCGGCACCAAGAACATCGACATGCCGTGGTAGACGTCGGTCTCGGTGTCAGTCAGCGCCATGACGATCAAGAAGGACGACGTGCGGGCGTTGGAAGAGAAGTACTTCCAGCCGTTGATGATCCATTCTTCGCCGTCCTTGGTGGCGGTGGTCTCAAAGAGGGTCGGGTCCGAACCCCCCTGGGGCTCGGTCATCGAATAGCTCGAGAAGATCTCCCCGGTGAGCAGCGGCACCAGGTACCGCTGCTTTTGTTCCTCGGTGCCGTAGTGGGCGATAATTTCCGCATTGCCGGTGTCGGGGGCCTGGGTCCCAAAGATCTGCGGGCCCCAGGTCGAACGGCCGAGGATCTCGTTCATCAAGGAGAGCTTCACCTGGCCGTAGCCTTGGCCGCCGAGCTCGGGACCGAGGTGACAGGCCCACAATCCTCGCTCGCGCACCTGGGCCTTCAAGGGGTCGATGACGGCACGCAGATTGTCATCGATCGGATGGAATGTCTTATGGCCGAAGGCCAGGTCGAGCGGTTCGACTTCTTCGCGTACGAAAGTGTCCATCCAATCGAGCTGTTCTTGGAACGCGGGGTCGGTTGAAAATTCCCATGACATGGTTGGGCAAGCTATCTGACGAGTTCGGCCACCGCATAAGTCACCGCTTTGGCCATTTCGATATGGAGGAACTCGTTGGGGCCGTGGGCGTTGGAATGGGGCCCGAGTACGCCGAGTGCGACGATGCCGGTGCCCGGGAAGCTTCTCTGCAAATCGGCGAGGAACGGGATGGTGCCTCCTTCGCCGAAAGATCCTGGTGGACGCCCAAATCGATCCATCGAAGCGCGCGTGAGGGCCTGGGTCACCTCGGGGGCGAGAGGTGGCGAGTACCAGCCGTTGGCCGGCGTCTCGAGGTCGATGGTGATGTGGGCCCCCTCATCGGTCGTCATGGCCGAAATGAGCGCGTCGGCCGCAACTTGCGCGTCAACGTCGGGCGGGAGGCGCACTGAGAGTTTCAGCGTCGTAGAGGGACGCAACACGTTCCCGCCATCGCGCAGGGCCGGGATCCCTTCTATCCCAATGACCTCGAGCGCGGGCGACCAGGCCTTGGCGATCAGTCGGTCGGCCGGGGTGTGACCCAACAGGTGCAGGCCGTCGACCACCGGGAGGTCGTCGGCGTCGGGGAATTCCTGCGCCACTTCGCGCAACGTGGCGGCGTAGTCATCGGGGATCCCGGCCCCAATGATCTCTGGGAGCACGATTGCCCCGGTCGCCTCGTCTTCGATCCGCGACAAGATGCGGCGGAGAATTCGAAATGACGAGGGGACCGACCCGCCCGCCATGCCGCTGTGGACACCTTGGGTGAGTACGTCGGCCCGCACGCTCAATACGACGGCGCCACGCAACGACCGGGTCAGCCAAAGGCGCTCGTAACTGAGCCCACCCGAGTCGAGGCAGATGACCAGGCGGGGCGTGCCGATGCGCTCACCGAGATGGGCGACATAGGCCGAGAGGTCGGGGCTTCCACTTTCCTCACTCGCCTCGATGAGGATCACCACCCGGCCCCGTCCGCCATCGGCGGCCAAGAGGGCGGTGACGGCCGCGAAGCAGGCATAGCCATCGTCCGCCGTGCCGCGCCCATAGAGCCGGTCGCCCTCGCGGACCGGCTCGAACGGCGCCAGGCCGCTGCGCCATTGCCCGAGGGGCGGCTGCTTGTCCATGTGCCCGTAGATGAGGATGGGGTCGCCGCTGCCGCCGTTGTCGATGACGAGCACCGGGGTGCGTCCGGGGAGCTGGACGATTTCGGTGGACAGGTCGGGACTCTGGTCCTTGGCCCAGGTTTCGAGGAGTTTGGCCGCTTCGACAATGGCCCCGCGCTCGGCCCAGTCCGGATCAAAAGCAGGCGAGAGGCATTCGATTCGCGTGTAGTCGCAGATGGCGGGGAGCACCCGCTCCTCCCACATGTCATCGATCATGGTCGGCATGTTAGGACCGTGCTCGCGTGCGGCCGGCCCACGTGCCCCAGGCGCTTATGCCGACACGAGGGCAGAGAGCTTCTCGAGTGACTTGGTCATCGAGTCGCTCGTGGCCTGGGCCACCTTGTCGTTGGACAAGAACATCTTCTGCTTGTCCTGGGTGATGTCCCAGCTCTCGGTGACCTTGGTGCCGCCCTCGGTCGGTGCGAGGTCGTAGCGCCAGATGCGACCACCGATGAATCGCCCGAGCGGTCCCGACAAGACGGTCTGCCAGGCGATCCGCTTGTCCCGTTCGAACTCGATGACCGTGTTCTTCGTCGAGTACGGCACACCCAATTTCATCGACATGCCAAATGTGATCCCAAGGGCGAGTTTGGTGGGTTCGCCGCTCTTTGGCTGGACCACGGCGCCCGATCCGTCGAATTCGCGGTGGCGGCTGGCGTCGGATACCACTGCGAAGATCTCCGATGGCGACGCGTCGATGATTCGGTCCACACTGACCACACTTCCTGGCATGGGCTGGTCCTCCTTTGGTCCTCCGTACACTTCGGGCACGGATGACGTCGCCATCTTTTTCAACCCGACGTGTGCAAAGTGTCGCACTTGCCTGGGCCTGGTCGAACACGAGGGGATCGAGTCGACCATCGTCGATTACCTCGCCGACCCGCCCACCGCCGCCGAGCTGCGGGTATTGATGGGTCAACTTGGCTTCGAGGATCCGCGCCGAATGATGCGCACCGGCGAGGAGCTCTATTCGACACTGGCTCTGAGTGAGGTCTCAGGCGTTGGGTTGCTCGAGGAGATGGCCCGCCACCCGATCCTCCTCGGGCGCCCGATCGTGGTGCATCGAGGTCGGGCCGTCATCGCCCGACCACCCGAGCGGGTCTTCGAATTGCTTTGGACCCTTGACGAATCCGCCTCAGTCAGTGACGGCGAACTGGGCCAGGTCACCGAGCTCGACCCACTCGAGCGTTGAGGCGTGCGTCGACTCGAGGACCACGGGTGGAGCCACGCCGGCCTCGAAGGCCTCCTGCCACCGAGATGCACACAAGCACCACTGATCGCCGGGCATCAATCCGGCGAAGCCGTGTTCGGGGTGGGCTGTGGAGAGATCGTTGCCGACCGAGGCCGAGAAGGCCAGAAATTCCGCGGTGGCCCTGATGCACACCGTGTGGACGCCGTGGTCGTCCGCCCCGGTGCTGCAACATCCGTCACGGTAGAAGCCGGTCAACGGGTTGAAGCTGCAGGGTTGGAGCTCGGTGCCAATGACATTTTTCACCATGGGACATTTGAGCACGCGGCGAGATGATCACTCGTCACCCAACGCGGCGCCGCCAAAGCGATCGACCCAGGTAAATTCGTCAACCTCCTTGCGCCGCAGGCGGGTGGGTGCGGCGATCGGGCGGCCAAGGACCACCAATGCTGCGACCGCACACGAGTCAGGGACACCGAAGAGCTGGCGCACATCGTCTTCTCGACGGATGGCGATGGTGGTCATCACGCCGGCCAAGCCCTCCGCCCGGGCCGCCAGGAGCAGGCTCCACACAAAGGGGTAGATCGACGCGCCGCCGGCAAAGGTGTAACGGTCGTGGTCACGGTCGACGGCGGCGAGGGCGGTGAGATCGGCCAGCACCAAGACAAGGGCAGGGGCGGTGTCGAGGGACTCCGCGAAACCCGGTGCGGCCGCCGCGGCCGCCTCGGCAAATGCGGCCTCATGGCCGAGAGCCGCCGCTTCGGCCTCGCGGTCGCTGATCGGGGCCCACGGCACCAGCCCCGAACTGGCCAAGGCCAGGTACTTGTACCAATCCATGAGGTAGAGATCGCGCAGTTGGCGCCGCTTGTCTTGGTCTTTGACCACGATCACCCGCCAGCCCTGGCGATTGCCGCCGCTTGGGGCGAACCGGGCGACGTCGAGCAGCCGGCGCAAGGTGGCATCGTCGACCGGCTCGGGCAGGAACTCGCGGACCGCCCCGGTGGTGCGAAGTGTCGCTTCGAGGTCCATGGAATGACCGTAGCGGAGCTTCCCCGTCCCGATCGGTTCGGCTGCTTGACTGGTGTCGTGCCGAGCCACCATGCCATCGATCATCTCAGCCGTTGGCCGATCGTCATCTCACCCATGGCGGGCGGACCGACCGTCCCGGCGTTGGTCGTTGCGGGAGCCGAGGCCGGTGCGTTGGCCTTCTTGGCCGGCGGTTACAAGTCGCCCGCCCAGATGCGGTCCGAGATCGAGGCCGTCCGGGCCGGGACCAATTCGCCATTCGGCGTCAATCTTTTCGTCCCGGGGACCCCGACCCCGGAATCCGCGGCCCTCGCCACCTATGTACGTGAGCTCGAGCCGTTGGCTGTCGCACTTGGGGTCGAGATCGGCCCGGCTACCTGGGACGATGATGGATTTGCGGAAAAGGTCGACGTCCTCGTCGCCGACCCGCCGGCCGTGGTCAGTTTCACCTTTGGTTGTCCGCCCACCGACGTGCTCGACGCCCTCCAGGAGCGCTCGGTCGTGGTCGCCGTCACGGTCACCACGGCCGATGAGGCCGCGCTCGGCGGCGCGGTCCGGGGCCGACGTGTTGTGTCTCCAAGGTGCCGAGGCCGGTGGGCATCGGGGCGCGTTCGTGATTGACGATCGAGCGGGTCAAGATGTGGCCCTGTTCGCCTTGGTGGACCAGGTCCGTCGACGCAGTACCCTCCCGATCATCGCCGCGGGCGGCATCGCCGGTCCCGACGAGGTGGCTGCGGTTTTCTCGCTCGGGGCGGACATGGCCCAAGCCGGCACGGCCTTTTTGCGGTGCACCGAGAGTGGCGCCCACCCGACGTATCAGCAAGCCCTGGTCGATCGAGCGGCGGAGTCCACCGCAATCACCCGGGCCTACAGCGGTCGCCGCGCTCGCGGGGTGCCCAATCGCTTCATGCGCGACCACGCGGCAGCGCCGCCGGCCTATCCCGAGATCAATAACGCCACCCGACCCGTTCGCGCGGCCGCGGCCGCGGCTGGCGACGCTGAGTACATGAGCCTGTTCGCGGGGGTGCGCTTTGCGGAGGCCCAACCGAAGGCCGCGGGCGAGATCGTTGAATCCTTGGTGTCGGGCGTGCCGGCCGAAGTGCGGGGACCGGCGCGATGAGCACGCCGCGCGAGAAGGAGACGTTCGAGTTCACACCACCAGACGTGGACCGCCTCGTCGGGTTCTTGACCGTGCTGACCGCGGCCGGTGCGGGCTGGATCAACCTCATGCCCGGCGTCCGGGTCGAAGAGGATCAGCGGGCCAGCGTCAATGCCGGGGTGTTCGCCCTCTTTGGGAACCGCCAAGCCCCCGTCACCATGTGCACATTGATGCCGGCCAGCCCCAAGAAGGCGGCGCATGACGGGGTGACCATTGGCCTCTTGCACCCGACGGGGAACAAGGTGATCGCCCGGCTGGCCGAGTCCGGTATCGCACTTCCCGATGGATGGGTCGTAAAACAAGATCACAACCGGCGGGGCCTGGTGGTTCGAGCCCGCCACGGTGCCACAGAAAGCGACATCATCGACTGGAGCCTGGCCTCTGGGGCTGCGCTTTGTCGTGAAGAGATGACCGGGCGCTGGCAGGCCGTGGTCTACCTTCCCTAGATGTCCACCGGTGGCCAGCGCGATCAGTCCGCGTCTTCGAAGCGGTATCGATCGCTGGGTGCGGGCTCACCCCGACCTAGTGCCCGGCGGCGGCGCAGGCGCGTCAAGCGGGGTCGTCGGGGTCAGCCATGCCGAAGGTGGCATGGCCAACGAGACCGTTATGGTCGATCTCGGCCCCGGGAACCGTGGCATCGTCCTGCGCCTGCCGCCGCTCGAGGCAACGTTCCCCAACTACGACCTGTCCCTCCAGGCCGTCGTCCAAAACGCCGTCGCCGCGGCAGGTGTCGCGGCACCAGCCCCGACGGTAATCGTGCAAGATCCACAATGGCTTGGCACGCCGTTTTTGGTGATGCCCAAGGTGAGCGGATTCATCCCCGGTCCTGCCCCAGTGTTCGACCCAATCATCACCAGCGCCAGCGAGGTCATGCAGCGCAACTACCAAGACGGCCTGCTCGAAACGCTGGCCGGCATCCATGCCCTCGACCCCCGGTCCTTGGGGCTCGCCGGACGCCTCGTCGGCCCGACATTGCGCGACGGGCTCGAGTATTGGCGCACCTACATCGAGTGGGCCGGCGAAGGACATCCGCTAGCGGCGCTCACCGAAGCGATCGACTGGTGCATCGCTCACCAGCCCGTGACGGACACGGATGACAGCGTGCTCTTGTGGGGTGACCCGCGGCTGGGCAATCTTGTCTTCGACGCGGCCGGGAGCGTCCACGCCGTGTTGGATTGGGACCTGGCCGCCATGGGCCCGCCCGAGGCCGATCTCGGCTGGTATTTCGGCCTGGACTTCATGATGGAGCAACTCTTTTCGGAGCGAGTGCGCGGTTTTCGCGGACGTCGCGAAGCGATTGAGCACTACGAGGGTCGCAGTGGGCGAGTGGTGCGCCACCTCGACTTCCATGAGGTCTTCGCGTTGGCCCGGGCCCTGGCCATCAACGACCGGCATCAACGAATCACCATTGCCGGGCGCCCGACGCAAAAGCGGGCCAACGCCGAGGCGCTGCCGAAGGGCGAACCCAATGGCCGAGATACTCGCCGCCAAGTTGGCGACAGCGAGGTGACCGCGGGGCGCGCCGAGGGGCGTGTCGGACTCGGGCCGGGCGACGCGGGGCCGCTAGATTCACTGCGGTGCAACAAGACGAGGTAACCGCCCTTCGGAGCCAGTCATTCGGTGAAATCGCCGACGACTACGACCGCTTTCGGCCGGGACCCCCAGAGGAGGCGGTGGACTGGATGGTCCCTCCGGGCGCAACCGATGTTCTCGAGCTCGGGTCGGGGACCGGTGCCCTGACCCGCCGACTCGTCACCCGGGTGGGTCACGTGCGGGCGGTCGAGCCCGACGACCGGATGCGCGCGGTGCTAGCCGAGCGGGTACCCGCAGCCGAAGTCGAAGCCGGGACCGCCGAGGCGATCCCGGCCGACGACGCCACTTTCGACGCCGTCATGATGGCTTCGGCCTGGCACTGGGTCGATGAGGTCAAGGCC
The DNA here is from genome assembly GCA_963800725.1 of uncultured Acidimicrobiaceae bacterium. Lineage (GTDB taxonomy): Bacteria > Actinomycetota > Acidimicrobiia > Acidimicrobiales > RAAP-2 > Bog-473. The sequence continues at coordinate 25,742 of CAWDCE010000022.1, read as the reverse complement.
GTGCCCGAGGTGGCCCGGGTGTTGCGCCCCGGGGGGCGGCTGGCGCTCATCTGGAGCGGACCCGATCGCGATGTTGAGTGGGTCAAGTCCGTCTTCGTGGGTGGCGCGACGCTCACCAAGGAGCAGTCCGACGTGCTTGACAATCGGCGCCACGACCGTCACCGCGTGAAGCTGGGCGACCACAGCCCATTCGGCCAACCCGAGCGCGAGCGCATGACGTGGAGCCTGGCGATGAGCAAAGCCGAGATCGTCGGGCTGGTCGGGACCTTCAGCGTCGCCATCACCATGGACCCGGGCAAGCGGGCGGCCCACCTCGACGCGGTGGCCCGCCACCTCGACACGCTGGATCATCTCTCACACGAGGGCCGTTTCCTCATGCCCATGCGATGCCTGTGCTGGCGCGCCACACTGCGCTGACGCAACGGCCTAGTCGAGGATCGAAAATCCCATCACGCCGGCTTTGGCGACTTCGTAACAGAGCGTGTCGTAGGGCTCGACCAGGCCGTTTCCTCATGCCCATGCGATGCCTGTGCTGGCGCGCCACACTGCGCTGACGCAACGGCCTAGTCGAGGATCGAAAATCCCATCACGCCGGCTTTGGCGACTTCGTAAACAGAGCGTGTCGTAGGGCTCGACCAGGCCGTAGGTGACTTCACCGTCAAGGCTGACCCGGCAATGGTGCTGGTCTTGTCCAGCCAGGAGTTTGCGCACCGATGGGTCGTTCACGTCGTAGGTCTCGCCGCTGACCACGACCTCGTCACCCTCGGCGACCTTCATCCCGTGCCAGAGATCACCCTCGGGGGTGCCGCCATTTGGGCCGCCGTACATGCCGCAGCGCAAGAAGGCGATCTGGTTCCCGAGGCGTTCGAAGGTCATGGTCCGCACCGAATTGTCGGCAAAGACGAGGTCCACCTCGCCGCTCTCCAAGAGGTGGGTGTCTTCCTCAAAGCGCATCCGGTGTACCCGCTTGGCCAAGGTGCCGCTCTTCTTGTGGGCCGAGTCGCCGAGGTTGTAGAGCAGGTGGTCACCCCACACCCCGAGGTCGGCGAACTCGACCCATTCGCCACTGTGGGGGTGTTGCATTCCCATGTACCGTCCGGGCCCACCGACACCGTCGCGAGTACCCCAGTGGTGATCCCGGGTGCCGAGATAGCTGGCGGTGGTGACCGTGAAGCGTTCTCCGTGCGCCTCGATCCATCCCTCTTGTCGACCGAACCCGTCGTAGCCCGCAATCGGGCTGACGGCGCGGCCGCCGACGATCATCCCGGCGCCCAGCTGCCGGAAGATCGGCCGCTTGGTGTCGAACCAGGAGAGGTCGAACGATATTCCAAATTCATTCGGGCGCAGTTGGAGCCGCCACTGTTTGAAGGGCTCGACGACCTCGAAACGCAAGGGACCGATCTCCATGTCCATTCGGTCGTTTCCAAGGGCACGGTGGGCCCGCACCGTGGTGTGGTGCCCACGGACATTGACGATGGCAAAGGCTTCGGCGGTGCCGAGATTGGGGTAGAAGGCCAATCCAGCGACACAGAGCACGTCGCCCACCTTGTCCTGAGTGGTAAACCACACCCGCTCGTAGGCTTGGGCGTCGGCCGTCCACATCACCCGCACCGGGTAGGGCGAGTTGTGGATCAGGAATTCGTCGAGGCCACTGAGGGGCGCGTGTTCGCCCGAGGCGGGGTACGGGGACGTCATGACCGCGAGGCCGCCCCGTAGATGGATTTGTACTCGAGGTATGCCTCCAGCCCGACCGGGCCGTATTCCCGGCCGATGCCACTCTGCTTGTAGCCCCCGAACGGGGACCACAGGTCGGGCGCGAAGCCGTTGATCCCGACCATCCCGGTGCGCATGCGCTCGGCCAGTGATTGGGCGTGGGCCCGGTCCTTGGACCATACGGATCCGGCGAGCCCATAGGCAGAATCGTTGGCGATACGCAAAGCGTCGTCCTCATCGTCATAGGCAATGACGCAGATGACGGGCCCAAAGATCTCTTCGCCGCGCCACCGTCATGTCGTTCTCGACGTCGGCCAGCACGGTGGGCTGGACATACCAACCGGCCCGGGTTCCCGGGGGAGGCGCACTGCCCCCAATGACGGTGCGTGCGCCGTCGGCACTGGCCCCCTCGAGGTAGCCGCGGACTCGGTCGCGCTGGCGTTGCGTCACCAAGGGACCGAGGTAGGTCGCTTCATCGTTCGGGTCGCCGACCGTGATGGTGCGGACCATCTCGGCGAGTGCGTCGACCGTCTCGTCGTAACGCAGTCGGGAGGTGAGGATACGGGTCTGGGCAACGCAGGCCTGGCCGTTGTTGAGGAACGAAGCGAACTTCAATGAGGCGGCGGTGCGGTCGAGGTCAGCATCATCGAGGATGATGGCGGCCGACTTGCCGCCGAGTTCGAGGCTGCAACGGGCCAGGCGCTCGCCGCACAGGGCGGCGATGCGACGACCGACCGTGCTACTCCCGGTGAACGCGACCTTGTCGACGTCGGGGTGGCGGACCAGATGTTCACCGGCTTCGCGTCCACCGACCAGGATGCTGACCACGCCGTCGGGGAGGCCAGCCTCTTCAACGATTTCAGCCAACAACAACGCGTCGAGTGGCGACTCTGGAGCCGCCTTGATCACAATGGTGCATCCGGCGAGCAGCGCGGGAGCCAGTTTGGGCATGATCACCAACTGGGGCACGTTCCACGGCGTGATCGCCCCCACCACGCCGACCGGTTCGCGCCGAACGAGTGTGCCCGCGTTGTGGCCCGTTCCGGCCGCCTCCCACTCGAGCGCATCGGCGGCGTCGAGGAAGGTACTGAGCATCGCTGCGCCTCCGGGCCCTTGGGCCAGCTCGGCGAACCAGCGCGGCGAGCCCATCTCAGCAATGACGACCTCGGCCATCTCCGCGGTGCGCTTGGCGTAGGCACTGAGCAGGCGTCGAAGGGCTTGCGCACGCTCTGTTGGATCCAGATGGGGCCATTCGGTGGAGTCGAACGCCGTTCTCGCCAGCGCCACGGCTCGATCGACGTCGCTCGTCGTGGCGGCGGGAACCGATCCGATGGCCTCGCCGCTATGGGGTGAGATGACCTCGATGCGCGCATCGCCCGACGGACGGTCGAATCGACCGCCGAAGAAGAGCGAGTCATATTCCGTCCGCACTGCAGTCACCGTTGTCCTCCTCTTCGGCACGTAGGTGCACAGTACGCTTCTCGCATGCTGGAGAACCACACCGTTGACCCGATGGACCCCAGCTTCTTCACCGGGCCGGCCTATCACGACACCCTGGCACAGCTGCGCGCCGAGGCGCCGGTGTACGAATACGCCCCGGGACTCTGGACGATTGCCCGCTACGAGGACATTCGATCGGTGAGCCGAAATCCTGAGCTGTTCTGCTCGGGCCGGGGCGCCTTGGTCAACGATCCGATCCGGGGAATGGACAATCCCATGGCGGCGCCGTCGATCCTGCATATGGACCCGCCCGAGCACTCGGATTTCCGCGGCCTGCTCAATCGGCGCTTCACCCCCCGGGCCCTGGCCCAGATGGCCGACTCCATACGCCAAAGTGCGCGCTCGGTGATCGAGTCCGCGTCACCGAGCCATGAGATTGATTTCGTGGCCGAGCTGAGTTCCCCGTTCCCGCTCTTGGTCATCGCCGAGCTGCTCGGCATCGAGGATTCGGACCGACGCGACTTTCGGCGGTGGTCCGACGCCGCCATCGAGTCGCCCGACCTCCCCGCCGACGAAACGATGGCCGCGCTCGGAGAGCTCTCACGCTTCATCAGCGGTCACATCGCCGCCAAACGGGCCACGCCCGGGGACGATCTTGTCTCGGTCCTGGTCGAGAGCGAGGTCAACGGCTGTCCGCTTTCCAAAGAGGAGCTCTTCATCTTCCTTCTCACCTTGTTGGTCGCAGGCAACGAGACGACCCGCACTTTGTTGAGCGGTTCGGTTCTCGTCTTGGACCAGCACCGCGACCAGCGGGCCGCACTGGCGCACGATGCGCGATTGTTGGGCGGGGCGATCGAAGAATGCCTGCGCTGGGTGACCCCGGTGCAGGCGTTCTGCCGCACTGCCACCGAGGCGACGACAATTGGTGGAGTGCCCGTGGCCGAGGGCGACTACGTGTGCCTTCTGTACGCATCGGGAAATCGCGACGAGCGCATCTTCGGCGAGACGGCCGGGACGTTCGACGTCCACCGGGCGACCAATCCGCTCCATGTTGCCTTCGGCTTCGGTGAACATGTGTGCCTGGGGGCCGCCTTGGCGCGCCTGGAGGGTCGCATCTTCATGGAAGAGCTCTTGGCCCGTTACCCCAACTATGCGGTCACCGGCCCGGCCGAGCGGGTGGCCTCGACCACGGTGGCGGGCATTCGCTCGATGCCGGTCGTCCTCACGCCGTGAGCAAGGAGGCGCCCAAGCGGACAGATCGGCAAGAGTGAGGACGTGACGTCGGCCCGCAACGTCCTCTTCATCACCGTCGATCAATGGCGGGGTGATTGCCTCTCGGCGCTCGGCCATTGCGTGCTCGGCACGCCGAGTCTCGACGCGCTGGCGTCACGCGGGGTGCTCTTTGCCAACCACTGGGCCAATGCGGCCCCGTGCGGGCCATCGCGAGCCTGCCTGTATACAGGGACCTACCAGCACACCAATCGCTCGGTGCTCAATGGCACCCCGCTCGATGATCGATTCGCCAACGTGGCGCGCCTGGCGCGAGCGGCCGGCTATGACCCGGTCCTCTTTGGCTACACCGACACGTCGGTCGACCCACGGACGGTGCCGCCCGATGACCCCAGCCTTTACACCTACGAAGGGGTGCTCCCTGGCTTTCGGGTCGCGATTCGAGACCCCTGGGAAGAGGGCAGCCCGGCCTGGGGTGCGTGGTTGGCCGGACAGGGAATAGACGTACCGGCGAACCCCCACGACCTCTACCGGCCCATTGCGGATTACCCCGGAGCGCACGACCACGGCTCGACCTGGGCCCCCGCGCGGTTCCCCGCCCACCTCTCTCAGACCGCCTTCGTGCGCGGTGCGGTGCAGGAGTGGATCAGCGCCCATGGCGAGGAGCCCTTCTTCATCCACGCCTCCTTCATCCGGCCCCATCCGCCCCGGCGCAACCCGCTCGGCTACCACGACCTCTACGACGCGGACGCCATTGACGGATTCATCGGGCACGCCACCCCTCAAGAAGAAGGCGCAGTGCACCCGTTGGCGGCCATTGTGACTTCGCTTCCCGGCGTCGGCGCCCCCCACGACGATCGAGAACGACGCCAGTTGCGGGCGACCTACTACGGAGCGCAACGCGAGGTCGACGACCAGCTCGGCCTTCTGTTCGATTTCTTGTCCACCAGCGGGTTGGCCGAATCCACACTCGTCGTGGTGACCAGCGATCACGGCGAGATGGGCGGTGACCACTGGCTGCTCGAGAAGCTCGGGTATTGGGACGAGAGCTATCACGTGCCCTTGATCGTGGTCGATCCGCGAAGTAGTGCCGATCCGGGTCGAGGACGTGTGGTCGAAGCGGTCACCGAATCCGTTGACGTGTTGCCGACGATCTGCGAGTTCATGGGGGTCGAGGTACCCCCCGGTGTCGACGGGTGGTCGCTGACCGCGTTCACGTCGGGTGGAGCTGCGCCCGAACACTGGCGTGATACGGCACACTTCGAATGGAACTTCTCGAATCCCGCCACCTTGAGCGCCGAACGAGGCCTCGGCATACCAATGAGCCATTGCTCGCTCGCCGTGTCGAGGGGCCAGCATGTCAAATATGTCCAGTTCGCCACCGGTTCGGACATCTACCCCCCATTGGTGTTCGACCTCGACGCCGATCCCGACCAGCTCAATAACCTGTGCTTGACCCAAGAGGGTGACTGGCAGGCCCTGGCCTGGGAGGGGGCCCAAGAGCTGCTCCGCTGGCAGATGCGCTCGGTGGAGCACACCCTCAGTGGTCAGATCGTCGGCACTCCCGGAGGCCTCGCCGTCGCCCGGGATACTTGGCGCTAAATCGTGCCAACGCGGTCCCTTGTGGAAGGCTGAGCCCCACCGCGGGTTGCGAGAGGAGCGGGTGCGTGGCGGTTACGGACATGGTTGGCAAGACGGTCGTGGTGACCGGTGGCAATTCGGGCATCGGGCTTGAGACCGCGGTCGCCCTCGGGCAGATGGGGGCGCGAGTTTTGATCACCGCCCGCAACGCGAGCCGCGGGGAAGCGGCGGTTGCCCAAATCGCGCAGCGCATCGGCGCAGTCGGTTCGGTCGAACTGGTCATCTTCGACCTGGCGGACCTGGCATCGGTGCGCGCGGGTGCCGCAGAAATCCTCGACCGCTGTCCTGAACTGCACGTCTTGGTGAACAACGCCGGCCTGGTGCTGACCGAGCGCTCCGAATCCGTCGACGGCTACGAATCGACGTTCGCCACTAATCATCTCGGACCGTTCCTCTTGAGCACGTTGCTGTTGGACCGCTTGGTCGCTTCTGCTCCCTCGCGCATCGTCAATGTGGCCTCGACCGCACACTCGGCGGCCCGACACGGCATGCCCTTCGATGACCTGCAATCGAAGAACGGCTACCGCTCCATGCGGGTATATGGGCAGTCAAAGCTGGCCAACATCCTCTTTACCAATGAGTTGGCACGTCGATTGAGCGGAACGGGGGTGACCGCAAACTCGTTGCATCCGGGCACGGTGGCGACCGGCTACGGCGCCGACGGCGACACGAAGGGTTTCTTGGCCTTTGGGATCAAGATCGCCAAGCCCTTCTTCCTCTCGGCGCAAAAGGGCGCCCGCACGTCGGTCTATCTGGCCTCATCGCCCGAAGTCGAAGGCGTGAGCGGTCGGTACTTCGTCAAGTGCAAAGCCCGGCGCCCACGCCCCCAGGCGCTCGACGCCGAAGCGGCCAGGCGCTTGTGGGACGTCAGCGAAGAGCTGGTTGGCGCCACGCCGACGCAAACGAGCTGAGACGGCGTGCGTGTTCTGATCACTGGCGCCGCCAGGGCCATTGGACGGGCCACCGCCGAGGTGCTGACCGAACGCGGACACCAAGTGGTCGCAACGGCGCGTGACGTAAGTGCACTCGATGAACTCAACGTCGACCAGATCCTGGCCCTCGACGTGCGCGACGAGGCATCGGTGCGTGCGGCGATCGCGGCGGCCGGTGATCTCGACGCGGTGGTCAACAACGCAGGCGTGACCGGGGCGGGTCCGCTCGAGGACTATCCGATCGAGGATTTCCGCGCCGTTTTGGATGTGAATACGCTCGGCCCGTTGCGGCTGGCCCAAGCCGTGGTGCCGCGCTGGCGTGAGCGCGGCAGCGGCGTGCTCGTCAACGTGAGTTCGGTCCAAGGCAAGATCGGCACGCCCCTCGAAGGGGTCTATGCGGCGAGCAAGCATGCGCTTGAGGCCATGAGCGAGTCGCTGCACTTCGAGCTGGGCCATTTTGGGATCAGGGTGGTGATCATCGAGCCCGGCTATATCGCACCGGGGATGAAACGCACGGGCGAACATCTCGGGCCCGAGGTCTACGCCGCCCTGCGAGCCCAACTCGAAGGGACCGACGCCAAGTTGCACGGGCCCAAGGGACGGCCCGGTCCAGAGCTGGTCGGCCGGGCCATCGCCGACGCACTGGCGGACCCTGAATCACCTGTGCGCATCGAGGTGGGCGATGACGCAACCATGGTGCTCGAGCTGCGTCGGACGCTCGGTGACAAGGAATTCGAGGCGACGATGCGCTCGGCCCTCGGGCTCACCTGGTGACTCACCCAACATTGATCGATCGGGGGACGACGTGGAAAAGCTGATCTATCTGGTCTGGCTGGAACCAACGGCCAGCCGCGACGCCGTCGCCGACATCATGCTCGGCTCGGTGGCCCCTGCCCTGCTCGCGCTCGAACCGCATCGACTGAGCATGGACCTGCGTGACACCCATTGCGACATCGCGGCCCCGGTACCGACCCCAAAAGGGGAGACACCGCTGCACGCCGTGGTGTCGCTTTGGATCGACGCGGTTGATTACGCCCAGCCATTTCATGACGTGTTGGCAAGCGTCGCGACGACGCTGGTGGGTTATCAGGTGGTCGAGTCGCTTTACAGCGACTACGGGGACAATAAGTGGTCAGCCGCCCGTGACTGGGAGGACGGGACTCGCTCACCGGGCGTGCTCACCGTCGCGCTCCTTCGCCAGCGCCACGACCTCACCTACGAGGAATGGGTCCACCGTTGGCACAACCGGATCTCGCCCGTGACCGCACAGATCCAGCCTCGCAGCCGTTATGTGCGAAATGCCGTCTACCGGGGGATCACCCAAGATGCGCCCCCGTGGGCCGGCATCGTCGAGGAAGCGTGGCCGTCGCTCGAGCACGTCACTGACCCCATGCTCTTTTATTGTGCGGATGGCGACCCCGACGTGATGAACGCCCATGTCACCCAGATGATCGAGGAGATCACCGCGTTCATCGACCTCGACACCATGCGAAGTGTCACTATGAGCGAATGGATTCTCAAGTCATGAAAGGGCAGTGGAGCCGAGAAGAGCTGCAGCGGGCCCACGACAACTTCGGGGAGGTGGCCAACCGGTGTGCCGAGTCAGGGGAGTGGCGTGACTGGGCCGATCTCTTCACCGAGGACGCGTACTACCTCGAGCACATGTTCGGCGAGATGCATGGGCGAGAGGAGATCTACCAGTGGATCTCCGCCACCATGGCCGAGTGGCCCAACAAGGCAATGACCTCCTTTCCGCACGCGTGGTGTTCGTGCGATGAGGAGAAGGGCTGGTGGATCTGCCGGATCGAGAACCGATTCCGCGACCCCGGTGATGGTTCGGTGCATCAGGCCCACAACTTGACTGTCTTGCATTACGCCGGCGATATGAAGTTCTCCTACGAAGAAGATGCCTACAACCCGGCCAACTTCGCACCGGCAGTGATGGGGTGGTTGGAGGCCTTCGCCGCAAATGGTGGGACCCCCTACTAGCCATGGCTTCCCACGCCATGAGCGACGTCGAGGTGCGGGCCTTCTTGACCGAAATGCCACCGCGGACCGCCAAGCTGGCCACCGTCCGTGCCGATGGCAGGCCCCATGTGGCGCCGGTGTGGTTCGATATCGACGATGACGGCGCCGTGGTGTTCAACACCGGGGAGGACACGGTCAAGGGTCGCAATCTGTTGCGGGACCCACGCTGTGTGGTGTGCATCGACGACGACCGCCCGCCCTTTAGTTTCGTCACGATCGAAGGCACCGCCGAGGTCAGCCGTGATCTGGCCGCGGTGCTGGCGTGGGCCACTCGCATCGGGGGCCGCTACATGGGAAATGACCGGGCCACCGAGTACGGGGAGCGAAACGGGGTGCCCGGGGAGTTGCTGGTCCGGCTCCGTCCAGATCGCGTCCTCGGCCTCGCCGATCTGGCCGACTGACTCGCCTCTGCGTCGACGCAGTGGCCCGCGCCGCTCAACCGGGTGCGGTGCAGCGTCATCGGGCCATCTGCTCGTAAGGTGAGGAACGACGGAACCGGGCGCTCGCGCTACCGGCCCAGCGGGCCTTTGGCAAAAAGCGCATCGAGCAAAGAGCAGGTGGGAGGAAGAAGTGGGACACGTGCGAGTACTGGCCGAAGAGGCCCATGAGATCGAGGGCGTCGTGCGTGACGGTCGGGTCTGGGTCAGCTCCGCCACGCTGCCCGATCTGATCGGGTGGACCCTACGCCCAGAGGGGCTCTGTCGTGGTGACGTGTGTGTACCGCTGGCCCCGGGGCGTCGTGGCGAGCTCGTGCTCGATGACACGATCGACCTCGGGGGCGTGGCGCAACTCTTGGGGCGGGCCAGCGTGCTCGATGTCGAAGGCACCGATCCGGTGATCGCGCTCGCCCTCGATCCGACCGCCCGCCGCCAGGCGCTCGACGACCTCCATGCCCCTGACTTCCGACTTCCCGACCTCGAGGACACGGTGCACTCCCTCTCTGAATGGCACGGCCAAAAGAGGCTCTTGGTCACGTTCGCCAGCTGGTGCGGTTGCCGCTATGACCTCCCGGGCTGGCAGGCGTTGCACGACGAGCTGTCGGACCAGAATTTCAGTGTGATCGGTGTTGCCATCGACAACTCGCCAGCAGACATTGTCCCCTTCACCGAAGGGATCAACTTTCCCGTGCTCTATGACGCTGACCACGTCCTGACCGAGCTCTACGCCATCTCGAATGTCCCGACGGTGGTGTGGATCGACGAGGAGGACGAGATCGTCCGGCCCAATGGGATTGCCTTTGGCTCCGACATCTTCAGCGACTTCACCGGTGTGACCTCTGCACCGCACCGCCAGGCTCTGCGGTCGTGGGTGGTTGACGGCGAACTGCCGATCGCCACCGAAGACGCGCGAGAGGCTGTGGCCGATCTCACCGAGGACGAGGTACTGGCCCGGTTGCATTTTCGCCTCGGGGCCGACGCACTGCGGCGGGGCGACGAGCCGGGCGCCCGGCGCCACATGGCCACGGCGTCGGCGCTCGCTCCCTTCGATTGGACCGTGCGCCGTGCCGCCATGCCGCTAGTTGGCGAAGATCCCTTCGGGCAGCAGTTCTTGGATCTCTATGACGAGTGGCAGGAAAAGGGCATGCCCTATCACGGTCTCACCGCCACCTCCGCGCTCGGGGACTGAAGGGCCACCTGGGTGTCGAGAACTCGGGAAGATCGAGGAGTCGGCGGCTCATCGGCGAAGACGACCACTCGCGCGAGGGGCGGGCGAAAGACAGGGTCTAGGCGGGAACCTTGGCGAGTGCGGGGGGAGTGGTGGTGGGCCCGGCCTGTTGGTCCCGCCTTCGCAATTGCACCTTGCGCAGCGGCACCAGGCTGATGGCGATCAGCGCCGCAATCAGCACGATGTCGGACAGGAGTCCATTGGGTCCGAACGAGTCCACGATCCCGCGCACCGAGGCGAGTCCCACGAAGGTCTCGATGGTGGCGATGGCGATGATGGCGGTGCGCAGTCGCCCGGTCGCGACCGGGGCGAGGACCAACACGCCCCACGTCACGTACCAGGCCCACAGAATCGGGCTCAATATCGCCAGCACCAATAAGGTGAGGCCGAGATTGCGGGTCACCCCGTCTTTGGGGGAGCGCAGCAAGAGCCAGGTGCCGATGGCGGCCGCGACGAGGAGCCCGAAGACCGCAAGGACATTGCGCACACCAATCGCGGTGACGTCGATGTTGGCCAAGTGCGCCAACGCCGAGACGACGCGGGCGACTCCACCGATCGGGGTCACAAAGGTGAACGACTGATCCGCGGCCGTGGAATTGCCGATCCAGCCCCACCCGAGGCCCGCGAGCTGGGTGATGCCGAGGAAGGTGCACGCCGCGATCAGGAGCGCTCCGCACGTCGTGGCCACCCGCCGTAGAATTGACGCACCCGGGCCGGCCCAGACCCATCCCAAGAACAAGACGCCCAGCGCGGCCGGCGCCTTCACTCCGGCCGCGAGCGGCACAGCATGATGCCCGGAACCGTGCCGATCCTTTGTGCGACGGCCAGGCCGGCCATCAAAAGCCCGATCATCAGCGCGTCGTTATGGGCCCCGCCGATCAGCGAGATGAGGACCAGCGGGCTTCCCGCACCGAGGAGGATCGCTTCGGCGGGGTCGCGGCCGAGCGAGCGGGCCAGCGTCGGCGTTGCGGCAACGACGAGGGCGAGGCCGGCCACCTCGAGGAGCCGCAACAACATGATGTCGGGCAGGATCTTGTGGCCCGACACCGTGGTCAACACACCGTCGATCGACAAGAAGGTTGGCCCGTAAGGGGAGGGGGTGTTGGTCCACACCGAGTCGGGCATGGAACTAAAGGGAGTCGACCCGAGCACGCCGGTGCCGTAGTCGTAGGGGTTGATGTGGTGGCTGGTCATCTCGCCTTGGCCGGCGTAGCTATAGACGTCGCGGCTGAAGAGGGGTGGGGCGAGGAGTAGGGGGATGGCCCAGATCGCCACCACGACGATGATCTTTTTGATGGGAACCCCGTGATGGCGGCGGAGGCGGCGCAACAGCCCGATCCAGACCCGGGTGAACAAGATGAGACCGCCGTAGACCAAGAAGATGGCCAGCGCCGGCGGGTGGGTACTTGACGAGCCAATGGAGCCAATGGGGCCACCGGGCATACCGAAGAACCAGGCCCCCGGGAGGTGCGTCTCGAAGCTGCTGCCGCCGTAGAGCGCCCCTCCGGTCATCATCAGGGTTGAGATCAGACCGAGGATGACGGTGCTGCGGAGCCGCAGCGGTGCTTGTTCCGTGGCGTCGACCTGGAGTTCTGCAACGTCGGTGCTAGAGCGTGAAAAGCGCTTTTCCAGGCGTGTGGTAATTGAATTTATCATCGGGCGAAATTGGTAAATCTGTGCCCAGAAGGGCTGTCCAGGCGTGCAGATGGCTGTGCGGATCTGATCATCAGACGATTCCTTAACCGCATTCCCAGGTGGAACTAAGACTGCGGCACCAGAATACCCCCGTCACGAAGGTGAAATGTGGCCGACACGAAACTGGAAGGTGCGATGTGAAAGTTCTTGTTCTGGGTGGCGACGGATACCTCGGTTGGCCGACTGCGCTGCACTTGTCACGTGCGGGCTACGAAGTGGCCGTCGCTGACAACTTCGCTCGGCGCGGGTACGACTTCGAGATGGGGGTCGACTCCCTTGTGCCGATCGCCTCGCTGCACCGCAGGATCGAGCGTTGGGAAGAAGTCTCGGGAAACAAGATCGAGGTGTTCATCGGCGACTTGATGGAAGAGGATTTCGTCTACGAGATGGTGGGTCAGTTCCGTCCCGACACCATTGTCCACTTCGCCGAGCAGCGCAGCGCGCCCTACTCGATGGTCGATCGCAAGCACGCCGTCTACACCCAAGTGAACAACGTGGTCGGCACCCTCAATCTCCTCTACGCCATTGCCGACATCGACCCCAACATCCACCTGGTCAAGCTGGGCACGATGGGCGAGTACGGCACGCCCAACATCGACATCGAAGAGGGCTACATCGAAATCACGCACCGTGGCCGCACCGATGTGCTGCCCTTCCCCAAGCAGCCGGGAAGCTTTTACCACCTCTCCAAAGTGCACGACAGCCACAACATTGCGTTCTGTTGTCGGATCTGGGGCTTGCGGGCCACCGACCTCAATCAAGGTGTCGTCTACGGACAGTCCACTCCTGAGACCACCTTGCACCCCGACCTGGCCACCCGCTTCGACTACGACGCGGTCTTCGGCACAGTGCTCAACCGCTTCGTCATCCAAGCGGCCGCCGGCGAGCCGCTCACCGTCTACGGCTCCGGCGGTCAGACGAGGGGTTTCCTCGACATTCGTGACACGCTGGCCTGCGTGGAGTTGGCCATTCGCAATCCCGCAGCCGCCGGCGAGTTCCGGGTCTTCAACCAGTTCACCGAGTCCTTCTCGGTCGGCGAGCTGGCCGAAAAGGTTTCGGTCGTGGCCGGTGGGGCGAAGATCGTCCACCTCGAAGACCCCCGCGTCGAGCTTCAAGAGCACTACTACCGCGGCCGCGGACACCAAGTTGCTCGACCTTGGGCTCATGCCGTTCCTCTTGGGCGACGAGCTGCTGGCCGACCTCTTGGCGATCGCCCGGTCCCACGTGGATCGCATTGAGCTCTCCGCACTGGCGCCGAAGGTCCAGTGGCGCACCACGAGCAGCGAAATCTCACGTTCGGGCGGGCCCTCGGGTTCGGGGTCATCCCACGACGAGGCCAGCTCGAGCCAATCCTGAGCAACGCACCAGTACGAGCCCATGGCGCGCCGGTGACCTGACCGTGCCCCATGACCGCTCACATTTGGTGTTGCATACATAGGTGAATCGCATCCGGGCACGTGTGGGGCCCTTGTGGCCCTACCTCGTCCTGATCGCCATTCCGGCGGCCGGCTTCATCCTGCCCGATCTCATTGGCGGGCACCTCTTGATGACCGGCGACAACCTGCAGCAGAACTACCCGCTGCACGTGCTGACCGGTTCGATGGAGCGCCACGGCCAGTTGCCTTTGTGGGATCAGTACATCTTCAGCGGGTCCCCGCTGCTTGCTGGCTTCAACGCCGGGGCCTTCTACCCCCTGACGGCGTTGTTCGTGATCCTGCCCGACCGGGCGGCGTGGATCGGTACCGAGGTCGTCCTCTTCTCGGCCATCGGCATCGGGATGTACGTCTTCTTGCGCGATGCGGCGCTGTCGACGACGGCGTGCCTTCTCGGAGCCATCACCTTTGCCTTCTCGGGAACGGTGGCGAGTCAGGTCAACCACCTCGACATGACCGAAGGATTCGTGGCGATTCCCTGGATGTTGCTGGCGGTGCGCCACACTATTCGAGACGCCAAGTGGCGGTGGGCCATCATGCTCGGTGTCGGGTTCGCGTTGGTCATCTTGGGCGGGGCTCCAGAAGCCATGCTCGACGAGGCCTGGCTGGTGGTCCTCTTCGCCGCATTCAGCGCCGGTTTCAACCGAGCGCACTGGTGGCGCGTGGTGAGCCGAGGTGCCGCGGGCGCGGCACTGGCCCTCTCGCTGGCGGCGATTCAATGGCTGCCCGGGCTCGACGCCATCGCCAACTCGCAGCGGTCGGGTTTTGGGAGCGATTTCGCCGCGACGGGGAGTTATCCACCGAGGGACCTCATGACGTCGTTGATGCCCTACCTCTACGGCGGCTACGGGCATCTTGGCGAATCGACATTCTTCTCGTCGTACAACTTGCCCGAGGTCGGGATCTATCTGGGCATCCTGCCGATCATCGCGATGCTGGTCATGTGGATCCCGCGCTTGGCCCTCGCGGCTCAGTTCACGCGACCGGTTGACCTGGTACCTGCTCGGGGCAGTGGGCCTGCTGCTCGCGCTCGGGGCCAACACGCCGCTCGAGCACCTCTTCAATGCGCTACCGCTCTACGGTCACCAACGCTTGCAGAGCCGCAACATGATCGTGGTGTCGGTGGTCTTGTCAGTCTTGTTCGCCGGTTGGATCGATCGCGATCGTGCGTTGGCGACCGATGGCGCACCGAGGGGACCACACGATGAGCACGAACCAACGACGGCGTTGTGGGTCGACACCGCCGGGCGTGCCGACGGCGCCGATCGTTGGCTCTGGGTCGACCGAATCGCGGCCGTCGTGCCCTTCGCCGTGGTGCTGGCGACGTTGGTGCTGGCCTTCGTCGATCCGAACTGGCTCATTAGCTACTTCACCGGCGCGGGGCCGTCGTCGTCGACGGTCCACACCGTTCGTGAAGCCGCCATCATTGCGCTCGGCGTCTGCGCCGCCGCCGCCGCCGTGGTGTGGCTGCGCCCGGTGCTCGCCGTGCGATGGTGGATTCCGTTGATGACGGTCTTCGTTGTTGCGGACCTCGGTTTCGTGGTCGGGACGAGCCAACTGGCCACGCCGGCCCCCAACGATGTGGTGGCGGGGACCACTACGGTCGAGAACTATGTCGCGGCCCATTTGGCCCCGGGGGGACGCTTCGTGGTCTATGACCCCCAGGGTTACTCCGACCTTCCCCTTGGGAGCACCGGCCTGCCCGACGACAACATTTTGGCCGGGCTGCCCTCGGCGGCCGGCTACTCCTCGATTGTCAATCAGACCTACAACGACGTGACCAACACCCACACCGTTGGTGACCTCGACCTGGAATCCCTGGCCTCGGGGAAACTGGACGACCTCGATCTGGTGGACATCTTGACGTCGCCCGAGTATTTCTTGCTGCCACTCGCGAGCACTCCGACGGGCTTGCGCGATCTGCAGACCGAGTCCGAGTCGGGTGGGAGCGATCCGGTCCTGCCCAACGGTGCGAAGGACGGCTACGTCGACAGCGCGTACGCCTTCTATCCGGCGCCCCGACCACCGCTGTCGGCGGGACAGAAGCACACATGGTTCTTCGGTGAGTCGCTCCAACCGACCCGTGCCTCCCTGCTCTTCGCCAAGGGTGCCCCGGCGTCGAGAGTCCGCTTTGGCCTCCTCCATGCCAATGGCACAACGACGTGGGGGCCGCCCGTCACGACCGCCCCCGGAGCGACGAGCGTGTCGGGAGCACTGGGGCCAGGGGAGGGGCCGGCCAACGGACTCGCCGTCGAGGTGGTGTCGGGACGGATTCCTGCCCACCAGGCGACCATCACCGTCGATGGGCGTCCCTACGAGCTCGACGGGGCGCTCTCGGCGGCGTTGCAACCGAGCGAGTGGCACCAGGTGGGGTCGGTCGAGGGCCACCCGCTCTTCGTCCGCGACCAACCCCCGGTGATGCTGCATGCCGTTGGGCGGGGGTCACACCCGGCGCCGAACATCACTGTCTTGTCCAACACGGCCAACCTCGAGAAGATTCGGGTCAAGTCGCAGCACCCGGTCGACCTCGTGCGCAACGTGGCCTGGGACAACGGCTGGAACGGAAGTGTGTCGCTCAATGGAGGGCCCGAGCACGCCGTGCCGCTGTCCGCCTACGGATTGGTCCAGCAGGTCCGACTGCCCGCCGGCGATGTCATGGTGACTTTTCGGTATCGCCCGGCGCATTTCTCCGTGGCGGCGCTGCTCAGTGGCGGGGCCACCATTTTCTTGGTCGTGGTCGCCATCGTCGTCGCCGTGCGGTCCCGGCGCCGAGTCCGAGCTCGCGAATCGACGACCTCAGGGTCGCCGTGAAGCCTTAACAGTAGGGATGCGCGAGGGTCAGCAAGAACTCGCCCTCTTCAGCGCCCCAGGTCCCCTCGACCACGAACCCGGCCGCGGTCAGTTCGCCCGCCACCCGCTCGGGCGTGAACTTGGAGCTGATCTCGGTGAGGATCTCCTCACCTGGAGCGAATTCCACGTGCAGGTCGGCCGCTTTGAGGTTCACCGAGACCGCCTCGAGCGCCGAAAGTCGCATCTCGATGCATTGCTCCTCCTCGTTCCACCGAGCGATATGGATGAACTTGTCGACGTCGAAGTCACCACCGAGCTGGGCGTTGAGGACATGGAGCACGTTCTTGTTGAACTCGGCGGTGACCCCGGCGGCGTCGTCGTAGGCGGCCACCAGTCGCCCGGTGTCTTTGACCAGGTCCGTGCCGATCAACAAGGAATCGTCACTCGACATGGTGCAGTTGAGATCGAAGAGGAAGCGTTCTCGCTGCTTCGGGTCGAGATTGCCGATCGTGCCGCCCAAGAACGCAATCATCCGCCGGCCATCGGTCGGAATCTCGGCGAGATGCCGATGGAAGTCACCAATGACGAGGTGCACCTGGAGCGAGGTGTATTCCTCGGACAGGCTTGATGCGGCTCCCCGGAGGAATTCGTCACTCACGTCGAACGGCACGTAACGGGCGAGCGTCTCGGCTTCGACCATGCCGTCGAGGAGGACCCGAGTCTTGTCGCACGCACCGGCACCGAGTTCGACCAACGTGTCGGCCTTGGATAACTCGGCGATCTCCAAGGCGTGCCGTTCGAGCAGGTGACGCTCGGCCCGCGTCGGGTAGTACTCGGGCAGGCGGGTGATTTCCTCGAAGAGTTGGCTCCCGCGCTCGTCATAAAACCACACCGGTGGAATCGACTTCTCCTTCGCCCGCAATCCGGCGATGGCGTCGTCGCGCATGCGCTCATGGATTTCGTCCGGGCCGAGATGGACGCTGATCGAGTAGGTCATGGCGGTGTGGTCCTCTAGGGGTCTTGGGCAAGTCGCAGCCCGCTGAAGGCCCAACGGGCACCCGGCGGAAAGAAATTGCGGTAGGTGGGACGAATATGGCCAGGCGGGGTGACACACGATCCACCCCGCAGTACGTACTGGCTCACCATGAATTTGCCGTTGTACTCTCCGACGGCACCCGGCGCGGCCCGGAAACCGGGATAGGGCGTGTAGGCGCTCGAAGTCCATTCCCACACGTCACCGAGTAGTGCATTATCCGACACCGCTGGCTGCGGGTGGGGCGAGAAATCGCCGAGGAAGTTGTCTCCTTGCGCCGAGCGCGCCGCGACCGTTTCCCATTCTGCTTCCGTCGGGAGCCGCATTCCGGTCCAGTGGGCGTAGGCGTCGGCCTCGTAGTAGCTGATGTGGCAGACCGGTTCATCGGGATCGACCGGTCGGGGACCGGCCAGGGTGAACTGGTACCACTGCGCCGGGTCGTCGGGATCGCAGAACCAATAGAGGGGTGCCTGCCACTGTTGGGCCATGACGATGGCCCAACCGTCGGAAAGCCAGAACTCGGGCCGCGCGTACCCGTCGTCGGACATGAAGGCGATCCAATCACCACAAGTCACCGGTCGGTCGGCCAGGGCGAAGGGGCTCAAGAGGACCCGGTGTCGGGGAAACTCGTTGTCGAAACCGAATCCGACGCCGTCATGACCGATCTCGTCGAGTCCGCCGTCGTATTCAATCCAACCGACCTTGGGTGGCGATTCTGCACCAATGGGCCGCCCTTGGTCGGCCAGGTAGACGGGCCTGAGTGGGTTGCGGGAAAGGACATGTTTGATGTCCATCAGCAACAGTTCTTGATGCTGTTGCTCGTGATTGAGGCCGAGGGTCACCAGATCGGGGACGACAGCCTCATGCTCGCGGCACAAGAGTGCCTCCATTGCCTCGTCGACGAAGGCGCGATAGCGGGCGATCTCTGCGATGCCCGGCCGTGAAATCAGACCTCGTTCGTGGCGCGGATGGCGCTGTCCGAGCGCCTCGTAGTAGGAGTTGAAGATGTAGGCGTAGTCGTCGTGGAACGGCTGGTACTGGGCATCGAACTGGCCGAGAATGAAGGTTTCGAAGAACCACGACACGTGTGCCCGGTGCCATTTGGTGGGACTGACGTCAGGCATTGATTGGACGGTCTGGTCCTCGCCACTCAGCGGAGCAGCCAACCGTTCGGTTGTCGTGCGGCACATTCTTGTACGCCTCTTGCAGGGGCAAAGGTGCGGGTCTGTGACTTTGGTTGGTCATCAGATCGTTCCCTTCGGCGCCCGGACCACCCGTAGTCGTGGTCGGTTCATGGTGCGATTCGTACCCTACCCAGGTGGCTGAGATCTTAGGCGTGGCACCCCCGAATGTCTCGGTCCGCCTTCGGGGCGATTTGGGGCGAAGTGCTCCCCGCTAGCCTCGGCCCATGACAGCCACAGCCACCTTTCGCGGCACCCAAATCGCCCAAAGCGACCGAACGATCGTGATCGAGGGTAATCACTACTTCCCCCTCGATTCCGTCGTCGCGGGGGCCCTCGAGCCGTCCGAGACCCACACCGTGTGCCCTTGGAAGGGCGAGGCCAGCTACTACGACGTGGTCGTCGGCAGCGAGCGCAGTGTCGATGCCGCCTGGTACTACCCCCAGCCCAAAGATGCAGCAGCGGAGATTGCCGGTCGCGTCGCTTTTTGGAAGGACGTCACGGTCAGCGAGGACTGACCAACGCGCCGGCACGGCGACCCACGACCGTGTGGCTCACGCAGCAACCAGATACGAGTCGCGTGACATCGTGGTGATGACTTGTCGAGGCAATTCGTTAGCCGATGGCAGCCTCAGGATGCTGTGGGAACCTCGTGACCGGTTGGCGGGGCCTGATTCGCAGAGTCCGATGGCACCGGGTCTCCCATAAGGCTCGTCCACGGTCCATCGGCGTCGAGACCCCTGCGGCGTCGGCGGGCCTCCCAACGATCGAGCAGTTTGGAGCCGAAGTAGAACGTGGCTGCGGCATAGAGCCAACCCATCAAGATGTCGATGACAAAGTGCTCGCCGGTGTAGACCAGCGTGAACGCCATGGCCAGCGGGTAGGCGGCCAACAAGATGCGTTTGCGTGGGCTCGATCCCTTCCAAAAGAAGAGGCAGATGAGCATTGGGTAGGCGCCGTGGAGTGACGGCATGGCCGCCACGTTGTTGTCGTAGTTGTCGCCCCCGGTGAACACGGCCGCGCCCGAGTGCAGGTGCAGATGGTCAAGGACGACCGGGATGATCCGGGTCACGTGAGGGAGGAAGTGAAAACTGAAGGGCGCAGCGGGGTCCCCGGCCATCCACGGTGGCATGGCTGGGTACAAGACGTAGGTCGTATATCCCAAGAACGTGAGCCCGACGAAGAGTGGCACGAAGCGCCGGAACTTCGGATAGTTGGTCTTCCACAAGACCCCGGCGATGATGAACGACACGAAGAAATGGCTCATGTAGCAGCACCACACCAGGTAGTCCCAGAAGTGGAGTCCCGGTGTGTAGAGCCAGTGCTGGAGCCGCACCGTCATGGCGGTGCCCCCAAAAACATGGGTGTCGAACCAGACCTGCGGCCGGATGAACGGTCCCCACAAGGTGTGCGCCGCGTAGCCGCGCAGCAGGCCGTAGAACCACAAGACCGCAAAGAGGGGTACCCAGTCGACGACCAAGCGCTTCCAGCGCACGCCGCTGCCCAGACTCGAGATGATGATTCCGGCCAGGATGTAGAAGAAGACCCAGTCGAGCGACCATGGGATTCCGGCCACGAAGAAGTACCCGACCAAGCTGGCCGCCAAGATGCCCCACCCGATCAGCACCCGGCGCTGGCGCCGATCAGTCCAGTGGTCCAACAGCCAGCGACCCGGCGTGCGCCGCGCCTTTGTGTGCGGTGGGCTCGATGGGGCGACGGCCGCCTCGCTTGTCGGTGCACTTGACTGGGCGGCCGAGCCGTAGTCGTCGTCAGTTGTCGTCATGTGGAGAGAATGAAGTCCATGGAGTGGGGTAAAGGGGGCAGAGCGGGTCGCATCGTTGCCGCGAATGTCACTAGGAATCTTCCCAGCTCAGGCACAGCACGTTACAGAACTGTGACGATGTTACCTCCTATGCTTCGGTCCGCCTAAGTATGAGCGCCGAATTGTTGGTGGACCAGCGGTCCGAATCTGAACACCTGGGTGCGGGCGGAGACCCGGTGCGCTGGACCGACGGTCGTCGTCTCGGGCTCTGTCTGGTCTGGATTGGCATCGTGGTCTTCTTGGTCGTCGGCGGCTTTGAAGCCTGGAATGACTCGCCCACATTCGACGAACCGGTCTACGTCTCGTCCGGACTGATCGCCATCCTCCATCATGACGTAGCCGATAACGCCGAGCACCCCCCACTCTTCAAGGTCTTGGCCGCGCTGCCGGTCCTGGCCGTCCATCCGGTGATACCCGCCAATGGCCACTGGAACGCCAACGACGAGCGGTCGTACTCGGCAAGGTTCGTGCGAGCCCAGAGCGCGGCCGGCACGCTGCGTTCAACCACAATGGCCTCGCGCATGGTGCCGCTGGCCGAGGCGGCCGTTCTCGCCCTCGCGCTCTTCTCCCTGGCCGGTCTGCTTTTCGGGGCCTGGGCCGGAGTCCTGGCGGCACTGGTGTGGCTCCTCGATCCCCTCGTCGTCGGGATCGGCCACCTCGACGGAGTCGATCTCCCGTTCGCGTTGTGCAGCGTGGTGGTATCGCTGACCTTGGTGCGGTGGCTCCGCAGGAGGGACCGGGCGTCGTTGGTTCCCTTGGGCCTGGCGGTCGGGGCGGTGGTGTCAGCCCAGGCCACCGGACTGCTCATCGCCGCGCTGGCCGTCGCGGTCGTGATCATTGCCAGCTTTCGCTCCGGGGCACGGGGCCGCACCCCGTGGGTCTCGGGCGCCATCGTCGCCGTGGTGGCCTGGGCCCTGACGTGGCTCATCTACATCGTGCTCGACCCAAGTGTGGTCCTGCATTCGGGGCCGTTCCTGCCGGCGCCCTACATCGACGGCCTGCACTTCTTGGCGACCCATGATACGGGCGCGTCGAGCGGTTTCATCCTCGGGGTGTCATGGTCGGGCGCCAACGCGTGGTTCTGGCCGGCCAGCTTGTTGATCAAGCTGTCGACCCCGGTGCTCGTGATTTTCATCGCCGGACCGGTAGCCCTCGTGCTCTTGGTGCGCCGTGGCGTGATCTCACGCTCCACGTGGCGACAGACGTTGGTGGCGGTCGCGCTGCCGTCCGCCATCCTCTTCGTTTTCGAGCTGCCCAATCCGAGGACGCTCGGTGTGCGATATCTCTTGCCGTCCATTGCACTGTGGACGGTGGTCGCTTCGCCCCTCGCCCTCGCCGTTCGTCGTGCGGGGGTGCTCGCACTCGGTGCCGTCATGGTCGCCGCCGGCCTCGTGATGGCCGCGTCCTATCCGGCCTCATTGGCCTGGACCTCGCCGCCGTTCACGCCTGCGTATCGCGTCGCCACCGATTCGAATGTCGATTGGGGCCAGGACTTCGCTCGCCTGGACTCTTGGAGCCAGGGCCGCCATCCCTACGTGGCCTATTTCGGACCGAGGGGCGTCACCGTCGCCGACATCGCGGGAGCGCGCCAGCTCATCGGGGCGGACCCGAGTCGCATCACCGGTTGGGTGGCGGCGTCGGCGACGGATCTGACCAGTGGCGCACCCGGCGCCCTTTCATGGTTGCGTGCCTATTGTCCGGTCCGCACCTTGGGCGGAACCATCCTCATCTACTACTTCACTTCGCACCCTTCGGCGGCACCGGGTCCGACGACGCCGGCAGGGTTGTGTACCGGATCGGTGAGCCGGCGGTCGGGAGGGTCCGCGCCGTGAGCGCACCGGGCCCCATCGCTGCGCACGACCGTGCTGCCTACTTCGATGCCGTCGATTGGCTGATCGATATTCTCGGGCGAGACGCCATCGCTCAATCCTGGGATGCGCCTAGCGCGCTGGCCCGATACAGCACTGGGGGAGTGGCGGTCCATGCGGTGCTGGGCGGCATCGTTCGCCTGCTCCAGCCCCTCGAAGGCCCTGAGCCGACCCGAGGACGATCGGTGACGTTGGCGGAGTATTTCGCACCGAACCGGGTCGATGAGGCCGACGGGGACGATCCGTTGTTCGCGGCGCTGCGGGCCGGAGCCGAAGAGATCGCCGCCCGAGGCCAGGGGTCGCTGCTCAAGATGGCCCGACGAGCCCGCACCGAACTGACGCCATTGCTCGCCACGATTCCGCAGAACCGAGCCATTGGCATCGTGAGGATTCCCGGCGCAACGACGACGCTTCGAGACTATGTACGCACCCGGACCCTCGAAGTCGTGGTGCACGGCGACGACCTCGTGGCTTCTGTGGCGGCCGACGATCTGCCCGACCCTCCGGCCGAAGCGCTCGAGGTCTGTCTCGGCGTCTGTATGGATTTGGCCCGACACCAGCTCGGTGATCTGGTTGCCCTGCGGGCGTTCACCAGGTCAGAGCGCGCCGATCCGGGAGCTTTGCGGGTCCTCTAAGCGGTTTTCATGGCGGCGTGGACGGTGGTGCTCAGGGCGCGGCCACGCCGGCCGTGGTGATCAGGCCAAGACCTTGCGCCGGAAGTTCCGAAGCCCAAGTGTCAAGAACAGCGCGCTGAATGCGACGAGTGCGGGATAGATCACATAGAGGTGCATGTGGGGTGCGTTGGTGAATGCAGCGCGCATGCCCTCGTTCACGTAGATCAAGGGATTGACCAACACGAGGACCTGCAACCAATGGAACCCACCGACGTAGACCGGGGAGAGTCGGGTCCACTCGTAATACGTACCGCCGAGGAAGGTGATCGGCAGGACAATGAAGCCGAACATCAGACCGAGGTTGCGCGGCTCGAAGCTGGTGCCCAACAAGAGCCCGAGCGAGGTCATGGCGATGCAGGCCAGCGGCACCATCGTCAAGATGATGAGCCAGTGCAAGTTGATCTGCGCTTCGACACCGGCTGCATGGACCACCGAGGCGATCGGCAGCACGATGATGGCCGAGATCAACCCTTGGGCACCTCCGGAGATCACCTTGGAAATTGCCACCAGCCAAATCGGACACGGAGCTTGCACCCGGTCCTCTATCTCACGGGTGAACCCAAACTCTTGGGCCAGCTGCATGGCCACGGCCTGGATTCCTTGGAACATGATGGAAAGGCCGACGACGCCTGGGACCAGCACGGTCGCAAAGGCCGATTCGGCACCGGGGATCCCGCTCGAGGCCCCGATGCCTTGTCCGATCTTCGGGAACACGTACAAGAAGACGAAGCAAAGCAAGAACGGTTGCACCAACGTGCGCACGGTGAATTCGACGAGATGCTTGCGCAGCACGACGAGGTCGCGCACGAT
The DNA here is from genome assembly GCA_963800725.1 of uncultured Acidimicrobiaceae bacterium. Taxonomy (GTDB): domain Bacteria; phylum Actinomycetota; class Acidimicrobiia; order Acidimicrobiales; family RAAP-2; genus Bog-473. The sequence goes on along the minus strand of CAWDCE010000022.1, from coordinate 1,787 downwards.
GAGGGCACCGAGTGCTGTCCAACTGGCCGCTGTGGCCGAACGCAACGGCGTGAGCGACACCGCGTGGTGGGTTCCGTCCCATGAGGTGCCGACGCTCGGTTGGGATGTAGTGGCAGACATCAGTCGCGCAACTCCTTGCCGGTGAGTCCGATGAAGACGGTTTCGAGGGTGGGTTCGGCGACCGAGAGATCCGCGAGCAAATAGCCGCCCGATTCTGCGGCCGCCACGACCCGCGGGACCAAACGGTCCGACCCCTTCACATGGAGTTCGACCCCGCCGGGCACCGTCCTGGTGCGGGTGATGCCCTCGACGTCGCGGGTGAAGTGCTCGGCCATGGCGAGCGGATCACCTTCGGCCTTGACGGTGACGATCGTGTCGGCGCCCACCCCTTGTTTGAGCTGGGTCGGCGTGTCGAGCGCCAGGATCTTTCCGTGGTCCATGATGGCGACACGTCCGCAGAGCTTGTCGGCCTCTTCCATGTAGTGGGTGGTCAACATGATGGTTTGCCCGTCCACGTTGAGGCCCCGCAGAAGATCCCACAAGGCCAGCCGCCCCTGGGGATCGAGGCCGGCGGTCGGTTCGTCGAGGAACAACACGGCGGGACGGTGGAAGATGGCCCGGGCGACCATCAGCCGTTGCGCCATTCCCCCAGAAAGCGCATAGACCGACGCCTTGGCAAAGCGGGTGAGCTGGAAGCGCTCCAAGAGTTCGTCAGCGGTCTGGCGGCACTCGCGCACGCCCATCCCGAAAAGGCGTCCGTGGAAGTAGAGATTTTCCCATGGCGTCAGTTGGCGGTCGAGGGTGTTTTGCTGAGAGACCACGCCAATGAGTTGCTTGGCCAGTGTCAGGTCCGCGACGACGTCGATCCCTCCGACGTTGGCGTGACCGCCCGTTGGGATGACCCGGGTGGTGAGCACGCCGACCGTGGTGGTCTTGCCAGCGCCGTTGGGGCCCAAGAGGCCGAACACCTCCCCGGTGTGCACCGAGAGGTTCAGCCCGTCGACGGCTCGAAAATCGGTTCCCGGATAGGTCTTCACCAGATTCACGGCCTCGATGATCGGAGCTGGCTCCCCGTCGATCGGTGCGGGATTTGGCGTGGTGGTGGTCGAGGTCATGACGTCTCGTTCACAGTACCCCCAAGGTGCTAATCCTCGGCGAGGATCTGGTAGATCTCACGGCGGGCCGCCTTGAGGACGGCGATGCCGCGCTCGACCTGGGGTCCAGCACCGGCCCCCGAGAGTTGCTTGGCTGCGCTCATCAGCTGGGCCGCACTGAGCCGCAAAGTGCGGATCTGATTTTCACCGTCAGCGCTTTGGTCCCAGGGCAGCCCGGTGCCCTTGGCCGCTTCAGCCTCGCCTGCCTCGGTGAGCGTGAAGATTCTGGTGCCGTCAACTTCGGACGAGCGCACCATGCCCTCGTCTTCGAGCATCTGGAGGTGCGGGTAGACCGAGCCGGGGCTTGGTCGCCACAGTCCACCGCTCATCTCTTCGAGGCGACGCATGACTTCGTAGCCGTGAGCGGGACTCTCTTTGAGTGCGGCGAGGATGGACCGGCGGATGTCGCCTCGGCGCATCCGCCGTCCACCACCCCAGCCTCCTCGTTCGCCGCCGAAACGGCCGCGACCGCCCCGCTCGCCGCCCCAGGGATCACCACGACGTGCCTGCGCGCTGCGTGGGCCCCGGGGCATGCCGTGATCGTGGCCGTGATCGTGATCGTGATCGTGATGTATGTGCTTGTGCTGTCCTTCATGTCCCATGGTGAGACTCCTTTTCTTGCTTGTCGAGGTA